>NZ_CP009913.1:70000-1270000 GCF_000785515.1 Streptococcus salivarius
TTCTTCTATACTCCAAAATTTGATATTAGGCTTCCTAATTGGTAATTTTCTCAGATTCTCAACAGGATTTTTATCAATAAGGGATTTTCTTATACCAGTGTCAAAAATTTTTTTAAGTAGAATTAGAACTTTATTAATTGTATTATAACTTAAAGTTTCATTTTCATTTTGTTTTTTAGGTTTTGTTTTTAGGTATTCACGAAATTCGAATATATGGTCATACGTTAATTTATTTAAATTTGTATTTTTAAAATATGGTTTAATATGACGCTCATAATTGTTTCTTTGTGTACTTGTATAGCTTATTTTTCTGCCATTTTTCAAATCGTCTTCTTCAAGCAACTGGAATAACATATCTGTTGTTACTACAAAGTCAAATTGTTTTTCTTTTAATTCTACAACTCGAATATGTTGTTCTAGTTCTAGTGCTTCCTTTTTAGATTTTAATCCTTTTCGAATGATACGTATTCTTTTTTGTGTGACTGGGTGGAAACCATTAGAAACATCAACGGTCCATTTACCACTTTTAGTTTTACGAATAGTCATTCATTATGCTTCTTTCTGGAGTTCAATTCCTAGTAGTTCTTCAGCGACACTGGCTGGAATTGTACCAATCCGTTTGTTATCGTAGATATTAAAACCACGATTCACTAATAGTAATTTGCCAGTATGGATAATCTTTCTTGCAGTTCCTGGAGCAAATCCAAGTTCGATAAGGTCATCTTTTGTTACAGTTTTAATCATGTGATCTCCTTTTCTGATTAGATTAAGTAAGGGGAGGATTAACTCCCCTTGTCTAATACTTATTTTTGTTTTACATCTACTAAATGGATAGCATCCGCCTTGTAATACATTGTCGAACTAATCATAGTAGCTTGTAAATTGTCAAATGTTACTGGTACTTCATCCATTGCTTGGATATAGTCATTATCAACTAATGCTTCTGGATTGTCTACAGAGACTTGGGTTGATTTCTTTTTGAATTGTCCATCCTTGATTGTTACATTGTATTTCCAACCAATGATTTTATCGGTATTAAAACGTCTTTCGCTACCATCTCGGTTTTTGATAATTTCTCCGTTTGCATCTGCTCGGACTTCTGTTTCAAATTTTGGAATAACTTCATCCAATTCAAATTTTGTTCCAATGTTATTAAAATTCCAGTCATTTTGTGAAAGCATTTTAGCCATAGTTAATTTCTCCTTTTGATATTTTCTTTGATTGTAGGGATTAAATCCTCTCTTTTAAAGAGAATTGCCCTTTCTATTAATCCACTTGCTAAATCTGGTGGATATTCCATATTGTTGAGTGCGAGATAGTTAGATTTCTCATACTCATGCAGTAAATTATTGTCGTATAGAAATTTATACGCTTTTAGAATAGCCCCTGAACCTTTATAGGTAAACCATTCTAATTTTTGTTCTAGTTCTGTTTTTGATTTTGAAATAATGATAGAGACAGGTTTTGAGTGACCTAAAAACTTTTCCCAAGATCTCAAAGGTTTTGAGAAATGGCTATCACTATAGAATCTCACTTTTTCTTTGAGATATCCCTTGGTAAAGTTGAGAAGGTCTATTTCTGAATGCAACCATTCTTGAATGAAGTAGTGAGCTTTTTCTTTCCTAAGTTCTAACTCAGTTCTTATCCAATTTTCTATAAAATGCTTGCTGATACCGAGCTTCTCAGCTCGTTCTAAACGTTTATCGTAAATTCTAAGTCTTTCATCATCATTGGGTTTTCTCAAATATAAGGTCTGGCCGATTGTTTCATCTCCGTAGGTATTGTAGTAGGTGCTTTTTCCATATAGAAAGCGTTTCTTCTGACAAATCTTTAGAAGCTGATTAGGAGTGAAATAGGGTGTTTCATTAAAATCATCTATTGCAATATCAATTCGTCTTACTGAAAATTGATTGTAATTGTAGTAGAGGTTATTCAGAAACTGTCTTTCGGACAGACTATTTGGATCTAATACCATATCTCTATAGAACTCGAGTGCCTGTCCTGACATGACAAGCATGTAGGACGACTCTTTCGCTCCATAGTAAATACGGATATTCCCATAATGAAGCTGGCTATCATAGTTATAGTATTTAAGGCTCCCTTTATTCTCAATAAATAGGTCAGAGTCAAGAAATAGGATGTCTTCGATTATTTCTCTTGGCGAAAATTCAGTCTTATCAAACTGAATTTGAATCCAGTCAAATACAGAACGTAAATGTTCATTTTTTGCCATAGATTTTGATTCAACTTTTTGCCTAATTTTGCCACCCATAAAATCTCTAAAACCCTTGATAATACTGAATTCTTTCGATGATACACCTAACTTGCAGAGGGTGGTGTTACTACACACCCTATCGGTCAAAAATGGTCCGTCCGCATCTACGCTCATTTTCGGCTTTCTGCCTCATGGCTCAGCCGAAAACTCGCTATTAGCCGAACCTATTTTTTGACCTCTTGTTAACAAACCCTAGTAAGCCGGTTTGCATCGACTCTTCAATATCTTGGATTTTCTTTTTTAGGTTGGAATTCTCAATTTTTATCAGTCGCATTTCTCGCTTAAATTCCTGTTTTAAGGCGCTCAGTTCATCGTAGAGCTCATCTATTACTTGGTTTAGGGATTCATGCTCATTGTCTGCTAGACTCCCAAATACGGCTTGTATAGCCTCTTTTAGACCTATTTCAAGTTTTAGTTTAGCTAACTTTTGAAATTGTCTAAGGTCTTCGTCTGTAAAATCATAGGCAACTGTATAACTTAATTGATGAGTTCTGGGATTTCTACTGATAGGAACTTTAATTTTCTTAAATTCCTTGCCACTTATCTCTTTAATCAGTTGAATCCAATTTTTAAGAGTAGAGGTAGAGTTTAGGCCAGAAATTTGATTGACTAACTCTTTATTGGTCATCTTTTTGTGAAACCTCCGAAATTTTCTTGTGCAACTGAAGAGTTTTCTGTGGTATAATTGTTACATAATATGTTTTGATCTTGGAACGAACGGCACATTTGTTTCAAGATTTTTTATTTTGTCGAATCTTACCTCCTTTATTAAAATTTTTTAAATCGACTACTAGTTACATACGCTTTTACCTCCTTTTATGCTATAATATTCTCAATGGAATATTCAATCTCAAAATAAATATTCCTTATGGAATAATTCCATTTTATACCGTTTAGAATATTTTGTCAAGACAAAATATACAGAATCGAATATTAAAGAGGAAACAATGTTTAATAATAATTCTTTTGGAGATCGTCTTAAGGAACTGAGAAAGGGTAAGAAATTAACTCAGGTACAAGTTTCCGAGATGATTGATGTACAACAAGGTACTTATTCTCGTTGGGAAAACGGAACTTTAGAGCCTAGTTTAGAAGCCGTTGTCAAATTAGCAAAATTATTTGATACCACGACAGATTATTTATTAGGAAAAACGATTTACATTACTCTAGATGTTGTCCCACATCCAATCACTAGAATTGATTTGAAGAAGCTAAAAGAGTTTAATAAAACTGAACTAGATGATCTGAAATTTGCAATTGTCATGAATGGAATTAAAAACCATTCTACTCTACCTAAGTATTTGGATGAGCTAGTCTCTGAAAATAATTTAGATGAAGAAGAGCAAGAAATATTGCAGACTCTTTTTAAAGAGGTTTCTGATTATTTTAATGCAGATTGATGGTTTGTTATATTTTTAGTTTCACTTATGGAACTATGTTAGTCTAAGTTGCTAGTATTTTAAAAAGACAAGGTGCTTCATCCTTGTCTTTTTCATTTTAGTATTGCTTTTGTTTCAATGTCAATAAGTGTGTTCTTTTTGAATCAGTAACTATTTCAATTTATCTATCTCGAAATATATAAAATCCCTTTGTAATACTATAAAAAATAACTAACAAAGAAATAACTATAAGACTCGGTTGCCAAAAACCCGATATATCTACTACATTTTGGCCTAAAAGTTGGCCAATAAAGCTAACTAAAATTAAAATAATTAAATTGAAAATTACTGATACTAATAAAATTAACACCGAATGTATTATTGCCTCGCCTATACGTATTTTAAAAAGTTGTGATCTTGACACTCCCAGTGTCTTTAACTGTTTAATGTCTTCAATATCTTTATTAGAAGATAAAATTGTAAGAGAAATAGAACTAGTAATAATCAGAATAATTGGAGCAGACAGATAAGCAATAAAGGAAGCTCTTGCTTCGAGTACACCGTTTGCTTTATTCATGAATGAATACATATTTTGGGTGTAAAGAATAAACCCAGAAATGAGAGTTACTCCCATGCTCATTGAAGTTTGTATACTTTTCAAATAACTAGGATTGGATAGTAGATTCCAAAAGCCTGTATTGATTACATAATTTTCAGTTGGAAATATCCTCATTAAAAATTTTATTAGAAACACTTGAATTGATGGAGATAGTGATTGAATAATAAGGATGTGAATAATTAATAAAAATAATATTATGCTTGACTGTGTTGAAATTATTTCTTTATTTCTGCTAAAACTTGCTGAAACAATCAAACCTATACATAGTAACCATAGGATTAAACGAACAGAGATGTTAACAAAACCAGTTACTGTAACTTTTCTTTTTTTCTTTTTTGGTTTTAATATTGATGATATTTTAAGTATACGACTTGAATAAAAGTAAGCCCCTATCCCGACAATTGTTGGGACTATGAAAACACTCAATAAAATTGATTGAATGTTGGCTGTAATAACTAAATCAGGTAACTCATCTCTTCCTAATAAATTTTGTAAAAATTTGTAGTAACTATCCGCCATGATAAATGAAAGTATTGTACCAATACTACTAACAATCACTGCCATTAAATAAAACTGTCCAGATACTAATAAAGATAGCTGAGTTCTGCTTGCGCCTAGGGTAGCCCATAATTGGTAATCCTTTTTAAAGATATCTATTAGCAGTCTTATATTATTTGAAATAAGGAAAAATAGAGTAGTCCCGCCAAAAACTATTAGCATTTGAAAAAGTTGTGAAGCGTTAATATTAGCAGTCTTTATTGCACTAGCAATACCAAATAAAGATGTTCCAACAATCAGGCTAGATACAAATAGTAATGGTATTGTTCCTAACCATTGTCTTTTTGAGTACTGAAATTGGTAAATGATTAATTTTAGCATAATAAATCCTCCTCAAATTAATCTTTACTAGTTTCAAGTGCTTGGTAGAGCTCATCAGCTGAAGGTTTAATAATTTGTCGAGATATTTTTCCGTCTTTTAAAATGAGTGCTCTGTCAGTTTTTGAAGCCAACTCAATATCATGAGTGACCATAAGAACACATTTTCCTTGACTCGCTAAATTACGAAGTGTTTCAAAAATAAGTTTTCTTGAGACGCTGTCCAGAGCTCCTGTTGGCTCATCAGCAAAAATAATTTTACTATCAGCTATTATTGCACGAGTAATAGCCACTTTTTGCTGTTCTCCACCTGATAAGGTAGCAACTAATGATGATAGTTCTGCTTTAAAATTCAAACTATCCAACATTTTTTTAACTTTATTGCTATCAACACTCTTTCCTGAAAGTCTCAGAGGAAGTGTAACATTTTCTAGAACAGGTAGAGCGGGTACCAGATTATAATTTTGAAAAATAATTGCAATATCTTGCCTTCTAAATTTAGCAAGTTTCCCTTCTTTTAAAGTGTATGGATTCACACCATTGATAACAACTTCGCCACTTGTTGGTTCAGATAAACTTGATAAACAACTTAATAAAGTAGACTTTCCAGAACCACTGACACCAAGGATTGATACAAATTCCCCATAATTGACAGATAAAGAAACATCTTTCAAAATAGAGACAGTTTTATCTTGTCCTAGTAAAAATTCTTTTGAAAGATTTGAGACTTTAACAGCTACATTATTAACCATAATAAATCCTCCTGATTCCAGTGTCATCTTTGATTTAATTATATAAATTGGAATTCTATTAATATCAAGTAAGTAACTTATGAAACGTATTTTTAATGGATAAAATTTCTTTTTTATCTGGATCTCGAATAAAGGCCTTTAGCGAACTAAGGATTTTTTCTATTACTATAATAGTATCATAAACGAGGCTCAGTTGAAAGCGTAATCACAACTCTATTAAGAGGTACAGCTATTCTATACAAAATTTAAACATAAAACTTAGGTATACTTAATAAATGAGAATTAAAGTTAGCTATAACGAAGATAGTAGCATATGTAAAAACTTTTTGATACAATAGAGTTACCAAAAAGTTACAAAAATTTGAAAAATGAGTCTATTTTGCAAGATTCAAAAGTCCTAAAACGCTATTAAATCAAGGTTGTAAGATTTAAATAATGTAGTGATGTAACTCAAAATCCAGTGTCCGCAAGGACGTGCCGGTTCGACCCCGGCCGCCGGTATAAGTTACACTCCTTAAGGAGTGTTTTTTTGTCTATAGGAGTTTATTTTTTATGTCTGATAAATTTCAGCTTCTCTTAAAACAAATTCGTTTTCCTGAGGATCACGATGCTTTTAAAGAAATTAAAGATGGTTCTATCGAAACAGTAAAGCTATTTAAATCAAAACGCCAATGGTTCTTTGTTTTTTCTTTTCCTAGTGTTCTGTCTTATGAGTCTTTTGCTCTTTTTGATAGTTTACTTCACTCTTCTTTTAATTCTTTAGGTGCTAAAGCTTCTTTTGAGATTCGTTTAGTTTCTACTGCTTGCGATGATTCTTTACTTGGAGATTATTTTTCATATGCTTTAGATAGTTTAAAAGTGTCACACTTTTCTACTTATTCTTTATTCTCAAATCTAAAGGTTGAGATTTCGAATAATAGTATTTTTGTTAAAGCTCCAGAGCATATTATAAAGGAAAATGTACAGGATAGATTTATTTCTTTGATATCTAAATCTCTTTCTCAAGTTGGTTTATCTGATGTATCCATTTCTGTTGTCGAAGATAAGGAAGCTTCATCTTCTTTAGAAGAGGCTTACCAAACAAATAAGGTTTCTTTACAAGAACAAGCCGAGTCTCAAGCAAGACAAGCGCTTCAATCTATTCTTGAAAGTGCCCCAGCACCGAAACCTGTGACCGAACCATCACAAAATTTTGCTGAGAAACAAAGTCAACGTCAAGCTAGTTTTGATAAGGCTGAAATAACGCCAATGGTTGATATTAATTCTGAAGAAAATCGTGTTGTTTTTGAAGGATATATTTTTGATGTAGAGCAACGTGAAACAAAGACGGGTAGAATTATTATTAATTTTAAGGTAACTGATTATACCTCTAGTTTTGCTATGCAACGATGGGTCAAAGATAGTGATGAGCTCGCTAAGTTCGATATGATAAAAAAGGGGAACTGGGTTAGGGTTCGTGGCCGTATCGAGAATAATCCTTTCACTCATAGTCTGACTATGAATGTGCAAGATATTAAAGAGATTTCTCATACTCCTCGTAAGGATTTGATGCCTGAGGGACAAAAGCGTGTGGAATTTCATGCGCATACCAACATGTCGACTATGGATGCAATGCCAACTGTTGAAAATCTTATTGATACAGCGGCTTCTTGGGGACATCCAGCAGTTGCCATTACTGACCATGCTAATGTTCAGAGTTTTCCTCATGGCTACCATAGGGCTAAGAAAGCTGGGATTAAGGCTATTTTTGGTCTTGAAGCCAATCTTGTTGAGGATAAAGTTCCTATTGTTTATAATTCCCAGAATTTGGAATTAAAAGAAGCAACTTATGTTGTATTTGACGTTGAGACAACGGGCTTGTCTGCTGTTCATAATGATTTGATTCAGATTGCGGCATCAAAAATGCATAAAGGTAATATTATTGAGCAATTTGATGAATTCATAGATCCAGGACATCCTCTTTCTGCATTTACTACTGAGTTGACCGGTATTACTGATAATCATGTTAAAGGTGCTAAACCTTTAGTGCAAGTTTTACAGGAATTTCAAGAATTCTGTCAAGGAACTGTGCTAGTGGCCCATAATGCGACCTTTGACGTTGGTTTTATGAATGCCAATTACGAAAGACATCAGTTACCAACAATTTCACAACCGGTTATTGATACTTTAGAATTTGCACGAAATCTTTATCCTGAGTATAAGCGTCATGGTTTGGGGCCTTTGACGAAGCGGTTTGGTGTGGCTTTGGATCATCACCATATGGCCAATTATGATGCGGAAGCTACTGGTCGTTTGTTGTTTATCTTCATAAAAGATGTGTTTGATAAGCACGGTTTGACTAATCTGGAACAGTTGAATACGGATTTGGTTTCCGAAGATTCGTATAAAAAGTCTCGTGTCAAACATGCGACGCTGTATGTTCAGAATCAAACTGGCTTGAAGAATATCTTTAAGTTGGTAAGTTTATCAAATGTCTCATACTTTGAGGGAGTAGCACGTATTCCTCGTACGGTCTTAGATGAGTATCGTGAGGGAATCATTGTAGGTTCTGCTTGTGCTGATGGTGAGGTTTTTGATACGCTTCTGTCTCACGGTATTGACAAGGCGGTTGAAGTTGCTAAATATTATGACTTTATTGAAGTTATGCCACCGGCAATTTATGCGCCCTTGATTGCAAAGGATTTAATCAAGGATGAGGCGGCTATAGAACAACTGATTCGGGATTTAATTGAAGTCGCTAATCGTCTGGACAAACCTGTGCTGGCTACAGGAAATGTACACTATATCAACCCTGAGGATGCCATTTATCGTGAAATCATTGTTCGTGCTTTGGGACAAGGAGCCATGATTAATAGGCCAATTGGTAAGGGAGAAAATGCGAAACCTGCTCCTTTACCTGAAGCTCATTTTAGGACAACTAACGAGATGCTAGACGACTTTGCCTTTTTAGGAAAAGACTTAGCCTATGAAATTGTTGTAACTAATACGCAGGCTATGGCAGATCAAATTGAAGAGGTTGAGGTTGTCAAAAAAGACTTGTACACACCTTTCATTGATCGTGCGGAAGAACAGGTTGCGGAGATGACATATGCTAGAGCGTTTGAGCTCTATGGTAATCCTTTGCCTGATATTATTGACCTGCGAATTGAGAAAGAGTTGTCTTCAATTCTTGGTAATGGTTTTGCCGTAATCTACCTGGCTTCGCAGATGCTAGTTAACCGTTCAAATGAACGTGGCTACCTAGTTGGTTCGCGTGGATCTGTCGGTTCTAGTTTTGTTGCGACGATGATTGGAATTACTGAGGTCAATCCGATGCCGCCACATTATCTCTGTCCTAATTGTCAACACTCAGAGTTCATTACAGATGGATCTTATGGATCTGGCTTCGATTTGCCTGATAAGGAATGTTCAGAATGTGGAACGGAATATAAAAAAGATGGTCAGGATATTCCTTTCGAGACCTTCCTAGGTTTTGATGGGGATAAGGTTCCTGATATCGATTTGAACTTCTCCGGTGATGATCAACCATCAGCCCACTTGGACGTTCGTGATATTTTTGGAGAGCAATATGCTTTTCGTGCCGGAACAGTAGGAACTGTTGCAGATCGGACGGCTTATGGTTTTGTTAAAGGTTACGAACGTGATTACAATAAGTTTTACCGTGATGCCGAGGTCGATCGTTTAGCCATGGGGGCTGCGGGTGTTAAGCGAAACACAGGTCAGCACCCGGGTGGTATTGTTGTTATTCCAAATTATATGGATGTCTATGATTTCACACCTGTTCAATATCCGGCAGATGATGTAACGGCTGCCTGGCAGACGACTCACTTTAACTTCCACGATATTGATGAGAACGTGTTGAAGCTTGATATTCTGGGACATGATGATCCGACTATGATTCGTAAGTTGCAGGATTTATCAGGAATCGATCCAAAAGATATTCGAGCAGATGATCCAGATGTAATGAAACTTTTTTCAGGGACTGATATTTTAGGGGTAACACCTGAACAGATTGGGACACCAACGGGAATGTTGGGAATCCCTGAGTTTGGGACTAACTTTGTTCGTGGTATGGTCGACGAGACGCATCCGACGACCTTTGCGGAACTCTTACAGTTATCTGGTTTGTCCCACGGAACAGACGTTTGGTTAGGTAATGCACAAGATTTGATTAAGGAAGGTATCGCCACTCTGAAAACAGTTATCGGTTGTCGTGATGATATCATGGTATACCTAATGCATGCGGGATTAGATCCTAAGATGGCCTTCACAATCATGGAACGTGTGCGTAAGGGGATGTGGTTGAAGATTTCCGAAGAAGAGCGTAATTGCTATATTCAAGCTATGCGTGAAAATAATGTTCCAGACTGGTACATTGAATCTTGTGGTAAAATCAAGTACATGTTCCCTAAAGCCCATGCGGCAGCCTACGTTATGATGGCCCTACGTGTAGCTTATTTCAAAGTGCACCATCCTATTTATTACTATTGTGCCTACTTCTCGATTCGAGCTAAAGCATTTGAGCTTAAGACGATGTCTGCGGGTCTTGATGCTGTTAAAGCTCGAATGGAAGATATTAAGGAGAAGCGCCAACGAAATGAAGCGACTAATGTTGAAAATGACTTATTTACGACGCTTGAAATTGTCAATGAAATGTTAGAACGTGGCTTTACCTTTGGTCAGTTGGATCTTTATAAGAGTCAGGCAACTGAATTTTTGATTGAAGGAGATACCTTGATTCCACCGTTTATTGCACTTGAAGGTTTGGGTGAGAATGTTGCTAAGCAAGTGGTTGCTGCGCGTGAAGAAGGGGAGTTCCTTTCCAAGACAGAATTGCGTAAACGAGGAGGCCTATCATCAACCTTGGTTGAAAAATTGGATGAAATGGGAATCCTAGGAAATATGCCAGAAGATAATCAATTAAGTCTTTTTGATGATTTCTTTTAATGGCTGAAGAGAATTGTCATCAACTTTGAGAGAATGGAGTCAGTCTCCGTTCTCTTTTTGTTTAGGGGGCTGCATGTGATGCTAAAAAGCCAAAGCTGAGAGGAAACCTTTTTCTTCGTCTTATGGTATACTGATAGAAAATTATAGTTTCAAGGAGTTAATCATGGTTTTACCAAATTTTAAAGAAAATCTTGAGAAATATGCTAAATTACTGGTTGCTAATGGGATTAATGTGCAACCTGGTCATACAGTGGCCTTGAGCATTGATGTAGAACAAGCAGAGCTAGCACACCTCTTAGTTAAAGAAGCCTATGCTTTAGGAGCAGCTGAGGTAATCGTTCAATGGTCAGATGATATTATTAATCGCGAGCGCTTCTTGCATGCTGATATGGACCGCATCGAAGAGGTTCCTGCCTATAAAAAAGCTGAGATGGAATATTTGTTGGCCAAGAAGGCAAGTCGCTTAGGTGTTCGTTCATCAGATCCAGGTGCCCTTAATGGTGTAGCTCCTGAACGTTTATCTGCTCATGCTAAAGCTACTGGAGTGGCTTTTAAACCTATGCAGGTGGTAACTCAGTCTAATAAGGTTAGTTGGACTGTAGCTGCTGCAGCTGGTAAGGAATGGGCTAAGAAGGTCTTTCCCGATGCTTCGAGTGATGAGGAAGCTGTAGATTTACTTTGGGACCAAATTTTCAAGACTTGTCGTGTCTATGAAGAGGACCCTGTACGTGCTTGGAAGGAACATGCTGACCGCTTGGATGCTAAAGCACGCCTACTCAATGAAGCACAATTCTCAGCCTTACACTACCAAGCACCTGGAACAGATTTGACTCTAGGATTGCCTAAAAACCATGTTTGGGAGTCTGCAGGTGCCATTAATGCGCAAGGTGAAGGTTTCCTTCCTAATATGCCAACAGAAGAGGTCTTTACGGCACCAGATTTTCGTCGTGCAGATGGTTATGTCTCAAGCACAAAGCCTCTAAGCTACAATGGTAATATTATTGAGGGAATCAAGGTAACCTTCAAAGATGGTGAAATTGTAGATATCACAGCGGACCAAGGTGATGAAGTGATGAAGAATCTCGTCTTCAACAATAATGGGGCGCGTGCTCTAGGTGAATGTGCTTTGGTACCAGATCCAAGTCCTATTTCACAGTCAGGTATCACTTTCTTTAACACTCTTTTTGATGAGAATGCATCCAACCACCTAGCTATTGGAGCAGCCTATGCTACCAGTGTTAAGGGAGGGGCAGACATGACAGAAGAGGAGCTTAAGGAAGCTGGTCTTAATCGTTCTGATGTACACGTAGACTTTATGATTGGTTCAAATCAAATGGATATTGATGGTATCCGCCAAGATGGTAGTCGTGTACCGATCTTCCGAAATGGGGATTGGGTAATCTAAGTATGATGGAGAATTTATCATGATTGGAAGTATGATAGTTGGTTTTCTAATTGGCCTTATTGCCTCTGCTATATCAAATAGGGGTGAACATATGGGCTGTATTGGTAAGACCTTTGTTGGATGGCTAGGTGCTTTTGTTGGTCAGCTTCTTTTTGGAAATTGGGGACCGATGCTAGCAGATACTGCTATCGTTCCTTCAGTACTAGGTGCTGTTATCTTATTAGCCCTTTTTTGGAATCGTAATAGTTAGAAATGAAAGAGTTCTGAGGTATTGGTTAGATATCTAAGGACTCTTTTTTCTTATTTTTTCATTTTCATATACCACTTTTAGAAAAACTGTGGTAGAGTAATAAAAACAGCATCTATTTGGAAAGGACTAGAAATGAGTGACTTAGATAAAAACATGGCTGTAAAAAGTATGGTAGTTATGCGTAAGGCTTTTCGTACCATCGATGCCAAGGTTTCTGAGACCTTTAAAGAATTTAATTTGACACCAACTCAATTTGGAGTCATGGACGTGCTTAATGCCAAAGGACGTATGAAGATTGGCGAATTAATTGACCGCATGCTTGCCACCTCCGGGAATATGACTGTTGTCATTAAAAATATGGAGAAAAAAGGTTGGTTGACGCGAGAAGCCTGCCAAACAGATAAGCGTGCTTTCGAGGTTGATTTGACGGATGAGGGCCGTCGTATTATTCAAGCAGCAATCCCGCCACATCAGCGAGCTATTGAGGAGACTTTTTCCGTTCTGACACCTGAAGAGCAGGCACAGTTGGTAGAGCTCCTGAAAAAATTTAAGAATGTCTGAGCATATTTCTTTATATTTCTAATGGAATTATATATATTACTATGTAGTAGTAAATATTAATTATTAGAAATACAAAGGAAACGTATTATGAAAAACATTCTATTTATCGTTGGGTCTCTTCGTAAGGGATCATTTAACCACCAACTAGCAGAAGAAGCTGAGAAAATGCTAGCTGGTAAAGCTAATATTTCTTATCTTGACTATAGTCAAGTACCTGTTTTTAATCAGGATTTAGAAAGTCCAGTTCTTCCTGTTTTGGCAGAAGTTCGAGAGCAGGTCTTGGCAGCAGACGCAATTTGGATTTTCTCACCGGTTTATAATTTCTCAATTCCTGGGCCAGTGAAAAATTTGCTTGACTGGTTGAGCCGTGCCCTTGACCTATCAGATCCTTCAGGGCCATCAGCTCTTCAAGATAAGATTGTAACCGTGTCATCAGTTGCTAATGGTGGTCACAATCAACTTTTTGATGCCTACAAAGACTTGTTACCATTTATCCGTACCCAAGTGGTTGGTGATTTTACAGCGACACGTGTAAATGATACAGCCTGGGCAGATGGGAAATTCCTAGCAACTGAAGAAGTTCTTGAAAGCCTTCAGAATCAAGCGGAAGCTTTGATTGAAGCGATTAAATAAGAATAATGAATACCCGAGGTTTCTAGCTTCGGGTATTTTTATATGCAATAATGAAAAAAAGACACCCTAAGGTGTCTTCGTATTATGAAGGCGGTAGACGGATTTGAACCGACGATCAAGCTTTTGCAGAGCCGTGCCTTACCACTTGGCTATACCGCCATAACAGATACCATTCTATCGAAAAAAAAAAGATTCGTCAAGTCTCTTTCATCAAATTGACTGGTTGATTATTCAAACTGCCTATTTACAAGAAACATAAAGAGGTTGAAAGACATTCAACCTCTTCATATTAATTATAACTGTTGAAGATAGATTACTAACACGCAAGTGTTGATTATTGTCTAATCAAGTAATCAAAGGCTCCAATAGCAGCTGTAGCACCAGAACCCATGGAGATAATGATTTGCTTGTAGGCGCTATCTGTACAGTCACCTGCAGCAAAAATACCAGGGATATTTGTTGAACCAAATTTATCAACGATAATTTCTTGGCGCTCATTGAGTTCAATACCACTATCTTTGAGCCAAGCAGTACTTGGTACAAGACCAATTTGAACAAAGACACCTTCAAGATCAAGATGTTTTTCTTCGTTTGTATCACGCTCAACGTAATTCAAACCAGTTACATGATCTTGACCAACAATTTCTTTGGTTGCAACGTTCTTAAGAATGGTGAGATTATCAGTTTTAGCAGCTCGTTCTTGTAAGACTTGATCTGCCTTTAATTCAGGTAAGAACTCTAAGACCGTAACATGTTTAGTAATGCCTGCTAAATCTAAAGCCGCTTCCAAACCTGAGTTACCACCACCGATAACTGCAACATTCTTTCCTTCAAATAGTGGTCCATCACAGTGTGGGCAGTAAGTAACCCCTTTATTGCGGAATTCTTCCTCGCCAGGAACGTTGATATTACGCCATTTGGCTCCGAGAGCTAGGATAGCAGTTTTGGATTTTAAAACGGCACCGTTAGCCAATGTCACTTCAATAAGTTCTTTCTTTTCGATGCCAGTAGCTAATTGACTTTTGATGATATCAACATCATAAGATTTCGTATGCTCTTCAACTTGGGCCATTAACTTAGGACCTTCTGTATATAGCGTACCAATCATATTCTCAATGCCGACTGTCTCGATAACTTGTCCACCAAAGGTTTCTGCTAAAAGACCAGTTTTTAAACCTTTACGGGCAGCATAGATGGCAGCACTGTTTCCAGCAGGACCACCACCAATAACCAAAACATCATAGACACCTTTATCAGCGAAAGCATCAGCATCAAGTGGTCCGTCCAATTTTTCTACAAGCTGTTCAATGGTTGCACGACCAGATGTAAATTCTTCTTGGTCTTTGTAAACCGTAGGAACAGACATGATACCTTTGGCTTTGACCTCATCCTGATACATACCACCTTCAATCATGGTGTGAGTGATATTTGGGTTCAAAACAGCCATTATATTAAAAGCTTGAACAACGTCCGGACAATTGTGACAAGTTAATGAAACATAAGTCTCTAAATCGATGGGTTTATCAATCTTCTTGATACGTTCGATAGTGTCCTCATCAACTTTAGGTGGACGACCAGAAACTTGCAAGAGAGCTAAAATGAAAGATGTGAATTCGTGGCCCATTGGTAAGCCTGAGAAAATAACACGACTTTTTTGCCCTTTTTGTGCAATACCAAAACTAGGTTGACGTTTTAAATGTGTTGATTCAAGACTAATGCGGTCAGACATAGCGGCAATCTCGTCTAGAAATTCTTTTACTTTTCGAGAATTATCGTCATCCCCTAAGTCTGTTTGTAATACAATATCAGATTCTAGTAAATTTAAATATTGTGCTAATTGCGTCTTGATTTCTTTATCTAAGACCATGGATACCCCCTGGTTGTTAAATTTTACCTACAAGATCTAAGCTAGGAGTAAGTGTTTCAGCTCCTTCTTTCCATTTGGCTGGACAAACTTCACCTGGATGTTGACGAATATATTGAGCAGCACGAACTTTATCAATAAGAGTGCTTGCATCACGTCCGATACCATCAGCGTTAATTTCCATCATTTGGATAACGCCATCTGGATCAATGATGAATGTACCACGTTGTGCGAGACCATCTTGCCCAAGAACATCAAAGCCTTGTGAGATGTGGTGTGAAGGATCTCCAATCATAGGATAAGTAATAGTTCCAACAACATCTGAGTCATCATGCCAAGCTTTGTGAACAAAGTGAGTGTCAGTAGAGACAGAGTAAACCTCTACACCAAGAGATTTAAGAGCTTCATATTGTTCTTGAAGGTCACCGAGTTCAGTTGGGCAGACAAATGAAAAATCTGCAGGGTAGAAGCAGAAAACAGCCCATTTTCCCTTAATATCTTCATCTGTAACAGTAATGAATTCCCCGTTGTGGTAAGCTTGTGCTGAAAATTCAATAATTTCTTTTCCGACTAATGACAAAATAATGTCCTCCTCTATTTTTGATAGCCTAATTATAAACAAAATACTTATCAACCTCAAAGAAAACGATTGCAATTTTAATACGGGTGAATTTTTTCTAATGGTCAGACTGATTTTAGAGCTTGTCAAATGTCACTTTTTTTGATAAACTACTATAGTTGCGTAAAGTGACAAATACTCATTCTAAGCCGATTGTGGTCTTGTTGCCGCAGGGTGGGACTGCAAGTCTAAAGCTTAGAAGAGGAAAAAACAATTTTTAAGGAGAAATACTCATGGCAGTAATTTCAATGAAACAACTTCTTGAGGCTGGTGTTCACTTCGGTCACCAAACTCGTCGCTGGAATCCTAAGATGGCTAAGTACATCTTCACAGAACGTAACGGGATCCACGTTATCGACTTGCAACAAACTGTAAAAATGGCTGATACAGCTTACGAATTCGTTCGTGAAGCAGCAGCTAACGATGCAGTAATCTTGTTCGTTGGTACTAAAAAACAAGCAGCTGAAGCAGTAGCTGAAGAAGCAACTCGTGCTGGTCAATACTACATCAACCACCGTTGGTTGGGTGGTACTCTTACAAACTGGGATACTATCCAAAAACGTATCGCTCGTTTGAAAGAAATCAAACAAATGGAAGCTGATGGAACTTTCGAAGTTCTTCCTAAGAAAGAAGTTGCACTTCTTAACAAACAACGTGCACGTCTTGAAAAATTCTTGGGTGGTATCGAAGATATGCCTCGCATTCCAGATGTAATCTACATCGTTGACCCACACAAAGAACAAATCGCTGTTAAAGAAGCTAAAAAACTTGGTATCCCAGTTGTAGCGATGGTTGATACAAACGCTGATCCAGATGAGATTGATGTAATCATCCCAGCTAACGATGACGCTATCCGTGCCGTTAAATTGATCACTTCAAAAATGGCTGATGCTATCATCGAAGGTAACCAAGGTGAAGATGCTTCTGCAGATTTCCAAGAAGCAGCTGCAGCTGATTCAATCGAAGAAATCGTTGAAGTTGTCGAAGGTGACAACAACTAATCTTTAAGATTGGTTTGGGCTCAATGCCCACTAAAGATACGACAAACACCTAAGGGGCGGGGCTCAGCCCTGCCCCTTAGTTTGATAAAATAAATTTGGAGAAAAACAAAATGGCAGAAATTACAGCTAAACTTGTTAAAGAATTGCGTGAAAAATCTGGTGCTGGTGTCATGGACGCTAAAAAAGCATTGGTTGAAGTTGAAGGTGATATCGAAAAAGCAATTGAATTGCTTCGCGAAAAAGGTATGGCTAAAGCAGCTAAGAAAGCTGACCGTGTTGCAGCTGAAGGTTTGACTGGTGTTTACGTTAACGGTAACGTTGCAGCAGTTGTTGAAGTTAACGCTGAAACTGACTTCGTTGCGAAGAACGCTCAATTCGTTGAGTTGGTAAACGAAACAGCTAAAGTAATTGCTGAAGGTAAACCAGCTAACAACGAAGAAGCACTTGCATTGACTATGCCTTCAGGTGAAACTCTTGAAGCTGCATACGTAACTGCTACAGCTACTATCGGTGAAAAGATTTCATTCCGTCGTTTTGCAGTTGTTGAGAAAACTGATGCACAACACTTCGGAGCTTACCAACACAACGGTGGACGTATCGGTGTTGTTTCAGTTATCGAAGGTGGAGATGATGCTCTTGCAAAACAAATCTCAATGCACATCGCAGCGATGAAACCAACTGTTCTTTCATACACTGAATTGGACGAACAATTTGTTAAAGATGAATTGGCACAACTTAACCACGCTATCGATCAAGATAACGAAAGCCGTGCTATGGTTAACAAACCAGCTCTTCCACACCTTAAATATGGTTCTAAAGCTCAATTGACTGATGCTGTTCTTGCTCAAGCTGAAGAAGATATCAAAGCTGAGTTGGCTGCTGAAGGTAAACCAGAAAAAATCTGGGATAAAATCATCCCAGGTAAAATGGACCGCTTCTTGCTTGACAACACTAAAGTTGACCAAGCATACACACTTCTTGCTCAAGTTTACATCATGGACGACAGCAAAACAGTTGAAGCTTACCTTGAATCAGTAAACGCTTCAGTAGTAGAATTCGTTCGCTTTGAAGTTGGTGAAGGTATCGAAAAAGCATCTAACGACTTTGAATCAGAAGTTGCAGCTACAATGGCAGCAGCTCTTAACAACTAATTCTAGTTGCTAGATAAAAAGAAAAGAAGTTACGTGAATGAATCGTAACTTCTTTTTTGTTGCTATTAAAAAAACGTCTGAGCATGCCCCAGACGTTGAAAAAAGTAATTAATGAGCGAAGGTATTTACACCAAGTAGAAGAGAGAGTGTTCCCATGATGATACCTGCAAGGATAACCCCAAGCATAACAGCAATAACACTACGTTTAAAGTCCCAATCTAGGATAGATGCTGCTAGGGTACCAGTCCAAGCTCCTGTTCCTGGAAGCGGAATTCCCACAAAAAGTAGAAGGGCCCAGAAGACACCCTTATCTCCAGCAGCTTTTTCAAGTTTTTGGCCACCACTGTGACCTTTTTTAAGACACCAGGTAAAGAAGCCACCAATTAGAGGTTTATCTGCCCCCCATTCGAGGACACGGCGGGCGAAGAAGAAGATAATTGGAACTGGAATCATGTTCCCAATGACACAAAGAATTAGGGCTTGCCACCAAGGGATACCTGAGGCGATAGCAACAGGAACGGCTCCACGGAGCTCAACCAAAGGAATCATAGAGATTAAGAGTGCAATGATGTATTTCATGAGTAACCTTTCATAGGGGAATAAAATAAGAGATAAGACTCAAAATGACATGAGCTTTATCGAGAGTGATAAGACTAATACTACTGCGAAAGTGCTAAAAAGTACTTGTTGGATTAGGTGGGTCTCAGCCTATCAAAGTAGATAGAAAATTTGAATCAAACACCTTAAGTTACCTAATATTTCAGTCTTATTTATTGTATCTTATATGGTCTCTAATGACAACTTTAAAAAGCTTTTTGAGGGTATAGTTTCCCATGAGCTGACATTTTTGGTATAATAATAGTCAGTTATAGTCAAATTAGACTGGAGGAATTAAGATGGCAAGAAATACATCAGATAGTATAGAAGAATATATTAAAGAATTGCTGGGCCAGTCTGGAATTGCTGAGATTCAACGCTCGAACTTAGCAGATACTTTTCAAGTTGTACCGAGTCAGATTAACTATGTTATTAAGACTCGTTTTACAGAAAGTCGTGGTTATATTGTTGAGAGTAAACGTGGAGGTGGCGGTTATATTCGTATCGTCAAGGTCAGATTCTCCGACAAGCACCACATGATTAATGATTTGCTTCAGAACTTGGCGGATCAGCTCAGCGAGCAGGTATTTACAGACTTGATTCAGTTGCTTTTTGATGAAAAAATCATCACTGAACGTGAGGGAAATTTGATTTTAGCAACTGCTAGTGATGATGTTTTAGGCGAAGATGCGGCTGCTATTCGTTCGCGTATTCTACGCTCGCTATTACTTAGATTGGATAGAAAAGGAAATTAGATGACGACATATTCAAGAAAAATGCAGGCCATTTTCCATCGTGCTCAGCTTGAGGCAGAGCGTTTTGGAAGTCCTTTCTTGGAGACTTGGCATGTGCTTCTGGCTATGGTTGAGGTTCCAGGATCTGTAGCCTACCTAACATTTACTGATTTTGAGGACCGTATTCGTGCGGAAGAGATTGAGACCGCTGCTGTACTAGCGATGGAGAAAAGTCCAAAAGACTTGTCTGAATCAGATATTATCGATTTACGTGCACAGTCACATGCTTTAGGGGCTATGTTGCAAGAGGCAGAGGGAATTGCTAGTGTAACTGGTGCTGTAGAGGTAGGGTCTGAACATGTATTGATGGCCTTTCTCCTTCATAAGGATTTGATGGTTTGTCGTCTCCTTGAAGTTGCTGGTTTTCAATATAAGGATGACAGCGATAAGCCTCGCATTATCGATTTACGACGTTCTTTGGAGCGTTACGCAGGTCTTAGTAAGCAAGATTTGAAGGCCATTCACGACCTTCGTAAGCCTAAAAAGTCAAAGGCATCAGGTAATTTTGCTAATATGATGCAGCCTCCTCAATCTTCTACTGGGGAACTGTCAGATTACACAAAAGACTTAACGGCAGTAGCCGAGTCAGGTGCTCTTGATCCTGTTATTGGACGTGAGAAAGAAATTTCACGCATGATTCAGGTTTTGAGTCGTAAAACGAAGAATAACCCAGTTCTTGTGGGTGAAGCAGGTGTTGGTAAGACGGCACTTGCGCTTGGCTTAGCACAGCGTATTGCTTCAGGCGAAGTACCTTTTGAGTTGGCTGATATGCGTATCTTAGAGCTTGATATGATGAGTGTGGTTGCAGGAACACGTTTCCGTGGCGATTTCGAAGAACGTATGAATCAGATCATTGATGAGATTGAAGCTGATGGAAAAATCATTCTCTTTATTGACGAATTGCATACGATTATCGGTTCTGGTTCAGGTATTGATAGTACCTTAGATGCGGCGAATATTTTGAAACCCGCTCTAGCACGTGGAACCCTTCATATGGTTGGAGCAACTACTCAAGCTGAGTACCAGAAGCATATTGAGAAAGATGCAGCTCTTTCTCGCCGTTTTGCTAAGATTACAATCGAGGAGCCAAGTGTAGCTGAGGCGATTGATATTCTAAAAGGCCTACGGTCGTCTTATGAAGACTATCATCGTGTAACGATTACTGATGAGGCGGTTGAGACAGCAGTCAAGGCAGCCCACCGTTATTTGACGAGTAAAAACTTACCTGACTCTGCCATTGACCTTTTAGATGAAGCGAGTGCAACTGTTCAAGGTCGTATCAAAAAAGAAGCCAAACTTGAAATAACGCCTTTGGACGAAGCGCTTCTATCTGGTGATATGAAGGCTGCTGTTAAACAATATAAGGCTAGCCAAAAAGCAAAATTACCAAAACCTGCCTTGGTAGATGCAGATCAGATTATGCAAACCCTTAGTCGTCTATCAGGTATTCCTGTTGAGAAGATGACTCAGGCAGATAGCAAGCGTTACTTGAATCTGGAAGCAGAGCTTCACAAACGTGTTATTGGTCAAGACGAAGCAGTTTCAGCGATTAGTCGTGCTATTCGTCGTAACCAGTCAGGTATTCGTACTGGCAAACGTCCGATTGGTTCCTTCATGTTCCTTGGACCTACTGGTGTTGGTAAGACAGAATTGGCCAAGGCTTTGGCGGAGGTTCTCTTTGATGATGAGTCAGCTTTGCTTCGCTTTGACATGTCAGAATACATGGAAAAATTTGCGGCTAGCCGCCTTAACGGTGCTCCTCCAGGTTATGTTGGATATGATGAGGGTGGTGAGTTAACAGAAAAAGTTCGTAACAAGCCTTACTCAGTTCTTCTTTTTGACGAGGTAGAAAAGGCTCACCCAGACATTTTCAACATTCTCTTACAGGTTTTGGATGATGGTGTCTTGACGGATAGTCGAGGTCGTAAAGTCGACTTCTCAAATACCATTATCATAATGACTTCGAACTTGGGGGCGACTGCTCTTCGCGATGATAAGACTGTTGGTTTTGGTGCTCGAGACATTTCTCATAATCATCAAGCTATGCAGTCACGTATCATGGAAGAGCTTAAGAAGGCCTACCGTCCAGAGTTTATCAACCGTATTGATGAGAAGGTTGTCTTCCATAGCTTAGAGGAAGAACAGCTTCGTGAGATTGTCAAAATTATGGTAAAACCGTTGGTTTCAGCTTTGGCTGAAAAAGGGATTGACTTGAAATTCCAACCAGCTGCCCTCAAGCATTTGGCTAAAGATGGCTATGATGTTGAGATGGGTGCTCGTCCATTACGTCGCACGATTCAAACTCAGGTTGAGGATAAGTTATCTGAGCTCTTACTAGGCGGCCAAGTAGTGAGTGGACAAACCCTTAAGATTGGTTGTTCGAAAGATAAATTAACCTTTACAGTAGTGTAAAGATTAAACAAAAAGACAGATTACAGGTGTAGTTTGTCTTTTTGTTTGTGTCAACAGGAGTCAAGGTAGAGTCAATCTTTCTGTAAAGTTGGGTAAAAGAAAAAGCCGAGCAAGGCTCGACTATAAGGTTTAGAGTTTTTCGTTGACAAAGGTGACAAAGTGATTCCACCAGACCTTGAGGAAGAAGCTTTTCTTAACTTCTTTACCAGCAACCAGTTCCATGCTAGGCATACCTTGGTTAGGTAGGTAACCTTCTCCGACAAGTGACTTATCTTCAAAGGTAGCAGTTCCAACCTTGTCTCCTGGTTTGACAGGAGCTTGGACTTGATTTGTAGTAACTTTAATATGTTTACTATTGTTAGCATCTATTTTTTGGATGATATTAAAGTCAGACTTAGCGACGGCAGTGACTTGCTTAGATTTACCATCAATAACATGGGCTTGACTTTTACCGATAGCTTGTCCTTTTTTGGCAATGGTCTTGCTTTCCCAATGATAGACTACGTAGTTAAGTAGGTCATTGGTTGCAGTGAAACGGGCGTAGTCATCAGTATCGGTATTATCAGCATTCATAATGACTGTGATAATGCTCATGCCACTTTCATTTGAGTGGGCCACGAAGGAAGCACCGGCCAAATCGGTGGTACCTGTTTTTAGACCATCAACTCCCTTGCGGTAACTAGGTTGTCCCTTAAGCATGTAGTTGAAGGTTTTAAGTTTGTTGACACCATCAAAATCAGCCTCGGTTTTTTTAGTGATATCGAGAATTTCAGGATATTCTTTCACCACGTGTTGCGCAATGATAGCAACGTCCTTAGCACTCATGGTGTTTTCTTCGTCAGATTTAGAGCCTGGATAGATATTGTCACCTAAGTAGGAATTATTAAGACCAGAGGCATTGACAATCTTGGCATCAGTGATACCCCAATCTTTAAGTTGGGCTTTCATCATATCGACAAACTTGCTTTCGGTTCCACCGATTTCCTCAGCTAGAGCAATGGATGCACTATTGGCACTGGAAATAAGGGTTGCGTCAAGGAGCTGTTTAACAGTGTACTTACGGGCATCTAGTGGAATATTGGATACTCCGGCACTGACAGTTAGTTCAAAGGGATAGTCAGAAATCTCAACTTTGCTATTCCATTTGAGGTCTCCCTGATCTACCGCTTTATACACCATGTAGGCCGTTAGGAGCTTGGTAATAGAGCCAATCCCTGTAGAGGTAGTGGCATCTTTTTCGTATAAAATTTTGCCAGTAGTCGCTTCGACAGCGATGGCATGTTTGGCTGCGGCATCATATCCTTTTTTCTTATCTGCTGCAAAAGCAGGGGCTACGCTTCCCAGACAGAGTAAGAAGGTCATCATAAGCGTAATCAGTTTTTTCATGGTTTGTTCCTTCATGTGTTTTGGATATTTATTATACCACATTTTGAGAGGAACTTAAGGTGTTGAGAAGGGGCTTTTACTTACAAGACCAATTTTGAAGGCAAGATAAAACTACCTTTTGATAGCTAAAAGGTAGTTTTGTGTTTACTTGTTTCCTGTAAAGAAATTAACGATATGATTCCACCAAACTTTTAAGAAGAAACTTTTCTTGATAGATTGGTTGGCTGTTACAGAAACTTGAGGTGGCTCAGAGATGTAACCTGTCCCTACGAGATCCTTATCATCAAAAGTTGCAGTTCCGATAGTATCCCCTTTTTTGATAGGTGCCGTTATGGTTTTTGCTTTGATTTTAACAGCATCATTTTTACTATTTATTTTTTGAACGACCGTAAGGTCTGACTCGAGTTTAGCAGAGATGGTTTGGCTATCTCCGTCAGCCACCTTGATATCATTTTTCTTGACGATTTGTCCTTTGGTGTTGAGGGTTTTGATTTCCCAGTTTTGTGTCACATAATCTAGCAACTCATTTGTGGCTGTGAATCTGGCAGCTTCATCTTCTCCGCCATTATCCGCATTCATAACAACGGTAATCAAGCTCATGCCATTTTCATTGGAGTGGGCTACGAAGGAAGCCCCTGCAAGTTCAGTTGTTCCAGTCTTGAGTCCATCAACGCCTTCACGGTAGTTGTCTTGACCTTCTAACATGTAGTTGTGCGTCGTTAATTTGTTGTCACCTTCGAAATCAGTTTCGGTTTGCTTGGTGATTTCAAGTACCTGAGGATAGTCTTTGATGAGGTGGTCTGCAATAATGGCAACATCTAGAGCACTCATAGTATTTTCGTCATCTGCTTTAGAGCCAGGATAGCGGTTATCGCCTAGGTATTTATTATTTAGTCCTGAAGCGTTGTATAATTTAGCATCTGTAATGCCCCACTCTTTAAGTTGGGCTGTCATAGTGTCAACAAATGCACTCTCTGATCCTGAGATTTTTTCAGCTAGAGCAATAGCAGTACTGTTAGCGCTGGAAATGAGGGTGGCATCTAGGAGCTGTTTAACAGTGTATTTTCGGGAATCTAGTGGGACATTTGAAACTTCTGAATCAACGGTTAAGTTGAAAGGATAGTCTGAGATATCGACGTCAGTGTCCCAGGTAATTTTTCCTTGGTCAACTGCTTTATAGACCATGTAGGCTGTTAGGATTTTAGTCATTGAAGCCACACCGTCAGGAGTAGTGGCGTCCTTTTCATAGAGGACTTTCCCTGTAGTTGCTTCGACAGCAATCGCATGTTTAGCGGAAACATTGAAGTCATCTGTCTGTTCTTGTGCTAGAGCAGGTGTTACTAGGCCTAGTAAGATTAAGGCAATCATAATGATGTGTTGTAATTTTTTCATAGTCATTCCTTTGTCTCTCATAAGTGTTTATTATATCACAAAACGACTTAAATATCTGAGAGAAAGGGAGACTTGGGTGCTAACTTATGCCGGAGCTCTGCCATTTTTGACTATATTATGGTAAAATGAAAGTTATATCAAATGAATGACATAAAGTTGACCGGTTCGTTTTTGTAAGGGCTGGTCATGGATAAAAAGAGGGATCAAACATGGCTAAACAAACTTTTGAGATGACCTTTGCAGGACGCCCGCTTGTCGTTGAAGTTGGGCAGGTAGCCAAGCAGGCTAATGGTGCTGTCGTCGTGCGTTATGGAGATACAACGGTATTATCAACAGCTGTTATGTCTAAAAAGATGGCAACGGCAGATTTCTTTCCTTTACAGGTTAATTATGAGGAAAAAATGTATGCAGCTGGCAAGTTCCCGGGGGGCTTTAACAAGCGTGAGGGTCGCCCTTCAACAGATGCCACGTTGACTGCTCGCCTCATTGATCGTCCTATTCGTCCTATGTTTGCGGAGGGCTTTCGTAACGAAGTTCAGGTCATTAACACGGTTCTCTCTTATGATGAGAATGCTAGTGCTCCGATGGCGGCTATGTTTGGGAGTTCTTTAGCTCTTTCTATCTCTGATATTCCTTTCAATGGTCCAATTGCTGGGGTTCAAGTAGCCTATGCTGCAGAAGATTTCATCATCAATCCAAGTGCAGCGGATAAGGAAGTTTCACTTTTAGATTTGACAGTGGCAGGTACCAAGGAAGCTATCAATATGGTAGAGTCAGGTGCCCAGGAATTGTCTGAGGATATTATGTTGCAAGCACTCTTGAAGGGGCATGAGGCCATTCAAGAGTTGGTTGATTTCCAAAATTATATCGTTGCAGCTGTTGGTAAGGAAAAGGCTGAGGTTGAACTTCTACAAGTTGATGCTGATTTGAAAGTCGAAATCGAAACAGCTTATTATGATCAGTTAGCGAAGGCTGTTCAGGTGGAAGAAAAACTGGCGCGTGAAGCAGCAACTCAGGCTGTAAAAGAAGAAGTCCTCGCTTCTTATCAAGAACGCTTTGCAGAAGATGAAGATAAGGAAACCATTCTGCGTGATGTGGCAGAAATTCTTGAGCAGATGGAACATGCTGAGGTGCGCCGTCTCATTACCGAGGATAAGGTTCGTCCAGATGGCCGTCGTGTGGATGAAATCCGTCCTTTGGACGCAGAGATTGACTTTCTTCCTAAGGTTCATGGTTCAGGTCTCTTTACACGTGGTCAAACTCAAGCCTTGTCAGTTTTGACTTTGGCACCTATGAGTGATACACAGCTTGTTGATGGTTTGGATCCAGAGTATAAGAAACGTTTCCTTCACCACTATAATTTCCCTCAGTATTCAGTGGGTGAGACAGGGCGTTACGGTGCACCAGGTCGACGTGAGATTGGTCACGGAGCCTTGGGTGAACGTGCCCTTGCTCAGGTTCTCCCAAGTGTTGAAGAGTTCCCTTATGCTATCCGTTTGGTAGCAGAAGTCTTGGAGTCAAATGGTTCTTCCTCACAAGCTTCTATTTGTGCAGGAACCTTGGCTCTTATGGCTGGTGGTGTACCGATTAAGGCACCTGTTGCAGGTATTGCCATGGGACTTATCTCAGATGGTACTAACTACACTGTCCTAACTGATATTCAAGGTTTGGAAGATCATTTTGGAGATATGGACTTTAAGGTGGCTGGGACACGTCAAGGAATTACAGCTCTTCAGATGGATATTAAGATTTCGGGTATTACACCGGCCATTCTCGAAGAGGCTTTGGCTCAGGCAAAGGTAGCTCGTTTTGAAATTCTTGATGTTATTGAGTCAGCAATCGCTGAGCCACGTCCAGAATTGGCACCAACAGCACCTAAGATTGATAGCATTCAGATTCCTGTTGACAAGATCAAGGTTGTCATCGGTAAAGGTGGCGAAACTATTGATAAGATTATCGCTGAAACTGGTGTCACTATTGATATCGATGAAGAAGGTCTTGTTCAGATTTTCTCTAGCGATCAGGATGCTATTAACCGTGCTAAAACTATCATCTCCGATCTTGTACGTGAAGCTAAGGTTGGAGAGGTTTACACTGTACCCGTTGTCCGTATTGAAAAGTTCGGTGCCTTCGTCCACCTTTTCAATAAGACAGATGCTCTCATCCACATCTCAGAACTAGCTTGGGAACGTACTGAGCATGTCGAAGATGTGGTTAAAGTTGGGGGTACGGTAACTGTTAAAATTATCAAAATCGATGAAAAAGGACGTATCGATGCCTCAATCAAGGCCTTGCTTCCTAAGCCTGAAAAACTTGATGATGGGGAAAATGGAGGAGAGCATCGTCACCGCCGTCGTTCTCATCATAAACCACGCCACCATAATGAAAGTGGTGAAGCACCGAAAAATCCTGATAAATCAGAAACGAAAGAACAGACAGAAGAATGACAGAAAATCAAGAATTGCAAGCTTTTGATGAAACTCTAAAAGAATTTTTAAAGGAACCAGACCACTTTTTAACCAGTCTGGCTTTGGTTAATCACCTACAACGTACTCCCGTCTTGGCTGCTCAAGACCTCTACGCAGTTGAAGTGGAAGGAAAGAAGGTTGTTCCTGTCTTCACCAATGAACAGGACCTACAATCTTTCAAAGCTACTCAGGAGAGTGCTCGAGAACAAATTTGGATAGAACGTTCGAGCTTAGATGTTTTAACACAACTTGTTCAGGCAGAGCTTTTTGGTCTTGCTTTCAATTTAAAAGAGGATGGTGATTTCTCGAATACCACTCTTTTTGCAAGCAGTGAACTCATCCAGTTTATCAACTATTTCACTCAGACCCTTAATAATCTTTTGGGTGAGGAAAATCAAAAGGCAGCTCCTAAAGATAAGATTTATCTTGTGCCAGCCTTCATTCACAAACGCGAGGAAGATGGCCAGGATGACCGTTTCTTTGCGACCATGTCGAATGCAGAGGGACAGAGTTATGTGCCTGTGTTTACGAACTTAACGAGCTTTACAAAATGGTACGGTAACGAGACTTTTGGCCTACCTTTCCGTAAGGCTAAAGGGACGATTTTGCAATGGCCACTGTCAGAAATTTACCAGCCTTCAACAGGTGAAAATGAGTTGGATAAGGTTCAAGGTATTGTCATCAATCCGTTTGATGAGCAGCCTGAGTTAGTCGACTGGTCTTATTTTGAAGGGGATAGCGAGTAGACCTAGTGTTGGTAGCTTTCCACTTTAAAATAATAATAGGGCCACAGCAAACAATAATAACAATAATGATGTAAGGAGTGACCTAAATGGGTTGGTGGAAAGAAAGTATTGATATAGTAAAGAAAAATGACCCGGCAGCTCGGACGAGTCTAGAGGTTCTTTTAACCTACCCTGGATTAAAAGCCTTGGCTGCCCATCGTATCTCACATTTTCTCTGGCGCCACCATTGTCGACTCTTAGCGCGTATGCATAGTCAGTTTTGGCGCTTTTGGACTCAGATTGAGATTCACCCAGGGGCTCAGATTGCTGAAGGTGTCTTTATTGACCATGGCTCTGGCCTTGTCATTGGTGAGACAGCTGTTGTGGAGAAGGGCGCTATGCTTTACCACGGTGTCACTTTAGGTGGTACTGGTAAAGATGTCGGAAAACGTCACCCAACCGTTCGTGAGGGTGCCCTGGTTTCAGCCCATGCTCAGGTCATAGGCCCTATTGAGATTGGAAAGAATGCTAAGGTGGGGGCGGCAGCCGTGGTTGTTGCAGATGTCCCAGAAGATGTTACAGTCGTTGGTGTTCCTGCTAAGGTTGTGCGTGTTCATGGTCAAAAGGATGAAGAAGTTATCCACGATATTGAAGAAGGACGTGAATACTATAGCGAAAAGCTAGAAGATCTTCTAAAAGCAGCTAGCTTCCACTCATCACGTCTATAAGGAAAGGAAACGATGAAACTCTTTAGTTCAAAGGTGACTCGATTGACGGTCGTGGGTCCTCTTGCTCTTGTTTACATTGCTTTACATAGAGCAGACTATAGCATGGCCGCCTTATGGTTTTGCATTGCTCTGTTATGGGCCGGTCTTGTTTTTAAGCAACGACACAAGTGAGATTTGAGTAATGAAAAAATTCTTCAAGGACAATCCTTTTTTGGTCTTCTATATAGTTGGGAGTTTTCTTTCAGCTATGTCTCTCTTGGCTCAAGGTCAGCTAGTTGCGGCTATTTGGATTATCATTCTCGTTATACTCTTGTGTTTGTACCTAAACCATATCAAGGATAAAAAATAGTTTCCAGTTAATTGAAAGGAATCTCAAGTGATTAAAATTTATGATACGATGACACGTTCGCTCCGTGATTTTGTACCTTTGACAGAAAATGTTGTCAATATGTATGTCTGCGGACCAACAGTTTACAATTATATTCATATCGGAAATGCCCGTTCAGCGGTAGCTTTTGATACTATTCGTCGTTATTTTGAGTATTGTGGCTATACAGTCAACTATATTTCCAACTTTACGGATGTAGATGATAAGATTATCAAGGCAGCTAATGAAGCTGGTATTTCAACTAAGGAATTGTCGGACAAGTTTATCGCGGCCTTTATGGAAGATACCGGACAACTTGGCATCAAACCAGCGACACAAAATCCACGTGTTATTAACTACATGGATGAAATCATTACATTCGTGTCAACCTTGGTTGACAAAGGATTTGCCTATGTCTCTGAAGGAGATGTTTACTTCCGAGTAGCTAAGTCAAACAACTATGCTAAATTGGCTAACAAGACCTTGGAAGATCTTGAAATTGGTGCAAGCGGACGTACGGATGCTGAAACAGAACGTAAGGAAAATCCTCTGGATTTTGCCCTTTGGAAAGCTGCCAAAGAGGGAGAAGTTTCTTGGGACAGCCCATGGGGACCTGGTCGTCCTGGTTGGCACATCGAATGTTCTGTAATGGCGACTGAAATCCTTGGAGATACTATCGATATTCATGGTGGAGGGGCAGACCTTGAGTTTCCACATCATACCAATGAAATTGCCCAATCAGAAGCCAAAACTGGCAAGACCTTCGCTAACTACTGGATGCATAATGGTTTTGTCAATGTGGATAATGAAAAAATGTCAAAATCCTTGGGTAACTTCGTGACCGTTCACGATATGCTTCAAACGGTTGATGGTCAAGTGCTTCGCTTCTTCCTAGCGACACAACAGTACCGTAAGCCAATTAACTTTACAGAAAAAGCTATCCATGATGCTGAAGTTAATCTTAAGTATTTGAAAAATACCCACAGTCTTCCGTTGACAGAACAGGTGAATCAAGCTGAGTTGCAAACTTATCTTGACGCCTTCCAAGAAGCTATGGATGATGACTTTAATACGGCAAATGGAGTGACTGTTTTGTTTGACATGGCCAAATGGATTAATTCAGGCAATTATGATCAAACCGTTAAGGATGCTTTTGAAAAAATGCTCCAAGTCTTCGGTATTGTTTTCGAAGAAGAAGTCCTTGATGAAGACATCGAAAAACTCATTGAAGAGCGTCAAGCGGCGCGTGCTAACAAGGACTTTGCGACAGCAGACCGTATTCGCGATGAGTTGGCTGCTCAAGGTATCAAACTTCTTGATACCAAGGAGGGCGTGAGGTGGACACGTGACTAAACATCTTGATGTCAACCTTATTAACGGCATTGCTCTTGCCTTTGAGGGAGATGCTGTTTATTCCTTGTACATTCGTCGTCACCTGATTTTTCAAGGTCAGACCAAGCCAAACCAACTGCACCGTCTAGCTACACGTTATGTTTCAGCTAAGGCTCAGGCTAGTCTCATTGAAAAAATGCTAGAGCAAGAGCTTTTGACTGAAAAAGAGCTAGACATCTATAAAAGAGGTCGTAATGCGAATAGCCATACCAAGGCTAAAAATACCGATGTTATTACCTATAAGATGTCAACAGGCTTCGAAGCAGTCATGGGCTATCTTCATATGACCGAGGATATCGCTCGCTTAGAGGAACTGATTGCTTGGTGTATTGACGAAGTTGAAAAAGAAATCTAAAAATTCTGCCGAGAGCAGGATTTTTTGTTATTTAAAGGCTATAAAAATTGTAACAGTTAGCCAGAGTTTCAAAATTTAGATTATTTGAAAATCAAAGTAATTCAGCTTCTTGACAATGAAAAATAAGATGAAACTAATATTTAGCACCTTAAAAATGAGAAAGTTAAGGGGTGTCTGACACGTGTAAAACCCCGATATAATAGCGTTTTTTAATAAAACTAATTTGACAGAAAGTAAAAAAAAAAGTCTATAATATTAGTAAATGAGGCCGTCTAAAAAATGAGGAGGTGAATGGAAATAGCTAAGAAAAAAGTTTTCTATACAACTTTTGCTGCTTTGATTTTATCTAGCTTTACGCTTCAAACAGGTAAAGCAGATGAGGTTCAGGTAAAACCTGATGAAGCTAAAATAGATTATGTTAATAGTGAGGCACCGGCTCCAGTTGCTCCTCAGGCTGATTTTTCTTCAGTAGGAGCTAAGGCAGAGCCAGCGAGTCAAGTAAGTTCAGTAGTGACCTCAACGTCACTGATGGTTGTCTCTTCAAGTGAGACAGATGAGGGGCTTCTTGAGGTACATTCTCAAGTTGATATCGTGGAGACTAGCGTTTCTACGACGACACCTCATTCAGAAGAGGCTCGTGCCCAGGCTTTTGGTGAGGATCGATCAGTAGCGGCATCTGAACGAGGAGATGCAAACCCAACATCTGATTCTGAACAAGCTAAACCAAATATTGTGCTTACTTATGATAAGTCTCGTGAGGCTACAGCGACTGCAGAGTCTCAAGCTGTAACTTCAATGTATAAGAGTGAAAGCACACTATATACATCTGAACTTGCTGGAAATACACATGCAGTTATTGAAAAATCAGAGTATTCTTCACTGAATTCTCATACGACATCTGTAAGTGCGACTCCTACTAGTCAAGCTATTGCAACTTCTGAAGTCGCTTCTGAGTCTGCAAGCACTGCTAGCTCTCTTGCATCTACGGCTCCAGAAACGAGTCAGTTAAATAATAATTCAGAAGATAGCTTAACTGTCCTTACGGTTGGCTGGAAAGATTCATCATCAACTTCTGAGGTCTTTAAAACTTCTGAAGTGGTTTCTATGTTGCAAAGTGAGAGTTTGACCTATTCGTCAGAGGTAACCTTTACGGATGGACTCATCTCAGAAATCTTAGCAACTCCAATCACTTCTGAAGTATACACCGTTGTTCCAAAACGAGATAGTACTGGAGCGCTTCTTGAAGATCAACCTGCTGTTACAGGGAATACAGACATTCTTTATTTAGCACGTGGTGAAATCTTTAACGTCAACTTTGATGTTAACAAGATGGAAGGTAAGAAGATTAAGGGCCTTAATCTAGTCCTTGATGGCAAACAAATTCATCATAGCTACTTTGTTGAAGGAACTTTGGATGAGGTCAATGCTGGTTTGAGTGCCTACCATTTGGCAGAGCAAACGACTGGTATTCATAAAATGACCTTTGAGTTGATTGATACGAATAACAATATTCATTATCTGACACAGACTTTTAGCGTCTTCAATGAAGGCGAGCGTCCAGTGACACCGGATAGTTACCGTAGGAATCAGTATTCATCAACAACGACAACAACGACTGTACCGGTTACTTATAATACCAGTGCAAATAGCTACACTGAAACCGCCAATCATATACAAGCTACGGCTGTTAATGAGTTGGCTGAGACAACTAGAGCGCTAACACAGCAATTGGCAGAACAAATTGCTGAGGTTTTGAGTGGTTGGTCTTCAGCAATTTCTGGAAATAGTTCAACAAGCACAGGTTCAATTGATATCTTCCAAGCAGCAGGTAAAACCATTACTCAAGCTGCGAGAAAGATTGCAGAATCAATCTCAGATCCAGATACAATTGGTAAGCAAGCTTTGGCTGCTGCAACTGTTGTTCTCGTTCTTCTAGTGCTTTACCTAGCAGCAATTACATTTATTTAACATGCTTTGCCCTCGTAAGAGGGCTTTTTTTATGATAGAATATCCACACCTTCCCCAGCAGTCCAATCCGTTAAATTGTGGAGCGAACTTTTTGGGTTCGCTCCGTTTATATTTCGCCGATAAAACGGTAGTGCAGCTCAATCCGAACTTGTCGAGATTTTCCGCGACCAGTCGGCTGGTGGACGACAATTTTATCGATTAGCTCGTTCAAGATTTGCGGTGTGAGTTTTTCGAGTTTAGTGTAGTTTCGAATGGTTCGCAAGAACTTTTCGATATTGCCAGCCGACTCAATCTCGCTATCCAGCACCTCTCGACTTTCTTGGATTTGCTGGGTCAATTGTGCCTGTTCATCTTCATAGCCATCCGCTAACTTTCGAAATCGTTCATCTCTAATATCTCCCAGAAGTTGCTTTTCATAAAGCCTTTGGATAATGGTGTCCAATTCTTCAGCTCGCTTTTCAGCCTTGAGAAGTGTCTTTCGAAGGCTGTTTTGTTTCTTACTTTCCTGAATATTGAACTTAGCCTTCAGTTTTTCGAGCAAACTTTCTTCGCTTAACTCAAGCGTCGAAATTATCTGGTTGAAGTCGTCGAGAATCAATTCCTCCAAAATTTCTTTGCGAAGATAGTGCGAACCCGAACAGGTCTTGCCCACACGCTCGTAGTAAGAACACTTGTAATGGTCGAGATTAACATCGACTTTTTGTTGTGGGCAAAATGTCAATTTGTGTCCATTCTCGCAAAAAACCAATCCTGCGAAAATATTTTCATGTCCAGGCTTGTCCTTCCAATTGTTTCGCCTGACAACTCGCTTATGTCCAAGCATTTTTCGAGCCAAGGCAAAATCTTCTTTCGAAATAATCGCCTCGTGCGTGTCGGGGAAAATCAGCCAATCTTCTCGAGGTCGCAGGCGACAATTTCGCTGTTTGTAAGAAACCTTGGCAGTCTTGAGATTGATAGTTGCGCCTGTATATTCCTCCTTTTCGAGCATCTGGCAAATCATTTGGCTTTTCCAGTGATAAGGGTCGCTTTCTAAAACTCGATAATTCGAAACACCCAACTTTTTCTTATAATTAGCTGGCGTTAGAATTTTATCTCTTCGAAGTCCGTTCGCAATCGAGGCGATTGGCTTTCCTGAAAGATACTCCTTAAAAACTCGCTTCACAATTTGGCTGGCGTAGTCGTCAACCAGCCATTCCTTGGGATTTTCTGGATTTTTGAGATAACCGTATGGCGCAACCCAGCCAATTTTCTCGCCCGTTTTTGCCTTAGTATGCTTGGATAGTTTAATCTTCTCGCTACACTGCAAGCTATACCAGTTGTTGAAAAGTGAAACTAGTGGCGCAAGATAAGCGTCCTGACTGCTGCGTTTGGAGCTATCCAGATTTTCATTCAAGGAAATAAAGCGGATATTTTTCGAAGGGAAAGTAATCTCAGTCAGCTGTCCAGACAAGAGGTAATCTCGGCTAAGACGGCTCAAATCTTTCACTACAAAATTCGAAACTCTGCCAGCTTGAACTAAGTTCATCGCCTGTTGGAAAGCTGGACGCTGGGCGTTTGAACCCGAAAATCCGTCGTCGACAAAGAACACAGGATTTGTCAAACCCTCACGCTGGGAAACTTGGGTGAGAATCTGCTTTTGGTTCGAAATCGAATTGCTTTCGCCTTCCTTGGCGTCTTCGGCGGACAAACGGCAATAGAGGACTGTGATGTTAGTTAAGTTTTCGAAATTTAGGCTTGTCCATTCTTCAATTGTCAAAGTACTTTTATTCATAAGTGTCTCCTTTCGATTACACCTATAACCCACTGACATGATAGCTTTCTTGGCGCGAAAAGTCCAGTCATTCCTCCCTCAAAATCAACCTCTCCAAAATCTGCCTCAGAGTCTTATTTCCGCTGAACTTTCGGTGGATAATAAAGGTGGCGCGCCCGATTTTCTTGTGTTGTTCTTTGAGTTCTTGCTCGTTTTTATTCATCGCTGTCTCCTATCACAAAATCTGGAAATTCTTCTAAAGTTATCACTTCAAAAAGCGTCCAATAACTGTTTAATTCCTCTTGAATACGGTTTTCAATGGCGGTCTGTCGCTTGTGGTCTGGTACTACCCACACGACTTGCGGAAAAATTCCAGTTTCGCGTTGTTCGATTCCCGTGTTGAAATATTGAATGTATTTCTTGCATTGGTTAACAATCCGATTCAAACTTTCCGTGTCTTTATCTAACTCCAAAAAGAAGCTGAATTCTTCTTCATTGCCGACAACCAGCTTAGCGTAAGCGTCGGGCTTGAGCGCCACATTCTGCGTGAATTTGGCAAAACTTCGATGCGAGACAGGTTCGAAAGAGAATGTTTCGAGTTCGATTTTTCCAAGACGCTCCAACTTTTTGAGCTCGACATAGACTTGCGTAATTCCCAAGGTGTGTTCCAAATGGTGGGCGGTTGGTTCATATCGGTTGCGAAATCTCACTTGAATTTGCGGATCGTTCAAGCGCAAGTGTTTCAAACCTGTTTTGGTAATAGACCAAACATAGGAACCGCTCCCAGCTCGCCTGCCACCAATTCGACGCTTGAGATGTGCGATAAATCCTGCTTCGAATAGGGTTTTGGTCGCAAGATTGGCTCGCCGTGTGGCAGTTCGAGGCGAGAAACTATCCGCAAAATAGTCTGCCAGCTGGCGAGTGGAGACATAGCGACAGTCTTTTAACAATTTGAGAATGGACAATTGAACATCGCTGAACTTCATTATTCTACCTCCTTTTTGCGTTTTTGCCTGCCGACTTTGTCTGGTGGCGGTGTAGAATTGGTGGTCTTTTCACTGAAAAGTTGCACGAATCCTTCCTCAATATCGCTAGTGTTGGCTCCATATTTCGCTAGGCTTTTGGCATACAGAGCGGTCAAATCTCTAAACTTTGCAGGTGGTGGAAGCGTCGAGCCTGACACCCAGCGAAATTCCTTGCCGATAAGTGGCAATTTGGTATAAACCTGAAAAGTCGGCAAGGAGTGAAAATCTTCTGGCCTTAATTCAATCGTTTCGCTGGCTATATCTTTGGCTTCACTCATACTCAAACCAAATACAAGTCGATTTTTGCAGTTGGTTTTAATACTTTGTCTGAGATCAAGAGGTAGTTGCTTCAAAAACTGGTTGGCTAAAATCCAGCCTACACCAAGACTTCTCGACATCGAAAGAGCGTCGTCGATAGAGGTCGGGAGTTTGATAAATTCCGCCAGCTCATCTAAAAAAAAGTACATGAAGTGGCGTTTTTCGGGCGGAATACTGGCCCTTCGAAGCGTCAGTTGCCAGAGACAGCCAATCACAAGCGCCGTGATAAACTTGGCATTTTCTGCTCCAATCAGTCCACGGTTTAAGGGAATGAGCAGAACTTTTCGATTTGTGAAGAGCTCCATTAGTGAAAAGCTGGTCTGGCTTTGTCCAAAAATCGCTCGAAGTTCTGGTCGAAGGAGAATTTGACGCATTTTATTCAAGACGGGCGAGATAAGCAAGTTTCGCTCGCTTTGACTCATTGTTTCGAAACTTTGCCAAAAACTCTGCAAGAACGGGTCAGAAATTCTACCGACCATTTTCTGTCGAAAGGCTTTGTTGGTCAAAAGCGGAACTAGCATCACGAGGTTGGCTTCTTCGGATTTTGCCAAAGTCAGAAAGCTGTGGCTCAGTACATCAAGCGTTCGAATCCCAAAATGGTCTGGGAATAACTCCTTGAAAACAGTCAGAAGCATATCTGCCACCAATTCTTCGCTGACACCGAATTTGGTCAGCTCAAATGGATTAATGCCAATAACTCGCTCATTCATACTTGGGTCAAGCAGAACCAAATCTTCGTCGCATCCTTCTGGAAACCTCTCCAAGACATCTCGAATCAAGTCGCCTTTTGGGTCGATGACCACCGCCGAATATCCATTTTTGATGACCTGTAAAATCAGATTGAGCATCACGGTCGACTTGCCAGCGCCAGTTCCACCGAGTAGATGAAGATGGCTAAGCAAGTCCAGTGGGCGGATATTTAATGGCGTTTTCTTTACACCCAAACTCTCCGCCAAGCAAAAGCCGTTCTGGCGTTTCATTCCGATTGGTGGTAAAATAGTTTTAGGTGCTAATGACGGCACACCTGCAAGTTCGTTCTCGCCAGCTGGAAGTAGAAGGAGGCTGGCGAGCTCACTTGCGGAAAGTATGGTCGGAAAGTGCCAAGGGACTTTGCGGCGATGAAAATCATAGGCAGAAGAATGATGCAGTTCGACACTTGCGCCGTTCGAATCTAACATTCGAAGACTGCTTAACAATGTTTTGCGAATGAGATTTTCTCGAACACTATCTTTTGCGCTAATTCCAACACGCACAATGGTTTGAAACTGGGCTTGCCTCAGTTTTTCTTTTACCAATTTTTCAGAATCGGAAGAGAGCTTTGGGATATTGCCCGAAATACACTGCCACCAAGTTGGGTTAATAGTGAGCTCTTTTGGGATTGGCTTTGGTGAGCGAGACTTGCCGACAATGATTTGAATTGTTAAGTTTTCTTCTGGCTTGAGAATTTTGCAAAGCGCCAAGGTCGAGCGGGTCATATTTTCGGTCGCACTTAGTTTGAGTGAAAAGCAGGAATGCTTCACGCCAAGATTAAAGGCGGAACTTGGCTTTTTGTGCTTGAAGCGTTTGGCATCTTCGAATTGAACTTGGTGATGTTGGCTCATCATCTTTTTGAGGTATTTGTTGTCTCCGACTTCTGTTCCCAAATAATATTTGATACTATTCGGCTTGATATGAATTTCCCATATAAACGGCTGACGGCGTGTAAAGCCTGAAAGCTGATTCATAAAGTTCTCCACAACACCAAAGTCGAAAGGACGAAACCACTCCACTTCTTGCCAGTGAAATTGTTTGGGTCGTTTCATGTTATCTCCAATCTTTTTTATATCTGATAATCCTAACCATCAGCCAACCACCAACTATTGCGCCGAAGATAAGGACTAAATATCCCCAAACTTCAAGTAAGAGATGAACAGATAGATTGATAAGGTAGGCTAGCAGAAAGAATATCAGAATGTATTTAATTAGTTTCATCATTTGACGGTTCTTGTTCGGAAATTTGCGTAAAATCTCGAGGATTTTGGGAATACTCTGGCACAGGATAACCTGGAATCACCACATTGCTCTCGATTTCATTTCCCCAGACGCTCCAGTTTTTGTCTGACGGAACTGGACGGCGGGCAAACAATTCCAAGTAGTCGCCATCTGAGCATCGTTCGATGATGGCATATTGTTCTTCGGGTTTGTGGCTATGGTCTTGAAGTGGAAAGAATCCCCAGTTCATTTGTCCTTTAAACTTTATCGGTGCTTTGCCTCTGGTGCAAAAGAAGACTTGTTCGGTGCAATTTCGAAGATAATTACCCAAACCAAGGCGTGGTTTAACCCAAGTAAAGAGAGATTTTGGCTCGAAACCCCAAGCTCGGATAACTTCATAAGTTTGTTCGAGAACGGCTGGATATGTCCAAATCCAGAGGTGGGCGTTTTCTTCGACTAAGTCCTGGATGGGCATCTTTTTGATGTCTTCGACACTCATCAGGTCGTAGTGTGCGACTGCACCGTATTTGCCTTTTTGTGCGACTTCCCAAGGTGGATCTGCCAGCACAGTTTTGAACTTCTTTAACTGGTGCTTCGCCCGATAACTTGAAATAATATCTTTTAGCTTTTCTTCTTGTTGGTTTGTCATAAAGCATTTTCCTTTCTGTCTTGAAAGACGCTCTCAGAATAACGCAAAGTGGCGAAAAGGCGAACCATAAGCGTCATCTATTTTTGGAGCGATGCGAATGGATGAAACAGAGGTCAATTGGGTGATTTTTGCCTCATTTGTTGGCTGTTGTAGAAAAGGCAACACCCCCTTCCTTTCGATGGGATTTTAGGACTTTCGAAGCTGTTTCAAAAGTTGGGTTTGGGCGGACAAATAGGCTTCGTTGACGGCTTGCTTGTCTTGGAGGAAGTTTGCTAGAGCAATGTCTTCTTCTGAATAAATAGGTTCTGCTTCAACTTCTTCAGTCTTTTGGTCTTTATCCGTAAATTCCAGATAAATCCCCAAAAGGCAGAGAGCGAGGATACTCGCTCCAACGCCGAGAAGAAAATAGAACAATGGTTGTGTCATGGTAGCCCCTCCTTATCTCAATCTCTGAACAGCCTTGTAGGCGAACGATTGAAGAACTGCGTGGCAGAACGGCTTGGCGTCTGGCGTTTGGCTCAATATTTGGTCTTCTAGCTTTGCCAGCTCGCCGATTTTGTTCAGAATATCTGCGGTAAGGAGTTGGTTCGCTTGAACTACTGCCATATCCTTCGACAAGTCCTGCGCCAGCTTGAGCTGATATGGACTTACCAAAGTTTGGAGTGGCTGGGTGTTGTTGGTTTGAGGTGTTAGGGTCATAATATCTTTCCTTTCATTCGCAGGAACATAAGCATGTTCCTATTCCAAGTTTACAACGATTTATTTGTTTTGTGAATACGATAAAGCTGATAGAATGCGTACGCACAGACTAGGAAATATGGCGTGAAGAGCAATACCTTGAGCATCTTACTGTTCTCCTTTCTTTTTAGTTGGTTTTTCTGAAATTTCCTCCTTCCCATCACACCGTACTCGAGTTGGGGGTGATATAATGGTATTAGCTACGTTGCCTATCTTAGATGTGTGCTATATTACTAATATCTATCTGAAATCCCCAAAGAACTCTATCGGATTTGTTCTTCGGTAATTTAAGTATAGAGTAGGAATAGATTTCCCGCTAGGTATCAAAAAAATCTCCAAATTTCATTAGATAGATTAAGGATTTCAATAGATTTCAATCAGACTTAGGTTTGGAATTTATTGATTATTTACGCAATAAACGTTAAAAGGGAGGTCACAATACATGAGAGTTATTACTTTTGGATGGTTCTGTAAGTTATTTAAAGCTAAGGAGTTGAGTGGTTATCCATGTAATCAACTTAATTTTCTAAACGACATAATTGAAGAAATAATTATTTTTGGAGATAACTCCACATATATAAAAAGAGTAAGAAGTGAAGCTACGGCCAATAGAATTTTTAACAGTAAAAAGGATATTTCTGATAACTATTCTAATGCTATTACTATTTCCAATGTAGAGGAAGAAATTGCCAGGCTGGCAGGTGGTTTTATAGAAGTTATTACTTCAAACAGTAATTATGATATTGATTTGAGAGGTTTTTACGATGAGGCTAAAGAGCAAATAAAGGGCGTAAACTCTTTCCGAAAGGCTCTTGGGGTAGAAAGATATGAATCTCTTATAGATAAAGAGAGTGAATATTTTTTAGCGGAGTTATTGATTTATTTAATAAAACTTATTCCAAACAATAAAGAGTATATTCAAGAAGTTCAGAAATTGCCAGACTCCGTTTATGATAAAAACGGAATGTATGAGGTTCAGCATAGAGCATTAAATATGCTAAAAGATTACATAATACTATCCGACTATCAACAGATTATTGAACTAGGAATACACAGAGAACTTTCAAACCCTGTAAATGTAAATAGACAATTAGTCTTTACTGTAGACAACCTGTTTCCTTATTTGAATGGTTTTGTAGGGTTATATCTAGTGAGTCCTGATAAATTAACTTTTAATGAAACTTTTAGCTCATTAGAGGCTGATTTTGCCACCAATTGGTCAATTCCTCTGGTAGGGTTATTAAATTTTAATGAAAATATTTTCGATCTTAAATTTATTTATGAATCTTTTGTAGTGAACGGCGATACGATAATGGAACAAAATGTAGAGCCATTAGAAAGATTCTTTATAAATGAAAGACAAGGAGAGATAATGTATGCTTTTGGTTGGTTTGATGATTTTCGAAAAACATATAAATTTCTAGACAGAATAATGGAGATGGGTGCTCATATGGTGTATATGACAGTTGAGATGCCTAACGGAATTATTAACTATGAGAAATTCGTATTTACAAAATTAGCAGTGGAATTTTGGGAAAGATATAATTCGTTCAATAGAGAGAGTGGAGAGTGTAAACAAAAGATAATTCTAGATGGGCGAGGAAATAGATTTATTAGAAGTGGTTTTATGGTTCATTTGCTAATAGATTATACTCCAGTTTTGGATATTGCTGGCTCAGATAATTATAAAAAAGTCTTAACCAAATATATGTCGCACGCAAGCTATATTGACAAATATGAATAAATATGCTAAAATAGTAATGTTTCTCTATATATTATAGAGTCTGCTTACTTGTCGGGTAAAATGCAAATTTTAGCCCACTAGACAAGGAGTGGGCTATAGAATATGAGGAGATGTAATTTATGACTCTAGACAGATTCAAGAAAGTAGTTTGGCTTGATACTGCTACTGAGCCTTTTGCGACTCGAAGCATAGCAAGGCGTATGTTGTGCTATGACTTCGACTACTCATTTATAAATAGGGTTACAGGGTTGTCAACAGATGAAATTGCCGACTTGGATGATAAAAATAAAAAATTGTTTTTATCAATAGAAGAAATGTACTGCAATCTATCACTTCTAGTAGAAGCCGAAGAAGATCCTGCTTATATTTGTTCTGGCGAACATCCTATTGAAGCATTTTCAACTATAATAGGAATAACATCAGAGCAATGGAGGTTATTCTATGGTGATTATCTTAAAAATAAAAGGTAATACACTTAGTCCACCTTGAGTGGGCTTTTTCTTGTCTCAAAAAATCGCTTTCAATATGCTATAATATAGTTAAAACATAAATCCGAAGAGAGCTCTCTTCCTTAGTTATATTCATAACTAAGGAATCTTAATAGCTCCTTTGATGAAAAAAATGAGAGGAAACCTAAGGTTATGAAGCAAGAACTAGAGCGACTACTATTGCAGAAGGAAGAATTTTTAGTAGAGGGCGCGCTAAACAAGAATAAACTGGCAGAACTGGCAAGACAATATGATTCTATGTTACTCAATCTTTTGATGAGTGAGCCTACTATTTCAAACCACTTTTTCAGCACACTTGAAGAAGGCATCTTGGTTTTCAAAAAGGATACTTTTCTGCAGTTCCTCAATAATAAGGAGTTCTTGCCTGATAGCTTTACGGCATACAAGACCAAGATTGGGCTTGCGACTAGCGATAATCGCTACTTGTCAGAAAATAACGAAGTTGTCCTCAATTTCCCTTATAAAGACTGTGTATTAGAAGGCGGGCAGACCAAGGACGACGCCAAACGTCAGGAGATTTTCTTTAACGAAACCCTTGCGCCAACGGAAATCAACCGCCTTTTGGATGATAAAGTACTGACTAATTTCAAACGATTTGACTCTGATGGCGAGCATGAGGTGACAGAACTGAGCGATACGGATAACCTTATCATCAAGGGGAATAACCTCGTTGCTTTACATAGTTTGAAAAAACGCTTTGCAGGGAAAGTGAAGTTGATTTATCTTGACCCACCTTACAATACAGGCGCAGAAGACACATTTGATTATAATGATAGCTTTACTCGCTCTACTTGGTTGACTTTTATGAAAAATCGTTTAGAAGTAGCAAAAGAACTCTTGTCAGAAGACGGTTTGATTTTTGTCCACATTGATGTGAGTCGTGCTAATTCAAGTAGAGTTGTAGGGACTGGTATGCAACCGTATTTGCATATACTGTTAGATGAGATTTTCGGAGAAAAGAATTATATAGGTACTCTACACTGGAAAAAGAAAAAGCAACCATCGTTTTTGAGCAGAATTGCTGGAGTTATGGAGACTATTTTAGTTTTTGCTAAAAATGAAAATCGAATTAAAAAATTGTCAATTTCAGGGTCTACTGATACTACAAAGCGTGTTGATAATGTAAGTAATCCAGAAAGCGAAAGGGTAATTTTGGCTGGAATTGCATATAAAGGAAAAGAACAGAATACTATAATAAAAGCTGGAATCTATAAAAATAAGACCATGTCAGTTACTTTTATGCAAGATGTTGTCGTAAAAGATGGAATAACTCAAAATGAATTTTCTGCGAGAGCTCAATGGAGAACTTCTCAAGAAAATATTACAAAATTTGCAGAAGATGGGTTGTTATACATAACATCAGCTAATACATTTAGGAGATATGCTTCAGAGGAGGAGTTAGGAAAAGAGAAGTCGATAACAGACTTGTTGTTAGATTGGGGGCAAAATCAAGATGCTACCGATGAGATGAAGGCTTTGTTTGAGGATAAAGTTTTTAGCACTCCAAAACCTGAAACACTTTTGATGAATATTATTAAGTCTCATACAAACGAAGGTGACTTAATCCTCGACTTCTTCATGGGTTCGGCAACTACTCAAGCCGTCGCCCACAAGATGAACCGCCAGTATATTGGCATTGAGCAGATGGATTATATTGAGACCGTTTCTGTGGAACGCTTGAAAAAGGTTATTAATGGAGAACAGGGCGGTATTTCCAAAGATGTCAACTGGCAAGGTGGTGGTTCATTTGTCTATTGTGAGTTGAAAAATGATGCTCAAGATTTTAAAGAGTCGATTTTGAAAGCAACCACGACCGAGGAATTGCTTGAATTATTCAACACAGCAAAAACGTCATCCTTCTTGTCTTACCGCATTGACCCTAAAAAATTGAAAGCAAGCGAATTTGAAAAACTATCTTTGGCGGAACAGAAACAAATTTTGTCGGAGATTATCGACCACAATAATCTCTATGTCAATTATAGCGATATAGATGATCAAACATATAATATCTCTGAACAAGATAAACGTTTGAATCGTGCCTTTTATGGGGAGGAGTAAGTATGGAGTTTCTATATGAAATCTATAACATGGCAAGTGCCAATGGTTTTATTGACTTCAAGGAAAATGTTCCAACCAAACTTGAGAAAAACCTCAAATACCCTCTTCGTGCCTACCAGAAGGAAGCCTTGGGGCGGTATTTATATTACAAGGAAGATACCAAAAATCGATTAACCCCAGAGCATGTCCTCTTTAATATGGCGACGGGCTCGGGTAAAACGCTACTTATGGCAAGCCTTATCCTTGAAAAATACCAACAAGGGGAGCGTAACTTCATCTTCTTTGTCAATAATGACAATATCTTGACTAAAACCCGTGATAATTTTTTGACGGTAGGAGCTGGCAAATATCTCTTTGCGGAAAAAATCGAGCTCAACAATCAAGTTGTGCCTGTGCGAGAAGTCACGGATTTTTCAGACAGTAATCCGAATGCGATTAACATTGTCTTTACAACGATTCAAAAGCTCCATCAAGATTTGAATACACCAAGAGAAAATCGACTTTCTTACGAACAGTTCGAAGATATTTCGGTGGTGCTTTTAGCCGACGAAGCTCACCATCTCAATGCAGGGCTGAATGCTGGCGAGAAGAAAGATAACACCAGCTGGACGTCAACCATCGAAAATATTCAAAAGACTGCTAAAAAGTCTAGCCTCTTAGAATTTACAGCGACCATTGACTTAAACAACAAGGATATTGCCCAGAAGTACGAAAAGCACTTGATTTACAAGTACGACCTGAAAGAGTTTCGTTTGGATAAATATTCCAAGGATGTTCTCTTTCATCTGGTGGATAGCGACGTGTCGGCACGTATGCTTCAAGCCATTCTCATCAGCCAGTTCCGCAAGAAAATAGCACTCAAAAACGGTATCAACTTGAAACCTCTAGTCATGTTCAAATCACAGAAAATTGCAGAGAGCAAGGGCAATCTGGATAGTTTTTTGGATTTGTTGACAAATCTAAGTGTGCAACAAATTGTCGCTCAGCGTGAGTTAGCCCAAGATGGCATTTTGAAACAAGCTTTTGACTTTTTTGATCAATCAGGGTTATCAGACCAAGATTTGATAGCAGAGCTACAAGAAGATTTTCGTCTCGAACGCCTGCTCTTGATTGATGGGAAAAATAAAACTAGCAATAGCTTGGTGGAATTGAATACACTTGAAAATCCTGAAAATGAGATTCGAGCGATTTTTGCTGTAGATATGCTCAACGAGGGCTGGGACGTACTGAATCTCTTCGATATTGTCCGTCTCTATGACACTCGTGATGGAAAAGTAACCAAGAATGGCTTTGTGGCGGGTTCAACGACTAACGCCGAAAAGCAGTTGATAGGACGTGGTGCTCGTTATTATCCATTCGTCTTTGATGGATATCCGGACGAGAAATTCACTCGAAAATTCGATGAAAATGAACTCCATGAATTGCGTGTTATTGAGCAACTTCATTATCACTCTGCTAACAATCCACGCTACATTTCCGAACTCAAGCAAGTCCTGCGTGAGTCTGGTATTTATGATGACCAAAATTTGGTAGAGCGTGAACTGCGACTGAAAGACAGTTTTAAGAAAACTCGCACTTATACGGACGGGCTTGTTTGGATGAATAAGCGTTTAAGTAGAAAAGAGCTGGTTGAAAAGCAGCAGCTATCTCTCTTGGATGATTCCATCATTCCGACTCGTTTTAAGTTAAGCCTGCCAACGCAGTCCAGCCGTGATATTGGTGCTTTTGAGGGAGATGATTTTGCTTTAGTGTCAGAAAATATCGTTAGCTTGCCGTACAAGTTTGGCAAGAAGATTGAACCACATATTGTTCGAGCTGCCATCAATCGAAATAAAGCCTATACCTTCGAAAACCTCATAAAGGCATTTCCTGGTTTGGTAAGCCTTGATGGTTTTATCACGATGTTACAAAACATTGACTTGACTATCGAGGGAGACAAAAAGGCGGTTGATAAACTTAGCCAAGAACACAAACTTTTTATCGTTGAAAAACTCTTACACTATATCGAAAAAGACTTGGTGGCACTTGAAGAACGATTTTATGGCTCAAATGAGTTTACGGCTTATAAGATTCAAGATTTGTTTGAAGCCAATATCAAGCGGAAATTCACAGTTAATCAGCAAAGCGATGCAGAGTTCGGATTATCTCAGAAAAACCGCACAGAAACCCAGTATTTCGAGGATTTGGACGCTTTTGATTGGTATGCTTATGACGACAACTTTGGAACTGACGAAGAAAAAATGCTGGTTCGAGTAATTAAAGAATTGATGGCAGACCTAGAAGAAAAGTGGACGGATATTTATTTGCTTCGCAATGAAAAAGCCGTTAAGATTTATAGCTTCGAAGACGGACGTGCTTTCGAACCTGATTTTCTGATGTTTGCGAACGATAAGAAAACGGGGAATGTCTCGTGGCAGATTTTCATCGAACCAAAGGGTGGCCAGTTCTTAGATAGCGACAATACTTTTGAAAATAGCAAGGAAGGTTGGAAACAGAAATTCCTTCTACAAATATCTGAACGAGATGAAGCTAGAACGCTGGTGGATGATGATCGCTATCGCATTATTGGCTTGCCGTTTTATAACCATACTGTGAGTGAAGAGTTAGTGAAGGAAGAGTTGAGAGGATTGTAAATAATGGGTGAGATAGTTATATGATTTCAAGGATTGTTCTACAAAATTTCAAACGATTTCCTTCTACGGAAATTTTATGCAATGGCGGTAAAAATATTTTTATCGGCGAAAATGGCGCAGGAAAATCAACGCTTCTCCAAGCCATAGGACTAGTGTTAAGCGGTAGTCATTCTCAAATTGAAAAAGTTAGCCTTGCTAGTCTAATGAACTCAACATCTGTTTCGAAATTTTTAGCCGAAAAAGGGAATTTTAGACAACTTCCAGAGACCTTTATTGAGTTATATTTTGATGAGAATAATCCAGAAATAGCAGCAAATTACAAAATTGAAGGCGTTCATAATTCAAAAAAGATAAAGGCGTATGGAATTTGTCTGAAAATCACTCCCAATTCTGATTACCGTCAAGAAATTCAGGAAATTCTAACGGGCAACGCTTGGAACGTCTTTCCGTATGAATTTTACAAAGTTGAGTTTTTGACGTTTGCTGGGGAATCGTACTTTTCTCACTCTAAGCCGTTCAAATTTTTGTATAATACCGTTAACACAAGCTTGATAGATACAAATCAAGAAACTCGGAAAAGAATTGATGAGGTCTATTTGAGCTCTATTAATGAAATGAATCGAGCTAAGGTTAATAATAAATATAGAGAATCCTCACTTTCATTTATAAACGCTCTACGAGATGATAATTTAATAGAGTCAGTGGATTCGGAATTTATGCTACACTTCGAAGAATCTGAGAGAACTTTCAGAGACACTATTTCTGCTGCAAAAAACGGAGTGGATATTAAAAATCTCGGTCAAGGCGAAAAGGTGCTATTGGGTGTAGAAAACTCTTATAAATCTTTAAAAGATAGGGTTAAAATATTATTGATTGAAGAACCTGAAAATCATTTGAGCTACCTAAATTTACAAAAACTAGTAAATACACTAAGCGAGGATACGAATGTTCAGGTATTTATCGGTACACACTCAAATATGATAACCTCAAGACTTGGCGTTGACAATTTAATATTTGTTAACGAGGGTCAGACTTCGAAAGTTACTGATTTAAGCCCTGATACAGTTAAATTTTTCAAAAAATCAACAAACCAAAATCTTTTGAATTTTATTCTGTCTAAAAAAGTTATCTTAGTAGAAGGAAACGCTGAGTATATTTTGATGGAAAAGTTTTTCGAAATTATTCACTCTGAGGATGCGTCGAATTGCGGTGTAGCTATTATCTCTGTCGACGGCCTAAGCTTTAAGAGATATTTAGAAATCGCAAAAGGTTTTAGTGATAAAAAAGTTGCAGTAATTACAGATAATGATGGTGACTATAAATCGAAAGTGCTGGATAGGTATTCGGAGTATGATAGTTATGACAACATTAAGGTGTTCTCTGACAGCATCGACACCAATCGTACGTTTGAGGTGTGTCTATATAATAAAAATTCAGATTTAATAGATTCTTTAAGCATCGCCCTTACTGATAACATTCAAGAATTTATGCTTCGAGAAAAAGCAGAGTTTGCGCTCAGACTATTAACAAAATTTAATGATAATGATTCATTACAGGAATCATTCAATATTCCAGATTATATTAAAGAGGCTATAGAATGGGTGAAAAACGATTAATTCATGCAGTTGCTGGAAGCGGAAAAACAAGAACGATAATTGAAAAAGTACAACCTGAAAAACGGAATCTGATTATAACATATACAGAAAATAATCAGGAAGTTCTAAAAGATAGGCTTTGTGAGAAGTATGGGAACATTCCAGAAAATACTCATATTTTTGGAGTATTCGAATTTCTCTATAATTTTTGTCTAGTTCCTTACTTAGGTAGACGACCAAAGGGGATCATTTTTGATTACCAAAAAACGGACCAATATGATAATAGTTCTGTAAGCAAAGATGGACGAATTATTCACAATCAACTCTCAAACTCTCTACTAAAGGGAGAGTTGACTATAAACAGAAAGAATATTGCATTCGATAATAGTTATCTGGATAGAATTGATAAATTTTTTGATTATGTATTTATCGATGAATGTCAAGATTTTGAGTCTGACGACTTCAAATGGATGCTTAGTTTGTCGGATCTAAAAGCCGATGTATTTCTTTTAGGGGATTTTTATCAAAAAACATTCAGTACATCAAAAAGAGGTAACACAGGAAAAGGAATTCATTCAGATATAGACAGGTGGCTAGGAGAGATTTCTAAGGCTGGATTCGAAATTGATACAGATACTTTATCTCACAGCCATAGATGTCCAATTGTTGTCTGTGACTTTATCTCGTCAAGATTAAGGGTATCTATCCACTCTTGTTCGGAAGAGGTGGGTAGCATTGTGGAGTGTTTTGATGATAATGCTGCTATCAAAGAAATTATGGAGAATGACGGCATTTTAAAGTTATTTTACCAAAATTCCTCCACTTATAAATGCTTCAGTCAGAATTGGGGAGAGAGTAAAGGAGGAGAATTTTTAGATGTGTGCGTTGTTTTAAATAAAAAAACACTTGACTCTTTTCAAAAGCAACCCCTTTTAGAGCTAGCACCTTCTACTAAATCAAAATTCTATGTTGCGTGTACTCGAGCTAAAAGAACCCTATATTTCATACCTGAAGCTAGTGTCTCAGATTACAAAAAATAACTTTCGCACCGCCATTCGCTCCGAGTGATTTGAGAATGAGCGACTACGCCCGACACAACGCCATCTTTCAAGCAAACCATCAGGTGACTTACTGCGTATTCTCCTTTTTTTTCGTCAGCTTTGGACTGATTCAATAATCGAAGTCGGCCGAGAGGACTCTCATAAATTTAAGCAGGAACCACATTAAGGTTTCTGCTTTTTCTTCATGCCGAACATTCGTCGACTTTTGACACCCTTTGACAAGCTAACAGATTTCTATTGTAGAGCTTGTTGAGCTAAACAAAATCTATTCTAAAATTCCTGAAACTGATGTAAATTTTACTCAAAAATCTCTTCAAAAATACTAGACTTTTTTACCCAAACAGAATTATGATGTGACTGTCAAAATAAGAGAAAGGATTTTACGGAAATTTACAAGATCCAAAAACAACTGGAAAAACTCGCCGAAGCTATTCATAGGAACTTATACTGGGAAAGCCTCAGCTTTATCAACCAATACGAAAATGAAAATCTTTCAGAGGGCAAAATTATCGAATGGAGTGAAGTCGCCAAGTTGATGGAATTGCCACGCCTTCTAAAAGAAAACACTTTTACAGAAAACTGCAGAATTGGTTTTCGCAAAAGCTACCGAGTTAAAATTTGGAATACGCGGGAACTGTTTTTCGAATTCAAAACACCTCTACCCAATATGTTAAACCTTTTCGAAGCCATAGCAAGTGCCAAAAGCGAGGACGCAATGGAAATGTTGGCGGACGAATTGATGGTTCAAAAGTTGAAAATTGCCAGTGAGATTTTGGAATAAGATAACTGTTGTAAATAAATTAAAGGAGACAATGTTATGGAAAAGTTCAACCAAAACAAGAATTTCGAAAATGAAATCCGGCCAAACCTCCCCGAACTCGAACAGCGAACGGTGACGCCGTTTCGAGGGATGGCGGATTATGTTCAAGATATGGCGGAATTATTCAATCAAGAGCGTTTCGAAATTTTGGTGCCACTCGCGCCAGAAGACAACATATTTTATGAATGTTCCTTTGCGGATGCAAAACAGGCAGAGCTGTATTTCGAAAATTCCTGCCGTGCGGAAAAGCCAGATGATTTTTATTTCTGGGTCAATCTGTTAAACTGTGAAATGTTGTATGTTTGGAATATGGGATTGCGGTCTGCGGAAAAATAATCGAAACAACTGCACAGCACGCAAAAACACGCTTTTTGGCGTGTTCTTGGTTGGGCTATAAATTGATGTGCTGGCTAGTTGATAGTTCTGCCTACAATTTCAACTTCTTGTTCATTGAGATGGTTTAGCAAAATCCTAAAGTTGAAATCATCTGCATCGTCAAGTTGGTGTGGTGGTAAAGATTCTGTGCGGTTTCGAAATTTTTGAACTGGCAAGTATATTCGAGGGTTTGCTCGCCACTTAATTTGTGCCGAACTTTGAAGTTTTTATCTTTGAAAATATCTTCGTAATTACAGTCAAAATTCGAAAATCTGCCAAACTCTACAGTGTTGCCAATTTCGAGTTCTAGGTAGGTTCAGCGGTAAACTTCCTGCGCCTTTTCAAAGGCTGGCGTAATGGCTTTGTTTTGAGCATGAGATTTTCCAAGTTCATAGCTGACCCTCAATAACTCACGCAGTCTCCAAACCGACACATCGTGGAAATCTTGGCTGTCCGAATACTGCCGCTCCAAGGTGGGTATTCCACCGACCTGTCGGGCAATTTGTGTGAGAATATTATCTATTTCAGGGTTTTCATTTTCTGAGTTGTATATTTCTTGAATTTGTTCTTCAAGGCTTGGTTGGCTTGGGACTTGCATCTCAGGCTCATGAATTTCACAGTTGTTTTTGAATGTTTCCATCTAATTCTCCTTTACGTTTAATTTTGTGCTCTGATGGTAACTCGTTTAGGCTAAAGAGTCAAGGGCAAAAATAAAAGCCCTAACGGGCTTTTGGTGGGTTATGGTGGTGATTAGGTTATTTGTTGTTTTGGACTGCTGGCTGGAGTATGGTATAATTAGCTTATGAAAACAACTAAAGAATTAAGTCTAGACATTGTTTATGGTGTGCATGCCGTAACAGAGAGTCTGGAAGCAAATACTGGTAATAAACTCTATATTCAAGATGATCTTCGAGGGAAAAATGTTGATGCCATTAAGGCTTTGGCAGCTGAAAAGAAGGTTTCCATCTCTTGGACACCTAAGAAAACCTTGTCTGATATGACAGGTGGAGCTGTGCATCAAGGTTTTGTTCTTCGTGTGTCAGAGTTCGCTTATTCTGAGCTCTCAGTTATTATGGATAAGGCTGAACAAGAGGAGAATCCTCTAGTCCTCATTTTAGATGGACTCAACGATCCTCATAACTTTGGTTCTATCCTACGTACAGCTGATGCTACTCAGGTGACAGGAGTTATTATTCCTAAGCATCGTGCTGTGGGGGTAACACCTGTCGTTGCCAAGACATCAACAGGGGCTGTGGAGCATATTCCCATTGCCCGAGTGACCAATCTTAGCCAAACTCTTGATAAACTTAAAGAAGCAGGCTTCTGGGTATTTGGAACAGATATGGATGGCACCCCATCTCATAAATGGAACACAGCTGGAAAGGTTGCCCTTATCATTGGTAATGAAGGTAAGGGAATCTCTGCTAACATCAAGAAGCAAGTGGATGAGATGATTACTATTCCTATGAGTGGTCATGTGCAGAGCCTTAATGCCAGTGTGGCAGCTGCAGTTCTCATGTATGAAGTTTATCGAAACCGATTGTAACTATGAAAAAAAGAATACTTCTGGTTGATGGTTATAATATGATTGCCTTTTGGCAAGAAACCCGTCAACTCTTTAAGACCAATCAGCTTGATGAAGCTCGTGAAACCTTGCTTCGTAAGCTCAATCATTATGCTAACTTTGAACATATTGATATTATCTGTGTGTTTGATGCCCAGTTTGTTCCAGGGAGTCGTCAACGTTATGATCAATATCGTATCAGTGTTATTTTTACTGAGGAAGATGAGACAGCAGATAGCTATATTGAGCGCGCAGCGGCTGAGATGAATACTGTTCAAAATCTAGTTGAAGTAGCAACTAGTGACTTAAATGAACAGTGGGCTATCTTTTCACAAGGGGCTTTACGTGTTTCGGCGCGTGAGTTGGAAGAGCGTGTCAATACTGTTAAGTCTGACTTAGACAAGATGTCGGCACATATTGACTTAAAGACACCAAAACTACGTCCATGGGACGATGCGCAATTAGGGAAATTACAGGACCTTTTAAATGAAATAGAATAGAGGGATATATGACATTTAACATTTTGACAGATTCCACAGCAGATCTAGATGAAAAATGGGCTCAGGAGAATAAGGTAGAGCTCGTTGGTTTGACCATTACGCTTGATGATATTGCCTATGAGACCGTTGGCCCTAACCGTTTAACGAGTGACCGTCTCTTAGAACGTATGCAAGAAGGCAGTCAGCCAACCACAAGCCAGGTGAATGTTGGTCAATTTGAAGAGGTTTTTCGTCGTCATGCCAAAAATGGTGATGCTCTTCTCTATATTGCCTTCTCATCAGTGCTTTCAGGTACTTATCAAAGTGCTGTTATAGCGCGTGACATGATTTTGGATGAATACCCAGAAGCTGTCATTGAGATTGTAGATACCCTGGCGGCAGCAGGTGGGGAAGGTTATCTCTCTATCTTGGCGGCAGAAGCTCGTGATCAAGGTAAGAGCTTGTCTGAAACGAAAGCCATGATTGAGGACATTCTGCCACGTTTACGGACCTATTTCTTAGTTGATGATCTCTACCATCTCATGCGTGGGGGTCGCCTTTCTAAGAGCTCAGCCATTATTGGTAGTTTGATTAATATCAAGCCTCTTCTTTGGCTGGACGCTTCAGGTAAGTTGGTTCCTCTGGCCAAAATCCGTGGACGTAAAAAAGCCATTAAAGAAATGGTCCTACAAGCTACCCAGGATATTGGACATAGCACAGCAATTGTCGCTTATGCCAATGATATTGAAGCAGCGAAGAATCTAAAAGAACAATTATTAGCAGTTGACGGCATTGAGCAAGTGCTTATTATGCCACTTGGACCAGTCATCTCTACCCACGTCGGACCAGATACCTTAGCTGTCTTTACGATTGGTAAAGAAGCTAGATAGAAATAGTGTCAGATAGGATTTCCTATCTGATTTTTTGTTTTCTGAAATGATAGATTAATAGAATATAAAAAGATAATCCATACAAAATGAATGATATATTTGACATAGTGTAAAATAATGCTATAATGAATCTAGAAAATGGAGGAAACAAAATGAAAAAGTCAAAGAAAAAAGTAGCTAGCACGATGGATGAACGTGCTCAGTTGATCAGCGGAGAATCTTCTGCTAGAGGTTATTGGGTAGCCATGCTTGGTATATTTGTAACGATTATGGTTGCTAGCAAGACACACTCCGTCGAATTAGTGCAGTCACTATTAATCATCACTTTCTTTGGTTCTATGTGCCTAGTATTAGTTCACAGCGTATCACGTAATGGGCATCCATGGTTGCTAGACAAAAAACTTGAAAAGAAGATGCTCATATTATCCTGGGTAATGTGTTTTTTGGGAATTTTTATATCGCTAATGGGCCTCTTAAGTCTATTTCAGTCGTTTAAGATAGGGAAGAATCTTATGAGTAGTGTGGCATTTTTGACATTGGGTTTGACCCTTATTTGCGATTGCTGGGTTATTATTAACAGAATCAAGAAGAACCGTTTGGAAGAACTAGAAGACGAAGAATAGGATTTTTGAATGAAAAATTTAAAAATGAAGTCAGCTCGTGTAGCAAAGGATCTCACTCAACAAGGTTTGGCAGATGCTATAGGAGTTTCTCGTCAGACCATCTCAGCTATTGAAAAAGGTGATTATAACCCTACTATAAATCTGTGTATTGCTATCTGCAAAACTCTGGACAAAACTTTAGACCAGCTTTTTTGGGAATCTGAGGATTAGTTTGTATCGCTTTAGAGGTTATTTAGGCATGATTTCTAGTCTTACGCTTTATAAAATTAGAGACTAAAAAAATACAAAAAATAAAAGAAAAACACCTCCAAATGACTTGCCTTGGACGTGTTTTTTTGATATTATGTTAAACGGTATTGTTTACCCCATTTGAAAGGCCCCGGAACCTTCCAAATACTTTTCGATGGGAAGGAACACCCATCACTCGTAAACAAAAATCGAACTATATATAGGAGAAATCATGAACAAAACAACATTTATGGCTAAACCAGGCCAAGTTGAACGTAAATGGTATGTCGTTGACGCAACTGATGTGCCACTTGGACGTCTTTCTGCAGTAGTTGCTAGCGTACTTCGCGGAAAAAACAAACCAACTTTCACACCACACACTGATACAGGTGACTTCGTAATCGTTATCAATGCTGAAAAAGTTAAATTGACTGGTAAAAAAGCAACTGATAAGATCTACTACACTCACTCAATGTACCCAGGTGGATTGAAACAAATCTCAGCAGGTGAACTTCGTTCTAAAAATGCTGTTCGTTTGATCGAAAAATCAGTTAAAGGTATGCTTCCACACAACACTCTTGGACGCGCACAAGGTATGAAATTGAAAGTCTTCGTTGGCGGTGAGCACACTCACGCTGCACAACAACCAGAAGTACTTGATATCTCAGGACTTATCTAATTCTAAGAGGAAAGGAGCACTAATATAATGGCACAAGCACAATATGCAGGTACAGGACGCCGTAAAAACGCCGTTGCACGCGTACGTTTGGTTCCAGGTACTGGTAAAATCACAGTTAACAAAAAAGATGTAGAAGAATACATCCCACACGCAGACCTTCGTCTCGTTATCAACCAACCTTTTGCAGTTACTTCAACTGAAGGTTCATACGACGTACACGTTAACGTTGTAGGTGGTGGATACGCTGGTCAATCAGGTGCGATCCGTCACGGTATCGCTCGTGCACTTCTTCAAGTAGATCCAGACTTCCGCGATTCATTGAAACGCGCTGGACTTCTTACTCGTGATACACGTATGGTTGAACGTAAGAAACCAGGTCTTAAGAAAGCTCGTAAAGCTTCACAATTCTCAAAACGTTAATTATCCGCGATATATCAACGTTTCAAGACATTCAAGATTTTTATCTTGGGTGTCTTTTTTTGTCCAAAAATCAAAAGTTTCCACCAAAATTTCCACCATATTCCCACCATTACTTTTTGAGGTGCCTGTAAGCAGTCTCTCCAGCTGTCTGTGAAACAGTGCTAGTGGTATTGATATAAGTTTTTGTGATTGACTGGTCACTATGAGTTAATGCCTCAGATATTTCTTCTAGTGAACGTCCTGCTTTTTTGGCTAGTGTTGCCCCAGTATGTCTAAGTTTATGTGGTGTAGCAGGTGCTAGTTCTGGATGCCGTCTTTTAATAGAGTTCATCCGATAATTGAGGTAGTCAATATGCAAGACAATGTTTATATTATTTTGTCTATCATTATAGGTAAATACAAACTGATTATTTGTTTGCTTGATACCAAACTGTTTTAGTTCTTCCCGCTGTAAGACTTTCCATTTTTGCAATAGTTCCATCAATTCAGTAGGAGCATTGAATAATGTTCGTTTGCCTCCCTTTGTCGCTTTTACATTTCCGAAACGGTCTAATGCATTTTCGATTAGTATTTCGTTGTTTTTGAAATTGATATGTTTCCATTGAAGTGCATAAGATTCAGACTTTCTATCGGAGAGAAAGAATGTTGTATAGAATAGGACATAATCTTTAAATTCTAGTAATCCTTTTTCTAAATCATCGTCAAAGGCTTGCAGCCAAAAACGTAATTCGTCTTCATCTAACGCTAAATCTTCTTCACGCTTATTCTCTTTTAGGATTTGCTTTTTAGTTGCTTTAATACGACTAATCGTTTTGTGTAGTCGATTGACTGGGATGTATTCCAGTTCTTCCGCCCAGTCAAAAACTGAGTTAATGTAACCACGGAGAGCCTTGAAATTTGCATAACTATTTGCTTTTGGTGTCAGTAATGACAATACTAATTGTTTGTTTTCGTTAAGATAACTCAAGGAGTATTTACCTAGAATGGGTAAAATATGTAGTCTAAAGAGATTTTCGGTTTGGAAGATTGTTGCAGCTGTAGGAGGTTTATTCGTATTAGTTGTTTGCCCAGCTTTATAGGGTTCGAGCCAAACCTCTTTATAGAAATCAGAAAAAAAGTATGTCCTCTTTCTTGAGAGGCTGTCGAAAGTGTTTGTTGTGCCTTGCTTTTTCAATATCAACTGATAGCTTTAATTCTGCTTCTTTCGCCTCACGTCTAGTCTTAAATCGTTTCTCATATAGCTTACCTAGTCCCAGTTTTGATTGGGTATCTTCTGGAATATAAACTCTAAGCTGATAGGTGCCATTTTTAGTTTTCTTTATTGACATCGGTGTTCCTTTCTAGGCAGAGATTTCAAGTCTTGCCATCCAATGATTGACGCTTTCCTTATTGAATCGTATGGATTTACCGATTTTGATATATGGCAGTCCCATTGAAATCCACAGGTCAAGAGTGTTATTGGAAATTCCTAGATAACCACAGGTTTGTTTTTTGTTCAGAAATGGAGTGTCTAATCCCATATCTTCTTTGAAATGATGAATCTCATCTTTGATAAGAGTTGCAATCATTTTTTGAATTTCTTGTGTCTGTTCTTCTGGTAGTTGTACTAACATTATTATCTCCTTCCTAATGTCCTAAAACATATGTAAATTGTTTGGCAGTTTCTGCATCAAAAGTGCGGTAGCTAACGACTCCTAGTCCTTTGACGTTTGATTCAGAGATAAGAATGGAGCCATCTGATTTGACTTGTTCCACAAAGGCAATGTGACCATAGGTTGGATCTGCTCCAGCTTGTCCTGGGCTAAAAGATAGTGCGGAGTGTTCAGTAGGGGTATGAGTTGTTTGATAACCTGGGGCATTCATCCATTGACCACCATTTCCCATATACTCTCCAAAGCTAACACCGACCTCTTTTCCTCGGTTATAGACAAACCAGGTACATTGTCCCCAAGGATAAGACAGTCCTATATAGCTTGAGGTATTGATTTCTTTGGTGAGGCTATAGCCTTGTGGGACATCCCCAGTTGTGACACCGCCTCCGTCTCTCGTTTTTCCTGTCGTTTGTTCAGGGGCTTTTGGTGTACCTCCATGCTCATCGATATAAGTATCGAGTTTTTGCATGGTTTCAGCACGCCTTTTTCCTGAGCCAGAGGTATCGGTGAAGTAGACCCCACCATCTGTTGACGTGTTGAGGGAACCACTCGCAAATTTTTGCGCTTTGTCATCTTGGACTTTGAAGGTTTCATTTTTATTGCCAATGATGGTCTGATTGGTGAGTCCAACAACGGCCACTTCATCGTTAAAATTATTGGCGTTTTCTGGATTAGAGTCAAATGCTCCAAAACCAAACATGTTGGAACCAGGATTTGTCGCAACTCCAGCTGTTCCAAGTGAGCTTTCATTTAAGGCAATCGCTACAATGGCACGAACATCTAGATTAGACTTAGCCTCCCAATCTAGGAGCTTTTTCCCATTGATGCGTTTCTTGTCATAGGAGATGCCTAAAGTATCTAAAAAGCCGTCTAATTGCTCTGCTTTAATACCATAGCGATGGACGAGTAAATTATGGGTATAGGGGTCTCCATTTGACCAGTGGTCTGTGTAGGTTGCGCCATTTAGTGATTGAGAAGAGCCACCAGTGCTACCTCCTCCGACGGCTCCCATAATGATGATAATGATAAAAACAGGAAAAAAGAGAGGAAGAAGGCTAGATAATAGATACCATTTTAGTTTTTTCATCGACTCTCCTTTCTACTTAATGTCTGATATAAGCTGTAAATAGAACAGTCCCAAAGCGCCATTTAGCGTCTAAGACGACGGAATGAGCTTTCGTTTGTGCAATGATCTGGTCTTTGTCTTTTTCTGAGACTGGAAATAAAAGAAGGAAATCGACGGAGCGTTTCCCTTCTTGGTAGGCCTTAAAAAGTGTCTCTTCAAGCATTCTTGGAAAGGCTGTTCTTGAGCGTATTTTAGTATTCATTCTATTCTCCTCTCAATTGGTTTAGGCGTTGAGTTAAACGATCTCGTCGCTCGATATTGGCTCTTATCTTATCGTCTCGTGTCATAGTCTGACGATAAGCACGAGTGAAGGCATTGGAACCTTGGGCTTTATACATGGCTTGAGGATCCTTGTAAGCATCCAATCTCCGTTCTAGGGTATTGATACGGTGTTGTTTGAATGGTGACATCCACTCTTCTCTGAGCGTTTGGAATTCGTCTTCTGGACTAGGTATTCCTTCTGACATGATTGGTGTCTCATTTGGAGGTGTTGGGCTCTCTTCTTCAATCGGCTTGAAGTTATCAGGTGGTGTCTGTGTTGGAGGAATGATTGGTTCTGGATATTCTGGCGTTATTGGAGCCTCTGTTGGTACAGATGGCATGGCAGTTTCCGGTTGACTTGGTTCTTTACGGGTAAAGAAGGAACCAGCATTTTGGAAATGGCTCTTGGCATTCATCATTACTCCAGTCCCAAAACCGGCTCCAGCTAATGTAAAGTTTCCGAGGTGTTGAGCCGTCGCAAGGCTTCGTGTTGGGACTTGTGAAGCAACCTCTTTGGTCTTTGTGACGCCATGTTCAACTTTAGTCCCAATATCTGTCGCAACCATTCGAGCTTTGGAGCCAAGAACGAATTGGAGGAGTTGGCCTTTAAATCTCCAGATGAGGAAATAGATGACACCTTTAGAAACCACCGATACTAAGAGTTTGAAGACAAGACCAAATAAGAGAAGGGATGGTAAGGTTTTTAGAACTCCATCAAACCCATTTGTGACGATGTTTTCTATTATTTTTTCAATATAGAAAATAAGGAGTGTTAAGAGAGTTGTAATTGCTGGAAAAATCAAACCTCCAAACATAACTTTAAGCACTCCAAAGACCAACTCTTGCATCCTTGGGACGAATGACATGAGAAGGACTACTGGGAAAAGTAGAATCATGGTGAGGACAAGGATTTGAGCTACTACATTTAAGAGCCGGATAAGGATAATGGGGACGGCTAATACAAAGGCTTCTACAATTTTAAAAATCACATAGAACATCCGAGTGAAAATGAAGTCCGGCATAGCTGATACCCAACGGTTCTTTTCACCATCATCGTTGGCTCCGTCTCCTAAATCGTCTAAATACTTGGAACGGTCTTTGGCTTTGACAGCCTTAAAATTTCCATTCTTATCACTAGTTCCAAGGACTTTACTGTCGTCAAAGGCTTCTTCTTTCCCGTCTTGGCTGTTCTTGTATTTTCCATTTTCTTGGCCGGTATTGACAAAGACATAGGCTTTATAGGACGTTTCTGCAATGTAGCTATCCGACATCGATTTTCCAATTTTAATCGACTTGTCTTTGGCGTAGTCCACCTTAATACCTGCAATCTTTTTGGTAACGTCTTTAGAGACGTTATTGACGGTATCAAGGAGATAGAGCCCACCAGAAGTTCCAGCAACTGTCCCAAAGTACCCCAGAGCTAATAGAAGTACTAGACAGACATGAAGGAGTGTTCTTGAAAAGGAGCCTTTTGAAAAGAAATACTGGTAGAACAGGTAGAAAGCTAAAACCAAAAGCAAGGTGCCTACAAGTGATTTGTTGGTAATGTTGCCAGAATTAGAGCCCGTAAATCCGTGCCAAATACTGCTTGCTCCATGAAAGACATAGGTTTTATAGGTGGCGTAGAGATCAATCTTTTCTAAGATGCGAATGAGGAGGGAAAAGAAGCCAACGACGGCATTAAGAATGAAAAAGAAGAGGTTTACGAAGAGTTCATTAATTAGGACCCAGGCTCCATTAAAGGAGCCAAAGTTGGTTGGTTCCATGTAGGACTTTAGGGAGAAGATATCCACTCCCTTGAGCTTGGCAAAAGCTTCTTGCATCAGTTCACCTCCTAACTAGCGTATTTATTTTCGAGACTTGAAGAGACTGTTGCTTTCATTGGTTTTAGAAGCATGTCAATATCCTCAAAGAGATTATGGACGGAAATCATATTAAGATTACCGTAGACATCGTAGTAAAGGCACTGACCAGAAATCATATTATCAATCCATTCAAGGTTACTTTCAGTGACTTCGAGATTGACGTGTCTGAGAATATCTTCACGTTCAGATTTTTCATAGAAGGCAAAGATAGTCCCAAATCCAGTCGTGTCATCTTCATTTTCTGCATCGTGGACAGATTGTGTAATCAGTGCTAAGGTATTGTTTTTGGAGCGTCCAATACGTCTCATATTTTTGATAACGGCTTTTCCCTCTGCGGACTTCATGAGAATCCAAGCTTCGTCAAAGAACTCAATGGTATCTTCATTTTCATTGCGTTCTCCAAAGTGGGTACAAAAGGCCCCAAGCGCAAACATGAGGGCAATAGAGTTCCGTTCGTGGTCTGAAATCTTTGTGGAATCATCCTTTGGGAGCTTGAGGTTATTGACTTCTAGGATAGTGACTCGGGACTCATAGTTAAGACCTGGTGTGCTACCATCTGAGAAAGCGAGTTCCAAGATGGAGTTTGTCACAATGGACGTCAGGTAGCGACCCACTGAGGCAATTTCAGATGAGGAAGCCTGTCTTAAGGCTTCTAGGACATGTTTAAAGCCGACGTTTTCACCAGCTACTCGACGTTCTACGATAGCATTGATGGCTTCTGTGATGGCTGTTTTCTGGTCCATTGTGACATCATCTACGGCTTGTAGTAGAAACTCAAGCATGTTCTTTGCGACTTCTACAGCTTGTTCCTTATCAAGGACAACAATGGGGTCTAGAACTCCGTGGTTTGATGGCAGTGAGCTGTCTAGTGTCACAAAGTTAAAGTTGTCAATCTGTTTTTTGCGTTCAGGGTAGCGTCGTGCAAATTCAGGGGAATTGATTACCTCTTGATAGTGATTTCTAAGTTCTCGTTTGGGGTCAATATAGAGGGTTTTGACATTTTGTAAAGCCACACTCAAAAAGATAATCTGAGCGAGGAAAGATTTTCCTTGTCCTGTCGCACCCGTAATAATGATATGTGGGTTCTTGGTAATCTTTCCAGCGATATCTTCTTTGTTTCCGACTGTGGCATTGTAGAGGACGATATTTTTAGAGGAATCAATGGCTTTAGCGATAGAGTCCCAACGTCCCGTCCAGTTATCTACTCGTCCTATATACCAACCGATACGGTTTCCTGAGGACGTATTGGTAAAGGGCATGAGTTCTGAAAACCCACGGGCTGTGACCATATGTGTCCAAGTACGTGTTCTCTTTTGGAGGTTTTCCCCGTAGAGTAGGGCTTGAAAGAGGTAAGGACCATCTTGTGAAGCTTCACTGATTTCAACACCCATATCATCAAAATAGTTGAGAACTACTTGTCGTCTTTGACGAAGCTGATTGACGCTAGAAGCAGAGACGATTAGATAGGCTCCATATTCAATGATCTCTTCCTTGTTTCCAACTTTCTTCATCAAGTCTTTTAGGGAGATAGATCCCATGATGATTTCATCTTGTTGGACGGTGTCCGTATTTTCAGCTTCCTCCATGATGTTTCGATAACGGGTATTGGAACGTCCCATTCTCCCCTTAATTTTGTTGGTATCAATGAATTCTGCCTTGATGCGTAGTTCTACGGGAAAGTTCAAGCGTTGGACAAATTCGCTTAGGTGAAAGCCGTTGAATTGCACGGGAAACTTTCCAACAGGAAGAATAGTCACAAAAGAGGAACCATAAGGACTTTCGAGCTTGAGGAAGCCTCCTTTTAGGACTTTAATCAGGGTGTCTGTGATATTAAATTGGGAGCGATTAGCAAGGACCTCCTTTTTGTAGTGGGGAATATAGCGGAGGTATTGCATCCGCTGGTAGTAAAAGAGTTCTTCATTGGTCAGACGTTTGGCACGTAGTACAGAGAAGGCTTGGAAAATAGTGAATTCGTCACTTCTGTAATCGTCATACCATGTGGGACTCAATGCGTATTCGTAGCCAAGACCTTTTGCGATTTTCTCCGAGAACTCATTAAAACTCTCATAGGCCAAGTCTTTCACCGTTGCCCCGTGATTTTGTTTGCGTAAGGTCACTCCCACGACCCAGTCAAACTGATAAGGAATTTCCATTTCATCCGTGAGACGGTCAACCGTGTAAAGAAGGAGTTCTTCTCCCAGATCACGGCTATCATCTGCCAATGCTTCTGAAAAGTCCCTCATTTTCTCTTCTAAGAGATAATCTTTAGGAATGAGTGAAATCTCAAAGGACTTATTTTTCTGGAGCTTTTTTATCATTTGAGCAACTGTAATCTTGTGTTTGTCCTTTTTCTCTTCATCTGTAATGGTAATGGGAGTATTGGGAATACGGTAATAGGCTACCACCGTTCGATCTTTTTTGAGGGCTAGATTTTCATAGGTTTCCTTAATGGGATAGGTTAAGGTAATACTCATAAGACCTCCTTTTCTATAGTTTTGTTTTTTCAAAGACAATTTCTTCTAATAGCTCTATTCGGTCTTCATGGTAGATTGCTTTTTTATTGAGCTTGAAATCCCAGAAGTAAATCAGGTAGTCCCCAATAAAAACGTGCATCTTCTTACCGTGTGGCTCGTATTCGGTGTAGAATTTAGCAAGTTTATAGGGGAGGTACCAGTAGAGCAGTAGTGAAATAGAGTGTGTGAGTTTTGCGAGGGGAACCAGGATGACTCCTCCAAATAGCAACATAGCTACAAAAACGAAGGTAAAGACAATGAAAAAGGACAATTGCATTGGTGTCGCAAAGTACCAGAGGCGAGTCCCCTTTTTTGTCTTGATTTCCTGGATCCAATAGGGGGCATTCAAGCCCTTACTGTAGTCATAGAGTCTTTCTTCAGCCATACTTAAAGTCCTGAATCGATACCAAAGAGTCGTAGGAACCAGCCGACCACTTTTAGGATGTCTTGTCCTTTTGCGATTGAGACAATGACGGCATAGAAACCAACGACTGAGAAAAGTTGAAGCCAAGAACTGTTTCGCCAAGCCTTAATAGCCAACAAAACAGCGATAGCGGTGAGAATCCAAATCCCATCGCCTTGGAGGAAGGTACGTAGATTGTCTGTATTCATAGAGTTCTCCTAATCTTTATCGTTTGCGTAGTTGAGAGGAATGGTGTGTTCTAGTTTTGTGACATAGTAGCTCTTGTCTTTTTCTGAGAGCGTGAAGGTGAAGTTTTCAGAGTGTGTCGTTCCTCCCACCTCAAAGGTTGCTTGTACATAAGCAATGAGACCAGCCCCATCTTTCTTAAGATAGGTGTAGTCAATCGTTTTAAAGGTGGTATTAGCTACAATAGCAACGTTCTTAGCAATAAGGTTTAGGTTATCTTGGTTAGTGGTATAGTTGATAAAGAAAACCTTGAGGAACTTTTCAACCTTCTTGTGTTGCCTGTCTGAGACGTGGTCGTTGGCTGTGAGTTGGAGTTGATCGTCTTCGCTAAAGTGTCCAGCTTGTGAAGAGTCAATCGCTGAGAACCAAGGGAGTCCAGAAATGTAATATTTCCCTTCTTTTTCATCAAAGGGAATATTAAATCCCGTTACCAGTTCTTTTTCCTCAGTGTCTTTGTCATGTTGGATTATTTCCTTATATTTGACCTTGTAGGTGGCTACCTTACCTTCTACCGTGACTAATTGTGAGTAGAGCAAGGTACTTGGGTTACGCACTTGACCTTGTGCTTTGACGTCTGGAACGAAGTTATAGAAACTGTTGAGGTGTTCGACTTGTGCTTGTTGTTTATCCCCTTCTTGTGGGAGGGTGAAGTAGGCGTAGACATAGTCATTGAGGTAATACTGGAGCTTGTAGTCATACTTGCGATTAGCGTCAACAGGCTGTTCTTTTTGTTTTTGAGTCGCTTTCACTTGAGCTTGTAGTGTTCCCACTTTATTTGAGAGTGTGATGGCACGGATGGATCCCATAAGACCAACAAAAAGGAGGAATGAAATTCCTCCGATAATAGATAGATTGACGGTCTTTTTAGTGGTGACTTTTAGCTTTGGTGGACCTCCTTTCTTCTCTACCTTTTTAAAATTTGAGAGGTATTCTCTTGCTTTTAGTAAGTATCGTTTAGCTTTTATCATAGGACCTCCTTCTAGAGACTAGCGAGTTCAATGAGTTTAGAACCTTTAGCATAGAGGCGTTTATTGGCTTTTTCAATCTCACTGTTAATGTAGTAGTAGCCTCGTAATTCATTGTGGAGTTGTTCCACTAATTCAGGCTTTAGGTCTTTGACTTCTTCTTTTTTGAGAAGGGCATTTAGTTCTCCCGCCTTGGTCCAAGCTTGTTTGTGGTCTTTCTTTTTGAGTAATTCTCCAAGTTCGTTGGTAACCTGTCCAACTTTTGTTTCAAACATCGTTTTAGTAGCCATATCAATTTCCTTTCTAAATGTTTCGTGATTGTCTTTGATGGTCTGTTGAATATAAGCAATGAGAGAGGGACGCATCCGTTTATTGAGACTCAGAACCTGACCGTCTAGGGTGAAACAGGCATGTTCATAGTCGTAGAAGCCCCTATCATTTGGAGGTTTTTCGGTACATCTTCCAGCACATTCATAGTAGAAATCCTTCCCTTTTCTAAGGAGGATATACATGTTCCAAAACTCCTGATCAGGAAGAAGGAGGAAGTCTGCTTGATAGATTTTCTTGAGCATGTATTAACCCTCTAGGAGGTCCTCGTAGCCTAGTGCTTGGTAAATAAAGTCTGTATCAAACCAGAGCCAATCATTGATTTGAGTGTCGGTAGGGGTATTCCCAGAAAAGAGGTCTTCACAGATGGTGGTTAGGGTATCTATACCACCACGTTCACGGACAGTGTTTAAGGTACTCAGTCCACCAGACCAGGCTTTAAAGTTGTTTAGTGAATTGATTTCGACTTTGTATTCCATAAGAGATTTCCTTTCTAGTGTTCATAGTGTTTGTTGGTTTTGAGGAGTCTTAAGATGGCCTTCCCACGATCAGTGATTTCACCACTATTTTGAATCATTTTCATGTATTCTGTTTGCATGATCTTGTCTGCTTCAGAAACGAGTGCAAGAGAGTTTGCGACTTGATAGGTTAACCAGCGAATGGTCCGTTCGATACTGTAGGGTTGTGGACTGGTTGAGAGTTTTAGGGGTTCAACCCCTCCAAAGAGCCTTTGCCATTTTTCATCGGGCTTATAGGCTCCAAACCGGGTAACACCATCATAGACTTGGATTTCCTTGTTCACGATGCCTCTTGCGATTTCTCCGAGGTCTACTCCGTTGATGTATTCCTCCACAACCCCTTGGGCTTTCTGGTCTGAAAAGCGTAGTTCGTAGCGGTTCCAGATACCAAAAATCTCCAAGGATTCTTCCAAGGAGATATTTTCCATACGGGCGATTTCGTATCGCTTTTCATAAAAATTGAAGTAGAGCTGACTTTGACGACTCCCAAAGTAAAGGGAAAGACCGTGATTAGCTTCCATATCGTCGTTATCGGTGAAGGAGCCCCCACCTGTGATATTCCATTTTCGAATGGTATCTAGGACAATTTCTTTGGCATAGAGCTTATCAATGAGCTTTGGGATCTGGATATGTTCCTCCTCATGCCCATAGCCTTTATAGAGCTCATCTAGGGCGATATCAAGGCGTTTTACCCTGACCTCTTCGTAAGCATAGAGAATATTTTGAAGAAAGGTATGCCAAGAAATCCCCTTGTGTTCTAAGAGGAGTTCCATCTCTCGACAACCTTGACCAGAGAGTTGTAGACAAGTTTGGTAGTTATTGGTCGCAGATTTATCAAAGAAATCGAAAATCCAAATGTTTCCCCGTTGCCACAAGTGGGTATAATTCATAAGCCGTGTTTCTTGGTCAGTGAATTCGCTTAAGTGACAAAAAAGAAAGTTCTCACAGAAAGCTTCTAAATCTCGGAGACTAGGGAAAGTTAATCGCAAGTAGTCGATGTGAGCCCTGAGATTGTTTTTGTGACACTCTTGATAGTAACCGAGTTTTTCCTTGAGTTCTCGGAACTTGTCAATGGTGAGACCTCTTTCCCCTGATTCATAGGAGCGGTAAGTTCTTATCGGTAAGTTAACTGCTTGTGCAAAGGACTTTTGGCTAAGGCCTGTTTGTTTTCTGAAGTTTTTGATCTGAAAGGGACTTATTTTAGTCATTCATGGGAACACCTCCTTTTGATTAAGTGACACACTTTTTTGACCAAAGTGACACACTTTCTAAATCTTGAAATCCCAACTCCCACAAGGAATGAGGAGGGGTGGACGTGGCACTTTGGCCAAATGTAACCCCCCTATTAGAAATCGGGGGTTGAAGTCTCATCATGGCCTAGGAACTTCGGGCTACGGTCTGCGTCTGACCTGTGGTCAGGCTTGCCCTTGCCCTTGTCCTAGCCCATGATGACTAAGCGTCGCTTCAACGGCTTTTGGATAAGATTTGCGTCCTCCCTCCTCAAAGTGGATGAGACTTTCAAGAAGAAGTTCTTCTTGAAAAGGGTTGACTAGAATGGCGGATTCCGTCCGTTCAAAAACAATGCCTTGTTCTTGCAAGAGATAAATAATCTTTCGAAGTGTCACCATTTTAAGGTCCTGTTCCTCCGCAAACTCCTTGAGCGGACGTCCGTTGGTTCCAGTGTCTAGAGCTTCTTCCTCCTCTATTGGTTCAATCGGTTCTGATTGTTGGTGGCCTTCTCCAAAGACTTCAAATTCTTCGCCATTAAATTCCATAATAGGGATTTTTGCGTAGGCATCATAGAAGGAGAAGCCTTGGTCGAGAGGTACGTAAGGGGAGAAGAATTCGCCAGCCAAGTCACCGTTATTAGCGATATAGCCTCGTCCTTTAACTTTGACGCCATTGATTTCATCGAGCTTTTTAAACTCCTTGGTTTTGTTAGCATCTCCAAACATCATATCGTAACCCGTTGATTCCAAGTGACCAACTGAGAGACGCTTCATAAAGTTATCTCGAAGAGCTGTTTTGATAAACTCACCGTCAGGTCGTTGCATGGCAAAGATGATAAAGACACCAGCTTGACGGCCCTCTAGGACGAGTTGAGAGAGGTATTCCATGAGTTCCGATTGGAGGCTATAGTCACGGTCAATCTTAGCCATAAGGGCTGCCCACTCGTCCACAAGGATGAATTTGGGTGTCATACCGTAGTGCGTAAAGTTCTTCCCAGCTTGGAATTTAGGTGACGTAGACATGAGCTCGTAGCGTTTTTCCATGAAGTCAACATTTTCTTTAAAACACTGGATGATATCCTCTTTACTTGTATAGACACGACCATGAAAGACAGGAATCTTTTTGAGACCAGCTAAATCAGAGTTCTTTGGATCACAAATATCTACAAAGCCAATCTTAGCGAGTGCATAGATAATGGTCATAAGGACAACGGTTTTACCGCCACCAGTTCCCCCGCCAATGAGCAGGTGAGGCTCTTCAATATAATCCCAAGTGACGTCATTCATAAGTTGGAGTTTAGAGCCCTTGACTTCGACCTCATTAATGGTGATACGACTATCAATACGGTTGATGGCAATATCATAGGTGATGAAACGTTTATCAAAGGTTTTATTGCGAAAGTCTCCGTTAAACATGACTTCGAGAGTCGACCCAAGATTGAGAAAACGGTCCTGAAATTTATTCCCTTCTAGGATAAAATGGACTTCAATCTTGTAGCGAGACTGCTTCAGGTACACCTGAGGAAGGACAATCTTTTCAATCGTTTTGTTTTCACGTCTGATATTTTTAATCAAATAGAGGTTATTTTCTATCAGGAAGCGAGACAAAATCCGTAGGCTATTGAGCTTTTGGAAGAAGACGATTTTCTCGTAACACATGCGATTTAGTAGGTAAGCAATCAAACAAGAAGCAACAAGGATACCCCCAATATAGTAAATTTGTGGCAAGGGGTGGTCTTTTAATTCTTCTAGGTTAAGATAACAATAATTTCCAATCGCTAACAAAGAAGGGAACCACCAGATAAACCAGGTGATTCCCCGAATATGACGATAAAAGGCCCTAACTCTTATCCCACGATAGGTAAAGAGTTTCATAGTATATCACCTCCTAGTTTTCTTTCTTGTTGTCTAGAGGTTTATTTTCCTTGATGGGTGTTCCTCCACTTTTTTTCTTGATTTTAGAAGCAAAGAGCTTGTAAATATCATTACGGTTAACGTGCGTATGGGTAATCACAATATCTTCCAGCTCTACCTCTTCTCGGTATTTAATGCCTAGATCTTCAATTTCAGACTGCGCCATATCAGCAATGGTGAAAAAGAGGGTTTCGTGTTGGATAGAAGAGTGAATCGCTACAACAATACCACGGATTTCTCCTGTATTGACTTGAACGAAAGAGCCGTCAGGGTTGCGTTGGGTGCGGTCTTCTTCATAGATGATATCTGGCCCTTCAATGCCACGGAAAGAGAGCTTTCCAAGGACTTCAGGCACGTTTAGACCATCTGTAATGACACGATAGGTCTTGTCTGCAATTTGTAGTTTTTCTCCGTAGTTTAATCCGATTTTAGCCATATGTATTTCTCCTTTACTTTCTTATTTTTTTAGGACCAATTTTTCCGCAAAGACATTGAGGGCTGGGGCAACTGAATTGCCGTTTAGAGCCGTATCTGAGAGAAAAACCGGGTTGACGGCTTCTACGAGAGCGTCTTCTGGGAAGACCGTTGTAGAAGCAGGGGTAATAACGTGGAAAGCTCCGTGCTTTTCGCTATTAAGGATATGGCGTTGGTATTTGCCTTCTTTCCCAAAAATAAAGCGAGGCGCATTCCCTAATTTTTCGTAGTAGGCAGTGCCGATAAAATCTGGTTTCATAACAAGTGTTTCTGGAATCATAGGATTCTCCTTTCTGGTTTAAAGCAAAAGAAAAAGAGTTAAGCTAATTGCTTCACTCTTGAGTAATAGTGGGTAAATAGTTTCCGTTTAAACTGTCGGCTATAGAACTGAATATCACCGCTAGGGTAGTTGTTTCTGCGAGCTTCTTGGACTAAATGATTGAGGTCAAGAAGAGCTTGTGTATAGAGTTTTGCTTGTAGTTTAGGCGAGTAGCCAAACATGGCATAGGTGAATTCATAGTTATCATAGAGACGTTTACATTGTAATGCGAAAAAAAGTTTGTCATAGGGTTTCTCCTTTATTGTAAGCATAAAAAAGCTACTAAGATATAAGAAAGACTTAGTAGCTTGAGAGTAAGTCTATCTAAAAGATAGACAGCAGTAAAGAAAAGTTGTTTGGTTGGAAAGATCCCTCTTTCCACGGTGGCAACGTTTAGCAAGGTGCATTGCATGAATTACCATCGCTTTCCCGGCCAATCTCTTTAGGTAGTCCTTGTCATACCCTAGGGATTCTCTTACGCAATCTTGCGCAACCAGTTCACTTTACTATTCGGCAAAAGTGCTAATGGTCCGAAATGCGTGGAAGCCCACAAATACTTGTTTTAATCTTCACTTCAACCATTAACGGACTTGACTTTACTTATCAAAACAATTACAATAAAGGTACGAAGTTTAGTGTAGTTTGATAGTCAGTCCTCTGGTTGTCAGACGCACTTTTTATTTAATTGTCAATGATCTCACTCTGATAGTGATTATTATTTTTTTAAAAATATCGCTATCAGCTATATATATATAATATCGCTGTAGGCGATATTTGTCAAGGGTTATTTGAAAAAAAGTAAAAAATATTTTTTGAGGTTTAAAATGGAATTTTCGGAACGCTTAAAAGAGCTAAGAAAACAAGCTCATCTGACACAAGTTGAACTAGCCGGTAAATTGGGAATAGTCCAATCTTCTTATGCAGACTGGGAGAGAGGAAGGAAAAAACCAACACAAGATAATTTAGTTAAGATAGCTCAGGTTTTGAATGTATCTGTTGATTATTTAGTTGGAAATTCAGAGAAGAAAGCAGATGAGTTAGATAATATTGAATTGCTTTTTCGTATGAATTCAAAGGGATTGACTGAAGAAGAAAAAAAAAGTTTTTAGAAAAGAGTTGATAGAGTTTATGGAAGAACGGAAGAAAGCGTTTAATAAAGGGAATTAGGAAGCATATGATTAAAAGATATAGTAAATTGAACGAGTTGGTAAGAAGACTAAAAAAGGATGAAAAGAAGTCTGGAGAAAAATATTATTACAGAGGTCAAATCCATTGTTGGCCCATCCAGTCATCAGTTTCTCGTGTTAATAATAGTCCCGAAGAAATCGAAAAAACAGAATTCTTTGTGAAGAAACTTAGAGAAAATAGAACCTTAAATTTACAAAATGATGATGAATACTTGAATAAATGTCTTGCTATAGCTCAACATTACGGATACAAAACAGACTTCATAGACTTTACGACTAGTATTGAGGTGGCAGCCTATTTTGCAACGGATGGAATAGGAATGCATCCAGAATATAAATATGGTTATTTATGGAGAATTTCGGGAAAGGAAATAGAATCTATAAAGTCTGTCATTAAAAAAAGCTGTCAGACTGCTTGAACAAACTAATAGCTTAACAAATTTTCAAAAAGAGAATCTTGAAAGATTAAAGACTGCTGATTATAATCCTTTCTTTGATTTCTCTATTCCTGAACTATCAAGAATGAACAATCAAAAAGGGATATTTCTTTGGGATTTTTTAAATATAGTTACATTCTATTACTTTAAGGATAGAGAAGCAGACTTTGAATTTAGACATGATGGACAGGTATACTCAAGTAATACAATAAATACAGAGATTATTTATCCTAAACCTAATGTACTAGAATCAGAAATAGAACGGTTCAAATCAATTGAAGCAATGAAAGAATTTAAAACGTCAGATATTTTCAAAGAAGCTAATAAATTAGTCTTGAGACCACGAAATTCTCTTACTTCTTGCTACTTAAGAGATAATAAATGGCCTTGTGATTTCGGTAAAACTTCGGGATTATTTGAGCGCTCGATTAAGGAAAATATAGTAAAAAAAAGTAAATATAGAAAATGATGAAAATAATTTAGTAAATATTATAAGAAACAATCGTAATAATATAGAAAATGGAACAAAAATATCAGTTGATATTGGAAATTCGAATTTAAACAGTATTATTAATGAAACAATTGATACATTGGTTTACTTTCCGTACACTGAATCAGAGATAAAAGAAGTAGTCAAAAATATTGTTGAGTTTAATAAAATTAATGATAGTAATGTATCAGAATTGCTTTATATAGGAATGAAAGACTCTATGGGGGTAGAAAGCTATGGATATGTTCCGTTTAATATCATAGAAGAAATTATGGAAAAGAAAAGGAAAGAAATTAAAGAGAGTAATGATAAAAATCTTTCCAGTGAACTACAGCAAATGATAGATAAAAAGTACACTTGGAAATTATTTTTAGATTTAAGTCGTTACCCTAAAAAAGTATTTGAGTTTTCAGAGATAAAAAATATCTTTATTCAATATATATTACCTTATCAATTTTTATATAGATCCAAAGAGTATAGAATTTATGTTCCGACTTTCTTAGAGATTTTTGGTCCAGAGTGAATATAAATTATTGTGGACAAGCGTCCACTTTTTTTTATATACTAAACTCAACCTAAAAGGTTTAGTTAGTTTGTAGGTTGTACTTAAAGGAGGTACCATTCTTTGGATGAATTGTATACAAGAGTAAGCAGTGCAACAAAACAGGAGTTATATCAGTATATGAAGGATGACGATATTTCATTATTAGGTTATAATTTCACTTATTTTTTTCAATATTGCATTGAAGAGAATCAAATCCAAGTGATTAGCCACCACTTTTCTAATCACAAGATAGAAGGCTTGACAGTAGTTGATGAATTGGGAATCAGTTTTTCTTATGAGATAGATAATCCAAAGGTAAAACAGAATTTTACCTTATGTCATGAGTTAGGACATTTTATTCTTAAACATGATGGAAATTATTTTGCAGAATCAATTGATAATCAAGAGAACTTGCTAGAGCGAGAAGCGAATATTTTTTCCGCTGTAGTGCTAATGCCTGATATTGTTCTTCTATCAAAAATCTACTATAACTACGAGACTTTTCAACGAGTACAAAATAGTCTCGAAGTTTCAAAACAGGCTTTGTTTTTTCGTCTTTTGGACTTTCTACGGGAATATTATCCTGACAAAGATAGTGAAGTCAAACAAGCAGTTGAGGCCTATATTGAAGGGAAAAACGCTTCTATTTTTCGTTTGTTTCATGATATTAGAGAAAAAATTATAGAGGAGTTCCATCAGTTTCAACCTTCCCTTATTAATCAGGTTAAGCAGAGAGTGAGTAAAGTAGGTTTTACAACGAGTCTAGAATACCCAGATCTCTTGATTCAAGATAACTGGAAAGCAATAAAAGCAAGCAGTATCAATTTAAAAACGTGGCTTGTTTATAACAAAGGAAAGTCTATTGCCTATGTCTGGGATAAAGAAAAATTCTCAGATGAAGAGGCAAGAAAAAAGGCAGAATTACAGTTACTATTAATGTGAGGTGAAATATGTATCAACCAGAAAAACTAAAAGCTCGTAGAAAAGAGCTAAAAATGACTCAAAAAGATATAGCGGATCAATTAGGAATCAGCTATCAAGCCTATTCTGCATGGGAACGAGGCGTAAAAGCACCATCCAAAGATAAAGTAAATCAGCTAGAACAAATACTCAGAGTACCAAAAGGCTATTTTACAGAAATTGAGATTGTTCGTCTGTATAATACATTGTCGAATAGAGGTAAAAATCAAGTAGTAGAATATGCACGTGACTTGGTACAAAAAGAGACAACTCAAAAAGTGATATCAGTTTCAGAAAATCTCTATGAGTACCATGTTTACGAAAAAATGTCTGCTGGTATTGGTGCATCAGTTTATGATGATAGGGATTATGATATTGTCTACTTTGATGAAGAATTAGCTCATGATTTTGCCTCTTGGGTATCTGGGGATTCCATGGAACCCAAATATCATAATGGTTCAGTAGCTCTTATCCGTGAGACAGGTTTTGATTATGATGGGGCAGTCTATGCTGTAGTATGTAATAACCAAACCTATATTAAACGAGTTTACCGTGAAGAAAATGGTTTGCGATTAGTTTCTATTAATCCAAAGTACAGGGCTATCTTTCTCCCATATGATGAAGACCCACGAGTAGTAGGAATCATTGTTGGGAATTTCATACCATTGAAAGAAAGGAGAAGCAAGCGATAAACTACTAAAACAGATATTTTAGATAAAAGTACTCTCAAGTATATCAAGGTATTTGATGGAAAATAGTTTGGGTTCCATAGTCAAACTAAGGAAATTGTCTTTTTTTGAACTAAAGTTTAGTGTAAAAAGTGTATACTAAACCAACACCGTATCTGGTGATTTTTTTGCTAAGGCGTTACAATAATATGGCATAAACGATTTTACCGATTTTGGGTAGAAGTATAATCGTAAAGTTTGTTATGCGTTATGAGGTAATACATTGTTCTAATGAGACGATGTATAGAGGCAATCGTGTGTGGTTTGGTTGAAGTCACTTGCGATTGTCTTTTCCATTTTAGTTTTACCTTAATTCGCTTGTTGTAATAATCAATATGGTCTACAATAGTTTGTTTCAATTGGTTAATTGACTTAAACATCTTCTCATAACCATAAAACATTGCCGATTTCAAAATACCAAAGAAGGATTCCATTATACCCTTTTATGTACTAATCCCTTTACGTGACATGTATAATTGGCTCTTTTTATCCCTTGAACATATAATTTAAGTACCTTGAATATACAATATAAGTGCACAATAAAAACTCATAAGATTTTCTAGTAAAATAGAATTGAACGAACTAATTAAATTACTTTTAGAAGAATGTCGAAAGGAAATTCTGTTACCAAATCTCGGACAATTTCCATTTTTCTTTTTGTTCTTTGGAGCACTCTCAACTTTTTTAGAACAGCATTCTCCGCTCTCAAGTACTCATTTTCTGCTTGAAGACGTTCTAATTCTGTCATCTTTTTTCGTTTTTTTCTTTGGTTTACATCCTATTTTAGGTGGTTTCCTTCTTATTTTTTCGACAATAGTATACTCGTTTTTCTTATATTGTATTATCCAATTTGGAAGTCATCTACTATTAGGATAGCATAATCTAGAGATACACTTCTTTGTGAACGACCTTCAAGCAGAAGTTTATCAATGATTTTTTATTTTAATTCAGGAGAATAGTAATGATTCCTTCCTTTTTGACGGCCCTTATTCCATAACGGTCAATTAATCTCACCATGTACTTTAGATCAGAAACATCTACTCCAAAATGATTCGAAAATCGCTTAAAGCTTTCCCCTTCCTTTCTAAGTTTATAGATCTGACAGTTGTCCTTATAAGTCAATTTCATAAAAAAAAACACCCCAAAAGTTAGACAGAAAAAAATCTAATTTTTGGGGTTCAGTTCAATGATAGAGAAAGAGATTAATTTATTTTCACAAACAAAACATAGTTCAAGTAATCTCCAAACTCTTATTTATCCATTTTTATGCGAGGCCTTTTCACCTATTAAATTGGTGCTATTACTAAAAAAAGCAACGAAATTCTAATTCTGAACTAATTCTGAACTTAATATAATATATTAAGTATGTTCGATAGAACAAATAAATTATTAAGGAGGTACTCAAATGAGTACAAAAGATTTTAACTTGGACTTGGTAGAAGTCTCAAAAAGCAATACCGGGGCTTCAGCTCGTATTACTAGCTATTCACTTTGTACACCAGGATGCATTACTGGTGTACTTATGGGATGTCACATCCAAAGTATTGGATGTAATGTTCATGTCCATGTCAGTAAATAGCGTAATAATAATTTAGAAAATATTATAGTCTTATTAAGAGAGTTTCACCACTGAAATATTAAAGGTAAATATAAGATGTCCGTTAGCCACATAATTCATTATTGTGTGAAAATAATGAATTATGACAAACGACAAAATCTTAATCTACGAGCCTTATATACTATAAGAACAAACAAATTATTAAGGAGGTGCTCAAATGAGTACAAAAGATTTTAACTTGGATTTGGTAGAAGTCTCAAAAAGCAATACCGGGGCTTCAGCTCGTATTACTAGCTATTCACTTTGTACACCAGGATGCATTACTGGTGTACTTATGGGATGTCACATCCAAAGTATTGGATGTAATGTTCATGTCCATGTCAGTAAATAGCGTAATAATAGTTTAGAAAACATTCTAGTCTTATTAAGAGAGTTTCATCGCTGAAGTATTAAAGGTAAACATAAGTCCTCATTGTGTATAAATAATAGAAGATCAAGAAATAAGGAATTCTGTATATTATCTTACAAATATTTATTAATATAAAGTTACTACACACGCACTATGGTAACAGATTAGTACTTAATTAGCAAGTATTCTGTACTATACTGATAAATTATTAAGGAGGTGCTTAAATGGCTACAAAAGATTTTAATTTAGACTTGGTAGAAGTCTCAAAAAGCAATAATGGAGCTTCAACTCGAATTACTAGTCATTCATTTTGCTCACAAGCTTGTAAGACTTATAAGATTTTAGGATGTAATTTACTAACACACGGATGTAGGTTTCCTAGGTAGGAAGACGCTGAAATATTTTGTTGGATAGTGCATTTTTACACTATCCTATTTTTATAAGTTACTGGAAATAGGTATTTAATAATTTATAAAAGTAATAAAGGAGTCATTATTTTGATTAATTCATTTGAAGCTAGAGATTTTTTAGTTAGAAATACATATTGTTCATATAAAAATGAAGAATTTATATCGTACCAACAATTAGTTGAAAACTGTTTATTAGATCAGGTGTTCTTAGAACAGTTAGCCTTAGCTAATCCTAAGCTATTCGAGACGTTAAAAAGATATAGTTTTGGCAATCTAAAAAAGAAGAGAGAAAAAAGTTTATTTTCGTCTATTTTTAAGTACTATAAGAGGAGTTTTCAACGCTCAACGCCATTTGGTTTATTCAGTGAAACTTCAATTGGAAAATTTGCTGAAGAAGGACAAAGTAGCTTATCCTCTAATACTATTAAATGTGTTTCACTTGACAGTCAGTGGCTAATAGAACTTGTCTATAAATTAGAGAATGAATTTTATGAGTCACTTTCATTTAGTATTAATGGTTCGAACTTTGAATCAGGTGATCGTATTTTTCAACTTTATACAGTGAATAACACAGATTTAGAAGAAATTAATATCAAATTAACTAATGTTTATAAAATTATTGAAGAAGCTTGTAGAGATAAGTTCTGTAGTTATTCAGTTATCTTAGATAAAATTTTAAAAGAGTATGGACTTGAGTATCGCAGTTTGGCAGAACAGTATATTTTGGGTCTAATTAAGAACCATTATTTATTATCTAATTTACAGAAAGACTTAGTTTCGAGATTTAATCAAGAGAATTTTATAAGAATACTTCAGAATATTGACTATGAGGATAAATATACTTCTTCTTTCAAACAAATAGTAAGTTTAATTAATGAGTATAAAACCCTTAAAATCGGAAAAGGAACAAACTTGTTGTTGGACATTTATCAAAAAATGTCTAGTCTAGTTGAAAATGAAAATTATCTTCAAGTTGATTTGTTAAGTGATTCTAAGGTTAAACTAAACGTTCAACATAAGAAGGAACTTGAACGTTTTGCTAACTTTATAGGAAATACACAAAAGTCAGTTAGACGCAGCTATTTGGATGATTATAGAGATAAGTTTATCGAGAAATATGGAGTTGATCAAGAGGTTCCGTTATTAGAATTATTAGATCCTACGTTTGGAATCGGTGCTCCGTATGGTTATGTCCATCCAAAAAGCAATTTCTACGAGAATGAACCGCTTACAGAGTTTTATAGTACTCAGGAGCAAAGTAAATATCTGAGTGAATATATCCATTCAATTAGAGAAAATGTAGATATAGACTTAGAAAAATTTGAGGATTATTATCAACTAGAAGAGAATAATAAGTTTAATTTGCAAGGTTTGGAATTATTTTTTAATATTGTCGAAAATAATGGAAAACCAGCTTTCTCATTAAGTAATATTGTTGGTGGAAGTGATATTGGTAGTGCATCAGGACGTTTTTCAATTTTATCAGATGAACTTAGGAAATATCAAAAATCATTATTAGATTTTATTGAAGAAGAGGATTCAACTAAGAAAATTACGTCCTGTGAGATTGAATTTATTCCTGAAAATTTAAGACATCGGAATATCATGAGAACAATGAATGTAAGAGATAAAACTCTTTCTTTATTTACTAATAATAGTAAGAAACAAATTCATTTGAAAGATATTTATATTGGTATAAATAATGAAGAAAAATTTTACGCCAAAGATATAATAAATAATGATATTGTAAAGTTTCATGTTACGAATATGTATAATAAAATGTTATTTTGTAATGAAATTCGTTTTTTGTATGAAATTTCTTTAGATATTGATTCTATCAATTTACCATGGGAATTAATATATAGCAATTTCGATTATGTACCTAGAATTATGTTTGGTGATATTATAGTTGCTCCTGCTAGATGGAAAATTTGTGAAGGAGATATCGAGAAACTTTCTGATATTAATACCTTTTTCATAAATAAGCGAATCCCTCAGAAATTTTATCTTATCAATGGAGATAATAGGATTTTACTTTCACGTAAAGACAAATTAGACGTTGAATTTATTAAAAATGAGCTAATAAAAAAATTAAAAAAAGATAGTATCGTAGAATTACAAGAATATATTCAGGATTTTGGAATTTTTACAAAGGAAGTGACTGACAGAGTAGCTGACGTAGTAATTCCGTTTGTTAATAATGTGAAAAAAGATATTGGTATAACTGCACATGCTAAGAGAATAGATATAGAATCACGAGAAAAATTACCTTTTGATGAATGGTTATATTTGAAATTATATATTGGAGATAATAGGCAAAATGAGTTTATTAAAGAATATCTACCTAATATTCAAGAGGTAGTTGATAGCTATCAAGGAGAATTGTTTTATCTTAGGTATGCTGATCCCAATTCACATATTCGACTACGCATGAAGTGTGATAATTTATTTGATTTGTATAAACAAATTTTAAATATTATCTCTGAAGGAAGAAAGAATCGTTTGATTTCGAGTGTAGATATTTCTACATATGATCGTGAGATTGAGAGATATGGTGGCGAGGATCTGCTGTTGGAAGCCGAAAAAATTTTTTGTACTGATTCAAGATTGATGCCACGATTATTGAAGATTTGTGAAACAAATGAAATGGGGTTTAACTTAGACAGTCTGTCCATTGTAAGTGTTTATTTGTATCTTGTATTCTTCTTTGATAATGACCTTCATGAGATTATTTCTTTCTTAGAGACAGTGAGTCCTAAGAGAAATGATAAAAATAAAGATATAAATAGTGATGTTAAGGAGTATCAGAAAATTATTGAAGCTAATTGTAATGAAAAATTCTTTCTATGCTTAAAAAATCCAATAAAAAGCTTAAACAATAAAATGTTACTAAATAAACTTACAAAGCAACAACATTATTCGATAATTGATAGTATTATTCATGTTCATAATAATCGTTTAATTGGGATTGATAGAGAAAAAGAAAAATATATTTATTTTGTTCTTCGACGCATATTCATTAGTAAAACACATATTAAGTAGGAGTATATAATGGACAAAATCGAGAGCCTGACTGCAAAACAGTTTATTAGGACTATACTTACTATTCCAAATACATTGAAATTGATTTTCAATATTGAAAAAAGATATGCGATTTATTTAATTATTTTAAATGTTTTGACAGCGATGTCTTCATTGGTTAGTCTTATTATTTTTCAAGAATTGATTAATTCTATTTATTTATCATCAAGTTATTTAATTTTTGTAGTAATTATTTATTTTATTTTGCAAATACTTATCTCATTGTTGGGTCAAGTTGAGAGTTATATTGATGGGAAATTTAATTTCAATCTGTCCTATAGTATTGATAGAAAATTAATGGAAACGATTAACTCCCTTGAGTTAAGTGAACTTGAGCAGTCTGATATGTATAACATTATTGAGAAAATAACTCAAGAAAGCACCTATAAACCATATCAATTATTTAATGCAATCTTACAGGTGCTATCATCAGTAGTTACGATGATATCTAGCTTGATATTCATTGCAACATGGAATATCAGTATGGCTATGTTATTAGGAGTTATTCCTATTATTTCTTTAGTAATGTTTTTGAGGATTGGTCAATTAGAATTTTTGGTTCAATGGGAGAGAGCTAATGAAGAACGGGAGACATGGTACATAAGATATCTACTTACTCATGATTTTTCATTTAAAGAGATTAAGATAAATGATTTAAGTAGTTATTTTATTGAGAAATTTTCAAAATTTAAACAAAGCTTTATCAAGCAGGATCTTAAGATTGCTAGAAAAAAAGCATATTTTAATATAATCTTAGGTATCATATTAAATACAATTAATTTATTTATTGCTTTATCAATTATTATTTATGTAAGAGCAGGAAAACTTCTTATAGGTAATTTTGTTAGTTTAATACAGGTTGTTGCACGAGTGAATAGTTCCTCACAGTCATTAATTCAAAATATCTATATAGTGTATAATACAAGTTTATTTATCGAGCAATTATTTGAATTTATGGAGACTAATAATGTAAAGAAAGAGAACAAACAAGCTAATATTACGCATCTAAATAAGTTAGATGAAATTAATATTCATCAACTTAACTACAGATACCCAAATACAGAAGATTATGCTTTAAAAGACATCAATTTATCCTTTACAAGGGGTGAATTAGTAGCTATTGTTGGTGGAAATGGCTCAGGTAAGAGTACACTGGTTAAATTAATTTCAGGATTATATACACCATCAAGTGGTGTAATAGAATATGATGGTATGTCCGGAAAATTTTTGGATGATACATTCTATAAAGAGAATATATCAGTGCTTTTTCAAGATTATGTTAAGTATGAGTTATCATTAAGAGAGAATATAGGACTGAGTGATACTAATTCGATGAGAAAGGACCACGAAATTATTCAATTATTAGAAAAATTGGGACTAGATTTTCTTAAAGTTAATGGTAGCTATGATCTTGATTTACAATTAGGTACATGGTTTAGAAATGGTAGACAACTGTCAGGAGGGCAGTGGCAAAAAATTGCTCTAGCAAGAACTTTCTTTAAAAAATCATCCATCTATATTTTAGATGAACCAAGTTCGGCCCTTGATTCAATATCTCAAAAAGAAATTTTTGATCATTTCATTGAGTTGTCAAAAAATGATATCTCTATTTTTGTATCACATGATTTAGAAGCAGCTAAAATAGCAGATAGAATTATTGTTATGAGAAAAGGAAAAGTTGAGGACATTGGAACACACAGTGAATTATTTTCACGATGTAAGTATTATAAAGAACTATATAAATCACAGCAGTATGAGGAAATAAATGAATACGGAATTAAAACAACAGGCTATAGAGAAGATTATTGAAAAGTGGGATCGTAAACTTATCGAAAATAGAAATGAAATGGACTTCACGGAGCTAACATTTTCAAGTGGTATACCAGGAGTTGTTCTCTTACTAGCGGAGTATGGTCTCCGAGAGGGGTTTCCAAATTATAGCAATAAAATAGAAACTTACATCGAGTATATGGTTTATAAATTATCCAGATATGGTATGTTGACTGGTTCAATTTATTCCGGAGCTAGCGGAATAGCATTAAGTATTCTTCATTTACAAGAGCAACCTAATTATCATAATCTTTTTAATAGTCTTAATGACTATATAGTATATTATGTTGAGGAGCAAATTAAATCTATTGATATTGATGAAATCTCACCTCTAGATTATGATATTATTGAGGGATTGGCAGGAATACTGAACTATTTACTTCTCCTAAACGATTCTCACTATGATGAGCAGAAAGTAAAGATTGTAAATTACTTATCAAACTTAGCTAATATGGAAGATAAGCTATTAAAATTTTATATCAAATCAAATAATCAAATGTCTGAATTGGAGAATAATGTATATCCAACGGGATGCCTTAACTTAGGACTAGCTCACGGCCTTTCTGGTGTTGGTTGCGTTTTATGCTATGCGTATAGGAAGGGATTTGGGAATAATCAGACTTTAATAGCAATTAAGAATATTCTCAATATATATGAAGATTTTGAATTGACGGATTGGCAACCGTTTATTTGGAAAGATTCTTTAACTAAGGAAGAGATTACTACTAATAAGATTATCCATCAGGCAAACTTTATAAGAGATGCGTGGTGTTATGGTAGTCCAGGTATAAGCTTATTTTACTTATATAGTGGATTAATTTTAAATGATACCTACTTAAAAGACAAGGCGGAAAAAATATTAAAGGCATCTATGGATAGATTATATGGTGTAGACACAAATATGCTTTGTCATGGTTATACTGGAATAATTCAAATCTGTTCATTATTTAAAAAAATTCTTGGAACGAATTCTTTTAATAACTATATTGAAGAGTTTATTGGGAAAGAGGATGAAGTAATAAAGAGTTTTGGAGACGATGAATTAGAGTTTCTTGAAGGACTGAGTGGATGTTTACTTGCTTTTAATGAACTTGAAGATTCGACAAAATTGTCATATTGGAAACAACCATTACTACTTTTTGAAGATTTTAGCTAGAAAGGAATATAAATGGGACGACGAACAAGCATTATAGTGTCTATTTTACTTGTATTGTTGACAGGATGTGGACTAAATAATACGGAGAAAATAGAGTTTTCTAAAACAGATTTTAGACATATAACGTTTAATCACAAAGATTATTCAATCACTGATAATGAAATTTCTAAAGATAATATAAGGAATGTTTTGGTAAAAGACTATAAAGTGATTTGGATTAACTCTCATACAGGAAAAATTCTCTCAAAAGTATCAAATAACAGTTGTACACTGGCAATAATGAATATATTTCAAACAAGTGATAAACTACTGTGTATTGGTATTGATGATAAGTATTTTCAAATTGCTCCGAAAGATCAAACATCTAATCTGTTAAATATATCTAGATTCAGTAGCAAAAACACAAATATTGAATTGGACAGTGGAGACGATATTTTAATCGATGATAATAATTGTAGGAGAATATTCTACCGAGGAGAAGCTTATTACATAACAAGTGAAGAAGTATCGAGTGATAAGGTAGGAGTTTATATTGACAATTTGGCAGAGGTAAGACTCTTTGATGCTGAGACTGGAAAGAAAATTTCGAATGAGGAGCGTTATGCAATTTATAATAAGGGAGAAGCTAAAGATCGAGTGAATTGGTTTTATGGAGAAGTATATTCCATAAAGAATTCAAAAGATGATGAGTCCCTTGTGGTTAAGATTAATAATGTTTACAGGCGTGCAATGAAGGAAGAGTAGGATGAAAAGAATCATAGTTTTATTGTTTTTGGTAACTTGTATTGGGACAGTAGGAGTAAGCTATGCAGATACCGAAGATGAACCAGGTGGTCCGATAGTTTCTACAAAAGTATTTACAGATGGAGAATTACAAAACAAGAGGGAAAACTCTTCAGAAAATAAGAATATCAATTCAGATTCAAATCGATTAAATGATACTAGTAATCAAACTGGCTTAAGGGATGACTTGTCAACTGATAGTGATAATGCTGATAGTACACTGATAAATGAAGAGAGTCATAGTTTTTGGAATTATCAGTGGGACATGCAGTATGTTACCGATAATGGTAAAAGCTATGAACAATACACTCCTTCTAAGGATATTTCTGTTGGAGTAATCGATTCAGGTATTACTTTGGATCATCCGGATTTAACTAATAGTTTAGGTAGCCATTTAGAAAATTTTGTTCCCCAAAATGGTTTTGATGGTGAAGAACAAGAAGAAACAGGGGTGCTAAATTATGTCAATGATAAATTGGGACATGGTACCGAAGTTGTAGGGCAGATAACAGCGAATGGACGAGTTTTGGGAGTCTCCCCAGGTATCATTGTAAATATTTATCGTGTCTTTGGAGATTCACTTGCTGATCCTAAATGGATTAATAGGGCAATAAGAAAAGCAGCTGATGATGGTAATAAAGTTATTTCACTTAGTATGGGACAATATTTATTAATTTCAGGTTCTTATGATGATGGAACGAATGATTTGGAGACTTATGTTATATATAAAGATGCCATTGATTATGCAAGTGAGAAAGGATCCATTGTAGTTGCTTCTCTAGGGAATGAGGGTTTAAATGAACAAGATAATTCACAAATGTTGCATTATCTTAGCAGTTTTCATCATGTAAAAGAAGCAGGGATAGTAGTGGATGCGCCTTGCATATTCGACCAGGTTGTTGCGGTCGGAGGACTCGATATGTATGGGAATATTTCAGACTTTAGTAACTTCACTGATAAAGCAATCTATGCTCCTGCGGGTTCAACAATTAATCTTAAAAAGTATGGTCCTATAGAATTTTTAAATAAAGGTTTCTATTTAAAAGATTGGATTTTTACAACTAGTTCTACAGGGTGGTATCAGTATGTGTATGGAAATTCTTTTGCTGCTCCGAAAGTTGCTTCAGCTATAGCATTAATAGCAGATAAGTATCATATTACGTCACCAGAACAATTGAAACAATTTCTTTTTAAAAACTCACCGACTATTAACGGAAATAAGGTACTAAAATTAACTGATCTTTTGAATGTGGGAAATGCAGATATGTTTCTCTATATGAGTATAGAAAATAGTATATCAAACTTTAATATATATTCTAAGTCGAGTATTGATCATTCAAAGATAACACTTCAATTAAAGGATGTCCCGAAACAACTTTCTTATATTATTACCGATACTAGTATTGATCATCTGAATAATAAAATGTTGCCTCCGATGGGTGAGAAGGTAGGCTCTGATATATTGCTAATTGGTTTTTTGATGATTGATTTGTCTGCATTATTAATTTGTAATAATTTAATTATAAAGTATAATAGTGATAAGGAGGTAGAAAGTGCATAAAATTCTTATTGTAGATGATGATATTGATATTTTAAAAATGATGGAATCAGCTCTTCGATTAAAAAACTATAAGGTGGAGACGCGATCAGAAATTAATGTTCCAGTACGAACTCAAGAATTTCAAGGATTTGATGTTATATTATTAGATATTATGATGTCGAACATTGAAGGGACAGATATCTGTAAATGTATCAGAGATTCTATTTCAACTCCAATAATTTTTGTTAGTGCTAAAAATGATGAAAGAGATATTTTAACTGGATTCGACGTAGGTGGTGATGACTACATTACTAAACCCTTTAGTTTAAAACAGCTAGTTGCCAAAGTAGAAGCAAATATTAAGCGTGAGGAGCGTCGTAGGGGGATACACCAAACCTTTACTGATGTTAGACGTGACTTTGGACCTTTAACCTTCTATCTCGAAGAGAATCGTGTTTGCATTGATGGTAAAACGATTCCCTTTACTAGTAGGGAATACGATATTTTGGAACTTTTATCAAGCCATCCTAGAAAAGTATTTACAATTGATGATATTTATACACGTGTTTATGATGAGGATGCGGATGCACTTCTTCGTTCTATTTCGGAATATATTTATCAAATAAGAAAAAAACTATCATGTTATGGTGTAGAACCTATAAAAACCGTTAGAGGTAAGGGGTACCAGTGGAATGTTTAAACGATACTCTATACGCCAACGTATTTGGCAATTTATTGTTGAAATCATAACTGGTTCTCTTCTTGTGATTACTCTTACCATGGGTATGGGAGTATTGTTGAAACAAACGGGACAACTGACCTTACCATCTTCTTCGAGTTTCTCGGTTGATTTGGGTGATGTCTCTATATCAGCAATTAACCAAAAAAATGAGGCACATTCCTTATGACTATGTAATCTTTGATAAAAAATCAGGTAATATTTTGGGTGGAACCTATCAAAAAAGTGATTTACTAGCATATAAACTTGCAAATAACAATAGTGGAGATGTTGAAAAAAAGGGGGTTACTTATACCTATGCAAGTAACGAGGCAGTATCTATAGTTGTAAGACATAGCACTCTTCCAGAATTTACCAATGCTAGACTACGCCATATTAGTTATAACAAGTTTTCCTATGTAACTGTAATTGTTGGAATTTTCTTAATAATTGTTGTTTCGGTATATCGTTTAGCTAGGGAATATCAGGCTAATTTTAAAGAAATTCAAAAACTAGCATTAAATATGGGAAAATCAACTCTAGATTTTAACAACCATTTAAAAATATTAGAATTTAACGATATTTTGAACAATCTAACAGAAAAAAATAACGAATTAGTATATTTAATAAATAAAGAGAGACATGAAAAAGAAGATTTATCATTTCAAGTAGGAGCGCTTTCACATGATGTAAGAACACCCTTGACTGTTCTGAAGGGTAATATAGAGCTTTTGGAAACGACGATTATTTCTAAGGAACAAAGTGAGTTTTTAGAAGCTATGAAGCGTTCATTGTTACGATTTGATAATTATTTTTCTCAAATGATGGATTATACTAAATTATTAAATGAAGATGATCATAAGGAGTATATTTCGTTAGAATTATTTTTATCAGATACATGCTTATTATTAAAGGAGTTTGCTAATACGTATGGTGTTTCCTATCATGAAGATATTCAAGTCCATAACTTAGATATTTATATCAATAGTCATGCTTTGTCAAGAGCGATAACTAATATTTTTGTAAATGCATGCCAATATGCTAGAAAAGGTAGTAAACAGGTTTATTTAAACGTATATTTGAAACAAGATAGGTTATGCTTTTCAATATGGAATAATGGGGAACCATTTTCTGAAGGTGCAAAAGAAAATGCGAGTAAGCTATTTTATACAGAGGATTCTGGAAGGACTGGTAAACATTATGGGATAGGCTTAGCTTTTGCTAAAGAAGTAGCTTTCAGACATGATGGAATTTTAGAGTTGAGAAATCCCCCAGGGGGTGGAGCAGAAGTGATTTTACAAATTAAAGTATGATACGAGAAAGGTTGAAGCAAATGATAAACTACCCAAAAGAGATATTTTAGATAAAAGTGCTCTCAAGTATCTGCTGACTCCAAAAAAATTAGACAAATAATTTAAGTGGCTCTTTTCTACCATTTGTCAAGTCTATCATGAAATATGACAGTAGCTTTTCTGAAGTCGCTGTCTTATTTTTAACACTTATTTAGCTATAAAAGGGCATGCAAAATAACACCTCATCTAGGTATTTTTAAACAAGGTGTTACAGTAATACAGCATAGACAACTATATCGATTATGGGCGGAAGAGTAATCGTAAAGTTTGTTATGCGTAATGAGGTAATAGTAATGAGGTAATACATTGTCCGAATGAGACGATGTATAGAGACAATCGCATGTGGCTTGGTTGAAGCTATTGTGGCTCTCTGTCAACTGTAGTGGGTAACGAAAAGCTAACATCTAGAGAAGACCGGATAGGGAGCCCACTGAAAAAGTAATCTCTACAGTTTAAATAAAATAAAAAGGAGTAATCTACCTAAATATGAGATAGATTTCTCCTTTTGTTTACTTATTTTGAATTTATTAAAGTTATAATCCTCTTCATATTGACCCCGAATATAGTTGTTGTCGCTTGTAACACCATATTGAAAAGACCTGATGCTCTAGCCATATCAAGACTATGTTTGTGTTTAAGTTCCGCATTTTGAAGGGCAGATTTGACAATACTTAATATCAAAACAGTGGGTTTCCTGAGAATTATATTTCCCCGTTGTTCTTCCTATCTTAGCTTTCTTTAGTATCTGGACAAACAAAGAGACCTGCATCCTTGTTATAGAAGAATTCATCTTCTTTCCGACGAAAGCCTCTTGAAACAGCAGGATGTAGCTTAGCGACTAAATGCACACATTCTTTTTTGGTAAATTGAATATTATCTTTCCCAGAATAGGCCTTATCCCCTAGAATAGCTTCTTTGCTTACACCATTATCCTTAGATTTATGATAGAGTTCTTCTAAGACAGGACTATCACTTTTTTCACTGGATGTCACGACACAGGCTGTGATCACACGTTCATCTGTCATGGCGAGATGCTCTTTATAGCCATAAAAGGAACTATTCGCAGATTTATGGTCAAGACGATCTTCTTCTTTAACAGAGGATACCAAGTGTTCTAAATCATCCTCCATAGCTTCTTTAAGGTAATTTAATTTTTGCGAAACCGCAAGTAAAGTTATCAATTCTTTATGTTTTTCTAGGACTGATACCAACTCTTGTATATATCTTAATTCATCTTCAAAATTATCTTCTTGAGGCTTGCTAGGAAACTTCTTTGATATCTTCTGAGCATTGGTAAATTGTTTTACGCAAGACTTTTGAGTGTTCACGGAGAACCTCTTGGGGTTTCTTATGATTGTAGTGAGCTTTAGTATGGTCGCATCCATAATGAGAATTTTACTTTTAATCAAGCTATGCTCAAGAGCGCTTTGTACAGATTTAGTGATGAGTAAATCAAGTAATCGTTCATCTTTGATTCGAAGTTTGCGAAATTTAGTCAATGAAGAGGGTTCAATAATGCTATCCTCTAGAGATAGACCAAGGAAGTATTTAAAAGCCATATTAGAAAAGGACTCCACATCGGATAACTTATAGATGTCTTTTAATAAGAGATATTTGAACATCATAATCGACGAATAAGTTTTACGTCCAAAGTCAGGACGAAAATTCTTTTCTAACTCATCGTAAATAAAGCTAAAATCACAGATTTCCGTTAGCTGACGCAAAAAATGATTCTTTGGAACAACAATATCATATAGACTGGAATAGGGACTAACTTCTAAAGTTAACTGATTATCAAGTATACAATCACCTCGAGTTTAGTATAACAAAAAAGCCATCGATTGATGACTTTTTCAGTGGGCTCCCGGCTAGGTCTTCTCTTTTTTTATGTTCAGAGTCATGAATACACGCTTCTTAAAGCTGATGAAGTTTCTAAAACCGAAGCCCAGGCGTTTGATGTCTTTGATCAACTTATTAGTTGCTTCGAGTTTCGCGTTTGAATAGTCTGTTTCTAGTGCATCTTTGATGTATTATTTGTATTTAAAGTTTACAAAATAGATAAATAATAGCGTGATTCCTACAAGCCAATAAGGAAGAGTGTTGAGTGGAGTCCACTCTGTAGTGAGAACACTGTTAATAGGAAAAGTAATAGGAAGCCAATGAATAGTTAAGAAGACTTTATTACTAGCGAAAATAATAAAAATGATTTCAACCATAGAAATAACGATGTTACTCGTACTATTTAGACAAACTTGTATAAAATAATGAAAATGATTAAGAAAGACAATTAGCATCCAACTTGATATCATTAGCAGGAGACCATTAATCCAATTCTTAAGGAGGAGGTTTATGATTAACCACCCAAATAAAGAAGGCAGGGTAAGGACTAAGTCTGTTATTAAAAGTTTGACTAGCCACAGGAGTCTTTTCTTAGGGTAACTAGAGATTTCTTGATAATGATTAGCGAGTTTTTCTTGTTCAATTCCTAAAATGGATAAGAAAGCTGTCAATAGAGGATAACATAAAAAGGATAAGATAGCTAGATTAGTTAGAGAAATGCCATTAGGGACGAATCTTACATAGAGGGGAATTGAAAGAGTTTGTAGTATAGAAAAACTGATAATAAGATAGAGACATGTAGTATTCTTTAATTTAAGTAACTCACTCCGTAGCATTTGACTCCCTCCTTTTTAGGACATATGATAAAAGTAATGTCATTATCATTGATAAAATAATAATAAGTGACACTTGCAAAATGCTGGTTTGGTTTTGATTTGTAATAACGTCGCCCGATGGTTTAAGGTTTAATAAAAATTGAGCTATTTTATAGTGATAGGTATAGGGCAAGACGAACCAGAGTGGACTTTGAGCAATAAATGGTGCTATTAAAAGACAAACCAGTGTATTAAGCGCTAATAGAATGAAATGACTCATGTATTTAGACATCAGATACAGAAAAGGAATATTCCATAAAGTTGTCATCCAAATTAAGATTAATGAAGTAGATGTTTTAGTAATGTTTATTGGGATAATATCTGTGTAAATAAAAGCAACGAGATACAGGAAAGCTAGTAAGAATAAACTAGAAATCAATGTTCTCATTCCGATAAGCACCATTTTCATCAAGGTAATTTTCCAAGTGAAATGCTTGTTAGTAATATTTTGAAAATACCCTGCCTGATCTTCCAAACGTCTATCAACTATGAATAAAAGACCATTTACGAGATATAAAAAGATAGCTTCCCACCAATAGACTGAAAAAGGAACAAAAATCTGTAGTCCTCCCATTAAAAAGGCTATTAGGACAGTTAAAAACGGTATGATAATTAAGAATCTATTGGATCCTAAATGTCGTAATTTGAGCAATTCTGAGTAGAATATCTTTTGCATATCAGTACCCCCTATGAACGATTTTAAAGAATAAACTTTCCAGACTATCTACATTCTTATTCTTACCGTCATATTGTATCTTTCCTTGATGTAGAATTAGAATGTGATCGGCAATTTTGCTGATTTCTAAAAGTTGATGGCTAGAAATCAGAATTGTCATCCCTGTTACTTTTAATGAACGAATAAGGTTTAACAGTTCGTTTATACCATCAGGATCAAGTCCATTAGTAGGCTCATCGAGAATTAAAAATTGGGGATCAGTTAAAATAGCCATGCCAATTCCTAGTCTCTGCTTCATCCCTAATGAAAATTTACCCGCTTGTTTTTTCCCGGTGTTAGAAAGACCAATTATTTCTAAGGTTTCAAAAATTTTTGAATCAGGAATGTCATATAATAGCGCTTTCGTTTTTAAATTGTCATAGGCTGAAAGGTTATGATAAATAGCAGGTGTTTCAATTAATGCGCCTAATGATTGTTTGTTTTTTGATAATCCATCAAATTGAATCTCTCCATCACTTTTTGGAACCAAACCAAAGAGAATTTTCATCAGAGTTGACTTACCAGCACCATTAACCCCTAATAGACCACAAATTGTACCCGATTCAATGGTAAAAGTGACATTGTCCAATATAGTTTTATCTTTATAGGATTTTGAAAGTTGATTGATATTTATTTGCATGTGAATGCCTCCTATCAGTTATTGTTACATTCATTATAAGATCTGATTTTCAGAGTTATGTCAGAAATAACTGTTTAAATGGAAGAATTGACTGCATCTTCATAGCTAGATTGACTATTTAGTGAATTATTAAGGAACTTATATTGAATTACTCAAAAGTTAGCAGTATTTATAAAATTTCTATGGTACTAACTTGGTAGCATAAATTTTTCCAATATTATAGGATCAATTCAATATTACAGGTAGAAATATTGTATCAGTCTTGAAAAATACTGTGTTAGGTCATTACAGTACCAAAATAAAGCACATTAATCTTTTTATTGAAGATGGGGAGTTTAAATGGATTATCTATTAAAAATCGTTTTACAATCTTTGACATGAGCTACGATTATGTATTTGGAAAGTTATATTTAGAAATTGAATAATACTGGTTGAATATTTCTGGTGAAGATGCCCAGAGCGTGAATATGTGATAACATATATTTTTACTAAATTTGTATCTTTAGTTAGAATGTTAAATTAACAGAATAGATATTAGTGACTACTGTTCATATTGAGAAAATTTCAGAGAAACTCTACTTTTGATATGGTTTGAAATTAATTTTTGAATTGGAACTATTATAAAGTGGTAGAGATACTAAACTATGTAAACAAATATTTGTTGGAATTTCCCTCATCTAGTAATACCTATTAAAATTTTTTGAATTAAAGAAGTAGTATAAAACGGTTAGATGTTAATATATGGCTATTCTAAAACTATATGAAATTTAACCCTGTCAAACCAGGCTTGAAGAAAGCTCGTAAAGCATCACAATTCTCAAAACGTTAATCAATACGATACTATCAACGTTTACAGACATTCAAGAATTTTCTCTTGGATGTCTTTTTTGTATAAAAAATAGTTGTTTATCGGAAAGTTAGCTATTAATATTTATCAATGATAAAAATAGCATGTTTTAAGGGACTGACCCCAAAAAGTGAGAATTTAATAAAAAGACTTGACATAATTCGTTTACAATGGTAAACTTATTTTAAACATATTCGTTTACATCTGTAGACAACTAGGAAGGAAGGAGAATGAGCACAATAGAATTTAATACTTATATCACAGATGCAGAATGGGAAGTCATGCGTGTAGTTTGGGCAAATGATCGAGTAACTAGTAAAAAAGTCATTTCCGTATTGCAAGAAAAAATGGACTGGACACAATCCACTATCAAAACGATCTTAGGTCGATTAGTTGGAAAAGGCGTACTAAATACAGTGCATGAAGGTAGAAAGTTTATTTACACTGCCAATATTGAAGAGACAGAAGCCGTAAGGGATTATGCAGAAGATATTTTTAACCGTATTTGCAATAAGAAAGTCGGAAATGTAATAGGAAGCATCATTGAAGATCATGTTTTAAGCTTCGATGATATAGATCGACTAGAAAAAATATTAGAGATGAAAAAATCTTTTGCAGTAGAAGAAGTGGATTGCAATTGTCCAGAAGGACAATGCGAATGTCATTTACATCATCATTAAGCATAAGGAGGAATTTAAAATGAATAATGACAACAAATATTCGTCCCATAATCATTGCGGGCACAGTGGGCATGACCACAGCGGGCACAGTGGACATGATCACAGCGGGCACAGTGGGCATAATCACAGCGGACACAGTGGGCATGCCCACCATCATCACGGAAGCTTTAAGGAACTTTTCTTAAAGTCATTGCCACTAGGAATCATTATTATGTTCTTTTCCCCTTTGCATGGATTTAAACTACCATTCCAGTTTACTTTTCCATATTCTGATATTGTAGTAGCTATTTTATCTACTATATTAATTATTTATGGGGGACGTCCATTCTATCAAGGTGCAGTTGACGAATTTAAACAAAAAAAACCTGGAATGATGGCACTCGTTTCTTTAGGTATAAGTGTTTCATATTTATACAGTATTTATGCTGTGATCATTACCTACGTAACGGGTGAACACGTGATGGACTTTTTCTTTGAATTTGCTTCATTACTATTAATCATGCTATTAGGTCACTGGATTGAGATGAAAGCTATTGGAGAAGCAGGAGACGCACAAGCAGCATTGGCTAAGTTAGTACCGAAAGATGCTCACGTTGTATTAGAAGACGATTCAATTGAAACACGACCAGTTGCTGACTTACAGGTAGGTGATTTAATTCGTGTTCAAGCCGGAGAAAATGTGCCAGCAGACGGGATTATCGAGCGTGGCGAATCACGTTTAAATGAAGCTCTTCTAACTGGGGAGTCAAAAGCAGTTAAAAAAGGCCCTGGCGATGAAGTAATCGGGGGGTCAACAAATGGAGAAGGGGTTCTTTATATTAAAGTGCTTGAGACAGGTGATCAATCCTTTATCTCTCAAGTACAGAATTTAATCAGCCAAGCTCAAAGTCAGCCTTCTAGGGCAGAAAATATTGCGCAAAAGGTTGCAGGGTGGCTCTTCTATATTGCTGTTATTGTCGCGCTAATTGCTTTTGTAGTGTGGATGATTATTGGAGATATCCCAACGGCAGTTATATTTACTATTACTACATTAGTTATTGCTTGTCCGCACGCATTGGGTCTGGCTATTCCATTGGTAACCGCCCGTAGCACAAGCTTAGGAGCTAGCCGTGGCTTACTAGTAAAAGACCGCCAAGCCTTAGAAATAGCTCAAGATGCAGATGTGATGATTTTAGATAAAACGGGTACTTTAACAACTGGTGAATTTAAAGTATTAGATGTAAAACTTCTTAATGACAAATATACAAAAGAGGAAATCATTGCCTTATTGGCAGGTATTGAAGGAGGATCTAGCCACCCAATTGCTCAATCAATTATAAGTTTCGCCGAGCAGCAAAATATACGTCCAGCATCTTTTGATTCGATTGATGCGATTTCCGGTTCTGGAGTAGAGGGTAAAGCAGGTGGGCACCGTTACCAATTAATCAGTCAAAAAGCCTATGGACGTAATCTTGATATGGATACTCCAAAAGGAGCAACTCTTAGTGTCTTAGTAGAAAATGATGATGCCATTGGTGCTGTAGCTTTAGGGGACGAATTAAAACCAACGAGTAAAGAGTTAATTAAAGCTCTTAAAAAGAACAATATTCGACCAATTATGGCAACAGGTGATAATGAAAAAGCGGCTCAAGGCGCGGCAGTAGATTTAGGGATTGAATATAGATCAAATCAATCTCCACAAGACAAATATGAGTTAGTTAAAACACTTAAAGATGAAGGAAAGAAAGTTATCATGGTAGGTGATGGTGTAAATGATGCTCCTTCTCTTGCCTTAGCAGATGTTGGTATAGCTATAGGTGCTGGAACTCAAGTTGCGTTGGATTCAGCTGATGTCATATTGACTCAATCCGATCCAGGAGATATTGGATCATTCATTGATTTAGCACACAAAACAACTCGTAAAATGAAACAAAACCTATTTTGGGGAGCTGGTTATAACTTTATAGCTATCCCTCTAGCTGCAGGAATTTTGGCTCCTATTGGTATCACATTAAGCCCTGCATTAGGAGCAATCCTAATGTCTGTGTCAACAGTCATCGTCGCCATTAATGCTATGTTATTACGTTTGGATCCAAAAAATAACGGTTAACAGATTGAATGATGGAAACTCCTTAAAGTATCAAGATACAATAGTTTTACAGGAGAAAAAGAGATGTAAGTAATGGCTCTTTGTAAAATCGTGTTGGTAGAAGTAGACGATTTTTCTACCAACACGATTTTTAATTTATTATAGAACTGATTTCTGTTAAAATCCTAAAAGCCACCTATTTCGACAGTTTTATAGCTTGTTATTCTATTTTCTTGACAATAATACCACCGTCTCCACACGTTTTTTAACCATAAAAAGACACCTCCATGAGCATTTGATTATATTGTACCAAATCCAACTTGGAGGTGTTTTTATTTAATTCTCATTTACGGGGGTCAGTGCCAATTAAAATTGCGTATTTTTATTTAAAATGTATTAGAATTAAATTCATATAAAATATGCACGAAAAATAAATCAAAATTAAAAAGTACAAATTAATGAAGTGATTATTGATAAAAATAGTTAATAATTGGTTAAACAAAATATATAACTCGTTTATAAATTTATAGAAATGAACCATTATAAATCTCCTCTTAAATATTGAAAAAACCATTGGCAGTGGACATACTTTAAGACTATATATTTCTGAAACTAGTTTCACAATACAAATATTGACATGCAATTATTAATTGGTGGATTTTAAGTTGACATCTACAAAGCTTAATGTTAGAATACATTCAAAAATATATTTGAATGAGGTATTTTATGATTCAAAATGTTGTTACTTCAATAATCCTGTATTCTGGGACAGCCGTAGACTTACTTATTATCCTAATGTTATTTTTTGCCAAAAGAAAAAGCAGAAAGGACATCATTAACATCTATTTAGGACAATTTCTAGGCTCTGTTAGTCTAATATTCCTAAGTTTGCTTTTTGCATTTGTCTTAAATTATATTCCTAGTAAAGAGATTTTAGGTTTACTCGGTTTGATTCCAATTTTCCTAGGCCTCAAAGTTTTGCTTTTAGGAGATTCTGATGGAGAAGCTATTGCAAAAGATGGTTTGCGAAAAGACAATAAAAACCTGATTTTTCTAGTCGCTATGATTACTTTTGCAAGTTGTGGCGCTGACAATATTGGTGTCTTTGTCCCATATTTTACCACCTTAAATTTAGCGAATTTGATAGTGGCTTTACTTACCTTTCTAGTCATGATTTATCTCTTGGTTTTTTCTGCCCAAAAATTGGCACAAGTCCCTTCTGTTGGAGAAACTTTGGAGAAATATAGCAGATGGTTTATTGCCGTTGTTTATTTAGGATTGGGGATGTATATCCTGATTGAAAACAACAGCTTTGACATGCTAAGGACTGTGTTCGGCTAGGAGAAAAAATTATGAAAAAAGATAGTATCTGCCAAGTGAATATTATAAATCAACAAAATGTTACAACCGCAACGAACTACCTTGAAAAGGAAAAAGTCCAAAAATCACTTCGTATTTTATCAAAGTTTACCGATAATAAACAGATAAATATCATCTTTTATCTCCTTGCTGTTGAAGAACTCTGTGTCTGTGATATAGCCTGTTTACTAAATCTCAGTATGGCATCTGCCTCCCACCATCTTCGTAAACTAGCCAATCAAAACATCTTGGATACTAGAAGAGAGGGGAAAATTATATATTATTTTATAAAAGATGAGGAAATCAAAGACTTTTTTAATCAACTAGGATAACAACTATTTTTACTACTTTACCATGATTATATATAGGACTTATCTATGAAATTTTTTGATGAAAATTACTCACAAGAAATACCTACTCGTATCAAATGTTTAAGAAAAAAGTATAATTTAAAGCAAAGCGACCTAGGTAATGCAGGTCAAGTTAGCCAAGTTGAAAAGGGAGGAATTTGAAAGAATTTGTATCTTTTATTTTTTGTTTCATTTATGCCATATGCTACTGGAATAGTTAGTAGTCATTTCATGAATCATATGGCACAGCTCTTTTATGGACTGATCGTTATTGTTTCAACGGTAGCAAACTGGTTTTTACATAAAGTAATTGATAAACCCAATATAGATCAGAAAGAATTACTTGAAGCTACCGCACAATATAGGAAGTTATTGATACCTGACCTAATAATTAAAGGAGTGGGATTGATTCTATCCTTAATTCTCTATCCTCCGATTATGATGTATAGTGTTTTAATTGCGGCATTTTACATCATAACTTTAAAAACACTATCCGAAAAAAGAGTGAATAACTAAAAAACGGTGACCAAAGTTAGGTGTATTATTTTAATGCTTAGAGACCTAAACTATTCCCCTATTTTAAAAATATTGATTCAGATTTTATGAAATTAAAAAGTAGATATTGTTCAGAAAATCCTTGATATTACGCTGTTTTTAGTCCAACTGAAATCCATACTTTCCAAACCAGGTCTTAAGAAAGCTCGTAAAGCTAGCCAGTTCTCAAAACGTTAATTCGTTACTGGACAGCAGAGTACAAACGAAAACACTTTGCAGCTTGCAAGGTGTTTTTTTGTATAGATTTCTGAAAAGTGTTCAAAATCTTACTAGAGTTTTGTCTTCATCTTGAAATTCTTATAACAATGTGATATATTTATAACAGACAAGGTGTGATATATTTATAACATATTAAAAAGAGGTGACTGAAATGAAAATGTCGAAGAACTTAAAGATAATCCTTTATATCGCTAGCGTGCTTATTGTTGTATGTTTAGTATTATTTCTGGGGAATCACCTACCGATTCTAGCGAAAGGTGCTATTATGACGACGGCTTGGCTTCCTTCGTATTTGGTTTGTACGATGGTATCGGTCCTCTCAAAATCAACCTATCAAAAGAAAGAAAAAAACATGTTTGGGATTACTGCAAAATTATATACAGTGCTTGTACTTCTCTCGTCCTCGATCTATACTATTGGAGTTTGGCTGCTAACTCCTGGTTCTTTGATTAAGAATATAATGTTAGGAATTGGATTAAGTATTCAATTGTTATTAATGTTTTACTTCTTATTCAAGAGAATTAATGAAGAACCCGATGAACGATTTTATAGAAATATTGCAAAGTCCTCTTCCATTTTGTTTACAATAGCAATCTTTATATTATTGGGAATGGCAACCTTGATAGCTGTCTGTAAAGTTTTCGTTTTGAATGCTGGATTCCTTTATATTTTGGTGGCTTTTTTACTCTTATTATTTGCCATTACTTACTTTATCACTGAAAAAAGGGGATGAAATATGGCGAAAGAAAGTAAAATAAAGACTAACTTGAAAGAAGTAAGGGAAGCTTATGGTATGACTCAACAAGATTTAGCAGATCAAGTAGGAATACGGAGAGAAACGATTGTTCACTTGGAAAATAACCGCTACAACCCTTCGTTGGAAATGGCTTTAAAAATAGCACAAGTCTTTAATAAACAAGTAGAAGAACTATTTCGTCTGAAATAAGAGAAGTAAAACAATCCAATTGATTTGTGTATCAGTTTTTGGAAACTTGTTATTCTGAGACGAGGTCTTGGTAAGAGGGAGTAGTTTCAAAGGAGTTATTTTTGACTACATCTTAGTTAAAACGCTTTCAAAAATAAGATAATAGTTTATTTTTCAAGCATTTTAACCCAATAATAGAACTTTTTAGGTCGAAATGCTCTCAAAAATGCTAATGTTTCTCTAATCTATTCACTTTTGAGATCTTGCATATTATGTAGTTATCATACAAAAATGATAAAAGTGAATGAATACATTTATTTGAAAGATAATATTGTTATATACTTCAAACATATTATCAGTAAGAGGGTTTTATACGTCTATTAAATATCTTTTGATTTTTAGCCATAAAACCTCACATAATAATGAATGTATATTTTACAAATTATGCTTTTATATATGATTTAAATATGTATTTAAACTTAGCAAAGGACATAATAAATTACCTAAAATAACATTAAAATTAAAAATGATTAATTATTACTATTTGGTAACACACCTCAAAAAACCTTTGTTTGTAGGAATTGTAGGATATATTAAAAATTTAAAAAAGTTTTTAAAATTTGTTGACATATCTCTAGATAGTGTTATAATCTATAGATGTCAGGGAGGTCCTGATACTAAATATATAATAATCCATTAGAGGAGAAACAATTATGAAAAAAGTATTGCTTACATCAGCTGCAGTTCTTGCAGTATTCGCTTCATCAGCAGCAGTTTTCGCTAACGACGGTAACGTTCACACTGGAAACCTTGATAACAAAACTGAAGCAACTGGTGGTGACTTCTTCACAAACAACGAAGGTGGTCTTACTCAAGCTGCTAAAGATGGTCTTAACAACGTTGACGCAGATTCAACTAAACAAAAATTTGAAGATGCTGGTGAACACATCGAACCAAAACGTGATGCTAACGGAAACATCATCAAAGATGAGTTTGTAGTTACTGATAAAGCTAACGCTAACAAAGACGCTAAAGAAGAAGCTAAAGCTGTTAAAGCTGCAGAAAAGAAAGCTCCAGCAGCTAAAGCTGAAGCTAAAGCTCTTCCAAACACAGCAGCTGTTAAATAATTAACTGCTATTGCTAAAAAGAATATCACTGGGGCTAGAGCTTCGGTGATATTTTTCTATGGATAAAGAAAAGGATTTGACATTTCATGAGTAATCATAATCGTAAATCTACTGGATCTCGCAAAAAACTGATTGCTGGGATTTCAGCCTTAGTCATTGCTGCTTTGGCTATCTTCCTTGGCTTCCAGTTTATGTCTCCGACAGCATCGTCCTCTAATGGTGTTAAGAGTGTTTTAACGACTAAAAAAGCAAACACTTATAAAGTTTCAGATGAGGAGAAAGCCTACCTCAAAAATAAATTTGATGGTCTTGAGGCGACAAACCCTGATACTATCGCTTATGTCTATGCACCAGGGACTAAATTGGATGAGCCAGTTGTTCAAACAACGGACAATTCAACCTACTTAGATAAAACATTTGATGGAGGAAACGTTCCATATTTGGGAACGGTCTTCATGGATACAGACAATAAGAAAGATTTCAGCGATCGTTTGACTTGGCTCTTCGGTCATGCTCGAGGAAGTAAGGTTGCTGATAGTCGTATGTTCAACGATGTTAACTACTATAGTGATCAGTCGTTCTTTGATAAACACAAATATGTTGTTATTGAGACGCCTCAACGTAAGTATTATTATGAAGCACTTGCTATGGTAATTGTGCCTGAAGACACAGCTTTCTATCGTACATCATTTGAAAGTGATAAAGACTTTAAACAACAGTTGGATATCATCTATGATCAAGCAAGTGTTAAAAACAAGGATTTGAAGGTTAATGCTTCGGATAAATACCTCGTTCTTTCGACTTGTCGTGAGGAAGATGAAACGATTCGTGCTAATCTCTACTTGCGTCAAATTCCAGACTCTGAAATGTCTGATTTTGTAGCTAAACATGGTAAAGATTTGGAATACACACCAACACGTTAATTATTAACAGAACTCTACTTCGTATGAAGTAGAGTTTTTATCTTGTCTAAGAAAACAGATGCTTTCAATCGTCATGGAATTGAGATGTAACCGTTTATTAATCTTTTTTATCATCAATGGATAAGTTTTTTTGGTACACTAGAAGTATGAAAAAGGAGAGTATTATGAAACAGAGCCAGGCTAAAAAGCGTGACAATGCGATGACTAATAAGATTTTGATGGGGTTGATTGCTCTCGTCTTAGGTTTGCTTTTTCTTGAGATTTTAATTGTTCATAGTAAGAACGAACAGCAAAAGAATGCCTCGAACCAGGTACAGACAGCACGTATCATGGCTAATGGGGACTTGCTCTATCATGACGGTCTCTATATGAGTGCCCTTCAGTCAGATGGTAGCTATGATTTCACGGAGAATTTTACTTATGTGAAGCCGTGGTTACAGCAGGCTGATTTGGTCTTGGGTGATTTTGAGGGAACGATTAACCCTGATTATCCTTTGTCAGGCTATCCTCTGTTTAATGCTCCTCAATCAGTGACAGCAGCTATCAAGGATGCTGGCTATGATGTTATGGATTTGGCTCATAATCATATCTTGGATTCTGGCTTAGAGGGAGCTTTTACAACGGCTGATGCTTTTAAAAAAGTGGGAATTGATCCTATTGGTGTTTACGAAAAGCCGGTGCGAGACAAGGCGCCACTGCTCATCAAGAATGTTAATGGTATCAAAGTTGCAATACTTTCCTATGCTTATGGTTACAATGGTCTAGAGTCGAACTTGACGGATAAAGAGGTTGCAGACCACTTATCGAATTTGGATGAAAAACGTATGAAAGCCGAGATTCAGCGTGCCGAAAAAGAAGCAGATATCACGGTTATCATGCCTCAGATGGGTGTTGAATATCGTTTGGAACCGACAGATGAACAGGTTAAACTCTATCATAAGATGATTGATTGGGGTGCTGATATTATCTTTGGAGGTCATCCTCATGTGGTAGAGCCTTCTGAGGTGGTTAAAAAAGATGGACAGCAAAAACTTATTATTTACTCAATGGGGAATTTCATTTCTAACCAACGTATAGAGACAATGGATGGTGTGGATAGCGCAGAGTGGACAGAGAGGGGTGTCTTAATGGATGTCACCCTTGAGAAAAAGAATGGTCAAACCACGATTAAGACTGCTCAAGCACATCCGACTTGGGTTAACCGTACGCCTAAAGGAACGAGTTCGCCAGAGGGATACCCTTTGTATACTTACCAAACTTATATTTTAGAGGATTTCATTAAAGGTGGTAAATATAGAAATAAACTAGATGAAGAAACCAAAGAGCGTATAGATACTGCTTATAAAGAAATGAATGCCCATGTTAATTTAAAATGGAAATAAAGCTAAGATATCGCCTGAATTTGGCGATATTTTTTTGTTTATCGACAAGTTACCCACAGACTTATCCACAGGTGTGGAAAAGTCTGTCGATAGTGTTGAATCTTGATTTTTCAAGGTTTTAAAAGAAGGAAATTATTTAGGTTGTGAACAAGTTTATCCACAAGTAGTTGGGTCAGAGAGAGGATATTTTTATAAACGATATTAGTTAAATTCCTCGGAAACATTCGTCTTTTTCAAGAAAAAAGATGCAAATTTCATAAAAAATAGCATTTTTAATCAAAATATGCTAAAATTATACAAAATAAAATGATGGAGGCTTCTCATGAAAGCGATTATTACAGTTGTAGGTAAGGACAAAGCAGGTATTGTTGCGGGTGTTGCGACTAAGGTGGCAGAACTTGGCTTGAATATTGATGATATTTCTCAAACAGTTCTTGATGAATTCTTTACCATGATGGCGGTTGTATCATCGGAAGACAAACAAGATTTTACACACCTACGTGCTGAATTGGAAGCCTTTGGAGAGTCATTGAACGTTAAAATCAACATCCAAAGTTCAGCAATTTTTGATGCTATGCACAACTTGTAAGATAGGAGTAGCTTAAAATGGATATTAAACAGGTCACAGAAACCATTGCCATGATTGAGGAGCAGAACTTTGATGTTCGTACCATTACCATGGGGATTTCACTCCTAGACTGTATCGATTCAGATATCGATAAGGCGGCGGAAAAAGTCTATAACAAGATTGTATCTAAGGCTAAGAATTTGGTAGCTGTTGGTGACGAGATTGCGGCTGAACTTGGTATTCCGATTGTTAATAAACGTGTGTCTGTTACTCCGATCTCAATCATCGGTGCGGCAACAGATGCAACAGACTATGTACCTTTTGCGAAGGCGTTAGACCGAGCAGCTAAGGAAATCGGTGTTAACTTTATTGGTGGTTTCTCTGCACTCGTTCAAAAGGGCTACCAAAAAGGTGATAAGATTCTTATTAATTCTATTCCACGTGCGCTTGCAGAGACTGATTTTGTCTGCTCATCTGTCAACATTGGTTCAACAAAGACTGGTATTAACATGACAGCGGTACGTGACATGGGACGTATCATCAAAGAGGCTTCTGAGGCAGATCCAATGGGCCCAGGTAAATTGGTGGTCTTTGCTAATGCGGTTGAAGATAATCCATTTATGGCAGGTGCCTTCCACGGTGTTGGTGAGGCTGATGTTGTAATCAATGTTGGGGTTTCAGGTCCTGGTGTTGTGCAACGTGCAGTTGAGAAAGTTCCGGGCGAAAGTTTCGATGTTTTAGCTGAAACAGTTAAGAAGACCGCCTTCAAAATCACACGTGTTGGTCAGTTGGTTGGTCAAATGGCCAGCGAACGCCTTGGTGTCGAGTTCGGTATTGTAGATTTGTCTCTTGCGCCAACACCAGCAGTTGGTGATTCAGTAGCCCGTGTACTTGAAGCTATGGGTCTTGAAGTTGTTGGTACGCATGGTACTACTGCAGCTCTAGCCCTTCTTAACGACCAAGTTAAAAAAGGTGGTATCATGGCATGTAACCAAGTTGGTGGTTTGTCAGGTGCCTTTATTCCAGTTTCTGAAGATGAAGGTATGATTGCGGCGGTTCAATCTGGTCATATCAACCTTGAAAAATTGGAAGCTATGACAGCTATCTGTTCTGTTGGTCTAGACATGATTGCTATTCCTGCTGATACGCCAGATACAACAATCGCGGCCATGATTGCTGATGAAGCGGCTATCGGTGTCATTAATCAGAAAACAACAGCTGTTCGTATCATTCCTTATGGTAAGGAAGGTGACATGTTGGAACTTGGTGGTCTTCTTGGTTATGCACCAGTAATGAAGGTAAACAAAGCTTCATCGGCTGACTTCATTGCGCGTGGTGGTCAAATCCCAGCTCCTGTTCACAGCTTTAAAAACTAAGCGGATGTTAAATGCTTTGCCAATTGGTAAGGCATTTTCTGATGGTCTCGCTGGCTAGATAGTGGAGGGGATTTGTGCTATAATGAATTCAAAAATGACGGAAAGAAGGGGCGCTATGAGTGAGGTTAAGTTGTATATTGCGAGACATGGCAAAACTATGTTTAACACCATTGGTCGTGCACAAGGTTGGTCTGATAGCCCTTTGACCCCGTTCGGTGAAGAAGGTATTCGTGAATTGGGGGTAGGTCTGAAAGCAGCAGGTATTCCTTTCAAGGTCGCATATTCTAGTGATTCAGGTCGAACGATTCAAACCATGGATATCATTTTACGTGAGACGGGTTTAGAAACTATTCCTTATAAACGTGACAAACGTATTCGTGAGTGGTGTTTTGGTAGTTTAGATGGTGGCTATGACGGTGAACTTTTCTACGGTGTGCTACCGAGAACAGATGCTTTTCAAGGTAAGGATTTGCATGAGGTAACTTATCCTGAGCTTGCACAGGGTATCCTTGATGTGGATACGGCTGGTTGGGCAGAGCCTTGGGAAGTGCTCAGAAAACGTATTTTAGAGGGGTTCACAGCTATTGCAGAAAATCTTGAGAGGTCTGGTGGCGGTAATGCTATTGTCGTTAGTCACGGTATGACCATTGCAACCTTTGCTTGGTTAATTGATTCTTCTGTCGAGCATCCTTCATTGGACAACGGTTCGGTTACTGTTGTTGCTTATGAAAATGGTAAATTTACATTAGAAGCACTTGGCGATATGACTTATCGTCAGGTTGGGCGAGAGATAATAGAAAAAGAAAATGGTAAAAAATAACTATCCAAGTCGCCGTCAGGCGAAAAAGCAAACCAACTGGTTTTTGGTTATCAGTAGTGTCTTGATTGCAGTTCTTTTAGTTGTAGCAGGACTTTATTCAGTATTTGGTGTCAGTCGTACAGTCCAACAAACCAATGGATCGTCAGTAACAAAAAGTAGTAAGCAAGCTACCGATGCGACTCAAAGCAAGGATGCAAAGGGACTACCTGATGTATCGCCTAAAGACTGGCAGTTGCTTTTGGTAAATCGAGATAATAAGTCTAAAGAACTTAACCCTGAGATTGCTGATGTCGATGGTGTTTCTGTAGATGCAAGAATTGCTAAGAACGTTAAGGAGTTTTTAGCAGCTGCTCAAGAAATTGATCCAAGTTATCACTTGATATCAGGTTATCGTAGTGTTGCTTATCAGACTGAACTTTATAACAGTTATGTTCAGCAGGAAATGGCTGCTGACCCAAGTTTGACGGAGTCTCAGGCGGAGAAAAAGGTTCAAACCTATTCACAACCACCAGGAGCGAGTGAACACCAAACAGGTCTTGCGATTGATATGAGTACTGTAGATAGCTTAAATGAAGCAGATCCAGATACAGTAGCTAAAGTCAAAGAATTGGCGCCGAAATATGGCTTTGTTCTTCGTTTTCCAGATGGTAAAACATCGTCAACGGGTGTAGGCTACGAGGATTGGCATTTCCGCTATGTTGGTAAAGAGTCAGCAGAGTATATGACTGAACATAATCTTACTTTGGAAGAATATTTGGCATTATTAAAGGAGAAAGCTAAGTGAGACGACGTTTTAAACTAAAAGCCTTCATTACCTTAGTTGTTGTTTTTGCTTTAGGTATTCTCTTACCTTTGATTCTTCATGCCTCTACAGATGATAATGCTCGTGCGGTAAAGGTTGCTTACACACAGCAAGAATTTATTGAGACCTTAGCTCCAACAGCTCAAAAGATGTCTAAAAACTATGGTGTACCTGCGTCTATTCTCCTTAGTCAAGCTGCATATGAGTCAAATTATGGTAGCAGTCTTTTATCTGTTAAATATCATAACATCTACAGTCTCCCTGCTCAGCCAGGTCAAGAACGTATTCGTTTAAAGGATAGTATCTACAGTAAAGGGAAATGGCAATACCAAAAGGTGGATTTTGCAGTTTTTAAGGATTGGTCAAGTTCTATGATGACTTATTTAGAAGAACTTCGCCAAGGAACATGGGGCGAGTCGACCTATAAAGAGGTAGCAGGAACGACTAGTTATAAAGTTGCGGCAGAAAAACTACAAGCTGCGGGTTTTAGCAGTGATCCAGATTATGCCAAACACCTCATATCTATTATTGAGACCTATCATTTGTCAAAATATGATTGATAAGATTAGAGTGCCTCTGAGGTGCTCTTTTTTTGCTTTTCTAGGTCTTAAGATGTATTTTTAGCACTCTTTTTATAAGAGTGCTAATTTTTTGGTTTTTTGGGTTGACATGTTCAAGTTTAGGTGTATAATAGAATCATAAGTTAGCAGTCGATGTGTTAGAGTGCTAATAAATAGAAATGAGGTGACATCGTGATTACGCAAAGGCAAAACACTATTTTGAATTTGATAGTTGAGATGTTCACTCGTACACATGAACCGGTTGGTTCTAAAGCATTACAAGAATCAATTGATTCGAGTTCAGCGACCATTCGTAATGACATGGCCAAGCTTGAAAAAATGGGCTATCTTGAAAAAGCTCATACTTCTAGTGGGCGTATGCCAAGCCGAGCAGGTTTCCAGTATTTCGTCGCTAATTCTTTGAATCTTGATACGATTGATCAACAAGATGTTTATCAAGTGGTCAAGGCCTTTGATTTTGAAGCCTTTAAACTTGAAGATATCTTGGATGCAGCGGCGAAGCTGCTGGCAGAAATGACAGGATGTACAGCAGTGATTCAAGATGTGGAACCGACACGACAACGTCTGACTGGATTTGACATTGTTCATCTATCCAATCACGACGCTTTAGCGGTTCTTACTCTAGATGAATCTAAGCCTGTGACAGTTCAATTTGCTATTCCAAAAAATTTCTTGTCTAGTGATTTGGAAATTCTTCATAAGCTTGTTCAAGAACGTTTTTTGGGAAACACTGTCTTAGATATCCATTACCGATTGAGAACTGAGATTCCTCAGATTGTGCAAAAATATTTCAAAATAACAGATAATGTTTTAGACTTGTTTGATTATATCTTTTCACAACTTTTTAAGGAATTGATTTTCATCGAAGGTAAGGTTGCATCATTGACTTATGCCGACTTAAAAACCTATCAATTTTTGGACAATCCACAACATGTGGCACTTGAGCTTCGATCAGCTATCTCCGATGATGAAGTGACCAAGATTTCGGTTGCAGAATCAACTGAAGAAGCGCTTGAAAATGTCACAGTTATGAGTCATAAATTCCTGATTCCTTATCGTGGGATGGCACTCATGCATGTGATTGGTCCAGTTGAAATGGATTATCGTCGCATGGTTAGTTTGGTCAATGTTATTAGTAGAGTTTTGGTTATGAAGTTGACGGATTATTACCGTTACCTCAATAGTAACCATTATGAAGTTAGCTAAGATATAACATTTAAAAAGTATAGAAAGAGGTGTATGCCTTGACTGAAGATATTAAAAAAGAAGAAGTGAAAGAAGAGGAAGCTACGGAGACAACTGAAGAAGTTGTAGAGGAAGTAAGCGAACCTTCTGAACTTGAAGAAGCCCAAGCGCGTGCCGAAGAATTTGAAAACAAATACCTTCGTGCCCATGCAGAAATGCAAAACATTCAGCGACGTGCAAATGAAGAACGTCAACAATTGCAAAAGTATCGTAGCCAAGATCTGGCAAAAGCGATTTTGCCATCACTTGATAACCTTGAACGTGCTCTTGCCGTTGAGGGCTTGACTGATGATGTCAAAAAAGGTTTGGAAATGGTGCAAGAAAGTTTAGTGCATGCTCTTAAAGAGGAAGGAATTGAAGAAATTCCAGCAGATGGTGATTTCGATCATAACTTCCATATGGCAATTCAAACAATGCCTGCAGATGATGAACATCCAGCAGACACGATTGCACAAGTTTTCCAAAAAGGGTATAAACTCCACGAACGCGTCTTACGCCCAGCTATGGTAGTTGTATATAATTAATTGAAAACTTGTCCGAAATGACAGAAAACTATGAATGAAAGATAAAAAAGCAAAATAGAAATTAAAGTAAAAAGGGGAAAAACATATGTCTAAAATCATTGGTATTGACTTAGGTACAACAAACTCAGCAGTAGCAGTTCTTGAAGGAACTGAATCAAAAATTATCGCAAACCCAGAAGGTAACCGCACAACTCCATCTGTTGTGTCATTCAAAAACGGTGAAATCATCGTTGGTGACGCTGCAAAACGTCAAGCAGTAACAAACCCAGATACAATCATCTCTATCAAATCTAAGATGGGTACTTCTGAAAAAGTTTCTGCAAACGGTAAAGAATACACACCACAAGAGATTTCAGCTATGATTCTTCAATACTTGAAAGGTTATGCTGAAGATTACCTTGGTGAAAAAGTAACTAAAGCAGTTATCACAGTTCCTGCTTACTTCAACGATGCACAACGTCAAGCAACAAAAGACGCTGGTAAAATCGCTGGTCTTGAAGTAGAACGTATCGTCAACGAACCAACAGCAGCAGCTCTTGCTTACGGTTTGGATAAGACTGATAAAGAAGAAAAAATCTTGGTATTCGACCTTGGTGGTGGTACATTCGACGTATCTATCCTTGAACTTGGTGACGGTGTCTTTGACGTGTTGGCAACTGCAGGGGATAACAAACTCGGTGGTGATGACTTTGACCAAAAAATCATCGACCACATGGTTGAAGAATTCAAGAAAGAAAATGGAATCGACTTGTCAACAGACAAGATGGCTCTTCAACGCTTGAAAGATGCAGCTGAAAAAGCTAAGAAAGACCTTTCTGGTGTTACTTCAACACAAATCAGCTTGCCATTCATCACTGCTGGTGAGGCTGGACCTCTTCACTTGGAAATGACATTGACTCGTGCGAAATTCGATGATTTGACTCGTGACCTTGTAGAACGTACGAAAACTCCAGTTCGTCAAGCCCTTTCAGATGCAGGTTTGAGCTTGTCAGATATTGACGAAGTTATCCTTGTCGGTGGTTCAACTCGTATCCCTGCCGTTGTAGAAGCTGTTAAAGCTGAAACTGGTAAAGAACCAAACAAATCAGTTAACCCTGATGAAGTAGTTGCCATGGGTGCTGCTATCCAAGGTGGTGTTATCACTGGTGATGTCAAAGACGTTGTCCTTCTTGATGTAACTCCATTGTCACTTGGTATCGAAACAATGGGTGGAGTGTTCACAAAACTTATTGACCGCAACACTACTATTCCAACATCTAAATCACAAGTCTTCTCAACTGCAGCAGATAACCAACCAGCTGTTGATATCCACGTTCTTCAAGGGGAACGCCCAATGGCAGCGGATAACAAGACTCTTGGACGTTTCCAATTGACTGATATCCCAGCTGCACCTCGTGGTATCCCACAAATCGAAGTTACTTTCGATATTGATAAGAACGGTATCGTATCTGTTAAAGCTAAAGACCTTGGAACTCAAAAAGAACAAACAATTGTCATCCAATCTAACTCTGGTTTGACAGACGAAGAAATTGAAAAGATGATGAAAGATGCTGAAGCAAATGCTGAAGCAGATGCAAAACGTAAAGAAGAAGTAGATCTTCGTAACGAAGTTGACCAAGCTATCTTTGCGACTGAAAAAACAATCAAAGAAACAGAAGGTAAAGGCTTCGACACAGAACGTGATGCTGCTCAATCAGCTCTTGATGACCTTAAGAAAGCTCAAGAATCAGGCAATCTTGATGACATGAAGGCTAAATTGGAAGCTCTTAACGAAAAAGCTCAAGCTCTTGCAGTTAAACTTTACGAACAAGCTGCAGCAGCACAACAAGCTCAAGCAGGAGCAGAAGGTGCACAAACAGCAGACAACTCAGGCGACGATGTTGTAGACGGAGAGTTTACTGAAAAGTAAGATGCAAAGTCCGTTAAAGCCTCACAGTGAAAATAGGAAGATTTCTCTTTTTCACCAAGAGGTTAGGGCGTGCTCAGTTCGGTAAGGTGTTGAGCTTAGCTAGTAAATGATAAAAAGAAATCCAGAGGTTGCAAACCAGCCTCTGTTTTTCGGTAAAATAGAGGATGTCGCTTATGAAAAAAGTGCTTTGTATCATTTATCCTAATTTTTCTCTCTACGAGATAGCCTCTTTAACGAGTACTTTAGCTCTGTCTTTCGATATAACGATTGATTATGTAGCCTCAGATTATTCGATTGTGGTATCTGAGGACGGCTTGCCCTGTCAACCGACGAAAACATTGGATCAAGTACGTATAGAAGATTATTCTTGCGTGATTTTGCCAGGAATGGTCAACATAGGACCTGCCCTACAGGATGAGAAATTGATTTCGTTCTTGAGGGGCCTTGGTGAGCAAGGTATCCTCATTGCAGCCATTTCTTCAGCGCCTCTTTTATTAGCAAAAGCAGGTCTGTTGAAGGACACGAAATTTACAGGTGGAATTTGGCAAAACTTCTTTGACTATTTTGAATTTCTTCCACGTGAAAATTTCCAACCTAAAGTGGTTGTACAAGATAAAAAAATCATTACAGCCATAGGCTTTGCACATCAAGAGTTTGCAAGAAAAGTGATTCTTAGTCTAGGGTTGTCAGATTATACGGACAACTATTTTAAAGAACAGAACGAGTACGCTGAAGAGGATTTGATATTTACTCTATCAGACGAAGAGTTTGATGAAGTGAAGCGAAGTATAGAAAAGACCCTCTAAAGATTTACATGAAAATTATAGAAAGGAACAAAGAGTGTTCGAGGAATTGAACACGAGCGGAAAGCTAGGAAATTAGATAAACCTCCTAAGAAATCATGATTTCTTGTCGGTTTCCTAAATTTCAGTCGCTTTCTGTTCGCTCTTAGTATCTTGTATGAACAATACCGAATATTACGATCGTCTTGGGGTATCTAAGGATGCCTCTCAAGATGAAATTAAACGTGCCTATCGTAAGATGTCTAAGAAATACCACCCAGATATTAATAAAGAACCAGGTGCGGAAGAAAAATATAAAGAGGTCCAAGAGGCCTATGAAACTTTAAGTGATGACCAAAAACGTGCAGCCTATGACCAATACGGACCAGATGGTGCGAATGGTTTTGGAGGTCAAGGAGGCTTTGGTGGCTTCGATGGTGGTGCAGGCTTTGGTGGCTTTGAGGATATCTTCTCTAGCTTCTTTGGTGGTGGTGCTACTCGTAACCCAAATGCTCCACGTCAAGGTGATGATCTTCAGTACCGTGTCAACCTAAGCTTCGAAGAAGCGATTTTTGGTGCCGAAAAAGAAGTTCACTACAATCGTGAAGCAACATGTAAGACATGTTCGGGATCTGGTGCAAAACCTGGAACAAGCCCTGTAACTTGTGGTCGCTGTCATGGTCAAGGGGTTATCAATGTCGATACGCAAACACCACTTGGTATGATGCGTCGTCAAGTAACCTGTGATGTCTGTCATGGAACAGGTCAAGAAATTAAAGAGCCATGTCAAACTTGTCATGGAACAGGACATGAAAAACAAAGCCATAAAGTATCTGTCAAGATTCCAGCAGGTGTTGAAACAGGTCAACAAATCCGTCTTGCGGGTCAAGGTGAAGCTGGTTTCAATGGTGGTCCTTATGGAGACCTCTTTGTAATCATCAATGTTAATCCAAGTGATAAGTTTACTCGTGATGGATCAACAATTTACTATACACTTAACATTTCCTTTGTCCAAGCTGCTCTTGGTGATACTGTCGAAGTACCAACAGTTCACGGAAATGTTGAGATGACCATTCCAGCAGGAACTCAAACAGGCAAAACTTTCCGTCTAAAAGGAAAGGGTGCTCCACGTCTTCGTGGAGGTTCACAAGGAGACCAACACGTTACAGTTAAGATTGTAACTCCTACGAAGCTAAACGATGCTCAAAAAGAAGCTCTCCTTGCATTCGCCAAGGCAAGTGGAGATGAAAAAATCGCACCACAGAAAAAAGGTTTCTTCAATAAAGTAAAGGATGCCTTAGAAGATTTATAAAGGAAGGACGCTGAAGGCGTCTTTTTCTTTATGTCAAAAAATTGTCTGGGGTCAGTTGCTAATCGACCTACTTTTTATCCTTGAAAAAATCTGATATGATAATTTTATGGTTAGATACAAAGCGATAATTTCCTATGATGGTACACTTTTCTCAGGTTTTCAAAGACAACCAAATGCACGTTCTATTCAAGAAGAGCTTGAAAAGACTCTTTTACGGTTAAATAGTGGTACACCTGTCACCGTTCATGGAGCGGGGCGTACAGATGCAGGTGTTCATGCCTATGGACAAGTTATCCACTTCGACTTGCCCCAGAAGCGGGATCCAGAGAAGTTACGTTTTGGTTTAGATACGCAATGTCCAGATGATATTGATGTTGTTAGTATTGAACTTGTATCAGAAGAATTTCATGCACGATACAATAAACATAGTAAAACTTATGAGTTTCTAGTAGATGCAGGACGACCTAAGAACCCTATGATGCGTAATTATGCGACCCACTATCCCTACCCTTTAAGTTTAGCACCTATGCAGGAGGCTGCTAAGGATTTGGTCGGCACACATGATTTTACAGGCTTCACAGCTTCAGGAACTTCTGTAGAAAATAAAGTACGCACAATTACACAAGCTAGTGTATCTATCGATGAGAAAACTGGATTTTATATCTTTACTTTTTCTGGCAATGGTTTTCTCTATAAGCAAGTTAGAAATATGGTCGGCACCTTGTTGAAGATTGGAAATGGTCGCATGCCTGTTTCGCAAGTTAAGACAGTGTTGGAAAGTCGTAATCGTAATCTTGCAGGACCAACGGCAGCAGGAAATGGGTTATATTTGAAGGAGATTAGATATGAGTGATGAATTGATTTTAGCGATTTCAGGGAATGATATTTTTAGTGGTGGCGGACTTCATGCAGATTTAGCGACATTTACCACTAATAAACAGCATGGATTTGTGGCCCTTACCTGTCTAACAGCTATGACTGAGAATGGTTTTGAGGTCATTCCGGTTGATACTAATGTTTTTAAACAACAACTTGACTCACTAAAAGATGTCCCATTTTCAGCAATTAAAATTGGTTTGTTGCCTAACGTTGAAATCGCAGAATTAACGTTGGATTTTGTTAAAAAACATTCTGATATTCCAATTGTCTTGGATCCCGTTTTAGTATGTAAGGAGACTCATGACGTTGAAGTTTCTCAACTACGTGATGAATTGGTTAAATTTTTCCCTTATATCACGGTTATCACTCCGAACTTACCTGAAGTCGAACTGCTTATAGATAGAAAGGTTAAGACTCTTGATGATATGAAGCATGCCGCTAGCTATCTCAATGAATTAGGTGCTAAGACTGTCGTTGTCAAAGGTGGAAACCGCTTGGATGGTAATAAAGCGATAGATGTCTTTTATGATGGAACAGATTACAAATTGTTTGAAGAAGCTGTGCTAGACAAAAACAATACCGGTGCAGGGTGTACATTTGCTTCGAGTATAGCTAGTGAATTAGTTAAAGGGTGTTCAGAAACTGAAGCTGTGGCAAATGCTAAAGCCTTTGTTTATGAATCAATTAAACAATCAAATGAATTTGGAGTAGTTCAATATGCAAAATAAGAAAACAAAAGAGCTAACATTATTAGCTATCTTAACAGCTTTATCAGTGACCTTTGGATTCGTAGCTAAAATTCCGACTCCAACAGGGCTTTTAACTTTGGTAGATGCAGGAATCTACTTCACAGCCTTTTATCTTGGCAAGAAAGAAGGGGCAATTGTGGGAGGACTATCTGCATTTTTGATAGATTTGCTATCATCTGCTCCGCAATGGATGTTTATTAGTTTGTTAATCCATGGTGCACAAGGTTATTTTGCTGGATTTAAAGGTAACTATCGTATCCTAGGCCTTCTGATTGCTACAATTGTGATGGTGGGTGGTTATGCACTTGCTTCAGTATTTATGTATGGAACAGGAGCTTCAATCGCAGAAGTGATTCCTAATTTCTGCCAAAATGCTCTTGGCCTAGTCGTTGGATGGGTATTGTATCAAGGATTCAAAAAAGTTCAATCAAAAAAAGATTAATAGCTTTACTAAACCCTATTGACAAGCATTGATTTGGGTGATAAGATATAAAAGTTGTCTTAACTGACTTGCCACAAACTTGAAAAGGTTCCAAAACTTTAAAAAAGTTATTGACAAGACAGGTCAGAGATGATATTATAAATAAGCTGTTTCGGGAGAGACAGCGGACACGAGAAGTAAAAAAAACTTCAAAAAAGTGTTGACAAGGTGTTCTAGATTTGCTAGAATATAGAAGTTGTCTTAAGAGAGACAAAGACCTTTGAGAACTGAATAAGAAACCAAGTGCAGGGTTATGATAGAAGAATTATAACCTGTCAATTTACAAGAATAAATCGTCAGACGACGGTAATGAGTTAACGCTCGAACAATTATTAAAGTTTTTAATGAGAGTTTGATCCTGGCTCAGGACGAACGCTGGCGGCGTGCCTAATACATGCAAGTAGAACGCTGAAGAGAGGAGCTTGCTCTTCTTGGATGAGTTGCGAACGGGTGAGTAACGCGTAGGTAACCTGCCTTGTAGCGGGGGATAACTATTGGAAACGATAGCTAATACCGCATAACAATGGATGACACATGTCATTTATTTGAAAGGGGCAATTGCTCCACTACAAGATGGACCTGCGTTGTATTAGCTAGTAGGTGAGGTAACGGCTCACCTAGGCGACGATACATAGCCGACCTGAGAGGGTGATCGGCCACACTGGGACTGAGACACGGCCCAGACTCCTACGGGAGGCAGCAGTAGGGAATCTTCGGCAATGGGGGCAACCCTGACCGAGCAACGCCGCGTGAGTGAAGAAGGTTTTCGGATCGTAAAGCTCTGTTGTAAGTCAAGAACGAGTGTGAGAGTGGAAAGTTCACACTGTGACGGTAGCTTACCAGAAAGGGACGGCTAACTACGTGCCAGCAGCCGCGGTAATACGTAGGTCCCGAGCGTTGTCCGGATTTATTGGGCGTAAAGCGAGCGCAGGCGGTTTGATAAGTCTGAAGTTAAAGGCTGTGGCTCAACCATAGTTCGCTTTGGAAACTGTCAAACTTGAGTGCAGAAGGGGAGAGTGGAATTCCATGTGTAGCGGTGAAATGCGTAGATATATGGAGGAACACCGGTGGCGAAAGCGGCTCTCTGGTCTGTAACTGACGCTGAGGCTCGAAAGCGTGGGGAGCGAACAGGATTAGATACCCTGGTAGTCCACGCCGTAAACGATGAGTGCTAGGTGTTGGATCCTTTCCGGGATTCAGTGCCGCAGCTAACGCATTAAGCACTCCGCCTGGGGAGTACGACCGCAAGGTTGAAACTCAAAGGAATTGACGGGGGCCCGCACAAGCGGTGGAGCATGTGGTTTAATTCGAAGCAACGCGAAGAACCTTACCAGGTCTTGACATCCCGATGCTATTTCTAGAGATAGAAAGTTACTTCGGTACATCGGTGACAGGTGGTGCATGGTTGTCGTCAGCTCGTGTCGTGAGATGTTGGGTTAAGTCCCGCAACGAGCGCAACCCCTATTGTTAGTTGCCATCATTCAGTTGGGCACTCTAGCGAGACTGCCGGTAATAAACCGGAGGAAGGTGGGGATGACGTCAAATCATCATGCCCCTTATGACCTGGGCTACACACGTGCTACAATGGTTGGTACAACGAGTTGCGAGTCGGTGACGGCAAGCTAATCTCTTAAAGCCAATCTCAGTTCGGATTGTAGGCTGCAACTCGCCTACATGAAGTCGGAATCGCTAGTAATCGCGGATCAGCACGCCGCGGTGAATACGTTCCCGGGCCTTGTACACACCGCCCGTCACACCACGAGAGTTTGTAACACCCGAAGTCGGTGAGGTAACCTTTTGGAGCCAGCCGCCTAAGGTGGGATAGATGATTGGGGTGAAGTCGTAACAAGGTAGCCGTATCGGAAGGTGCGGCTGGATCACCTCCTTTCTAAGGAAAAACGGAATGTACTTGAGTTTCTTATTTAGTTTTGAGAGGTCTTGTGGGGCCTTAGCTCAGCTGGGAGAGCGCCTGCTTTGCACGCAGGAGGTCAGCGGTTCGATCCCGCTAGGCTCCATTGAATCGAAAGATTCAAGTATTGTCCATTGAAAATTGAATATCTATATCAAATTCCATATGTAATTAAATACATATAGATAGTAACAAGAAAATAAACCGAAACGCTGTGAATATTTAATGAGTTAGGTCGAAAGACCAAAATAAGGTTAAGTTAATAAGGGCGCACGGTGGATGCCTTGGCACTAGAAGCCGATGAAGGACGTGACTAACGACGAAATGCTTTGGGGAGCTGTAAGTGAGCAATGATCCAGAGATGTCCGAATGGGGGAACCCGGCAGGTAATGCCTGTCACTCATTACTGTTAAGGTAATGTAGAGGAAGACGCAGTGAACTGAAACATCTAAGTAGCTGCAGGAAGAGAAAGCAAAAGCGATTGCCTTAGTAGCGGCGAGCGAAACGGCAAGAGGGCAAACCGAAGAGTTTACTCTTCGGGGTTGTAGGACTGCAACGTGGACTTAAAGATTATAGAAGAACTACCTGGGAAGGTAGGCCAAAGAGAGTAATAGCCTCGTATTCGAAATAGTCTTTATACCTAGCAGTATCCTGAGTACGGCGAGACACGAGAAATCTCGTCGGAATCTGGGAGGACCATCTCCCAACCCTAAATACTCTCTAGTGACCGATAGTGAACCAGTACCGTGAGGGAAAGGTGAAAAGCACCCCGGGAGGGGAGTGAAATAGAACCTGAAACCGTGTGCCTACAACAAGTTCGAGCCCGTTAATGGGTGAGAGCGTGCCTTTTGTAGAATGAACCGGCGAGTTACGATATGATGCGAGGTTAAGTTGAAGAGACGGAGCCGTAGGGAAACCGAGTCTTAATAGGGCGCATTAGTATCATGTCGTAGACCCGAAACCATGTGACCTACCCATGAGCAGGTTGAAGGTGAGGTAAAACTCACTGGAGGACCGAACCAGGGCACGTTGAAAAGTGCTTGGATGACTTGTGGGTAGCGGAGAAATTCCAAACGAACTTGGAGATAGCTGGTTCTCTCCGAAATAGCTTTAGGGCTAGCGTCGATGTTAAGTCTCTTGGAGGTAGAGCACTGTTTGGGTGAGGGGTCCATCCCGGATTACCAATCTCAGATAAACTCCGAATGCCAACGAGATATAATCGGCAGTCAGACTGCGAGTGCTAAGATCCGTAGTCGAAAGGGAAACAGCCCAGACCACCAGCTAAGGTCCCAAAATATATGTTAAGTGGAAAAGGATGTGGGGTTGCACAGACAACTAGGATGTTAGCTTAGAAGCAGCTATTCATTCAAAGAGTGCGTAATAGCTCACTAGTCGAGTGACCCTGCGCCGAAAATGTACCGGGGCTAAAACATATTACCGAAGCTGTGGATACCTTTATAGGTATGGTAGGAGAGCGTTCTATGTGCGAAGAAGGTGTACCGTGAGGAGTGCTGGAGCGCATAGAAGTGAGAATGCCGGTATGAGTAGCGAAAGACAGGTGAGAATCCTGTCCACCGTAAGACTAAGGTTTCCAGGGGAAGGCTCGTCCGCCCTGGGTTAGTCGGGACCTAAGGAGAGACCGAAAGGTGTATCCGATGGACAACAGGTTGATATTCCTGTACTAGAGTATATAGTGATGGAGGGACGCAGTAGGCTAACTAAACCAGACGATTGGAAGTGTCTGGCCAAGCAGTGAGGTGTGATATGAGTCAAATGCTTATATCTATAACATTGAGCTGTGATGGGGAGCGAAGTTTAGTAGCGAAGTTAGTGATGTCACACTGCCGAGAAAAGCTTCTAGCGTTAATTATACTCTACCCGTACCGCAAACCGACACAGGTAGTCGAGGCGAGTAGCCTCAGGTGAGCGAGAGAACTCTCGTTAAGGAACTCGGCAAAATGGCCCCGTAACTTCGGGAGAAGGGGCGCTGACTTATGGTCAGCCGCAGTGAATAGGCCCAAGCAACTGTTTATCAAAAACACAGCTCTCTGCTAAATCGTAAGATGATGTATAGGGGGTGACGCCTGCCCGGTGCTGGAAGGTTAAGAGGAGTGCTTAGCAATAGCGAAGGTATGAATTGAAGCCCCAGTAAACGGCGGCCGTAACTATAACGGTCCTAAGGTAGCGAAATTCCTTGTCGGGTAAGTTCCGACCCGCACGAAAGGCGTAATGATTTGGGCACTGTCTCAACGAGAGACTCGGTGAAATTTTAGTACCTGTGAAGATGCAGGTTACCCGCGACAGGACGGAAAGACCCCATGGAGCTTTACTGCAGTTTGATATTGAGTATCTGTACCACATGTACAGGATAGGTAGGAGCCTATGACCTCGGGACGCCAGTTTCGAGTGAGGCGTTGTTGGGATACTACCCTTGTGTTATGGCTACTCTAACCCAGATAGGTTATCCCTATCGGAGACAGTGTCTGACGGGCAGTTTGACTGGGGCGGTCGCCTCCTAAAAGGTAACGGAGGCGCCCAAAGGTTCCCTCAGAATGGTTGGAAATCATTCGCAGAGTGTAAAGGTATAAGGGAGCTTGACTGCGAGAGCTACAACTCGAGCAGGGACGAAAGTCGGGCTTAGTGATCCGGTGGTTCCGCATGGAAGGGCCATCGCTCAACGGATAAAAGCTACCCTGGGGATAACAGGCTTATCTCCCCCAAGAGTTCACATCGACGGGGAGGTTTGGCACCTCGATGTCGGCTCGTCGCATCCTGGGGCTGTAGTCGGTCCCAAGGGTTGGGCTGTTCGCCCATTAAAGCGGCACGCGAGCTGGGTTCAGAACGTCGTGAGACAGTTCGGTCCCTATCCGTCGCGGGCGTAGGAAATTTGAGAGGATCTGCTCCTAGTACGAGAGGACCAGAGTGGACTTACCGCTGGTGTACCAGTTGTTCTGCCAAGAGCATCGCTGGGTAGCTATGTAGGGAAGGGATAAACGCTGAAAGCATCTAAGTGTGAAGCCCACCTCAAGATGAGATTTCCCATGATTTTATATCAGTAAGAGCCCTGAGAGATGATCAGGTTGATAGGTTAGAAGTGGAAGTGTGGTGACACATGTAGCGGACTAATACTAATAGCTCGAGGACTTATCCAAAGAAAGTAACTGAGACATATTGACAACGATTTGGTTTCTTGATACAGTATAGATATTCAATTTTGAGTTGAGAATACTCAGAGTTAAGTGACGATAGCCTAGGAGATACACCTGTTCCCATGCCGAACACAGAAGTTAAGCCCTAGTACGCCTGATGTAGTTGGGGGTTGCCCCCTGTTAGATACGGTAGTCGCTTAGCGCATAGGGAGTTTAGCTCAGCTGGGAGAGCATCTGCCTTACAAGCAGAGGGTCAGCGGTTCGATCCCGTTAACTCCCATAGGTCCCGTGGTGTAGCGGTTATCACGTCGCCCTGTCACGGCGAAGATCGCGGGTTCGATTCCCGTCGGGACCGTCAAGTAGAAATATTTGAGACTCGTTAGCTCAGTTGGTAGAGCAATTGACTTTTAATCAATGGGTCACTGGTTCGAGCCCAGTACGGGTCATATATGCGGGTGTGGCGGAATTGGCAGACGCACCAGATTTAGGATCTGGCGCTTAACGGCGTGGGGGTTCAAGTCCCTTCACCCGCATTAGAAAAGTTAGCCGGCTTAGCTCAGTTGGTAGAGCATCTGATTTGTAATCAGAGGGTCGCGTGTTCAAGTCATGTAGCCGGCATAAAATGCGAACGTAGTTCAGTGGTAGAACACCACCTTGCCAAGGTGGGGGTCGCGGGTTCGAATCCCGTCGTTCGCTTGAGGAGCCGGGGTGGCGGAACTGGCAGACGCACAGGACTTAAAATCCTGCGAAAGGAAACTTTCGTACCGGTTCGATCCCGGTCCTCGGCATAATATAATAATGAGCACCCTTAGCTCAACTGGATAGAGTACCTGACTACGAATCAGGCGGTTAGAGGTTCGACTCCTCTAGGGTGCATTTTTATCGGGAAGTAGCTCAGCTTGGTAGAGCACTTGGTTTGGGACCAAGGGGTCGCAGGTTCGAATCCTGTCTTCCCGATTTAGACCTTTGAGAACTGAATAAGAAACCAAGTGCAGGGTTATGATAGAAGAATTATAACCTGTCAATTTACAAGAATAAATCGTCAGACGACGGTAATGAGTTAACGCTCGAACAATTATTAAAGTTTTTAATGAGAGTTTGATCCTGGCTCAGGACGAACGCTGGCGGCGTGCCTAATACATGCAAGTAGAACGCTGAAGAGAGGAGCTTGCTCTTCTTGGATGAGTTGCGAACGGGTGAGTAACGCGTAGGTAACCTGCCTTGTAGCGGGGGATAACTATTGGAAACGATAGCTAATACCGCATAACAATGGATGACACATGTCATTTATTTGAAAGGGGCAATTGCTCCACTACAAGATGGACCTGCGTTGTATTAGCTAGTAGGTGAGGTAACGGCTCACCTAGGCGACGATACATAGCCGACCTGAGAGGGTGATCGGCCACACTGGGACTGAGACACGGCCCAGACTCCTACGGGAGGCAGCAGTAGGGAATCTTCGGCAATGGGGGCAACCCTGACCGAGCAACGCCGCGTGAGTGAAGAAGGTTTTCGGATCGTAAAGCTCTGTTGTAAGTCAAGAACGAGTGTGAGAGTGGAAAGTTCACACTGTGACGGTAGCTTACCAGAAAGGGACGGCTAACTACGTGCCAGCAGCCGCGGTAATACGTAGGTCCCGAGCGTTGTCCGGATTTATTGGGCGTAAAGCGAGCGCAGGCGGTTTGATAAGTCTGAAGTTAAAGGCTGTGGCTCAACCATAGTTCGCTTTGGAAACTGTCAAACTTGAGTGCAGAAGGGGAGAGTGGAATTCCATGTGTAGCGGTGAAATGCGTAGATATATGGAGGAACACCGGTGGCGAAAGCGGCTCTCTGGTCTGTAACTGACGCTGAGGCTCGAAAGCGTGGGGAGCGAACAGGATTAGATACCCTGGTAGTCCACGCCGTAAACGATGAGTGCTAGGTGTTGGATCCTTTCCGGGATTCAGTGCCGCAGCTAACGCATTAAGCACTCCGCCTGGGGAGTACGACCGCAAGGTTGAAACTCAAAGGAATTGACGGGGGCCCGCACAAGCGGTGGAGCATGTGGTTTAATTCGAAGCAACGCGAAGAACCTTACCAGGTCTTGACATCCCGATGCTATTTCTAGAGATAGAAAGTTACTTCGGTACATCGGTGACAGGTGGTGCATGGTTGTCGTCAGCTCGTGTCGTGAGATGTTGGGTTAAGTCCCGCAACGAGCGCAACCCCTATTGTTAGTTGCCATCATTCAGTTGGGCACTCTAGCGAGACTGCCGGTAATAAACCGGAGGAAGGTGGGGATGACGTCAAATCATCATGCCCCTTATGACCTGGGCTACACACGTGCTACAATGGTTGGTACAACGAGTTGCGAGTCGGTGACGGCAAGCTAATCTCTTAAAGCCAATCTCAGTTCGGATTGTAGGCTGCAACTCGCCTACATGAAGTCGGAATCGCTAGTAATCGCGGATCAGCACGCCGCGGTGAATACGTTCCCGGGCCTTGTACACACCGCCCGTCACACCACGAGAGTTTGTAACACCCGAAGTCGGTGAGGTAACCTTTTGGAGCCAGCCGCCTAAGGTGGGATAGATGATTGGGGTGAAGTCGTAACAAGGTAGCCGTATCGGAAGGTGCGGCTGGATCACCTCCTTTCTAAGGAAAAACGGAATGTACTTGAGTTTCTTATTTAGTTTTGAGAGGTCTTGTGGGGCCTTAGCTCAGCTGGGAGAGCGCCTGCTTTGCACGCAGGAGGTCAGCGGTTCGATCCCGCTAGGCTCCATTGAATCGAAAGATTCAAGTATTGTCCATTGAAAATTGAATATCTATATCAAATTCCATATGTAATTAAATACATATAGATAGTAACAAGAAAATAAACCGAAACGCTGTGAATATTTAATGAGTTAGGTCGAAAGACCAAAATAAGGTTAAGTTAATAAGGGCGCACGGTGGATGCCTTGGCACTAGAAGCCGATGAAGGACGTGACTAACGACGAAATGCTTTGGGGAGCTGTAAGTGAGCAATGATCCAGAGATGTCCGAATGGGGGAACCCGGCAGGTAATGCCTGTCACTCATTACTGTTAAGGTAATGTAGAGGAAGACGCAGTGAACTGAAACATCTAAGTAGCTGCAGGAAGAGAAAGCAAAAGCGATTGCCTTAGTAGCGGCGAGCGAAACGGCAAGAGGGCAAACCGAAGAGTTTACTCTTCGGGGTTGTAGGACTGCAACGTGGACTTAAAGATTATAGAAGAACTACCTGGGAAGGTAGGCCAAAGAGAGTAATAGCCTCGTATTCGAAATAGTCTTTATACCTAGCAGTATCCTGAGTACGGCGAGACACGAGAAATCTCGTCGGAATCTGGGAGGACCATCTCCCAACCCTAAATACTCTCTAGTGACCGATAGTGAACCAGTACCGTGAGGGAAAGGTGAAAAGCACCCCGGGAGGGGAGTGAAATAGAACCTGAAACCGTGTGCCTACAACAAGTTCGAGCCCGTTAATGGGTGAGAGCGTGCCTTTTGTAGAATGAACCGGCGAGTTACGATATGATGCGAGGTTAAGTTGAAGAGACGGAGCCGTAGGGAAACCGAGTCTTAATAGGGCGCATTAGTATCATGTCGTAGACCCGAAACCATGTGACCTACCCATGAGCAGGTTGAAGGTGAGGTAAAACTCACTGGAGGACCGAACCAGGGCACGTTGAAAAGTGCTTGGATGACTTGTGGGTAGCGGAGAAATTCCAAACGAACTTGGAGATAGCTGGTTCTCTCCGAAATAGCTTTAGGGCTAGCGTCGATGTTAAGTCTCTTGGAGGTAGAGCACTGTTTGGGTGAGGGGTCCATCCCGGATTACCAATCTCAGATAAACTCCGAATGCCAACGAGATATAATCGGCAGTCAGACTGCGAGTGCTAAGATCCGTAGTCGAAAGGGAAACAGCCCAGACCACCAGCTAAGGTCCCAAAATATATGTTAAGTGGAAAAGGATGTGGGGTTGCACAGACAACTAGGATGTTAGCTTAGAAGCAGCTATTCATTCAAAGAGTGCGTAATAGCTCACTAGTCGAGTGACCCTGCGCCGAAAATGTACCGGGGCTAAAACATATTACCGAAGCTGTGGATACCTTTATAGGTATGGTAGGAGAGCGTTCTATGTGCGAAGAAGGTGTACCGTGAGGAGTGCTGGAGCGCATAGAAGTGAGAATGCCGGTATGAGTAGCGAAAGACAGGTGAGAATCCTGTCCACCGTAAGACTAAGGTTTCCAGGGGAAGGCTCGTCCGCCCTGGGTTAGTCGGGACCTAAGGAGAGACCGAAAGGTGTATCCGATGGACAACAGGTTGATATTCCTGTACTAGAGTATATAGTGATGGAGGGACGCAGTAGGCTAACTAAACCAGACGATTGGAAGTGTCTGGCCAAGCAGTGAGGTGTGATATGAGTCAAATGCTTATATCTATAACATTGAGCTGTGATGGGGAGCGAAGTTTAGTAGCGAAGTTAGTGATGTCACACTGCCGAGAAAAGCTTCTAGCGTTAATTATACTCTACCCGTACCGCAAACCGACACAGGTAGTCGAGGCGAGTAGCCTCAGGTGAGCGAGAGAACTCTCGTTAAGGAACTCGGCAAAATGGCCCCGTAACTTCGGGAGAAGGGGCGCTGACTTATGGTCAGCCGCAGTGAATAGGCCCAAGCAACTGTTTATCAAAAACACAGCTCTCTGCTAAATCGTAAGATGATGTATAGGGGGTGACGCCTGCCCGGTGCTGGAAGGTTAAGAGGAGTGCTTAGCAATAGCGAAGGTATGAATTGAAGCCCCAGTAAACGGCGGCCGTAACTATAACGGTCCTAAGGTAGCGAAATTCCTTGTCGGGTAAGTTCCGACCCGCACGAAAGGCGTAATGATTTGGGCACTGTCTCAACGAGAGACTCGGTGAAATTTTAGTACCTGTGAAGATGCAGGTTACCCGCGACAGGACGGAAAGACCCCATGGAGCTTTACTGCAGTTTGATATTGAGTATCTGTACCACATGTACAGGATAGGTAGGAGCCTATGACCTCGGGACGCCAGTTTCGAGTGAGGCGTTGTTGGGATACTACCCTTGTGTTATGGCTACTCTAACCCAGATAGGTTATCCCTATCGGAGACAGTGTCTGACGGGCAGTTTGACTGGGGCGGTCGCCTCCTAAAAGGTAACGGAGGCGCCCAAAGGTTCCCTCAGAATGGTTGGAAATCATTCGCAGAGTGTAAAGGTATAAGGGAGCTTGACTGCGAGAGCTACAACTCGAGCAGGGACGAAAGTCGGGCTTAGTGATCCGGTGGTTCCGCATGGAAGGGCCATCGCTCAACGGATAAAAGCTACCCTGGGGATAACAGGCTTATCTCCCCCAAGAGTTCACATCGACGGGGAGGTTTGGCACCTCGATGTCGGCTCGTCGCATCCTGGGGCTGTAGTCGGTCCCAAGGGTTGGGCTGTTCGCCCATTAAAGCGGCACGCGAGCTGGGTTCAGAACGTCGTGAGACAGTTCGGTCCCTATCCGTCGCGGGCGTAGGAAATTTGAGAGGATCTGCTCCTAGTACGAGAGGACCAGAGTGGACTTACCGCTGGTGTACCAGTTGTTCTGCCAAGAGCATCGCTGGGTAGCTATGTAGGGAAGGGATAAACGCTGAAAGCATCTAAGTGTGAAGCCCACCTCAAGATGAGATTTCCCATGATTTTATATCAGTAAGAGCCCTGAGAGATGATCAGGTTGATAGGTTAGAAGTGGAAGTGTGGTGACACATGTAGCGGACTAATACTAATAGCTCGAGGACTTATCCAAAGAAAGTAACTGAGACATATTGACAACGATTTGGTTTCTTGATACAGTATAGATATTCAATTTTGAGTTGAGAATACTCAGAGTTAAGTGACGATAGCCTAGGAGATACACCTGTTCCCATGCCGAACACAGAAGTTAAGCCCTAGTACGCCTGATGTAGTTGGGGGTTGCCCCCTGTTAGATACGGTAGTCGCTTAGCGTTTATCCGCCATAGCTCAGTTGGTAGTAGCGCATGACTGTTAATCATGATGTCGTAGGTTCGAGTCCTACTGGCGGAGTATAGATTTCATTGCTGGACGTAGGTCTAGCTTTTTTTTTGTTTTTATCACCTTTTATAGTGACATATATGTCACTATTTTATTTCTTATTTATCTCTTATAATAGGTCTCGTAATTAATTTAATTACAAAAATTATATCTATTAATAGGAGGTTGAATGGAACAAGAAGTTTTTGTTCACGCATATGAGGTTGTTAGGCCGATTGTACTTAAGGCTAGTCGACAATATTTCATCCAACTTTGGGACCAAGCTGATATGGAGCAAGAAGCTATGATGACGCTTTATCAGCTTTTAGAAAAGTTTCCTGAATTAAAGTCTGATGATGATAAGTTACGGCGTTATTTTAAAACGAAATTTAGGAATAGACTTAATGATGAGGTTAGAAGGCAGGAGTCTGTAAAACGACAAGCCAATAGACAATGTTATATTGAAATTTCAGATATTGCTTTTTGTCTTCCAAATAAAGAGTTAGATGCTGTTGATAGGCTTGTTTATGATGAGCAGCTTAATGCTTTCCGTAATCAGTTGTCTTCGGAAGATGCTACTAAGTTAGACCGTTTGCTAGCTGGGGAGTGTTTTAGAGGTCGGAAAAAGATGATTCGAGAGTTAAAATTTTGGATGGTTGATTTTGATCCTTACAATGAAGATGATTAATTCTTAATATAGAACCTTGACTGGCAATATTGTTTAATATGAATAAAAAACACTTCGAAAGTAGATTCATCTTATCTATCTTTTGAAGTGTTTTTAATGTAATGAATTTATTTTACTGCTATAGGGTTTCCAATAAATCTTGGAAGTTCAATATTTTCTTTGATTAGGGCTTCCTGGTAAAGTTTCAAGAAGTCTGCATAGATATGAGTTTGTTGTCCATTTTTTGTAAAGATATCAATACGAAATACCAGTTGTCCAGAAGGAGTTGTGCTTAATCCAATGATATTTGGTGCTCCACAGATTTGAGGATAGTTTTCAATGTTTTCTTGATTTACTTCTTGGATGATGCTTGTCACCTTATTGATATCGGTTGACGGATAGACTGGGATATCAATTTGAGCTCTCATATCCCCTCGAGATTTGTTGGATACAATTGTGATATTTCTGTTAGGTATAAAGTGGAGAGTTCCATCAAATCCTCGAATTTGAGTAGTTCGAATACCTACGGTTGAAATAAGGCCTGTAACGGGTCCTACTTCAACTGAGTCACCGACTTCAAATTGGTTTTCTAACAAGATGAAAAAACCATTAACGACATCTGATAGGAAGCCTTGAGCTCCTAGACCAAGAGCAACCCCAGCAAGTCCTGCACCAGCAAGGAGGCTAGATACTGGAACCCCAAGGATACTAAGAAGCCAGTAAACAAGGAAAAAGTATAGCACGTAGTTCATGCAATTGTGTAGTAAACGTTCAATGGTTTTTTGTCGAGCAGGTGTTTGAATTGTCCAAGCTAGAGAGCGTCCAACTGTATGTTTAAAAAGGAAGTTGATAATCTTCTTACTAAGAAGAAAGATGATGAGAAGAATGAGGAGCTTAATCCCTTTTGTAATGAGTACCATTAGGGTCTCTTCAAAATTAAATTGTTGGATGTATCTTTGTAAAATATTCATAGCTTTAGTTTATCAAAAATTTGAAAAAGTAACAGTTCCTAACGATTTTCTTGTGATTAAATTGGAGAAAAAAACTTTTAAAAGGCTTTGAAATATGGTAAACTAAACTGTATCTATAAAAAATTTTAAGGAGAATGACTACATGTCTGTATCATTTGAAAACACAGCCACTAACCGTGGTGTGGTGACATTCACTATCGGTCAAGATAAAATTCAACCAGCTTTGGATCAAGCGTTTAACAAGGTTAAAAAGAATTTGAACGCTCCAGGCTTCCGTAAAGGACACATGCCTCGTGCCGTATTTAACCAAAAATTTGGTGAAGAAGCTCTTTACGATGATGCTTTGAATGCAATTCTTCCAGCAGCTTATGAAGCAGCGATTGCTGAACTTGGTCTTGATGTTGTTGCACAACCAAAAATTGATGTAAAATCAATTGAAAAAGGTCAAGATTGGACACTTACTGCAGAAGTTGTTACAAAACCTGAAGTAAAACTTGGTGCATATAAAGATCTTGAAGTTTCAGTTGAAGCTTCTAAAGAAGTTACTGATGAAGAAGTTGATGCTAAGCTTGAAAACGAACGCAAAAACTTGGCTGAATTGGTCGTTAAAGAAGGTGCAGCTGAAAATGGCGACACTGTTGTTATCGACTTTGTTGGTTCAGTAGATGGTGTTGAATTTGACGGTGGTAAAGGTGAAAACCACTCTCTTGAACTTGGTTCAGGTCAATTTATCCCAGGATTCGAAGACCAATTGGTTGGAGCAAAAGCTGGTGATGAAGTAGAAGTTAAAGTAACTTTCCCAGAAGACTATCAAGCTACTGATCTTGCAGGTAAAGCTGCTGTATTTGTTACTAAAGTTAACGAAGTTAAAGCTAAAGAAGTTCCTGCTCTTGATGATGAGTTGGCTAAAGATCTTGACGATGAAGTTGAAACTCTTGATGAGTTGAAAGCTAAATACCGTAAAGAACTTGAAGCAGCTAAAGAAATCGCATATGATGACGCTGTTGAAGGTGCTGCACTTGATTTGGCTGTTGAAAACGCTGAAATCGTTGAATTGCCAGCAGAAATGGTTGAAGACGAAGTTCACCGTGCTATGAACGAATTCATGGGTAACATGCAACGTCAAGGTATCTCTCCTGAAATGTACTTCCAAATCACTGGTACAACTCAAGAAGATCTTCACAAACAATATGAAGCTGACGCTGACAAACGTGTGAAAACTAACCTTGTTATCGAAGCTGTTGCTGCTGCTGAAGGATTCGACGCTACAGAAGAAGAAATCCAAAAAGAAATCAATGATCTTGCAGCTGAGTACAACATGGAAGTATCACAAGTTTCTGCACTTCTTTCACCTGAAATGCTTAAACACGATATCACTATGAAGAAAGCTGTTGAAGTTATCACAAGCACAGCAAAAGTTAAATAATATGACTAAAATCAAGTTTCTGTTGAGACTTGATTTTTTCTTCTATAAATGCTTTGACTATTGACTCTTTTTAGCGTAAAATAAAAGGTAGCGAAAAATTGATTGCTGAGCTATTTCTGATGGAAACTAGCTTGAGTAAGAATGAAGGAGAACCACTTTGGAACTAGACGTATTTGCTGGACAAGAAAAAAGTGAATTATCAATGATTGAAGTGGCCCGTGCTATCTTAGAAACACGTGGTCGTGATAATGAAATGTATTTCAATGATTTGGTCAATGAAATTCAAAATTACTTAGAAAAATCGGATGCTGATATCCGCAATGCTTTGCCATTCTTTTATTCAGATTTGAATACGGATGGAAGTTTCATTCCACTAGGTGATAACAAATGGGGCTTGCGTTCATGGTATGCAATTGATGAAATCGATGAAGAGGTCATCACATTGGAAGATACTGATGAAAATGCACCAAAACGTAAGAACAAGAAAGTTAATGCCTTCATGGATGGTGATGAAGATGCCATCGATTATAATGACGATGATCCAGAAGACGAAAACTTCACACCTGATTCTGATAGTCTTGAATATGACGACGATAGCGAAGATGATGAGAAAGCCGAAGTGGAATCTTATGACTCTGAGTTGAATGAAATTATTCCAGATGATGATTTGGATGATGTTGAGTTGTCAGAAGAAGATGATGACGATGACTATGAGGATGAGTCAAACGACTAAGTTTTCATTGACAAATGGTCTTGGATAGTTTAGACTATTTATCGGGCACCTCTTTTGAAGAGGTCATGATTAAGGCTCCCAGAGTGAAACTCTTGGGGGTCATTTTTGTTTTTAGTCATTTACTGGACTTGTCTAAGGTGAGGTACTTTGTACTGCTCCAATCAGGTACTAGGAAAGGGCTGTCGTGATTATTTGAGTGGGTAATCAATCTACTATCTGTAGTTGTTTTGAATAATATTATAAGGAGTTAACATGACAAAATATATTTTCGTCACTGGTGGTGTGGTATCTTCAATTGGTAAAGGGATTGTAGCTGCAAGTCTTGGACGTTTGCTTAAGAACCGTGGTCTTAAGGTTACGATTCAAAAATTCGATCCTTACATCAATATTGACCCAGGGACAATGAGTCCTTACCAACACGGTGAAGTTTATGTCACTGATGATGGTGCTGAAACTGACCTTGACCTTGGTCACTACGAACGTTTTATTGATATCAATCTTAATAAATACTCTAACGTGACTACTGGTAAGATTTACAGCGAAGTTTTGCGTAAGGAACGTAAAGGGGAGTATCTTGGTGCGACTGTTCAGGTGATTCCGCATATCACCGATGCTTTGAAAGACAAGATTAAGCGTGCAGCGACAACGACTGATTCAGATGTCATTATCACTGAAGTTGGTGGTACGGTTGGGGATATTGAAAGTCTTCCATTCCTTGAAGCTCTTCGTCAAATGAAGGCTGATGTGGGTTCTGATAATGTTATGTATATCCACACAACGCTTCTTCCTTATTTGAAGGCTGCTGGTGAAATGAAGACAAAACCAACGCAACACTCTGTTAAGGAATTGCGTGGTTTGGGTATCCAACCAAATATGTTGGTTATTCGTACAGAACAACCTGCTGGTCAAGGAATTAAGAATAAATTGGCTCAGTTCTGTGATGTTGCACCTGAGGCTGTTATCGAATCACTCGACGTGGAACATATCTATCAAGTGCCACTTAATATGCAGGCTCAAGGTATGGATCAAATCGTTTGTGATCATTTGAAACTAGATGCTCCAGCTGCAGATATGACAGAATGGTCTGCTATGGTTGATAAGGTACTTAATCTTAAGAAGACAACTAAGATTGCCCTTGTCGGTAAGTATGTGGAGCTTCACGATGCTTACTTGTCAGTGGTTGAAGCACTTAAACACTCTGGTTTGGCAAATGATACTGCTATTGATATTGACTGGGTCAATGCTAATGATTTGACTGCTGAAAATGTTGCCTCTCGTTTGGCTGATGCTGATGGTATCATCGTTCCTGGTGGTTTTGGTCAACGTGGTACTGAAGGAAAGATTCAAGCTATTCGTTATGCACGTGAAAATGATGTGCCAATGTTGGGTGTCTGTCTTGGTATGCAATTGACATGTATTGAGTTTGCTCGTCATGTCCTTAACTTGGATGGCGCTAATTCAGCTGAGCTTGATCCAAACACAAAATATCCAATTATCGATATTATGCGTGATCAAATTGACATTGAAGATATGGGTGGTACTCTTCGTCTCGGTCTTTACCCATGTAAGTTGAAACCAGGTTCTAAGGCAGCTGCAGCTTATGGTAATCAAGAAGTTGTTCAACGTCGTCACCGTCACCGTTATGAATTTAATACTAAGTTCCGTGAACAGTTTGAGGCTGAGGGCTTTGTATTCTCAGGTGTGTCACCAGATAATCGTTTGATGGAAGTTGTAGAACTCCCAGACAAGAAATTCTTTGTGGCAGCGCAATACCACCCAGAATACCATAGCCGTCCAAACCATGCTGAGGAACTTTACACCGCCTTTGTGACAGCAGCGGTTGAAAATGCTAAATAATAAACTAGGACAGAGTGGGGCAGCCTACTCTGTTTTTTATTGGCTCCTTTTATGCTAAAATAAAGGGAATAATAAGAAAGAACGAGGAAAACAAATGGCTAAATTCGGCTTTTTGTCAGTATTAGAAGAAGAATTGGATAAGCACCTGGACTATGATTTCGCTATGGACTGGGATAAAAAGAATCACGCTGTAGAAGTAACGTTTATCCTAGAAGCACAAAACAGTAGCAATGTGGAGACTATTGATGATAAGGGTGAAGTGTCTGATGAAGATGTCATTTTTGAAGACTACGTGCTCTTTTACAATCCAGCAAAATCACGTTTTGATGAAGAGGACTACCTAGTGACAATCCCATATGAACCTAAGAAAGGTCTATCTCGTGAGTTTTTGGCCTATTTTGCGGAGACTTTGAATGAGGTGGCGACAGAAGGATTGAGTGACTTGATGGATTTTCTATCTGATGATGGACCTGAGGAATTCGGTTTGGTTTGGGACAAAGAAGCTTTCGAAAAAGGGGAAGCTCAACTTGAAGAGAAGGAATTTTTTTGCTTATCCGAGGTATTAAAGGGAGCGAAAAAGGATGGATGCTTATTTAAAAAATCAGTTTGATTTTACAGGTGTTAAGGTTGCCTTACTCGTAGCGCAAAGTATTTTGGTTATTCTTAGAGATAATAAACCAGATATTCCTTGGCCAAATACATGGGAGTTGCCAGGTGGTGGAAGAGAAGGTCAAGAAACGCCTCTTGAATGTCTTCAACGTGAGGTCTGGGAGGAGCTTGGATTGGCTCTGAAAGAGGAATCGATTATTTGGTCGAAAATCTATCCTAGTATGTTGGATAAAGATAGGTCAGCCGTTTTTGTGGTTGGCCAAATTAGTCAAGAGCAGTATCGTGAGATTCATTTTGGTGACGAGGGGCAGGAATTTAAACTAATGCCTGTAGAGGATTTTATAAAAGCAGAAGGTGTCATTCCCCAGTTGCAGGAACGTTTTAAAGACTATTTATCAGAAAAGGAAGAAAATAATATATGGACAAATGGCAAGAACTAACGATTGAAGTTAATCGTGAGGTCGAAGAGGCGGCTTCTAATATTTTAATTGAATCTGGTAGTCAAGGTGTGGCTATTGATGATAGTGCAGATTATTTGGAAAATGCAGACCGTTTTGGTGAGCTTTATCCTGAGGTTGAACAGGTTGAGACGGTTAAAATTACGACTTATTATCCGGAGTCAGCAGATATCGAAGCTATTACTAAGCAGGTTAATGAGCGTTTGGCTGAGTTGACAGATTTTGGTCTTGAAACTGGAGATATTCACTTGGCTACTCAAGAATTGGTTGAAGAAGACTGGGCTGAGAATTGGAAGAAGTACTATGAACCAGCTCGCATTACCCACGATTTGACTATCGTACCGTCATGGACGGATTATGAGGCATCAGTAGGTGAGAAGATTATCAAGCTAGATCCTGGCATGGCCTTTGGAACCGGAACACACCCAACGACTAAGATGAGTCTTTTTGCACTCGAACAGGTGCTTCGTGGTGGCGAGACGGTGATTGATGTGGGAACTGGTTCGGGTGTCCTCTCGATTGCTAGTTCTCTTCTTGGAGCTAAGGAAATCTATGCCTATGACCTTGACGATGTGGCGGTTCGAGTGGCACAGGAAAACATTGATATGAATCTTGGCATGGAAAATATCCACGTTGCTGAAGGTGATCTTTTGAAGGGTGTAACTCAAGAAGCTGATGTTATCGTGGCTAATATTTTGGCGGATATTCTCATCCATCTGACGGAAGATGCCTACCGTTTGGTTAAGGACGAAGGTTATTTGATTATGTCAGGGATTATCTCTGAAAAATGGGATATGGTGCGTGCATCGGCTGAGAAAGCAGGTTTCTTCCTAGAAACTCACATGGTTCAGGGAGAGTGGAATGCTTGTGTCTTCAAGAAGACAGATGATATTTCAGGTGTGATTGGAGGCTAAATGCAACAGTATTTTATAAAGGGGCAAGTTGAAAATCCAGTAACTATCAAAGACAAGGATACTGTAAAGCATATGTTTAACGTTATGCGTTTAACAGAGGATGATCAGGTTGTCTTAGTTTTTGAAGACGGTATCAAGCGTCTTGCGCGTGTGACTGACCGTGAGAATCATGTCTTTGAAGTGATTGAAGACTTAAATGATAATGTTGAGATGCCTGTATCTGTAACCATTGCCTCTGGCTTTCCCAAGGGAGATAAGCTAGAGTTGGTGACACAAAAGGCAACAGAGCTTGGAGCTCAGGCTATCTGGGCCTTCCCTGCCGACTGGTCTGTGGTCAAGTGGGATGGTAAGAAGCTTGCCAAGAAGGAAGATAAACTTGCCAAGATTGCTCTAGGAGCTGCAGAACAATCCAAGCGTAATCGTGTGCCAGAAGTTAGATTGTTCGAGAAGAAGGGAGAATTTCTATCAGAATTAGATAATTTTGATAAGATTTTTATCGCCTATGAGGAAACAGCCAAAGCAGGCGAGTTGGCTACTTTAGCTCGTGAGTTGGCTCAGGTAGAGAATGGTCAGAAAATTCTCTTTATCTTTGGACCAGAAGGTGGTATTTCTCCGTCTGAGATTGATGCATTTGAAGAAGCTGGTGGCCTTAAAATTGGCCTTGGACCGCGTATTATGCGGACGGAAACGGCTCCTCTCTACGCTTTGAGTAGTGTCAGTTATGCCCTAGAATTGAATAAATAAAAGAAAGTTGGCCTTGTTCCAACTTTTTTGTATTTGACACTTTTAAGCTAAGATTGAATCTTGTCATTGGTTTTGTATGACAAATCGAGTATTTCTAAAAAAGTTGATAATCTTATATAGGTTTAATATAATTGTATTATCTTTATAAAAGGGGAAGATTTTTAATGAAAACGAATCGTTATGTGACTCAATCCGCTGTGGTTTTGGGCCTCTTTGCTCTCTTGACTGTGCCACAAGTCGTAGGGCAAGCCGATGAAGCAACGGCACCAGTACCAACTGCTTCTACCGAAACTGTGGCAGATAGTGGTACTTCTGTAGTATCAGGACAAGGAACTTCTGGGACAGCTGTTCAAGGAGGAACAGAGACTGTCTCTGCTACACCAACAACAGTAGCGACAAATGCGTCTGCAGAGCCATCAGCTAATACCTCAACGACCCAAGCAAGTCAAGAAGCCAGTGCTGTTTTGACGAATGCCAATCAGGTGACACCAGCAGTGCCAGTACAGGCTGAAACTGTAACAGAGCCTGCTCATGAGGGGCAGACCGTTGATATGCAGATTTTGTCAACAACAGACCTTCATACCAACTTGGTTAACTATGACTATTATCAAGATAAGCCGTCTCAAACAGTTGGTTTGTCTAAAACTGCTGTCCTTATCAAAAAAGCTCGTGAAACTAATCCAAATACGGTCTTAGTGGACAGTGGGGATACGATTCAGGGGACTCCTTTTGGGACTTATAAGGCCTTGATTGACCCTGTTGCCCAAGGTGAGACTCACCCTATGTACAAGGCTTTCGAGATGCTTGGGTATGACGCCGAAACGCTTGGAAACCACGAGTTTAACTATGGCCTAGAATTTTTGGATCGCATGGTTAAGGCTGCTAAGATTAATATTATCAATGCCAATGTGCGTAATGCTCAGACTGGTGATTACTATTACAACCCTTATAAGATTGTTAACAAGACCTTTACTGATACGGACGGCAAACAGGTAACACTAAAAATCGGTATTACTGGTGTCCTTCCAACACAGATTTTGGTTTGGGATAAGGCCAACCTTGAAGGTAAGGTAACCGTTGATGATCCAATGGAGGCTGTTAAGGCTATCGTTCCTAAGATGAAGGCTGCAGGAGCTGACTATATTCTTGTTGCTGCTCACTCTGGTATTGGTGATAATGAATACACTAAGAACGAAGAAAATGAGGGTTACCAAATTGCTGGTATCGAAGGCGTTGATGCTGTTGCGACAGGGCATTCTCACGCTGATTTCCCAAATGGAGATGGCACAAGTTTTTATGCGAAATATCCTGGTGTAGATGATGTCAATGGTATCATCAATGGGAAACCTGTGGTTATGGCTGGTAAATTCGGAGATCATCTAGGTATCATGGATGTTAAATTGACTTACACGGACGGCAAATGGAAAGTTGTTAACAGTAAGGCTAAGCTTGAAAAGATTGATACTAAGTCAGATGTTGCGGACAAGGACTTAATTGACATGGCAGCTCATGACCATAATGGAACAATCAACTATGTTCGTAAGGAAGTTGGTGAGACTACTGCACCAATTACTAGCTACTTTGCTCAGGTTCAGGATGATCCATCTATTCAAATCGTTAATAATGCACAACTATGGTATGCTAAAAAACAAGTAGCGGGAACAGCAGATGAGAATCTCCCAATCCTCTCAGCGGCTGCACCTTTCAAGGCAGGGACTCGTGGGGATGCGACCTACTATACCGATATCCCAGCTGGTCCATTGGCCATTAAGAACGTCGCAGATCTCTACCTCTACGACAATGTTACTGCCCTACTCAAAGTGACTGGGGCACAAATTAAAGAATGGTTGGAAATGTCTGCAGGACAGTTCAATCAAATTGATCCTAACAGCAAAGAACCACAGCAACTCATTAACAGTAGCTATCGCTCATACAATTATGATGTGATTGATGGGTTGACTTATAAGTTTGATTTGACACAACCTAACAAATACGATCGTGAAGGTAAGTTGGTTAATCCAGACGCTAGTCGTGTTCGTGACTTGGCTTATCAAGGGAAACCTATTGATTTGAATCAGACTTTCCTTGTCGTGACTAACAACTATCGTGCGACTGGTAACTTCCCTGGTGTTAAAGATGCTGCCGAAAAACGCCTCCTCAATCTTGAGAATCGTCAGGCCATCATTGATTATATCGTTAGCGAGAAGACAATTAACCCAACTGCCGATGGAAATTGGAGTTTCGTCCCTAATATTACGAATGCAGATATCCGTTTTGCTTCATCTGACAATGCGCGTGCCCACCTTGCTGGTCAGGATGCCATTAGTTATGTAGGACCATCAACACAAGCCGGATTTGCAGAGTACCGCTTGATTGTTAAGGAAAAGGCAAATCAAGTTGAGGATACGACTAAGAAAGAATCTGAGAAGTCACCAAAAGGTTCTGAGACAGCGGATCAAACTAAGCGTGAGACACCAAAAGCTACTGTAGGTGCTAGCGTGGCTAAACCTGCCCCAGCTATCCAATTGTCAAATGCTCAAGTCGTTATCTTGCCTCAAGCTCAAGTACAAGAAGCCCAAGGTTCAAGTTCAGTTAAGGCCTTGCCAAACACTGGTTCAGACGAATCTGTGTCAGCAACTTTAGCTGGTCTGGTTCTTATGACCTTGGCTGGATTCTTTGGAATCAAAAAACACGAAAAAAATTAAGCAAAGGAAAAAGCCCCTATCAGGGCTTTTTTGCTCTAGTTTTAGCGTTGGTTAAAGTTCTTTTGTGCTTCTAGGATAATAGGTGCCAGACGTTCTATATCGGACTGTGTACCGCGTAGCTCGAAGTCTCCCAACATTGGGAAACCAAAACGTTGACTGTACTGTTTGGCGGTTAGGCAGTACTGGTTATTGAAGTTACGGTTACCAGAACCGATGATACCAAAGCAACGTTTGTGATTATCATGGGCTGCGATAAAGTCCCCCAGTGGATTGGTTAGGATCTCAACATCCCCATTGTCAACGCCATTTCCTCCTTCAAGGTAGGTTGGTAAGAGTGCGACAAAGGGTTCATCTACTTGGAAGGTTTCATGATTAAGCTCTTTAATATTGATTTGGCGACATTCAATCCCGTGGTTGAGGGATAGATAGTCAGACATACGTTTGACAAAGCTTTGGGTATTGCCGCTTAGACTAATATAAACGAGGGTAAGTTGAGACATAAGCGTCCTCTTTCTATCTATATCTTGTGTTTGTTCAATCATTCTAACACAAGATATTGTGCTTTTCAAGTAAGCTCCTTGCGCTTAAGAATTGCCTATCTAGCTCTTTTTCTTTACTTGTAAAAGTGATAAAATAAAGGTTATTAAAAGAAGCGAAGGAAGAAATCATGGCTAAAGATAAAAATGTAACAGGAGAAGAAATTTTAGACATTTGCTCGGCCTATATGTCAGCAGATGATTTGAAATTAGTTGAAAAAGCCTGGCATTATGCGACAGATGCTCATAGTGGGCAATCTCGTCAGTCAGGAGAACCTTATATTATTCACCCTATTCAAGTGGCAGGTATCCTGGCAGATCTCCATCTTGATGCAGTGACAGTAGCCTGTGGTTTCTTACACGATGTCGTTGAAGACACCGAAAAAACGCTTGATGATTTGGAAGCGGATTTTGGTACGGATGTACGAAATATCGTGGACGGTGTTACTAAGCTTGGTAAAGTTGAGTACAAGTCCCACGAGGAGCAGTTGGCTGAAAATCACCGTAAGATGCTTATGGCCATGTCTAAGGATATCCGTGTCATCTTGGTTAAATTGGCCGACCGTTTGCACAATATGCGTACCCTTAAGCATCTTCGTAAGGATAAGCAAGAGCGCATTTCTCGCGAAACTATGGAAATCTATGCTCCTTTGGCCCACCGTTTAGGTATTAGCCGTATCAAATGGGAACTGGAAGATATGGCCTTCCGTTACCTTAATGAGGTGGAATTCTACAAGATTTCTCACATGATGAAGGAAAAACGTCGTGAGCGTGAGGAACTTGTGGACGAGATTGTCGATAAAATTAAGACCTACACAGCTGAACAAGGACTTGTTGGTGATGTGTATGGTCGTCCAAAGCATATCTACTCTATTTACCGTAAGATGCGCGACAAGAAAAAGCGCTTTGATCAAATCTATGATTTGATTGCCATCCGTTGTGTTATGGAGACGCACAGTGATGTTTACGCCATGTTGGGATACATCCATGAACTCTGGCGTCCGATGCCTGGCCGTTTTAAAGACTATATTGCCAATCCTAAATCCAATGGTTACCAGTCTATCCATACAACGGTTTATGGACCAAAAGGGCCTATTGAAATCCAAATCCGTACCAAGGAAATGCACCAAGTTGCCGAATACGGGGTTGCAGCTCACTGGGCTTACAAGAAAGGTATCAAGGGCAAGGTAGATTCGAAAGAGTCTGCTTTGGGAATGAACTGGATTAAAGATCTTGTTGAACTTCAAGACGCCTCAAATGGTGATGCTATGGGGTTTGTTGACTCTGTTAAAGAGGATATCTTCTCGGAGCGTATTTATGTCTTTACGCCAAATGGTGCTGTTCAGGAACTGCCTAAAGATTCAGGACCTATTGACTTTGCCTATGCCATCCATACCCAAGTTGGTGAGAAGGCCACAGGTGCTAAGGTTAATGGCCGTATGGTGCCCTTGACAGCCAAACTCAAGACAGGTGATGTGGTTGAGATTGTAACTAATGCCAATTCCTTTGGTCCTAGCCGTGACTGGATTAAGATGGTCAAGACCACCAAGGCCAGAAATAAAATTCGTCAATTCTTTAAAAATCAGGACAAGGAAGCCTCTATCACCAAGGGTCGTGAGCTTTTGATTGCCTACTTCCAAGAGCATGGCTATATTGCCAATAAGTACCTAGACAAGAAACATATTGAGGAAATTCTCCCTCGTATGAGTGTGCGTAGTGAAGAAGCTCTTTATGCCGCTGTTGGTTTTGGTGAAATTAGTGCTGCTGCTGTTTTCAATCGTTTGACGGAAAAAGAACGCCGTGAGGAAGAGCGTGCGAAGGCAAAAGCTGAAGCTGAAGAGCTAATGAACGGTGGCGAAGTTAAGACTGAGAAGAAAGAAGTTCTTAAGGTTAAGAGTGAAAATGGCGTCATCATTCAAGGTGCTTCAGGCCTCCTCATGCGTATCGCTAAGTGCTGTAACCCAGTACCTGGAGATGAGATTGAAGGATATATCACCAAGGGCCGTGGAATTGCAATTCACCGTTCCGATTGTAATAATATCAAGAGTCAAGAAGGTTATGAGCAACGTTTAATCGAAGTGGAGTGGGATGAACGTAATGCCAATAAATCTTATTTGGCAGAGATTGATATCTATGGTCTTAACCGTTCTGGTCTGTTGAATGATGTTCTTCAAATCTTGTCAAATACGACCAAGAGCATTGCTACGGTTAATGCACAACCGACTAAGGACATGAAGTTTGCCAATATTCACGTTAGCTTTGAAATTGCAAACCTTATTGAATTGACTGGTCTTGTGGATAAGATTAAAATTATTCCTGACGTTTACAGTGTTAAACGTACGAATGGGTAAGGAGTTACTGCGATGAAGATTGTAATTCAGCGCGTGCAAAGTGCCTCTGTAGTTATTGAGGATTCTACGGTTGGCGCTATTAAGCAGGGGCTCTTACTATTGGTCGGAGTTGGTCCCGAGGACACCAAAGAGGACCTAGAGTATGCAGTTCGTAAGATTGTCAATATGCGTATTTTTTCAGATGAAGATGGCAAGATGAATCTTTCTGTTAAGGATGTTGGTGGCCAGATTTTGTCGATTTCTCAGTTTACGCTTTTTGCAGATACGAAAAAAGGGAATCGACCGGCATTTACAGGTGCTGCAAAGCCTGACATGGCTAGCCAGTTCTATGACGATTTCAACCAATCCTTGTCAACTCATGTTCCTGTAGAAAGAGGACGCTTTGGCGCAGATATGCAGGTTAGTTTGGTCAATGACGGACCTGTGACCATTATTTTAGATACCAAAAATCGATAAACAAACCATTTCTCGCCTTGTGTGAGAGGTGGTTTTTTATTCTCATCGCAGGAACTATTTAGGTGATGGATTTTCATTATTTGGGATTTATTTTTTTATTTTAAGTAGACTGAATCAAGTGAATATTTAATGAAATTAGAAAATGTTGCTCTCAAATTTCTGAAAAAACCTGACCATTCATGATGAAAAAATTACCGTTTACGAGGATTACCGGAAATTCCCTTGTCTTACAAAAAAGATTAAGTTAACATTAGTTTCATAAGAAACACCAAGCGATTTTTATGAAACTAAAAATAACTCGAGTTTACAGCATGCAAATACAAATAGTGATAATTTGAAACGCCGAGGTGATTTAAACTTTTTTAGAGGGATAGAGAGATATGTCAAAGAAAGTAGCGTCAACTAAATTATTATCAGGTTTGTTTGTAGCCGGTGGTGTCCTAGGGATGAATCAGGTTGCCAAGGCAGATAACGTGGTCAGTTCAGAAGCAACAAAACCAGTTATTACAACTGAAGCAGATAACTTGGTGGTGGTACCAACTGAGGCCGTTGCTCCAGTAGCGACAACAGAAATAGGTCCATCAACTGCTACTGTTGCGACAGATACTGCAACAACAGCGACAGCTTCTACAATCTTTTCACAAGCTGTGCCAGCAGAAAGTGCTAGCTCAGAAACGCTTGTAGCCAGTGAAGCACTAGCTCCTGAGTCAGCTGCTGTGGAAACCATCACATCATCATCTGATAATGCTACTGAAGCAGGACGCCATTCAACTGCTCAAGTAACACCAGTTACAGAAGTGACAGAGCAAAACTTGAATGGTGATGCCTACTTGACAGATCCAGAAACAACAAAAGCAGCTTATAGCAAGACAGATGGTGATATTAATTATTCCGTTGTTGTGTCTAATCCAACAGCAGAAACTAAGACGATGACTGTCAACTTGACACTTCAACATGCTTCAGAAATTATCGGTCAAGATAACGTTGACCTTACGCTAGCGGCAGGAGCTTCAGCCAAGGTTTCAAACTTGACAGTAGCGTCAGAGTGGTTGACAAACAATACAGGTTACTTGGTGACAATCAGTGTCAACGATAAATCAGGCAATGTCTTGTCAAGCAAGCGCGCTGGCTTGTCTGTTGAAGATGATTGGACAGTTTTCCCACGTTACGGTATCGTAGCAGGTTCACCAACTGATCAAAACAGTATTCTTGTTAAAAATCTTGAAGCCTACCGTAAAGAGCTTGAGCTCATGAAGTCTATGAATATCAACTCATATTTCTTCTATGATGCTTATAATGAAGCTACAGATCCTTTCCCAGAAGGTGTCGATAGCTTTGTTCAAAAATGGAATACCTGGAGTCACACTCAGGTTGACACTAAGGCTGTTAAAGAATTGGTTGATCAAGTTCATAAGTCAGGTGCTGTTGCCATGCTTTATAACATGATTTCAGCAGATTCAAATCCAAAGAATCCGGCCCTTCCACTTGCTGCTTTGGCTTATAACTTCTACGATAGCTTTGGTAAGAAGGGTGAACCGATGACTTACACTATCGGTGATAACCCAACTCAAGTTTACTATGATCCGGCGAATCCAGATTGGCAAAAATACATCGCAGGTGTCATGAAATCAGCTATGGATCGTATGGGATTCGATGGTTGGCAAGGTGATACAATTGGTGACAACCGTGTGACTGATTATGAGCACCGTAACAGCACAGACGAGGCTGACTCACACATGATGTCTGATTCATATGCGTCATTTATTAATGCCATGAAGGACCTCATCGGTGAAAAGTACTACATCACAATCAATGATGTTAATGGTGGTAATGATGATAAACTAGCCAAGGCACGTCAAGATGTTGTTTATAATGAGCTTTGGACAAACGGTGGTTCAGTTATTCCAGGACGTATGCAGGTTGCCTATGGTGATTTGAAAGCACGTATCGATATGGTACGCAATAAAACTGGTAAATCACTTATCGTTGGTGCCTACATGGAAGAACCAGGGATTGATTATACTGTTCCTGGCGGAAAAGCAACTAACGGTGCTGGTAAAGATGCCCTTGCTGGTAAACCATTGCAAGCTGATGCGACTCTTCTCGTAGATGCGACAGTAGCTGCAGCAGGTGGTTATCACATGTCCATTGCAGCCCTTGCAAATGCTAATGCGGCCCTTAACGTCCTTCAAAGTGCCTATTACCCAACGCAATACCTCAGTGTGGCTAAAGACACTATTCGTAAGCTTTACAATTACCAACAGTTTATCACTGCTTATGAAAATCTTCTCCGCGGTGAGGGTGTGACAAACAGCACTCAGGCTGTATCTACAAAGAATGCTTCTGGTGAAATCCTTTCTAAAGATGCTCTTGGTGTGACAGGAGATCAAGTTTGGACATTTGCTAAATCAGGAAAAGGTTTCTCAACTGTTCAAATGATTAATATGATGGGCATCAATGCGGGCTGGCATAATGAAGAGGGTTATGCGGACAATAAAACACCGGACGCACAAGAAAATCTCACAGTTCGTCTTAGCCTAGCAGGTAAAACAGCCCAAGAAGCAGCTAAAATTGCTGATCAAGTCTATGTGACGTCACCGGATGATTGGGCAACTTCAAGCATGAAGAAGGCACAAGCAAGCCTTGAAACAGATGAAAATGGTCAACCAGTGCTTGTCATTTCAGTTCCTAAACTAACTCTTTGGAACATGCTTTATATCAAGGAAGACACAACAGCAACACCGGTAGAACCAGTTACTAACCAAGCTGGTAAGAAAGTAGATAATACCGTAACATCTGAAGCAAGCTCAGAAACAGCTAAATCAGAAAATACAACAGTAAATAAAGGTTCAGAGGCTCCAACTGATACGAAACCATCTGTTGAAGCTCCTAAACTAGATGAAACAACTAAACCAGCACCATCAGTTGACGAGTTAGTAAACTCAGCAGCTGTTCCAGTGGCGATAGCTGTGTCAGAGACCGCACATGATAAGAAAGATGACAACTCAGTATCTAATACGGATCAAGGTACAGTAGCATCAGATTCAATCACTACACCAGCTTCAGAGGCTGCAAGCACAGCTGCCTCAACAGTCTCATCAGAAGTATCAGAAAGTGTAACAGTATCATCGGAAGCATCAGAAACTGAAAATAGTTCAGAAGCATCAACTTCAGAGTCAGCAACTCCAACGACGACAGCAATTTCAGAATCACATGCAGTAGTTGAACCAGTGGCTTCTTTGACAGAATCAGAGAGTCAGGCAAGCACTAGCCTTGTTTCAGAAACTACAAGCACAATTGTCTCAGTTGCTCCGTCAGAAGTATCAGAAAGCACATCAGAGGAAGTCATCCTTGATGGACTATCAGAAAACATCAATAGTTGGAATAGACTCTCTGTAGCTCCTCGCGTCTCAGAAACCTTACCAAGTACTTCTGAAACGATTACAGAAGCAGCATCACTCTTTAGCAACTATGCAAGATATTCAGAAACAGCAAGCTCAGAATCTCACTCTATGGTAGCAGCTTCTTCAGAAGTTTCTATTGAAAAATTAGCAGTATCTATCTTGAAAGATACTGAGGGAGGCTTGTATGATGCAACAACAATCAGAAATATTGTTGAGATGATTGATAGCATTACAACAAATGTCAGCTATACTCGCAGTAGCCGTCAAGACCTTGTCAATACAGCTTCGTCAGATAACACTTACAATGGTAGTCAAGATCTTAACCTTGCAAGTAAGACAACGACGCAAGCAGGTGAAAAAGGAACAACTGAAGATCTTAAGGCTACAATTGCTAAAACAGCAAAATCTCACAAGTGGGGAGAACATGCTGTAGCTATCCTTACAGCTATTGTCCTTGCAGGTGCGGCAACCCTTGCAGCTCTTCGTAACTTCTTGATGTCAAAAAAAGTTGATAAATAATAAGTAGAACTCTTTGTGTAAACAAGGAGTTTTCTTTATACTGGCTGCTATTTTTTCTGAAAATTGTGATACAATAGAAATAGTTTGAATATTGTGTCAAAGGAGAGCCAATGATTACTGCAAATGATATCGTAAAGGCTAATGAAGTCTTAAAAAACGTGGTGGAACGCACGCCACTAGATTTTGATCGCTACTTATCTGAAAAATACGGGGCGACTATTTATATTAAAAAAGAAAATATGCAAAAGGTACGCTCTTTCAAATTGCGTGGAGCTTACTATGCTATCCATCAATTGAGTGATGAGGATAAGGCGCGTGGTGTGGTTTGTGCATCAGCCGGAAACCATGCTCAAGGGGTTGCCTACACTTGTAACGAGATGAAGATTCCGGCAACCATCTTTATGCCAGTAACAACGCCTCTCCAAAAAATTGGTCAAGTCCGTTTCTTTGGTGGCAAGTTTGTAACAATCAAATTGGTGGGAGATACCTTTGATGCTTCTGCTCAAGCAGCGCAGGAATATACCAAGTCTGAAGGGATGACTTTCATTGATCCATTCGACGATTATAATGTCCAAGCGGGGCAAGGAACTGTTGCTTATGAAATTTATGAGCAGGCTCAAGAGGAAGGTGTTTCCTTTGATAGTATCTTAGTTCCAGTCGGAGGCGGTGGCCTTATCTCTGGTGTAGCTACCTATATCAAGGATGTGGCACCATCTATGGAGGTTATTGGTGTTGAGGCTAGTGGTGCTCGTAGTATGCGTGCTGCCTTTGACCGTGGTTATCCTGTAAAACTCGAAGAAATTGATAAGTTTGCGGACGGGATTGCTGTTCAAAAGGTAGGTGCCAAGACCTATGAAGTCGCACGTAAATACGTTGACCGCCTCTTGGGAGTTGATGAAGGATTGATTTCAGAAACCCTAATTGATATGTACTCTAAGGTTGGTACCATTGCAGAACCCGCAGGTGCGGCATCAGTGGCAGCTTTGGAAGTGCTTAAAGATGAGATTAAAGGAAAAACCATCGTCTGCATCATTTCAGGTGGTAACAATGACATCAACCGTATGCCAGAGATGGAAGAACGTGCGCTTATCTACGATGGTATCAAGCATTACTTTGTGGTTAACTTCCCACAACGTCCTGGTGCCCTTCGTGAATTTGTAAATGATATCTTGGGACCAAATGATGATATCACTCGTTTTGAGTACATCAAACGTGCTAATAAAGGAAAAGGTCCGGTTCTCATTGGTATAGCTCTTAGTGACAAGAATGACTATGATGGACTTCTCGAGCGTCTTTCGGCCTTTGACCCAAGTTATATCAACCTTCACGGTAACGAAACACTATACAATATGCTTGTCTGAGGACAGGTTCAGATAATGAAAAAAGAATCGACGAACGTCGGTTCTTTTCTACTTTAACTTAGCTATAAAATGTCACTAGGCCTTATCTTCAAACTAAAACCCCAGTATTTCTACTGAGGTTTTCTTTATTCGATAATTAAGAGTCCATCTTTGATGGCGAATGGATTGTCTTTATTGATGCGGTCGTAGAACATGATACCGTTAGTATGGTCGATTTCATGTTGAACAACGATTGAGTTGTAACCACGGAGTTTAACACGTTGCTTTTCGCCTTCTTTGTTGAAGTATTCAACAGTTACACGAGCATGACGAACCACGTAACCAGGAACGTCGCGGTCAACTGAGAGGCATCCTTCGCCATCGCCCAAAGCAGCATCTTGAACAGAATGGGCAACTACTTTAGGGTTGTACATGATTTCTTGAAGGCTATATGCTTCTTTTGGTGGATTACCTTCAGCGTCTTCAGGGTTTGGAACGAGAACAGCGATAATGCGTTTTGAAATATCTAATTGAGGGGCTGCAAGACCGACTCCCCCACGAAGCCCCATTTTTTCGGCAATAACAGGATCTTGTGAGTTACGAAGAAACTGCATCATTTTTTCGCCTAGGATAATGTCTTCGTCTGATAGTGGGAAGGTTACATCTTCAGCGACAGCACGCAAGGTTGGATTTCCTTCGCGAATGATATCATTCATATCAATCATATGGCTGGCGCGGATAATTTTGGTTTGAGCGTCCATTTGTTTACCTCTATTTTCTTTGATTTACTTGTTTATAACTATAGCACAAAAGGGTTGAAAATTAAACCATCAAGGGTTAAAGTGAGGCTTTTTCTAATCGATAAAAGCCAGTTTTTCCAAGGTTTTTTTCTCTAAAATACGATAGGTTTTAAAGGCCTCTTTTTCGATAATTCCCTGGTCGATAAATTGTTTGATGACTCGCTGTACATGACGATAGCTAGTCCCAAAACGGGAAGCTAAAATGGATGGCGATAATTGAAAGATATTCTCTTCTTCACTATTCAAAATATGGGTGGCCAGACGCTCTTTGACAGAGTAGCTCGCATTCGTTGAAGCAGTGATACCTTGCTTATGCAGTGCCCTAGCCAGGTTACGTCCAATTTGGTAGAGAAAAACAGGGTCTTTGAGGAGTTCTTCTTTATTATTTAATGGGAGCTGAACTGCTTGAACCTCTTCTAAAGCAATGACTGATGATCCTGCTGGTTGGTTGGTCATGAGTTCTACATCTCCCAATATCTGAGGCTGATTGAGCGTTTCTAGGATATGTTCTTTACCATTGAAGAGAGAACGAACAATTTTTACCTTTCCTGATAAAATGTAGGTCAGCTCAGTGATAGCTTGCCCTTGGGTACAAATATAATCGTTCTTTTGAAAGGTGACTTTCTGTAATTGGTTGAGGTAGGGGGGTGGAAAGACCTGGTCAAGTTGAGGTCTTATGGTATGATTACGCATACATCTCCTTTTTTAGGACCTAGGTCCTATTTTTTAAAGTCTCCTTAGATTATAATGAAAAAATAACTATTAGACAAGTAAGGAAAGGATGTTCTTATCCCTATATTATGACACGAATTTTAGAAAAAATGAGCCTGCTTGGGCTATCCTTGCTCTTGATTTCGGCCTTTTCGATTTCAACAGCGTTACCACCTATGTTGGACTACTATAGCCCAACCTTTTCTGCCGCGCAAGTGGAGCTTCTAGTATCTGTCCCTTCATTTTCCGTAGTAGCGATGCTCTTGCTTAATTCATTTATTGACAAATGGCTAAGTGATAGACAGCTAATTGTGACTGGATTGCTCTTACTTAGTAGTGCTGGGATTTTTCCTTTTTTTGTACAAGCCTATCCTCTTGTCTTATTGTCACGTATTGCTTTTGGAATGGGGATTGGTCTTATCAATGCTAAGGCGATTGCCATCATCAGTCAACGTTATCAAGGTAAAGAGCGAGTTCAGATGTTAGGTATTCGTGGCTCCATGGAGTTGATTGGTGGAGCTTCTTGTTCTCTTTTAGTTGGACAATTACTGAAAATTCATTGGACCTTTGCCTTCCTTATCTATGGTTTTGGTTTTGTGATTTTGATTATGTATCTCCTTTTTGTGCCAACGATGGAGCAAGTGGAGAAGAAGCAGATTACAAAAAGAAAACAAGTTCTGAACAAAAAAGACCTTGGTATGATTCTTGGCATGGCTCTTTTAGCAGGTTTTGTCATCTGTATCAATTCTTCGATTAGTTTGCGCGTGCCTCTGTTTCAAGTTGCCGGTAAGACTATTGAGAGTGGTCAATCAGCCTTAGTACTGAGTTTAGAGCAGGGAATTGGAATTGTAGCTGGACTGAGCTTCGCCTCGCTTATAGGACATTTTAAAAATCGTCTTTTGACTATAGTGATGTTCTTGTTAGCGGTTTGTCTCTTTGGGATGTCAGTGGCTGGTAACTTACCGATTTTGATTTTATCTTCAGTTGGTGTTGGTTTCTTCTATAGTATTGTTTTGACAATTATCTTTAATCGACTTTCTGAGTCTATTGATAGAAATCTGTTGAACAAGGCGACAGCCTATGTCCTCTTAGGGTGTAACCTAGGGTCAGCTATTTCCCCTTATGTTTTGAAATTATTGGCACTCATATCTCCAAGTTTTAGTTGGATTTTTCTAGCCTATGCTATCGTAAGTTTCCTACTTTTCCTTGGATTTTTTCTGAATGCAAAAATGGTTAAAAAAGTCTAAGCTTCAAAAACTTAATCAGTGAAATCTTGCGATTGACAAAGATTAGTAGATGAGCTAAAATAGAGAGGTCGTAAAGACAAACCAACTCTTTCTTGGTTTTAGGAGAGCCAATCCTAAGACTCGGATGGAGCAAAAAAAGGAGAAAAAACATGGCAATCTCAAAAGAGAAAAAAAATGAAATCATTGCTCAATACGCACGTCACGAAGGTGACACTGGTTCAGTAGAGGTTCAAGTTGCTGTCCTTACTTGGGAAATCAACCACCTTAACGAACACATTAAACAACACAAAAAAGACCACGCTACTTACCGTGGTTTGATGAAAAAAATCGGTCACCGTCGTAACTTGTTGGCATACCTTCGCCGCACAGACGTTAACCGTTACCGTGAGTTGATTAGCTCACTCGGACTTCGTCGTTAATTCAAGATACAAGTGCCTAGGCCTTGTTCAATTGAATACACGAAAATGGAACTGCTCTATGATGGGGCAGTTTTTCTTTTTCACTCGGATTTTACCCGAGTGAAAAACAGCTCTCTAGATATAGAGGGCTGTTTTTTTGTATTCCTCTAAAAATTTTCTGACGATGATTAATCTATCGAACAAAAAAACTCCAAAATTAATTCTGGAAGTTTTTCTATTTTAAAATCTTTTTGATAACTGTTTGAAATTGAGGGAGTTGATGGATAGCAGTTCCGATAAGGATACCTAACATATTTAAGGTGATATCTCCCAAATCAAAGACTCCTAAATGTCCGAAGTACTGAATGGATTCGACGGAGAAAAGGGTAAGGAGACAGAGTAGGAGATTACTCAATCGTGAAGAAAAGAGGAGTCCCAGAGGGATGAACATTAACAGGTTCATGATGGGAACGAAGTGGCTGCCCCAGTATAATTCCCGAGCGAAGGAGAGGGGGTTAAGTGAGAGACCTTGGGTACCAATGTTTTTCAAGAAAAGTAGGTAGAAGAGAGCAAGAAAGTAAATGAAGTAGAGTAGGAGTAGTGTCTGTTTTTTCAGCTTTCTAGTAAGAAGGAGTTTCAAAAAAGCGTAGACAAAGTAACTCAGTAGGACAATAATGACTAGGTTGAGTAAGACTTGAAAGTAGGAGCCATAATGGGCGATGTAATGAACGTACTGTTCGAGATGCCCCCTATAAAACCAATAAGACAAGGCCAGTGAGAGCATTCCTAGTAAGATGTTACTCAATGTTTTTAATGTTTTTGCCACTTTGCTCCTCCATTTGCATATGATGAGTACACATTATATCAAAAAAAACGTTTAAAGAAAGTTAAGAAACTGTAACGAAGTTTTGATAGAATAAAAGGATAAGGCAGAATCAAAGACTAAAAAAGGACTTTGAAACAGCAACTCTACTTTTGACTAACAATTTAATGATTTTTGTAAACAGGCTATGAAAGCTTATAAAATAATTAAATTTTAAAAATTAGGAGTCAGCATCTTGTTTCAGGATTATTAAAATGTTATTATATAGTAGTGAATTTTTAACATAAAAAGGAGTTCGTCTTATGAATAAAAAGGTTTTGGCGACAGCCGGAATTGCAGCACTTGCAGTTTCTGCTACAGTTGCTAAAGCTGATGAGGTAACGACAAACGATCAAGCCTCAACAACAGCATCAGTATCATCGACAGCTACACAAGCTGTCCCAACTCAAGCCCAAGTTGAAGCGGCTAGAGAACAAGCCAGCGCTGCAAATCAAGCAGTATCGCAACAAGAGTCAGTAGTTGCTAATCATGAAGCAGCTGCCAACCAGGCTCAAGCAAACCTAGCGACAGCAGATGCTAACTTGCAAAAGGCACAAACAGCAGCCGATGAAGCAAGTCCAGAAACTATTGCTGCCGCTCAAGGTCAAGTAACTACTGCGGAAAATGCGGCTAAGGAAGCTAAGTCAGCAGTCGAAACAGCTCAATCAGCAGAAAAAACTGCCAAAGATGCAGCAGACAAACAGCAATCTGTCGTTAATACAGATCAAGCTAATGTCAATGCTAAAGCTAGTGAAGTTGCTAATGCTCAAAAATCAGTAGATGCTGCTAAAGCAGCTCTTAATGGTTCTAGCGCTTCTGAGGCAGCTTCTAACCAAGCTAAAGCACAATCAGTTTTTGACGCTGCAACAGTAGCTGAGAAAAAAGCTCAAGAAGAACTGGCAGCAGCTCAGGCAGCTGATAAAGAAAAAGCTACTGCTATTTTAGCTAAAGAAGGTCAATTGACTGCAGACCAAAATGCAGCAAACCAAGCTAAAGCAGCCTATGAGACTGCTCAAACAGTAGCTAATGAAAAGGCAGCTGCCCTTGCAGCCGCTGAAGCAGCTAAGAAAAAAGCAGAATCTTCAACAACTTCAACAGCTAATGTTCGTCAAAAATTCTCAGTGTCACAAGAGTATGTCAATGCTCTTAAGATTCATGAGTCTAAAACAGCGACAGCAGCAGAAATAGCTCAAGCTGAACAAGTCTTGAAGAACGTTAATAAACGTGATCGTGGTAACAATAGTTATCAAGACAATGAAGCAGATAAAAATGTTAAAATTAGTGATTTGAATAATCTTAGTGAAGCTCAAATTACAGATTTGTCATTGTATGCTTCAAGTTTGATTAACCAAATTCGTACAGCCTTTGGTACAACTCAAACATCTGTTTCAAAAGGTAGTGTTCTTGCAGCTGATCGTGTTTCAGATGGTTATGTAGCAGATAACTGGGGTTGGGAAGCTATTACCCATAAAAGACATGATAGTGCCGCCCTTGACCGTGCTGGTAAGTCATTTAATAGTGTAAGTATTGGTGAAAACCTTAATACATGGCAAGGTTTGACAGGACCATTTACACTTAACGACATTAAGAAATATGTCTATGAAGCTATGCTCGACTTCATGTTTAATGGTAATGAGTGGAACCATGCTCGTTCTATCTCTGGACTTACAGCAGATGGTGGTGAGGCTTACATTGGTACAGACATCAGTGTTGTTGCCGGTGCCTTTAACGTTCACGTAAACAATGTCAATAAAAATTCTATCGCTTCTGATAGTAGCTTTGACACAACTAAGATTGCTAACCCATATGTAGGTAACCAATCTCAACCATCTTCAAATGCAAATCTAGCAGCTGCAAAAGCAGCTTATGAAGCTGCTAAACAAGCTAACGATCAAGCTCAAAGTGATTTGGCTAGCAAGAAATCTGCTTCTGAGTCAGCAACTCTTAAACTTAAGAATACTCAATCAGAACTTGCAGCTCTTAAAGCGACTGCAAGCAAGTTGGCAGCTGCTCAGAATAACCTTTCTGAAAAACAAGCCGCCCTTGCAACTGCTAAATCAGAATTGGAAAAAGCTAATGCTGCAGTTGAAAATCTTAATGCTAATGCACAAGAAAAAGCAGCAGCCCTTAGCAAAGCTCAAGCAACTCTTGATGAAAAACAAGCAGAGCTTCAAACAGCTAAAGATAAACTTGCGACAAGTTCTGCGACCTTGCAACGTTTGACAAATGCATACAACGCTGCTAAGCAAGATACTGCTAAGAAACAAGTAGCATTGACACAAGCTAACCAAGCTTTGGCTTCTGCTAAGAACCGTGTAGCAGCTCTTACAAATGCTTCAGCTAACCTAGCTAAGGCTAAGGCAGAACGTGCAACGGCCTTTGCTAAATTTACTGCGGCGAAAGGTGCTCTTTCAACTGAACGTGCGAAACTGGTTGAATTGTCTGCTAAACGTGATAAATTAACGAGCGAATACACGACAGTTCAAACAGCTTTCGATAACTATATGAAAGCTAAGGCAGACAAAGAGCTTCAAACACAATTGGCTAAAGAGTATGCTAACATCATCTCTAAAGGTCTTACACCAGTACCTGTTTACGATGTAGATGGTAAAGTTGTTGCTTTCACAACACAAGAACAAGCAGCTCAAACGGCGGCTCAAATTCCTGTAAATTATGGTCAAGCAAAAGCAGAGAAACAAGCTCCTGTACAAGAAACAGACAGCTTGCCAGAAACAGACAGCTTGCCAGAAACAGGTGAGTCAACTGCAGTAGGATTCAGTCTTGTAGGTCTCTTTATGACACTATTGGCCTTCCTTGGTTTTGTTGACAGACGTACACGTCGTAACTAATCATAGAAAAAAACGGCAACTGCCGTTTTTTTATTATGAAAATGCAATCTTCTACTGAGTCTTTCATTATGTGATGGCGGACGTCAGCGACCTTCTGCGAAGTTCCATGACTAAGTTTTGAGTCTAATGTCTCAAAACTTCCGAATGCCAGAAAACTTAATAGTTTTCTGGCATTTTTTTTTCACATAGGAAAGACTCATTTGCTGATTAATATATTATCAACAAACAATAATTATTTTAAAATTATAGAGCAGAATCATATTCAATTTGATAATGGAGTTTAGTTTATCTTTTATATGAAATATTCTTAAGCGACTTTTGATATTAATTTAAAGCAATATTCTAGATAATCTTCTATTTCAGATTTAGAGAATTTGTGAAAATTAATGACTCCTAAAAATCCGATATGGCTTCTGAAAAATTTGGTGTGGTCCATAGTGGTTGAAACTAATATCAGAATAGATTTTGGTTCTATTTGTCTGATTTTTTTGGAGATATGTAATCCATCCCAAGATTTTAGTTGAGGATCGTATATGATAAAATAGACATTAGTGGGGGTACCTAGTTTTTGTTTTTGAATATCACCTTGTCTATGTTTAATTTTTAATCTGGTATTAGGGTATTTTTTCTTAAGCAATTGTTTAAGGATTTTGGTCAGTGGTTGTTGATATCTAAATGGTTGAATTATATAGATTTTATCACTCATAATTTTACCTTTCTTTTTATTATCAATTTTATCATGATGAGTAAATAAGAGGTTTGGCTTGTCGTGAATGGTGTTTATTTTGTAATGGTAGAGATAATTTTACCGTTTATGACAAAAAAAAGTACCGTTGGATGTAATTTTAGTTTTTTAAGAGAACTCTTTGTTATGATTAAATTATGTTATAGTAAGGGGGAAATGATGGATTATATTGTTGCTAAAAAAGATAGCATGTCGGTTAAAATCCCAATTGGAGAGATTCTATATATCGGTACAATGTCAGATTGTCCAAGACTTTTGCAGTTTATAACTGATAATGGAATTTTTGAGACTTATGGAAAAATAAAAGACTTTGAAATAGATATGGGGTTAGTTTTTAGGCGCTGTCATAGAAAATATTTAGTTAATCTTAAGCGTATAAAAGCTATTGATTTAGGAACTAGACGAATTATGTTTGATAATAGTAAAGTTAATTCCATTGTCTGTTCGCGACGAAAACTTACTGAAGTTTTAAAGGATTGGAAGAATTTATAGTTTAAGAGGATATATATGTTAAATATTTTTGTTCTAGAAGATGATTTTTTTCAGCAAACTCGTATTGAGACAGCGATTAAGAAATGTATGTCTGATAATAAAATGAGGTATAGGTATTTAGAAGTCTTTGGTAAGCCTCAACAGTTGTTAGATGCAATTAAAGAGACAGGAAATCATCAATTTTTCTTTCTTGATATTGAAATTAAAGGAGATAAAAAGAGAGGAATGGAGATTGCGCGTGAAATCCGTGAAAAAGATCCTAGTGCGTCGATTGTCTTTGTGACGACTCACTCAGAATTTATGCCAGTCACCTACAGTTACCGTGTATCTGCTTTGGACTTTATCGACAAAGGGTTAAGTGATCAAGATTATCAGGAAGCTATTTCGTCTGTTTTGATACATGCTACTGGTAGTGTTAATAAAACAATAGGTGAAGATTCATTTTGTTTTAAATCAGAACATTCCCAAATACAAGTTCCTTTTTCAGATATTCTTTATTTTGAGACCTCACCTACGATTCATAAGGTAATTTTAACGACGAAGAAAGGCCATATGGAATTTTATGGTAAAGTTTCAGATATTGCGAAGGCAGACAAAAGACTCTACCAAAGTCATAGATCTTATGTAGTGAATCCAGAGAATATTATTCGTATTGACAAATCAAATCATACTGTTTTCTTTGAAAATGATGAATCTTGTTTTGTATCTCGTATGAAATTAAAAGGTTTAGTTGAGAGGATTACTTTGAGATGAAATTTGAGTATGAGGGAGTATTTTTTATTGGGTGGGTTATTAGATTAGTCATCTTTCAACAAGTTAGTGATTACAAATTTAAAGTTAGACACTTATTTATTATTCCTATTTTATTTACTCTTGTGGAATACTTTTTTTTATGATATTGTATTCTGGGGTGAATTCTTTTTCCTACCTTTAATTGTTTTATTCATAAAAACAAAAAAACATTGGTCTTGGGTTCAATCCTTATTCTATTGCTTTTTCACTTTAGCTATCTATGAGATAGTTAGTAGTTTGTCTTCTCTTTATTTTCAATTTGTATTTAAAATACCAGAGACTACTTTGGAAAATAACGTTTGGCTAGATTGGATTCCTACACTTTTATCCTTTCCTCTATATGTTTTGTTTTTAAAATTAGTAAGAATAGATTTAAATACACTGTCAAGAGAAATTAAAAATGATAAGTTAACAAGAGTTGTTTACTTATTTACTATAACAATGATTTTATATTATATATCTAGCTATATTTTACGAAGTATACCTACATTAGAGTATGCGGGCTGGATCTCTTTTAATATAGAAGATATATATATTAATAGGGTAATTATTTATAGTTACTTTCCAATATTCTTGGGTTTTTTATTATACATTCAGTATCTTGTTAAAGAAAATATAAATAGGGAGCTAGAAAAAATTAAGGACTCACAGATTTCATCGATGAGTATTTATAGTGAGCATATAGAGTCATTGTATAAAGAAATCAAGAGTTTTCGTCATGATTATACAAACATATTAGTTAGTTTAAATGAATCCATAAAAAATAGAGACATAGATGGGATTGAAAGCATATATGATTCAGTGCTTTTGGATTCAGATAAAACTTTTTATAATACGCATTATGATATTGCTAACTTGGTAAATCTAGAGGATTTAGCAATGAAATCTATTGTTTCAGCAAAAATGTTTGAGGCACAAAGTAAGGGGATTAGACTTTCTATAGAGATAGAAAAGGTTATTAAAGCTCCGGCTAGTATAGATTCAATAGATTTGTTGAAATTATTAGCCATCTTTTTGGATAATGCTATAGAGTCCTCATTGGAATCAGCTTCACCAGAGCTTTCATTTGTATATTTTCAAGAAGAAAATCGTAAAATAATGATTATTGAAAATTCAACAAAGCAGGAGAGAATTAATACAAAGGCCATTTTTAATTATGGCTACTCAACTAAAGGTAATGGTAGAGGGATAGGGCTAGCTAATGTATATGAGATTCTATCGACTTACAGTAGAGTATATTTAAAAACTTATAGTAATGAGTATAAATTTCGACAAGAATTGGTTTTTGAAGATTAAAAAGTAGACATATAATTCATGTCTACTTTTTTGTATTTAGGAAATCTTTCAAGATTGAACAAAGATATATTAATACTGAAATAGTGCAATTATAAATATTAGTGTTGCTACTAAAAAGAATTATCTGTAATTTTTTGCCCGTTTATTACTAATAATGTGCTGTTTATTATATTTAAGATGCGAACTATTAAGTTTAATATATACTAATTTTTGTAAGAGCAAGTTCAGAAAAATACTTAGCTTAAATCATTTATGAAAGGAATCTACTATATTTAATTTATTGGATTATATGCAAAACGTTATTCACAATCTAAATAGATTTGATATCAAATATTGTTTTTTAACTACTAATGAAATAGAAAGCGAGATTATATATGTCGTTATTTAAATCAGTTTTCAAATCAGTTTTTAAGAGAAAGGATGTTAATATTTTTCTTACATTTGCCTTTCTCCCTGTTTTAGTTCCATTGTTATCAGGGTTCATGGAAGGAATGAGTTCAGAATATACAGGTAATTTTCTTTCTTTTTTTAGAGTCAGCAGTGAGTACGCAATATCGCTTTGTATTGCCTATACTTTTATTTTCTTTGGTTGTATCTTCAGTTTTTAAGGATGAAATAGACTCAGGTATTATGTTTCTTTATAAAGATATTAATAGAAAGAAAATTTTTAATGCCAAATTATTGAGTTTAGTTGCAGTATACAGTATTTTTTTGGGGTTAACTATTTTTACGAGTATTGTATCTTATTATGGATTTATGTTGCCCAAAGGAGAAGTTTCATCAAACTTTATCGCAAATCAATCTTCAGCTACAATTAAGAGTTTATTTACCTTAATTTCAACTATTAATTTAAATCTAATTACAATTACTTTAGTTGTGATGGTATCTATCACCTCTAAAACTATCAAGTCAGTATTGGCTGGGGTTTTCTTTTCACTAGCGGCATCTGTTTCTCCGATGTTAATCGGTATTCAGTACCTCTTTCCAAATGGATATATCCACTTTATTCAAAGTAATTGGGTTTTATCATATATGGCTGCAGTTGTTATTTCCATTATCTACTTCGTTATTTTTTACGTAAGAGGTATGCATAAATTTAAAAATGTGGAATTCTAGGAGGAGAAATGAAGAATAATATTCAATCGCTAGTTTTTCCATATAGATTACTTGCTATAGCTACCTCGATATATAGTGCAGGTACATCAACTATTTTCTTAGATTTAACAGGAGATTTTGAATAATGTTAATCTTATTAATTACCCTAATTTATTTACTTACGACTTTGGCAACTATCTTTTTATTGCCTCATATGTCTGTTCCAATCCTTTTATTTTCTTTATATGTGTTACCATTGATTATTAATTTTATTGGATATAAGCTAAAGCAACTTAAATGTAAAACGTTTCTGACTTTCTTATTACCCACAATGTCTTTATTAGGGTATATGGTATTTGCTTACGTTACTGTTAAATCAGGTACTTGGACAAATTTTGTTAATATTAATACGTTTTCAAATAGTGATATGAGTGTAAAAGTTGGAATGAATTTGTTATCAGTAGCTCAACTAGTATTTGTGACATTGCTGTTTTATGGAGTGTCACTGACAACGCACTTTATTAATAAAAAAATTTCAGTGAATAAAGGAGCTAAATATGCTTAAAATAGAAAATCTTTCAAAAAAATTTCCCGGTAATGATTTTTATTCGCTATCAGATGTATCTCTCGAAATTGAGAAGGGAGAAATTGTAGGCCTTATTGGAAAAAACGGCGCTGGTAAGTCAACATTAATGAAAATGATGGCAAAATCACAAAAACCAACTTCAGGTAAGATTAGTTATAATGGTACGGATATAAATAGTAATGATAATGTTTTGGAAGACTTTGGAATTATGATTGAACCAGTATTCTATCCAGAAATGTCAGTTATAGATAATCTAAAGTTTTATTTGAAGCTTCATGGAAAAAAAGAGTTATATCCTAATATCGAGAGGACTTTGAAATTAGTTGAGTTGTGGGAATCTCGAAATCGTAAACCCAAAGGATTCTCATTTGGGATGAAGCAGCGTACAGCCTTGGCTATTGCTCTAGTAGCTGAACCAGACTTTCTAATTTTGGATGAACCATTTGTAGGGCTGGATCCAGTAGGTGTTCAAAAGTTAATTGATATTTTAAAAAAATGGTCCAGTGAACGTCAAATTTCTATGTTGATTTCTAGCCATCAACTTGGAGAATTGGAAGCTTTGTGTAATAGATATATCTATATTGAAGGTGGGAAACTTGCGGAGTCCTTTATTGGTAAGGCTCAGCCAAGTTTAGTGGTTCACCTAAATTCTAAGTATCATATGTGTAATCTTAAAGATCATATTTCACAAGGAATTACTTTAAGCGATGGTTTGCTAGATATTCCAATATCTGTTGATAAGGAAGCGCTTAATGATATTTTTGGAGTATTAGCTAGTGAATCTCTGATAGAATCAATCGAAGTGAAAGAGAATCACCTTAAGGAAGTATTTATGAAAGGATGAGGTTATGAAGCAAATTTTTTCCGCAGTATTTGAATCAGTTTGGAAAAGAAAAGAGACAAAAATATTCCTATTATTTAGTTTGTATCCTCTAGTTTACTGGGTAGCCTCACTTTTTGGTGATTCTAATTTCATGCAAATTACAAACTCTGGGAATTCAAAAGTTGGTTATCTTGATTTTGCTGATATGATTTTAAATTCTATGGATACTATGATTTTACCAACCTTAGCTCTTTATTTCCTAACCATCTCAGTTTTTAGAAGAGAAACAGATGATCATACAATGTTCATGTATAAGGATATTAACAGAAAAAATATTTTCTTGTCAAAATACTTTAGTTTGTTATTAATCTTACTCGTATATTTTGGAGTTTTCTTGTTATCTTCATTAGTTGTTCACTATACTAGAGTAGTACATATGGATTTTGGGACAACTCGCTTTTTATCTGAAAATACTTACTATACTTTTTTGGGGTTACAAAGTATTTTTATAATATTTTTAAAAGGAGTCCTCTCTATTTCTGTGTCAGCTTTTATTTCTCTTAGATTTGGTATAGGTACAACAATGATTACAGGAATTGGATTATCTGTAGTTATGATGATTACCTCAATTGTAGGTGGTCCTATCGCAACACTTTTTCCGAATGGCTATAGTCAGTTTACGACAACAGTGAATAACGCTTGGATTGGCTTAGTTGGTCCTACTATGTTAACGATGTTTTATAGTATTATTCTAAGTCTGTTTGGCCTAAAAAAATTTAATAGCCTGGAGTACTAAGTTATTATAGAAAATTTTGAGGAGTTAAGTGAGTAAATAAAAAAGTTAAGGTCGAAACCTTAACTTTTTTGTTTTTAACCCAAGAAACGTTTGAGGAATTCCTTAGTACGTTCTTCTTTAGGATTTTCAAAGATTTGTTCTGGGCTACCTTGTTCAGCAATTACCCCTTTATCCATGAAGATGACACGGTCTGAAACATCACGTGCGAACTCCATTTCATGGGTAACGATAATCATGGTCAAACCAGTTTCAGATAGCTCCTGCATAGTCTTGAGTACTTCCCCTACCATTTCTGGGTCAAGGGCTGAAGTTGGCTCGTCAAAGAGGATGGCTTCTGGATCAACAGAGAGGGCACGAGCGATTGCTACACGTTGTTTTTGTCCCCCTGAAAGTTGCTTTGGTTTAGCTTTCCAGTATTGTTCCCCCATACCAACTTTCTCCAAGTTAGCTTTGGCGATGCTTTCAGCTTCTTTACGGTCACGTTTGAGAACAGTTGTTTGAGCTACGATAGCATTTTCCAAGACATTAAGGTTTTCAAAGAGGTTGAAGGATTGGAAAACCATACCGAGTCTTTCACGATAGGTAGTGAGGTCGTAACCTTTTTCAAGGACGTTGTCCCCATGATAGAGGATTTCACCACCTGAAGGTGATTCGAGTAGGTTAATAGAGCGAAGGAAGGTTGATTTCCCTGAACCTGAAGAACCAATAATTGAGATAACCTCACCCTTTTTGACGCTGAGGGAGATATCTTTGAGGACTTCATTTTTTCCGTATGATTTTTTGAGGTTTTTAATTTCTAAAATCGTCTCAGTCATTAGTGAACCCCTCCTTGTGTGTAAGTATCTTGATCCAAACGGCGTTCTACATAACGCAAGATGCGTGTCACTGTGAAGGTAAGGACAAAGTAGATTGCTGCGATAACAAAGAATGTTTGGAAGTATTGATAAGTTTGGCTTGCGACAGTGTTACCTGCGAAGTAAAGTTCCACAACAGAGATAACGTTCAAAACAGAGGTATCCTTGATATTGATAACGAACTCATTACCAGTAGCTGGCAAGATGTTACGGATAACCTGTGGAAGAACAATCTTACGCATGGTTTGACCATGGGTAAATCCAAGAGCAGTTGCAGCTTCAAATTGTCCTTTATCTACAGCGAAGATACCACCACGAACGATTTCACTCATGTAGGCTCCAGTGTTGATAGAAACGATGAAGACAGCTGCTAGGGTACGGTCAATATTGATACCAAAGGCCTGGGCAGTACCGTAGTAGATAACCATAGATTGTACAATCATTGGCGTACCACGGAAAACTTCGATATAGACATTAAGCACCCAACCGAAGAGTTTTTGGAGCAAGGCTACAAATTTATTAGCAGCCTTAGGAGCTGTGCGGTAAACACCAATCATAAGACCGATGAAAGTACCCACAACTGTACCGATAATTGAGATAAGAAGGGTAATTCCTGTACCACGTAAGAATTGTGGCCAGTTCTTAGCGATGATATTGCTCATCTGACTAAAGAAGTTTCCTTTTTTAGCCTCATCAGTCTTATCTGCAGGTTGGATGTCAATGATGTGATCCATCAGTTTAGCACGTTCCTCTTGGCTGATTCCAGCAAGGACCTTATTGACTTGTTCCATTTGCTGGCTGTCTCCTTTGCGAAGGCCGACGGCCAAGGAGACGTCATCGTCTGAAACCTGGAAACCACCATCTTTAAGCGTAATCATCTTATATTTTGAGCTAGCTTCTTCGGCAGTTTTTGCTTCAGGACGCTCTGAAACATAACCATCGATGATACCAGATGCAAGGGCTTGGCGCATAGCACCGAAGTCTCCCATAGCGGTTTGTTTGCTGACACCTGGGATTTGGTCAATCAAATTATAGAGATAAACCCCTTGTTGAGCTGTGATTTTAGCATCCTTGAAGTCTTTGAGACTCTTAGCGTTGGCATAATCACCGTCTGAGCTGACAACCATGACAGGTTCGCTTCGGTAATAGCTGTCTGAAAAGTCGATTTCTTGACGACGTTCAGCTGTTGGGCTCATACCTGCGATGATCATATCGATTTTGCCGGAAGTGAGGGCAGGAATCAAACCTGTCCAAGCTGTTTTGACTACCAAGGGTTTCTTGCCTTGAGCTTCAGCGATTTTTTTAGCGATTTGCACGTCATAACCGTTGGCATACTGTTTGGTACCTTCGATTGGAACGGCTCCGTTTGAGTTATCGTCCTGCGTCCAGTTGAAAGGTGCATAGGCAGCCTCCATACCCACACGGAGATACTCGTCTGCTTGAGCGCTTGATACTCCGCCAAAAACGAGGAGGAGCGCTGCAAAGCAGGCTATAATAATTTTTTTCATTGAAACAATGTCTCCTATAAAAATGTCATACCTTACTATTTTACAGGAAATTAGGATTAATGACAATAAGTTGGGATTAGAAAAACAATCTCTATATCAAGATTGTCTTCAAATACAAGTTGTAATTTGATATAATGGGAAGGACGATTTGGAGCCTTGATCATTTTTGGTGTGATGAGGCTAGCATTTTAAAACGGAGATAATTATGCAAACGGCACAATTTATTATTGAATTACTAAAAGCAGTCTTTCTTGGGATTGTCGAAGGTATCACTGAGTGGCTACCGATTTCATCTACAGGTCATTTGATTTTGGTGAATGAATTCTTGAACTTGAGACAAAGTAAGGATTTCATTGATATGTTTAATATCGTTATCCAACTTGGTGCTATTCTTGCGGTTATGGTCATTTACTTTAAACGTTTGAATCCCTTCCAACCTGGTAAGACAGCACGTGAAGTGCAATTGACTTGGCAACTTTGGCTCAAGGTGGTCATTGCCTGTATTCCTTCAGCCTTTTTTGGTCTTCTTTTAGATGACTGGATGGAGGCCCATCTCAGTAATTTCTTTGTAGTAGCTATCATGTTGGTAGTCTACGGGATTGCCTTTATTTGGATTGAGGACCGCAATCGACGTGTAGAGCCTAAGGTAACGGATTTGGCACGTATGTCTTACAAGACAGCTTTCTATATTGGTCTTTTCCAAGTCTTGAGTATCATTCCAGGGACAAGCCGTTCAGGTGCTACTATTCTTGGGGGTATCATCGTTGGTACTAGTCGTAGCGTAGCTGCTGACTTTACCTTCTTCCTTGGTATTCCAACCATGTTTGGTTATAGTGGACTTAAGGCGGTTAAGTATTTCATTGACGGGAATACCTTGACAGGTGGACAAGTGGCTATTCTCTTGGTAGCTAGTGTGACAGCCTTTGTTGTCAGCTTGTTCGTGATTCGCTTCTTGATGAATTACATTAAGAAACATGACTTCACTGTTTTCGGAAAATACCGTATCGTGCTTGGTATTATTGTGCTTCTTTATGGAGCTGTCAAACTTATTTTCGGATAATTACTTTTAAGTAAACTGAAAAGGACTTCAATTGAAGTCCTTTTTATCTGGTTTAGAGATTATTTGTGGATAAGTTTTCCAAAGATAAGGTAAGCTAGCAACCATAGGACCAGTCCACAAGTCAAGAAGCTAGCTAGGATTTTCAAGAAGTCCACGATATTATGCAAGGGATACCATCCGGACAAACAGAGAATTGGAAGGATGGTAACACACATGATTGAGAAGTGGAGAAGAGATTGCTGTTTGAGCGATAAACGGTTATCGTCGTAAATGGGTGCAGTTGCTAGTATGATGGCGACGATTAGCCCTGTAAGAAAGGTAGATTTGTTTACTTGATAAGGTTGCCCCGATAAGTAGAGAAAGAGCGTCAATAAACTCGTTATTCCTCCAGCAATGCTAGCTCGTAGCCACCCTTTTTTATAGGCAGTCATGGTCATCACCTCCATGTATATCTTCACTTTTATTATACTCCAATCTAGGATAGATGACAGGTATAAATGGGGAAATACAAGGTTTTGTTAGTATTAAGAAGTTTTTAGAAATCCTTTCCAAAATAAGACTCAAACTTGCTCAGAAATTGCTATCTCTTGGCTTTTCTAGTATAATGAAATAACTACTCGTGCGAGGTTTTTTACATATGGAAATGAAACAAATAAGCGAGACAACTCTAAAAATCATGATTACCATGGAAGATCTTGAAGAACATGGTATGGAATTGAAGGATTTCTTGATTCCCCAGGAAAAAACAGAGGAATTTTTCTATACTGTCATGGATGAGTTGGACTTGCCTGATAACTTTAAAAATAGTGGGATGCTGAGCTTCCGTGTCACGCCACGCAAGGATCGTGTGGATGTCTTTGTGACTAAATCAGATCTTAAGGAAGACCTTGATTTCAACGATTTGTCAGATATGGATGACTACTCAGGGCTTTCTCCAGAAGAGTTCCTCAAGGCTCTTGAGGGTAACTTTATGGACAAGGGTGACATCGAAGCACACCATAAGCTCGAAGAGCTTGAAAAGACCTTGGAAGAGGTTGATAAGGCTATGACAGAGCCTACCAAGGAAGTGGCTGAAGAAAATATTCGTGAAGACTATACCCACTATGTCTTGGCCTTCTCTGACTTTGATCAAGTGGTGACTTTTACGCAAGGTTTGAAGGATATACCTGTTGAAGGTTCTGAGCTTTATAAGCTGGGGGATGTCTACTACATGACGATTCTTCTTTACTTGGCTGATGAGCCTGATTATTACGCGAACAATATGTATGCGCGTTTTCTTGAATATGCGAATGTGGCAGACCGAACACGTGCCTACCTACAAGAGCATGCAACAATCTTGATGGAAGAGGACGCCTTACCGGTACTACAAGCAACGAAATGGAGCTAAGACATGCCTTGGACCATTAACTATATATTCGTTTTGATTGGGACCTTTTTGATAGCCATCGTGATGACCCCTTTGGTACGCTCTTTGGCCTTACGTGTCGGAGCTGTTGACAATCCCAATGCAAGACGTATCAATAAAAAGCCAATGCCTAGTGCTGGTGGTCTAGCTATTTTGTCGGCCTTTGTACTAGCGACCTTGGTCTTTATGCCTATGATTATCCATAAGGATATCTGGCATGTTTCCTACATCAGGTATATCTTACCGGTTGTTGTGGGTGGATCTGTCGTAGCTCTGACGGGCTTCATTGATGATATCTTGGAATTAAAGCCTCTACCTAAGATGCTTGGTATTGTTATTGGAGCTGTTATCGTTTGGGCTTTTACAGACTTCCGATTTGATAGCTTTAAGATTCCATTTGGTGGTCCCATGATTCATTTTGGGCCAGTATTGACCTTGATTTTAACGGTGTTATGGATTGCGGCCATCACCAATGCCATTAATCTGATTGATGGATTGGACGGCTTGGTTGGAGGAGTTTCTATCATTTCCCTTATGACTATGGGGGTGATTTCTTATTTCTTCCTCTATGATACTGATATTTTCTTGACCATGACCATCTTTGTCTTGGTCGCTGCCATTATGGGCTTCTTCCCTTACAATTATCATCCAGCGATTATCTATCTAGGTGATACGGGGGCGCTTTTTATTGGCTTTATGATTGGTGTCTTGTCATTGCAAGGATTGAAAAATGCAACTGCAGTGGCTATTTTGTCACCTGTTATTATCCTTGGAGTGCCTATTGTTGACACAGTGGTAGCCATTGTCCGCCGGAAATTGTCAGGGCGTCCAGCCATGGAGGCTGACAAGATGCACTTGCATCATCGCCTTCTAGCCATGGGCTTCACTCATCGAGGGGCGGTTCTGGTGGTTTATGCCATCGCTATCCTCTTTTCATTGATTGCCCTCCTGTTAAACGTTTCCAGCCGTTTCGGTGGTATTCTCTTGCTCTTGAGTTTACTTTTGGGAATGGAAATTCTGATTGAAGGGCTTGAGATTTGGGGCGTTGGTCGAACACCTCTCTTCAACTTCCTGAAATTTATCGGGAATAGTGATTATCGCCAAGCAACCATGTTAAAATGGAAGCAAGGGCGAAAAAATTAAACATTTGAAAAGCCAAGTAATGGCTTTTTTGTTATAATGATTCTAATTAAGGAAAATGGAAGTTCTCTTTTTATTTTCCAGAAAATAGCAAGACTATTTTCAAAAAAATAATGCAAATTAGCGAGCAAGTGCTCGCTGTATATATGAAAAAAGGAGTATACAATGTCTGTACTTGAAATCAAAAATCTTCATGTTTCTGTTGAAGATAAAGAAATCTTGAAGGGTCTTAATTTGACTCTTAAAACTGGTGAGATTGCTGCTATCATGGGGCCTAACGGAACTGGTAAATCTACCCTTTCAGCTGCTATCATGGGTAACCCAAACTATGAAATCACAGAAGGGGACATCCTTTTTGATGGCGAAAGCATCCTTGATTTGGAAGTTGACGAACGTGCACGCCTAGGTCTTTTCCTTGCTATGCAATACCCAGCTGAAATCCCAGGAATCACAAATGCTGAGTTCATCCGTGCGGCTATGAACGCTGGTAAAGAAGATGACGAAAAGATTTCTGTTCTTGATTTCATCACCAAATTGGATGAAAAGATGGAATTGCTTGGTATGCGTGAAGAAATGGCTGAGCGTTACCTTAATGAAGGTTTCTCAGGTGGTGAGAAAAAACGTAACGAAATTCTTCAATTGCTCATGTTGGAACCTAAGTTTGCTCTTCTCGATGAGATTGACTCAGGTCTTGATATCGATGCCCTTAAAGTGGTTTCAAAAGGGGTTAACGCTATGCGTGGCAAAGGCTTCGGTGCTATGATTATCACTCACTACCAACGTCTCTTGAACTACATCACTCCAGATGTCGTACATGTAATGATGGAAGGTAAAGTGGTTCTTTCAGGCGGTCCTGAATTGGCTGCTCGTCTTGAGCAAGAAGGTTATGCGAAAATCGCTGAAGAGCTCGGTTACGAGTACCACGAAGAAGCGTAAGTCTGTTACTCGAAATAACTAGAAAAGGAGTAACCTATGTCAAAAGAATCTATTATCGCTTTTTCACAAGCAAAAGCAGAGCCACTTTGGTTGCAAGACCTTCGTCAAGCATCCTTTGATAAGCTTGAAAGTTTGGCTCTTCCAAAAATCGAGCGTGTTAAATTCCACCGTTGGAATCTCGGTGATGGAACGATTACTGAAAATGAACCATCAGCAAATGTGCCTGATTTTACAGCGCTTGGAAACAACCCTAAATTGGTCCAAGTAGGAACAAATACTGTACTTGAACAATTGCCAGCTGACTTGATTAGTCAAGGTGTGGTCTTCACAGACCTTACAACTGCTCTTGAGGAAATCCCAGAAGTCGTTGAAGCCTTCTTTGGTAAGGCTGTAGCCTATGATGAGGACAAATTGGCAGCTTATAACTATGCCTATTTCAATAGTGCAGCAGTCCTTTATGTACCAGATAATGTTGAAGTTGACTTGCCAGTTGAAAGCTATTTTTACCAAGATGGAACTTCAAATGTTCCATTTAACAAACACGTTTTGATCGTGGCTGGTAAAAACAGTAAATTGACTTACCTTGAGCGCTTTGAAACGCTAGGTGAAGCGACTGAAAAAGCTAGTGCCAATATTTCAGTTGAAGTCATTGCTCAAGACGGTGCACAAGTCAAGTTTGCGGCTATTGACCGTTTGGGTGAAAACGTCACAACTTATATTAGTCGTCGAGGTCGTATCGGTCGTGATGCCAGCATTGACTGGGCTCTCGGGATCATGAACGAGGGCAATGTTATTGCTGACTTTGATAGTGACTTGATTGGCAATGGAAGTCATGCCAACCTTAAAGTTATTGGTCTTTCATCAGGTCGTCAGGTTCAAGGGATTGATACTCGTGTGACGAACTATGGTAACAACTCTGTGGGTCATATCCTACAACATGGTGTTATCTTGGAACGTGGTACTTTGACTTTCAATGGTATTGGTCACATTGTTAAAGGTGCTAAGGGTGCTGATGCACAACAAGAAAGCCGTGTGCTTATGCTTTCTGACAAGGCACGTTCAGACGCTAACCCAATTCTCTTGATTGACGAAAATGAAGTTACAGCAGGGCATGCTGCTTCAATCGGTCAGGTAGATCCAGAGGATATGTATTACCTCATGAGTCGTGGACTTGATCAAGACACTGCAGAACGTTTGGTTATTCGCGGTTTCTTAGGAGCAGTTATTACTGAAATCCCAGTTAAAGAAGTGCGCGATGAAATGATTTCTGTAACTGATACAAAACTAAACAAACGTTAGGAACTATCGACGCAGATAGTCTAACCTATGATATATCTAGATAGGGAGATAAGATGTCAGCTTTAGATGCCTATAAGATTCGACAAGATTTTGCCATTTTAGATCAGGTAGTTAATGATGAACCTTTGGTATACTTGGATAATGCAGCAACGACTCAGAAGCCTCAAGTAGTTTTGGACACTCTCATGGCCTACTATCATGAGGACAATGCCAATGTTCACCGTGGTGTGCATACTTTGGCTGAGCGTGCAACAGCTGCTTACGAAGCTAGTCGTGAAAAGCTTCGTCAGTTTATCAATGCTAAATCAACCAAAGAGGTCCTCTTTACACGTGGAACGACAACTGGTCTTAACTGGGTTGGTCGTTTTGCAGAGCAGGTTCTTGAGCCAGGAGATGAGGTGGTTATTTCAATTATGGAACACCACTCAAATATCATTCCTTGGCAGGAAGCTTGTAAGAAGACAGGGGCTAAACTTGTTTACGCCTACTTGAAAGATGGCCAATTGGATATGGAAGATTTGGCTAACAAGATTACTGAAAAGACAAAATTTGTCAGTCTAGCTCAGGTCTCTAACGTTTTAGGCTGCATCAATCCTGTCAAAGAGATTGCCAAGCTTGCTCACCAAGTTGGTGCCTATATGGTGGTGGATGGTGCCCAATCGGCGCCCCACATGGCCATTGATGTTCAGGATTTGGATTGTGATTTCTTCACCCTTTCTGGACATAAGATGTTAGGCCCAACAGGGATTGGGGTTCTTTATGGCAAGGAAGAGATTCTTAACCAGATGAATCCTATTGAATTCGGTGGTGAGATGATTGATTTCGTTTACGAACAGGAAGCCACTTGGAAGGAATTGCCTTGGAAATTTGAGGCTGGTACACCTAACATTGCGGGGGCTATTGCTCTTGGTACTGCTGTGGACTACCTCTCTGCTTTAGGCATGGAAAATATTCATGCTTACGAGCAAGAATTGGTAGACTATGTTTTGCCTAAGCTTCAGGCGATTGATGGTCTGACAGTCTATGGTCCAGAGGATCCTAGTCAGCATGCAGGTGTTATTGCCTTTAATATTGATGGGCTTCACCCTCATGATGTGGCGACAGCTCTTGATTATGAAGGAGTGGCAGTGCGTGCGGGTCACCACTGTGCTCAGCCTTTAATTAATCATTTAGGAATCTCATCAGCTGCCCGAGCAAGTTTCTATATTTACAATACCAAAGAGGATTGCGACAAGCTTGTAGAGGCAATTCTTGCGACGAAGGAGTTTTTCAATGGCACTCTCTAGACTAGATAGTTTATATATGGCTGTTGTGGCCGATCACTCTAAGAGCCCTCACCATCATGGTGTCCTACCTGATGTGGAGCAACTTCAACTGAATAATCCGACTTGTGGAGATGTTATCAATCTGTCAGTCAAATTTGATGGTGACGTGATTGAAGACATTGCCTTTGCTGGTGATGGGTGTACCATTTCTACAGCTTCATCAAGTATGATGACGGATGCAGTTATTGGAAAAAACAAGGCCGAGGCTTTGGAGCTAGCGGAGATTTTCTCTCTTATGATTCAAGGAGATCATAAAGATGAAGATAAGCTAGGCGAAGCCAAGCTCTTGGCGGGGGTTTCTAAATTTCCACAACGTATCAAATGTGCAACACTCTCTTGGAATGCCCTCAAAAAAGCCATAGAGAGAAGCGAGCTTTAGGAAGTCAAGGAGCAGTTAGTCTCCTTGACCAAGCAAAAAGGAAAACGAATCAAACCTTTAATAAAGGAAAATACTATGACTGAAACAAATGAAAAAGTAGAACCAAAACCCATTGATTTGGGGGAATATAAATACGGTTTCCATGACGATGTGACACCAGTCTTTTCAACAGGAAAAGGAATCAGCGAGGATGTGGTCCGTGCCATGTCTGCTGAAAAAGGGGAGCCTGAGTGGATGCTTGAATTCCGCTTGAAATCATTGGAAACCTTTAACAAAATGGCCATGCAAGAGTGGGGACCAGACCTTTCTGGTATTAACTTTGATGACTTGACATATTTCCAAAAAGCATCAGACAAACCTGCTCGTGACTGGGAAGACGTTCCTGAGAAAATCAAGGAAACTTTTGAACGTATTGGTATCCCAGAAGCAGAGCGTGCCTATCTTGCTGGAGCCTCAGCTCAGTATGAATCAGAAGTGGTTTACCACAACATGAAAGAAGAGTATGACAAGTTGGGTATTATCTTTACAGATACGGACTCAGCTCTTAAAGAGCATCCAGAGCTCTTCAAGAAGTACTTCTCAAAACTGGTTCCGCCAACAGACAATAAATTTGCGGCCCTTAATTCTGCCTTCTGGTCAGGTGGTACCTTTATTTATGTACCTAAAGGCGTCAAGGTGGATATTCCGCTTCAAACCTACTTCCGTATCAATAACGAAGCGACTGCCCAGTTTGAACGTACCCTTATCATCGTTGATGAAGGTGCCAGCGTTCACTATGTTGAAGGATGTACAGCGCCAACATACACAACGGCTAGCCTTCATGCAGCCATTGTTGAAATCTTTGCACTTGATGGTGCCTACATGCGCTACTCAACTATCCAAAACTGGTCAGATAGCGTCTACAACTTGGTAACTAAACGTGCTACCGCTAAGAAAAATGCGACTGTTGAGTGGATTGATGGTAACCTTGGGGCCGAAGTCACTATGAAGTACCCATCTGTTTACCTTGATGGAGAAGGTGCGCGTGGTACCATGCTTTCAATTGCCTTCGCCAATGCAGGTCAACACCAAGATACAGGGGCTAAGATGATTCACAATGCACCGCATACATCATCATCTATTGTTTCTAAATCAATCGCTCGTAACGGTGGTAAGGTTGACTACCGTGGACAAGTCACTTTCAACAAGGATTCTAAGAAATCGGTATCTCACATCGAATGTGATACCATCTTGATGGATGACTTGTCTAAATCAGACACTATCCCATTTAACGAAATCCATAACTCACAAGTTGCCCTTGAACACGAAGCTAAAGTTTCTAAGATTTCTGAAGAGCAACTCTACTACCTCATGAGTCGTGGACTTTCAGAACAAGAAGCAACAGAGATGATTGTTATGGGATTTGTGGAACCATTTACCAAAGAACTTCCAATGGAATATGCTGTTGAGCTTAACCGCTTGATTAGTTATGAAATGGAAGGATCAGTTGGGTAAAAACTCTGATAATTTAAAGGGACCAGATGGTCCTTTTTGTTTTGCTAGAAAAATCGAGCAATGAGCTCTAGATAACTGTTAGTAACAGAGTAATTGCAAAGTGTAGAAAGCGTTTACAATCGGTATTTAAAAAGATATAATAGATTTGAATAGCAAGTAATGGAGGGGACTAATATGGGAGTGTATAACAGTGACTGGCTACTCAATCAAATTCGAGGGACAGCTAATGTGGTCAGTAAGGCTTTTAAATTTGAGACTCTGGATATTGATTTAGGTCAGGTGGAGGACGAGCAAGGTCACACGATTGATGGCAATGACTACATTGACGACTTGTTAATCCATGAACAGTATGATCAGGCAACTACCTTCATTCATAGTCAACTCAAACGTTTGACAACTAATGACTATAATCTCCTTGTCAGCGTCTATATTGAGTATTTGGAGAATTTGCCACCTGTAATAAGGCAAAAACACCATTTTGATGATAGAAAAATAGCAAGTTTGAGGGAAAAACTGTCCGAATTTTCATGGTAATTTGGTAGAGGGTGTGGAAGCGAAACGCCGAGCGTTTACGATTTTTCCACCCTCTTTTTTGTGTTATAATAGAATCACTATGGATAAATTAATTAAAACAATTTCAGAATCAGGTTCTTTCCGTGCTTACGTTCTTGATAGCACAGAAACTGTTAGAACCGCACAAGAAAAACACAATACTCTATCATCATCGACAGTTGCTTTGGGGCGTACCCTTATTGCCAACCAAATCTTGGCTGCTAACCAAAAAGGTGAAAGCAAAATTACGGTTAAGGTTATCGGAAACAGCTCTTTTGGTCATGTCATCTCTGTAGCTGATACCAAAGGACATGTTAAGGGCTATATCCAAAATCCAGGTGTGGACATCAAGAAAACAGCGACTGGTGAAGTTTTGGTGGGGCCTTTTATGGGGCAAGGGCAGTTTGTCTCAATCATCGATTATGGAACTGGTAATCCTTACACGTCATCAACACCACTTATTTCTGGTGAAATCGGTGAAGACTTTGCCTACTATTTGACAGAATCTGAGCAAACGCCATCTGCTGTTGGTCTTAATGTACTTCTTGACGAAGAGGACAAGGTTAAGGTTGCTGGTGGTTTCATGCTTCAGGTTTTACCAGGAGCTAGCGAAGAAGAAATCGCTCGTTACGAAAAACGCATCCAAGAGATGCCAGCCATTTCAACGCTTTTGGAGTCTGATGACCATATCGAAGCTCTCTTGAATGCCATTTATGGGGATGAACCTTTCAAACGTTTGTCTGAAGAGGAGCTTAGCTTTGAGTGTGATTGCTCACGTGAACGTTTTGAAAATGCCCTCTTGACGCTTGGTAAGGATGAACTTCAAGCCATGAAAGACGAGGATCATGGGGCTGAAATCGTCTGCCAATTCTGCCAAACTAAGTATGAATTTTCAGAAGCTGACTTGGAGGAACTCATCAATGACTAAACTTAATTCGTCCTTCATGATTGGAAACGTGGAAATTCCTCATCGTACAGTATTAGCTCCGATGGCAGGTGTTACCAACTCGGCTTTCCGTACCATTGCCAAGGAATTCGGTGCTGGTCTCGTAGTTATGGAGATGATTTCTGAAAAAGGTCTCCTCTACAATAATGAGAAAACCCTTCATATGCTTCATATTGATGAGAATGAGCATCCAATGTCTATCCAGCTTTTCGGTGGTGATGCTGAGGGCTTGAAGCGTGCAGCCGACTTTATCCAGACCAATACCAAGGCTGATATTGTTGATATCAACATGGGTTGTCCAGTCAATAAGGTCGTTAAAAATGAAGCGGGTGCCAAGTGGCTCAAGGATCCAGACAAGATTTACCACATCGTCAAGGAAGTAACATCAGTACTTGATATTCCTTTGACTGTTAAGATGCGTACAGGTTGGTCAGACAGTGACTTGGCTGTAGAAAATGCCCTTGCAGCTGAGTCTGCAGGTGTTTCTGCCCTTGCTATGCACGGCCGTACTCGTGAGCAAATGTACACAGGTCACTGTGATCATGAGACTTTGGCCCGTGTTGCTAAGGCTATCACTAAGATTCCATTTATCGGAAATGGTGATGTTCGCAGTGTTCAAGATGCGAAACTTATGATTGAAGAACTTGGTGTAGATGCTGTTATGGTGGGTCGTGCAGCCATGAACAATCCTTACATTTTCACGCAAATCAACCACTTCTTCGAAACAGGAGAGGAGTTGCCAGAGCTTCCATTTGATAAGAAATTGGACATCGCTGAAGACCACCTCAAACGTTTGGTAGATCTTAAAGGTGAAAAGATTGCTGTTCGTGAATTCCGTGGTCTTGCACCACACTATCTTCGTGGAACAGCGGGAGCAGCCAAGGTTCGTGGCGAAGTCTCACGTGCCGAGTCTGTGGCTCAGGTCGAAGAAATCTTTGCAACTTTGCGATAAATCTATATCTGATGAAAACTTAACCAGCTTGGTTAGGTTTTTATTTTACCTTTATTCTTCCTTGATAGTGATGATAGCCCGTCGCTAATCTTTTTCTTGCTCCACCCTTGCAAAACCTCTGTGTTTTCGATATAATTAACTGGTTAAGTAAATGGAGAAAGCAATGCTAGAACTAGAAGAACAAGTAAATCAATTGATTAATCAGATTTTGCTTAAGGCTGAAAATCAGCATGAGCTCCTCATTGGTCAGTGCCGTAGTCAGGTTAAGTTGACCAATACTCAGGAGCATATTCTCATGCTTTTGTCTGAGGGACGAAAGACCAATTCTGAGTTGGCTAAGACCCTCAATGTTAGCCAGGCTGCTGTTACCAAGGCAGTTAAAACCTTGGTCAAAGAGGGCATGTTGGAGGCTAAGAAAGATAAGGATGATGGGCGCGTGACCTACTTTGTCTTGACACAAGAAGCTCAACCCATAGCCCAAGAGCATGAGGAACACCACCAAGAGACCTTGGGGGTCTATCGGTCTGTATTGGATCAGTTCGATAATCAAGAGCGTCAGGTGATTGGACGTTTCTTGACAAAATTAGCAGAAAAAATCGAGGATTAAGATGCGCTATATTACAGTTGAAGGACTGAGCTTCCAGTATGATTCGGAGCCTGTTCTGGACAATATTCACTATCATTTGGATTCTGGGGAGTTTGTGACCCTAACTGGGGAAAATGGAGCTGCCAAGTCAACGCTTATTAAGGCTACCCTAGGAATTCTCAAGCCTAAGAAGGGAACTGTAACCATCTCTGAAACCAATAAAGATGGTAAAAAGCTTCGCATGGCCTATCTTCCACAGCAGATTGCCAGCTTTAATGCAGGTTTTCCAAGCACGGTCTACGAGTTTGTTAAGTCTGGCCGTTATCCTCGCCAGGGCTGGTTCCGTCGTTTGACTAAGCACGACTTGGAGCATGTTCAACGTGCCCTTGAGTCTGTAGGAATGTGGGAAAATCGTCACAAGCAAATTGGTCATCTCTCAGGTGGGCAAAAGCAACGTGCCGTTATTGCTCGTATTTTTGCCTCGGATCCAGATATCTTTGTCTTGGATGAGCCAACGACGGGTATGGATGCAGGAACAGCCAATACTTTCTATGAACTCATGCACCACTCGGCTCACAAGCATGGCAAGTCTGTCTTGATGATTACCCACGATCCAGAGGAAGTCAAGGAGTACACAGACCGTAATATTCATCTAGTTCGTAACCAGAAATTGCCTTGGCGTTGTTTCAATGTCCATGAAAAGGATGGAGAGGAGCACAAACATGATTAGTGAATTATTAGCCTATGATTTTATGCAACGTGCTATTCTCGCCGTGATTGCTATCAGTATCTTTTCGCCAATTTTGGGGCTTTTCTTAATTCTTCGTCGTCAGAGTCTGATGAGCGATACCTTGAGTCACGTGTCCCTAGCTGGGGTGGCTGTTGGGATTTTCTTGGGACTATCAACCACTTGGATGACCCTTGTGGTTGTGGTTATTGCTGCTTTGGTTTTAGAATATCTCAGGGTTAGTTACAAGCATTATATGGAGATTTCAACGGCTATCCTCATGTCAATGGGATTGGCAGTGGCTCTTATTCTTAGTAACAAGGCAGGTAGCAGTAGCATGAGTCTAGATAGCTATCTTTTCGGTTCTATCATCACGATTAGCCCAGAGCAAGTGCGTGCCCTCTTTGTTATTGCGGCTATTATACTGGTCTTGACTCTACTCTTTATTCGTCCTATGTATCTTTTGACCTTTGATGAGGACACTGCTCATGTAGATGGCTTGCCAGTTCGTCTCATGTCTCTCCTCTTCAATATTGTGACAGGGATAGCGATTGCCCTGATGATTCCAGCAGCAGGATCACTTTTGGTTTCCACCATCATGATTCTTCCAGCAGCTATTGGTATGAAAATAGGTCAAACCTTTAAATCTGTCATTTTCTGGGCTATTGGTATTGGTTTGGTTGGCATGCTCTCTGGTATTTTTATTTCCTATTATTGGGAAACACCAGCTAGTGCAACTATTACCCTCATCTTCATCGCCTTCTTTGGTCTGGTATCCATCTTTGAACCTCTCTTAAAAGCAGAGTAAATAATAGAAGAAAAGGGCTTGAGAAATCAAGCTCTTTTTGTGATATACTAAAGTGGTTTTTGAGAGAAGTTAAAATAAGAATGGTAGATTTCTAGGCAGAAAAAATGATTAGTTTTTTCTGGTGTCTACTATTATTTGTAACAGTAACAAAAAAGGAGAAAACATGGAAATCTTTTTAACGAGTATATCGGGAATCCTAGTCATCTTAGGTATGATTTTAGTGGGATTCGTTATGGGCGAAAAAGGCTGGTTTGACGACAAGTCACGTGGTCTTATAGCGAAGCTAGTCACTCAAATTGCCCTGCCTTGTTACATGCTCTATACGATCACACAGCGTTTCACAGCGACAGACCTACTTAAAATGTTGCCAGAATTGCGTTTTCCTGCACTGTCTATGGTGATTTTGCTTGGCATTGCGACAGCGGTGGCTAGCATTTTTGCAGTGAAAAAGGAGCGTCGTGGCCTCTTTATTTCCATGTTTTTTAATTCGAATACTATTTTTGTGGGGCTCCCTATCAATCAAGCCCTCTTTGGCGATGCTAGTATTCCCTATGTTCTTATCTATTATATGTGCAATACGACCTTTTTCTGGACCTTGGGAACTTACCTTATTCAGCGAGATGGGGAAGGAGAGGCAGAATTTGATTTAAAAACAAGTCTGAAAAAGATCTTCTCTCCCCCTCTAATGGGTTTCATGTTAGGTCTTATTATTGTTATCCTTCATATTAAATTACCAACTTTTTTAGCCAGTGACTTGAAGTATTTGGGTAGTTTGACGACTCCTTTATCTATGATTTTCATCGGTTTGTCAGTGTCAAATGCAGGTGTGAAGCAGTTGGTTCTTAAAAAGGACCAGGTATTGATTTTGTTGGGACGCTTTGTAGTTGCCCCTCTCTTGATGGCTGCCATTGTTTACTGGGCACCTCTCCCAACTTTGATGAAACAAGTTTTTATCATCCAGTCTGCCATGCCTGTCATGACCAATGCTCCAGTAGTTGCTAAACTCTATGGAGCTGATAGTGATTACGCAGCTGTTATGGTTACTGAGACTACCCTTGCAACTATGGTTGTTATCCCAATTTTGATGGTTTTGATGGCTTAAAAATAATCAAGTAACCCCTGTTTTTCTGGGGGTTTTTAAATTTGTAAAAAAATTCAAAAAAAAGTTTACGAAAACGCTTTACAAATCGTAAAAAGATGCTATAATAATTACATAAGTTATGCAAGCGTTTGCATCGAAACATAGGAGGAAATGAAATGAATAAGCTAAAAGAAAAATTTGGCTTTGAGTTCTGGCAAAAATTCGGTAAAGCCCTCATGGTTGTTATCGCAGTTATGCCAGCAGCAGGTCTCATGATTTCTCTCGGTAAAACAGTTGCCATGATTAATCCAAACGTGGCACCACTCGTTATTACTGGTGGATTTCTTGAGCAGATTGGTTGGGGGGTTATTGGTAACCTTCACATCTTGTTCGCCCTTGCCATTGGTGGTAGCTGGGCTAAGGAACGTGCAGGCGGTGCCTTTGCGGCAGGTCTTGCCTTTATCTTGATTAACCGTTTGACTGGTTCAATCTTTGGTGTTACTTCAGATATTCTTGCTGATAAGGCTGCTACAGTCCACACCGTTTTTGGTCAATCAATCAAGGTATCTGATTACTTCATCAGTGTTTTGGAAGCTCCAGCCCTCAACATGGGTGTGTTCGTAGGTATCATCTCTGGTTTCATCGGAGCTACTGCCTTCAACAAATACTATAACTTCCGTAAATTGCCAGAAGCTTTATCATTCTTCAATGGTAAACGTTTCGTACCATTCGTAGTTATTCTTCGATCAGCTATCGCAGCTATCGTTCTTGCTATCGTATGGCCAGTTATCCAATCAGGAATCAACGGCTTCGGTATGTGGATTGCCAACTCAAAAGAAACTGCTCCAATCTTGGCACCGTTCTTGTTCGGTACTTTGGAACGTCTTCTCTTGCCATTTGGTCTCCACCACATGTTGACTATCCCAATTAACTACACTCAATTGGGTGGTACTTATGAAGTTTTGACAGGTGCTGCTAAAGGGACTGAAGTATTGGGTCAAGACCCACTCTGGCTTGCTTGGGTTACTGACCTTGCAAACCTTAAAGGTGCACACCCAGAACAATACAAACACGTTCTTGAATCTGTTACACCAGCCCGCTTTAAAGTTGGACAAATGATTGGTTCATTCGGTATCTTGATGGGTATCGTAGTAGCCATCTACCGTAACGTCGATGATGATAAAAAACATCAATACAAAGGGATGTTGACTGCAACTGCACTTGCAACATTCTTGACAGGGGTAACAGAGCCAATCGAGTACATGTTCATGTTCGTGGCTACTCCACTTTACATTGTTTATGCTTTGGTACAAGGATGTGCCTTTGCCATGGCTGATATCGTTAACCTTCGTGTTCACTCATTCGGTTCTATCGAGTTCTTGACACGTACACCACTTGCTATTAACGCTGGTTTGGCGATGGATATCGTTAACTTCATTTGGGTAACTGTACTCTTTGGTGTTATCATGTTCTTCATCGCAAACTTCATGATTAAGAAATTTGACTACGCTACACCAGGACGTAACGGTAACTATGAGCAAGCTGATGATGCTTCATCAGAATCTGCTGGCTCAGCAAGTGCTGGAACAAGCTCAGCAAGCTCACAAGTTATCAACATTATCAACCTTCTTGGTGGACGTGCTAACATCGTCGATGTTGACGCATGTATGACTCGTCTCCGTGTTACTGTTAAAGACGCTGAAAAAGTCGGAACTGAAGAACAATGGAAAGCTGAAGGAGCTATGGGTCTTGTCATGAAAGGACAAGGGGTTCAAGCTATCTATGGTCCTAAAGCAGACGTATTGAAATCTGATATCCAAGACGTTCTTGATTCAGGTGAAGTTATTCCTGAAACACTTCCAAGTCAAATGACTGCTGTTCAAAAAGCAGAAGCTACCTTCAAAGGTGTGACTGATGAAGTGCATTCAGTTGCTGATGGTCAAGTTATCAACATCGAAGATGTTAAAGACCCAGTATTCTCACAAAAAATGATGGGTGACGGCTTCGCTGTAGAACCAGAAAACGGTAAAATCGTTTCACCAGTAGCTGGTAAAGTGACAAGCATCTTCCCAACTAAACACGCTCTTGGTTTGGTAACTGACAATGGTCTTGAAGTTTTGGTTCACATCGGACTTGACACTGTTAGCCTTGAAGGTAAACCATTCGACGTTAAAGTTACTGAAGGTCAAACAGTTGCTGCAGGTGATCTCTTGGTTGAAGCAAACCTTGATGCTATCCGTGAAGCAGGTCGTGAAACATCTACAGTTGTTGTCTTTACAAATGCAGATGCAATCAAATCAGTTAAAGTAGAACATACAGGTAAATTGGCTGCTAACGCTCCAGTTGCAGAAGTAGAACTTTAATTTGCTAAACGATAAACAAGCAGACAGCCCTTGGGCTGTTTTGTTTGTAAATGACCCTATGTCATTTCTAGATGCAAGTCAGAAGAGGGATAAACTTATGAAATTTCTAACTTTAAATACTCACAGTTGGATGGAAGAAGATGCAGAAGGAAAATTCCAAACCTTAAAGGAACAGATCCTAAAGGCTCAGTATGATATTATTTGCTTCCAGGAAGTTAACCAAGAAATAGAGACTTCTGTTGTAGACATGGATGCTTACTATCATGCACTTCCATCAGCAACACCAATCCACCAAGATCACTTTGTCCGTCTTCTTGTGGAAAAGTTGGCTGAAGAAGGTCTTCAATACCATTGGACTTGGGCCTATAATCACATTGGTTATGATCACCTTAATGAGGGGGTTGCCGTCTTGTCACGTCAACCATTGACAGCTAGCGAAATCTTGGTTTCAGATGTTGATGATCCAACTGACTACCATACACGCCGTGTAGCAGTTGCTGAAACTACTGTAGATGGCCGAGAAGTTGCTGTTGCTAGTGTTCACCTTTCATGGTGGGACAAAGGTTTCCAAGAAGAGTGGGCACGTATTGAGGAACGTTTCAAAGCTATTGGGAAACCGCTCATCCTAGCAGGTGACTTTAATAACCCAGCAGGTCGCGAAGGGCATCAAGCCATCTTGGCTAGCTCGCTCAATCTTCAAGATAGTTTTGAAGTAGCTAAAGAAACAACTGGTAGCTATACAGTTGGACCAGGTATCGATGGTTGGAAGGGCAATGAAGAGCCTTTACGTATCGATTATGTCTTTGTTAGCCAAGATTGGACAGTAGAGCGCCTTAGTGTGATTTTTGACGGCCATAATCAACCTTTGGTAAGTGACCACTACGGTCTTGAAGCAGAATTAACATTTAAGTAGAAACTGTATCCTATTATGACCTAATAAGGGTAAAAAACATTGTCAAAAGACAAATAAAAGAGTAAACTAGAAGCTATAATTGAATTTTTATAAGGAGAGACTAATGGCTCATATTACATTTGATTATTCAAAAGTTTTGGATAAATTTGTAGCACCACACGAAGTGGACAACCTTCAAGCACAAGTAACAGTAGCAGACGAAATGATTCGCAAAGGAACTGGCCCAGGGGCAGACTTCCTTGGATGGCGTGACCTTCCAGAAAACTACGATCGTGAAGAATTTGATCGTATCTTGAAAGCTGCTGAAAAAATCAAAGAAGAAAGCGATGTTTTGGTTGTTATCGGTATCGGTGGTTCTTACCTTGGTGCCAAAGCAGCCATTGACTTCTTGAATCATCACTTTGCTAACCTTCAAACAAAAGAAGAACGCAAAGCTCCACAAATCGTTTACGCTGGTAACTCAATTTCATCAACTTATCTTGCAGACTTGCTTGAGTATGTTGAGGATAAAGACTTCTCAGTTAACGTTATCTCTAAATCAGGTACAACAACTGAACCAGCTATCGCTTTCCGTGTTTTCAAGGAACTCCTTGTTAAGAAATACGGTCAAGAAGAAGCAAACAAACGTATCTACGCAACAACTGACCGCCAAAAAGGTGCCGTTAAAGTTGAAGCAGATGCTAATGGTTGGGAAACTTTCGTTGTTCCAGATGACATCGGTGGACGTTTCTCAGTATTGACAGCTGTAGGTCTCTTGCCAATCGCAGCTTCAGGTGCTGATATCAAAGCCCTTATGGAAGGTGCTAACGCTGCACGTAAAGAGTATTCTTCATCTAAAATCTCTGAAAACGAAGCTTACCAATACGCTGCACTTCGTAACATCCTTTACCGTAAAGGTTACACAACTGAAATCTTGGCTAATTACGAACCATCACTTCAATACTTCTCAGAATGGTGGAAACAATTGGCTGGTGAATCTGAAGGTAAAGACCAAAGAGGTATCTACCCAACATCAGCAAACTTCTCAACAGACTTGCACTCTCTTGGACAATTTATCCAAGAAGGTACACGTAACCTCTTTGAGACAGTTGTTCGTGTGGAAAAACCACGTAAGAACGTGATTATCCCTGAATTGGAAGAAGACCTTGATGGACTTGGTTACCTCCAAGGTAAAGATGTTGACTTTGTTAACAAAAAAGCAACAGACGGTGTTCTTCTTGCACACACAGATGGTGATGTACCAAACATGTTCATCACTCTTCCTGAACAAGATGCCTTTACATTGGGTTACATCATCTACTTCTTTGAAATTGCTATCGCCCTTTCAGGTTATTTGAATGCTATCAACCCATTCGACCAACCAGGTGTAGAAGCATATAAGAAAAACATGTTCGCCCTTCTTGGTAAACCAGGATTTGAAGAACTTGGAGCAGAACTTAACGCTCGCTTGTAATTCTCAGATAAGATCAGCTTTGGCTGGTCTTTTTTTATCCATTTGTAGGCTAAACCCTCCATTAATGATTTCTTGTAGGTTAATTTACGAATTTTTATTTTAAACTTTTTGGACTGGCTAGTTGGGTTTTGTTGCTCTTTAATTTAGAAATGATTGTTGTTATAATTAGTTCAAGTATAGGAGGATGAATCATGATTGGACCTGTGGAAATGGGTGCTTTGTTGAAAAAAATTCGTTTATCAAAGAATTTGACATTGAAAGAACTTGCTAGTGATTATTTATCAGTATCTTTCCTATCAAAATTTGAACGTGGGGAATCTGATATCTCATTATCTAGATTTTTTCTTTTGTTAGATAAATTGGATGTCAGTATTGAAGAATTCTATGGTATTTTATCTCAAGATAATCCAACTCATACTGAAAAGTTATTAGAAAGTGCTAGTAAGGCTTATTATCAAAACGATAGTTTATCGTTACAGAAGTACGCTGGAGAAGAGCGTCATAAATTTGAGCTCACACAAGACAAATCATTTCTCTATAACAGTATTATGCTAGAATCTTTTTTGGCAAGTGTTTCAAATAAAGAGGTTGATGCAAAGAAGGTAAGGGAATTAACAGACTATCTTTTTAGCATTGAACAATGGGGAAAAAGAGAGTTAATCATATTAGGAAATAGTATGTCGTTTATTTCCACCCAGACACTTAATGTTTTGACCAAGGAGATTGTGTATAGAACTAGACTTTTTGGAAATAGCGACTCAAATCAAAGAATCCGAATTAGTCTTCTTATTAATGCAGCTTCTGAATTTTTACGACGTGATGAATTAGATTTAGCGAAATACTATTTAGATTTAGTCAATGATAGTGGAATTCCTGAGGTCCTCTTATATGAAAGACATGAGTTGATATTTGTAATGGGGTCTTACTTGATAAAGTCGGGTGAAGTTGCTGAAGGGAGAAATCTAATTGAGGGCTGTATAGAAACTCTTAGGACTTTAGGTGCGGAAAAGTTATTGCTTGCTAAGGAATCAGAGTATCAAGAGTTGTTAAATTCCACTATATGACAATTTTATAGAGTGAGTTAAAAAATAGAATAAACTAAGACCATAGTATGACATCACTATGGTTTTTAATTTTCAATGGATATATGGTATTCCAATGTCTTCAATTTATCCAACTGATTATATACCAAGGTGATTTAGATTGTGAGGAAATCTATGAGAACCTATATTCTTAAATACAAGTATGACAACTTAGTTCATATCTTACTGTTAGCACTGAATGCTGCTATTTTCGTGAGTGCCTCGGTAACCTTAGCTTTAATGACGAATCAGCTGGTATCTAAGCGAATCCAATCTTTTTTAGCTCTGTTAGGTCTAGAGGTAGGTCTTTACATTATTTATTTAGTTTTGAATTATATTATTGCGGTACATCAAACAAAATTAATCCAAAAAATGACTTTGTCTATTCGTCAGTCTTATCTTAGTAAAATTATTCACCATTCTTTTAGTGAATTCAGAAAGAGTGATATTGGAGAGCATCTCTCAGTATTAAATAATGATATCCAATTGATTGAATCAAATGGTTTTACAAGTATTTATACTCTTTGTTCAACAGTATTCACCACTTTGTTTTCAATTATTGCCTTATTAAGTTATGATGTAAGGATTGTTCTTCTAGCCATTTTTTTGACTTTATGTCTGACTTATCTTCCCAAACCATTTACCAATAAAATGCAGAAATCAATGGAGATATTTTCCAAAGCGAATGAGGAGCTTGTTTCTGGAATAAGCGATCAGTTGTATGGATATGCGGATGTTTATTACGCCAGTCGTAAACAGATATTTCTTAGACAAGTGAGGTCCATTGTTGAGAAATATATTGTACAAAAAATTATTTTTACAAAAAGAAAGACTAGCACTGAGACGCTGATGGCTTTATTTTCAGTTATCGCCCAGATGTTGATACTTCTTCTAACTGGTTTGTTAATTATTTTTGGAAATATTACTGTTGGAACCATTGCCTCGGTAGGACAGATATCAGGTAATATTTTTAACTCTCTATCCACTATTAATCAGCTGCAAGTGACCATTAAGTCTGTCGATCCTATCTTAAGAAAATTTCACGATTTTCCAGAGGGTCCAAAGACTTGCATAGCGACTATTCAGGATGTTCGCTTTGAGAATGTAAGTTATCATTTTGGAGATAAGGCTATTTTTGAGGGATTCACCCAAACCTTTAAAAAAGGAGGCAAGTATGCTATTACTGGATGCTCAGGTAGTGGGAAGTCAACCCTGCTTAATATATTCCTAGGTAATCTTAAAGATTACGAGGGAAAAATCTTGTTTGGAAAATTGGAGTCAAAAGAGATTGATGAGAACTCAATCGTGTCTGAATGTGCCTATGTTGGGAGTCAAACTCATATCTATAATGATACCTTGAGGAACAATCTAACCCTTTGGAATGAAGCTATTACTGATACACAAATCAAGAAAGTTCTTGAAAGAGTTAATCTTTTATCTTTCTTAAACCGTATAGATGAGCAAGTAAGCGACGGTAGCTTTTCGGAGGGCCAAAAACAAAGAATAGGCCTGATAAGAGCATTTTTAAAAGGATGTTCTGTTGTGATTTTTGATGAAGCTACTGCAAATCTTGACCATAATAATGCTACTCGTATTGAGCACCTATTATTAAGTGATCCTAATATCACTTATATCACGGTTACCCACCATCTTATAAAGGAAAATGAACCATATTTTGATAAGATTATTCGTTTGGGAGAGGGGACTGAGTAAATGTTTCATATGATAGATGCTTAGGATTTATTTCAATTTTACTAACGGCAGTCAAAGTGCTATAATGTAAGGGATTGTGAATTTAGCAAGCTTTGCTATTTTCAAAAAAGAAAAAACAAATCAGAGATACAAATCTCTTAGAAGAGGTGAATCCCATGGGACGTAAATGGGCTAATATCGTTGCTAAGAAAACTGCTAAAGATGGTGCAAACTCTAAGGTTTACGCTAAGTTTGGTGTTGAGATCTATGTAGCTGCTAAACAAGGTGAACCAGATCCAGAATCAAACTCAGCTTTGAAATTTGTTTTGGAGCGTGCTAAACAAGCGCAAGTGCCAAAACACGTTATTGATAAGGCCATTGATAAGGCTAAAGGTAACACTGATGAAACTTTCGTTGAAGGACGTTATGAAGGTTTTGGACCAAATGGTTCTATGATTATCGTAGATACTTTGACTTCAAACGTTAACCGTACAGCTGCTAACGTACGTACTGCCTTTGGTAAAAATGGTGGTAACATGGGTGCTTCAGGTTCTGTTTCATACATGTTTGATAAAAAAGGTGTTATCGTTTTTGCAGGCGAAGATGCAGATGCAATCTTTGAACAATTGCTTGAAGCAGATGTAGAAGTTGAAGATGTAGAAGCAGAAGATGGTACTATCACTGTTTATACTGAGCCAACAGATCTTCACAAAGCTTTGGAAGCTCTCCGTGCTAACGGACAAGAAGAGTTCCAAGTGACTGAACTTGAAATGATTCCACAAACTGAGGTTACTCTTGAAGGTGAAGACCTTGAAGTTTTCGAAGGACTTATTGATGCGCTTGAAGCAGACGATGATGTTCAAAAGGTATATCACAACGTAGCAGATATGTAGTCTCATTCAGCACTTTCCGTCATAAGGAAAGTGTTTTTATGTGGTCTGTCTAAGGATTTGTCTTGCTTGTCCTGACTTAATCTGATATAGTAGTAGCCAAGTGAATTATTGGAGGAATACGAAATATGAATATGATGCTAGTTTTGGCCATTTATGTGGTCGCAATTGTTGCTTATGTAGCTTTCAGCCGTCGTCGCCAAGCAAAGGCACAGGAAGATCGTTTTGCAGGCCTTGCGAAGGGTGCTGAGGTTGAAACAATCGGTGGTTTGATTGCTATTGTTGATGAGATTGACAAAGAGAATAACCGTATCGTTTTGGATGCAGAAGGTGTCTTCTTGACCTTTGATTTGAGTCGTTCAATCATGAAAGTAATCACACCAGCACCAACTACAGAAACAGCAGAAACAACTGAAAAGACAATTATCGAAGAAGATTCAGCAATTGAATCTGCTGATGAAAAGTAAGATGTGTATTTGAGACTAGGTTAAATCCTGGTCTTTTTGCGTTTTCTAATCTTATCGGTATTAAAATCTGTTCAGAACCCCTGAAAATGTGGTAAAATAAAGGGTAAACTATATTTAGAGGATATTCCATGTTTAAATTTAGAAAAAAATCTCATCAAGAGGTTCTAGACAATATTCCCAACCATATCGGTATTATTATGGATGGAAATGGTCGTTGGGCTAAAAAACGTCTACAACCACGTGTGATGGGGCATAAGGCTGGGATGGACGCCTTGCAAAAGGTAACTATCGAAGCGTCACAACTTGGAGTTAAGGTATTGACAGTATATGCCTTCTCAACTGAAAACTGGTCACGCCCACAAGATGAAGTGAAATTCATCATGAATTTACCAGTTGAATTTTTTAACAAGTATGTACCAGAATTAGACAAAAACAATGTTCGTATTTTGACAATCGGAGATAACAGTCGTCTGCCTAAGGAAACCTTAGATGCTCTTGAAAAGGCAGTTGAGCAGACAAAACATAATTCCGGTTTGGTTCTCAACTTTGCACTGAACTATGGTGGTCGTGCGGAGATTGTATCTGCAGTTCAAGCGATTGCTAAAGAGGTTGAAGCAGGCAAACTCAGTCCTGAAGCTATTGATGAAGATCTCATTGCTAAGCATTTGATGACAGATAAATTGCCTTACCTCTACCGTGATCCAGATTTGATTATCCGTACGAGTGGCGAGCTTCGTCTTAGTAATTTCTTGCCTTGGCAATCTGCCTATAGTGAGTTTTACTTCACAGATGTTTTCTGGCCAGACTTTGACCAACAAGGGCTACGTCAAGCCATCTCTGACTACAATAAACGTCACCGTCGCTTCGGTGGTGTCTAGAAAGGACCTCTCATGCAAGAACGTTTAATTGGTGGGGGTGTGGCAGCAGCCATTTTCCTCCCATTGCTCTTTATCGGTGGTCTTCCTTTCCAACTTTTGGTTGGAGCCATGGCCATGGTTGCAGTGTCTGAGATGCTTCGCATGAAGCACTTGGAGATTTTCTCTATCGAGGGTATTTTATCAATGGTGGCAGCTTTTATCTTGGCTGTGCCGATTGATCAGTATTTTATCAGTCTTCCAACAAATGCTAGTGTGACAGGTTTCGCTGTTATTTCATTTTTGATTCTAGCGGGGACTGTCCTTAATAGCGACCATTATTCTTTTGATGATGCAGCTTATCCAATCGCATCTGCCTTTTATGTTGGTTTTGGTTTCCAAAATCTCATTGCGGCACGTTTGGATAGTTGGGAAAAAGTTCTCTTTGCCCTTTTTATTATTTGGGCAACAGATATTGGAGCTTACCTTTTTGGTCGTCAATTTGGTCAGAATAAGCTATTGCCAAAAGTATCACCAAATAAGACTATTGAGGGTAGTGTCGGTGGTATCTTATCCGCAATCATTGTGGCTCTTATCTTTGGTTTGATTAACCACGGCGTTTATGCCCCTCATAACTTCTTCTGGTTGCTTATCTGTACGATTCTCTTTAGTATCTTTGGTCAATTTGGTGATTTGGTTGAATCAGCTATTAAACGTCACTTTGGCGTTAAAGACTCAGGCAATCTCATTCCTGGACACGGTGGTGTTTTGGACCGTTGCGATAGCTGGATCTTCGTTTTCCCAATCATGCACTTCCTAGGACTTTTTTAAGAGTGGAGGTGTCTAGATGAAAGCTATTATTACCTTTTTACTGATTTTCTGTGTGATTGTCGTCTTCCATGAGTTTGGTCATTTCTTTTTCGCCAAACGCTCAGGAATTTTGGTTCGTGAATTTGCCATTGGTATGGGACCGAAAATTTTTGCACATACAGGTAAGGATGGTACCGTTTATACTATCCGTATCCTCCCTTTGGGTGGTTATGTCCGTATGGCTGGTTGGGGTGAAGATACAACTGAGATTAAAACAGGTAGCCCTGCCAGTCTAACGATTGGATCAGATGGTAAGGTAAGACGTATCAACCTTTCGGATCGCCAGGTTGACCAGACGGCTTTGCCTATGAACGTCACTGCCTATGATTTGGAAGATAAGTTAACCATTACAGGTCTAGTCCTAGATGAGACCAAGACCTATGAGGTTGATCATGATGCCACTATCGTTGAGGAGGATGGTACAGAACTTCGTATCGCTCCTAAGGATGTCCAATATCAAAATGCAAGCATTTGGGGACGTTTAATTACCAACTTTGCTGGTCCTATGAATAACTTCATTCTTGGGGTGCTTGTCTTTATTATCTTAGCCTTTGTTCAAGGTGGTGTTCAAGATATATCGACCAACCGTATCCAGGTAGCCGATGGAGGCGCTGCTCAGGTGGCAGGATTGAAAAATGGTGATGCCATCGAGGCTATCAATAAGGACAAGGTTACTGATTGGGACAGCTTGAAGGAAGCATTGACAGAGAATACCCAAAAATTCTCCAAAGGTGACAGCCTTTCTGTGACAGTTAAGAGAAGTAACGGTCAGGAAGAAACAATCTCTGTTAAACCTCAGGAGAACCAAGGTAGCTATTTTTTGGGTGTTTCTCCTGCTTTAAAAACAAGTCTTAAAGATAAGATTTTTGGTGGTTTCCAAATGGCTTGGGAAGGGGCCTTCAAAATTCTCGTAGCACTTAAGGGGCTTATCACCAACTTTAGTTTGAATAAACTTGGTGGACCGGTTGCTATGTTCCAGATGTCTGCCCAGGCTTCAGAAAATGGCTTGATTTCCATTCTTAACCTTATGGGGATGCTCTCAATTAACTTGGGAATTTTCAATCTTATCCCAATTCCAGCCCTTGACGGTGGAAAAATTGTTATGAATATTATTGAAGCCATTCGTCGTAAACCACTTAATCAAGAAATTGAAAGCTATATTACACTTGCAGGTGTTGCTATCATGGTTGTTCTTATGATTGCAGTCACTTGGAATGATATTATGCGTGCTTTCTTTTAATTAGAAACAAAGAAACGAAAGGAAGTCTAAGGGACTTGAGCCAAGGGCCAGCCTCCTTAGTATGTAAATGATGAAACAAAGTAAAATGTTGATTCCAACACTTCGTGAAATGCCAAGTGATGCTCAAGTTATCAGTCATGCCCTTATGGTACGTGCGGGTTACGTGCGTCAGGTTTCTGCTGGTATTTATGCTTATATGCCATTGGCAAATCGTGCTATCGAGAAATTCAAAACCATCATGCGTGAGGAGTTTGAAAAAATCGGTGCGGTTGAAATGTTGGCGCCAGCGCTTTTGACAGCAGATTTGTGGCGTGAGTCAGGCCGTTATGAAACTTACGGTGAAGACCTTTATAAACTTAAAAACCGTGATAAATCTGACTTTATCCTCGGTCCAACTCACGAAGAAACGTTTACAGCCTTGGTTCGTGATGCGGTTAAATCATACAAACAATTGCCACTTAATCTCTACCAAATCCAATCAAAATACCGTGATGAAAAACGTCCTCGTAACGGTCTTCTTCGTACACGTGAATTTATCATGAAGGATGCTTATAGTTTCCACCAAAACTATGAAGATTTGGATGTCACTTATGAAGACTACCGTAAAGCTTATGAGGCTATCTTTACACGTGCTGGCCTTGAATTTAAGGGTATCATCGGTGATGGTGGTGCCATGGGTGGTAAGGATTCTCAAGAATTCATGGCGGTTACTCCTGAGCGTACAGATCTCAACCGTTGGGTAGTTCTTGACAAGTCAATTGCTTCATTGGATGAGATTCCAGAAGATGTCATGGAAGAAATCAAGAAAGAATTGACATCATGGTTGGTATCTGGTGAAGACACAATTGCCTACTCTACAGAGTCAAGCTATGCAGCTAACCTTGAGATGGCAACAAATGCCTACACACCAGCGACTAAGGTTGTGACTCAAGAAGAAGTGACTCGTGTTGAAACACCAGATTGCAAGTCAATTGATGAAGTTGCTGCTTTCTTGAATGTTCCAGAAGAACAAACCGTCAAGACTTTGCTTTTCATTGCTGATGATGAACCAGTGGTGGCTCTTCTTGTCGGTAATGATCAGGTTAACGATGTGAAGTTGAAAAACTACCTTGCTGCTGATTTCCTTGAACCAGCTACAGAAGATGAAGCACGTCAAGTCTTTGGCGCTAACTTCGGTTCTCTTGGTCCAGTTAACCTTCCTGAAAATGTTCGTATCGTTGCGGACCGTAAGGTTCAAGATGTGGCTAATGCGGTCGTTGGAGCTAATGAAGATGGTTACCACTTGACAGGGGTTAACCCAGAGCGCGACTTCAAGGCAGAATACGTGGATATTCGTGAAGTTAAAGAGGGTGAAATTTCACCAGATGGTCAAGGTGTCCTTCAGTTTGCGCGTGGTATCGAGATTGGTCATATCTTTAAACTTGGGACACGTTACTCTGAAAGTATGGGTGCTAATGTTCTTGATGAAAATGGCCGTGCTGTTCCAATTATCATGGGATGTTACGGTATCGGTGTTAGCCGTATCTTGTCAGCTGTAATCGAACAACATGCACGTCTCTTTGTTAACAAGACACCAAAAGGTCAGTACCGCTATGCATGGGGAATTAACTTCCCTAAAGAATTGGCTCCGTATGATGTTCACTTGATTACAGTTAACACTAAGGATGAGGAAGCCAATGCTTTGACAGAACGTTTAGAAGCTGCTCTTATGGCTGAAGGCTATGATGTCTTGACAGATGATCGTAATGAGCGTGTTGGTTCTAAATTCTCTGACAGTGACCTTATCGGACTTCCAATTCGTGTGACAGTTGGTAAAAAAGCCAGCGAAGGTGTTGTCGAAGTTAAAATCAAGGCAACTGGTGATACTATTGAAGTTAATGCCGATAACTTGATTGAAACACTTGCTATCTTAACAACCGAACAAGATGCTTAATCTAAAAAATCTTTTCTTGCAGGAGCAGGAAGAGATTTTTCTTTTGCAGTGACAATGATAAATTGAGAGAAAAGAGAGTAAATTCCAATTTGACAGAATTGTCTAAATAGTGTAAACTTAAAACTATCATAACTACGGAGGCATCACATGCTTAACAAAGCGACCCATTTGGGAAATCTTAAAGCTTTTTATTACTTTAGTTTCTTTAGATAGGACGTTTGTGTTTCAGGATACAAGCGTCAGTCAGTTTGTATCTATGAAGCTAAAGCATTTTGTGATGGATTAGCCGATTAGATGAATAGGTCTAACCGGTGACATAAGCTAGCCTGTGCTAGTCAAGATGCATAAAACCAGTTGGGCCTGTCCTAACTGGTTTTTTTCATACCGTGGTCTATTTTTAATTTTCTTTTGACTCTATCATCTCGGAAAAAAGATGACAGAAAATTGGAAATAGATAGAATAAAAAATAGAGGTATACAAGATGAAGAAATTCTTGGTCAGTATGATGGCTGTTATTACAGCTGTCCTCTTGGTAGCATGTTCCAATGCTTCTAATAAAGATTTGGTTCACGTCGGTGTGCTCCAATATGTGGAACATCCTTCCTTGTCAGCGACACGTAAAGGGTTCATTGAAGAACTCAAAGAGGAAGGTTATGTCGACGGTAAGAACATCAAAATCGATTATCAGAATGCACAAGGAGATCAGTCTAACTTGCAGACGATTTCTCAGTCGCTTATTGAAGATAATGATGTCATGTTAGCTATCGCAACCCCAGCAGCCCAGTCTTTGAGTAGTTTGACAAAGGACAAGCCAATTCTCTTTACAGCTGTTACAGATCCAGTTTCAGCTAAATTGGTTAAGTCTATGGACAATGTTGGAGGAAATGTGACAGGGACAAGCGACATGTCACCAATCAACAAACAAGTCGAGTTGTTGAAAAAGGTCCTTCCAAACACTAAAAAAGTTGGGATTATGTACACGACCAGCGAGCGTAACTCAGAAGTTCAGGTTGAAGAAGCCAAGAAATACTTCAAGGAAGCTGGTATTGAAACGGTTATCAAAGGAATTTCATCAACCAATGATATCCAAGATACAGCCAAGAGCTTGATGAGTCAGACCGAAGTCATCTTCATCCCAACTGACAATACCATTGTTAGTGCTATTAATACCTTGGTAGATCTTTCTAAAGAGACTAAGGTTCCAGTTGTTGGTAGTGACGCTGGTAGTGTAGAAAAAGGTGTCCTGTTCACTTATGGAACTAACTATGAAGCGCTTGGACGTCAAACAGGTAAGTTGGCAGGCCGTGTTCTCCGAGGTGAGAAGGTCAAGGATGTCGATGCCGAGTATCCTAAAACCCTAAATGTTGTGGTTAACCATGACATGGCTAAAGAACTTGGCATTGATGTTTCTAGTATTAGTGACGAGGAATCTAAGGCATCAACACAAGATGACAAACCAATTGCTAAAAAAGATAAGGGTGTCATTAAGCTTAAGGTTAATAAGTCATCTAAAAAAGGATTTTCAAATGTGGTGCTAACAGCCATTTCTCAGGGACTTCTCTGGGCTATTATGGCTATTGGGGTCTTCATTACATTCCGTATTTTGGACCTTGCTGATTTGACAGCTGAAGGGGCTTTCCCACTTGGTGCTGCTACGACAACTATCATGATTATCCGTGGAATCAACCCAATCTTTGCGACTTTAGGTGGTTTTGTGGCTGGTATGCTTGCTGGAGCTGTGTCTGGCTTTATGCATACGAAAATGAAGATACCAGCACTTTTAACAGGGATTATTACCTTAACGGGGCTCTATTCCGTTAACCTTTTGGTTCTTGGAAGTGCCAATGTCTCTCTATCAGGACATAATACGCTAGTAACTATGGTGACGGGGCTTGGTTTGTCTAAGCTGAATGGTGTGATTCTATTAGGACTGATTTTTGTTAGTCTGGTAGTGTTTATGTTGGTTGTCCTCCTTAATACGCAGGTTGGTCTGGCCCTTCGTGCGACAGGTGATAACCTTGCCATGGGTGAAGCCAATGGTATCAAGGTTGACCGTATGAAGATTCTTGGCTACATGATTTCCAATGGTTTGATTGCCCTATCAGGTGCCCTCCTAGCTCAAAACAATGGCTATGCGGATATGAATATGGGTACTGGTACAATCGTAAATGGCTTGGCTGCAATTATCTTGGCTGAAGTTATCGTCAAGTATCTACCACTTGGCAAACGCCTCTGGTCAATTGTCGTAGGTGCTGTTCTCTACCGTTTGGTCTTGGTTATTATCCTTGCCATGAATGTTGATGCTCAAATGTTGAAATTGGCTTCAGCCATCTTGCTTGCAATCATCCTTTATGTGCCAGAAGTACGACAAAAATTGAAAATCAGACCTAATAAATCCTTGACTCCAGGAGGTGACAAGTAATGGCTTTACTTAGTTTACAACAGATTCACAAAACCTTTGAAAAAGGCACAGTCAATGAAAATCACGTCCTTCGTGGTTTGGATCTCGACATTGAGCAGGGAGATTTTATCTCTGTCATTGGGGGAAATGGTGCTGGTAAATCAACCTTGATGAATTCAATTGCTGGTGTTCTTAGTATTGATGAGGGGGATATCTTGTTGGAGGGGCAATCTATTAAGAAAGCATCTGTAGATGAGCGCTCTAAAGACATTAGTCGTGTTTTCCAAGATCCTCGAATGGGGACAGCGACAAACCTTTCTATCGAAGAAAATATGGCGATTGCCTATCGTCGTGGTAAGAAACGTAGCTTTTTTAAAAAGTCTATCACTGAAAGCGAACGTCAAGTCTTCAAGGAAGCCTTGGTAGATCTTGGTCTTGGTCTTGAGAATCGTATGAAGACTGATGCTAATTTCTTGTCAGGTGGACAACGTCAGGCCTTGACACTTGCTATGGCAACCTTGGTGCGTCCAAAAATCTTGCTTTTGGATGAACATACAGCAGCCCTAGATCCTAAGACAAGTGATATGGTCATGAATTTGACACGTAAGATCGTTGAAGAACAAGAATTGACAACCCTTATGATTACCCATAATATGGAACATGCTATCGAATATGGGAACCGTCTAGTCATGCTCTATCACGGAAAAATCGTCGTCGATGTGCGAGGTGAGGAAAAGAAAAACCTCACTGTTGCAGAACTTATGGACCTCTTCCACAAAAATAGTGGACAAGTCCTCAATGACGATGCCTTGGTGCTCGGTTAATAAACAAAAAAAGAAACTATCCAAAGTTCAGATTTTGGGTAGTTTTTTCTTGACTATTTTTGACCAAGTGCTAAAATAAATATATGGATTAGCACTCATAGTTTATGAGTGCTAAAAATAACGTTTCACACGTTACTAATAACAAATAACATTTGGAGGTAATTGGTATGGCATTGAAACCATTGGGCGATCGTATCGTTGTCCATTTTGAAGAAACAGAAGAAAAAAACAGCTAGTGGCTTTGTATTGGCAGGAGCTAGTCATGAAGCTACAAAGACTGCTGAGGTTTTGGCAGTAGGTGAAGGAATCCGTACTCTTACTGGTGAATTGATTGCACTTAGTGTTGCAGCAGGCGATAAAGTTCTTGTTGAAAATGGTGCAGGTGTCAATGTTAAAGACGGAGATGATTCCGTTTCAATTATCCGTGAAGCAGATATTTTAGCAGTCCTAGCTTAGGTCTATGCTAATCAGATATAAAGTAAGATAAAGAAGGAGTAACTATGGCAAAAGATATTAAATTTTCATCAGATGCACGCGCAGCAATGGTCCGTGGTGTTGATACTTTGGCTGATACAGTTAAGGTAACGCTTGGTCCTAAAGGTCGTAACGTGGTTTTGGAAAAAGCTTTTGGCTCACCTCTTATCACTAATGATGGTGTGACAATTGCTAAAGAAATTGAACTCGAAGATCACTTTGAAAATATGGGTGCTAAGCTTGTCAGCGAAGTGGCTTCAAAAACGAACGATATTGCAGGTGACGGAACAACTACAGCCACTGTTTTGACACAGGCTATCGTCCGTGAAGGTCTTAAAAATGTAACGGCTGGTGCTAATCCAATCGGTATCCGTCGTGGGATTGAAGCAGCTGTAGCTACAGCGGTTGAAGAGCTTAAAGCTATTGCACAACCAGTTGCTAATAAGGAAGCCATTGCCCAAGTCGCAGCGGTTTCATCACGTTCTGAAAAAGTTGGTGAATACATTTCAGAAGCTATGGAACGCGTTGGTAATGACGGTGTTATCACTATTGAAGAGTCTCGTGGTATGGAGACTGAACTCGAAGTGGTTGAAGGTATGCAGTTTGACCGTGGTTATCTTTCTCAGTACATGGTTACTGATAATGAAAAAATGGTCGCTGACCTTGAAAATCCATTTATCCTTGTGACTGACAAGAAAATTTCAAATATTCAGGATGTCCTTCCACTCTTGGAAGAAGTGCTTAAGACAAGCCGTCCACTCTTGATCATTGCTGATGATGTGGATGGTGAAGCTCTTCCTACACTTGTTCTTAACAAGATTCGTGGAACTTTCAATGTCGTTGCTGTTAAGGCACCTGGCTTTGGTGACCGTCGTAAAGCCATGTTGGAAGACATTGCCGTATTGACAGGAGCAACTGTCATTACTGAAGATCTTGGTCTTGAACTTAAGGATGCAACTATGGCAGCACTTGGTCAAGCTTCGAAAGTAACTGTGGATAAAGATAGCACAGTTATCGTTGAAGGTGCAGGAAGCACAGAAGCGATTGCTAACCGTGTTAACCTCATCAAGTCTCAATTGGAAACAACAACATCTGAATTTGACCGTGAAAAACTTCAAGAACGTTTGGCTAAATTGTCAGGTGGGGTTGCAGTTGTTAAGGTTGGTGCGGCCACTGAAACAGCCCTTAAAGAAATGAAACTTCGTATCGAAGATGCCCTTAACGCTACTCGTGCCGCTGTTGAAGAAGGTATCGTAGCAGGTGGTGGTACAGCCCTTGTTAACGTCATTGCTAAGGTTGCTGAACTTGATCTTGAAGGTGACGACGCTACAGGACGTAACATTGTCCTCCGTGCCTTGGAAGAACCAGTTCGTCAAATTGCTTATAACGCTGGTTATGAAGGTTCAGTTATCATCGATAAATTGAAGAACAGCCCAGTTGGTACAGGCTTTAACGCTGCTAACGGTGAATGGGTAGATATGGTCGAAGCAGGAATCATTGATCCAGTTAAGGTCACACGTTCTGCTCTCCAAAATGCCGCTTCTGTAGCTAGTCTTATCTTGACAACTGAAGCAGTCGTTGCCAACAAACCTGAACCAGAAGCTCCAGCAGCACCAGCTATGGATCCAGGAATGATGGGCTACTAAGAGTTTAAAAAGCAAAAGAAAAAACCTAGGAAAAGTTGAGAAACTTTTTCTGGGTTTTCTTTTTTTCATTTATTTGTTGTTAATTACTGAAAAGGGTTAAATGTATCAGAACTTCCTTGTTGACCTGCCATTTGCATCATCATTTGTTGTTGTCTAATGCGTTCTGCTTCCTTATTCGTATTGATAGAAACAGCAAGAAGGATGATCCAACCGATGAATGTCCAGCCTAGAAGAAAGGATAGGATAAAGATTGGCCATTTTTTATCTGTTTTATTTAGAAGAGCTGGTAATATAAGAAGTACAACCAAGGGGAAATTAATGATGACGGAGAGAAGAGCCGTGATCAATCCGGCACTAAGATCATCACTGGCAATTCCTAAGAGTATCATTCCAAGAGCCCAGAGGATAGCTGGGATGGAAGCGACGGCTAACATGATGAGGTTTGTTTGGGTTTTCTTGTCTTGTTTCTTCCAAGTTTCATTTAGATTTTTGCTTGCTTGTTGGAAAGTTTCACCAGTTTGATTCGCAAATTGGTTAACAGTCTGACTGGCAGTTTCTACAACAGGTTTAACTTGTTCCTGGAAGGTCTTTGATTGATTTTCTTGAGCTAGGTTAGTTGCTTGGAAAGTCTCTTCTTCATCTACCATAGAGTTAGTGAGTGGCTCTTCAGCAACATCATAGCTGTCAACATCTTTTTCGGCAGTTTCTACAACCTCTGTTGATGGTGCAGATTCTACTGGTTCAACAACCTTTGAATCTTGCTTAGTTTCTACAGTCTCTTTTTGTGAGACAGTTTCTGTTACTTCGACAGTTTGTTTGGGAGTTTCTCGGACAAACTCGCCTTTCTGAGCTGCTTCAGCCATTTCTTGAATACTTGGATTACGACCATTAACTGCTTGGAAAAAATCGATCCAATCTTGTTGCTTCATGTGTATAACCTCCAGAGATCTTGATTATAAAAATGTTGACAATTACAATTATATCAATAGTGTAAGGGGACCGCAATGGGAGTCTTTACTTTATTTCCTTATAATCTTCTTTACACTGAAGATGGGAAAGAGAAAGAAATAGGTTAGGATATAGACCACTAGAGGATATATCAGTGGATTATAGTCCCAGGCTCCTTGCCAATCTAGGTGTAAGAGTCTAACACTAGCGCGTGTTAGGCCTGCGCTCCAACCTTTAAGGCCAAATGGTCTTAGGATTAAACTGAGTGGTGTTGGAAGATGTAAAAGGTAGACTCCATAAACTGCCACTGAAACTAAGAGATATAATCTAAAAAAACGCTGGTGGTAGGCCCACAAGCGTGTAAAATAGTTTTTCATTAGCCAATAACTGCAAAGAGTTTTTGAGCGTTTGATTGGCGAGTAGCATCCATGATAAGGAACCAGTCAACGATTGACCAGATACCACATCCACCACATGTCAAAAGTTTACCAACACCAAGACCAACTTGTCCCAAAATAAAGCGGTCGATTCCAAGAGAACCACCAAAAAGTGAGATGACAAGCATCATCGTAGGATCTTGGAAGCTGATCGAGTAAAGCATTGAAAGTTGTTGTTCAGGAAGTGCCTCAAGACGTTGGCGGATGTACTGAACTTGTTCTGTTGGGAAATACTTGGCGTTAATTGCTAGCCATTGATCGACTGGATTCATAAATTAAATACCCCTCAAATTTTAAATGATATGTAAAGGATAACATATTGTAAAGGGAGATTCAAGGCGGTCAAGGCTTTTGAAGTTAATAAAAGCAACTTATTTGCAAGCTTCCACTGTGTCATAACTAGAGGATCATTAGGATAATCCTTTCGCACTATGCTTGAGAATGAGCCTACTTCTATTATTTGTGATTTTTTAACCCTTGTTCAAAACTGTCTGAGCTGGCCTTAACAGTGATTTTGTCGAGTGTTAAGGGATGGGTGAAACTAAGAGTGTGAGCGTGGAGCATGAGTCGAGATGCGGGGCGGTGGCTATAAAGAGGGTCCCCCAGAATGGCATGCCCATGGTGGGCCAGATGCACACGAATTTGGTGGGTCCGACCGGTTTTTAGTTGACAGTTGACCAGACTAGCTCCTTTGAAGGCTTTGAGGCGCGTGATGGTTGTATAGGCAACCTGCCCTTTTCTAGGATCAACCACTCGTTTTCTACGGTCATGGCGGTCGCGTCCAATCTTGTCTTTGTACACAGTCTCCTTGGTCTGAAATTTACCTTCAGCCAAAGCCCAGTATTGACGCTGAATCTTCTTATCTTCCAAGAGTCTATTGAGAATTGGCAGGATAAACGGATTTTTTGCGAAGAGTACAGCCCCACTAGTTTCCATGTCTAGTCGATGAACGACGTAACAGGTTTGCCCACAATAGGCCGAAACATGGTTAAGTAGAGCAATTTCTGTGGGTTCATTACCATGTGTTTTCATTCCTTCAGGTTTATTGACCACGATGAGATGCTGATCTTCATAGAGAGGTTCTACTAAACTGGCATTTCCCATAGGGATAATTTTTTCAGGGTAGTCCTCTGTATCAAAGGTCAGGCTAATCTTATCACCTTTTTCAACAGGACTCTGCCAATTAATAGTCTCTCCATTGATGAGGACGTGCTTTTTCGTGCGTAGGAAATGACGAATCTTACGAGGAATGAGGAGCTTAGTTTCGAGCAAGTCTTTGACGGTTGTTACAGGATAGGGATTGATAATTTCTACGTGTAAAGTCATGGTTTCATTATATCATGAACGTTTAAAAGAGGACAGAATCTGTAAAAACTTGGTATAATAGGGTTATGACATTTTTTGATAATCTAAAAAACAAACTTTTTAAAGAAGAAAATAGCGGAAAGGGCAAGGATTCCCAGCCTGCTGAAAAATCGAAGAATTTACAAAATAAGATAAAGGGACTCTTTGCTAAGAAACCTGATGAGGTTGAACAAGCCGTTGAAGACTTAGATATGTCTCAGGAAAGTCAAGAGACGTCACGTTATCAACGTTCTAAGCAAAAGAAACCTATTGATACGACCCAACCTTTAGGTAAGGTTCAGGCGTTCTTGAGCAAGTTTACACTTTCGCCAAGAAATCCTATTCGTCGTTTCTGGCGTCGTTATCATATTGGTAAAATTCTCTTTATCTTGGTAGCTATGTTGGTTCTGACAGTAGGTTCCTACCTTTTCTATATTGCCAAGACGACCAATGTTTCAGATCTTCAAGATGCCTTGAAAGCAACTACGGTTATCTATGACAAAGAAGGCAATCAAGCTGGTTCTTTGTCAGGGCAAAAAGGGACTTATGTGGAGCTGGATGCCATTAGTGATAGCCTGGAGAATGCTGTTATTGCAACTGAGGACCGTACCTTCTATGAAAATAGCGGGGTTAACGTCAAGCGATTCCTCTTGGCCATTGTATCTATGGGACGCTTTGGTGGTGGCTCGACCATTACCCAACAGTTGGCTAAAAATGCCTTCTTGACACAAGAACAGACAGTCACTCGTAAGGCCAAGGAATTCTTCCTCTCTTTGGAATTAACCAAGAAATACAGCAAGCAAGAAATACTTACCATGTACCTCAATAATGCCTACTTCGGCAATGGGGTTTGGGGTGTTGAAGATGCTAGTCAAAAATACTTCGGGACAAGTGCTGCCAATCTAACCGTTGATGAAGCAGCGACCCTCGCTGGTATGCTTAAGGGACCTGAAATTTACAACCCAATTGATAATATCAAAAATGCGACCAACCGTAGAAACACTGTCCTCGCCAATATGGTTGATGACAAGAAGTTGAGTCAGGCAGATGCCGACAGTGCGGCTGGAGTTGATATGGCTAGTCGTCTGGATGATACCTATCAAGGGACTGGCGATGACTACAAGTATCCGTCTTACTTTGATGCCGTCATTGAAGAAGCTACGAAAACTTATGGCTTGAGTGAGGATGAAATCGTTAAAAATGGCTACAAAATCTACACAGAGATGGATGCCAACTCACAAGCTAACATGCAGCAAACCTACGAAAATACCTATCTCTTCCCTACATCAGAAAGTGATGGTAGTACAGCTCAGTCAGCTAGTGTGGCACTTGATCCAACAACTGGAGCTGTCCGCGGTCTGGTAGGTCGTGTAGGTGGTACCAGTGATACAACCTTCCGTAACTTTAACTATGCAACTCAAGGGAAGCGTAGTCCTGGTTCAACTATCAAACCTTTAGTGGTCTATGCACCAGCTCTGGCTTCAGGATGGAGCATCAATAAGGATCTTCCGAATAAACCAATCGACTATAATGGCTATACCCCAACCAACTACGGTGGTGTTGAGACAGAGGATGTGCCCATGTATCAAGCTTTGGCCAACTCCTACAATATCCCAGCAGTTTACCTCTTTAATCAAATCGGTATTCAAAAAGGGATCAGTTACGGTCAAAAATTCGGTCTCAACTTTGACAATGTTCCAGAAGAACTGGGAATTTCACTTGGTGGTGGTGTGACAGCTAGTCCTCTTCAAATGGCTCAGGCTTATGCGACCTTTGCTAATGGTGGTGAGATGAACACGGCTTATTTCATCACTAAAATTGAAAATGCCAGTGGTGACATTATTGCTACCCATAGTAAGAAGTCTAAACGTGTTATCAGCCAGTCAGTAGCTAACCAGATGACCAGCATGATGCTTGGTACCTTCTCAAATGGTTCTGCTGTGAATGCCAACTACACAGGTTATACTATGGCAGGTAAGACAGGTACTGTTCAGGCTGAATTTAACAAGGATTTGACTAGTGACCAGTGGGTGATTGGTTATACTCCTGATGTGGTTATGACGACCTGGATCGGTTTTGATAAGACTGACGAGAGTCACTACCTAACAGGGGCTAGCTCGGGAACAGCTTCGACGATTTTCAGCTACATCGCTGCGGATGTTTTGCCAAATACACCAGGTACTGAGTTTACCGTTGAAAATGCCTATGCAGCTGATGGTCAAACACTAGACTATACGGCAGATCCAAATGACTCGCGCAATAGCAGTAACAAGTCATGGACAGACAAGGCATCAGACGTTGTGAATGACGTTAAAGATCAGGCAAGCAGCCTTTGGGATAAGATTACAGACTCCTTCTCAGGTCTATTCAGATAGCTTGTCAATTGCATTTAAAAGTGGTAAGATAAAAAGAACGGAGGCGTTATGGCACAGAAAAAAGCAAGCCTAGCGTGTGCTGAATGTGGGAGCCGAAACTACTCAATTAATGTGAGTAGCACTCCCAAACCAACACGACTAGAAGTTAACAAATTTTGTAAACATTGTAAAAAATACACCTTGCATAAGGAAACAAGATAGGAGACACCGTGAGACAAACTGGAAGTATTTTCAAAGTCTTGAAAGACACGACTTGGCCAGACCGTAAACAACGCTGGCATGATTTTATTTCAGTTCTTGAGTATACTGCGTTCTTCACTGTCATCATCTATGCGTTTGATGAATTGTTGAGTCGCGCTATGTCAGCACTGATTAACTTTTTCTAAAGAAAACACAAAAAGAGTGGGAATGCCTGCTCTTTTTTGTTATAATAAATGCAGATAAAAGCGAGAACGAGGGCCACCAGGCTTTTTTATTACGCTTTGAATTAAACCATAGACATTCATTGACATTTAACACTCGCATCTAGAAGATAGCTAGCCAAAGGTGTTTAAATGTCATTTAGAAAAAAGAAAGGAATCCTAAAATGCTAGATTCATTCGACAAGGGCTGGTTCGTCCTTCAAACCTATTCAGGATACGAAAACAAAGTTAAAGAAAACCTTTTGCAACGTGCCCAAACTTATAACATGCTTGAAAATATCTTGCGTGTTGAAATCCCAACTCAAACGGTCAATGTTGAGAAAAACGGTAAAGTTAAAGAAGTGGAAGAAAACCGCTTCCCTGGTTACGTTCTTGTTGAGATGGTAATGACAGACGAAGCCTGGTTCGTTGTCCGTAATACTCCGAACGTTACTGGTTTCGTTGGTTCTCACGGTAACCGTTCTAAACCAACACCACTTTTGGAAGAAGAAATCCGTCAAATCTTGATTTCAATGGGTCAAACCGTTGATGTCTTTGATACTAATATCAAGGTTGGTGACGTGGTTCAAATCATCGATGGTGCCTTTATGGGTCAAGAAGGCCGTGTTGTAGAAATTGAAAACAACAAGGTTAAAATCATGATTAACATGTTTGGTTCTGAAACAGCTGCTGAACTTGAACTTTACCAAATCGCTGAACTTTAAGATAGATAAAAAGAGGTTGGGCTAAGAGACTTCAACCTTGGAAGACTATCTCATTAAACTTGAGGGAGAGGCTAGAAGCTAGATTTCTGAAATTTAGTTCTGTGTCACTCCCTTTTTTCTAACGGATGATGATGAATTACAAACGATTTTACGATAGGATTAGCGCTCCTTTGCGTTCTTACGCTAAGGTTTTAGAAGGGTTGAACAAGCTTATAACTAGGACTTTTTACCTGCTTTTCCCTATATTTCTTATTTGGGTATGGCTAAGGAATGGTTGGTTTGTTCTCTCTACGACAGTGCTTATTATGGGAGGAGGCTTTTTCCTTCTTTCTCTTGGTCGTAGCCTCTATAATCGACCGCGTCCATACCAGACCTGGGCTATTCAACCCCTTATTAAGAAGGACAGTCTGGGCAAGTCCTTTCCCAGTCGGCATGTTTTCTCAGCGACTGTCATTGCTATGTTGGCACTGGCGCTTAACCCCTGGCTAGGTGGGGCTATGCTTTTTCTGGCGGGCGCTCTAGCTCTTCTGCGCGTGCTAGGTGGTGTCCACTATCCTAGTGATGTTTTGGCAGGCTATGCCATTGGGATTCTTGTAGGCCTCCTTCTTTATCTTTAGAAAATTTGGGTCTTCTTCGAGAGAGGAAGGCTTTTTTCGTTGAAAAAGGAAAGGCACCTCTAGGGCACCTTTCCTTTTGTTCTAAAATTCGAGTTGGCAATTAAGAGCTGTTCCCACCCTAAATGTTATCTTAGTTATAAGATGTGTTCTAAAATTCGAGTTGGCGATTAAAGGTTGTTCCCACCATTAGATATTAGCTTAGTTTAGGACATGTTTTCTAATAGCTTGAGCGACACCATGCTCATCATTTGAAGCAGTTACTAAGTTTGCAGTTTCCTTAACCCCTTCAGGTGCATTGCCCATAGCAATTCCTAGGCCAGCTAGAGCTAGCATAGGACTATCGTTGAAGTTATCTCCGATAGTCATGACTTGTTCAAGAGGAAGGTCATAATATTTGGAAAGCTCAAGGAGAGCATGTTCTTTAGAAACATGTTTGGCAGTGACTTCAAGGTAGTTATCTTTAGATAAGTAGAAGGCTGTCTGTGGAAAATCCATACTTAGGAGTTTTTGGTGGAGGTCCTGGATAACTTCAGGCTCATCAATCAACAATAGCTTGTGGATAGGTGGTTCTGAGTCTGAGACCGTGTCTTGCAGTTCCTTAATGATAGGAGATTCACCCGTGATACTTCCTTCCAACTGAGACCATTTGTCTAGTTCGTTGGTGATCCAGTCCTTGCCAGAGTAGATATTCACAGAGACACTTGGATAATCTGTGGATAAGTAGTTAAGGAGGTCTTGGATTTCAGCTTTATCCACAGGGTGTTGTATGATAGTACGATCCCCCTCAAGTACTAAGGCACCGTTGTAGCAAGCGATGGGATTGTCATGAAGTCCCAGTTTATGAGCAATTGGTTGCATCCCTAGTGGCGAACGGGCAGAAGCTAAAACAAAGGGAATATTTGCCTTTTCAAGCTCTGGCATTACCTCAATCAGTTGCTCATCCACCTGGTGGTTACTAGTGAGAATAGTGCCATCAATGTCACTGATAATCAAACGAATATTACTCATAATCGCTATCCTTTCCATCGTATAAAATCGTTACTTTATCTTTAAGAGACTCGACCAAATCAGGATCAGGTTCTTTATCTGTAATCCAGTAGTCAAAGTCTTCAATTTTGCTCAAGATATATTTGGAGTGCTTTTCATATTTATCAGATTCAGCAATGAGAATCTTGGTTCTAGCAGCTTGCATGGCCAGTTGTTTGACAGCAACGTCCTCTTCATCTTCATAGCTAACCACTCCTTGACTGAGACTAGCCGCTCCGAAGAAGGCTAAGTCAAACTGTAGATGTTGCAAGAGCTGGGTTTCGTGAAGCGAATAGTAGAAGCGGTTTTTGCTGTAAAATCTTCCTCCCAAGAGATGAAAATCGATTCCTTCTTTGCCACTTAGGACCAAGGCATTGTCCAAAGAGTGGGAGTAGACAGTGACGCTTTTAGTCAATTTTTGTGAAACTTCAAGCATCAAGGTAGAGACATCGAAGAAGAGAAGAGATTGGTCTTTGACAAAGCTAAGCGCTAGGTCTGCCAATTTTTTCTTGTCTTCAGTGAGTTCTTCCTGACGTTCTTGGAAGCCAAGAACAGTGGTATTTTTAACTGGAAGAATGCCACCATGGGTACGCTGAGCCAAATTCCTCTGGCTGAGGCAGTCGAAATCTCTTCTGACGGTATCTTTGGAAACACCCAATGCGTCAACCATTTCCTTGACAGAAAGGCTTCCTCGCTCTTCCAAGAGTGTTAATATTTTCTCTAATCGTTGTTCTTGATACATGTGTCACCTTCTTTCTGATACTAGTATAGCATCTTTTTGCTTTTTTGTTACATAAAAGCGCAAAAAAACTTAAAAAGAATGAAAAAAGTGCAAAATAGATTCAGGCGAATTTGCCTCTTAAAGTTCCCTTATCATCTTTAAAAATCCTTCAAAAATGCTATAATAGAAGCATTACGAATATTGGAGAGAAACCATGAGTTTTTACAATCATAAAGAAATCGAGCCTAAGTGGCAAAAATACTGGGCTGACCATCACACTTTTAAGACAGGAACAGATGCCTCAAAACCTAAGTTTTATGCGCTTGACATGTTCCCTTATCCATCTGGAGCGGGTCTTCACGTAGGACACCCAGAAGGCTACACAGCGACAGATATCCTCAGCCGTTTCAAACGTGCGCAAGGTTACAATGTCCTTCACCCAATGGGATGGGATGCCTTTGGTTTGCCTGCAGAGCAATACGCTATGGATACAGGGAATGACCCAGCAGAATTCACAGCAGAAAACATTGCCAACTTCAAACGCCAAATCAATGCGCTTGGATTCTCTTACGACTGGGACCGTGAAGTCAATACTACAGATCCAAACTACTACAAGTGGACGCAATGGATTTTCACTAAGCTTTACGAAAAAGGTTTGGCTTATGAAGCTGAAGTGCCAGTAAACTGGGTTGAAGAATTGGGAACAGCTATCGCCAACGAAGAAGTTCTTCCTGACGGAACATCTGAGCGTGGTGGCTATCCAGTTGTCCGCAAACCAATGCGCCAATGGATGCTCAAAATCACTGCCTATGCTGAGCGCTTGCTCAATGACTTGGATGACCTTGACTGGCCAGAGTCTATCAAGGACATGCAACGCAACTGGATTGGTAAATCAACTGGTGCCAATGTCACTTTCAAGGTGAAAGGAACAGACAAGGAATTCACCGTCTTTACGACTCGTCCAGATACTCTTTTTGGTGCGACCTTCACTGTTTTGGCGCCTGAACATGACTTGGTAGATGCCATCACAACACCTGAACAAGCTGAGGCTGTAGCTGATTACAAACATCAAGCCAGCCTTAAATCAGACTTGGCTCGTACAGACCTTGCCAAGGAAAAAACAGGGGTTTGGACTGGTGCTTATGCCATCAACCCTGTCAATGGTAAAGAAATCCCAATCTGGATTGCGGACTATGTTCTTGCCAGCTACGGAACAGGTGCCGTTATGGCCGTACCTGCCCACGATGAGCGTGACTGGGAATTTGCAAAACAGTTTGACCTTCCAATCGTAGAAGTCTTGGAAGGTGGAAACGTTGAAGAAGCTGCTTACACAGAAGATGGCCTTCACGTCAACTCTGACTTCTTGAACGGTCTCAACAAAGAAGAAGCGATTGCTAAAATCGTGGCTTGGCTAGAAGAAAAAGGCTTTGGTCAAGAAAAAATCACTTACCGTCTTCGTGACTGGCTCTTTAGCCGTCAACGTTACTGGGGTGAACCAATCCCAATCATTCATTGGGAAGATGGAACTTCAACAGCTGTTCCAGAAAGTGAACTCCCACTTGTCTTGCCAGTAACCAAGGACATTCGCCCTTCAGGTACTGGTGAAAGCCCATTGGCTAACTTGACAGACTGGCTGGAAGTGACTCGTGAAGATGGCGTCAAAGGTCGTCGTGAGACGAATACTATGCCACAATGGGCAGGTTCAAGCTGGTACTACCTCCGTTATATCGATCCACATAATACAGAAAAATTGGCTGATGAGGACCTTCTTAAACAATGGTTGCCAGTCGATATTTATGTGGGTGGTGCAGAACACGCCGTGCTCCACTTGCTTTACGCTCGTTTCTGGCACAAGTTCCTCTATGACCTTGGTGTTGTACCTACTAAGGAGCCATTCCAAAAACTCTTTAACCAAGGAATGATCTTGGGAACAAGCTACCGTGACCACCGTGGTGCTCTCGTGGCGACTGATAAGGTTGAAAAACGTGACGGTTCCTTCTTCCATGTGGAAACAGGGGAAGAGTTGGAGCAAGCACCAGCCAAGATGTCTAAATCCCTCAAGAACGTTGTCAACCCAGACGATGTGGTGGAACAATACGGTGCTGATACCCTTCGTGTCTATGAAATGTTCATGGGACCACTCGATGCTTCAATCGCTTGGTCTGAAGAAGGTCTGGAAGGAAGCCGTAAATTCCTTGACCGTGTTTACCGTTTGATTACAAGTAAAGAAATCGTTGAGGAAAACAATGGCGCTCTTGACAAGGTTTATAACGAAACCGTTAAATCTGTTACTGAGCAAATCGAGTCTATGAAATTCAACACAGCCATTGCCCAACTCATGGTCTTTGTCAATGCTGCCAACAAGGAAGATAAACTCTATGTGGATTACGCCAAAGGCTTTATCCAATTGATCGCCCCATTTGCGCCTCACTTGGCGGAAGAACTCTGGCAAACAGTCGCAGAAACAGGTGAGTCTATCTCTTATGTAGCTTGGCCAACATGGGATGAAAGCAAATTGGTTGAAGACGAAATCGAAATCGTCGTTCAAATCAAAGGTAAAGTCCGTGCCAAACTCATGGTTGCGAAAGACCTTTCACGCGAAGAGTTGCAAGAAGTCGCTCTTGCTAATGAAAAAGTCAAAGCAGAGATTGATGGCAAGGAAATTGTGAAAGTGATTGCGGTACCTAATAAACTCGTTAATATTGTTGTAAAATAAAAATAAATCCTTTGGAGCTTAGCTCTGGAGGATTTTTTGTATTGCTGTATGCTATAATAATTCCAACTAAGATAAAAACACAGTTCTGGTTGGTAGTCCAGACGTAGGCAAGCCTATCAGTAACCTTCCTCCTTGGTTGTCCATTCTTAGGGATAGAGTTAAGGAGGTGCTGTCGTGGAAACAATTTCAATTGGATTGACAGTTTATTTTGAAGATGGATTTTGGCATGGTTTGTTCGAACAAGTGTATCGAGAATCTTATCAAGTTTGTCGTGTGACATTTGGTCAGGAGCCAAAAGATGATGAAATTCTAGAGATTTTACAGACTCAGTTTACCCAATTATCTTTTAGTCCAGAGACTACAGCTAAGCAACATGTAAAAATTAAGAATCCTAAACGATTACAGCGAGCTGTGAAGAAACAAGTAAATCAGAAAGTTTCTTCCAAGTCGAAAGAACTATTGCAGTTGCAGTACGAGGAAAGGAAAAAGATTTCAAAACATCAATCTAGTGTCCAAAAGCAATTGCTCAAACAAGAGAAATTTGAACGCAAACAGCAAAAACGAAGAGACAAGCATAAAGGACATTAATGTGTTTCTCTTTAAAGAAACAGCTCTTTTCTAAATAGAAAGGAGCTGTTTTACTAGTATTGAAGAATAGATTTTAACTGTTTCCAAATCTAGTTACTTATCGCCAAAAGGTTTACCGATGATAGTTTTAAATTCAGGACAATACTTACTTGCCTCAAATTCAATGACATCATATTGGGCAATCTCATTTTGATAGAATGGATCGTGTGTAATGATTTCTTGAACAGCTTCCTGATTTTTAGCTCTTCCATCTCGCCACTTAGACTCTCATTTTGACCACTTATCCCCAAAAGCCGTTTTTTAAACGGCTGTTTTGCTAGACTGATTCTATCAAAAGGAGAGAAAAATGATATTACAAGCAAAAAACATAAGCAAACGATATGGAAATTATCTAGCCGTAAACGATATTCATTTACAGTTTGAAAAGGGAACGTTCAATGCGATTCTAGGACCAAATGGGGCGGGGAAATCAACGACGATTTCCATGTTGATTGGTTTGAAACAGCCAACGAAAGGTGAAATCATCTATGAACCCGGTACTAAAATTGGTGTGGTCTTCCAGACTAGTGTTTTAGATGAGATGCTGACGGTTAGGGAAAATCTGGCCATTCGTGCCAGACAGTATAAAGGACTGAAACCCAATCGTGTGTCTGATCTCATTGGTCGGCTAGGGCTATCAACTTTCCAAAAGCAGAGATACGGGACGCTTTCAGGTGGCCAAAAGCGTCGGGTTGACATTGCGCGTGCTCTACTCTCACAACCAGATATTCTGTTCTTAGATGAGCCAACGACAGGTTTAGATATCCAAACTCGGAAGTCTATTTGGGATTTGCTCTATCAATTGCAGAGAGAAGAGGGAATGACCGTTGTACTGACCACGCATTATCTTGACGAAGCAGATGAAGCTGATCTGATTTATATTGTGGACCATGGGAAAGTGATTGTTCAGGGATCAGCACTGGATATTAAGAGTCAGTATGCAAAAAACATCTTGAAGATTCGCTTCAAGGAGATACAGCAGATAGAAAGTCTCAAAACTTCGGGAATGTCAGTAGAGCAACAAAGTCAATTGGAGTATGTTTTTCAACCCGAGAGTGAAAGGGAAGCCATTGATTACCTGGCGCAAGTTAGAGATAATCTAGCCCATTTTGAGTTTCGTTCAGGGACCATGGATGATGCCTTTATTGCACTTACAGGAAGGGAGGTCCGCTAATGCTAGCCTTACTAAAGCGGAATTTTTTATTGTATTTTAGAAATCGTTCAGGGGTTTTCTTCTCCTTGTTGGGAGCCTTGATTTCCTTTATTCTCTATATTATTTTTCTTCAAAAGAATCTAACAGATGCTTGGGCTCAGCTCCCCAATAATGGTCCTTTGTTAAATAATTGGCTAATGAGTGGAACGCTTGCAGTGACAGGGATTACGACCAGTCTGGCTGCCCTGACTCAGTTAGTAAAGGACCGTGAACATCAAGTAGATCAGGACCTTTATTTATCGGATCAAGGGAAGTGGCGGTTACCATTTTCATATCTAGCGAGTGCAATCATCATTTCTTTTGCCATGCAGGTTCTTATGTATGTGCTGATGTGTGGCTATTTTAGAGAAGTTCCCAAACTATCCATACTACCTGAAGTACTCCTCATTATGCTGCTTAGTAGCCTGCTTTCTAGCTTGGTGAATGCCATTTTTGTTCACTTTTTCCAATCAGTAGATAGTCTTGGAAAGTTTGCGACCATAGTGGGTACAGCTTCCGGTTTTTTGGTAGGGACTTATGTACCTTTGGGCGTTCTACCTAATTTTGCTCAACTACTAATGAAATGTACCCCAGCAACTTATATTGCTGCACTTTATCGGCAAGTCCTCATGAATGAAACATTAAGTGAGACCTTTAAAGATCAAGATGATCTTCGTCAAGAGTTCCAAGAGAAAATGGGTGTTCAACTCAAGTGGCAAGAGTTGTTGACAAAGGAAAATACTTACCTTATAGTGTTAGGAGGTATTCTTCTAGTAGGCATTCTTTGGGCTGTTTTAGTGAAAAAGTCTAGTAAGAAAAAATAAGTGAGAGTTGGAATAGGAATGAAACTTCGTTTTGAAGAAAAGTCAGGTATTTCGACAAAGGACCCCTGTGTGGTTATCCAAGCAGAGCGATTGTCTGATCAAGCACGAGAGGTAATGGATTACCTCGAACAATTTTCAGTTGTAAATCAAGTGGTGATTCCTATTAAAACGGATGATCATTTGGTTATGGTAAAAATTGATGACATTATCCTAGCTGAAATTGATAAGAATGTGTTAACGATTTATACAATAGACAAAACCTATACGATGAAAGAGACACTGACAAACTTTCAGCATCGCATCAATCGTCGAAGTTTTTTACAGATATCACGTCATGCTGTTATGAATATAGACCATTTGGAATCCCTATCGGATAGTTTTTCTGGCAATATGATGGCCAAAATGACAGGTGGAGTGAAGTCCAGTGTCAGCCGAAAATATGTCAAATCTTTGATGGATTATTTAGGGGTGTAGGAGGAACCAATGAAACGTTTAATTGCTTATTTTGTATCCGGCGTGAGAACGGGGTCGTTCTTTTACCTTGCACTTCTTTTACTTGGTCAATTAATTCCCCAGCTTATCTATCCCAAAGTTAGTGTAGGAAATATTTTAGCCCTCTTTATGATGAGTGGCTTAATGGGAATGCTCTCGTGGATTTTGGAAGAGCTTGACCGTATGTCGTACAGATTTAGAGTAATCTTGCATTTCTTGTTGACGGCGATTGTACTTACAGTGACTTGTCTGATATCAGGCTGGTATGAAGCTTTAACGAACCCTGCTATCTGGATTGTTTTCATTTTTGTTTATATTATTATCTGGCTTTATCTCATTTGGCAAATGCATATGAGAACACAGCGTATTAATCAAGCTTTACTGCATCGTCGAAGCCAGAAAAAGAAAAGTAATAAATTATAGTAAACTTCAAAAAAATACTCTTTTTCCTCTTGACCCTCACGCCACGTCATAGCCTATACTCTTAATCAGAGAGGAGTTCTAATGAAATCTGTAAAAGAAGTGAGCCAACTATCAGGTGTCAGTGTGCGCACCCTTCATTATTATGACGAAATTGATTTGCTGAAACCGTCAGTTGTGGCTGAAAATGGTTACCGTTACTATAATCGCGATGCGGTTGTCCGTTTGCAGGAAATATTGCTTTACCGTGAGTTAGACTTTCCTCTCAAAAAAATTAAGGAAATCGTAGGTCAACCAGGTTATGACAAAGTTCAAGCGCTTAGAGATCAGATTAAGCTCTTAGAGCTGAAAAAGTCCCGGTTGGAAGCCGTCATAGCTCATGCCAAGGCCTTACAAATGGAGGAAGAAGAAATGTCATTTGAAGCATTTGATCAAAAAGCTGTAGAAGCCTTTCAGGAAGAAGCTCAGGCTAGATGGGGTCAGACAGAAGCTTATCAAGCTTTTGTGGCTAAGGGAGAGGAGTCCTTCCCTGAAGTTACAAAAGAGATGACTGCAATCATGTCTACCTTTGGACAGCTCAAGGAGTATAATCCTGGTGATGATAGTGTTCAGGAGCAAGTAAAGGCGTTACAAGATTATATTAGTCAGCATTTTTATCCATGTGACCAAACGGTATTAGTTGGTCTAGGTCAGATGTATCAAACAGATAATCGCTTTTCTAGTTTTATCGATAAAGTCGGAGGAAGAGGTACTGCCGCCTTTCTCGCAGAAGCTATTCGTATTTATTGTCAATAAACTAAAGCCAAAGTCTTAGAGACTTTGGCTTTTTTCATGCCATAGTGACATTTATGTCACTATTTTTATAATCATTTAATGTTTATAATTAATGTATCGTTTTAGAAGGCGATTAGTTAAGTGTTTCTGCTATTTTGCTTGAAATTTTCTTGCAGATAAGCGGAGAAGAGTTAATCAAATTCTAATCTAAATCAAATTTACGGAGGAAATCATGTCCATTTTAACCATCGACCACATCTCAAAGTACTATAATCTCGACGGTACGAACCAAGAGCGCGCTTTGAACGATGTTACACTTGAGATTGCACCAGGAAAGATTACTGCTATCTACGGTCCATCTGGCTGTGGTAAGACCAGTCTGCTTAGTATTATTAGTGGCTTGGATAGTCAGTATCAAGGAAATCTTTATTTCAAAAATCAAAACATGCGAGATTTTTCGGAGCGTGACTTGACCTATTTTAGAAAGGCTCATATTGGCTTTGTCTTTCAAAATTTCAATCTTATCCCTCATCAATCAGTCCTTGAAAATGTCAAGATGCCTCTTTACGTTAAAAATATGACTGATAAAGAGATGGTCAAGATTGCGGAAAGGGAGCTCAGCCGTCTTGGAATCGGAGACTTTATCAAGAAAAATGTTAAGCAGCTTTCTGGTGGGCAAAAACAACGTGTGGCCATTGCCCGTGCCCTAGTCAATAATCCGGAAATGATTGTGGCTGATGAACCGACAGGTTCTCTTGATTCTCAGTCTCAGGAAAATGTTCTCGAAATTTTTAAAGAGCTAGCTGAGGCAGGTAAAACTGTGATTATTGTAACCCATAACCCTGAAGTGGCGGATTATGCGGATGTTGTCATTAAAATGAAGGATGGTGAAGTCGTTGAAACAATCGAAAAATAAGGGGTTGACCCTCAAGAATAAACTCAAATTGTCATTGAACAACTTTATGGAACGTAAGTGGCGTAATCTTTTGATTGCGACGGCAACTTCCATTGGTTTTATCGGTGTCCTAATTTCCTTTGGTTTGGGAAATGCTATTGTTGGTATGATTAATGACAGTACCGATGGTGGCAACATTCCATCCCAAATTCAGATCAGTCTTAGTGCTAAATCAGCAGCCAGAGGGGTTCTAAATGCGGATGACGAGAAGTTTATTCGTAGCCAGATTAAGAGTGATGACATTAAGTATTTGGAGAGTCCCTTCGGAATGAACATGGCAAGTCTTACCCTTGATGGCAAGACCATGGACTTCAGTAAGGACCTTCCTAACTATTCTCAGGTTATCAGTCTTTACAAGAACACAAAAATCTCTACATCTCGCAATGATAAGGATAAGATTTCAGCTGGGAAGCCTTTTAAATCTGAAGATGAAAAGGGCTTAACCCTTCCGATGAGTTTTGTCAAACGCTACAACCAAGAAACAGGGAAGAAGCTCAAGGCTAAAGAATTTATCGGTAAAGAAATTTCAGCTCAGATTGTTGAAAATACTGCTGATGGAACTAAAGTAGCAGATATCAAGACTAAGATTGTCCGTATTGTTGATGACAGCGAGGATGCTGAAGAGAGCAATAGCTATATGCCAGCCAAACAATTGGAAGAATTGCTTAAAGAAAATGGCTTTACCAAAACAGTCTCTTACATGCTTTTGGAGCTCAAGGATCCAGCCAAGACTAAGGAAGTCACTAAAAAATTGCAGAAAAACAAGAAGTATCTGGTTCTTTCACAGCAGGCCATCCTAGATGTCATTATTAAATTCATCCGTGTGATCCAAGCACTCTTGATTATCCTTTCGTCACAAGCTATCCTAGTTTCAGCTGTCATGATTGGAATTATCATCTATATTAACATCATGCAACGCTCAAAAGAGATTGGTGTTATGAAGGCCGTCGGTTACCTTAATCGTGACGTGAAAGCTATCTTTGTTTATGAGGCCCTCTGGATTACGGGTATCTCACTAGCTCTTGCTCTCCTTGTATCGCAGGGAATTGGAAGCTTGGCCAACATGATTGTTTCACATCTCTACCCAAGTGTCAGCAAGGTGTTTGACCTAAATCTGACCTCAATTCTCATCATGTTTGGTTTCTCACTCTTGATGGGCTATGTGTCAGCCTACCTTCCAGCCCGTAAAATCAGTAAAATGGACCCTGTCGAGTCTCTAAGGTATGAATAGAAATAAAGAGTAGTCTCCTCAGGCTACTCTTTTTTGTCAAAACAAACATTAGAAAAATCTGAAAATCCAAACAATAATTAACTTTCTGAAAAGTGGAGACAATTGCTCAAAAATGCTATAATAGTCAGCATATACAGGCTATTAATAACAAAAAAAGAAGTACCTATTCGATTGGAGGAGTTCCATGTATAAAGATGATAGTTTAACCTTGCACACTGACTTGTATCAAATCAATATGATGCAGGTTTACTTTAACCAAGGTATTCACAATAAAAAGGCCGTTTTTGAAGTTTATTTCCGTCAACTTCCGTTTAAAAATGGCTTTGCTGTATTCGCAGGTCTGGAGCGTATTGTCAACTATCTTGAAAATCTGACCTTCTCAGAAACTGATATTGCTTATCTAAAAGATTTAGGTTATCCTGAGGATTTTCTGGACTATCTAGCCAACCTAAAATTCGAGTTGACTATCAAATCAGCACTTGAGGGTGATTTGGTATTTGCTAATGAACCGATTTTTCAAGTGGAAGGTCCCTTGGCCCAGTGTCAGCTTATAGAGACTGCCTTGCTAAATATCCTCAATTACCAAATTCTTATTGCGACAAAGGCAGCTCGTATTCGTTCTGTCATTGAGGATGCTCCTCTGTTGGAATTTGGGACACGTCGTGCACAAGAGATGGATGCAGCAATCTGGGGAACGCGTGCAGCCGTGATTGGTGGTGCTGATGCAACGTCAAATGTACGTGCCGGCAAGATTTTTGGAATCCCAGTTTCTGGTACTCATGCCCATGCTCTTGTTCAAGCCTATGGCAATGATTATGACGCTTTTAAAGCCTATGCATCTACTCATAAGGACTGTGTATTCCTTGTAGATACCTATGACACCCTTAAGATTGGTGTTCCGAATGCTATCCGTGTCGCTAAAGAGCTAGGTGATAAGATTAATTTCTTGGGTGTTCGTCTTGATTCAGGTGACTTGGCTTATCTATCGAAGCAGGTCCGTAAGCAACTGGATGCAGCTGGTTTCCCTGATGCCAAGATTTACGCTTCAAACGACCTTGATGAAAATACTATCCTTAACTTGAAGATGCAGAAGGCCAAGATTGATGTTTGGGGAGTAGGTACTAAGCTCATCACTGCCTATGACCAACCGGCCTTAGGGGCTGTCTACAAGATTGTCTCAATGGAAGATGATCAGGGAGTCATGCATGATACTATCAAATTGTCCAATAATGCTGAGAAGGTTTCGACACCAGGTAAGAAACAAGTGTGGCGTATTACGAGTCGTGCTAAGGGCAAATCAGAAGGTGACTATATCACTTTCGCAGATACGGATGTTAATGCTTTAGATGAAATTAATATGTTCCACCCAACATATACCTACATCAATAAGACTGTTCGTGATTTTGATGCAGTGCCACTCTTGGTCCCAATCTACGACAAGGGGCAACTGATCTATGACTTACCAAGTCTTGATGAAATCAAGGCTTATGCGACTAAGGAATTGGACGAACTTTGGAATGAGTACAAGCGTGTGCTTAACCCTCAAGATTATCCAGTTGACTTGGCTAAAGATGTCTGGGATAACAAGATGACCTTGATTGATAATGTCCGTAAGAAAGCCCATGACTTGTCAGAGTAAAAGGAGAAATTATGACTTTGCAAGAAACTATTATTGCTCAACTAGGTGTTAAACCTAGCATTGATCCAAAGGAAGAGATTCGAAAATCCGTTGATTTTTTGAAGGCCTATATGCTCAAACATCCATTCCTTAAAACATATGTTTTGGGAATTTCAGGAGGTCAAGATTCTACATTGGCTGGCCGTCTGGCACAACTTGCGGTTGAAGAGCTCCGTGCAGAGACAGGAAAAGACTATCAGTTTATTGCCATTCGTTTACCATATGGTGTCCAAGCAGATGAAGATGATGCCCAACGTGCTCTTGCTTTTATCAAGCCAGATGTGAGTCTTGCTGTTAATATCAAAGAAGCTGTAGATGGTCAGGTTGCTGAACTTGCCAAGGCAGGTGTCACCGTTTCCGACTTCAACAAGGGAAATATCAAGGCCCGCCAACGTATGATAACCCAATATGCGGTTGCTGGTGAAAATAGTGGGGCAGTTATTGGGACAGACCACGCCGCTGAAAACCTTACAGGCTTCTTCACAAAATTTGGTGATGGTGGTGCGGATATCTTGCCACTCTTTCGTCTAAACAAACGTCAAGGTGCAGCCCTTCTTGCAGAACTTGGTGCGGACAAGGCCCTTTATGAAAAAGTGCCAACAGCTGACTTGGAAGAGGACAAACCAGGAATCGCTGATGAAGTGGCACTTGGAGTGACCTATCGTGAAATTGATGACTACCTTGAAGGCAAGGAAGTCTCAGCCAAAGCTCAGGAAACGATTGAGTCTTGGTGGCGTAAAGGTCAACACAAACGTCACTTGCCGATCACCATTTTTGATGATTTTTGGAAATAAGAGGAGAAATGAGTTATGATCAAAGCTTATATTGATTTTTGGAAGCGTGCCTTTGACTTTAGAGGCCGTTCAACTCGTCCAGACTACTGGTGGGCTTACTTGGTTAATGTCATTATTATTACTATTCTTACTGTTTTTTGTGTTCTTATTCCTTTCTTCAGTAATGTTGATCTTAGTGACCCAGCTTTGTTGAATAATCCGACTGAACTGCAAAAAATAATTATCACCTACGCTTGGCCACTAATGCTTTTTAGCTTAATTGAACTTATCCCTCAATTGTCTCTACAAATACGTCGTTTGAGAGATGCAGGATTTCATCCGGCTTGGGTACTTCTAAGTTATATAGGGCTTGTACCAATCTTGGCTATCTTCTCATTGATTGGAAGCATTGTCCTCCTTATCATGTCGTGTCAGCCAACGAAACCAGCACCTGAAACGCAGTTTGATAAAGTGGAATAAGATTGTCATAACCCTAGGTTTTACCTAGGGTTATTTTTAAATTGAATTTTCAGAAATTAGTGATAAAATAGAAAGGAATAAGGCTTAAAAGGAGGAATCTTATGACTTCACTATCAACAGATTTCACAGATAAACTATTTGCAGACTATGAGGCCAATGCCAAGTACAGTGCTATTGAGAATGCTGTAACTCACAATGGCTTGCTCAAATCCATCGAAACACGTCAATCAGAAGTTGAGAATGACCATGTTTTCTCAATCGATTTAACTAAAGATGAGGTGTCTAACCAAAAAGCTTCAGGACGTTGCTGGATGTTTGCGGCACTAAATACTTTCCGTCATAAATTAATCTCAGACTTCAAATTGGAAAGTTTCGAGCTTTCTCAAGCCCACACCTTCTTCTGGGACAAGTATGAAAAATCAAACTGGTTCTTGGAGCAAATCATTGCTACAGCAGATCAAGAGATTGGCAGTCGTAAGGTTAAATTCCTTTTGGATACCCCACAACAAGATGGTGGACAATGGGATATGGTCGTATCACTTTTTGAAAAATATGGTGTTGTACCAAAATCAGTTTATCCAGAATCTGTAGCTTCAAGCAATAGTCGTGAGCTTAATCAATACCTCAATAAGCTTCTTCGTCAAGATGCTCAAATTTTACGTGACTTGATTGCTGGAGGTGCTGATCCAGCTGCTGTTCAGGCCAAGAAGGAAGAACATCTTCAAGAAATTTTCAATTATCTTGCCATGACTCTTGGTTTACCACCACGTCAGTTTGATTTTGCCTACCGAGATAAAGATGACAACTATCAATCTGAGAAAAATATCACACCACAAGCTTTCTTTGAAAAATATGTGGGTCTTAAACTTAGTGATTATGTGTCAGTTATCAACGCTCCAACAGCTGATAAACCTTACGGAAAATCTTATACTGTTGAGATGTTGGGTAATGTTGTAGGTGCGCCAAGTGTGCGTTATATTAACCTCCCAATGGATCGTTTCAAAGAGCTTGCCATTGCACAGATGAAGGCTGGAGAGACTGTTTGGTTTGGTTCAGATGTTGGTCAAGTTTCAGACCGCCAAAAAGGTATTCTTGCAACTAATGTTTATGACTTTACAGCTAGCATGGATATTAACTTGACTCAAGACAAGGCAGGACGTTTGGACTACAGTGAATCTCTCATGACTCATGCTATGGTATTGACTGGGGTTGATTTGGATGCTGATGGCAAACCTGTTAAATGGAAGGTTGAAAACTCTTGGGGAGACAAGGTTGGACAAAAAGGTTACTTTGTCGCTTCTGATGCCTGGATGGATGAATACACTTATCAAATCGTTGTTCGTAAAGACTTCCTTACAGCTGAAGAATTAGCAGCCTATGAAGCAGAGCCACAAGTACTTGCTCCTTGGGATCCAATGGGAGCCCTTGCTTCAAAATAAGACAATAGATGAAACCACTGGAAAATGATTCCAGTGGTTTTTCATAGCTTCTTTAAAATTTATCGGTAAAAAAAGAGTTATCCATTCGGATAACCCTTTTTAGTTCTTATTCTTCTGCTGTAGCAGTGTTTGAATTTGAATGTTCAGAGCCATTAGAGGCTGATGTCGATGGATTTGTTGAAGCATCAGGCCCGTACTGTTGACTATCTTGTGAACTTGATGAGTCACTGCTTTGGCTTGAGTCCCAACTTGATGATGAGCTAGATGTTCCAAGTGATCCAGAGTAAACATTTGATGTTGAAGAACCAGTAAGGAAGACATAGCTACCATTATTATAAACACCGCTAGGCATATCGAAATCTTCAGAACCCGCACCATACATCTGGTTAAGATAGCTACTTGTTACACCATAGATTTGTTTAGCGATATCAAGGTCTGAACCATAAAGTGGTGTTTTACGGTTCTTGTAACCTGTCCAAATCGCCATTGCATACTTAGTATTGTAACCAACGAAAGTTTCATCCGGAACCATAAGGTCAGCATAGACACCACTTTCTTTTTGTACTTTATAGTACTCATCGTCACCGTAGTTAGATGTACCAGTCTTACCAGCATTGATTGTACCAGGAACATAAGCTTCAGTTGCTGTACCACCTGTCAATACTTGTTTCAACATACTTGACATCATGTAGGCTGTTTGTGGTGACATGGCTTCGACACCTTTAGAATCAAATGATTTAGTTGAACCGTCTTCAAACTTGATTGATTTAATGTAAGATGGTTTATAGTAAGTACCACCATTTGCAAAGGCTGCATAAGCTGCGGCCATCTTCTCACTTGATGCACCATACTTAGAATCTGATGATGATGTTGAAGATGAGATGGCATTTGAGTAGTACATTTCTGGATACTCGATACCCAAATCTTTCAAGAAGGATTGTGCATATTCCAAACCAGCAGCTTGGAGAGCTTTAACGGCTGTAACGTTACGTGACTGTTGAAGCGCATAAGTCAATGAAATACTTCCGTAATACTTACGATCCCAGTTGTAAACTGGTGTTGAAGAACCTGGGAAATTGTAAGGATTATCGTAAACAGTCGTACCAGTGTTTGTATAAACACCTTTTTCAATAGCAGGAGCATAGTCAGTGATTGGTTTCATTGTAGAACCCCAGTCACGGTCTGTTTGAACAGCTTGGTTGGTACCAAGTGCAACGTTTTCGTCTTGGTGACGTGATCCCAATTGGGCAACGACACGACCATTAGTAACATCAATAATAGTAGAAGCAACTTGGAGACTATCGTTTGGATAGTATACGTAGTCGTTAGTATTATAGACGTTCCAGATATATTTTTGAATATCTGGGTTAAGGTTAGTGTAGACGTCGAGACCTGCTGAGTAGATATCAGCATTGGCATCAGTAGATACTTGTTCAATAACTTGTTTGATGTAGTTATCTAAGTATAGCTCATAGCTAGCTTTCTTCGTAAGTGGAAGAAGTCCATCTGATACATCAGTTGCTTTAGCTTGTTCGTACTCTTCTTTAGAAATGTTTTTGTCTTCATACATTTCACTAAGAACAGTGTTACGACGCTCTTTGGCAGCATCTGGATTAGCATAAGGGTCATATTGTGTTGGTGCTTGTGGAATACCAGCAAGAAGAGCTGCTTGGGCAACAGAAAGGTCGCTCAAGTCCTTACCAAAGTAAGATTTGGCTGCAGTCTTCATACCGTAGTAACCATTACCCATATAAACCTTATTAATATAGAAGGTCAAGATTTCTTGTTTAGTGAATTGACGCTCCATTTGGAGTGACAACCAGATTTCTTGCGACTTACGTTTAAGGGTTTGGTCAGAAGTGTTAGTTGAGAAGTAAGCCAACTTAATCAACTGTTGGTCGAGTGTAGACCCCCCTTGGGTACTGCTACGTCGAAGGTTGTTAATAGCTGCCCCCATGATACGATAGACGTCAATCCCACGGTGTGTGAAGAAACGTTTATCCTCAATAGAGGTGATGGCATTAACTAGAGTTGTTGGAATTTCATCTGTTGATGCACTCTCACGCTTCTCAGCTCCCAAGTCGGCAATAAGACTACCGTTAGCGTCGTAAATCTTACTTGAGTTTGTTGATTGCAGTTTGTTCTCGGTAAGTTTTGGGACACTGCTAACATAGTAGGCAAAGAGGCTACCACCAGCGATGACACAGACTACAAAGAAAGTGAGCAGTCCAATAAATCCGTATTTTGCAATACGCCAGCCCAAACTTTGGTCTGAAGCGGCAGAGCGTTTTCCTTTGCTATAGCGAGAAGAATCTGAACGCTTGACCTTGATGTTTTTAGCACGTTTAGTCAAACCGTTAAGTGATTCTTTAAAGTTGCTGAAATTAAATTTAGCCATTATGTGTTACCACCTAATAATTTTTCAATGATTTCTAAATAAGGAACTTGAGGATAAGCTGCTTCTGCAATTGCATAGCCTCTTTTTTTGATATAATCAAGAGGCATTGATTTCGACCCTTTATCAATTTGATAAAAAGCGATCAAGTCTTTGGCAGGCAGAAGGTAGGTTTCCTTAAGCGTCGAGAAGTGAAGTAGCACGAAGCAGATCCCATCTTGACTGATGACCTGAGACATGTGCTCAATTTGATGCGCATGAAAGTTTTTCATAGGCATGGATGTCTTTTGTCGAGTCTCTTTGGCTTCAAAATCAATGTAGTATCCTTTGTAAACACCAGAGTAGTCGGTAGTAGAGGCTTGTCTAAAGTAAGCTTCTACAATCTTTGCTCGTGAGCGTTTGGGATAATCGACTTTGACAATTTGAACAGGAGTGGGTTTTTTATGAATAACGGCTAAACCACGCGACAAATAGTAATCATTAGTCGCGTTAATAGCAGATTCAAAGCTCATACCCCGATTGGCAAAGTCAACTCTATTTGATTTTTTAGGACGTACTTGTGCTATCTTACGAGATATCTGATGGGGATAGTTTACCATTTCTTTCCCTTCTTCTTTATAAGATATGCATAAAGACTATTTTATTATACCATAAAATGAACGAGGAAAACAATAAATGACATCACTACTGGTAACTGGTTATAAGAGCTTTGAACTCGGTATTTTTAAAGACAAGGACCCTAAAGTAACTATTATCAAGAAAGCAATTAAACGTGATTTTAAGCGTTTCTTGGATGATGGTGTGGATTGGATGATTTTTACCGGCAACCTCGGTTTTGAATTTTGGGCACTAGAAGTGGCCAAAGAACTTCAGCAAGACTATCCTTTGAAGTTAGCGACACTCTTTCCTTTTGAAACGCATGGTCAGAATTGGAATGAAGCGAATCAAACAAAACTGGCAGCCTTTAAGCAGGTTGATTTTGTCAAGTATAGCTTTCCCGCTTACCAATCTCCAGCCCAGTTTAAACAATTTAATCAGTTTCTCATTGACAATACAGATCAGGCTTATTTATTTTATGAACCTGAAAATGAAACAAATCTGAAATATTTTTACGGTATGATGATAGAAGCAAGGGATTATCCCGTATTTCGACTGACTTTTGATGACCTCAATGAGGTCATGTCGGAATAGGATATAATTGAGTTTTAAACTTGCATTTTTATATTTTTTTTCTGTATCATAAAAATATTAGACAGTAAAGTATTAGTAAGTTAGATAAGACAAGTATTGGAGAATAAAAATGGCTAAGATTAATTTAACGCCCAAGAAAATCTACGAACAAGAATTTAAAACAAGCATGCGTGGCTACGATAAAAAAGAAGTTGATGAGTTTTTAGATGATGTAATCAAAGATTACGGTGTCTATATTGCTCTAGTTAAGGAATTGCAAGAAGAAAATGCAAAACTTAAGGCTAAAACTTCTTCAGCTCCTGCAAGTCGCCCAGCATACGCAAGCGCGACAAGTGAGCCATCACGTGCGAATGCCAATGTTGCTTCGGCTTCAAACTATGATATCTTAAAACGTATCAGTCGTTTGGAAAAAGAGGTCTTTGGAAAACAAATCGTCGAATAAAACTGGTTTGTGCAATTTTTGGATAATCGCATGGTTGCTAGTCTTCCATGAGGAAAGTCCATGCTAGCACTGGCTGTGATGCCAGTAGTGTTTGTGCTAGGTGAATTAATAAGCCTAGGGACTTGATTTTCAAGTTACGGCGAGTGAACTGGCTAAGTCTTCGGATAGGTTTTAGTAGCTCTGAAAGTGCCACAGTGACGGAGTTTTTAGGGAAACCTAAAAAGTGGAACGCGGTAAACCCCTCAAGCTAGCAACCCAAACTTTGGTAGGGGCATGGGATGGCTGGAAACGAACGGACCATCCTGACTGCTTTGCAGTAGACAGATGATTATCGAAGGAAGTGGTACCTAGTCACTTCTGGAACAAAACATGGCTTATAGAAAATTGCATATAGGTGAGGCTGGGACACATGTCTCAGCCTTCTTTTAGCGAGAATTCTCTCTTTTATAACTATATCTAAAGAAAAGAGTGGAAAAATAAGCCACCAGTTAAAAAAAGTTTGTACTCGTAACAATGAGATAAAAGGATGACAATGAAAGAAACATTTACATTAGTAGCAACTGCTGCAGCAGGTCTTGAGGCTGTGGTTGGACGTGAATTGCGTGAGTTAGGTTATGACACTCAGGTTGAAAATGGTAAGGTGAGTTTCCAAGGCGATGTTCGTGCAATAGCGGAAACTAACCTTTGGTTGAGAGCAGCAGACCGTATCAAGATTGTAGTGGGTGAATTTCCAGCACGTACCTTTGAGGAACTCTTTCAGGGAGTTTTTGCCTTAGACTGGGAAAATTATCTTCCGCTAGGTGCAAAGTTCCCAATTTCTAAAGCTAAATGTGTGAAATCAAAGCTTCATAATGAGCCATCTGTTCAGGCAATTTCCAAAAAAGCTGTCGTGAAGAAATTGCAGAAGTATTTCCACCGTCCAGAAGGAGTGCCTCTTCAAGAAACAGGAGCGGAATTTAAGATTGAAGTCTCTATTTTAAAGGATAAGGCTACCGTTTTGATTGATACCACAGGTGCTAGTCTCTTTAAGCGTGGCTACCGTACTGATAAAGGTGGGGCACCGATTAAAGAAAATATGGCGGCTGCTATTCTTGAACTTAGTAACTGGTATCCGGATAAACCGTTGATTGACCCAACTTGTGGTTCAGGGACCTTCTGTATTGAGGCTGCAATGATTGGTATGAATATTGCGCCAGGATTTAATCGTGATTTTGCCTTTGAAGCATGGAATTGGGTGGATAAAGATTTAGTACAGTTGGTACGTGATGAAGCAGATAGCAAGGCGAATTATGATATTGAATTAGATATTATGGGTTGTGATATTGATGGCCGTATGGTTGAGATTGCAAAAGCCAATGCTCGTGAGGCAGGTCTTGAAGATGTTATTAAATTGAAACAAATGCGTTTACAGGACCTGAAAACAGATAAAATCAATGGTGTCATTATTTCAAACCCTCCTTATGGTGAGCGTTTGTTGGATGACAAGGCTGTGGATATCTTGTATAATGAAATGGGTCAAACTTTTGCGCCACTTAAAACTTGGAGCAAGTTTATCTTGACCAGCGATGAACAATTTGAAAGCAAATACGGTATGAAAGCCGATAAAAAACGTAAGCTTTATAACGGGACACTCCGTGTTGATTTGTATCAATATTTTGGTGAGCGTGTTCGCCGTTCTGAGGCTAGAAAGGTAAATTAAACGTGTCAGAAGATAAAACACAAAATGGCTATGAAGGTAGCCAAGAGCTAGATTTCCAGGATGCCAAGGAAATGACAGTCGGTGAGGCTGTCCGCAAAGAAGCTGAGATTAATGCTGGTGTAACAGAAACAGATAGCATTTTGGATAAGTATATCAAGCAACACCGCGAAGAAGTTGCCTCACAAAAATTTTCAAAGAAAATTGAAGCTGATGGCGACACATCACCTTTGGATGCTTTTATTCAAAAGCAACGTCAGGAGTTTGCAGATTCAGGTTTGATTGGTCAATCAATGGCTAATGAGTCAATCAACTCAACAGCAGCTACTGAAGAAGTAACACCAGTCACATTTGGTTTTGGTGCTACAGATAACAAGGCTGATGAAACTCAATCTCATATTGACAAGCAGTTACCAAATGCTCCTGTTGAACCTGAGGTTATTGCAGAACCAGAAAGTCAAAGTTCTGAAGTTATCATTACGTCAACGAATGCTGATCGTTTCATCACGTCAGAAACAGAAAAATTTGACCTTGGTGATGCACTTGCAGATTCAGCTACTTCAACTAATCAGCCAACGCCAGCCTATAACGATGCATTGGTAGATAATATTGATGATAACAATCCTTTGATTGCTAACATCGATGATCCAGAACCACAAAATCCTGTTGTTGCCAATATTGACGATACTGAGCCACAAGCTTCAAAACCTTTGTTGGATGATGTTGCTATTTCAGATACTATTGACTTGGCAGCTATTGCATCAACAGTGGCAGGGGTAACTGGAGCAAAAGCTGACGAAGAAAAGACAACACCAAAAGTGTCTATGGCAGTTAATCGCCCATCTGCAGAAGACAGAATCTCTTCAGAGTCTATTTCTCCATCGCATAAGAGTGCCTTTGATGGTGATATTCCAGTTTACCGTCGTAAAGGTGTTGTTATCGGTGCTCTAGCAGTTCTTGCTTTAGCTATTATTGGTGGTAGCTATGCTCTTTATAAAGGAACACATAGCCAATCGGCAAAAACAACAAGCACAGCTTCTTCAGCAGTGACATCATCATCAAGCAAGGACACGGCAGCTGCTGATAATAAGGCCTTCGAAGAAATGTATAAGAATTTCTTCACAGATGACGAGCAAACAAAACTCGCTAATGATCAATTTGGTAAGCTATCAGATTTGGAAAAACTGCTCAAGAAATTGGAGAAAACCAAGTATTATGATGCAGCTAAGAAAAAATATGATAACTTGAAGAAACAAATTGAAGCTGTACAAAAGATTAACAGTCAGTTTGAGTCAGATGCTCTTGTAGATGGTAGCTATAATGCCTCTATCGCTGTTAAATCAGATGCTAACTTTAATAATCTTCCAGAAAGCGTAACAACAACTGGGAATGCGAGTCTTGATAGCACTATCCAAGAAGCTATTAAGGGTGGTAAGACTCAGCTTGAAGAAAAAGCTAAGGCTGCGAGCGCAACATCTGCAGCGACAGCTGCTGATAGCGCCAATACTGCTAGTCCTGCTGCACCTTCAGGTGATAACACGTCTGGAGCAGCTTCTACTGGTGGTGGTGCGGCTGCGTCAAATACATCTGGAGCGCAAAATGGAGCAGCTAACTCAGCAGGTTCAACAGGTTCAACTGGTGCGACTGGAGGAACTACTGGTGGCTCAGCTGCAGCTTCAACAGTTGTAACACGCGGAATCACAAATTATAACCCATCAATCCTTCAACGTGACCGCTCACGTGTGCCTTATAATGCAAACGTAGTAGCAGATACAAGTAACCCAGCTTGGACTTGGGCTGACGGTGTTCTTGATAAGATCATCAATGAATCACACTCACGTGGTTACTTCTCAGGAGATAACTTCATCCTTGAGCCAGTTAACATCATTAATGGTAATGGTTACTACAACTTGTACCTTCCAGATGGAACTTACCTCTTCAGTATCAACTGTAAGACAGGTTACTATGTTGGTAATGGTTCAGGTCACTCAGATAAACTTGATTATTAATAATAATCTGCGACACTCCCTAGGGAGTGTTTTTTGTTTTATCTTGGTGAGGGCCTAGTTTATAAGGATTTTGTGCTATAATAGAGGGATAAGATAGGGGTGAATACTATGGCAAAATTGATGCCGGGTAGAGTCCGTAATGAGGGTATTGAACTTTTTGAAAAGGATCTCATTACCATTCATCAGGTCTCAGAAACTCAGTTGGATACAACAGTTGACCAACATCATTTAATTTATGCACTCAATGATTCTGAAATCACGTGTGACTGTGATTATTTCGCTCAAAAAGGCTATTGTCCCCATTTGGCAGCGGTTGAGTATTATCTAAAAAATGATAAAGAAGGCCAGCGCCTCTTGGCAGAACTGGAAGAGGAACAAGAGTCCTCTCAAGGCCAAGAGCGAGGGCACTCTTTTGGTGGTTTATTTTTAGAAGGGCTTTCCCTGAATGAAGATGATACCGTTAGATATAGCTTGATGGTAGAGGGAGAGGAATCTACCTTTGGTTCAGAGATTTGGTGGAGTATACGTTTACGTCGCTTACCAGATGAACGTTCTTATGTTATTCGAGATATTCCTGCCTTCCTCAAACTTGTAGAGGCTGAGGGTTATTATCAGATAGGTAAGAACTACTATGAACCCCTATCACTTATTCAATTTGACCAGGCTTCACAGGCATTTTTAGACTTCTTAGGACGGATGATTCCAGATGAAGCCAAGACTAATTTAGACTTTATTTTACCGAATAATGCACGTCACCTTTGTCTCCCTTACGGTTTTTTTGAGGAAGGTTTGAGACGGATGCAAGATTTGGATGGCTTTAGGTTTGAATGGGAAGGAACCGAATATCGCCAACTTTTGGTCGAGGATTTGACCGCTGATGCTCAGCTCTTCTCGTTTGATATTTGTGTCGAGCCCAAGATGATTGAATTGACTGTCGCTGAGAAGAATAGTCAGGCCTTTTTTAATAATCGTATTCTCTTTTATCAAGGTGTTTTTTATCGTCTGAATCGAAAACAACAAAAACTTTTGGTTGGCTTACGCTCTCTTCCAATCGGAAGCGATTTGAATAAGCACGTCAGCTTTAATCTCGATGAACAAGCCATCTTGGCTGCTAGTCTTTTTGATTTTAGGACTATGGGGCCGGTTAAGGCACCAAAAGCTTTTAATATCAAGGACTTTACACCGAGATTTCGCTTTGATCTGAAAGGTGATAGTGAGGTTATTCTTACATTAGCTTTTGATTTTAATGGCTTCTTGGTACAAGATCGCCAAGAGTTGAGTCATTTAGGATTTACTAGTAACTATCGTCATGAGCAGGCTGTTTTTCGTTTGATGTCTAAACATGGATTCACCCCTGATTTTCAGTCATCTAAACGATTAGGTAGCAGTCAAGAGCTCTATGATTTCTTTACAAATACTCTATCAGATTTTGAAAATTCAGGAACGGTTCTGATTGGACAGGAGTTACGTGACTTACGGGTTGAGCAGAGTCCACAGGTTCAGGTAGAGCGTCAGGGAAATTTATTAGATATTTCCTTTGATTTTTCAAGTCTTGACGACGAAGATGTGGATCATGCTTTAGCAGCCTTGATGGAAAGCTCGCCCTATTTTATCAATCGTAGTGGTCAGTTGATTGTTTTTGACGAAGCGACGTATCGTATTAGTGAGAGTCTCAAAACTCTGAGAGCTCGTTACTCAGGAAAAGGTCACCTAGAACTCAATCAATTAACTGCCTATCAATTGATGGATGCTCTTTCAGAAAGTGATTCTGTTCGTTTTTCAAAAGATTTCCAACTCTTAACGCAACATTTGAGTAAGCCAGAGACCTTTGATTTGCCAACCTATAAGGTAGAAGCTGGCCTTCGTCCCTACCAGGAAAAAGGTGTTCAGTGGCTATCGATGTTGCATCACTATGGTTTTGGCGGTATCTTGGCCGACGATATGGGGTTGGGGAAAACCTTGCAAACTATTGCCTACCTCTCTGCACATTTAGAAGAAGGACAACGAGTTTTGGTTTTGTCACCATCAAGTCTGATTTACAATTGGCAGGATGAGTTTAAAAAGTTTGCCCCTCAGTTAGATGTAGCGGTTTCTTATGGACTCAAGCCAAAACGTGATGACATCATTGCCGAAGACCACCAGATTATTATTACAAGCTATGCTTCCTTCCGTCAGGATTTTGATGCTTACAAGGCTGGCAAATATGACTATCTCATTCTTGATGAGGCTCAGGTCATGAAGAATACACAGACAAAGATTGCCCAATATCTACGTGATTTTTCTGTTCCACATTGCTTAGCACTATCTGGAACGCCTATTGAAAATCATTTGTTGGAGATTTGGTCTATTTTCCAGATTATTCTACCAGGACTTTTACCAGCTAAAAAAACTTTCCTTAAGTTAACACCTAAGGAAGTGGCTAGGTATATTTCTCCCTTTATTCTAAGACGTAAAAAAGAAGAGGTCCTTCCTGATCTCCCAGATTTGATTGAAATCACTCACCAAAGTGAATTGTCAGATGCTCAAAAGGCTATCTATTTAGCACAATTACAACAGATGCAACAAGGATTAATTTCAGCAAGTGATCAGGAAATCAACCGTCGTAAGGTGGAAATCTTGTCAGGAATTACCCGCTTACGACAAATCTGTGATACCCCAGCTCTCTTTATGGACTATGCGGGAGATAGCGGAAAATTAGATAGCCTTAGAGAGTTGCTTAGCCAAATTAAGGAATCAGACCATCGTGTCCTTATCTTCTCACAATTTCGTGGAATGTTAGATATTACAGAGGGGCTCTTACAAGAATTAGGGATTTCCTCATATAAGCTAACAGGGTCAACGCCATCTGATAGTCGTCAAGAGATGACCAGAGCCTTCAATCAAGGAAGTCGAGATGCCTTTTTGATTTCTCTGAAAGCAGGAGGAGTGGGACTGAATCTAACTGGTGCTGATACGGTAATTCTGATTGACCTTTGGTGGAATCCAGCGGTAGAAATGCAGGCTATTAGTCGTGCTCACCGTATAGGTCAGGAACAAAATGTCGAAGTTTACCGTTTGATTACAAGAGGGACTATTGAAGAGAAAATTCTTGAGCTTCAAGAAGGTAAGAAAAACCTCGTCACAACAGTATTGGATGGCAATGAAAGCCGTGCCAGCATGACAGTAGAGGATATTAAAGAAATTCTTGGTATTGCAATATCTTAATTTGTTATATTTAATATTGGAATACTAAAATATAAAAATGCTACTAGGCAAATCTTTTGAATTAGGCTATAATAGGATATTGCAAGACGTATCTCCCCATTCCCGATTATTTATATTAAGATACGCATCATCTCGAAAATGAAAGGAAGTCTTTTATGCATCGCCAAAGACGACAATTTCCGCTGATTCCAGACGGGGAACCTTGCTTGCAAGAACCGGTCTCTATGCGCCTATACGAAAATGAAGATTTAATCACAAATATCCGTGGCCCTTACCAAGATAAGGACTACAATGATTTGTTGCCGAACTATGATTTCTTGTCAGCTAAGCCTAGCAATCGTAAGCAGGCTCCAAAACGAGTGGAGACACAAGAAGCTGGCATGACTTATGCTGAGGAAGCCCGCGAAAAGGCTAAGCGTGATGTACGTGAGAAACGCCAAAAATTCCTCCGCCAAGAAGTTCAACAAACCAAACATACTAATAGCCGTCAACTGACTGCTAAGCCTAAGGTAGAAGCTAAACCAAGCTTTGAGGCCACTGTTGAGCCAGCTGCTGTAACAACGGATAAAGGACCAGTGACAGCCTCTATCTTGGGAGCTCCTGTAAGTGCTATCAAGCGAACTTTAGCACCTAATGGGAAGCACTCAAAGATTCATCACTTGGCAAATCGTCTGCAACAAGATTCTTACATCTTGGCAGAAGTGGCCCCAACTTATCAACAGCCTAGTAACCCATCTCGTAAGAACGTCAAGAAAAATAGCTATGACTTCTTGAAACGTAGCCAGGTTTATAATTACCCAGAACGTCAAACTTACCGTGAACACCGAGTTGCTCAAGAATTAAATTTGACGCATTTAGAAGACGCAAACTAATCGCAGTGCGATTGTAAGGAGAAACTATGTCAAAAACTTATCATTTTATTGGAATTAAAGGATCTGGTATGTCAGCTTTGGCTTTGATGCTCCACCAAATGGGACACAAGGTTCAAGGTTCAGATGTGGAAAAATATTACTTCACTCAACGTGGTCTTGAGCAAGCAGGTATTCCTATCCTTCCTTTCGATGAAAAAAACATCACAGAAGATGTTGAATTGATTGCTGGAAATGCCTTTCGTGAAGATAACAACGTTGAAGTTGCTTATGCAATTAAAAATGGCTACAGCTTTAAGCGTTATCACGAGTTCTTGGGTCACTTCATGGATCAATTCACTAGCTTTGGTGTGGCAGGTGCACATGGTAAGACTTCTACAACAGGTCTCTTGTCACATGTTATGAAAAATATCACCGACACGTCATACCTTATCGGTGACGGAACTGGACGAGGTTCTGCTAATGCACAATACTTTGTCTTTGAGTCTGATGAATATGAACGTCATTTCATGCCATACCACCCAGCATACTCAATCATCACTAACATTGACTTTGACCATCCTGATTACTTTACAAGTATCGATGATGTGTTCTCTGCCTTTGATGATTATGCTAAGCAAGTGCAAAAAGGACTCTTTGTTTACGGTGAGGATCCACATCTTCGTAAGATTACAGCCAATGCGCCAATCTATTACTACGGTTTCGAAGAAAATGATGACTTTATAGCAACAGACATTGTGCGTACAACGACAGGGTCTAATTTCAAGGTGAAACATTATGGACAAATCCTTGGAGAATTCCATGTGCCAGCCTATGGTCGACACAATATCTTGAATGCAACTGCGGTTATTGGGAACCTCTATGTAGCCGGTTTTGACATGGACTTGGTTGCGGAACACCTTAAAACTTTCTCAGGTGTTAAACGCCGTTTCACAGAGAAAATTATCAGTGGTACTGTTGTCATCGATGACTTTGCTCACCATCCAACTGAAATTATTGCAACGCTTGATGCAGCACGCCAAAAGTACCCATCTAAAGAGATTGTTGCTATTTTCCAACCACATACCTTCACACGTACCATCGCCCTTCTTGATGAATTTGCTGAAGCTTTGAGTGAAGCAGATGCTGTTTATTTGGCGCAAATTTACGGTTCAGCGCGTGAGGTTGACCATGGTGATGTTAAGGTTGAAGATCTTGCTGCTAAGATCAATAAACCTGCCAAAGTGGTTACAGTTGAAAATGTCTCACCTCTCCTTGACCATGACAATGCTGTTTATGTCTTTATGGGAGCTGGGGACATCCAACTTTACGAACGCTCGTTCGAAGAGCTCCTAGCAAGCTTGCAAACACACATGTAATATATTAAGGGCTGTAGCGATTTCGCTCAGCTCTTTCTCTTAATAGAAAGGAATTTGATATGCTTATTCGACATGCCCGAGAGGATGATTGGGCTGATGTTGTTCGTATCGAACAAGAAAATTTTTCGCCTGAAGAGGCTGCAACTCCAGAGGCTATTGCAGAGCGTTTAGAGACGATTTGTGATACCTTTCTAATTGCTGAAATTGATGGCGTTGTAGCTGGTTACATCGAAGGACCTGTGATTGCGGAACGTTATCTCACAGATGACCTGTTCCATAAAGTGGCTCCTAATGCTAGTCAAGGAGGTTTTATTGCAGTGACTAGTTTGTCTATCTCCAAAGACTTTAAAGGGCAAGGTATTGGAACAGCCTTGATTGCAGCGCTTAAAGATCTGGCTATTGCTCAAAAACGCCAAGGTATTAGTTTGACTTGTCATGATTACTTGATTGCTTACTATGAGATGAATGGTTTCACTGATGAGGGAGAATCAGAATCAAAGCATGGTGGAAGCTCTTGGTATAATATGGTCTGGGAGAACCCAGAAACCCATTGATTTCAGTGTTACGTTACTGTGACAAAGGACCAATTGATTTGCATTAACTGACTTTTTAAGATATAATGGCGTTTGTTACTATAGAGGAGGTATGCCTTGACGGACAAGTTTAATGAACACTCGGAAGCTTCTGAAGATAGCCTAAGCTTCAAAGATCAGATTCTCCGAGACTTACAAGAAGCGACACGGCTCCGTTCTCTTCGTGAGGAGGAGCATAATAAAAGTGCAACTATGCCCGAGACACCACTTTCAACGTCAGCTGAGAGCGCTACAACTCGTAGTGATTCAGCGTCTAATAAAGTAAGTAACCAAGATTTTAGTTCACATTCTGTTTTTCACAGTGCCTTTGCTAAATCTATGACTTCTGAGACAGCCCGAGATTCTCAACAAGATAGTCTTAGCTTGTTTTCAGATTCTCAAGCGGAGTCTTTAGTATCTGATGCTCATTCAAACCTAGCGTCTATTCCTAAAGAGCCAATTGAGGAGGAGAAAAAGGTAAATATTCCTCAGGAGACTGAAACGTCGAAACGTCGTTTTAAACGTCCAGTTTGGGAAACTAGCCTTAACGAAGCATCTGAAGAGGAGTATATTCCTGCAGATGTTGCCAAGGAGCTCATTGAAGCTAAGTCTAACGAAGCTATTTATACAGACCCTAAAGAATTGGAGGCCAAATTGACCTCAGAACGTCAAAAAGAAGCATTCTTGCAGGAACATCATGCAACAAGTGACCAAGCGTCGCAAGAAAAGGTTCAATCAGAGCTAGTAGCTGATGGTAATGAGGATGATGAGAGTATTTCTCTAGAACCCTCTGGAAAACCTAAGAAAAAGAAAGGCAAGAAAGTGAAGAAGAAAAAGTCTTCGCCAAAAGATGGTAAACAGGCTGACATTGTCGACGAAGAGCCGATTTCACGTTCTAACCGAAATCACAAACGCAATAAAAATAACCGTCGTGCTGGTAAAATTGCAAGAAACATTATCATCTTCTTGCTACTTATCTTGTCAGTAGCTACATTCTTTGGTTATCGCTATGTTAGTGATGCTGTTGGCGCAAAAGATGTTAATTCAACTAAGTTTGTTAGTGTTGAAATTCCTGAAAATTCAGGTAGCAGTTATATCGGCCAACTCTTGGAATCAGCTGGTGTTATTAAGTCTGGTAAGGTCTTTAATTACTATACCAAGTTTAAAAACATCTCAAATCTGAAAAGTGGTTACTACAACCTTCAGGCTAGCATGACCATGGATGAAATTATTGAGGCACTTCAGAAAAAAGGAAGTGATAAACCTCAGGAGCCATCTCTTGGTACGGTCTTAGTCAAAGAAGGATATACCATTGATCAAATTGCCAAGGCAGTTGAAGTTAATTCTTCAGCTAAAAAAGGCAAAAAATCATCAACTGGACTTAAGGCGAAAGATTTCTTGAAATTGATGAAGGATGATGCTTTCATTACAAAGATGAAAGCGAAGTACCCAACCTTGTTGGCAAACCTTCCAAATTCTACGGATGCTAAGTATGTCCTAGAGGGTTATCTGTTCCCAGCGACTTATAACATTCATGATGATACGACGGTGGAGTCTTTGGTAGAGGAAATGTTGTCAACGATGGATACCTACCTATCACCTTACTATGCAACGATTTCATCTAGTGGACATAATGTTAATGAGATTTTGACCCTAGCTTCTCTTGTTGAAAAAGAAGGGGCTACAGATGACGACCGTAAAAACATTGCGAGCGTCTTCTATAATCGTCTAAACTCAGACATGGCTCTACAAAGTAATATCGCAGTTCTTTATGCTCTTGGAAAACTTGGTCAGGAAACGACCTTGAAAGAAGATGCAACTATTGACACAAACATTGACTCCCCTTATAATGATTATGTTCATAAGGGGTTGATGCCAGGTCCTGTGGACAGTCCTAGTCTGTCTGCGATTGAAGCGGTTATCAATCCATCATCTACCAAGTACATGTACTTTGTGGCAGATGTAACCACTGGTAATGTCTATTTTGCTGAAAGCTATGAAGAGCATCAGCATAACGTTGAAACTTACATTAACAGCAAACTAAAAGATAAATAGTCTGATTGGCTAGTTAAAATCAAGCAAACGAATAGTGATTCTAACGATACAGCCAACGGCTCAAAAAATAGAAAAGAGAAAAAAATGGCAGAAAAAACATATGTAATGACACAAGCAGAGAAAGAACAACTTGAAGCGGAATTGGAGGAGTACAAACTCGTCCGTCGTCCAGAAGTTGTAGAACGTATTAAGATTGCACGTTCTTATGGTGACCTTTCAGAAAACTCTGAGTATGAAGCAGCCAAAGACGAGCAAGCCTTTGTTGAAGGACAAATTCAGATTCTTGAAACAAAAATTCGTTATGCAGAAATCGTTGATAGTGATGCTGTTGCTAATGACGAGGTTGCAATTGGTAAAACTGTTGTTGTTCAAGAAGTTGGTACAAACGACAAAGATACTTATCATATCGTTGGTGCAGCCGGTGCTGACATCTTTTCAGGTAAGATTTCAAATGAAAGCCCAATTGCTCAAGCCTTGATTGGTAAGAAAGTTGGCGACAAAGTCGCTATCGAATCACCAGCAGGTAGCTACTCTGTAGAAATCCTTAGTGTAGAAAAAACAGCCTAAGTGACTGTTGGCATTAAGGTGTCCAATATTTGAAACTAGTGGGAGTGAGACAAAACAGTTGTTCTGTCTCACTCCCTTTTTGGTTACCGGCGCTATTAGGAGTTAGGCTGGTCTGAATTAATCTATAAGAAAAGCACTCTTGGCAAATACCAAGAGTGCTTTGTAGCTTATTTACGATTTTGCTTACCGGCGTTACGGTTTTTCTTTGGTTTACTTGCAATTGCTTGAGTATTTTTTGGTGTTACATCTTTACGCTTGATTGGTGTTGTACGAGGTGCTTTTGGAGGGTTCTTTTTGAACTCTTCAGCCACTTTTTCTTTCAAGCGAGGTTTGATGATGTAGTTGGTAATCAACTGTTGGATAATAGAGAAGATACCACCAACGAACCAGTAGAGGATTACGGCTGCAGGTGAGCTAATACCAAAGAAAATCATCATGATCGGCATACTGTACATCGTCGCTGCCATTTGTTTACGTTGCTCTTCAGGAACTTGTTGAATAGACAACCAAGATTGGAAGTAGTAAAGAGCTGCGATGATGATAATCAATGGGAAGTCACGGTGACCAAGGTTAAACCAGAGGAAGTTATCTTGAAGTACACCAGGAGTGTAACGTGCTGCGTAGTAGAGTGCTGAGAAGAATGGGAACTGAATTAATAGAGGAAGACAGCCGACACCACCCATCAAGCTTAGACCGTTTTCACGCTGAGCTTGCATGAGTTCAGACTGGGCAGCCATTTTTTCTTCTTGAGTTTCAGCGTTACGCAAACGTTCGTTGATTGGTTCCAAGATAGGCGCAAGGTATTCACGTTTTGCTGATTGGTAGGCTGCGCTACGAGATTGGTGAAGACCAAGTGGCAAGATAATCAAACGAACAATGATGGTAACAAAGATAATACCAAGACCAAAGCCGAGACCAAGATTATCTGCGAAGTAGGTGATGACGTGGCTCATAGGGCGACCAAGGAGGTTCCAGACCCAACCAGTAGGATTACCAGACTTATCAAGGCTCACACATCCTGATAGGAAGAGTACCATGCTGGCAGCAAGCCCCATCAGGGCTAGACGTTTTTGATTTTTATTCACAATATCATTCCTTTTGTTTTTTAGTTATACTTGTCTATTTTACCTTTTTTTAAGAAAGAGAACAAGCTAAAAACGGTGGCTTCCTCTTAATTAGCCATCCGAAAATCGCTGTAATTTGAGAAGTTTGCCATGGTCACATCGACATAGGTTACTTTAGACCATTTTGAAGGTCCTTTTCGAACTTCTTGAATAAATTTAGCTAACTTAGCAGGATTTTCTGACTGAGCTAGGATTTCAACAGTTCCGTCGTCATTATTCCAAACCCGACCGTATATATCTCCAATATCTAGTGCTAGAGCATAGGTTGAATAACGAAAACCAACACCTTGGACTCTTCCTGAGACTAATAATCTTACTTTTTGCATGGTCCACGACCTCCTTTTGAAAGCTCTTTCCTTTAGTATAATCCTTGCTATAAAGTCGGTCAAGTCCAAGATTTATCAAGGGATTTCTGCTATAATGAGTGTATGGAAATCATTCAATCAAAGCAAAATGCTAGCATTAAATCTGCTAGAAAATTATTGCAGCGCAAGCACCGTAAAACTAGCTATCTTTTAGAAGGATGGCATCTTTTTGAGGAAGCAAAGGCAAGTGGTGCCGATATTCTTCAAGTTTTCGTGCTTGAGGAAATGGCTAATCGTGTGGCTAATATGGTTAAGGTGAAGTTGGTTAGTCCAGAGGTGCTCAAGGAGCTCTGTGAAACCCAGACCCCCCAAGGGATTGTGGCAGAAGTTGCTAAACAATCTCAAGCCTTGCCAGAATCTCTCTCAGGGAAGTATCTTCTCTTGGAGGATGTTCAGGATCCTGGCAATGTAGGAACAATGATTCGCACAGCGGATGCCGCAGGTTATGACGGAGTCTTTTTGTCAGATAAATCAGCTGATATTTATAATCAGAAGACCTTGCGTTCTATGCAGGGAAGTCATTTCCATCTTCCAATCTATCGTGGACCTATTCTTGACATGGTTGAGGCTTGCAAAAAGCAAGGGGTACCTGTTTTGGCAACGACTCTCTCAGATATTTCTGTTGACTATAAAGCAGTTAAGACAGATGGCAATTTTGCCTTAGTGATGGGAAATGAAGGTCAGGGAATTAGTCAGGATATGGCTGAGTCTGCTGATCAACTCGTACATATTAGCATGCCAGGTCAGGCGGAGAGTCTGAATGTTGCTGTTGCAGCAGGAATTCTCATGTTTAGTCTCTAGGTCTCAAGGATGATTTTAGGAGAAAACAACTGACTTTTAAAGTAATTTTAAGCACTAGTGGTATAATGAAGAAGCATTAGAAACATTAATGAGGTATTATTATGAAACGACCAGAAGATGATAAAGAATTCATGGAAGTTGTGGGACATTTGATTTCACACCCACGTTTTCAAAAATTGGATGGGATTGTACAGCACCATCATTCGACACGTTTAGAACACTCGGTTAATGTTAGTTACACCAGCTATAAGATTGCTAAAAAATTTGGCTGGGATGCCAAGAGTACTGCTCGAGGCGGTCTCTTACATGATTTTTTCTATTATGATTGGCGAGTAACTAAATTTAATAAGAGTCATGCTTGGGTACACCCACGTATTGCTGTTCGTAATGCCAGAAAGCTTGTTAATCTAAACAAAAAAGAAGAGGATATTATCCTCAAGCATATGTGGGGAGCAACGATTGCACCGCCGAAGTATAAGGAATCTTATATTGTTACGATGGTGGATAAGTATTGGGCGGTTAAAGAAGCGGCGACACCCTTACGAAACCGAATTAAAAATCGTAAGTTTTTCCGTCGTAAGACCCTACAAAGCCACCACCAATAATTCATTATTTTTAGGAGATAACTATGGAATCAAATGCAATTTATACGACTAGTGATGCGGGCTTAAGCCGCTTTTTCGGAAAGATTTATGGCCTTGTCGGTATAGGAGTGGGACTTTCAGCAGTCATTTCTTATCTGATGCTCTTTCCTCTCTCACATGTTTTTGTCAATATTCTCATGAATCATTCTTGGGTTTACATGGCAGCCCTCTTTTTAGAGTTTGGTTTGGTCTTTTTGGCTAGCGGTGCTGCACGAAGAAATACACCTGCAGCCCTACCTTTATTTTTGGTTTATTCCGCTTTGAATGGATTTACACTTAGTTTTATCATCGTTCAATACACGCAAGCCATAGTTTTTCAAGCCTTCCTTAGCACTGCCATTGTTTTCTTTATCATGGCCCTTATCGGAGTTAGCATTAAGCGAGATCTATCAGGCATGGCTAAGTTCCTTATGGCAGCCTTGATTGGGATTATTGTGGCTAGCTTGATTAATATTTTCTTTGCAAGTAGCATGATGAGTTTTGTGATTAGTATTGTATCAATTCTTATTTTCTCTGGTTTAATTGCCTACGATAACCAGTTGATTAAAAAGGTTTACTACGGTGCCAATGGTCAAGTCACAGATGGATGGGCAGTTTCTATGGCACTTAGTCTTTACTTGGATTTCATTAACTTATTCTTGAATATCTTGCGACTCTTTGCTAGACGTAATTAGTAAAAAAATCAGCCAGATGGCTGATTTTTTTAATGTCTAATAGTTTTTTGTAATTGTCCCTTGCTGACCTGTGTAAGCGTAGAAGAGTGGATAGTACTCCCATTTTCCGACATAGCTATCTTTATCTGGGAAGGCCCACTTGTCGTCTTTTTTAGTAAGCTCGACTGAGTAATTATCAAAAATATTTGTTCCTTCTGTCTTTGGTGCTGATGGGCTTACTTCTTTGATTGAATTCGGTAGGTAAGTTTCCATGTAGTATTGTCTTGTTAGTTGGTCGACATTTCCAGCGTTGGCACCATTGCTTTGTAGGTAGTTTTTAAGGTCATCTGTGAGATTTGGGTGATTAGCACCGTAGGCATCGTCTGCAGCTTTCATACTGATAGTTGACATGCTGACGTTAAACTCTGCTTTATCTTTAGCGACGATAATGTTATCAACAGTGTAGCTACCGCGTTCACGGTTAGCAGTTTGGACCCAACCAAAAACTTTTGGAATTTCATCACCAGTTGGTTTGATATGATCAGTTTCATTATAGCTGTATTGAAGGCTATCTGAGAAATATTGGTTAAGTTCACCCTTGGCTTTATCCAAGTCATTAGAAACAAATTTACTGTAGTCTTTGCTTTCACCACCTAGAAGAACTGCATTGAAATAAGCGTCAATAGCCTTTTTAACATTGGTAGTTGTTTTACCATCGAAATCTTTTAGGCTAGTAGAAACTGTTTGTCCCTCTGTTTTTTCATCTTTTGATTCAAAATAGAGTTTATAGCTTTCATTGTTGTTAACTTCGAAAAAGAGTGAGACAGTCTTGTAGTCGTCAGCTTCAAGCTTTCCAAAGTCATCTGTAGCGTCCTCTACGTTCTTATTTTTATTGAAGAGAGTAGGTAGGTCGCCCTTATCGAGCTTGCTTGCTGTGACTTTTTTACCATCTTTATCTTTGAGGTAGAATTGTTTAGCAGATGTTTTGAGCTCATTTTCCATATCTTCCGAAGTATTCTCGAGTTTGAATGAAACTTCGACTAGGGTTTGGTCATCCTTGAGCTTGAGGTCGCTTCCTGACATATAGACAATATCGTTAACAGAAAGCTTGGCATCAAGTTTTGGCTTGGCACATGCTGAGAGTGTTAAGATGGCTGCTAGAGCAAGAGTCCCAGAGTAAAGATATTTTTTCATAAATAATCCCCCATTATTTTATTTAGGTTATAGGTCTATTGTATCATGAAATATGCCTTGAGATTATTAGAAAATTGGGTTTCAAGCCTTTTCTTATGCTATAATAGGATTACTATTGTAAAAAAATGGAGAATCAAATGACAAAAACACCTTTTATTACGGCTGATAAACTTGAACAAATCACTGCAGAGTTTCCAACACCTTTCCATCTTTACGATGAAAAAGGTATTCGTGAAACAGCGCGTGCAGTTAACGCAGCCTTTTCGTGGAATCCAGGTTTTAAAGAATTCTTTGCTGTAAAAGCTACACCTAATCCAGCAATCCTCAAAATCTTGAAGGAAGAAGGGTGTGGTGTCGATTGTGCGACCGATACAGAGCTTGTCATGAGTAAGAAAATTGGTTTTGATAGTAGCGCCATTAGCTTTACGTCTAATGATACACGTGCTGAAGAGTTTGTTTACGCGCGTGATATTAATGCGACAATTAACCTTGATGCTTACGAAGATATCTTTTTCTTGGAAGAGGCTGCAGGACTTCCTGAAACCCTTTCTTTGCGCTTTAACCCAGGGGGCGTCTTCTCTCTCGGTACTGATATCATGGATCATCCTGAAGAATCAAAATTTGGGATGACTAAGGAACAGCTCTTCAAAGGCTATGCCTACCTTAAAGAAAAAGGAGTGAAATCATTCGGTTTGCATGCTTTCTTAGCGTCAAATACAGTAACGAATGAGTATTACCCAACCTTGGCTGCTCAACTGTTTGAATTGGCGGTAGAAATCAAGAATGAACTTGGTGTTAGCCTTGACTTTATCAACTTATCAGGTGGTGTTGGAGTGGACTACACACCAGCCAATAAACAAAATGATATTGCCGTTATCGGTGAAGGGGTTCATGCTAAATTTGATGAAATCCTTGTTCCGAATGGTCTTGGACATATCAGTATTTACACTGAACTTGGGCGTTTCATGACAGCACCTCATGGCCTTGTCGTTACTAAGGTTCTTCATATTAAGGATACTTATCGTCGCTATGTTGGTGTAGATGCTTCTGCGGTTAACTTGCTCCGTCCAGCTATGTACGATGCCTACCACCACATCACGAATATGACTAATCCAGATGGTGACATTCAAGTAGTTGATGTGACAGGTTCACTTTGTGAAAATAATGATAAGTTTGCTAAGAACCGTGAATTGCCAGAAGCTCGTATTGGAGATACATTGGTTATCCACGACACAGGTGCTCATGGTTTCTCAATGGGTTACAACTATAATGGACGTCTTCGTTCTGCAGAAATTCTCTACCAAGAAGATGGCACAGCTCGTATGATTCGTCGTGCAGAGACGATGAATGATTACTTTGCCACTCTTGATGGTTTTGATTTTGATATTTAACAAAAAATAAGCTAGGCCTTAAAGGCTCTAGCTTATTTTACTTTAATGATGACAGCTTCAAGAATGATATCGGCTAACTCCTCAGGGGATTCGATACAGCCTTCTTTGAGCCATAGTGTTAAAATGGTAACAATGGTGCTAACATAAACTTCCAATGAATATTTGGCAGGGATATGATAGCTTTGTTCCATGAGTTCTGTAACATTTTCAATATCAGAGTTAAGGATAGTCTCGATAATGAATTCACGAATCATCTCATTGATGTTTGGAATGTGTGTCATCAAGGTAAGACAGAGTTTTTGATTTTCCTTAAGATATCGTAGCATTTCAGTGACAACACCTTCTTGGTAGGTCATGTCTTCCTGAAGAATGCTTGAAATTTTATCTAAAATCTTTGAGAAGGTTGTTTCAACCAAATCTTCCTTATTTGAATAGTAGTAGTAGAAGGTTGGTCTGCTGAGATTTGCCTTCTTGATGATATCTGTGATGCTGATTTGTTCGAGTGAACTCTCCTCTAAGAGTTCAATAAATGCGTTGACAATTTTTCGTTCGGAAATAGTTGCTTCCTTGAGCATAAATAAACCCCTTTATATAAACATAATAATAATTCCACAACTTATATAATAACCTATTTTTTTTTCTAGAAATCTTACAAGTCCTTTACAGTTGTAAGCGAAAAATACTGAAAGTCTCATTTTATCGGTATTTTAAACGAAAAAACTATTTTTCTAGACGTTTTTAAGAATCAACGTCTTATTTGTCAGTAGGGGCCATTTTTGCTATAATATAAGGTAAATCAACGTTATAGGAGAAATGAATTTATGAACACCGTCCTTTGGATTATTCTTGTTTTTGTAGCCCTTTTGGGTGGTTTTTATGGAGGCGCATACTTTGCCCGCAAACAAATGGAGAAAGAATTGGCTGAAAATCCTCGTTTGAATGTGGACGCTGTTCGTACCATGATGTCAGCTGCGGGTCAAAAACCAAATGAAGCAAAAGTGCGTCAAACATATAACCAAATTATCAAACAACAAAAACAAGCACTTGCAGATAGCAAGAAAAAGAAAAAATAATGGTGGGGAGCTGGGACGTGAATCTCAGCTTTTTACATGTAACCTAGGGGATAAGGAGGCAAGATGGATAATCGACCTATAGGATTTTTAGATTCTGGTGTCGGAGGACTGACGGTAGTACGTGAACTTAAACGTCAGTTGCCTCACGAGTCTATTGTTTATATTGGTGACTCTGCTAGGGCACCGTATGGTCCTAGACCGGCAGAACAAATTAGACAGTATACCTGGCAGTTGGTTAAATTCCTTCTGACCAAAGATGTAAAGATGATTGTTATTGCTTGTAATACGGCAACGGCAGTAGTTTGGGAGGAAATCAAAGGAGCCTTGGATATCCCAGTGCTAGGTGTGGTTTTGCCTGGTTCTAGTGCGGCTATTAAGTCTAGCCAATCGGGTCATATTGGTGTCATTGGGACTCCAATGACGATTGCCTCTAACATCTATGAACAAAAAATTAAGCATTTGGCACCACAAATGAATGTCTTGAGTTTATCTTGTCCTCGCTTCGCCCCTATTGTTGAATCTAATGAAATTAACTCAAGTGTGGCTAAAAAGATTGTTTATGAAAGCATGGCACCTTTAGTCGGTAAGGTAGATACCTTGGTTTTGGGTTGCACCCATTACCCACTTTTACGTCCCATCATCCAAAATGTTATGGGGCCAAGTGTCAAGCTAATTGATAGCGGAGCTGAAACAGTTCGTGATGTTTCTGTTTTGCTCAATTATTTTGAGATTAATCGTAGCCGTGAAGTCGAAGACAAGACGGAAGAATATTACACCACGGCTAGTGTGCTAGGTTTTAAAGAAATCGCAGAACAATGGCTGGGTGAAGAAGTTGCTGTCCAACATGTCGATTTGGACAAGGAGTTAGAAAATGACTAAATCAATTTTTGAATATAAAGACGAACAAGACTGGTATTTGGCTAGTTTTGGAAGCTACAATCACTTGACTTGTTTTGGTGGTGATGAGGCCTATGAGCAATTTGTTGACTTTTTCCAAGCTTTGACTAACGTTTTGGCTGTTAGTGGCTTTCAGTTACATATTGCGAAACATTCTTCAGACCTTCGCTTGGTATCCTTTATTTTGGATTGCTTGAAAGAGGAAACTGGTCGTGACCTAGCTGTTACGCAACATCAAGGGGCTTTGGTAGTTAGTGAAGGAGATAAGCTTGTCTATGTGCATGTGCCTAGAGAAGGTGTTGCCTTGAGTGATTTCTTTGGTTCTGATAACAAATCAGACTTTGGTGATGTCCTATTGATTGCGACACGCAATGAAGGAAAAACCAAGGAATTTCGTAAACTATTTGGAAAACTAGGCATTAAGGTAGAGAATCTTAATGATTATCCAGACCTTCCTGAAGTTGCTGAAACGGGTATGACCTTTGAAGAAAATGCACGCTTGAAGGCGGAAACCATTTCTGAATTAACAGGTAAAATGGTCCTTTCAGATGATTCTGGTTTGCAGGTAGATGTTCTTGGAGGTTTACCAGGAGTTTGGTCTGCACGCTTTGCAGGTCCTGATGCTACGGATGCTGAAAATAATGCTAAATTATTGCACGAGCTAGCTATGGTGCTTGATGATAGCAAACGTACTGCGAACTTCCATACAACCCTAGTTGTTGCGGCCCCTGGACGTGATAGTTTGGTTGTTGATGCCGACTGGAAGGGTTATATTGGCCGAGAACCTAAAGGTGACAATGGTTTTGGTTATGATCCACTCTTTTTAGTTGGTAATACGGGGAAAACGGCAGCAGAGCTTTCTGCAGAAGAGAAAAATGAACAATCTCACCGTGGACAAGCTGTTAAGAAACTTATGGAGGTCTTCCCAGCATGGCAGAACAAACAATAATCGTAATGAGCGACTCCCATGGAGAACGTGATATTGTAGTAGATATAAAAAATCGTTATCAAGGGAAGGTAGATGCTATTTTCCACAATGGAGATTCTGAGTTAGAATCAAGTGATCCTGTTTGGGAAGGTATCCATGTGGTTCGTGGTAACTGTGATTATGATTCAGGTTATCCAGAACGTTTGGTCGTTAAACTTGGTGATGTGATTATTGCACAAACACATGGTCATCTTTATGGCATTAATTTTACCTGGGACAAGTTGGATCTTTGGGCGCAACAAGAGGATGCAGATATTTGTCTCTATGGCCACTTGCATGCGGCAGCAGCTTGGCGAAATGGTAAGACAGTGTTTATCAACCCAGGATCTGTTTCACAGCCACGAGGTCCTATCCATGAGAAACTTTACGCTAAGGTGATTATAAACAGTGAAAAAATTCGTGTAGAATATTACACACGTGACCATGAACTTTATTCAGAACTTACACAGGAATTTGAACGATGATTGCTAAAGAATTTGAAGATTTTTTGTTGGCTCATTTAGATAATTATTTAATTCCATCAGATCAGGTTGCTATTTTTATTGATAGTCACAACGCTGATCATGTGGTCTTGCTTTTGACAAGCAATGGTTATTCGCGCGTTCCCGTTTTGACTAAGGATAAGCATTATCTTGGGACCATATCTTTGACGGATATTAAGCGATATCAAGATGAACATAACTTGCAAGAGTGGGAGATGGTTAACCGTGATATCGGACCGATGACATCAGATGTCGTGGAAACAGTGGAAGATAATGCCAATCTAAATGAGGTAATGCATAAGCTAGTTAATAATCCTTTCCTTCCTGTGGTTGACAGCCAAGGCATTTTCAAAGGAATTATCACACGAAAATCGATTCTAAAGGCGGTTAATAGCCTCTTACATGACTTTACACATGACTATATCATCATTCCAAAAACAACTGACAACTCAGATCACTGATTTTCTGGCTACTAAGGTCATTTCGGAGAGTTCAAAGCAAGCTTATGCTTATGATCTTAAGCAGTTTGCAACGTCGATTTCAGGACAAATTGATCAAACCAGTCTTAAGCTCTATGAAAACCAACTGAAGGAATGGAAGCCATCTGTACAAAAGCGTAAGCGCTCTGCGGTCAATCAATTTTTGCTATACCTCTATCAAAAGGGTGAATTAGAGAAATTTTTCAAACTATCAGAGACGGTTACAATACCTTCTCAGGAGGATAAGTTGCGAATACTGGATCTTTCATCGCTTTATGAGGGGCGTGAAGGGGTTGGTAAGCTGTCTTGTCTGCTGATTCTAGAGTTGGGGCTCTTACCTTCAGAGATTTTGGAGTTGGACTGGTCCGATATTGACTTGGATTTTGGTGTTGTAACTGTGGCCAAGGGAAGCACTAAGCGTGTTCTCAGACTTGAAGCAGATGTGAAGCAGTATTTGTTGGCTATTAAAGATGCGAACAGCCAGGGCTTGCTTTTGGGTAAGGTCTATACTCGACAATGGCTGTATAAGCAAATCCAGACTTATGTTAGTGACTGTGGCTTATCGAATGTAACCGCTCAAGTCTTGCGTCAGCAATTTATTCTTAGACAGATTGAAAAGGGAACGGGCGCCTTTGAACTTGCTCGTTTACTGGGACTAAAAAGTCCAGTGACCTTGGAGAAATACTATAAAACCTAATGGATATTAAGTTAAAAGATTTTGAGGGGCCACTGGATTTGTTGCTCCATCTGGTTTCTAAGTATGAGGTAGACATTTACGATGTTCCCATTGTTGAGGTTATCGAGCAATACTTGGCTTATTTGGCAACCTTGCAAGCCATGAAGCTTGAAGTTGCTGGGGAATATATGCTTATGGCTAGTCAGCTCATGCTGATTAAGAGTCGTAAGCTTCTGCCCACAGTGGTGGAAGCTGAGCCTGAAGCAGATGATCCTGAACAAGAGCTCTTGAGTCAATTGGAAGAATATGCACGCTTCAAAGCAGCTAGTCAAGAGTTGGCTAAGCAGCATGAGGTACGAGCTCAGTATTTTTCAAAACCAAAAGTAGAATTGGTTTATGAAGATGTGACTCTGAATCAGGATAAGACCATTCAAGATATTTTCTTGGCTTTTTCAAAAATCATGGCTGAAAAGCAAGAAGAAATTCGCCGAAATCACACGACTATTGCGCGTGACGATTATAAAATTGAAGACATGATGCTGATTATTGAGGAAGCATTTGGCTCAAAAAATGAACTACATTTAGATGAACTTTTCACCGATGCTAAAGATATGAATCAAGTAATCACCCTCTTTTTGGCAACTCTTGAATTGATTAAGGTACATCGCATATCAGTACAACAGGAAACAATTTTTGGAACAATCACACTAAGAAAGGAATGGACGAATGAGTAGTCACTTAGCACGATTAGAAGCTTTACTTTTTGTGGCAGGTGAAGATGGTCTTAGTCTACATGCTATGGCACAGCTTTTGGAAATGCCAGTGACAGGTCTGACTCAGTCCTTGGAAAAATTGCAAGCCAAGTATGAGGCAGATGAGGGTTCAGCTCTTTGTTTATTGGAATCGTCAAATACCTATAAGCTGGTGACTAAGCCAGATTTTGCAAGTCTCCTTCGTGACTATTCTAAAACGCCAATCAACCAAAGTCTATCCAGAGCGAGTCTTGAGGTTCTCTCTATAGTTGCTTATAAACAGCCTATTACACGTGCTGAAGTCGATGACATTAGAGGTGTTAATTCTAGTGGTGCTATTGCTAAACTTCAGGCCTTCAATCTCATTCAAGAGGCTGGTAAAAAAGATGCTGTCGGTCGTCCTAACCTATATGCGACTACTGATTATTTCTTGGACTATATGGGAATTAACAGTTTAGACGAACTTGTGGCGATTGACCAACTAGAACTTGAAGAGCAGGAAACGAGTCTCTTTAGGGAAGATACTCCAGAAGAGCTTGAGGACTCGGACAATTAAGAGTAAACCTTGTTGAAACTAATCATTAAAAAGAAAGAAACATAGCAGAGATGCTAGGTAGAAAGGATACAGCTTAAGCTGTAGAAAAAGAATGCGAATTAATAAATATATTGCCCACGCTGGTGTGGCCAGCCGTCGTAAGGCTGAGGAACTGATTAAAGAAGGTCGTGTGACCCTAAATGGTAAGACCGTTACGGAATTGGCAACCATTGTCAAAAATGGTGACATTGTTGAGGTAAATGGTAGTCCAATTTATAATGAAGAGAAGGTCTATTATCTTCTTAATAAACCACGAGGGGTTATTTCTTCGGTATCTGATGAGAAAAATCGTAAGACGGTGATTGACCTCATGCCCCACGTTAAGGAACGTATCTATCCTGTTGGTCGTCTTGACTGGGATACGACTGGTCTTCTTATTTTGACTAATGATGGTGACTTTACCGATAAAATGATTCACCCACGTAATGAGATTGACAAGGTTTATTTGGCGCGTGTCAAAGGTATTGCGACCAAGGAGAACCTCCGTCCATTAACTCGTGGTGTGGTCATTGATGGCAAGAAAACCAAGCCAGCACGTTACAATATTATCAAAGTTGACCATGAAAAGAATCGTTCAGTTGTCGAATTGACAATTCATGAAGGGCGTAACCACCAGGTTAAGAAAATGTTTGAATCAGTGGGCTTGCTCGTTGATAAGTTGTCTCGTACCCGTTTTGGAACCCTTGATTTGACAGGGCTTCGTCCAGGTGAATCACGCCGTCTAAATAAGAAAGAAATCAGCCAGCTTCATAACGCTGCTGTCAATAAGGTCAAATAATGAAAAGATTTCTGATTGCCTTGGTCAGGGCTTATCAGAGATGGATTTCTCCCCTATTTCCACCGTCTTGTCGTTTTCGTCCAACTTGTTCGGTTTATATGATCCAAGCAATAGAAAAGCATGGCTTAAAGGGAGTTCTTATGGGAATTGCCCGTATCTTAAGATGTCACCCTTTATCAGAGACTGGAGATGATCCGGTGCCAGATTATTTTAGTCTAAAACGTAATAAAACTCCTTTGGATAAATGAATCCAAAGGAGTTTTTCTATGCTTAAGTTTTTGACCAAGTTTTTGGTAGGAAGAGGAGTAATAAAGGATAGATTTCCAAACGTCCTGCAATCATAGCAAATCCCATGATAAGCTTAGATAAAGGACTGAAAATAGCAAAGCTATCACTCGTTCCAAGTAAAGGTCCAATGTTGTTAAAGGTTGAAGCAGCAGCACTTGTCACAATCAAGAGGTCTTGATTATCCAGTGACAAAACAGTGACTAAACTTAGTATAATGAGTACATATACAGCTAGGTATTTGAGAACACTGTGCTGCGTTTCTTTATCGAGAACACTTCCATTAATATGAAGTGACAGGATACGATTAGGATAGAGGCTAGCCAGGGTCTGATTTCGTGCAATCTTAGCAATAATCATAGCACGGATAACCTTGAAACCACCAGCTGTAGAACCTGCTGACCCTCCGATAAACATCAGGAGGAGTAGGATATACTGAGAAAAGAGTGGCCATTTGGTAATATCTGTCAGACCAAAACCGGTTGTTGTGATGATAGTTGACACTTCGAAAAATGAGTATTTGAAAGAGTCAGCCAAATTGTGGTAGATTCCAAAAATATTGAGGATAATTAAACCAGTTGAAATAGCCACAATCGCAAAGTAGGTACGTAGTTCTTCATCTTGGAAGAAAAACTTGATTTTGCGAAGGAGGATATAGAAATAAAGGTTGAAGTTAACCCCAAAGAGTAGGGTACCAACAGTAACCACATAGGTAATCAGATCGCTGTGGTAGTGGGCGATAGAGTCATTATAGACAGCAAATCCCCCAGTACCTGCGCCCCCCATAGCAGTGATGATACTATCAAAGATTGGCATACCGCAAAGCCAGAGAATAACAGCAAAAATAACGAACATGGTTAAATAGATGATGTAAAGAATTTGAGCTGTATTTTTGAGCTTGGCCACGACCTTACCAAAAACTGGACCAGGCACCTCTGCACGCATAACCTCATGGTGACCATTTTTACTGTTGTTCATGATGGCTAGGGCAAAGACCAATACCCCCATCCCTCCAATCAAGTGGGCGAAACTTCGCCAGAAGAGGAGGGAGTGGGTAAGTACTCCAGTATCTGTGAGAATAGTAGCCCCCGTGGTTGTGAAACCAGAGCTCATCTCGAAGAAGGCATCAATGACACTTGGAATCTGACCAGCAAAGACGAAGGGCAATCCTCCAAAGAAGGACCAGAGCACCCAACAGAGGGCTACAATAAGCATCCCTTCTTTGGTGTAAATATGGTAGTTCTTCGGTTTAAAGAGAGTACCAAGTACTCCGAGAAAGAGGAGAATCCCCATCGTACCCAAGATGCTGGCAAATACTTTGGCATCTTCTTGATAAATGAGGGCAACGATAAGTGGTACAACCAAGAGAGCAGCCTCAATAAGCAGAAGCTTGGCAATAAGAAAACGGACAATAGATCGATTCATGGCAGCTTACCTCTTCAACAAGTCGTAAATATGAGTTACATTTTGTAAGAGTGTAACGATCACGATTTTATCCCCAATAGCGAGTCTGTCTTCTCCCGTTGGGAAAATAGATTTTCCATTGCGAATAATAGCAGCGATAAGGACACCATTAGCAAATTCAAGCTCAGAAAGTTTCTTCCCAGCGATTTTGTTGTTTTCCTTAATTTGGAATTGCAAGGTTTCGATACGACCATTAGCCACATGGTGAAGGGCATCGAGGCTAGAATCTTTAGCATTATAACGCCCACGGACAAAGTGCATTACAGTGTCAACGGCAATACTCTTAGGTGTGACAATTGTTGTTGTCTCACGTGTATCGATAATCTCTAAAAGACTGGTACGGTTGACTTTAGTAATATTCTTGTGAATACCAAGGCTTTCGAGGAACATAGAGGTGATGATATTTTCTTCATCTACTCCAGTTAGGGTAGCTACGGCATCATAACTGGATGCACTTTCCTCGAGAAGAAGGTCTTTAGCAGTACCGTCACCTAAGATAACAGAAACTTCAGGGAAGACCTGACTAAAGGTTTGTGCACGGTCCATTTTTTGCTCAATCAATTTGACCTTAATACGATTGTTTTTCAAGATATTGAGCAAGTAGTAGGAGATACGTCCAGCACCAATCAACAAAAGTTTTTTGATGCTTTTTGGCTTGATGTAACTGTGGAAAAGCGCCATATCAACACGTTTACCAGTGACATAAATCTTATCCCCAATTTGCATGGTAGCATTCCCATCTGGAATGATGAGTTCACCTTGACGGTCAATCGTACAAACTAGAATATTGCCGAATTTCTTACGGAATTGTTCCATTGTCATACCAGACAATTGGCTATTTTCAGTGACTTTAAATGCCATCAGGATAACACGTCCGTTAGCAAAGGTTTCTACTGATAGAGCATTTGGAAATTCAACTGTATTGGCAATATAGCGAGCTGTTAAAAGTTCAGGATTAACTACTAATGAGAATCCAAGAAAGTTCTTGTCTTTGAAATAAGCATTTGAGTATTCTGGGTTACGCACACGAACAATGGTTTCTTTGGCACCCATTTGTTTAGCCAGAACGGCTGAAATCATGTTTACTTCATCTTTATCAGTCATAGCGATAAAAACATCGCAGTTGTTAACCTCGGCTTGTTCCAAGATTTTGAAATTAGCCCCATTACCAGCAAAGCCCATCACATCGTAACGTTTGCTGAGTCGTTTGAGGACCTCTTCTTTTTCTTCAATTAAAATAACATCGTGCTTCTCTTCAACAAGAGAGCGACAGAGTGCGGTACCGACTTTACCGGCACCTACGACAATAATACGCATGAGTTACCTCCAAATAATCATTACTATGATACTCTATTTTAGCTGAAAAATCACCCTTTTCGGCTAGCTTTATCAACTGTTCTTATTTAAAGTGAATAATGAAGTTATAAAAGTTACTTTTTTTTCTTAAAATAGTGTTGACTTTTACACTAGAAGTGCTAAAATATATTCAAAGATTCGTTATTTTAAATCTAACCTGTCATGATTTAAGCTAATGAACGTCCACAACCATGTCGTCTGCTGAGCTTGACTCCGGGCGACATGGTATTTTTTATGTCTAGGAGAATTGAGATGTCACGTAATCATATTGTCTTGTTTGAACCTCGCATTCCGCAAAATACTGGGAATATCGCTCGTACCTGTGCAGCGACTAACAGCCCTCTTCATATCATTCGTCCTATGGGATTTCCAATTGATGACAAGAAGATGAAGCGTGCAGGCCTTGACTACTGGGATAAACTTGACATCACCTACTATGACAATTTGGCTGATTTTATGTCTAAAAATCAAGATGGCCGTTTGCATTTAGTCACGAAGTTTGCAGATAAGACTTATTCAGACGAGAATTATGCTGATGGCGGAGACCACTATTTTATGTTTGGTCGTGAAGATACGGGTCTGCCTGAAGATTTTATGCGTGAGCATCCTGAAAAAGCTATTCGTATTCCGATGAATGATGAACATGTGCGTAGTCTAAATGTGTCCAATACTGTTTGTATGATTGTTTATGAAGCACTTCGTCAGCAACAGTTTGCGGGGTTAGAGTTGAGCCATCGTTACCAGAATGATAAATTAAAATAGAGACTATTAATAGTCGTTGACTATCATTTGATTAGAAATCTATAAATCGAAAGCCTTGTCATCAAGGCTTTTTTGTGTTAATCTTAAAGGGTCTTCAGGGCAGGGTGAAATTCCCGACCGGCGGTGATTCTATGGATAAGTCCGCGAGCGCAAGCTGATGAGGTGCGATTCCTCAACCGACAGTACAGTCTGGATGGAAGAAGACCAGTCTTTTTGCGTAGTCTTTTTTGACATAGGCAAATACATTGGGAACTTCTTTCAAATTGTTAAAATTTGGAGGAATTTTTTTATGACAAACACACGTAAATTGGCTTATATTGCCATTTTATCCGCAGTTTCATTCTTATTGCTTTATTTTTCATTTCCATTGATTCCAGCAGCAGATTTTTTGAAGGTTGATTTTTCAATCCTTCCAGTTCTTATCGCCTTGGTTATCTTTGATTTTAAGAGTGCTATTGGCGTTCTCTTACTTCGTTCATTGTTGAAGCTCTTGCTAAACAATGGTGGTCCAGGATCAATGATTGGACTTCCTATGAATTTCGTTGCTCTAGGAGTCTTTGTTTGGGGCCTAAGCTATTTTTGGAAAAAGAATCAAACGAGTAAGAATTATATTCTTGGATCTGTTTTGGGTACTGTCTTGCTTACAGTTGCTATGGTAGCACTTAACTATATTTATGCAGTACCACTCTATGCCAAATTTGCCAACTTTGATATTGCGCAATTTATAGGTCTCTATAAATACCTTTTCGCTATGGTAGTACCTTTCAATTTACTTGAAGGATTAATTTTTGCAGTAGCCTTTGCTCTGATTTATGCTCCACTTAAGTCTATTCTAGTAAAATTATAAATATGAAACACAAACACACACATTATATTTATGCTTCTTTTGCCTTATTGTTATTTGTTGCTCTCGGTTACATGGTTAAGTTCTACCCTGAAGCCTTGACAGGATTTGATAGCAACATTCAAACTTGGGTTCGAGGAGACTTACCAGCAGGATTGACACGCTTTTTTAAAACGATTACCATACTTGGGAATACGCCCGTACAGGCTATTATTGCAATCGTAGCAGTAATCTGGCTTTATCTACGTCAGTATAAAGCAGAAGCTATCTTTGTAGGTGCCAGTGGGCTTCTCGCTAGTATCTTGATTGTAAGTTTGAAGTATATTTACCAGCGTCAACGCCCATCAATTACGCATTTAGTGCACGCTAGTGGTTATTCTTTCCCTAGTGGTCACTCTTTGGGAACTTTTATGATTCTTGGAGCAATTGCCATTGTTCTTGCTCAGCGTTTGGCGAAAAAAGAATCTAAAATAGCAGTTTATGGTATTACTGGGCTTCTGATTTTCCTTGTTGGACTTTCGCGTATTTATGTGGGTGTCCATTATCCAACAGATGTTTTAGCTGGCTTTACCTTAGCCTTTGGTTTGCTTAATGCTATCTATCCAACTTATGACCGCATTCGCTTTGAATGGCGATTCCACAGTAAACAGAAATAAAACAAACATGTAGTTTTTGAACTGCATGTTTTTTTGATGCAAAGGAAGGTTTTTCTTATATAAAATGTATAAAAATAGCTTTTTTTGACTATTATTCTGTTAAAATCATATTAACTGTATATTAATTATATTACAGTTGTGATATAATATTTTTAAATTTTTGAAATGAAGGAGAGTCTCTTGAACATAAAAGACAGCATTGGACTAAGAATCAAAACTGAGCGTGAACGTCAGCAGATGTCACGTGAAGTGCTATGTTTAGATGGTGCGGAATTGACTGTGCGTCAGTTAATTCGTATTGAAAAAGGGGAGTCACTCCCGTCTTTGGATAAATTATCTTATATTGCAAAACGTCTAGGAAAAAATATGTCTGATCTATTGGATCATGACAATATTACCATTCCTGACGAATATTATGAGATGAAGAATCGTTTGATTAAGTTTCCAACGTACAGAAATCCAGAAAGAATAAAGTCTAAACTTGCCTTAATTGAGGAAGTCTATGAGAAATTCTTTGAACTTCTTCCAGAAGAAGAGTTGTTAACTCTAGATATTTTGGAAAATATTTTGAGTTTTACTAATTGGGAGGAGAGCCCAAAGGTTGAAGAAATATATGAAGACTTGTTTGAACAAGTCAAAAGGAAGAAGAAATTCTCAACTAACGATTTATTAGTTATTGACTATTATTTCTTCCATCTCTATGGAAGAAAACAGTTTGACAAAAAACTTTTTGAAAGGATTGTAAAGAGAGTATTAAATCAGGAAATTTGGACAGACGATGTCTATAATATTGTTTTATTTAATGATTTGATGGCTATCGCTGCTTTGAAGATTTTTCACAATTCCTTTTCAGACTTCTTAACAGTTGTGGATAAAGCATTAGCCGTTATAGAAAAATCACAATTCTATAGCTATAAACCTAGTGTTTTTGTTCTCAAAGCTAAATATGAACTTCTGCATAAGGGAAATAAGAAAAAGGCTGCAGAGAATTACGATAAGGCCATAATGTTTGCTTCCGTTTTAGAAGACTCGGTTTTAGAAGAAAGTATAAAAGCAGGGAAAGCGGCAGATGGTTTATAGAAATGGTGGTGACATAAATGTCACTACTTTTTTAATGGTTAAATGTTTACTATAGAAACATAAATAACAGTTAAAAGGAGTTTTATTTTGAAAAAGCTAAATTTATTTACACTATTCTCACTACTTATCACTATCTTGCCTTATTTCACAGGTTGTCTTTAATAAGGAGTCACCATGTCAAAATATCCATATATTTCACAGGTTGATCAGCGTGATTGTGGTGTCGCTGCCTTGTCCATGATTCTTAAACACTATGGTTCGTCTTATAGTTTGGCCTATTTGCGGGAGTTGGCTCAGACCTCTCGGGAAGGAACTTCTGCGCTTGGTTTGGTTGAAGCGGCCAAGCAGTTGGGTCTTGAAACTCAGGCCATTCGTGCGGATTTAGACTTGTTTAAACAAGAAAGCCTATCTTATCCTTTTATTGCACATGTGGTTAAAGAAGGTGGACTGCAACATTATTATACGGTGTTTGGTCAAATCAAAGGGAAGCTTGTTATTGGTGATCCAGATCCTAGCAAGAAGGTCATTAAAATGCCCTTAGAGGAGTTTGCCAAAGAGTGGACGGGAGTTGCTCTCTTTTTTGTTCCAGGAGAAACCTACACTAAATACAAAGAAGATGTGCCTGGGCTTCTTTCATTTTTACCAATTTTGTTTCGTCGTAAGGGATTGATTGCAGTCATTGTCTTACTGAGTTTTCTAGTGACCCTTGTTAATATTATTGGTTCTTATTATTTGCAATCTATTATTGACCGCTTGATTCCTCAGGAGGCCTACACTCTTCTGACAATGATTTCGCTAGGCCTATGTATCTCTTATCTAGCTCAACAAGTATTTACTTTTTTCAAAGATTATCTTCTACATCGATTGGGGAATTACTTGTCCATTGCTGTCATTCTTCCTTATATTAAGCATGTCCTTTCCCTACCGATTAGTTTCTTTAGTTCACGTCGTACTGGTGAAATCACATCACGTTTTGGAGATGCCAACACTATTATCGATGCTCTAGCTTCAACGATTTTATCAATTTTCCTAGATGTGACCATTGTGATGACTCTAGCTGTGGCCCTTATTTTACAAAATCAGTCACTTTTTGTGATGACACTCACGGTAGTTCCTCTTTATGTGTTAATCATTTTGGCATTCTATAAGCTTTTTGAAAAGGAAAATTATCAATTGATGGAGGCAAATAGTCAGGTCAATACCGCTGTTATTGATGATTTGCGAGGCATTGAAACCTTAAAATCCTTGAGAGTTGAAGAGAGACGGTATCAGGAAATTGAGGTGAAATTCCATGACTATTTGAAGAAGTCTTTGTCTAAGGCTAAGTGGCAATTAACGCAGGATGGTTTAAAGACAGGGGTTCAGTTAGTTTCCAATGTCTTTATCCTCTGGTATGGGGCACAATTGGCCATGGAAGGACAGCTATCTGCAGGTCAGTTGATTACCTATAATATGTTGCTGAATTATTTTACAACTCCTTTAATTAATATTATCAATCTCCAATCAAAAATTCAGCAAGCCAAAGTAGCCAATAATCGTCTTCAAGAAGTTTATGTTGTGGACAAGGAAGAAAAAGGAAAACTTAAAGAGTTATCCTTTAAACAACTTGCTCTTAAGGGTGTCAGTCACCGTTTTAGTTATCAGCAAGAGACGCTTAGTAAGATTGATTTAACGATTCATAAGGGTGAGAAAATTGCCCTCATGGGTAAAAGTGGATCTGGGAAAACGACCTTAGCGAAAATGTTGTCGGGTTATTACACAAAATCTAGTGGTCATGTAACCCTAGATAAAGATGCTATTGGCCATGCGGAGCTGCGTCAAATGGTGACTTACGTTCCCCAGCAGACCTATGTGTTTACTGGAACCATTTTAGAAAATCTGCTGTTAGGATTTGAAGGAGAAGTTGACGAGAAAGAACTTCTTAAGGTTTGCCAACAAGCTGATATCTTAGAGGATATTCAAAAAATGCCACTAGGTTTTCAGACCCAAGTATCTGAGGATGGTGGTCTATCTGGTGGTCAAAAACAACGCTTGGCGATAGCGAGGGCCCTCTTGTCGAAGCAGCCTATCTTGATTTTTGACGAAGCTACCAGTGGTCTCGATAGTGATACTGAAAGCAGGGTCATGGCTAATCTTACTAAGATTAAACGAACAATGATTTTTATTGCTCACCGTCATAGTGTCCGTCAACATGTCAGTCGTGTGGTGACCATGGTGAGTGGCCAGATTGAGTCGGACAGTCCTAATTTCAATCCATTCCAGTTTATTTAAAATAATCTTCCTATTATATATGTAGAATTATATATGTAGAAAACTTAAGTAGTCTAAATATTCACATCTTGCACCTATCTCCTTAATATAGTATACTGGTAGCATACTATTAAGAGGTGTAAACATGTTAGAGGCATATAAAAATTTTTGGTTAGGCTATATTGATTTTTATGGTCGTACAAAACGATCAGACTATTGGTGGGTTGTCTTGATTAATGGAGTTATTGGTACTTTAATTTTCCTACTGATGGACTTCCTTGGAGAAACAAAGGCTGCTGGCTTTACATTAACAGCTTTCATTTTATTTATAGCAGCAACGGCGCTTCCTACCATTTCTATGCAGATTCGTCGTCTACGTGATGCCAATTTCAATGTTGCTTGGATTGTATTAAAAGCGACACCACTACTGGTAGTGCTTTGGGTGATGTATGCCTTTCCTACAAGAGATTCAAAATAACTCCAATATAAAAAGAGTGAAGCTAGTTAATCTAGTTCCACTCTTTTTTTTCTTATAAAATAAAGCTACCTAAGAGGTTAACGAGGGTAAAGCTGATAGTTGCATAAAATATAGCGAGACGAGTTGCCTGAATAGGTTTATAGAGTCGAATAAGTGTTAGGACACACCAAATAAAGAGTACTGTGACAAACCAACCTGACAATAAGCGACGTGGCGTCACACCATAGAGTGCCATATAAACGCCAAAGAGTTTCCAGCCAGCGATAAGGGCAAAGAGGCTAGCAAAAGCAAAGAGTAGGGTACTTAAGAAACGAAGCCCCTTGTGGGTGAAGAAGTTTTCTTTAGAAAAAATGTAAAGTCCAGCTAGGATTCCTAAGTTGAGGGTAGAAACTCGAACCAATTGCCAGAAGCCTTGAACCGCAATATGTGAGGCTTGATGGGCTGGAATGTTGGCTTGGTTGAGAGAAAGGAGTTCTCCCATTTGACTAGTGGCAGTTAATATGAATAGGGCATAAGTGAAGCAGAGGCTTCCGAGTACGATATAAGCTGCTACTTTTGGGAACTGACGGGTCGCTTTAAGATGGCCTTCAAATCGTTTTTGACTGAGTGGCTTTTCTTTTGCCAAATAGGTTGCAGCGAGTTGAGCAAAAAGTCCTAGAGCCAGAGGGATACTGCTTATTAAACGAGAGAACAATAATCCGTTGTCCTTGAAGGTGAGGGTGAAATCAAGTAGAGAAGTTAGTGTCTGGAAGAACTGTCGCCAAAGTTGTCCGAAAGCAGGTAAGACCTGACTAAGCTGACTAGCAGCGAATACAGTTAGTACCAAGGCAATCATGATACTAATGAGAATCATCCATTTGTGGTTCTTGATTACGTGTTTTTCTTCTTCGGAGAGTTCTTGTTTAGGTGCTGTTTTATATAGGAGTGTCCAGGCTCCGATAAAGAAATATTTTAGCGGGAAGATGCAGCTGGTGTATATGAGGTCTAGCCAAACCATAATTCCTAAACGATCTTGACTACTTTGTCCAGTGCGTGCCATTAAGTAAAGGAGGATACTTGCATGAAGGCAAAGAATCTGAGCGCTGCCCCAGTTGTCGTGCAGACCCCAGAGACTAATTTGCAAGCCTTGGAGGAGACTAGTGACCATAAATATTCCCGATTCAAGTCGCATTCCCTTTGCTTTTCCACCTAATAGGCGACAGCCTAGCTCAATCGTACTGATCAAGACAAGGGTTGCTGGAAAGGCAAAGGAAAAATGGGTCAAGTAAGTGACATACAGGAAGCAGGACACAAGACAGGCGACAATCAGTCCCTTAATTTTCCAAATGTCTTTTGTTGAAAAATGTTCCAAGAATTTCTTGGTTTTGGTTTGAAGACTAGTCTTTTCGTTGGAATATTCCTGGGAGACTAGCTGTAAATCAGTAGTGTAGTTATTTGTTTCCATCATAATTCTCCTTTTGGATTTTTGTCCAAAAAAGACTTTATCATAAAAAACGTTTGACTTTGTTACCCAACTGTAAAATTACTAAAAATAGGTCTATGGACTTAGGTCTGGAGAATGAGTTGGAAAAATAGGCGAGAAAAAATATAATACTCACATTGAATGATAGATTGTACGGGCTATATTGTCAGAAACAGTCAAATACTAAAGAAAGCTTTTTATAGATTAACGGTTTGTGTCCATTCTTAGATATTGGAAATGACTTTTTCTTTGTCAAACAATTGAAATTTTGAGGTGATAGTATTTTCTTATCACCTTGATTATGTTTAAGTATTAGTTAAGCTTAGTGAATTCTGTTACAATAAAAACAATCAATCTCAAAGGAGAGTATTATGAAACTTAAAAAAATTCTTGGAATCACAGGTGTAGCCATTGCTTCAGTAGCTTTGCTTGCTGCATGTTCATCTAAATCATCAAAAGAAGCCTCTAAATCTTCAGGTGCTAAAGAAACAATTAACTTTGCCACAGTTGGGACAACAGCACCGTTCTCATATGAAGAAAACGGTGAATTGACTGGTTACGATGTGGAAGTGGCTAAAGCAGTCTTCAAGGACTCTGACAAATATGAAGTGAAATTCCAAAAAACAGAATGGTCTTCAGTCTTCACAGGTCTTGACTCAGCTAAATACCAAATGGCTGGGAACAATATCTCTTATTCAGAAGAACGTGACCAAAAATACCTCTTCTCATATCCAATTGGGACCACACCAGCTGTTTTGACTGTTCCAAAAGATAGTAATATTAAGAAATATGATGATATTGCTGGACACTCAACGCAGGTTGTTCAAGGAACATCGACAGCGACACAATTAACTGAATTTAACGATAAACATTCAGACAAGCCAGTTGAACTTAACTACACAAATGAAAATATTACACAAATGTTGACAAGTTTGAATGAAGGCAAGTACGACTTCAAGATCTTTGATGCACCAACTGTTAATGCAATCATCAAAAACAATAAATTGAGCAACTTGAAGACTATTGAGCTTAAATCTGATCAACAACCATACATCTACTTCTTGTTCGCAGATAACCAAAAAGACCTTCAAAAATTTGTAAACAAACGTTTGGAAGAACTCCAAAAAGATGGTACTTTGGCTAAATTGGCTGAAAAATTCCTTGGAAATAAAGATTATATTCCAACTAAAGACGCTTTGAAAGTTCCAAGCAAAAAATAAGAAAGGAGCTGGGAATGATTCTCAGCTTTTTTATATAATTAAAATCTAGGACAGGTTATAGCTAATAGCTATAGAGATATACAATTATAAACAATTTGATACAATTCTTATCCTATGGGATAATAATTTTATACTTAAAACAATTAAAGGGAGTTCGTTATGAAACTAAAAAAAATTCTCGGAATTACAGGATTGGCAGTCGCTTCAACAGTCGCTTTGGCTGCTTGTGGTGCTGGTGGTAATAAATCAGCTAAAGATGATAAAACTTTGACAGTTGGTATCATGACTTTGGATGATACAACTGAGCCATTGTGGGATAAAGTCAAAGAATTGGCTAAAGACAAGGGTGTTACTATCGAGTTGAAAGAGTTTACAGACTACAACCAACCAAATGAAGCCCTTAAAAACGGTGAAATCGATGTTAATGCTTTCCAACACATTTATTTCTTGAACAACTGGAACAAAGAAAATAAAGGTGATGTTGTTGCGGCAGCTGACACACTTCTTAGCCCAATCCACCTTTTCTCAGGTACTGAAAACGGAAAAGCTAAGTATAAAGATGTTAAAGAGCTTCCAGAAGGAGCTACAATCTCAGTACCTAACGATGGTACAAACGAAAGCCGTGCTTTGACACTTCTTCAAACAGCTGGTTTGATTAAGTTGGATGTTAAAGATGGTGAATTGGCAACTATCAAGAACATTTCTGAGAATCCAAAGAAATTGGATATCAAAGAAATCTCAGCTGAACAAGCTGCCCAAACTCTCTCATCAGTAGATGCAGCGGTTGTTAATAACTCATACGCACAACAACAAAACGTTAACTATGATACAACTCTCTTCCAAGAAGAACCAAGTCAAGATTTGAAAGATTGGGTTAACATCATTGCAGCTAATAAAGATTGGGAAAAATCAAATAAAGCTGATGCTATCAAGACTTTGATTAAAGCCTACCAAAACGATGAAGTAGCACAAATCATCTATGATGCATCTAACAAGGTTGACCTTCCAGCATGGAAAGGTGCCCCAACACAAGATCAATTGAAAGCTAATTCAAAGAAATAAGCTAAGGACAGAGGGCGTGTGAGAGCACGCCATTTTGTCGTGTATGAAGGAGACGATTTGATGGCATTTTCAAGTGAAGAAGAGCAGTTACGAAAATTTCGTAACGATGAAATTGCTCAGCACTATTTTGAAGTTTTGCGGACTTTGATTTCTAAAAAATCTATTTTTGCTCAAAATATTGGTCTCTATGATGTGGCTGCTTACCTTGGTGAGATTTTCTCTGGTGTTGGCGCAGAGGTGACAATTGACGAGACCTATACGGCACCTTTTGTCTTGGCAAAATTTAAGAGTCCAAATCCAGATGCGAAAACAATTATTTTCTACCAACACTATGATACGGTTCCTGCGGATAATGATCAGCCATGGACAGATGAGCCTTTCCGTCTGACAGTTCGTAAGGGCTACATGTATGGTCGTGGTGTTGATGATGATAAGGGGCATATTACAGCTCGTCTGACAGCCCTTCGGAAATATATTCGAGAGGTTGGCGACCTTCCTGTAAATATTACGTTTATGATGGAGGGCGCTGAAGAATCTGCATCAACCGACCTTGAAAAGTATTTGGAAAAATACCGAGATGACCTGCTTCCAGCAGACCTATTGGTTTGGGAGCAAGGAAATCGAAATAGCAAAGGTCAATTGGAAATCACAGGGGGCAACAAGGGAATTATTACCTTTGACTTGTCTGTCGAGAGTGCTGATGTTGATATTCATTCTAAATTTGGTGCCGTGATTGAATCGGCTTCATGGTACTTGCTCAATGCTATCTCAAGCATGAGAGATGATCAGGGACGTATCCTTATTGACGGCATTTATGAAAAGATTGTCCAACCAAACGAACGAGAGATGGATCTTATCGAAACTTATGCCATTGAAAATGCAGATAGTCTTCGTAAGATTTACGGCTTAAAACTACCCATTTTAGAAAGTGACCGCCGAGCTTTCTTAAAAACTTACTATTTTGAACCTGCCCTATCCATTGAAGGCATTTCAACAGGTTATCAGGGGCAAGGGGTTAAGACTATCTTACCAGCTCAAGCAAGAGCTAAGATGGAAATGCGTTTGGTCCCTGGCTTGACGCCTGAGTACGTTTTGGAGTGTATCAAGGCACACCTCAAAAAAGAAGGATTTGACCGTATCAAGGTAACCTTCACTCTTGGTGAAGAAAGTTATCGAAGTGATATGTCTGATCCAGCTATTGTCAATGTTATTGAGTTAGCAAAAGGCTTTTATGAAGAAGGCGTTGCTGTGCTTCCAACGGCAGCAGGTACAGGGCCTATGCATATGATTCATCAGGCTTTGGGTGTACCAATGGCAGCCTTTGGCATAGGGAATGCTAATAGTCGTGACCATGGTGGGGATGAAAATGTTAGCTTAGCAGATTACTACACCCACATTGAACTAATTAAGGAGTTAATTGCAAGTTATGAGTAATGTCATTATTGATTTGAAAAATATTGATATCACCTTTACGCAGAAACGCCGCACTATTCAAGCGGTTAAGGATGTGTCTATCCAGATTGAAAAAGGTGATATTTACGGAATTGTTGGTTATTCAGGGGCTGGTAAATCTACCCTTGTGCGTGCGATCAATCTTTTGCAAGTGCCTACCGCTGGTAAAATCACTATCGGTAAAGATGTGACTTTTGCAGATGGTAAGGTCCAATTGTCGACAAAAGAATTGCGTCAGAAACGTCAAACGATTGGGATGATTTTCCAACACTTTAACCTTATGGCTCAAAAGACGGCTTATGAAAATGTAGCCTTTGCTCTTCGTCATTCTAAACTAAGCAATGAAGAGAAAGACAAAAAAATTCGTGGTCTTTTGGAATTGGTTGATTTGGCTGATCGTGCGGAAAACTATCCTGCACAATTGTCAGGTGGTCAAAAACAACGTGTAGCGATTGCGCGTGCCTTGGCTAATGATCCTGAAATCTTGATTTCAGATGAGTCTACATCAGCCCTTGACCCTAAAACAACTAAGCAAATTCTTTCACTTTTGCAGGATTTGAATAAAAAACTTGGTTTGACAGTGGTTATGATCACCCACGAAATGCAAATTGTTAAAGATATTTGTAACCGTGTTGCCGTTATGCAAAATGGTCAACTTTTGGAAGAGGGCAGTGTTCTTGATATCTTCTCAAATCCTCAAGAAGATTTGACACAAGAATTTATTGAAACTGCAGCAGGGATTGAAGATGCCTTGGCTAAGATTAATGCACAACCTTTGGTGAAAAACTTACCAAGCTCAGCCCTTCTCGTTCAACTTAAATATGCTGGTTCTTCAACAGATGAGCCACTCTTGACCGAACTTTTCAAAGAGTACGGAGTTTCAAGTAACATCCTTTATGGTAACGTTGAGATTCTAGGTGATACTCCTGTTGGTGAATTGGTCGTTGTCTTGGATGGTGAAGCGGATCAGGTTCTTGCTGCTCAAAAAGCGATTGAAAATGCAGGTGTCAGCTTGCAAGTACTTAAGAAAGGAGCCCAATAATGGCAGATTGGATTCAACAAAACTTTCCAGATATTTATCGTATCGGTATGCAGGGGGTTAATTCTTGGCCAGACGCCATCTATGCGACTCTCTACATGACGGTTATTTCCTTCATCATTGGGGGACTTCTTGGTCTTGTTATGGGGCTCTTCTTGGTATTGACAGGTCCTCGTGGCGTTATTGAAAATAAATTTGTTTTCCAAATCTTGGATAAAATCACTTCAATCTTCCGTGCCATTCCTTTCATCATCCTCTTGGCGATTTTGAAAGGCTTCACTTACTTTATCGTGGGGACTAACCTTGGTATGACAGCTGCCTTGGTTCCATTGTCAGCTGCAACCTTCCCATTCTTTGCACGTCAAGTACAGGTGGTACTTGCAGATCTTGACCGAGGCGTTATTGAAGCAGCACAAGCTAGTGGTGCAACACTTTGGGATACGATTAAGGTTTACCTTAGTGAAGGGCTACCTGAGTTGGTTCGTGTATCAACCGTAACTCTGATTTCCCTAGTCGGTGAAACTGCCATGGCCGGTGCTATCGGTGCAGGTGGTCTAGGTTACATCGCCATCTACTATGGATATAACCGTTCAAGTACATCAGTTACCATTTTGGCAACTTTCTTGATTTTGATTTTGATTTTCCTTATCCAATTCTTGGGTGATTTCTTGACTCGTAAATTGAGTCATAAATAGGATTTGAGAGCCTGTTTGCTACAGGCTTTTCTCATGTCTTGACGATTTCAGATATTTATCATAGTATGGAAGCTATCGAATGCTTTATGGTTGACTAACCATAAAAAAGGAGTTAATGAGTTATGAAACGTTTTATTTCAACTTGGAATAGAACCAGTCTAATTAAGCGCATTGCCATTGGTGTGGTAGTGGGTGCTGTGCTTGGTTTGCTTGTTCCTAAGTTTACGGTTATTGGTCTCTTAGGAGACATGTTTGTTGGTGGTTTGAAGGCAATTGCCCCACTTTTGGTCTTTGCCTTGGTTGCCAATGCCCTTTCCCAAACGCGAGAAGGTCAACAAAGCAACATGAAGACAGTTATTGTTCTTTATCTCTTTGGGACCTTTGCGGCTGCTTTGACGGCAGTTATTTCTCACTATATTTTTCCAATTTCTCTGAAGTTGGGAGCAGCTGCAGCGACTAAAGCGACAGCACCTCAAGGTGTGGGAGAAGTCTTTAAAGATTTATTGCTTAAGATGGTGGATAACCCTGTCAATGCCTTGGCTCAAGCTAACTATATTGGTGTTTTGGTATGGGCAGTTGTCTTTGGTTTTGCCATGCGAGCAGCTAGCAATCACACGAAGGATTTGCTTAATACCTTGGCAGAAGTGACTTCACAAATCGTTCGTTGGATTATCAACTTGGCCCCATTTGGTATCCTTGGTCTTGTCTTTAATACTATTTCTGAGAATGGTGTTGGTGTTTTGGCAGATTATGGGGTCCTAATCCTTGTTTTAGTGGGAACAATGGCCTTTGTTGCCTTGGTTGTTAATCCAATCATTGCTTTTGTGATGATGGGCAAAAATCCTTTCCCACTAGTTTTCCGTTGTTTGAAAGACTCTGGGATTACAGCCTTCTTTACTCGCTCGTCAGCAGCCAATATTCCAGTTAACCTTCAACTTTGTAAGGATCTTGGTTTGAATCCTGATACCTATTCAGTTTCTATCCCTTTGGGGTCAACTATTAATATGGCTGGAGCAGCCGTGACAATCAATATCCTAACGCTTGCTGCAGTAACGACTTTGGGAATTCAGGTCGATTTTGCGACAGCACTCATTCTTAGTGTGGTTTCAGCTATTTCTGCTTGTGGTGCCTCGGGTATTGCTGGAGGCTCCCTCCTATTAGTGCCAGTAGCATGTAGCCTCTTTGGTATCTCAAATGATTTGGCCATGCAGGTTGTCGGTGTCGGCTTTATCGTAGGTGTCATTCAAGACTCTTGTGAAACAGCCCTTAACTCTTCAACGGACGTTCTCTTTACAGCAGTAGCAGAAAAGAGCCGTTGGAAGAAAGTATAGCTAATTATATAAGGTCGGCCTATTTGGCTGGCTTTTTGATTTTAGAGAAAACATAGTCAAAGACTATAGCTAGCTCAAGAATCTATCATATTTAAAAAGCCCATAAAATATGGTAAAATAAACCGTTCAAAGAGAAAAGGTTAAACATTTATGACTAATAATTTATTGGTGCTTCAATCAGATTTTGGTTTGGTTGACGGTGCCGTTTCGGCCATGATTGGTGTGGCCCTTCAAGAAGAACCTAGTTTGGGAGTTCATCACCTGACACATGATATTACTCCCTACAACACTTTTGAGGCTTCCTATCGTCTGTTTCAGACCGTTGAATACTGGCCTGAGGGGACAACCTTTGTTTCGGTAGTTGATCCGGGTGTAGGTTCCTCACGTAAAAGTGTGGTTGCCTTAACAAAGACGGGGCAATATATCGTCACACCAGATAACGGGACACTTTCTTATATCAAGAAGGTTGTTGGAATCGAGGCTGTTCGTGAGATTTCCGAGGTTGAGAATCGTCGTAGTAATACAGAGCTTTCTTATACCTTCCATGGTCGTGATGTTTATGCCTATACAGGTGCCAAATTAGCTTCTGGTCATATCAGTTTTGAAGAAGTTGGTCCTGAGTTACCTGTGGACAAAATTCTAGAACTTCCAGTGGTTGAAACCATCATAGAGGATAATTTGGTTCGTGGGGCGATTGACATTTTGGACATTCGTTTCGGCTCTCTGTGGACCTCTATCACACGTGATGACTTTTACGCGTTGGAACCAAACTTTGGTGATCGATTTGAAGTGACCATTTTTAACAATGATATGTTGGTTTATCAAAATCAGGTTACCTATGGAAAATCATTTGCGGATGTTCGTATTGGTCAACCAATTATTTATATCAATTCCCTCTATCGTGTCGGTTTAGCCATTAACCAAGGGTCTTTTGCCAAGGCATATAATATTGGTGTAGGCTCTAACTGGCACATTGAAATTAAACGTTTAGGAGATTAAAGTAAGATTATGAAGAATAATTCAATTCGTACAGTAGTTGCGACAGGTATTGGTGCAGCACTCTTTATTATCATTGGTATGTTTGTTAATATTCCTATTTTTGGGAACACTAGCATCCAACTTCAGTATGCTGTTCAAGCACTATTCTCAGTTGTTTTTGGGCCTATTACAGGTTTCTTTATGGGCTTTATTGGGCATGCGCTTAAAGATGGCATTCAATACGGAAATATCTCATGGGCTTGGGTACTTGCAAGTGCTATTACAGGTCTTGTGATTGGTCTATTTAGTAAAAAATATGACGTCACAACTGGCAAGTTCTCTTTGATGAGCATGATTTGGTTTAACCTAGCGCAAGCATTGGCTCTTCTTATTGCCTATGGTATCGTTACCCCTATTGGTGACAGACTCCAATTTGCACAAGCTTGGTCATACCTTTATGCACAAAGTTTTGTAGCTGGCGTAGCTAACTTTATTACGATTGCGATTGGGGGTACCCTCCTTCTTGCTATCTATGCTAGCTCACGTACACAATCTGGTAGTCTTACCAAAGACTAGTATAAGTTATAGGAGAGTGGGATTGTCAGCTTATTGTGATATCTCCTCTCTTTTTTAGTAGAAACATGGATAAATACATTAGTTTTAATCAGTTTACATTTCAATATGATGCGCAAGCAGAAGCGACCCTTAAAGATATCAGCTTTGATATTGCTAAGGGCGAGAAAGTCCTTATCTTAGGGCCTTCTGGTAGCGGAAAATCGACCCTGGCCCAGTGTCTCAATGGTATCATACCTAATATTCATGGGGGCAAGGCACAGGGGCAGGTAAGGATAGATGGTCAGGATATTTTTAAGCAATCTATCTATGATAAGTCACAGTTGGTATCGACGGTATTGCAGGATCCAGATGGTCAGTTTATTGGCCTAACAGTAGCCGAGGATTTGGCTTTTGCCTTGGAGAATGATTGTGCTGATCAAAGTGAGATGAAAGATAAGGTAGCCCTTTGGGCTGAGCGTCTAGACTTGACCTCCCTTTTGAATCACCGCCCTCAAGATTTATCAGGTGGCCAAAAGCAACGAGTCAGTTTGGCTGGTGTCTTGATTGATGAGAGTCCTATTCTTTTATTTGATGAGCCTCTGGCAAATTTAGATCCTAAATCAGGACAGGAAACCATTGATCTCATTGATAAGATCCACAAGGAGGTGGGAGCTACGACGATTATTATTGAACATCGCCTAGAAGATGTTCTTTATCGTCCCGTTGACCGCATTTTACTGGTCAATGAAGGAGAGCTCCTCTTTAATGGTAGCCCAGATGAGCTTTTATCGAGCAAACTCTTGCTAGAAAATGGGATTCGCGAACCTCTATATGTGACGGTTTTACGTCAGTTGGGATTTGACACAAGGCGTGCACAAAATCTTAGTCAATTGGATGCTTTAGACTTATCTGACCTTGCTCTGCCAGACAGAATTTTGAAGGATAAAAGAGACAGTTTGAGTGACTCTATTTTGAAGGTTGAGGGGCTTAGTGTTTCCTATGGAGATAATCCAGCAATCATAGAGGATCTGTCCTTTAGCTTGAAAAAGGGTGAGCGACTAGCGATTGTCGGTAAAAATGGGGCTGGGAAGTCGACGCTTGCCAAGGCTCTATGCGGTTTTGTCCCTAGTCAAGGGAAATTAACTTACAAGGGTCAGGATATTAGTCAGGATAGCATTGCCGAGCGTTCAGAACGTATAGGCTTTGTTTTGCAAAACCCAAATCAGATGATTAGCCAAACTATGATTTTTGATGAGGTGGCTCTTGGTTTGCGTTTGCGAGGGATTGAAGAGGCTGAGGTTGAAGAGCGTGTTCATGAGGTCTTGAAGACTTGTGGTCTCTATAGTTTTCGTAACTGGCCCATTTCTGCGCTTTCCTTTGGTCAGAAAAAGCGCGTGACCATTGCATCTATCTTGGTTTTGAAACCTGAAATCATTATCTTGGATGAGCCAACAGCTGGTCAAGATTACAAGACTTACACAGATATCATGAATTTCTTGGACAGTCTTCAGAAGCAAGGTCATACGATTGTGATGATTACCCATGACATGCAGCTCATGTTGGAATATAGCGACCGTTGTCTCGTTGTGGTTGAGGGGAAAGTCATTGCAGACGACAAGCCTGTTACAATTCTTAATCAGAAGGATTTACTAGAGTCAGCTAATCTCAAGCAGACCTCTCTTTATACTTTGGGTCAGAAATTGTCAAGTGATCCAGTAGAAGTAACCCAGTATTATATTGAAAAAGGAGGCCCTAATGTCTAATCGTTTAATTGGTTATCAGTCAGGTCAAGGTTTCCTCTATGATTTGTCTGGGGCAAGTAAGATGCTTTTCTTTATCTTGGTTTCAGTTGCCTGTATGGCAACCTATGATCCACGCTTTATCCTAGCAGTAGGCTTACTTTCCATTTATCTCTTTTATTTGGCTAAGATTCGTTGGCGAGATATTTCTTTTGTTGTTAAGATTATTGGATCCATTGCCCTCTTTAATTTACTTATGGTCTACCTTTTCGCACCTGGTTATGGTGAAGAAATTTACGGGGCAAAGACAGTTCTTATTGAAGGCTGGGGGCGTTTCTATCTAACCAGTCAGGAGCTTTTTTACCTTGCAAATCTATTGCTTAAGTATTTTTCAACGGTTCCTCTTGCCATCCTATTTCTCATGACTACCCATCCAAGTCAGTTTGCGGCTAGTCTTAATCAGATTGGGATTCCTTATAAATTTGCCTATTCCGTTAGTTTAACCTTGCGTTATATTCCAGATGTCCAAGAAGAATTCTTTACGATTCGTAAGGCTCAGGAGGCTCGTGGTTTGGATTTGTCGCAAAAGGCGGGATTGGTCAAACGCATTCGCGGGAATCTCCAAATTGTTCTTCCTCTAATTTTTTCATCCCTCGAACGAATTGATACCATATCGACAGCCATGGAGCTACGTCGATTTGGTCGCTATAAAAAACGTACCTGGTATGTGCATAAATCTTTGATGAAACAAGATTACCTTGTCATCGTGTCAGCTATTCTTTTATTGGGAATTAGTATAGGATTAATCTTCCTAAATCATGGTCGTTTTTACAATCCATGGGGATGATATTCTTGGCTTTTAGTAAAAGTATGCTATTAAGCACAACTAAAAACGTTCCAGTCTTGTCCATATGAACGAGATTGGAACGTTTTTGTTATTTCAAATATCCTAAATAATCAAATTTTTCTAGTGTTCGATTGTCAGCGACAACTAGGATGATTCCTTCATCAGGTAGTTTCTTACTTGGGTCAAAGTGAGTGTTTAACTTGCCACTTTTCTCATCTCTAAAACCAATAACATTGACGTTATAATTTTGTCTTAGATTTAAAGTATGCAAGGACTTTCCAGCCCATTCACTAGGAATTTTAAGTTCAATTAAAGCTACGTCGTCCTCTAAATGAAAAACATTTGATATGTTATAGCGGAGGATATTTGAAGCCAATTCTTTAGCTGTGCTACGTTCAGGGGTGATGACCCAGTTAGCACCCATTCCGTAAAGGACTTCCTCATAATTGTTATTCGTAGCTTTGGCAATAATATTCTTAATACCAAGTTTTTTGCACTGCAAGAGCGCTAGCGCAGACGATTCTAGGTGTTCTCCAGTTGCAATAATGACTGAGTCGCAAGTATCGATACCAGCAGAACGTAGAAATTCAATGTCAGTAATGTCCCCAACAGCAGCCTTAGTCACCTGATCAGCAAGGGAATCAATTGTTGTAGCATTATTATCTAAGGCAATAACATCTTGTCCAAAAGAGGAGAGTTCGGTTGCAATGGTTTGTCCAAAGATTCCCAAACCGAGGACCCCAATAATTTGTGTTTTCATATAAAATCCTTTCAGAATGTTGTCAATGAATAAAATTGTTTAGCCAACTGAAATATCAGTTGGGGCATAAGAGACATGCTTTTCTTTTTTGGTCATCAAGCTCAAGAGAACAGTGATAGGTCCAACACGGCCAATGAACATCAGAGACATGATAACGAGTCGTCCTAGAGTATTTAGATTAGGGGTCAAATCCATTGAAACACCAACGGTAGCAATGGCTGACACACTCTCAAAAAGTAGGCCTAGGGGCGATAGTGTGGGATTAGTCTCCAGCAAAATAACATAGCCGACAAAGAGCATTGTTAGGAAAAAGAGGATGACTGTGAATGCTTGCAAAACAGTCTTATTAGATATAATACGATTTCGAAAAACAACGCTCGAGTTACCAGATAGCTCTGACTTAAAAAGCAGGAACATGATAGTGGCAGTTGTCACCTTGATACCGCCCGCAGTTCCTCCAGGACCACCCCCAATAATCATTTGAATCATAAAAAGAAGATTTGTGGAGAAATCGACATTGGTATAGGAAATAGTTGCAAAGCCAGCGGTACGCATGGTTACAGTCTGAAAGAAACTTACCAGAAGTTGTTGCCAGACATTGAGAGTACCGATTGTCTTAGAGTTATCCATTTCCAGTAACCAAGCAAGTAGTGTTCCTCCTAAGAGGAGACAGCCTGTACTTATAAGAACAAGACGGCTTTGATTGCTGAAAGGTCTACAAGCTAATTTCCAGTTCCTAGGACGATCTGTCATATAGCGTCTTAATAGTTGAATCAAATCAATCCAAACTGCAAATCCCAAACTTCCAGACATAATGAGAAAAGCTACAGCAAGGTTAATGGTTGGATTGGTTGCATAATCCTGTAAACTGTTAGAACCCAAGTTGTCAAATCCAGCATTACAAAAGGCAGAGACAGCTAGAAAGAGACTATTAAAAATGCCGTGACCAAGTCCAAAACGAGGAATGAAATCAGTCATAATTACAAGTGCTGCCAAAGCTTCAATAGAAAATGTAATTTTATAGACCTTAAAAAGATAAGCTTTCAAATCTTTTTGGTTGTCCCTGCTAAGTGCGGATTGAAGGAGATCTTGATCACTCAGTCCTAATTTATTTTTCAGGGTATAGGTGCTAAAGGCTATAAGAGAGACGAGCCCAAGTCCTCCCGTCTGCATGAGAAGCATAGAGAAAATTTGACCGAGACCATTGTAAGCCTTACTGACCGGGACAACAGAAAGTCCAGTTACACAGACCATTGACACAGTATTGAAGAGATGGTCTAGGTAGCTTGTTTCTGGACTGTTAGCATAGTGGCTTATGGGAAGGCTAAGTAAAATACTCCCCACTATAATGACAAAGACAAAGCTGAGCACAAGCTTTTGCGTGACAGAAAGACGATTTATCAATGAAAACCTCCGAGTTATCATAAGAATAAATAATAATCCAAGGAGCAAGAAACATCCTTGGATAAACGTTATAACGGCTTCTTGTTAGGCATCCCAGCACGACGTGGGTACTTATTTGGGGTTTCTTTTTTCTTATCGACAATGGTGATATTACGTCCATCCCCATTTGGCAGTTTATAGTTCTCGTTGAGAACAGGCTTGGCAAAAAGCAAGTTCAAGGCATTTTTAGCATCGGCTAGCTCTTCGTCAGCTGCTGTAGCTTTAAGTGCAATAAGTTGTCCACCCACCTTTAAGAAAGGAATGGTCAATTCTGAGAGAACCTGCATGCGTGCAACAGCACGGGCAGTTACAATATCAAACTGAGCACGGAAGGCCTTGTCTTGTCCAAAATCTTCTGCCCGTCCATGATAGAAGTGAACACCGCTGAGCTCAAGTTCATCGGCCAAGAGATTAAGGAAATTGATGCGTTTATTAAGAGAGTCAATGATAGTCACATCAAGTTCAGGACAAAGGATTTTCATAGGGAGACTTGGAAATCCAGCTCCAGCTCCGATATCGAGAAGTCGAATAGTCTGATTTTTAATATGTCCTTGGAGAACAGGAGCTAGGGAATCGTAGAAATGTTTGAGGTAGACCTCGTCTCTTTCTGTGATTGCAGTAAGATTGATCTTTTCGTTCCATTCTACCAAGAGCTCAAAGTAGCGTTGGAATTGGTCTTTTTGTTTTTGGCTGAGATCGAACCCTAGTTCTTTCAAAGCCTTGTAAAAATCTTCAGGTGTCATTTTATATTCCTTTTATCTAGTTTCAATGCTCTTATTTTACCATAATTAAGAGCTTTCATCTAACGCTATAAGACAGATGGAAACTAGGTCTGAATAAGTTTCTCATTAGCTGTGAAAAAAGTTCTAAGTTTAAGAAATATGTAATATTAAAGGTGTTATTTTTTCTTAAAAATTTGATATAATACTAATTAAGTCTAAAATCATAATCATGCTCTCTAATGAAAAGTGAATGTAGGGGATTATGGTCTTGTGGATTGAAAATAGACCCCTATGGGGAAATTTAATTTGAGGATTAAAAATGATTTACCTTTCAGAAGTTAGAAAGTCTCCAGAAGGGCTCGCCTTTAACGAAGCACCTTCTTTGTTGGAGTCTATTAAAGAACGCTATGATCAAGTTTTAAATCTTGAACAGATTCAAGCAAGTGGGCAGGTAGCCTATGACAATGGTTTGTACCTTTTGGATTATCAACTTAGCTATGATATTACCTTGCCATCTAGCCGTTCACTTGAACCTGTGACCCTTAGATTTAACTATCCGGTTTCAGAAACCTTTATACAAGAGGCAGATGCTGCTCTTCAAAAAGAATTAGTCGAAGAAAATCTAGTTCTTATCTTGGATGGGGATACTATTAATCTTGATGAGAGTATTCTAGATAATATTCTTCTTAATATTCCTTTGAGAGTACTAACACCTGAGGAAGAATCAGGACAAATTTCGCTCTCTGGGAATGACTGGGAAGTCTTATCAGAAGAGGACTTTGCCGCACTTCAACAGGAGAAAAAAGAGGCAAGTAATCCCTTTGCCCAATTGAACGGTCTCTTTGATGAAAATTAATTCAAAAAAAACAAACTAAAAATGTTTGACAATTTTAAAAATCTATATTATTATATCATTAGAAGTTAATTTTCGGATTTATTCATTGGGTAAATCTACAGACTTTTTAAGGGAAATGGAAGTCAAAAAATTTTAAGAAAGTGGTAAATACTTATTATGAGCAAACGCATTTTGATTGTTGAAGATGAGAAAAACCTTGCTCGTTTTGTCTCTCTTGAACTTCAACACGAAGGATACGACGTTGTGACAGCAGACAACGGACGCGAAGGACTTGAAATGGCACTCGAGAAAGATTTCGATCTTATTCTCTTGGACCTTATGTTGCCTGAGATGGACGGTTTTGAAGTAACACGTCGTCTCCAACAAGAAAAAGATACTTATATTATGATGATGACAGCTCGCGATTCAATCATGGACATTGTTGCTGGTTTGGACCGCGGTGCTGATGACTATATTGTAAAACCATTTGCGATTGAAGAATTGTTGGCACGTATCCGTGCAACCTTCCGTCGCCAAGATATCGAAGCTGCTAAGAATGCACCAGCCAAAGCATCAACTTATCGTGATTTGAAATTGGATGTTCAAAACCGTACAGTTGTTCGTGGTGATGAAGCAATTCCATTGACAAAACGTGAGTTTGATTTGTTGAACACACTTTTGAGCAATATGAACCAAGTGATGACCCGTGAGGAACTCTTGCTTCAAGTTTGGAAATATGATGACGCCATCGAAACAAACGTGGTAGATGTTTATATTCGTTACTTGCGTGGAAAAATCGACGTTCCAGGTAAGGAATCATATATTCAAACAGTACGAGGAATGGGTTACGTTATCCGTGAAAAATGAGTAAATTACAAGATAAATTATTTGGTAAAGTAACCATTAGAAAAAAGTTGACCATGACAACTGCTGTGGTCTTCTTTCTTGTATTGTCGATGTTCACTCTGGTTGTTATTTTCTCAGCCAATACACTACTTTTACAACGTGAACGTCAAAATGTAAACACTACAATCTCAAAAGTTGTTACTTATATAGAAAAGGACTGGGACTCCGACGAAGAGTTGAGTCCAGAACCGCTTTTAGCTGCCCTTTATTCGCCTAAAAATATCTATGCATCGATCATTAATGGTGTGCTTTCCGAAAAGCACTCTTTGGATGGTCAGGTTGCGATTTCTAATAAATTATATTCTAACCAATCTGTTTTTGTTTATGACAAAAAGGGAACGTTTATCTTTACTTCTGAGGAGAACACAGACTCGCCTCCAGGTATGTCCGAGGTAAACAAATTGAAGTCAGTTTCCTATAAAGGGAAGCGTGGTTTCTTGCTGCAAGTTCCAATCTACGGTAAAGATAAAAAGACCATCGTTGGTTATGCCCAAATCTTCCATGATTTGGAATTCTATTATGCTCTGAAAGAGCGTTTGATTTTCTTATTGATTTTCCTAGAAGTGGGGATGACGGTCCTAGTTATCGCAGCGACTGTAGTTGTCTTGACATCTATTCTTCGTCCGATGAGACAGTTGCACGAAACGATGGGAGTTATCACCGATTCGCCAAGTGATTTGGAACTTCGTTCTAAGATTGAAAGTCACGATGAAATTGGTGATTTGGCGGTTAACTTTAACCGTATGATGGATAAAATCCAAGAAAATAATCAGATGCAGATGCGTTTCTTGAGTGACGTCAGTCATGAATTGCGTACACCGATTGCGGTTATCAAGGGGCATATGGACCTCTTGCAACGTTGGGGTAAAAATGACCCTGAGATTCTTGAGGAAAGTCTTGAGGCTGCCAGTCACGAGGCCAACCGTATGACGATTATGATTAATGACATGTTGGATTCTATCCGTGTCAAAGGGTCATTTGAAAATCACAGAAACGATACTTGTGATTTGAATTCTTCAATCCGTACGGTTATTGGTAACTTCCGTGTCTTGCATGAAGATTACCAATTCTATCTCAATGATTTCGAGAGTTCAGAGCGCCCTGCACAGATTTACAGCCAACACTTTGAACAGGCGATTACGATTTTGATTGATAATGCGGTCAAGTATTCTCCTGTTAACAAGGAAATCCAGGTTACAATTAAGGCTCTGGAAGATGAAATGTTGGTGCAAGTGCAAGATAATGGTGAAGGGATCTCTAAAGAAGATATTGAGCATATCTTTGAGCGCTTCTACCGTTCAGATAAGGCACGTAATCGTACAACAACGCAATCTGGTGTTGGTATTGGTTTGTCAATTCTTTACCAAATTGTGGAAGCTTATCGCTGCCGTATCGATGTTAGTTCTGAACTTGGTGTTGGAACACGTTTCGACCTTTACATTCCATTTGCAGATGGAGAAACGACGACACCTCAACTTGAGCTTTAAATCAATTTATAAGAGACTTAGAGTGATTCTTGGTCATGAGCACGCCTCGTTTAGGGCGTGCTTTTTATGTGTTTTTATGGTAAAATAGAGTACCGAATTTCAAAGATTGGTGGTGAAGTGCATGCGTTGTCCAAAATGTCAACACAATAAATCTAGTGTTATCGATAGTCGTCAGGCAGAGGATGGGAATACCATTCGTCGGCGTCGTGAGTGTGATTCTTGTCATGCTCGTTTTACAACATTTGAGCGTGTGGAAGAAGTTCCACTTTTGGTTGTCAAAAAAGACGGTACTCGTGAACAATTCTCTCGCGATAAGATTTTCAATGGTATCTTGATGAGTGCTCAGAAGCGTCCGGTTTCTAGTGAGGATATCGAAAATGCCATCACCCGTATTGAGCAAAACATTCGCCGTAACCATGATGGAGAGGTTGATAGTGATGTCATTGGGAATTTAGTGATGAAAGAACTCGCTGACCTTGATGAGATTACTTATGTACGTTTTGCCAGTGTCTACCGTTCTTTCAAAGATGTTGATGAGATTGAAGAGTTGCTTCAAGAAATCACCAAGACTGTACGTGCGAAAAAAGAGTCTAAAAAATGAGACCTATTGAAGAATTTGTCTATGTTGGCAATCAGGTTATCGTTCCCGATCAGGCAAGTTTGATGCGTTGCTATTATCCCATTATTGGAGGTGAGGGATACGCTCTTTACCAGTATTTCGTGGCTTTTTATGACAATGGTAATCACCGCCATAAGTTTGCGGCTATTCTGAATCACCTTAACTTTGGAATGCAACCCCTTCAGGAAGCACTGGCGGTTCTGACAGCAGTAGATCTCTTGGCCTTTTACCAGTCACCTCAAGGGTTTTATGTTATAGAGCTTAAGTCTCCCTTATCAATTGAGCAGTTTCTAAAACATGCCGTTTATAGTTCACTTCTCGAGCAAAAGATTAGTGAACCAGCAGTAGACGCTTTGAAACCGGCAGGTCTACAAGGCTTGCAAGATTTATCTAAACGTTTTTCGGATGTCTTTACCGATGAGCGTTTGGCTCAAAAGTCTGTGTCTGAAATCAAGCCCAAAAATTCATTTGATTTAAGCAGTTTCAGGAATCGTATGCAGGCTGACGGACTTGTATTTACAGATGAAAAGACAGATGTGCCAGAAATCTATAAATTGTCTGAAACTCATGGCATGAATTGGTATGACACCTATCTATTAGCGAAAAAGACAGCCGTGAACCACCAGATTATTGTCAAGCGTATGCAGGTGCAATTAGAGCAGGCCCAAGCTCAAACATTGGGTGGTGATTCTGCTTTGACGGAGACGGAGAAAAAGATTCTTAAAGCGGTTAGGTCCGAAAAGCCTATAGATTACTTGCAAAGTGCTAAAGGCCCAAGCGGGACTGTGACTAATTCTGAGAAGCAGATTCTCACGGATTTGGCACAAAGAGGCTTTATGGATGAGGTCATTAACCTCATGGTTGCCTATAGTTTGGGACGGACACGTTCAACGAATGTGAACCGAGAGTATATCTCTAAACTTGCCAACGATTTTGCCTTTAAGAAGATTATCACTGCAGAACAAGGGCTTTTAGCCTTGCGTAGTGGTTACGATAAGAAATCACAGCAAGCAAAAGCTGAATCTAAGAAGAAAACAAATGTGCCAAGCTGGAGTAATCCTGATTACGATAATCAGACCAGTCAGGCTGATCAGGCCAAGTTGGACGAGATTAGACGTCGGGCTTTGGCCAAACTAGAAAAAGGAAAGGAGTAGCCTATGGAAAGAGTTGGACAAACCCTAAATCGAACGGGACATCATGGGTCTGGCAATGCAACAGATTTAACTAAGCAAATCTTGGCGGATCCGAGAGTGGCTAGCTTTATTCAAGAGCATAGTCTAAGCCAGGATGAAATTAAGCGTAGTCTACCTAAGTTTAATCAATTCCTAGTGGAATGCCGTAAGGTCAAAGAAGGTGATGCCTCTTATATTGCTAAAGGGTATGAGCCGATTCTGACCATGAATGAGGGCTACGCTGACGTAACCTATAAGGAAACGCGTCAACTTAAAGAGCAACAAGAACAGCAGGCTATTGCTAAACGGATTAATTTGGTGAGTCTGCCTCAGTCATATCGTAAGATTACCTTTGCGGACATTGCTCTAGATGATGTGGCTCGTGTTGATACTTTTGAGAGTCTTGTGGATTTTGTGGCGAATTACCCTAGTCCAGACCAGAAAGGCCTTTATATCTACGGAGACATGGGGGTTGGAAAATCCTTCATGTTGGCTGCTATGGCTCATGAACTTTCAGAGACCAAGAAGGTTGCTACGACCATTATTCATTACCCATCATTTACTATTGATGTAAAAAATGGAATCAAGGATGGTTCAGTCAAGGAACAAATTGATGCTGTCAAACAGGCGGAAGTTTTGGTTCTAGATGATATCGGTGCAGAACAATTCTCTTCTTGGATTAGAGATGATGTTTTGCAAGTTATCCTCCAGCATCGTATGATTGAGGAGCTGCCTACCTTCTTTACGTCTAACTATAGTTTTGCGGATCTAGAAGCGAAGCTATCCAATGGACGTCAAGGAGATGAGACTTGGCAGGCCAAACGTGTGATGGAGCGTATTCGTTTTCTTGCCAAAGAGGTTCACTTGAAGGGTGTTAATCGCCGTTAAGTTGAATCTATTAATAATAAAGAATAAGAGAGTTTGCTTTCCTTGGTGGAAGTAAGACTGCTAAATGAAGAAAGGAATCCCTATTTAATCAGGGACTTAAACATATGACATTACCTACAGTTGCTATCGTGGGTCGCCCAAACGTTGGGAAATCGACCCTATTTAACCGAATTGCGGGTGAACGTATCTCTATCGTCGAAGACGTTGAAGGGGTAACACGTGACCGTATTTATACTTCTGCTGAATGGCTGAATCGCCAGTTTAGCTTGATTGATACTGGTGGTATCGATGATGTTGATGCACCATTTATGGAACAAATCAAGCACCAAGCTGACATTGCCATGACCGAAGCTGACGTTATTGTCTTTGTCGTTTCAGGTAAGGAAGGTGTGACAGATGCGGATGAGTATGTTGCCCGTATTCTCTATAAGACCAACAAGCCAGTTATCTTGGCGGTAAATAAAGTGGATAACCCTGAGATGCGTGCAGATATCTATGATTTCTATTCACTTGGTCTTGGTGATCCTTATCCAGTTTCATCTGTTCACGGTATTGGTACAGGGGATGTTCTCGATGCTATCGTTGAAAATCTTCCAACAGAAGTTGAAGAAGAAAATCCAGATATCATTCGTTTTAGTTTGATTGGACGTCCAAACGTCGGAAAATCAAGCTTGATTAACGCCATTTTGGGCGAGGACCGAGTGATTGCTAGCCCGATTGCTGGTACGACTCGAGATGCCATTGATACAAACTTTGTGGACAGTGAAGGTCAAGAGTATACCATGATTGACACCGCTGGTATGCGTAAATCTGGTAAGGTTTATGAAAATACGGAGAAATACTCTGTCATGCGTTCAATGCGTGCCATTGACCGTTCTGATATCGTCCTTATGGTTATCAATGCCGAAGAAGGTATCCGTGAGTATGACAAGCGTATCGCTGGTTTTGCCCATGAAGCTGGTAAAGGGATTATCATCGTAGTTAACAAATGGGATACGATTAAGAAGGACAATCATACCGTTGCTAACTGGGAAGCAGATATCCGTGATCAGTTCCAATTTTTGAGCTATGCACCAATTATCTTTGTATCGGCTGAGACGAAACAACGTCTTAACAAGTTGCCAGAGATGATTAAACGCATCAGTGAGAGTCAAAATCGTCGTATTTCATCAGCTGTTTTGAATGATGTTATCATGGATGCCATTGCCATCAACCCAACACCAACTGACAAAGGAAAACGCCTTAAGATTTTCTATGGCACACAAGTTTCGGTTAAACCACCAACATTTGTTATCTTTGTCAATGAAGAAGAGCTTATGCACTTCTCATACATGCGTTTCTTAGAAAATCAAATTCGTCAGGCCTTTGGTTTTGAGGGAACACCAATCCACTTGATTGCTCGTAAACGTAAATAAAAAAGGAGACCAACCAGAATAGAATCTTTATGGGTTGGTCTTTTGTCATTGTAAGGAGAAAGCGATGTTAGAAAATATTCAAGCTTATTTATCAAAACAAGGGGTTAAATATATCAAACCTGAAAAAGCGGGTCCACATCAGGAAGAGATGGAAGGGCTCAAGGCACTTGGTCAAGCAGCTCGTAAGGAGATGCAGACTTTAGCAAAACTTCTAGAGGAGCGTTTGGTGCCCTTTAAGATGGATCGTGTCAGTAATTGGGCCAATCAGGCACAAATATGTCGGCCACACTTTTGGTGCTATTACAGGGCCCCTGAGGATAGTTTAGACGATGTGGCCATGGCGATTCGACTTTATGGTCAGCCTGAAAAATGGGGGATTTCAGTAGAAGTTAGCTTTGTCGAACGTAAAAAATCAGATACTACTCTAGCTAAGCAACATAAGGTCCTAGACTTACCGATTGCTTTTCCACTTTACTATTTTGCTCAAGAAGATGGTGTCAGTCATCGTGTGGAAGGAACTGAAGAGAATCGCCAGATGCTTAAAGAAGCAGTTAGAGATGGTCGTGTTCGTAAGGTGTTGGTCAAGTATGATGTGACAGTGACTGCTAGTGAAACAATGGAAGAATTGGTAGAAGAACTTACTGATGGATTCTATAAGTTGAAACCATACTACGAGGAAGCTAATCAAAACTAAAAAATCTCCAGGTTCTTTCTGGAGATTTTCCTTGTTATTTTGGTGAAATCACTTCAGCACCACCCATGTAAGGGCGAAGAACTTCAGGGATAGTTACTGAACCATCTTCGTTTTGGTAGTTTTCAAGGATAGCGGCTACTGTACGTCCAACAGCAAGTCCTGAACCGTTAAGAGTGTGAAGAAGTTTTACCTTACCATCAGCTTCGTCACGGTAACGGATTTGTGCACGACGGGCTTGGAAATCTTCTGTGTTTGAACATGAAGAAATTTCGCGGTAAGTGTTTTGTGCTGGAATCCAAACTTCCAAATCGTAAGTTTTCGCAGCTGAGAATCCCATATCGCCAGTACACAAAGTGATGACACGGTATGGCAAGTTAAGTTTTTGAAGAATGTTTTCAGCGTTAACTACCATTTTTTCCAATTCATCATAAGAGTCTTCAGGTTTTGAGAATTTGACCATTTCAACCTTGTGGAATTGGTGAAGACGAATCAAACCACGTGTATCACGACCAGCTGAACCAGCTTCTGAACGGAATGAAGGACTCATAGCAGTAAAGTAGATTGGCAATTCCTTACCGTCAAGGATTTCACCACGGTAGTAGTTTGTCAAAGGAACTTCGGCTGTTGGGATAAGGACATAGTCAGTACCGTCAAGCTCGAAAGTATCTTCCTTGAATTTTGGATATTGACCAGTACCGAACATTGAGTCGTGGTTAACCATGTAAGGTGTGATCATCTCAGTGTAACCTTCTTTAGCGTGCTCATCCAACATGAAGTTGTAGATTGCACGTTCCAATTTTGCTCCAAGGCCTTTGTAGAAGAGGAAGCGAGAACCAGTGACTTTAGCACCACGTTCCCAATCTAGGATACCAAGGTCTTCCCCAAGATCCCAGTGAGCTTTAACTTCAAAATCAAAGTCATGAGGTGTTCCCCAACGACGAACTTCTACGTTTTCGTCTTCGTCAGCACCTACAGGGACAGAGTCATTTGGTGTGTTTGGAAGTGTCACAACGATAGCATTAAGCTTCTCATCGATAGCAGCAAGTTCTGCATCAATTTCCTTAATTGCTGCAGAGACTTTTTGCATTGCTGCGATTTGTTCGGAAGCATCTTCTTTGTTACGCTTAGCTTGAGCGATACCATCTGAAGCGATATTACGTTGAGCTTTGAGTTCTTCAGATTTGATAAGAAGTTCGCGACGTTTAACATCAAGCTCTTTAAGTTCATTTAAAGTTTCAGCAGCGACACCACGTGTAGCTAATTTTTCGGCAAGGGCATCGAAGTCGTTACGAATACGTTTTACATCTAACATAAGTTCCTCCAAAAAGTAAAACACTCCAGTGAAAGTGTTGGAGTGACATAGGCCACGGTTCCATCCAACTTCACAGGAGTGCACTTGTTTATGTTTTTAATTATTAGAAACGGTAGAATTTCGTAGGTTAACCCTACCTGCTCGCAGCAACCGCAGGCTTTCTGTAAGAGTCTAGCTAGTACTTATCCGTCTGTTATATTATACAAAAATTATGATTTTTTGGCAAATAAACCTTTGAGTCGAGCGCCAATAGTTTGAATGAGAGTTGGTAGCTTGACGACTTTTTCATTGCCAAGGTGTTCCCTAGCAATTTTTAGAATCTTCCCAGAATCTTTAGAAGCAAAGAGGAATTTGCTCTTGTCTGTCAACACTTCAAAGTGACGGCTAATTCTCTTTCCTGATACATTCGCACCGATTTGAGTAATGCTAGTCCATGGGATTTGAATGTATTGCTCGACATTGACATCTGGGTAGAATTCAAGAGCCACATCTCCGATTAGAAATTTGCCGACTTTCCCCCCGATAGCCATGTAGGAAACGCCTGTTGTATGCAATTCAACTGTTTTGTTTAGTGATTGTGCCATATCTATCTCGCTTTTTGATTGTAGTACCTTTATTATAGCATAAGAAAAGAGTTCAGCTTTGCTAAACTCTTACTCTTTTTTACATGATTCCGAAGAAGCTTGCAACAATACCAACTACAAAGAGTCCGATGATGATTGTGATTGGTGAAACTTTCTTCTTAAGCAACCACATACATGCAAAAGTAAGGAGAAGTCCCATCAAACCTGGAATCAATGAATCCAATTGTTTTTGGAGGGTATCAACTTGAATCTTATCGAAGCTAAGTTTGTCATTAACTTGGCCGAGGATAGTCTTAAGTTGGTCACCGCTAACATTGCCTTTAGGCCATTCGATATAGGCACCTTTAGACAAAACTTTACCTGGAAGGTTTACAGTGAAGACGATAGATACCCAACGTTCAACAAGGACAGCCAAGATGAACATACCAAGGATTGATGCCCCTTTAGTAATATCTTTCAAGATACCACCAGACATGTCTTTAGTGATTTCTGAACCTGCTTTGTAACCAAGTTCTTGAGTGTACCACAAGAAGGCCATACGGATAAGGTTCCAACCGATGAAGAAGATAAGTGGACCAGCGATGTTACCAGCTTGTGCCAATGATGCACCAAGGGCACCAAGGATAGGACGAACTGTGAACCAGAAAACAGGGTCACCGATACCGGCAAGAGGTCCCATCATACCGATTTTAACCCCTTGGATAGCAGCATCTTCGATGTCAGTACCGTTAGCTTTTTCTTCTTCAAGAGCCAAGGTAACACCCATGATAGGAGCAGCTACGTAAGGGTGGGTATTGAAGAATTCCAAGTGACGTTTAAGAGCTGCGGCTTGGTCTTCTTTGTTAGTATAGAGTTTTTTAATAGCAGGAATGAGTGAGTAAGCCCAACCCAAGTTTTGCATACGTTCATAGTTCCATGAACCTTGCAAGAATTGTGAGCGCCACCAAACCTTTTTACGATCCGCTTGAGATAATTGAATTTTTTCAGCCATGAGAGCACCCCTTCCTAGTAGTCTTCCAAGATATCGCCGATTGGGTCGCCAGAACCAGATGAAGTTCCGCCACCATTTCCGCCACCTTGTTTAGAAAGGTTGAGGTAGATGAAGGCAATAGCGACACCGATAGCACCAAGAGCGATAAGTGTCAATTGGCTAATAGCAGCAAAAGCAAAACCGATGGCGAAGAATGGCCAAACTTCACGAGTTGCCATCATGTTGATAACCATGGCGTAACCAACGGCTACGACCATACCACCACCGACAACCATACCGTGGTTGAGCCAGTCAGGCATCAATCCAAGGGCATGTTGAACAGATTGTGCTGGGATAGCAAGAAGAAGGGCAGCTGGCACGGCGATACGCAAACCTTGAAGAAGGAGGGCGAGGTAGTGTGCACGTTCAACACCAGCGATGTTTCCGCTTTCTGCAGCTTTATCTGCAGCGTGAACAAGGGCAACAGATGCTGTACGAACAAGCATAGTTAGGAAGAGACCGGCAACTGCAAGTGGGATAGCTGTTGCAGTCGCAACACCGATACCTTCAGTTGTGAAGTTACCACCTTTAACCAAAATAATGGCAGCAGCAACAGAGGCAAGGGCAGCGTCAGGAGCGACAGCGGCACCGATATTAGCCCAAGCAAGGGCGATCATTTGAAGAGAACCACCAAGCATGATACCTGCAGTGAGGTTACCTGTAGCAGCACCGATGAGGGTACATGCAACAAGTGGTTGGTGGAATTGGAATTGGTCAAGGATACCTTCAAGACCAGCAAGGAAGGCAACAACTACGACCAAAATTGCAGAAATAATTGACATATCTGACATGGTAATAATTCCTTTTCTATTGAGTTGTGATTAGCTGAGAGTATCAACTAATTTATCCGAATGAAGGTTATTGAACGTTAGCTTTTTTGATAAGGTCGAACAAATCTTTCTTAGAATCATTTGGTACCTTACGGACGTCGAATTCAACGCCAAGGTCACGCAATTTTTCGAAGCAAGCGACATCGTCTTTGTCCATAGACAAAACGTTGTTAACCATTGTTTTACCAGTTGAGTGAGCCATAGAACCAACGTTAAGTTCTTTGATTGGCACGCCACCTTCGATAGCACGAAGTGCGTCTTGAACAGTTTCGAACAAGATAAGCGCGTGTGTGTTACCAAAGCGAGGGTCCTTAGAAGCATCAATCAATTTTTGAATTGGAACAACGTTTGCTTTAACCCCATTTGGTGCTGCTTGTTTGATCAATTCTTTACGAAGCTCATCTTTAGCAACGTCGTCTGAAGCAACAATGATACGGTCTGCTTTAGAAGCAGGTGTCCAGTTAGTTGCTACTTGACCATGCAAGAGACGTGTGTCCAAACGTGCCAAGTTAATCTTGAGTTTACCATCTCCGATAACTGTCCCTTCTGGGATAGCTCCTTGAGGTGCAGCAGCTTCTACAGGAGCTGCTGTTGTTTCCTCAGCTGGATTAAGCTCCTCTGGAAGTGCCTTGATACCACCCTTAGCTTCCTTGATGATATTAGCAGCAACTTGCTCTGCAGTAGCGTTAGCATCCATCATACGTTCAGTGTATGCTTGGATAAGCATTGGCAAGTTAAGTCCTGTGATGATAGCAATCTTGCGATCTGGATTTTCTCCAGCAATTCGACTGGCTTGGTTAAATGGTGAACCAGACCAAAGGTCAGCCAAAACAAGAATTTCATCATCAGCATCGAATTGTGCAATGGCGTCGTTGAAGTGAGCGTACAAGTCATCAGGACCTTCACTTGGCATGAAAGTTACGACTTGAACTTTCTCTTGGTCTCCAAAAATCATAGAGCCTGATTGGTGGATTCCTTCAGCGAACTTACCATGGCTGGCAATAATAATACCGATACCCATTCGTGTTCTCCTCCTTATAAATTATTTTTTCCTAGGCTTAAAAAGACTATCTCCGATTTTTATCAAGACGCTAAAAAAAGCGTCTCTCAATCTTTTTAAACATAAGAAATCAAGAACAATTATATTCTAAAACGCTTTCAAGAAAATGTCAATAGCTAGTGAGATAAAATTTCAAAAGAAGTCAAACTCTTTCAAAAATGAGCAAAATATTATAAAAAGATTGCCCAACCATTAGATTGGACAATCTTTTTATAATATTCGGAGATTATTTCTTCTTGACAATGAGTCGGAAAAGATTTTTAAAGCCTTGTTTGAGGACAGCGATAAAGCTAGGTGCTTTTCGTAAACTTTCTCGAGGAATTCTTTTTTGAATTTCTTTCAAAGTTATTCGGCTTTTTCGACTGGCAAAACGGAAACGTCCATTTTGCTTAGTACGGATTTCAAAGCGTGGGATGAATTTACCACCGAAGTAAACATCGACGATCACATAAGTGATTTCATCCCAAGGAATTTGAACGTAGTCTTGCAACTTCGTATCATTGTAAAATTCGAAAGCCTTATCTCCGACCATGATATTTCCGTAAATAGGCCCCTCACGAAACCAAGTTCCCTTTGATGTGTGAGCTATTTCCGTATTGAGCGATTTAACCATACCTTGCTCCGATTAGAGTAGACCAATAATGTGGAGCACAATAGCTAGGACAAAGATACCCAAGATGATAACGATTGGAGAAACTTTTCTCTTAAGAAGGTACATACAGAGGAAAGTCAAACCAAGGGCAGCAAGACCAGGAATCAATTGGTTCAAGTTATCTTGCAAGGTTGTCACTTTGTTAACGTCAAGAGAGCGACCGGCAGCTTGTTGATGGAAGGCTTCTTTAACACCGGCAATACCTTTTGGAAGTTTATCCCAATCGATATAAGCTCCTTCTTGTTGTTTAACAGTAGAGACAACTGGTGTAAAGGTAATGTTTACCCAACGTTGGATAAGAGAACCGATAACGAACATCCCCATCATTGATGCGCCACGAGTTACTTGTTGAAGAAGGTTACCAGACACGTCGTCTGTAATAGCAGCACCAGCTCTATAACCGAATTCTTGAGTATACCATTTAACAGCGGCAACCATAACGTTCCAGAGAACGAAGAAGACGATTGGGCCTAGGACGTTACCTGAAACTGCCAAACCTGCTCCTAGTGAAAGGAAGATTGGACGAAGGGTAAACCAGAAGAGAGGGTCACCGGCACCTGCAAGAGGTCCCATCATACCGACCTTAACCCCTGAGATAGCCGCATCATCGATCTCAGCACCGTTGGCACGTTCTTCTTCCAAGGCAAGTGTAACCCCAAAGATTGGGTTAGCCATGAAAGGTTGTGTATTAAAGAATTCCAAGTGACGTTTAAGAGCAGCAGCACGTTCTTCTTTAGTTTGATAAAGTTTTTTGATTGCAGGAATAAGGGTGTAAGCCACACCACCATTTTGCATACGTTCATAGTTGAATGAAGCTAAAAGGAAGTATGAGCGCAAGAAAGCTTTGAAACGATCTGCTTTTGTTAATTTAATTTTTGAATCAGCCATTTTCTTTCCTCCTAATTAAAAGTCTTCCAGAATTTCACCGAGGGGATCACCTGATCCTCCGTCGTTTGAAGAACCCAATGAACCACTAGCTTCAAGTGCAAGGTACATAACGGCAAGGCAGAGACCGATGATACCCAAGCTAATCAAGGTCAATTCTTTGAGGGCAGCCAAAGCAAAACCAAGGAAGAAGAATGGCCAAACTTCGCGACTAGACATCATGTTGATAACCATGGCATAACCAACGGCTACAACCATACCACCACCGATTGTCATACCTGATGTTAACCATTCAGGCATAGCTTCAAGACCAGATTGTACGATGTGTGCAGGAATCAAGAGCAAGAGGAGGGCAGGGATAGCAACACGGAGACCTTGGAGGGCCATACCGATGAAATGCCATCTTTCAACACCAGCGATATCAGCAGCTTCTGCACGGCTATCCATAATATGAGAGATGAAAACAGTTGCTGTACGGACAAACATTGTCAAGGCAAGGCCGGCAACAGCTAAAGGTACCGCAAGGGCGATGGCAGGACCAATTCCTTTAGCTCCTTGACCACCCAAGATAAGGATGATTGTAGAGGCTACAGCGGCAAGTGAGGCATCTGGTGCCATGGCAGCACCAACGTTAGCCCATCCCGAAGTGATCAACTGTAAGCTACCACCCAACATTACGCCGAGTTCGAGATGACCAGTAACAAGACCGATAAGGGAACAAGCCACAACTGGCTGGTATGTTTCGATTTGGTCGTTAACTGAGCTACAACCGATGATGAAAGCAACAATTACGACTAAAATAATTTGTACTAAACTCATTTATGCATCCTCCAAAATTATTTCTTCTCTGCTAATTTAGTTTCAGCTGACTTAATCAAGGTATCAACGTTTGCTGGGCTATCACTTGGTACCCCACGAACGTCAAATTTGACACCCAATGATTGCAACTCTTTGATAGCATCCACATCTGTTTGGTCAAATGAAAGAGCCTTAGTAACGTTGACTTTTCCTTCTTTATAAGCTGAAGAACCAAGGTTGATTTCTTTAACATCAACACCTGCTTTAACAGCAGCAAGAGCATCTTCAACAGATTCAAAGAGAAGCATAGCACGTGTATCACCAAAACGTGGGTCATTGTTTGCTTTAACCATGTTTTTAATTGGGATAACGTGAACTTGAACACCAGATGGAGCGGCTTGTTTAATCATGTTTGTACGAAGTTTATCATGACAAACAGTGTCTGAAACAACGATGATACGGTCTGGGTGAGTTGAGTGAGTCCAACCAGTCGCAACCTGACCGTGGAGGAGACGTGTGTCAACACGAGCCAAAACGTATTTGATTTTTCCATCACCAAGTACTGTTCCTTCAGGAATGGTACCCTTAGGAATAGAAGGTTTAGCGTCTGCTGGTTTAGTGTCTTCTTCAGGAATAAGGCCTTCTGGAAGGACTTTAACGCCTTCTTTTGTTTCCTTATAAATGTTAGCGACAATCTCTTCAACCCCAGCATCAGGAGCTACCATACGTTCCGTATATGCTTGGATAAGCATTGGTAAGTTGAGTCCTGTCACGATAACCATCTTGCGATCAGGATTTTCTTCCTTAATTCGGCTTGCCTGGTTAAATGGTGATCCAGACCAAAGGTCTGCAAGGACTAGAATTTCGTCGTCAGCGTCAAATTGAGCAATGGCATCTTTGAAGTGAGCGTACAAGTCGTCAGGACCTTCATTTGGCATGAAAGTAACCACTTGAACTTTCTCTTGTTCACCAAAAATCATAGAACCTGATTGGTGAATACCTTCAGCGAATTTACCATGGCTAGCAATAATAATACCGATACCCATTAGTGTTCTTCCTCCTTTTATATATTGTTTCTTAGGAATAGAAAAATGATTATTGGTATTAGCATTCATGACATGAAAATGACAACAATATTTTTTTTAGTCCCTCGAAAATTAGAACACTCTAATTATAGAACGTTACCATGAATTTGTCAATGGTTTTCGTAACAAAAGTGTCATATAATTGAAAAAAAACATCAAATTATTGCAAATATACTTTTTTTTCAGACAATAAGTGTTAAGTATAGTTTTAAGCTATATCTAACTAGGGGGAATAGGATTAAGAAAAAATGAGATAAAAGCTTGTAATAGCTGGTGTTGGCTGCTATAATTTCTTCAATTAACTATTTAAGGTTAAATCTATAAGAAAAGAGGGCCTCCTTATGTCAGATTTACTAAGTATTTATAATGAATTGCAATCTAAGAAATGGGTTGACTTGACCCACAAAATTAATGCGGAAAGTCCACATTTCCCAGCCCTTCCTGCTTTGAAACAAGAAGACCTTTTCACATTAAAAGATGGTTTCCATGTTCAAAAATTTACAGTAGTTGGTCAATACGGAACGCATATTGATGCACCGATTCACTTTGTAGAAGGTGGTCGTTGGTTGGATGAGATTGCTCTCAAAGATCTTCTTTTACCACTCTATGTTATCGACAAGTCTAAAGAAGTTGCTGCCAATCCAAACTTTATTTTGAGCAAACAAGATATCTTAGACTTTGAAGCAGAATATGGACAAATTACTGAAGGGGCCTTTGTCGCTTTTCGTAGTGATTGGTCGAAGCTTTGGCCAGATCAAGATGCTATGCGCAACCTTGATGAAAATGGGGTTCAACAGAGTCCAGGGTGGAGCCGTGAAGCTCTAGAATTCTTGATTTATGAACGTAAGGTTAAGGCTGTCGGTCACGAGACTTTTGATACAGATGCTGGCATTCCAGCAGCAGAACATGGCTTGGTAAACGAATACTACCTCTTGGAACAAAACATTTATCAGGTAGAAGTTTTGAATCAATTGGATCAAGTTCCAGCCGTTGGTGCTTTGATTTCGATTGCATTTCCTCACTGGGACAAGGCGACAGGCTCCCCAGTGCGTGCAGTGGCTATTTTACCTTAATCATAAGAAAAAACACCGAAGAAATTTTCGGTGTCTTTTGTTATTTATAAGAAGAGTTCCTGGAGTTTGCGAGCAACGCCATCCTCTTCATTAGTCCACTCAATTTGTTCGTTAGCGTGGGGGAGAAGAACAGAGCTAGCATTCTTCATGGCATAACCAGTTTTAGCAAGTTCCAACATCTCTGTGTCGTTGTGTTCGTCTCCAAAAGCAATCAGATCATCCGTTGATTTGCGCATGGCCTTAAGTAAGTAGTTTAGGGCGTAGGCCTTGTTTATGCCTTTAGGCGAAAATTCCAAGATATTAAGCGGGCCACCCCAAGAATCAACTTCAATTTCTTCCTTGAAGTCCTTCTTGATGTCATCGGCAAGTTGGTACTTATCCTCATGACGAGTTTGCATAAGGAGAGCGTTAGGGTTGCGCGTGATTTTAGTTGGTTCTAAACGCATAGCCTCAATAATTTTATCAACACCAAAGAGTTGTGGTTGAATACGCTCTGGGTGATTCATAGTGATATAGAAGTGTTTTCGATATTCACTAGCCAGAAAATCCATCTCTAACTCATCATGACGTTGTAAGAGGCTAATCAGATATTTCTTATCTAATTTAACCGAATGCTCATAAGCCCAGTCTTGGTCTGGAAGATTGGTCAAGGAGCCGTTAAAAGTGATGAGTGGTGTTTCTAACCCTAGCGTTTTGTAATGGTCAATAGCCATACGATAAGGACGACCTGTAGCAATAACGACTTGGTGTCCTTTGTTTTGTACGTCTTTAATCGTTTTTTGTGTAAATTCTGAAATAGTTCCATCTGGGCGCAAGAGCGTTCCATCAAGATCTAGTGCAATCAATTTTTTTGTCATGTTCCTATTATAGCAAAAATCTGTCCTTTGTTGGTGATTAAGAAAGAGCTTTCTAAGAACGTTCGGTTTTTCATAAGAAAAGTCTCAGGAAATAAACCTTGCACCGTCAAATAATTTCAGGTAGAATAGTAATGTTGCATTCTACGTGAGAATGTTCCGAAATTATTCGGATTTTGACAATATTTTTTATTAAGGAGTCTAAACTTTCATGGAAAAGTTTTTCAAATTGAAAGAACATGGTACTGACGTCCGTACAGAAGTGACTGCCGGATTGACAACTTTCTTTGCCATGTCTTACATCCTCTTTGTTAACCCAGCGATGTTGGCTCAGACAGGAATGCCTGCACAAGGTGTTTTCTTAGCAACAATTATTGGTGCGGTTGCAGGGACGTTGATGATGGCATTTTATGCTAACCTACCATACGCCCAAGCGCCTGGTATGGGGCTTAATGCCTTCTTCACCTACACAGTGGTTTTTTCTTTGGGTTACACTTGGCAAGAGGCCTTAGCAATGGTCTTTCTATGTGGTGTTATTTCATTGATCATCACAGTAACTAAAGTACGTAAGATGATTATTGAGTCTATTCCAACAGCCCTCAAATCTGCGATTTCAGCAGGTATCGGTGTTTTCCTTGCCTATGTTGGGATTAAAAATGCTGGTTTCTTGAAATTCTCAATTAATCCTCATACCTACACTGTAGCAGGTAAAGGTGCTGACATGGCCAAGGCGTCAATTACAGCTTCATCGTCAGCTACACCAGGTTTGGTTGCTTTCAATAATCCAACTGTAATTGTAGGTTTGATTGGTCTTGCGATTGCGATTTTCTTTATTGTTAAAGGTATTCGTGGTGGTGTTCTTCTTTCAATCCTCGTAACGACTATCATTGCTATTTTTGCTGGTGTCGTTGATCTTGGAAGCATTGACTGGCACGCAGCTAGCTTGACATCATCTATTAAAGATCTTGGTCAGGTCTTTGGTGCAGCGCTTGGATCTAAGGGATTGGGATCACTCTTTGCAGACGTTTCTCGTTTGCCTGGTGTCTTTATGGCTATTCTTGCCTTTTCATTGACTGATATCTTCGATACTATCGGTACCTTGATTGGTACTGGTGAGAAGGTTGGTATCATTGCTTCAACAGGTGATAACAACGAATCAAAAGCTCTTGACCGTGCTCTTTACTCTGACCTTGTTGGTACAAGTATTGGTGCCATTGCAGGGACTTCAAATGTTACAACTTACGTTGAATCTGCAGCAGGTATTGGTGCTGGTGGACGTACTGGTTTGACAGCTCTTGTGGTTGCTGTACTCTTTGCCATCTCTAGTTTCTTTAGTCCAGTGGTATCAATCGTTCCTAATGCTGCCACAGCGCCTATCCTTATTATTGTAGGTGTTATGATGCTCTCTAACCTTAAGAGTGTCGATTGGGAAGACTTGTCTGAAGCTATTCCTGCCTTCTTCACTTCTATTTTCATGGGATTCTCATATAGTATTACCTATGGTATCGCAGCTGGTTTCCTTACTTATACTTTGGTCAAAATCGTCAAAGGTCAAGCTAAGGATGTCCACTTTATTATGTGGATTTTGGATATCTTGTTTATCCTTAACTTCATCAGTATGGCTGTGTTCTAAAGCTTGAAAGTTAAAAGTCTGTATATTTGTCAGGCTTTTTCTTTTGCGATTTTATCTGGGGAATGTGAGAGAGTTTTTTTGATTAACTTTCAAATCTATAGTAAGTTTTACAAAACGATTTCTAATCTATGAGTGATTGATGTGGTTAAAATAAATTGAAGATTAAAATACATATCTTAACTTCTTACTTAAATGATTCAATATTTATAAGTTTCTACTGTATTTTTACAGTGGATTCTAGTCCATATTTTTATTTTTTGATATAATGAAAACATGATTTACAGTCAAAATGAAGAAGAATTGATTAGTATCGGCCAAAAGCTAGGTCGACTGCTCGATTCTGGAGATATAATTGTTCTCTCAGGGGATCTGGGAGCTGGCAAAACGACCTTGACTAAGGGAATTGCCAAAGGTTTGGATATTTCACAGATGATAAAGAGTCCAACCTATACTATTGTAAGGGAGTATGAGGGGCGACTGCCACTCTATCATTTAGATGTCTACCGCATTGGTGATGATCCAGATTCTATTGATTTAGATGATTTTCTGTATGGTGAAGGTGTGACAATCATCGAGTGGGGTGAGCTCCTAGATGAGAGTCTGTTAGGGGATTATCTCCTAATTTCGATATCTCATCATGGAGATGGACGTCAGTTGCTTTTTGAATCTTTCGGTCCTAGAAGTAAGGAGATTCAGGAGGAAATGATAAATGGCTGAGCAAGAATTAGTCATTGAGGAAGCTCAAAGAGAGGATGCTGCCTCTCTAGCTCGTTTACTAGAGACTGTAGCCTTGGAATCGGATTTTCTAGCACAAGATGATAGAAGTTCTATACTGAGTGCTGAACAGTTAGCCACTTATATTGAAAGTCATCAGCATAGGCTTAATGAGATTTGTTTGGTGGCGAAATTGGGTCATGAGGTCATTGGTGTTTGTAATGTTACCTCTGATCAAGATACTAAGACCAGTCATATTGGCGACGTATTTATTGCGGTTTCTAAACCCTACTGGGGGAATGGTGTTGGCCAGTTTCTTATGGAAACAATGATTGACTGGGCAGATCATACACCAACTATCCGCCGCTTAGAGTTGACGGTTCAAGCACGTAATAAACGGGCGGTTCATCTCTATCAAAAATTCGGATTTGACATTGAAGGCACTAAGAAACGTGGTGCAAGAACTAAAAATGGAGAATTTCTAGATGTTTACCTTATGGCTAAACTCATAGATTAGGAAAAAACATGAAACTTGGACGAAAAATTTTATTGATGTTGTTGGCGATTTTTGCAACGACAGTAGTAGCTGCTGGTATTTACCTAACGACAACTTATAATTACGCCACAGGCGAATTGTCAAAAACGTTTAGGGCTTCTAAAGCAACTTCAGGGAATAGTAAGGCTATTCAACAGACTAAGCCTATAACTATTCTCTTGATGGGGGTAGATACAGGATCCAAAGAACGTAAGGAAACCTGGGAAGGAAACTCTGATACCATGATTTTGGTAACAGTGAACCCTAAGACTAAGAAAACAACCATGACCAGTTTGGAACGTGACCTTTTGACAGATATTGAGGGGTCGGGTGAAGCAAAACTAAATTCAGCATATGCTGAGGGTGGTGCTGACTTGGCCATTTCAACCATTCAAAAGGTTTTAGATATTGATATTGACTATTATGCACTGATTAATATGCAGGGTATGATTGATTTGGTAGATGCTGTTGGTGGTATTGAGGTAACGAATCATTTTGATTTTCCAATTTCGATTGCAGAAAATGAACCTGAATTTCAGGCAAAAGTTGAGCCCGGAACCCATAAAATCAATGGTGAGCAAGCTTTAGTCTATTCACGTATGCGTTACGATGATCCTGATGGTGACTATGGTCGACAAAAACGTCAACGTGAGGTTATTCAAAAAGTTGTAGCTAAGCTCTTGAAGATGGACTCTATTGGTTCTTACAAGAAAATTTTGTCGGCTGTAAGTTCAAATGTTCAAACTAGCATTGACCTTGGTGATACCAATACTCTGCGTAGCTTGATGGGTTATAGTGATGCACTTAAAAATATTAAGTCATACCAATTGGCTGGTTCGGATGCCATGATCAATGGAGGAAGCTATCAAGTAGCCTCCACTGAGGATATTCTTAAGGTGCAAAATCGCATTAAGCAGGAAGTTGGTAAGAAGAAAGTTTCTGAATCTAATCTTAAGACTAGTTTGGTTCTCTATGGTTCTGGTAGCTCTAACTATGGCTCAGATGATTTCGTTAATTCTAAAGGAAGTGCGGCTTCGAGTGAGGCATCTTCAAATTATGAGGGCGGGACATCTGAGGCAGCTGGTGGTGGGTCAGTAAGTACCTACAATGGAGGTACTACCTATAGCAATAACTATAGTGAAAACACAGGTAATTATGTTCAGGAACAAGGTACGACAACCCCTACATACAATAATAATGGATCGGGTGTGACTACTTATAGCACTGTTCCAGCGACGCAATAAATAAGGTTGGGTGATTCCCAACCTTTTTGTTATGAAATGATAGCAATATGGTTATTCCTTGCAATGGCTTTTGAGCTATGCTATAATATAGGAAAATAACGAAAGAGAGGCGGAGTAGAAACTTCGTCTCTTGTGTGTGTAAGGAGGTCATAATGTCGCAAAAAATTATTGATCTCGTGACGGCAGTCGTAGCTCCAGCTATTCCTGAGCCATACGAACTGGTCGATATCGAGTACGAAAAGCTTGGCGGTGACTATGTCTTGTCAGTTTTGATTGATAAGCCAGGAGGTATTACTGTAGAAGATACTGCAGACTTGACTGAAATTATCAGTCCCCTCTTGGATACTATTCAGCCTGATCCTTTCCCGGATCAATACATGCTGGAAGTTTCTAGTCCAGGGTTAGAGCGTCCCTTAAAAACCAAAGAAGCTTTGACAAATGCTGTTGGTCAGTATATCAATGTTAGTCTTTACAAGGCTATTGATAAGATCAAGATTTTCCAAGGTGACTTGGTGGCCTTTGATGGGGAAACCCTAACAATTGATTACCTTGATAAGACTCGCCATAAAACTGTTGAGATTCCCTATCAAACAGTTGCTAAAGCTCGTTTGGCAGTCAAACTCTAAAACTCTTAGTGTAAATAAAGAAAGGATGCCAGTTTTAGCCTTTAGAGGCTAAAACAACAAAGAATATGAGCAAAGAAATGCTAGAAGCCTTCCGTGTCTTGGAAGAAGAAAAACACATTAACAAGGAAGATATCATCGATGCTGTGGTTGAATCGCTTAAGTCAGCCTACAAGCGTCGTTATGGTCAGTCAGAATCAGCTGTAGTTGAATTCAATGAAAAAACAGGTGATTTTCAAGTTTATACCGTTCGTGAAGTTGTAGACGAAGTCTTTGATAGTCGTTTGGAAATTAGCTTGAAAGATGCCCTTGCTATCAGCTCTGCTTACGAGCTTGGTGACAAGATTCGTTTTGAAGAGTCAGTCGATGAATTTGGCCGTGTTGCAGCGCAATCTGCCAAACAAACCATTATGGAAAAGATGCGCAAGCAGATGCGTGAAATCACTTATAATGACTATAAGCAACATGAAGGTGAAATCATGCAAGGAACAGTTGAACGCTTTGACCAACGTTTCATTTATGTCAATCTTGGAACGCTCGAAGCTCAATTGTCACGCCAAGACCAAATTCCTGGCGAAAGCTTTAAGTCACACGACGTCATCGATGTTTATGTTTATAAAGTTGAAAACAACCCTAAGGGTGTTAACGTCTTTGTAAGTCGTAGCCATCCAGAATTCATCAAACGTATCATGGAACAAGAAATTCCTGAAGTCTTTGATGGAACTGTAGAAATCATGAGCGTATCTCGTGAAGCTGGTGATCGTACCAAAGTTGCTGTTCGCAGTCATAACCCTAACGTTGATGCTATCGGTACAATCGTTGGTCGTGGTGGAAGCAACATCAAGAAAGTTGTCAGCCGTTTCCACCCAACACGTTTGGATGCTAAGACAGGTATTGAAGTTCCTGTTGAGGAAAATATTGATGTTATTCAATGGGTTGAAGATCCAGCTGAATTCATCTACAATGCTATTGCACCGGCTGAAGTGGACTATGTTCTCTTCGACGAAGATGATAGCAAACGTGCGACAGTAGTTGTACCAGATAACAAATTATCTCTTGCAATTGGTCGTCGTGGACAAAACGTTCGTTTGGCAGCTCATTTGACTGGTTACCGTATTGACATCAAGTCAGCGTCTGAATATGAAGCACTCGAAGCTGAAAAAGCTGAGGCTGCTACTGAGGAAGTTGTTGACGAGATTGTTGCAGAAGATGCTACACCTGTTGAAGTCACAACAGAAGAAGTAATTGAAACAACAGAAGCAGAATAAGAAGAACATAGAGGTGTTTGATGGCTAAAACACGAAAAATACCTTTACGCAAATCAGTTGTCTCAGGAGAAATCATTGATAAACGTGATTTGCTCCGCATCGTAAAAACTAAAGATGGTGAGATTTTCATTGATCCAACAGGAAAGAAAAATGGCAGAGGTGCTTACATTAAACTAGATAATGAAGAAGCTCTCCAAGCTAAAAAGAAACGTGCTTTTAACCATAGTTTCTCAATGGATGTTCCTGAAAGTTTTTATGATGAACTCATTGCTTATGTGGATCACAAGGTCAAAAGAAGAGAGTTAGGTCTTGAATAACACAGAAAAATTGTCAAATATGTTAGGACTGGCACAAAGAGCTGGAAAACTTATTTCTGGCGAAGAACTTGTCATCAAGGCAGTTCAATCAGGGCAGGCGAGACTAGTTTTTCTTGCCAATGATGCTGGTAGTAACGTGACTAAAAAGACGACTGATAAATGTAACTACTATAATATAGAAGTCTCCACAGTGTTTAACGCACTGGAATTAAGCATGGCTATTGGTAAACCAAGAAAAACGGTTGCTGTAGTTGATGCTGGATTTTCAAAGAAAATGAGGACTCTTATGGAATAAAGAATAGGAGGACATCACGTGTCAAAGAAACGATTATATGAAATCGCAAAAGAGGTTGGTGTAGAAAGCAAGGTTGTTGTTGCAAAAGCTCAAGAACTTGGTCTTTCTGTGAAGAGCCATTCCTCATCAGTTGAAGAAGCTGATGCTAATCGTATCACTTCAAGTTTAAAAGGGGGAACAGCTAAGGCTGAAAGCAAGCCAGCTCCTAAAGCGACACCAACTCCTAAAGAGGAAAAGGTAGCGCCTAAGGTTTATAAGGTACCTGTTGCCAAATCAGCTCCAGCTAAAGAAACATCAAAGGCTGAAGTCAAAGAAGCCCCTGCGACTCCGAAAAAACCACAAAGCCGTAATTTTAAGGCAGAACGTGAAGCACGTGCCAAGGCAGAAGCAGAGCGTCGTCAAAACGGCGGAGGCCGTGACAACCGTAATCGTAACCGAAATCAACAAGGGAACGATCAAGGTAAACGTCAGAATAATGATCGTCGCAACCAAAATGGAAATGGTCAAGGCAACCGTAATAATGGGAACCGCGGTAACAATAGTAATCGTGACCGTAATTTCCAAGGTAAACAGCGCAATGATCAAGGTCGAAATAAACGTAACGATGCTGCCCGCAACAATCAGGCAGGTCCACGTATTGACTTTAAAGCGCGTGCAGCAGCCTTGAAAGCAGAGCAAAATGCAGAATATTCACGTCAAAGTGAAACACGCTTCCGTGAAGAAAAAGCTGCAGAGCAACGCCGTGCGAAAGAGCAAGAAAAGGCAAGAAAAGAAAAACAACAGGCTGAAGTCGCTGCTCAAAAAGCAGTTGCTGAAGCTAAGCCAGCTCCCAAACCAGCACCGGCTGCTCAACCAGCTCCAGCTGCGCAAGCACAAGATACACGTCGTAAAAAGGCACGTCCAGATAAATCACGTGATAATCGTCGCGAGAATGAAGATGGACCTAAGCAAACAAGAAATAATAAGTGGAATAATCAAAACCAAGTGAGAAATCAACGAAATAGTAACTGGAATAAAAACAAAAATAAAAAAGGTAAAAATAACCGTGGTAATTCAGCTCCAAAACCAGTAACAGAGCGTAAATTCCATGAATTACCAAAAGAATTTGAATACACTGAAGGCATGACGGTTGCAGAAATCGCAAAACGTATTAAACGTGAGCCAGCTGAAATCGTTAAGAAACTCTTCATGATGGGTGTTATGGCAACTCAAAACCAATCTCTTGATGGGGATACTATTGAGTTGTTGATGGTTGACTACGGTATTGAAGCAACCAAGAAAGAAGAAGTCGATAATGCTGATATCGAACGTTTCTTTGTTGACGAAGACTACCTCAATAAAGATGCTATGGTAGAACGTGCACCAGTTGTTACTATCATGGGACACGTTGACCATGGTAAAACAACCCTTCTTGATACCCTTCGTAACTCACGTGTTGCGACTGGAGAAGCTGGTGGTATCACACAGCATATTGGTGCCTATCAAATTGAAGAGGGTGGTAAGAAAATCACCTTCCTTGATACTCCAGGACACGCGGCCTTTACATCTATGCGTGCCCGTGGTGCTTCTGTTACAGATATTACTATCTTGATTGTCGCTGCGGATGACGGTGTTATGCCACAAACTATTGAAGCCATCAACCACTCTAAGGCTGCTGGTGTTCCAATCATTGTTGCGATTAACAAGATTGATAAACCAGGTGCTAACCCAGAGCGTGTAATCGGTGAATTGGCAGAGCATGGCGTTATCTCAACTGCATGGGGTGGGGATAGCGAATTCGTTGAAATTTCAGCGAAGTTTGGTCAAAATATTGAAGAATTGCTTGAAACAGTTCTTCTTGTGGCTGAAGTGGAAGAACTTAAAGCTGACCCAACAGTTCGTGCCATCGGTACCGTTATTGAAGCGCGTTTGGATAAAGGTAAAGGTGCGGTTGCAACCCTCCTTGTTCAACAAGGTACTTTGCATGTTCAAGACCCAATCGTTGTTGGTAATACCTTCGGACGTGTCCGTGCTATGACCAATGACCTTGGTCGTCGTATTAAGACTGCAGCACCATCAACACCAGTTTCAATTACTGGTTTGAACGAAGCGCCTATGGCGGGTGACCATTTTGCCGTTTATGAAGATGAAAAAGCAGCTCGTGCAGCCGGTGAAGAACGTGCCAAACGTGCCCTTATGAAACAACGTCAACAAACACATCGTGTTAGTCTTGATAACCTCTTTGATACCCTTAAAGCTGGTGAATTGAAGACTGTTAATGTTATCATCAAGGCCGACGTACAAGGTTCTGTTGAAGCCTTGGCAGCATCACTTCTTAAGATTGATGTTGAGGGTGTTCGTGTTAATGTTGTTCACTCAGCAGTAGGTGCTATCAACGAATCTGATATTACTCTTGCGGAAGCTTCAGATGCTGTTGTTATCGGATTTAACGTTCGTCCTACACCACAAGCACGTCAACAAGCGGAAACTGATGAAGTTGAAATTCGTCTTCACAGCATCATCTACAAGGTTATCGAAGAAATCGAAGATGCCATGAAAGGGATGCTTGATCCTGAATTTGAAGAAAAAGTCATTGGTGAAGCTATTATCCGTGAAACCTTCAAAGTTTCTAAAGTCGGAACAATCGGTGGCTTCATGGTTACTAGTGGTAAAATCACTCGTGATTCAAGTGCCCGTGTGATTCGTGATGGTGTCGTTATTTTTGATGGTAAATTGGCAAGCTTGAAACACTTTAAAGATGACGTTAAAGAAGTCGGAAACGCTCAAGAGGGTGGTTTGATGATTGAAAACTATAACGATATTAAAGTTGATGACGTTATCGAAGCTTACATTATGGAAGAAATTAAACGTTAATTTTGTTAGCTTTAAAAAAAGCTTACTTAGGAGACAAAGCTAGGTCATCTGGCCTGGCTTTTGTTCCATCATAATAAGAGAGAAAGGATAAGACTATGGGAAATTCATTTCGTGTAGACCGTGTTGGTATGGAAATCAAACGTGAGGTCAATGAAATTCTTCAAAAGAAAGTTCGTGACCCACGTGTGCAAGATGTCACTATCACAGATGTACAGATGCTTGGTGATTTGTCAGCTGCTAAGATTTTTTACACCATTCATTCAACCTTGGCCTCAGATAACCAAAAAGCACAAACTGGTCTTGAAAAGGCTACTGGGACAATCAAGCGTGAACTTGGTAAAAAATTGACCATGTATAAGATTCCAGATTTGACCTTCATTAAGGATGAGTCTATCGAATACGGTAAAAAAATTGATGAAATGCTTCGTAATTTGGAGCGTAAAGACTAAGAAAAAATTCCTGTCAGTTATGGCAGGAATTTTGCGTTATAATAGAATAAAAAGGAGGACTTCAATGAAAGTAACGGTCTATTTGGGTGCTAATATGGGTGATAGTCCTAGCTTTAAGAAAGCAACAATTGCCTTGGGTCAGTGGATTGCTAAAAATGGGCATACCCTAGTCTATGGTGGCAGTAAGATGGGACTTATGGGAGTTCTTGGTGATACGGTTTTGGAAAATGGTGGACAGGCTCATGGCATTATGCCACAATTCCTCAAAGATAGGGAGATAGCTTATGAGGGGTTAACCTCAATGACGATAGTAGAAACTATGGCAGAACGAAAGACTGCTATGCTAGAGCAAGGAGATCTCTTTATCGCCCTTCCAGGAGGTCTAGGGACACTGGAAGAAATCTCTGAAGCTATTGCGGCTGCTCGAGTCGGTAAGTTGGACAAACCCTGTGTTTTCTTCAATCTCAATGGCTATTATGATGCTATGAAAACGATGTTAGATACCATGGTTGCTCATGATTTTTTGGAGGCTGAAACAGCAGCAAAATTCCTCTTTACAGATGATTTTTCAGAAATTGAAGCTTTCGTCCAGTCTTATGAACCACCTCAATTGAGACGTTATCGGTAGTATTGCTTTAATTTGTAAAAATGAGATGAATTAAAAAGATTCAATGACACATCATTGAATCTTTTTAATTAAATCTTTACAAATATTTCTTAGCGACTTCAATATCGCCAGCATAGTTATCACGTTTACCATTTACGATCTGGAAGGCATCAGCACCTTTACCAGCGATAACCACAGCGTCTTTGGAGTCTATAGTCTCAGACATTGCTGTTTTAATAGCTTTCTCTCGATCAACAATGATACGTACCTCACGGTTGATGTGACTGGCAATTTCTTGACAGATAGCAAGAGGATCCTCCTTGTTAGGATCGTCGGCTGTTAGGAAGACATCAACATCAGGGTAGGTATTGAGGACATGTCCGAAGTCTTTACGACGACTTTCACCTTTATTTCCAGGAGCCCCTAGAATTAGGCTAATATGGCCATCTTGATGGCTGGTTACGACTTGTAAGAGCTTATCTAGGCTATCTCCATTGTGAGCATAGTCCACAAAAACCTTGGCTCCTTTAGTTTGTGTAAGAACTTCCATACGCCCTGGAACAGAGGTCTGAGCAATCCCTTCTTTGATGTCTTGAAGGCTAGCTCCAAGACGTAGGCAGGCTAGACCTGCAGCCATAGCATTGTCCTGGTTAAAGTCACCGATAAGTTGGATATCATAGTCGCCGGCTAGTTTCCCACTTGCCTTAAAGCTAAAGCCTGAGCCATGTTTAACAGCATTGTCGGAGTTTTTACCATAGAAGTCATGCTCTTTATCTGCAACTTCCTCAGCGACAAAAGCAAAGTGATTCATACCGCTATTGACGATAACAACTCGACTGTTTTCCAAGAGAAGACGCTTATGGTAGAAGTAGTCTTCAAAGGTTGGATGTTCAATAGGTCCAATATGGTCTGGGCTGATGTTAAGAAAGACACCTACATCAAAAGTCAGTCCATAGACACGCTTAGTCAGATAGGCCTGACTTGAGACTTCCATAATCAGATGGGTCATGCCATTATCAACAGCTTCAGCCATCATACGGAAAAGGTCCAAACTCTCAGGTGTTGTTAAGGTAGACTTGAAGAAGTTTTTTCCGTCTAGTGTCGTGTTCATGGTTGAAAGCATAGCAGGTTTATGATTTTGCTTGAGAATATTGAAGGCAAAGTAGGCTGCTGTTGTTTTCCCTTTTGTCCCAGTAAAAGCCAGCAATTTTAGTTTGTCTTGGGGGTATTGGTAGAAGACCTGAGCAACGAGGCTCATAGCCTGCTTGATATCTGTTACGATAATGACAGGAATTCCCACTTGATAATCTTTTTCAGCCACGTAGAAACTCAAGCCAGCTTTGACAGCATTCTCTAAAAATTCAGGCTTAAAGGCAGCCCCTTTGGCAAAAAAGAGGGAAGATGGTGTGACATCACGACTGTCGTAAGAAAGATGATCAAAAGTCACTCCAGTCCATGAATAGTAGTAGTTGTCTTGGTCAATAATATCTCGAAAATTACGGTCCTTTTTGAGAACCTCTAGAACTTGTTCAATAGTAATCATAGTTCCTATTTTAGCCTTAATGTTCTTGTTTTACAAGTCACAGCCAAAAGTTTATAATAAACTAGATTATATTTTATTCTTTAGAAAGAAAATTATGACTGAAACTAAAACTGACACACAGCAGCAGCAGATGCTAAGAGGGACGGCGTGGATGACAGCATCCAATATTATCAGTCGTCTATTAGGGGCACTTTACATTATTCCTTGGTATGCTTGGATGGGTAAACAGGGCGACCAAGCCAATGCCCTCTTTGGTCAAGGGTATAACATTTATGCCCTTTTCCTTTTGATTTCTACAGCAGGGATTCCAGTCGCAATTGCCAAACAGGTGTCTAAATACAACACTCTTGGAAAGATGGAGACGAGTTTCTTCTTACTCAAGCGTATCTTGTATTACATGATTGGTCTCGGACTGATCTTTGGCGTTTTCATGTACTTTGCTTCGCCGTGGATGTCTTACCTTTCTGGGGGAGACGAGGATCTGGTTCGCGTAATGCGTAGTCTTTCTTGGGCAGTTGTTATTTTCCCATCTATGTCTGTTTTACGAGGCTTTTTCCAAGGCTTTAACAACATGAAGCCTTATGCCTTAAGTCAGATTGCGGAGCAGATTATCCGTGTTATTTGGATGCTGTTGACGACCTTCTTCATCATGAAAATTGGGACAGGCGATTATGTGACAGCAGTTGTCCAATCGACTTTTGCCGCTTTCATTGGTATGTTGGCTAGTTATGGGGTGCTTTTCTTCTACCTTTGGAAGGAGGGCAAGCTCAAGAGTCTTTTTGGCAAGCAGGCTGTTCATCCAGATATCAATCCGACTGCAATTGTTATTGAAACCTTTAAGGAAGCCATTCCTTTCATTATCACTGGGTCAGCGGTTCAACTGTTTCAGTTGATTGATCAATGGACCTTTATCCGTACTATGGAGAAGTTTACAAGCAATAGTAACAGTCAGCTTCAGGTTCTCTATGCTTACTTGTCTTCAAACCCAAGTAAGATTACTATGATTTTGATTGCTGTAGCTATCTCCATTGCTGGGGTTGGGATTCCACTCTTAACGGAAAATATGGTTAAAAAGGACCTTCGAGGAGCGGCTAAACTGATTATCAATAACCTACAGTTGCTTTTGCTCTTTATTGTACCTGCCATTGCAGGATCAGTGATTCTGGCTAAACCACTCTACACAGTTTTTTACGGGGCACCAGATAGCCAGGCCCACTTGCTCTTTGTAGCCAGTCTGATTCAAGTTATTTTCTTGGCCTTGTATAGCGTTTTAGCACCTATGCTTCAGGCAATCTTTGAAACCCGTAAAGCTATCAACTATTTTGTGATTGGGGTTTTAGTTAAGGGAATCTTACAGTTACCATTGATTATTTTCCTAGGAGCTCTTGGACCAGTTATTTCAACAGCCATCGGCTTAGGTGTTCCAATTGCTCTGATGTATAATCGCCTCCACACTGTTACGCACTTTAGTCGTAAGACAGTGTTTAGAAAAGCCTTACTCATCTGTATCCTTACAGTGCTCATGGCTATTCCAGTTGCAGTCTTCTATGGGGTGTTCCAGTTTGTACTTTCACCAACAAGCCGTGTGGGCAGTGTGATTTACTTGATTATTGGAGGAGGCCTTGGAATTGGTGTTTATGGCGTTCTTGCTCTTGTAACTCGTATGGCTGACCAATTGCTTGGCACCCGAGCAGCTAGCCTACGTGCTAAATTACATATTAAATAAGATTTAAACCAAGCCGTGTGGCTTGGTTTTTTCTTTTCAACATTTTCTGAAAAAGGAGTATAATAGGGGTGAAAAAATGAAATCGTTTTAATGATTTAGAATCGAGGAAAGGACTATGACTGATTCTAGACAAGAAAAGATAAAATTAGGGACCTATTCTCCTGAACAAGTTTACCAAGTCTTGCAGACAAGCTGTCAAGGTTTGAGCTCACAAGAGGTTAAGGAGAGGCAGGCGACTTATGGACCTAACCAATTGAAGGAAAGTAAGACGGAGCCTATTTGGCTGACCTTTTTCAGACATTTTACTAGTCTCATGGCTCTCTTATTGTGGGCTGGTGGCTTTATCGCTATGCTCTCTCATAGCTTGGAGTTGGGGATTGCAATTTGGTTGGTCAACATTATTAATGGTCTCTTTAGCTTTATTCAAGAATATAGAGCAAGTCAGGCTACGGCAGCTCTTAACAAGCTTCTTCCATCCTATGCGCGAGTTCTTCGTGATGGTAAGGAGGACAAGATTCTAGCTCAAGACTTGGTGCCAGGTGACTTGGTTTTCATTGAAGAAGGAGACCGTATTTCTGCTGATGGACGTTTGGTCACTGTGACAGATTTGCAGGTTAATCAATCGGCCCTCACTGGTGAGTCTAATCCTATTTATAAGTCAGATCAAGCAGATTTGACTCCCGACAAGACTGAGTTAGAATATGACAATATGGTATTTGCAGGGACGACAGTCTCTTCTGGTTCTGGACATTTTATAGTATCTGCTATCGGTATGAAAACTGAGTTTGGACAGATTGCGGATTTGACACAGAATCTTTCTGAGGAAAAGAGTCCCCTTCAGAAAGAATTAGATCATTTGACCAAACAGATTTCGGTCATCGCAGTATCTGTAGGTCTCTTCTTTATGGTGGCAGCGACCCTATTTGTCCATCAGCCTTTGTCTCAAGCCTTTATTTTTGCATTGGGGATGATTGTGGCCTTTATTCCAGAGGGCCTTCTTCCCACAGTTACTCTCTCTCTAGCCATGGCAGTTCAGCGTATGGCTAAGGATCATGCTTTGGTTAAGAAGTTGTCTTCGGTAGAGACGCTAGGAGCAACTTCTGTTATTTGTTCGGATAAAACAGGGACTTTGACGCAAAATGCTATGACGGTTAACCACCTGTGGACCTTGTCAGACAGTTATGGGGTAACTGGGCTAGGTTACGCACCGGAAGGGCAGATTGAGCAGGAAGGACAACCTGTTTCTCTTGAAGAAAATGAGCTCCTTAATCGTTTGGTCAGATTCTCACATTTGGCTAGCAATGCTCAAGTTGTAGCTCCTAGTGCTGATAATCCCAATTATACGATTTTAGGTGATCCAACTGAGGCTTGTCTTAATGTTCTCGCCGAAAAAGCAAGAATAAATTTAAATGACAATCATACTTGGGCCCCTCGAATCAAGGAAATTCCCTTCGATTCTGATCGTAAACGGATGACAACAGTGCATAAGCTTGAGTCAGGATTGGATGGTAGTTATCATATATCTATCACCAAAGGTGCTCCAAAAGAAGTGATGGAGCTTTGCTCAGATTACTATGATAATCAAGGGATGATTAAATCATTGACAGCTACTGAGCGTCAGGCTATCCTTGCGGCTAACGATAAGTTTGCCCGTGATGGTCTACGTGTTTTAGCTGTGGCCTATAGACCTTTAGATAGCGAGCATATTGGAGAAGACCGGTGGAACATGCAGACCCTGGAGGAAAATATGGTCTTTCTAGGTTTAGTTGCCATGAGTGATCCGCCACGTCAGGGGGTGCGAGAGGCTATTGAAAAATGCCATCGAGCCAGTATTCGTATTATCATGGTGACAGGTGACTATGGTTTGACAGCTCTCAGTATTGCTAAGAAAATCGGAATTGTACAAGGGGATGACGCGCGTGTTGTTTCGGGACTTGAACTAGCTGCCATGGATGACGACCAGCTCAAAGAAGCGCTTAAAGGGGAAATTGTTTTTGCTCGTGTAGCGCCTGAACAGAAATACCGTGTGGTCAATGCACTTCAGGAGCTTGGTGAGGTTGTCGCTGTTACTGGTGATGGTGTTAATGATGCCCCTGCCCTTAAAAAAGCTGATATCGGTGTAGCTATGGGGGTATCGGGAACCGATGTTGCCAAGGAATCTGCGGATATGATCTTAACAGATGATCATTTTGTTTCGATTGTACATGCTGTTGAAGAAGGTCGTGCGGTTTATAGAAATATTCAAAAATTCCTGACTTATATTTTTAATTCCAATACACCTGAAGCTGTACCCTCTGCTTTCTTCTTGTTCTCTTTGGGACGCATACCTCTTCCCTTAACGGTTATGCAAATCCTAGCTATTGACTTGGGGACAGATATGGTACCTGCTTTGGGATTGGGGGTTGAACCACCTGAAGAAGGAGTGATGGATAAGCCACCAAGACGTTTATCAGACCGCTTACTCAATCGCCAACTATTGATTAAAGCTTTTGTCTGGTACGGACTGATTGAAGCAGCCTTAGCTATGGGGGCTTTCTTCCTTAATTATTGGGTTAATCAAGGTAACTTAAACCATTTGGCTAGCTCAGGTCCTCTCTACCGAGAGGCAACCACAATGACCTTAGGTGCTATTATCTTTACCCAAATTGGTATGGCTATGAATAGCCGTAAGGGTAGGGGATCTATTTTCCAACTTAAACCATTTGCTAATCGGATTATTAGCTTAGGGATTGTTTTAGAAATTGTTCTCTTTATCATCCTGTCTTACGTGCCTCTCTTCCACACGCTATTTAACACTGCGCCTATTGGACTTGATGATTGGCTCTATTTACTCGCTTGTCCGTTTGTTATTATGGCTTTGGAAGAAATTAGATATCGCTTATTTGATAAAAAGTAAGTCAGTGGCTAACCTCAGATTGAAGCAAGACTTTTAAATCATTTCTTAGTGCTTGAAACTATAATGTTTTAGGCACTTTTTGACGTTTGAAAACTTATTTTCGACATTCTCAAAAATTGGGCTTATTTTAAATTATAGACAGCATCTATCTGTATTTTTAGGTTATAGAAATAAACTATAGCTAACTATCAAGAATCCGTATGATGAACTTACCATTATTTTCAGAAAATAGTGATAAAATAGAGGTCATAGATATGGATTATATCCACTTTACCATGTAGAAAGGGCACATTATGACACAAGAATATCAATTAGAAACCATTTTGGCACACGCAGGAATCAATTCGGATGAAGCAACAGGAGCCTTGGCTTCACCGATTCATTTTTCAACAACCTACCAACATCCAGAATTTGGCCATTCTACTGGTTTTGACTATACACGAACTAAAAATCCAACACGCGCAACAGTGGAAAAAACACTTGCAGCTATTGAAAAAGCAGATTATGCTATTGCGACAAGTTCAGGGATGAGCGCCATTGTTTTGGCCTTTGAAATTTTCCCAGTAGGTAGCAAGGTTGTAGCTGCGCGTGACCTTTACGGAGGCTCTTTCCGTTGGTTTAATGACAAGGAAAAAGAAGGTCGCTTCTTTTTTGAATACACTAATACCGAAGACGAGATGATTGCGGCCATCACTGATGATACTGATATTGTCTACATCGAAACACCAACAAATCCACTTATGATTGAGTTTGATATTGAAAAAGTGGCAAAAATTGCTCATGATAAGGGTGCAGTGGTTATTGTTGATAATACTTTCTATAGCCCAATCTATCAAACACCGATTACTCAAGGTGCTGATATCGTTGTACATTCAGCTACTAAATACCTATCAGGTCATAATGATGTTTTGGCTGGTGTTGTTGTGACTAGCAACCAAGAATTTTACGATAAACTTTATTATAACCTCAATACTACGGGTCCTACCTTATCACCATTTGATAGCTATATGCTCATGCGTGGTCTTAAGACCTTAAAACTTCGTATGGAGGCATCGACAGCTAATGCTCAAGAAGTTGTAGCTTTCTTAGAAAAGTCACCGGCTGTTAAGGAAGTTCTCTATCCAGGCAAGGGTGGGATGATTTCCTTCAAAGTGGCTGATCAAGACAAGATTCCAACCATTATCAATTCTCTAAAGGTCTTTACCTTTGCGGAGAGCCTAGGTGGTGTCGAAAGCTTGATTACCTACCCAACGACACAAACCCACGCAGATATTCCAAGTGATGTACGTGCTTCCTATGGTTTGACAGACGACTTGCTTCGTCTTTCAATTGGTATTGAAGCAGCACAAGATTTGATTGCTGACTTGGAAAATGCCCTTAGTCTTTAAGGAGTTATCTATGACACGTTATGATTTTACAACACAACCAAATCGCTTGAATCAAAACACCATGAAATGGCACGAAGCTGAAAGTAATCCAGAACTCCTTGAGCTTTGGGTTGCTGATATGGACTTCCTACCTGTTCCTGAGATTAGGGATGCAGTCATCAACTATGCTGAGACACATATTTTTGGTTATCCTTATCCAAGTGATGAGCTTTATCAGTCCATTATTAATTGGGAAAAAAATCAACATGGTTATGTCGTTGATAAAGAGAGTATTGTGCTTATTGAAGGTGTTGTCCCAGCCATTTCAACAGCTATTCAAGCCTTTACGAAAGAAGGCGATGCTGTTCTCATCAATACACCAGTTTATCCGCCTTTTGCTCGTTCTGTCCGTTTGAATAATCGTCAGTTGATTGAGAATAGTCTTGTTAAGGTTAATGGGCATTTTGAAATTGATTTTGAACAATTGGAACGTGATATCGTCGATAATGAGGTTAAACTTTATGTTTTCTGTAGCCCACATAACCCAGGTGGGCGTGTCTGGACTAAGGAAGAATTGACCAAGGTGGCAGACCTCTGCCAAAAACATGGTGTCCTTTTAGTATCTGATGAAATCCACCAAGATTTAGCCTTATATGGGAATAAGCATATCTCTATGAATACCATTTCAGATGCTTACAAGGACTTTACCTTGGTGCTTAGTTCGGCCACTAAAACCTTTAATATTGCTGGTACTAAAAATAGTTTTACTATCATTGAAAATGAAGCCTTACGTAAAGCCTTTAAACAAAAGCAATTGGCAAATAATCAACATGAAATTCCAACCATTGGTTTGATTACAACGCAAGCAGCTTTGACCTATGGGCAACCTTGGTTAGAGGAATTGAAGACTGTCTTTGAAACTAATATTGACCTTTTAACCAAGGAACTTAGTGAAAAGACTAATATCAAAGTCATGAAACCTGAGGGAACCTACTTGGTATGGCTTGATTTTTCAGCCTATGATCAAGATCATAATGAACTTGGACGCTTGCTTAAAGAAGAAGCCAAGGTAGTGCTAAATGACGGTATTACCTTTGGTTCCGAAGGAGAAAAACATTTCCGTTTTAACGTAGCTACACCGACTACTGTTGTTGCAGAAGGGGTGAAACGTCTCGTTTCTGTCTTTGGAAAATAAGAAAAGTGATGCAAATAGCATCACTTTTCTTATTCTTATGAGTGCACATCGTAGATTTTCAAGTTTAGTAGAAGGTCTTTCTGAGTGGAGAAGACCTTGACATCCTGTTTGCCAGAAGTATTAAACCTAGCTAGAGTGTAGGTTTGGCCATTTGGAAAGAAGATTTCCAAGCTACGATTGTCTGTAATAAGCGTTATAGTAATATTATCAGTTTCCTTATAGCGACTGTCAGCTTGATAACCTTGACCATTTCCCAAGAGTCCATCGTAATAGTAAGAAGAGGCAGTTTGGCTACCATCCATGCTGTTGTTCAGTTCAGCAGCATAAGCAGAGACCTGATAGGTACTACCTGTTATTTGGTAGCCGATTTTAACGTAATCAGAGCCTTGCCAGATATCAATGTAGATATAGCCTCCATCTTTCTTAATATTTGAAAAATGCAGTTGGTAATATCCTGCACTATTTTTTCCAGCAAGATCAAGAAGGCCATTAGCATTCTGATTGTGACTTTTATCAATCCAAGGTTTTCTATTGTCACTGGTGAGTGGCCTTTGACTCGAAATGTTGCCGTTTTGATTTTTGAGGGTTAATTGTTCATTTTTATAGAGGGGGGCGGACTGAATAATACCGTCTTTATCCAGTTGTAGCTTTCTGGGTGTAGCGTAAAATCCGATAGTTTTTAGAAAATCACTCTTGGCCTCTTGGTCACTGTGAATGCCTGACGTGAAGTAGTTCCAATTACCAACCCAGCCAAGACTGATAAGGTTATGGTTGCTTTCTTCAATTCGATCGCTTCCAGTGAAGTTAGCGCCATAATAGTCTGAGCCTTGATCTAAGCGTTTTGTTTCTGTATCTACAATAAATAAGCCGTTACCATCTAAATGCCCTACAGTATAGTAGGTTCCAGTTGTTTCGCCTGAAGCTGTATCCTTAGCTCCAAAAAAGAGAACTTGCTTTTCCTGACCGTCAGTTGTTGTCATTGTTTTGAGAATGGGACACTCGATAGGAGCGTTGTCCTGCCAGTTACGCCCCTTAAAAAATGTTTCGGGTAGGATTTTGGAGTCTCCCTTGCTATCTGCTTTGGTCCAGTTGATACCATCTTGAGATTGATAAACACCTAAGGCGTCACCTTCAGCGACATACATGAGTAATTTGTCTTTGAAGTGGAAGACATAAGGATCGCGGAAATCTTTACCGTTATAGGAGTGTTCCTTTGTCAATAAAGGTTTACCATCTTTTAAAGCTTTAGTAAAGCTAGCTCCCTTGTCGTTTGACTCACTAGCATAGATTGCCTGGCTTCCATCATCCATGAGTCCAGTAAAATAGGCGACAGGTTCTTCGTTTTGGATACCAGAAATCCCCTGACTATCTGTGACTACACTCCCTGTCCAAGCAGAATGCCATCCTTCTTTAGAGTCACCACCCTTTGCTGGTATAGCAGTCTCTTGTTTACTATAGGTGATAAAATCTTTAGTCGTTGTATGTGTCCAATCTTGACCGTTGGGTCCAAAAGGATCAGTAGCCCCATCCACAGAGTGTAGAAAATAGATATCATAGTAATTTTTTTCTTGATTCCACACGATAGTCTGTAGGTCGTTAGACCATCCTTTATGAGATGCTAGATGAAAGGTTTGACTCATAGAAACCTTATTTGTTTTTTGGGAAGGATTGTTAGCGTTCTCATTTTTTTATTATAAAAACAAAAAATAAAATTAAAAAAACGAGAGCTAAAATTAGAGGTGAATATTTTGATTCCATATAGTGATATTTCCTGATAAAATTACTTATTTTGTAGTTATTATTTTAACAAAAAAATAGTTTTTTTACAAAAAATATAAATTTGTCATTAAAAAAAGATTGGAATTTAGATTAAAAAATGATAGAATAAAACATGTGAAAACCTAAAAGGAGAGTTTAATATGGATAGTACAGTTAATTCACAGTCAAATACAGTAGCACCAAAGCAAGCAGAGTGCAAAAAGATGCGTTATAGCATCCGTAAGGTTGCCACAGTAGGGGCAACATCAGCGCTCGTTGGTACCTTGGCATTTTTGGGTGCCACTCAGGTAAAAGCTGATCAAGTTACAGAAACAGCACCAGCGGTAGCTACTGCGACAGCAACACCAGAAACAAGCACAGCATCTCTAACGGTAGCCAGTGAAACAGCAACAAGTGTGGCAACTTCAGAAGCAGTTGAATCTTCAGTTGCACATTCAGAGGTTGCAACTACACCAGTTACAGAGACACAACCAAGCAACACAACTCCATCAGTAGTCGAAGAAAAGGCGTCTAGCACAGTAGTGACATCTTCATCAGATGCAACAACACCTTCATCAACAGTTGCTGCGGTTTCTGCTCCAGCTCATACATCAGAGGCTGCAGTAGAAGCACCAACTTCAACAGCAAGCTCAGAAACAGCTGATACACACACTGAAGTAGCCCTTAAACCTACTGAAAACAGCGCTGCTAATGCAAACCTTAGCAAACTTAATGGTCGTATCAAGTCTATTGTTGAAGATAATATGACCTCAGATCAAATCGTTGCCTTGACTGAGGAAGAAATTAAAGCACTTAATAAAGTTGACTTTAGTGATGATGCAATCAAGGGTACAGGTACTAGCTTGACTTACCGTAACTTGAAAGATATCGTTGCTAGCTTCTTGAAGCAAGACAGCAAATTGGCAGTTCCTTACTTTAAAGCAGATACAATCATCAATATGCCTGCTTTCAACACTGTTGATGCCCAAACGATGAAAAAAGAAGAAATCGACGTTTGGGATTCTTGGCCAGTCCAAGATGCTAAGTCAGGTGTAGTTAGCAACTGGAATGGTTACCAGTTGGTTATTTCAATGGCCGGTGCACCAAATAAAAATTCAAACCACATTTACTTGCTCTATAGAAAATATGGGGATAATGACTTTACTCATTGGAAAAATGCGGGTCCAATCTTTGGTTACAATGCCCTTGAAGATGACCAACAATGGTCAGGTTCAGCGACTGTTAACTCTGATGGTAGTATCCAACTTTATTACACTAAGAATGATACTAGTGGTGGTAAATTAAACTGGCAACAATTGGCTAGTGCTACACTTAACTTGGCTGTTGAAAACGACGAAGTTGTTATCAAGTCAGTTGAAAATGACCACATTCTCTTTGGTGGAGATAATTATCACTATCAAAGCTATCCTAAATTTATGAGTACTTTTGATGATGACCATAACCATGATGGTAATCCAGACCGTACGGATAACTACTGTCTTCGTGACCCACACATCATTGAAGATAACGGTAGCCGTTACCTTATTTTTGAATCAAATACAGGTGACGAAAACTACCAAGGCGAAAAACAAATTTACAAATGGTCAAACTATGGAGGAGATGACGCCTTTAACCTTAAGTCATTCCTCAATATTGTTAATAATAAACACCTTTACAACCTTGCATCATGGGCAAATGGTTCTATCGGTATCTTGAAACTTGATGATAATGAGAAAAATCCATCTGTAGCTGAACTTTACACACCGCTTGTCACTAGCCACATGGTTACTGATGAAGTAGAACGTCCAAGTGTTGTTAAGATGGGTGGCAAGTATTACCTCTTCACTGCTTCACGTATCAACAAATCTACGGATGCTGAAGGTACTGTAGCAGCGCGTGAAGCTGTCGGTGATGACGTTGTCATGCTTGGATTCGTATCAGACAGCCTCCGTGGGAAATACCGTCCACTTAACGGCTCAGGTGTGGTCTTGACAGCCTCTGTTCCAGCTGACTGGCGTACATCTACCTATTCTTACTATGCGGTTCCTGTTGAAGGATCATCAGATACTCTTTTGGTAACTTCTTACATGACTAACCGTGGTGGTATTGCTGGTGCTGAGAATAAATCGACATGGGCTCCAAGCTTCCTCATTAAGATGAATGAAGATGATACTACAGAAGTTCTTCCTAAGATGACCAACCAAGGGGACTGGATTTGGGATAAATCTAGTGAAAGCTTGGTACACGTGGCCGATCAAAACAGTGCTAAATTGCCAAATGAGGACTATAACGTAGATTATTATGCAGTGTCAGATTATGGTCTTAAACCACATACTTATCCTACAGTTGATGGTTCACCGGGCGTTTCTGAAGCTCGCGGTGTCTTAACTGTAACTGTTAAAGATGGTGAAGACAAGAAATCAGATAAATCAGAAACACCAGTAAATCCAACAGAAGGTAATCATTCTGTTGATGATAAGTCTAACAAACCAGATACACCTTCTAAACCAGCAGACAATAATCAACCATCAACTAATAAAGAAGATAAACCAGCAACGCCGACGAATCCAGATTCTCCAGTTCGTAATCCGTTCCCTTGTTTCACAGACCGCCCATCTAATGATAATAATTCATCAGATGATCATCATGTAGAGGTTCCTGCGAAACCTTCAACAGAGAGTTCTGTGGGTGACCGTCGTCCAGTAGCTCAAGCTACAGAGATTGCGTCACCAGTACCAGAGGCTATTGTAGCAACTGGACCAACTGTTTCAACGACTCCTGTTAAAGAAGAGTCTGTCACTGAAACAGAAGCTCCAAAACCAGCTAAGTCTGAAGAGGAAGTTCAGTCTCACGGAGTCGCTAAAGCTGATGAAGTAACTAAGTCTGATGAGTCAAGTAAAGACAACAATACTAAAGTTGCTGCCAAACTTGCTACGACTCCTAAGACACCAAGTGATTCAGAAGGTTCAAAGAGCAACATTCTTTCAATCTTGGCGACTATCTTTGCAGCAATTGCAAGTCTAGCTCTTCTTGGCTATGGTTTGGTCACAGGAAAGATTCATTTGCCTAAAAAATAATCCTTTTCAAAAACGTTTGCAGTAAAGCAAGCGTTTTTTTTGCCTTTTTGATATAATGGAGTGAATATAAAGCAAAGGAAGAAACTATTATGGGTAAATTTCAAGTTATTTCACATCCACTGATTCAACATAAACTTTCAATCCTCCGTCGTGAGGATACTTCTACTAAGGACTTCCGTGAGCTAGTTAATGAAATTGCTATGCTCATGGGTTACGAAGTGTCTCGTGACCTTCCTCTCGAAGAGGTTGAAATTCAAACACCAATTACTAAAACTGTACAAAAACAACTTTCTGGTAAGAAATTGGCGATTGTTCCAATTCTTCGTGCGGGTATTGGTATGGTCGATGGTTTCCTTAGCCTTGTACCAGCAGCTAAAGTTGGTCATATTGGTATGTATCGTGACGAGGAAACTCTTGAGCCAGTTGAGTACTTAGTTAAATTACCAGAAGACATTGATCAACGTCAGATCTTTGTAGTAGATCCAATGCTTGCGACTGGTGGTTCAGCAATCTTGGCAGTAGACTCACTTAAAAAACGTGGTGCAGCTAATATCAAGTTTGTTTGCTTGGTTGCAGCACCAGAAGGTGTCAAAAAATTGCAAGATGCTCACCCAGATATCGATATCTACACAGCATCTTTGGATGAGAAACTTAATGAAAACGGTTATATTGTTCCAGGTCTTGGAGATGCAGGTGACCGTCTATTTGGTACAAAATAGGTTGAAAAAGGGAAAATTTCCCTTTTTTTACTAGATTAATAAGTTTCAAGTGAAATTGTTTTAGAGTGATTTAGCACTCTTTTGAAAAGAGTGCTAAGAATGATGTTTTTTATTTGACCTAATTTGACTAAAATCATATAATAGCATCAAGACAATATTAAAAGGAGGATTCATATGATTCCTGTAGTAATTGAACAAACATCACGCGGTGAGCGTTCTTATGATATTTACTCACGTTTGCTCAAGGATCGTATCATCATGTTAACAGGTCCTGTTGAAGATAATATGGCAAACTCAATTATCGCCCAACTCTTGTTCTTGGATGCTCAAGACAACACAAAAGATATCTATCTTTATGTTAATACACCAGGTGGATCAGTTTCGGCAGGTCTTGCCATTGTTGATACAATGAACTTCATCAAGTCTGATGTTCAGACTATCGTTATGGGGATGGCAGCATCTATGGGAACAATTATTGCTTCAAGCGGTACCAAAGGTAAACGTTTCATGTTGCCAAATGCAGAGTACATGATTCACCAACCAATGGGTGGTACTGGTGGTGGTACGCAACAAACAGACATGGCTATCGCAGCTGAACATTTGCTCAAAACGCGTAATAACTTGGAGCAAATCTTGGCGGATAATTCTGGACAGCCAATTGAAAAAGTTCATGTAGACGCTGAACGTGACAATTGGATGAGTGCCCAAGAAACGCTTGAATATGGCTTTATCGATGAAATCATGGCTAATAACCAATTAAAATAGACTGAGCTTGTCTTAAATAAAAGTCAGATGCAAATCGGTTGTATAAGGACCGTTTCATCTGGCTTTTTGTGTTATAATAGAAAACATGTTAATAATCAATAAGGAGTTGCTTGCTATTGATCAAGCTATAGATTGTCTTGTTTCGTATTTTCTAAAGCTACCTGAGGTAGAAAATTACCGTTTGAAACGCCAGAAATTCGAAAATGACAGAGAACTTCAAGAGCAACTCTTTGCATTTCAGGAATTAAAGGATAGCTATGATACTGCTAAGGAGTACGAAGCTTTTAGACCAGATGTGAGAGAGTTGAAACGTCAGGTTTTGCGAATGAAGCGCCAAATTGATTTGAACGAGGTGGTTATTGGCTATCGTCAGGCAGAGTTCGATTTGCAGACTATTTTAGCCAATCTTGGTGAGGAGATTGCCCAAGCTGTTTCAGACCAGATTTTTATCGATTCTGGGCTACCTCTTGCCCCTCACAAACCGCATCATAAAAAGGGAGACACTAACATAAAGGAGAAAATGAGTCATGATTAAGCGTCAAGGCATTATTGTTTATTTATACTACAATAGAGACTTACGTAAAATTACCAAGTTTGGGGATGTTGTCTACCATTCTTATAAGATGCGTTATGTGCACCTTTATGTAGATGAGGACAAGGTCGAGGATATTTTGAAAGAGCTCGATGGAATGAAAGCAGTGAAAAAAGTTCTGCCTTCCTACTATTCTGATATTGATATGGACTTTGTAGGTAGTCTGGAACGCTACGACACCTCAGTTCCTGAACCGTTTAAGAACTTTTCTCTTTAATAGGAGAAAAGTTTTTTTTTATTTTCAAAAAGTTATTCTTAAAGTAATGGAAACGATTACTGTGGCTAAAGCTTAGTTATGTGTAGTTGACAATTGTCTGATAATTCTGTAAGCTATAAGGTGGACTTTTTTAAGAAAATATTAAGGAGAAATCTTATGTCTAAAAAGATCACACTTATTGTGTTAGCCTTTTTTGCTTCCATTTTCTTGGTTGCCTGTGGCAAGTCACCAGATGTGACTGCTAATGCCAATGGGACTAAGATTGGCGATACCATCAAAATTGGTGTTAATATGGAGTTGACAGGTGCCGTTGCAGCCTATGGTAAGGCAGAGCAAAATGGTATTAAGTTGGCTGTTGATGAAATTAACAAAGCTGGTGGCGTCGATGGCAAAAAACTTGAGCTTGTCACAAAAGATAATAAATCTGAAAACGCTGAAGCTTCAACCTCTTCAACGAACTTGGCTATTCAGAGTAATGTAAATGCTATCGTTGGTCCAGCGACATCAGGTGCTGTCGCTGCGGCTAGCCTCGTATCACAAAAAACAGGGGTTCCTTTGTTGACACCTTCTGGTACTCAGGATGACCTTACGGTAGATGCTAACGGAGCTAAGAAATTTGTTTTCCGTACAACCTTTAAAGATAGCTACCAAGGTAAAGTTTTAGCAGCTTATTCTTACAATAATTTGAATGCTAAGAAAGTAGTTCTCTACTATGATAATGCTTCAGATTATGCCAAAGGTATTGCGGATGAATTCAAGCGTGAATATAAAGGTCAAATTGTTACTGAAGCTACCTTTGCTTCAGGGGACAAGGACTATCAGTCAGCCTTGACTAAATTTAAAGACCTTGATTATGATGCTATTGTGATGCCTGGTTACTATACTGAGACTGGTATTATCACTAAACAAGCACGTGACCTTGGAATTGATAAACCAATCCTTGGACCTGACGGATTCAGTGATGCGAAATTTACTGAGCTTGCAGGTAAAAAGAATGCTTCAAACGTCTACTATGTATCAGGATATTCAACAAATGTTGCCCTTTCTGACAAGGCATCAGGATTCATCGAAGCATATAAGAAAGCCTACAACACTGACCCAAATATGTTTGCTGCTCTAGCTTACGATTCTGTTTATATGATTGCAGAAGCATCAAAAGATGCGAAAACATCAGTTGATATTGCTGATAACTTAGCACATTTGAAAAACTTTGTCGGGGTTACTGGTAAAATGACGATTGATAAGGATCATAACCCTATTAAAGCAGCTCTTATGGTTAAAAGAGATAATGGTGAAGAAGTTTCAGCGGAAGCCGTTGAAATTGAAAAATAATCTGTTATCTATACTAAAAATGAACTAGAAAGTTTGGTTAAATATGTTTTTTGAACAACTTCCCCAACAACTAGTCAATGGTATCATCTTGGGTAGTATCTATGCCCTACTTGCCCTTGGATATACCATGGTTTATGGGATTATCAAATTGATTAACTTTGCCCACGGAGACATCTATATGATGGGTGCCTTCGTTGGTTACTATGCGATTAATAGCCTTGGAATGAATTTCTGGGTTGCCCTTGTCTTTGCTATGCTTGTCTGTGCGATTTTAGGGGTTGTCATTGAGTTCTTGGCTTATCGCCCACTCCGTAATTCGACACGTATTTCTGCCTTGATTACGGCTATCGGTGTCTCATTCTTCCTTGAGTACATCATGGTTCTCTTTGTAGGTGCAGATACACGTTCATTCCCTCAAAAGATTGCGATTAAGACTTATCATCTTGGATCAATTTCTGTAACAAATGTGCAATTGCTTATCTTGGTAGTTGCCCTTGTCCTTATGGTTGCTCTTCAATTGATTGTTAAAAAGACTAAGATGGGTAAAGCTATGCGTGCCGTATCTGTAGACAGTGATGCAGCTGAATTGATGGGTATTAATGTTAATAACACTATCAGCTTCACTTTTGCTCTTGGATCATCACTAGCAGGAGCAGCGGGTGTCCTTATTGGTCTTTACTATAACTCTATCGAACCTCTTATGGGTATGACACCAGGTATTAAAGCCTTTGTTGCTGCCGTTCTTGGTGGTATCGGTATTATCCCTGGTGCAGCACTTGGTGGATTTGTTATCGGTATTTTGGAGACATTATCAACTGCAATTGGTTTGTCAAGTTACCGTGATGCCATCGTTTATGGTGTCTTGATTGTTATCCTTTTGGTTCGTCCAGCGGGTATCCTCGGTAAAAATGTGAAAGAGAAGGTGTAAGACATGAAGAAAAATCTAAAAGTAAACCTTATTTGGTTTGGTCTTATCATTGGGCTCTTCCTTATCTTGAAAGGTCTTGAACTTTCAGGTATCATGAACCTTTACTACATCCAAATCTTAATGGGGATTGGAATCTCAATTCTTATGGGACTTGGTACTAACCTGGTTCTTGGTTTCTCAGGGCAATTTACACTTGGACAAGCTGGTTTCATGGCAATTGGTGCCTATTCATCAGCTATCATCACTGGTATGATGCCAACATATGACGGTTTCTACCTCTCAATGGTTGTCGGTGTCATCATCGCAGCTATTGTTGCCCTTATCTTTGGTCTCCCTACCCTTCGTTTGAAAGGTGACTACCTTGCCATTGCAACTCTTGGTATGGCTGAAATCATCCGTATCATTATCGTTAATGGTGGTGAATTGACCAATGGTGCCGCTGGTTTGACAGGTATCCTTCCTTATACTAGTTGGCCTGTAATTTATTTCTTTGTGGTAATCATTACAATTTTGGTGCTTAATTTCTTACGTTCAGCAACTGGGCGTCAAGCAATCACTCTTCGTGAAGATGAAATTGCTGCTGAGTCAATGGGTGTTAATGTTACAAAAATGAAGGTTCTTATCTTTGTTATCGGTGCCATGATTTCAGCGATTGCTGGCTCACTTTATGTCAGCTACATCGGTACAGTCGTGCCAAAAGACTTCACCATCATGAAATCAATTGATTACCTTATCATTGCCGTTCTTGGTGGTCTTGGATCTATCACAGGTACTATCATTGCCGCTGTAGTTCTTGGTATTATCAACATGTTCCTACAAAATGTTTCAAACCTTCGTATGATTATTTACGCCTTGGCTTTGATTCTTGTAATGCTCTTCCGTCCAGGTGGACTTCTTGGAACAAAAGAACTCTATCTCTCAAAATTCTTCAATAAATCTAAGGAGGGCAAATAAAAATGGCACTTCTTGAAGTTAAAAATCTAACTAAAAACTTCGGTGGTTTGACTGCTGTTGGTGATGTTTCAATGGAACTCAATGAAGGTGAGTTGGTTGGGCTTATCGGACCAAACGGTGCTGGTAAAACAACCTTGTTCAACCTTTTGACAGGTGTCTATGAGCCAAGTGAAGGAACGGTTACACTTGACGGTACAGTCCTAAATGGTAAAGCGCCTTATAAAATCGCTTCACTCGGTTTGTCACGTACTTTCCAAAATATCCGTCTTTTCAAAGACATGACTGTGCTTGAAAATGTTCTTGTTGGTTTGTCAAATAAGCAACCTTCAAATTTCTTTGCATCTCTTTTGCGTTTGCCTAAGTACTATTCAAGTGAGGAAGAGTTAAAAGCAAAAGCTATGAAACTCTTGGCTATCTTCAACTTGGATGGAGAGGCAGATACACTTGCGAAAAACTTAGCTTACGGACAACAACGTCATTTGGAAATTGTTCGTGCACTTGCAACAGAACCAAAAATTCTTTTCCTTGATGAACCAGCTGCGGGTATGAACCCACAAGAAACAGCTGAATTGACTGCTCATATTCGTCAAATTCAAAAAGACTTCGGTATTACAATCATCTTGATTGAACATGATATGAGTTTGGTCATGGATGTTACTGAGCGTATCTATGTTTTGGAATACGGACGCTTGATTGCAGAAGGAACACCTGATGAAATTAAGAATAACAAACGCGTTATTGAAGCTTACTTGGGAGGTGAAGCATAATGGCTATGTTGAAAGTTGAAAATCTCTCAATTAAATATGGATCTATTGAAGCTGTTAAAAACGTCAGCTTTGAAGTTAATGAAGGTGAAGTTGTAACTCTAATCGGTGCTAACGGTGCAGGTAAGACATCAATTCTTCGTACAATCTCAGGTCTTGTTCGTCCAACTGAGGGAACCATTTCTTATCTCGGAAATGATATCCATAAAACACCTGCACGTAAGATTGTTGCTGAAGGTTTAGCTCAAGTACCTGAGGGACGTCATGTATTTGCAGGATTAACCGTAATGGAAAATCTTGAAATGGGAGCTTTCCTTCATACAAATAAAGAAGAGAACGCAGCTCTCTTGAAAAAAGTCTTCCAACGTTTCCCGCGCCTAGAAGAACGTAAGAATCAAGATGCAGCGACACTTTCTGGTGGTGAACAACAAATGCTTGCAATGGGCCGTGCCCTTATGAGTCGTCCAAAACTTTTGCTTTTGGATGAGCCTTCAATGGGACTTGCTCCAATCTTTATTCAGGAAATTTTTGATATTATCGAAGATATTAAGGCACAAGGGACTACCGTTCTTTTGATCGAGCAAAATGCCAATAAGGCTTTGTCAATTGCAGACCGTGGTTACGTTCTTGAAACTGGTAAAGTGGTTCTTTCAGGTACTGGTGAAGAACTTCTTGCATCAGATGAAGTTCGTAAAGCCTATCTTGGAGGATAAGAAAAAGCGCCCAAGGGCGTTTTTCTATCGTCTCATACTGATTGTAAAATACTAATTTTTCAGTAAAATATTGCAATCGGTTACAATTTGTGTGGTATAATACAAGTAAGAAATCATTCGGAGGAAAATGAAACATGGCAGTAAAAGATTTTATGACGAAACGTGTGGTTTATATCTCACCAGAAACAACAGTTGCAGCAGCTGCAGATATTATGCGTGATAAAGGGTTGCGTCGTTTGCCGGTAATTGAACACGATAAACTTGTTGGGCTTATTACAGAAGGTACAATGGCGGAGGCTTCACCATCAAAAGCAACAAGCTTGTCAATTTATGAAATGAACTATCTCCTTAATAAGACAAAGGTAGGAGATATCATGATTAAGAATGTCCTCACTGTTTCCAAGTATGCTAGCCTTGAGGATGCAATCTATATCATGCTTCAAAATAAGGTTGGAGTTCTTCCAGTTGTGGACAATGACCAAATTTCAGGAATTATCACAGATAAAGATGTCTTTCGTGCTTTCTTAGAAATTTCTGGTTATGGTCAAGCGGGAATTCGTATTGGGTTGGAAGTTCCAGATACTCCACGTGTTTTGGAAAAAATTGCGAACCTTATCGCTAGTGAGAATCTCAACATCGAACGTACAATTGTTGCACCTAAAAATGAAACTGTACTTCGTGTCGAACTCCAAGTTGAAGGAGAGATTGGAATTGATCAACTCAAGAAGGTTTTTGTAGAAGCAGGATTTACAGTTACTGAAATTGCAGAAACAGAAGCAAAAGAGTTAGACTAATAAAAAGGATGAAACAAACTAAATTCTTAAGACTTTAGTTATCTTAAAAAATAGAAAGTTTGTAGGAACAGTTCAGTGGAAATGAGATTATAACCCTTGCTATTTCTAGTAATTAATGAACTACAGGCTTGAACTTTATACAATAAAAAAGAGGCTAGAACATTATGTTCCAGCTTCTTTTTTATTAGTCTTGAAAATCGTAAAGTGTTGTAGAGAGGTAACGCTCACCATTGTCAGGCAAGAGTGTCAAGACTTTTTTGCCTTCGCCAAGCTCAGCGGCAACCTTAAGGGCGGCAGCAATAGCAGCACCTGATGAGATACCAGCTAGGAAACCTTCTTGGCTACCCAATGTACGTGATGTTGCGATAGCTTCATCAGAAGGAATACGCACAACACTGTCATATGATTTTGTATCCAATGTGTCAGGAATGAAACCAGTTGAGATACCTTGAATTTTGTGTGGTCCTGGTTTATCACCATTCAAGACGGCAGATTCGTCAGCTTCAATACCATAAACCTTGATATTTGGATTAGCAGCCTTAAGGGTTTTTGAAACACCTGAAATAGTACCACCAGTACCGATACCAGCAACAAAGGCATCCAAACCTTCTGCACCAAAATCTTCAAGAATTTCTTGACCAGTTGTAGCCGCGTGGACAGCTGGGTTTGATGGGTTGGCGAATTGAAGTGGTACCCAACCGTTGCGTTCAGCAGCAACTTCTTTAGCCTTAGCAATCGCACCCTTCATTCCTTCGCTACCAGGAGTCAATACAAGTTCAGCTCCATAAGCTTGGATGATTTTACGACGTTCAACACTCATTGTGTCAGGCATTACGATAACAACTTTATAGCCCTTAGCAGCCCCAACCCAAGCGAGACCGATACCAGTGTTACCTGAAGTTGGTTCAACAATGGTATCACCAGGTTTAATCGTACCAGCTTTTTCAGCATCTTCAATCATACGAAGAGCAATACGGTCTTTTACTGAAGAACCAGGGTTAAAGGCTTCAAGTTTAACGTAAACATCTGCTGATCCTTCTGGAACAATAGAGTTAAGTTTAATAACAGGTGTTTTTCCAACAAGTTCAGTGATTGAGTTGTAAATTGTCATATTTAAAATCCTCTTAATCTTTGATTGATGGTTTTAAGTATACGACGGTAGGCTCAACTTGTAAAATACATCTTCTTTATCACTGTGATAACGTTTGACTATCAGATAGGAATTTCAACGATTTTCTTTCCAGATTTTTCATAATTAACTTTCCCCTGATAGAATTCGGTTAGTTCCTGACCGAGTCTTTTAATCTCAGACTCTTCGACAAATAAAGTAGTAGAGACATCTGATAAGAAACTTGTATCAAATTCTTGGAGTCCTTCTTTTTCAAGGAAGTTGGAGAAAACTTGGTACTGAGAGTAGGTTAACTCTACGGTTAGTCCTGTTAATTCCTTGACTTCGACTCGACCAATTTCTTCAATAGCATGGGCAACGCTACCAGAGTAAGCGCGGATAAGACCACCTGCCCCAAGTTTGATTCCTCCAAAATAACGAGTCACAACAGCTACGACATTAGTAAGTCCTTGTTTTTCGAGAACAGTAAGCATAGGCACACCAGCTGTTCCAGAAGGTTCGCCATCATCACTCGAACGCTTAATTTGACCATCATCACCAACAATCATTGCAGAGCAAGAATGATTAGCCTTGTGATGTTCTTTCTTAATCTGAGCGATGTACTCTCTTCCTTCTTCTTCACTACTAATACGTTTCAAGTGACAAATAAAACGAGATTTTTTGATTTCTTCTTCAACGATTCCATCGTTGGCAATAGTTTTGTAATCCATAAAAAAATTTTATCATAAAAAGATGAATTCAAACATATTTTCGAATAGAAAGATATGGTACCTAAAGAATATTATGGACGGCTATTTACGAAAGAACAGTTGCCAGTGGACTATCACTCAGAGGCTTTTACATTAGAAAGCATGATAAAGGTCGATAAAAAACTTAGATGTAAAAGATGTTACAGTCAGATAGAGGAAGATTGGCAATTACCGGAAGGTCAGTATTATTGCAGAGCGTGTATTGTCTTTGGCAGAAACCAAGAAGGAAAAGAACTTTATTATTTTCCTTCAAAAACATCAGAAATTGAGTTTCCTGTTTTGAAGTGGTTGGGAGAACTGACTCCCTATCAAGCTGAGGTCTCAGAGAAGCTTTTAGAAACATATCAAAAACAGAAAGACAGCCTCGTACATGCTGTGACTGGTGCTGGGAAGACCGAGATGATTTATAAAATCGTTGCCTATGTTCTTGAAAGTAAAGGTAATGTAGCTATCGCAAGTCCTCGGGTTGATGTTTGTCGAGAGTTATTTCTTCGTATGCAGAGGGATTTTACTTGTAGTATTTCTCTGCTTCATGCTGAGAGTGAACCATATGATGGTAGTCCGCTTGTAATAGCTACCACCCATCAACTACTAAAGTTTTACCAGAACTTTGACCTAGTTATCGTTGATGAGGTTGATGCATTCCCTTTTGTAGGAAATGTCATGTTAAATCATGCTGTGGAGCAGGCAAAGAAGGAAACCGGTCGCTATATTTATTTAACAGCGACTTCTACATTATCTTTAGAGGAGCAAGTGCGACTTGGATCTTTAGAAAAGCATCACCTTGCTAGACGTTTCCATGGAAATCCTTTAGTACTTCCTAAATTCTGCTGGCAGGGAAGACTACAAAAATCTCTAATGAGAGGCAAGCTTCCAAGACCTCTTGTTTATCAGATTAAAAAGCAACGTAAATCAAAGTTTCCTCTATTAATCTTTTTTCCAAATATAGCGATAGGTGAAAAGTTCACTAGCATTCTACAAAACTATCTTCCAGATGAAAAAATGGCCTTTGTTTCCTCAAAAAGTGAGGAGCGTTCAGCTACCGTAGAGAACTTCCGAGAAAAAGAGTTATCCATTTTAGTGACAACAACTATCCTCGAACGTGGTGTGACCTTTCCACAAGTAGATGTTTTTGTTTGCATGGCAAATCATCACTTATACACTAGTTCGAGTCTTATTCAGATAGGAGGTCGAGTTGGAAGATCTCCAGATAGACCGACAGGGAAGCTTTATTTCTTTCATGAAGGACTATCCAAATCTATGCTTCGTTGTCGAGAAGAAATAAAAGTTATGAATAAAAAAGGAGGATTTAACAATGAAGTGTCTACTATGTAATGACTGGATTGAATCAGTGCCAAAATTAAGAGACCTGATTACGTTTAACCAGAGAGAAGAGTACTCCTGCGTATCTTGTAAAAATCAGTTTAAAAAACTTTCAAAAGAAAGATGTCAAAATTGTAATAAGGAGTTACATAGAGATACCTGTATTGATTGTAAACTTTGGATGAAAAAAGGCTATATTCCTAAGCACCTTGCCATTTATCGCTATGAAGAAAACATGAAAGATTATTTTAGCCGCTATAAATTTATGGGAGACTATTGTCTTAGAAAAACATTTCAAAAAGACATAAAAAATAATTTAAAACCATTTTTTAAAAAAGGTTATACCATAGTGCCGGTCCCATTGTCGGAAGAACGCTTGGTAGAAAGAGGATTCAACCAAGTTGAGGGATTAATAGAGGGAATTCCCTATCAGGATATCTTTGAGAAAAGAGATATTGAGAAGCAATCATCGAAAACACGCAAGGAGCGTTTAAGTCAAGATAATGCCTTCTGTCTCAAGAAAGGTATAGATGTACCAGATAAGATTATTATAGTAGATGATATCTATACAACAGGATCTACTTTATATCATATGGTTCAACTATTAGAAGCTATAGGTATTAAAGAAGTTTTGACCTTTTCACTAGCTAGATAATAAAAATCCTTGCAAATTTTCATGAAAAGGATATAATATAGATAAAGAAAACGCTAACAAGCGAGAAAGAGGTCTTTTATGATTAAATATAGTATCCGTGGCGAAAACATCGAAGTAACTGAAGCACTTCGTGACTATGTTGAAAGTAAACTTAGCAAAGTTGAAAAATACTTCAACGAAGACCAAGAATTGAACGCACGTGTAAATCTTAAGGTTTATCGCGAAAAGACAGCTAAAGTAGAGGTTACTATTCCAACAGGTTCTGTAACACTAAGAGCAGAAGATGTTTCGCAAGATATGTATGGTTCTATTGACCTGGTGGTTGATAAGATTGAAAGACAAATCCGTAAAAACAAAACAAAAATTGCACGTAAGCATCGCGAAAAAGTTCCAACAGGAGAAGTATTCTCAGCTGATTTTAATAACGAACAAGTTGAAGAAGCACCAGCTGTTGAAGTTGTAAGAACTAAAAACATTGAGTTGAAACCAATGGATGTTGAAGAAGCTATCCTTCAAATGGAATTGTTGGGGCATGACTTCTTTATCTATACTGATAGTGAAGATCATACAACTAATGTTCTCTATAAACGAGAAGACGGAAACTACGGTTTGATTGAAGCTAAATAAAAAAGAAGGGAAGTAGGTTGAGAGACATGCTTCCTTTATTTTTTACTAAAACCCTATTGACAAGTATTGATTTGGGTGATAAGATATAAAAGTTGTCTTAACTGACTTGCCACAAACTTGAAAAGGTTCCAAAACTTTAAAAAAGTTATTGACAAGACAGGTCAGAGATGATATTATAAATAAGCTGTTTCGGGAGAGACAGCGGACACGAGAAGTAAAAAAAACTTCAAAAAAGTGTTGACAAGGTATTCTAGATTTGCTAGAATATAGAAGTTGTCTTAAGAGAGACAAAGACCTTTGAGAACTGAATAAGAAACCAAGTGCAGGGTTATGATAGAAGAATTATAACCTGTCAATTTACAAGAATAAATCGTCAGACGACGGTAATGAGTTAACGCTCGAACAATTATTAAAGTTTTTAATGAGAGTTTGATCCTGGCTCAGGACGAACGCTGGCGGCGTGCCTAATACATGCAAGTAGAACGCTGAAGAGAGGAGCTTGCTCTTCTTGGATGAGTTGCGAACGGGTGAGTAACGCGTAGGTAACCTGCCTTGTAGCGGGGGATAACTATTGGAAACGATAGCTAATACCGCATAACAATGGATGACACATGTCATTTATTTGAAAGGGGCAATTGCTCCACTACAAGATGGACCTGCGTTGTATTAGCTAGTAGGTGAGGTAACGGCTCACCTAGGCGACGATACATAGCCGACCTGAGAGGGTGATCGGCCACACTGGGACTGAGACACGGCCCAGACTCCTACGGGAGGCAGCAGTAGGGAATCTTCGGCAATGGGGGCAACCCTGACCGAGCAACGCCGCGTGAGTGAAGAAGGTTTTCGGATCGTAAAGCTCTGTTGTAAGTCAAGAACGAGTGTGAGAGTGGAAAGTTCACACTGTGACGGTAGCTTACCAGAAAGGGACGGCTAACTACGTGCCAGCAGCCGCGGTAATACGTAGGTCCCGAGCGTTGTCCGGATTTATTGGGCGTAAAGCGAGCGCAGGCGGTTTGATAAGTCTGAAGTTAAAGGCTGTGGCTCAACCATAGTTCGCTTTGGAAACTGTCAAACTTGAGTGCAGAAGGGGAGAGTGGAATTCCATGTGTAGCGGTGAAATGCGTAGATATATGGAGGAACACCGGTGGCGAAAGCGGCTCTCTGGTCTGTAACTGACGCTGAGGCTCGAAAGCGTGGGGAGCGAACAGGATTAGATACCCTGGTAGTCCACGCCGTAAACGATGAGTGCTAGGTGTTGGATCCTTTCCGGGATTCAGTGCCGCAGCTAACGCATTAAGCACTCCGCCTGGGGAGTACGACCGCAAGGTTGAAACTCAAAGGAATTGACGGGGGCCCGCACAAGCGGTGGAGCATGTGGTTTAATTCGAAGCAACGCGAAGAACCTTACCAGGTCTTGACATCCCGATGCTATTTCTAGAGATAGAAAGTTACTTCGGTACATCGGTGACAGGTGGTGCATGGTTGTCGTCAGCTCGTGTCGTGAGATGTTGGGTTAAGTCCCGCAACGAGCGCAACCCCTATTGTTAGTTGCCATCATTCAGTTGGGCACTCTAGCGAGACTGCCGGTAATAAACCGGAGGAAGGTGGGGATGACGTCAAATCATCATGCCCCTTATGACCTGGGCTACACACGTGCTACAATGGTTGGTACAACGAGTTGCGAGTCGGTGACGGCAAGCTAATCTCTTAAAGCCAATCTCAGTTCGGATTGTAGGCTGCAACTCGCCTACATGAAGTCGGAATCGCTAGTAATCGCGGATCAGCACGCCGCGGTGAATACGTTCCCGGGCCTTGTACACACCGCCCGTCACACCACGAGAGTTTGTAACACCCGAAGTCGGTGAGGTAACCTTTTGGAGCCAGCCGCCTAAGGTGGGATAGATGATTGGGGTGAAGTCGTAACAAGGTAGCCGTATCGGAAGGTGCGGCTGGATCACCTCCTTTCTAAGGAAAAACGGAATGTACTTGAGTTTCTTATTTAGTTTTGAGAGGTCTTGTGGGGCCTTAGCTCAGCTGGGAGAGCGCCTGCTTTGCACGCAGGAGGTCAGCGGTTCGATCCCGCTAGGCTCCATTGAATCGAAAGATTCAAGTATTGTCCATTGAAAATTGAATATCTATATCAAATTCCATATGTAATTAAATACATATAGATAGTAACAAGAAAATAAACCGAAACGCTGTGAATATTTAATGAGTTAGGTCGAAAGACCAAAATAAGGTTAAGTTAATAAGGGCGCACGGTGGATGCCTTGGCACTAGAAGCCGATGAAGGACGTGACTAACGACGAAATGCTTTGGGGAGCTGTAAGTGAGCAATGATCCAGAGATGTCCGAATGGGGGAACCCGGCAGGTAATGCCTGTCACTCATTACTGTTAAGGTAATGTAGAGGAAGACGCAGTGAACTGAAACATCTAAGTAGCTGCAGGAAGAGAAAGCAAAAGCGATTGCCTTAGTAGCGGCGAGCGAAACGGCAAGAGGGCAAACCGAAGAGTTTACTCTTCGGGGTTGTAGGACTGCAACGTGGACTTAAAGATTATAGAAGAACTACCTGGGAAGGTAGGCCAAAGAGAGTAATAGCCTCGTATTCGAAATAGTCTTTATACCTAGCAGTATCCTGAGTACGGCGAGACACGAGAAATCTCGTCGGAATCTGGGAGGACCATCTCCCAACCCTAAATACTCTCTAGTGACCGATAGTGAACCAGTACCGTGAGGGAAAGGTGAAAAGCACCCCGGGAGGGGAGTGAAATAGAACCTGAAACCGTGTGCCTACAACAAGTTCGAGCCCGTTAATGGGTGAGAGCGTGCCTTTTGTAGAATGAACCGGCGAGTTACGATATGATGCGAGGTTAAGTTGAAGAGACGGAGCCGTAGGGAAACCGAGTCTTAATAGGGCGCATTAGTATCATGTCGTAGACCCGAAACCATGTGACCTACCCATGAGCAGGTTGAAGGTGAGGTAAAACTCACTGGAGGACCGAACCAGGGCACGTTGAAAAGTGCTTGGATGACTTGTGGGTAGCGGAGAAATTCCAAACGAACTTGGAGATAGCTGGTTCTCTCCGAAATAGCTTTAGGGCTAGCGTCGATGTTAAGTCTCTTGGAGGTAGAGCACTGTTTGGGTGAGGGGTCCATCCCGGATTACCAATCTCAGATAAACTCCGAATGCCAACGAGATATAATCGGCAGTCAGACTGCGAGTGCTAAGATCCGTAGTCGAAAGGGAAACAGCCCAGACCACCAGCTAAGGTCCCAAAATATATGTTAAGTGGAAAAGGATGTGGGGTTGCACAGACAACTAGGATGTTAGCTTAGAAGCAGCTATTCATTCAAAGAGTGCGTAATAGCTCACTAGTCGAGTGACCCTGCGCCGAAAATGTACCGGGGCTAAAACATATTACCGAAGCTGTGGATACCTTTATAGGTATGGTAGGAGAGCGTTCTATGTGCGAAGAAGGTGTACCGTGAGGAGTGCTGGAGCGCATAGAAGTGAGAATGCCGGTATGAGTAGCGAAAGACAGGTGAGAATCCTGTCCACCGTAAGACTAAGGTTTCCAGGGGAAGGCTCGTCCGCCCTGGGTTAGTCGGGACCTAAGGAGAGACCGAAAGGTGTATCCGATGGACAACAGGTTGATATTCCTGTACTAGAGTATATAGTGATGGAGGGACGCAGTAGGCTAACTAAACCAGACGATTGGAAGTGTCTGGCCAAGCAGTGAGGTGTGATATGAGTCAAATGCTTATATCTATAACATTGAGCTGTGATGGGGAGCGAAGTTTAGTAGCGAAGTTAGTGATGTCACACTGCCGAGAAAAGCTTCTAGCGTTAATTATACTCTACCCGTACCGCAAACCGACACAGGTAGTCGAGGCGAGTAGCCTCAGGTGAGCGAGAGAACTCTCGTTAAGGAACTCGGCAAAATGGCCCCGTAACTTCGGGAGAAGGGGCGCTGACTTATGGTCAGCCGCAGTGAATAGGCCCAAGCAACTGTTTATCAAAAACACAGCTCTCTGCTAAATCGTAAGATGATGTATAGGGGGTGACGCCTGCCCGGTGCTGGAAGGTTAAGAGGAGTGCTTAGCAATAGCGAAGGTATGAATTGAAGCCCCAGTAAACGGCGGCCGTAACTATAACGGTCCTAAGGTAGCGAAATTCCTTGTCGGGTAAGTTCCGACCCGCACGAAAGGCGTAATGATTTGGGCACTGTCTCAACGAGAGACTCGGTGAAATTTTAGTACCTGTGAAGATGCAGGTTACCCGCGACAGGACGGAAAGACCCCATGGAGCTTTACTGCAGTTTGATATTGAGTATCTGTACCACATGTACAGGATAGGTAGGAGCCTATGACCTCGGGACGCCAGTTTCGAGTGAGGCGTTGTTGGGATACTACCCTTGTGTTATGGCTACTCTAACCCAGATAGGTTATCCCTATCGGAGACAGTGTCTGACGGGCAGTTTGACTGGGGCGGTCGCCTCCTAAAAGGTAACGGAGGCGCCCAAAGGTTCCCTCAGAATGGTTGGAAATCATTCGCAGAGTGTAAAGGTATAAGGGAGCTTGACTGCGAGAGCTACAACTCGAGCAGGGACGAAAGTCGGGCTTAGTGATCCGGTGGTTCCGCATGGAAGGGCCATCGCTCAACGGATAAAAGCTACCCTGGGGATAACAGGCTTATCTCCCCCAAGAGTTCACATCGACGGGGAGGTTTGGCACCTCGATGTCGGCTCGTCGCATCCTGGGGCTGTAGTCGGTCCCAAGGGTTGGGCTGTTCGCCCATTAAAGCGGCACGCGAGCTGGGTTCAGAACGTCGTGAGACAGTTCGGTCCCTATCCGTCGCGGGCGTAGGAAATTTGAGAGGATCTGCTCCTAGTACGAGAGGACCAGAGTGGACTTACCGCTGGTGTACCAGTTGTTCTGCCAAGAGCATCGCTGGGTAGCTATGTAGGGAAGGGATAAACGCTGAAAGCATCTAAGTGTGAAGCCCACCTCAAGATGAGATTTCCCATGATTTTATATCAGTAAGAGCCCTGAGAGATGATCAGGTTGATAGGTTAGAAGTGGAAGTGTGGTGACACATGTAGCGGACTAATACTAATAGCTCGAGGACTTATCCAAAGAAAGTAACTGAGACATATTGACAACGATTTGGTTTCTTGATACAGTATAGATATTCAATTTTGAGTTGAGAATACTCAGAGTTAAGTGACGATAGCCTAGGAGATACACCTGTTCCCATGCCGAACACAGAAGTTAAGCCCTAGTACGCCTGATGTAGTTGGGGGTTGCCCCCTGTTAGATACGGTAGTCGCTTAGCGCATAGGGAGTTTAGCTCAGCTGGGAGAGCATCTGCCTTACAAGCAGAGGGTCAGCGGTTCGATCCCGTTAACTCCCATAGGTCCCGTGGTGTAGCGGTTATCACGTCGCCCTGTCACGGCGAAGATCGCGGGTTCGATTCCCGTCGGGACCGTCAAGTAGAAATATTTGAGACTCGTTAGCTCAGTTGGTAGAGCAATTGACTTTTAATCAATGGGTCACTGGTTCGAGCCCAGTACGGGTCATATATGCGGGTGTGGCGGAATTGGCAGACGCACCAGATTTAGGATCTGGCGCTTAACGGCGTGGGGGTTCAAGTCCCTTCACCCGCATTAGAAAAGTTAGCCGGCTTAGCTCAGTTGGTAGAGCATCTGATTTGTAATCAGAGGGTCGCGTGTTCAAGTCATGTAGCCGGCATAAAGATGGTCCGTTGGTCAAGGGGTTAAGACACCGCCTTTTCACGGCGGTAACACGGGTTCGAATCCCGTACGGACTATATTTCGAGTAACTTAGGTTACTCTTTTTATTTTGTTTCTTTTTTTTATATGTTATAATAGCTTATAATACTATTTTGAGGTGAATTTATGTCTAAAGTTTTTGTTTTTGGTCATCAAAACCCTGATTCTGATGCAATCGGATCTTCTTATGGATACGCTTATTTGAAACGTCAACTTGGTGTTGATGCTGAAGCTGTTGCTTTGGGTACTCCTAACGAGGAAACTGCTTTTGTTCTTGATTATTTTGGTGTTGAAGCACCACGAGTGGTTGAGTCTGCTCAATCAGAGGGAGTTAATCAAGTTATCCTTACAGACCATAATGAATTTCAACAATCTATTTCAGATATTAAGGACGTTGAAGTTATTGAGGTAGTCGACCATCACCGTGTTGCTAACTTTGAAACTGCTAATCCGTTAATGATGCGATTGGAACCTGTTGGATCTGCATCTTCAATTGTTTTTCGTATGTTTAAAGAAAACAATGTTGAAGTTCCTAAGGAAGTTGCTGGTTTGCTTTTGTCAGGTTTGATTTCAGATACTCTTCTTCTTAAATCTCCAACTACACATGCTTCAGATCCTGCAGTTGCGGCTGAACTTGCAGAAATTGCTGGTGTTAATCTAGAAGAATATGGTCTTGCTATGCTTAAAGCTGGTACTAATCTTTCTTCAAAATCTGCTGAAGAACTCATTGACATTGATGCAAAAACATTTGAATTGAATGGTAATCAAGTTCGTGTTGCACAAGTTAATACAGTTGATATTTCTGATGTTCTTTCTCGTCAAGCGGAAATTGAAGAAGCTATTAATAACTCAATTAAAAACAATGGTTACTCTGACTTTGTCTTAATGATTACTGATATTCTTAATTCTAATTCAGAAATTCTTGCACTTGGTTCAAATACTGATAAGGTTGAAGCTGCTTTCAATTTTGTTTTAGAAAATAATCATGCTTTCCTTGAAGGAGCTGTTTCTCGTAAGAAACAGGTAGTTCCTCAGTTGACTGAAAGTTTTAATGCGTAAAATTAGGCCAGTAGGCCTTTTTTTAGTACTCTAATTAATGGTATAATACTTTTTATGATAATACAATTTAACCCAAACAAACTATGTAAGCAAGCTTTTTTTATGGAAATAGTGAATTATCTATATCTTAATCAGCCTGTGACCCTGAGAGCAATAAAAAGGCAGTTTCCTTTTCAAAAGAATATCGATAAATTAATTGAGGAGTTTGTAAAAGAAGGCTATATCGAACGATTCGAGAAACGATATCGTTTATTAATTAGTCTTGTGTCGGATCCTTCTAAAATTGTTTTAGACCAGCATTTTTTTATCAATGATGATTCTACTTGTTATTTAGAACTATTAAATCGTAGATTTGTTACTGAGATAAGTAATTCTACTAATGAAGTTGTTATTATTGAACAAACGAGTATTACGAGAGACGATCTTACGATTTCAAATTATTTCTATAAATTAAGAGAAAATCTACCATTATCGGAAGAGCAGAATAGATTATATGATATATTAGGGGATGTTAATCCTGAATATTTTTTGAAACATGTTACGACTTTTCTTTTAAAATACGTAAGGAAGGAATATGCACTTCAAAAAAGGAGGAATATTTTTGTTGATGCTTTAGAATTATTAGGGTATCTTATTCAAGTAGAAGAAGGGCGTTATCTTTTGAATATGGATTTAGATTCCGAAGCATTAGTTTTTAGTGCAAAAAAAGACTAGTATTATTACTAGTCTTTTTTATGACAACTTTAACGATTCCTTAGTTCAAGATAACGTTTGTACCAGATGTTAACATAAGATTGTGAAAATGGCCCCTTACCATTGTTAATCCAATCTACCAAGATTTTAACATGTTCCTTTAAGATATAGTCAATATCAGGAGAGTAATGCATTTCTTTTTTATGTGTTTCATATTCATCTACATCTAGCAATTTTTTTTCACCATCAGCGAAGACTTTGACATCTAGGTCATAGTCAATATATTTTAGTGCTTCTTGGTCCAAAATATATGGACTAGCTAAATTGCAGTAGTAGGAAATGCCGTTATCCCTAATCATGGCTATAATATTAAACCAGTATTTTTTGTGGAAATAAACAATAGCAGGTTCACGTGTTACCCATCGTCTTCCGTCTGCTTCAGTAACGAGGGTGTGGTCGTTAACGCCAATAACAGCATTCTCAGTTGTCTTTAGTACCATAGTATCGCGCCAAGTACGGTGCAAACTACCATCATGCTTATAACTTTGAATTGTGATAAAGTCGCCTTCTTTTGGTAATTTCATGGCGTCCTCTTTCTACAATAAGGGTTATCCCCTTTATTGTATCATAATTTTGTGAAAAGAGGGGGAATACCTATAAATATTCTCTTAGAGCGGATGCTATCGCATCAAAGTCATAACCTTTTCGGGCTAAAGCTTGTGTCAAGCGTTGCTTAAGCTCATAACCGTCGTATTTTTTACTAAATTTTTGATATTGCTTATCAATTTCTTTATAAAGGAGAGCTTGCTCATTTTCTTCATCTGCTTCAAGTTCTAGATGATCGATTGCTAGTTTACTTTCTTGGAATGAAAAACCTTTATTGATAAGGCTTTGAGTTAATTTATCTTTTAGGGCTTTTGATGGTAGTTTTCCCTGATATTTTCGTAACAGTTTTGAAGCTACTTTAATGGCTATTTCTGAGAAATCAAATTGGCTTAAAACATCGTCAATGATTTGTTTGTTACAACCTTTTTGAAGCCATTTTTGCTTCAGCACATAGGCCCCTTTATCACCTGAATTCAGATTTTGTTGAGCTAGACTTTCTAGGAGTTTGTAATCATCAATCCAATGATCTTTTTTTAGATTATCAATAATTTTTGGAATTATATGAGGGTTTATTTCATGTTTAAAAAGGTAATCTTTTACCTCTTTCTCAGTACGTTGTTTAAATGAAATAAAATAGAGAGCTAAGTTTTTACCATGCGAGAACTGAGCAAAGGATTTAATATCCTCTAGTTGATCTTTGTCCAGTATCATTTCTTTAGTCAACATGTATTTAACGATGGTATCTTCTGTAACGTAGAGACTCTCTTTTTTGTCTATCTCAAGGAGATAAAGTCTCTTTTTCTTCTCGATTTTTGTGATTTTCATAGTTATTATTATATCAAAATGTTAGAATGGTAGTATGAATTTACAAGTGAAACAGCGTATCCCGCTTAAGATAAAACGCATGGGAATCAATGGCGAAGGCATTGGATTTTATAAGAAAACTCTAGTTTTTGTACCAGGGGCTTTGAAGGGTGAAGAGGTGTTCTGTCAAGTTGTTTCTGTTAAGAGAAACTTTGTTCAGGCGAAATTATTAAAAATTAATAAACCTTCTAAATTTCGTGTCGAACCTGCATGTAGTATTTATGAAGATTGTGGTGGTTGCCAGTTAATGCATCTTCGTTATGATAAGCAATTAGAGTTTAAAACTGACTTGTTAGGACAAGCCTTGAAGAAGTTTAAACCGGCTAATTTTGAGTCATATGACATTCGTCCAACAATAGGGATGGAGCAACCACAACATTACCGAGCTAAACTACAATTTCAAACCCGTTCTTTTGGTGGCTCAGTTAAATCTGGCTTATTTGCGGAAGGGAGTCATCGCCTCATTAATATTGATGATTGCCTAGTTCAGGATGAGCTAACTCAAGCCATTATGAATAAGGTGACAAATTTGTTAGATAAATACAAGTTACCAATTTATAATGAGCGCAAAATTGCTGGAATTCGTACAGTTATGATACGACGTGCTTTGGGTTCAAATCAGGTCCAGTTGATTTTTGTGACCTCTAAATCAGTTTCTTTAACTAAATTAGTTAAGGAATTGACGGAAAGTTTTCCAGAAATCGTAACAATTGCTGTCAATTATAATTATTCGAAATCCAGTGAGATTTATGGTCAAGAGACGGAAATTCTTTGGGGACAAGACACTATTCAAGAAGAGGTACTGGACTATAACTTTGCTCTCTCTCCTCGTGCATTTTACCAGTTGAATCCTCAACAAACAGAGGTACTCTATGGTCAGGCCGTTGAAGCTTTGGATGTGGATAAGGCAGAACATCTTATTGATGCCTATTGTGGGGTTGGTACTATTGGACTTGCTTTTGCAAATAAGGTAAAGAGTATTCGAGGTATGGATATTATTCCAGAGGCTATTGAGGATGCTAGAAAGAATGCTAAATCACTTGGGTTGGAGAATGCTCACTATGAGGTGGGTAAGGCTGAGGATATCATTCCTCGTTGGTACAAGGAAGGCTATCGAGCAGATGCTCTTATTGTGGATCCACCTAGAACTGGTTTAGATGATAAGCTACTTAAAACGATACTGGCCTACACTCCTGAAAAAATGGTTTATGTTTCATGTAATGTATCTACTTTGGCTAGAGACCTAGTTTCTTTGGCTAAAGTTTATGATGTTAATTATATTCAGTCAGTAGACATGTTTCCTCATACAGCTCGAACAGAAGCAGTTGTGAAGCTGACTAAGAAAATGTGATAAAACCTAACATAAAAAACAAGAAATTTTCCAAATTGTTGGAAAATTTCTTTATTTTTCTGAAAAATAGGAGTATAATAGGCTTATCGATTTTTTAAAGGAGGAGCGTATGAAAAAGAGCTTCATTCATCAACAAGAGGAAATTTCTTTTGTGAAGAATACTTTTACACAGTATTTGATTGATAAACTTGACGTCGTTGAAGTGCAAGGACCTATTTTGAGTAAGGTCGGGGATGGTATGCAGGATAATTTGAGCGGTATTGAAAATCCTGTAACTGTTAATGTGCTTCAGATTCCTGACGCAACATACGAAGTTGTTCACTCATTAGCAAAATGGAAACGCCATACTTTGGCTCGTTTTGGTTTCAATGAAGGTGAAGGGCTCGTGGTTAATATGAAGGCTCTTCGTCCAGATGAAGATTCATTGGATGCAACGCACTCTGTTTACGTTGACCAATGGGACTGGGAAAAAGTTATTCCTGACGGACATCGTAATATCGCTTACTTGAAAGAAACTGTTGAAACCATTTATAAGGTTATTCGTTTGACTGAGCTAGCAGTTGAAGCACGTTACGATATTGAAGCTATTTTACCTAAGAAAATTACCTTCATCCATTCAGAAGAACTTGTTGAGAAGTACCCTGATTTGACACCAAAAGAGCGTGAAGATGCTATTACTAAGGAATATGGTGCTGTATTCTTGATTGGTATCGGTGGTGTTCTTCCTGATGGAAAACCACATGATGGTCGTGCACCTGACTATGATGACTGGACAACTGAGTCTGAGAATGGTTACCATGGTTTGAATGGGGATATCTTGGTTTGGAATGAACAATTAGGACATGCCTTTGAATTGTCATCAATGGGTATTCGTGTTGATGAAGATGCCCTTAAACGTCAGGTTGAAATTACTGGCGACCAAGATCGTTTGAAATTGGATTGGCACCAAGCTTTGTTACATGGCCTTTTCCCACTAACAATTGGTGGAGGTATTGGTCAATCACGTATGGCTATGTTCTTGCTTCGTAAGAAACATATTGGTGAGGTTCAAACTTCAGTTTGGCCAGATGCCGTTCGTGAAACTTACGAAAACATCTTGTAAAAAAAGCACTAACGAAAGTTAGTGTTTTTTGGTTTGCAATAGCTATGCATAATTGATTAATGAATTGGCTATTGGAGTAGATATGATAAGAGCTGGCTTAGTTTTTCTCATAAAGAAAAAACCTTTCCCCTGAAGGAGATAGGTTTTTAGATTAGTCGTCACTACGGAAAAAGGCATCATAAAGAGCTCTGACGGCTGCTTTTTCTTGCTCAGTTTCAATTACAAACATAACAGAAACCTCACTAGAACCTTGAGAAATCATTTCTAGGTTAATATGTTTTTCAGAGAGCGCTTTAGCTGCTGTCGCTGTAACACCGATGTGGTCTTTCATATTTTCACCAACAATCATGAGAATTGAAAGGCCATGTTCAATTTCAACTTCATCAACACCGAGTTCACGAGTCAAGTATGAAAGGATTTCTTGTTCTTTGATTGGGGTAAGTTCACGTTCTCGAATAATGATTGAAAGATCATCGATTCCAGAAGGCATGTGTTCCCAACGGATGTTTAAATCTTCCAAGATTTGAAGCACCTTACGTCCAAAACCGACCTCACGGTTCATAAGGTATTTGCTCATATTAATACTTACAAATTTGTCATCACTAGCAATACCAACGACAGGAACTGTTGCACCCTTGTGCTCAAGAATAATACGAGTACCAGGATGAGATGGGTTATTTGTGTTTTTAATAACGAGTGGAATCTTACCACGATAGGCAGGGAGGAGGGCTTCATCATGAAGTACAGAGAAGCCAGCATAAGCCAATTCACGCATTTCTTTGTAAGTCAACTCTGGAATTGAATGTGGTTCATGGACAACCCCAGGATGGGCTGCGAAAATACCATCTACATCCGTAAAGTTTTCGTATAAATCAGCTTTCACACCCGCTGCAACGATAGATCCTGTGATATCAGAGCCTCCACGCGAGAAAGTACAAATTTGATTATCAGGGGTAACACCAAAGAAACCAGGGATTACAAGAACCTCATCTGATTCACGAAGCTCCTCCAACTTGTCATAGGCTCCTGGAAGGATACGAGCATTCCCAGGTTCGCTTGAGACAAAAATACCAGCTTGGCGAGGGTGAACGTAACGTGCTTCAATACCGTTATTACGGAAATATTCTGCGATTAATTTTGCGTTATTATCTTCCCCTGCAGCTAGGAAAGTATCATAAAGGAAATCATTGTCTTCAATAGGAAGAGTGGCAAGATCGTTGATAGATTTAGCAATCTTCGCCATTTCTGTTGATTTGAAGCCTAGCTCATCGACCATAGCTTGATAGCGGTTAATAATCCATTCTTGGTCAGCTTTGACATCAGCACCTTTTGTGTAGTGTTTATAGTATTTAATCAAGGCGTCTGTGACTTTGGTATCTTCATCGTTACGTTTACCTGGGGCAGAGACAACGACAAAGCGACGTTCAGGGTCAGATTTTACAATGTTTAAGACTTTTTCTAATTGTGTGGCTGAAGCAAGCGAGCTTCCACCGAATTTGATGACTTTCATAGTTACTCCAAAAATTTTAAATTACTCTACAATTATAGCAAAATTCTGACAATTTGTCACATTGTTTTTAAAAGCGAGTAAGATTTAGAATGATTATGGTACAATAAAGTAAGAAAGAGGAGGATATCCCGTGGTAGAGGCAATTATTTTTGATATGGATGGTGTCCTTTTTGACACTGAAAAATATTATTATGATCGACGTGCAAGTTTCTTAGCTCAAAAGGGAATTTCAATCGACCATTTACCCCCGTCTTTCTTTATAGGTGGAAATACTAAGCAAGTTTGGGAAAATATTCTCAGAGATGACTATGATAACTGGGATGTGCCAACTTTACAAGAAGAGTATAATGCCTATAAACAAGACAACCCCTTACCCTACAAAGAATTAATCTTTCCTGATGTTTTGAAAGTCTTGAATGAAGTGAAATCTCGAGGGCTGAAAATAGGTTTGGCTTCTAGCTCAGTGAAGGCAGATATCCTTAGAGCTTTGGAGGAAAATCATTTGGATGGTTTCTTTGATGTGGTTCTTTCAGGAGAAGAATTTAAAGAGAGTAAACCCAATCCAGAGATTTATCTGACAGCATTGAAGCATTTGAACGTGGAAGCAAATCAGGCTTTGATTATCGAAGATAGCGAAAAGGGGATTGCTGCTGGCGTTGCTGCTGGCGTTGAGGTCTGGGCCATAAAAGATAATCGTTTTGGCATGGATCAGGGAGCAGCCAAAGGTTTGTTGGATAACCTCATAGATGTTTTGGACTTATTGGAGTAACAGAGACACCGAGTTGTAGAGCTCGGTGTTTTGATATATCAAATTAAAAAACTCTAAGTTTCTGTTGACCTTTAGGTGGACTATGGTATACTAGAAAATAATGATGAATGATTTGATAATCAAATTATCTATTCATCAAATAAAATTGTATAAAAACATAAAGAACATGCGGTTTTCATATAGGAACTAGTTATCGGAGGAATGTAAAAAATGGCTTACGAAACAATTCTTTATAGTGTTGAAGAGGGAGTAGCAACTTTGACACTTAATCGTCCAGAAGTGCAAAATGGATTTAATATTCCAGTTTGTGATGAAATTATGGCTGCAATTGAAGAAGCTAATCAAGATGCGTCAGTAAAATTCTTGGTAATCAATGCTAATGGGAAAGTCTTTTCTGTTGGTGGAGACCTTGATCAAATGCAAAAAGCGGTTGCTGTAGATGATGTGCAGTCTTTGGTTCGTATTGCTGAGCAGGTAAATGAAATTTCATTTGCTCTTAAAAAATTGCCTAAGCCAGTTATTATGGTTGTTGATGGACCTTGTGCTGGTGCTGCAGCTAACTTAGCTGTTGCAGCAGACTTTACCATTGCATCTGATAAGGCTAAATTCATCCAAGCTTTTGTAGGTGTTGGTTTGGCACCTGACGCTGGAGGTCTTTACCTTTTGACACGTTCAATTGGTATCAACCGTGCGACTCAAATTACCATGACAGGAGAGCCAGTATCAGCTGAAAAAGCCTTGGACTGGGGAATTGCCTATAAGGTTGTCGAATCAGAAAAACTTGAAAAAACAGTTAGTCAGCTGATTAAAAAATTGAACCGTTCTTCAGTGAACTCCTTCAAAGCTATTAAAGAAATGGTTTGGGAATCTGAATTTGCAGGATGGGAAAATTATGCTAAGTTGGAACTTGACTTGCAAAAATCTCTTGCCTTTACAGAGGACTTCAAGGAAGGGGTTCGTGCTTATAGTGAGCGACGTCGACCTAAATTCCAAGGGAAATAACCACATTTTCTAAAAGAAAAACTAAAGTTTTTTAATCGGGCTTGCGAATTTAGTTTGAGTCTGATATAATTTGAAAGTCAAAGTTTTATTGAAAGGAGTCTGGTGTGAATTACGACAAAATTGATGGCTATCTTGTTGATATTTTTAATAACGTAGTTATTATCGAAGAAGCAAGTTTGAAGAATTCAAAGTTTAACGATGTTTCCCTCAAGGAAATGCATACCATTGATGTGATCGGTACACATCCAGATACGACACCAAGTGCAGTAGCTAAAGAACTCATGCTAACGCTTGGTACTGTAATAACTTCTCTCAATAAACTTGAAAAGAAAGGTTATATTGTCCGTACGCGTTCATCAGTTGACCGTCGTGTGGTCCATCTATCGCTTTCTAAAAAGGGTCGTTTGGTATATCGTCTTCACCGTCGTTTTCATAAATCAATGGTGATGAGGATTACAGAAGGCTTTAACGACGAGGAATTGAAGGTTATGAGCAAGGGATTGGAAAATCTCCACGCCTTTCTTGAGGAGTTGAAATAATGGCATTTGCAAAAATTAGTCAGGTTGCCCATTATGCACCTGCTCAGGTCGTGACTAATGATGACCTATCAAAAATCATGGATACTAGCGACGAGTGGATTCGCTCACGCACAGGTATTCAGGAACGTCGCATCTCATTGAATGAGAACACGAGTGATTTAGCCACCAATGTTGCTCATCAGCTATTAGAAAAATCAGGATTATCGCCAGTGGAGCTAGACTTTGTTTTAGTTGCAACGATTTCTCCGGATAGCTCTATGCCGTCAGTAGCGGCTCGAGTTCAAGGAGCAATCGGTGCAGTCAATGCTTTTGCTTTTGACATTACTGCAGCATGTAGTGGTTTCGTCTTTGCCTTGGCAACAGCAGAAAAATTGATTAAGTCAGGTGTCTACAAAAAAGGTCTAGTTATTGGTGCGGAAGTCCTTTCTAAAACTTTAGACTGGTCTGACCGTACAACAGCTGTCCTCTTTGGAGATGGTGCTGGCGGAGTCCTCCTGGAAGAAACTGAAGAAGAACATTTCTTCGGAGAATCTTTGAATACCGATGGTAGCAAGGGTGGTCTTGAGTCAGGAGCCTCTGCAGTTATCTCGCCTTATTCAGATGAGTCTGATCAGCCTAATCCCTATATGCAAATGGATGGGAAAGCGATCTTTGATTTTGCCGTTAAGACAGTTTCAAAGAGCATTAAGGCCTTGGTTGAAGAAAAAGGTGAACCTGATTACTTCCTGCTTCATCAAGCTAACATTCGTATTTTGGATATTATGGCTAAGAAAATCGATGTCAGTCGTGATAAATTCTTGGCAAACATGATGTCTTACGGTAATACCAGTGCGGCAAGTATCCCAATTTTGCTTTCTGAAAACGTGGCAAATGGGACCTTAAAATTAGACAGCGGTCAAACAATTCTTTTATCAGGTTTTGGTGGGGGTTTGACATGGGGCAGTCTTATTGTTAAAATCTAGTTATATAAATTATGCACCAGCATAGATTATAAGAAATATATTTATCTTAAAGGAGAAATTAAAATGGCAGTATTTGAAAAAGTACAAGAAATCATCGTTGAAGAACTTGGGAAAGACGCAGAAGAAGTAAAAGTAGAAACTACTTTTGACGAACTTGATGCTGACTCACTTGATGTATTCCAAGTTATCTCAGAAATCGAAGATGAATTCGATATCCAAATCGAAACTGAAGAAGGTCTTAACACTGTTGGTGACCTTGTTGCTTACGTAGAAGAAAAAACTAAATAAGCAGGGCATAGAGAATATTCTTATTTGGGATATTCTCCTTTGTTTATACAATTACTTTGATTATTAAACTATTTATTTGATTAGAAAATCGAAAAAAAGGTGAAAAATGAAATCTCGTATTACAGAACTGTTAGGAATTAAATATCCAATCTTCCAAGGTGGTATGGCTTGGGTCGCTGATGGTGATCTAGCAGGTGCCGTTTCAAATGCTGGTGGACTCGGAATTATTGGTGGTGGTAATGCCCCTAAAGAAGTGGTAAAAGCTAATATCGATAGAGTGAAACAAATCACTGACAAACCATTCGGTGTTAATATCATGCTTTTGTCACCATTTGCAGATGACATCGTTGACCTCGTTATCGAAGAGGGTGTTAAGGTTGTTACAACAGGTGCTGGAAACCCAGGTAAATACATGGAACGCTTCCACGAAGCAGGTATCACAGTTATTCCAGTTATTCCATCAGTTGCACTTGCTAAGCGTATGGAAAAACTTGGTGCTGATGCTGTTGTCGCAGAAGGTATGGAAGCTGGTGGTCACATCGGTAAATTGACAACTATGGCTCTTGTTCGCCAGGTTGCGGATGCGGTATCTATCCCAGTTATTGGTGCTGGTGGTGTTGCTGATGGACGTGGTATGGCTGCTGTTCTTATGCTTGGAGCAGAAGCTGTTCAGTTTGGTACGCGTTTCGCTGTTGCTAAGGAATCTAATGCTCACCAAAACTTCAAAGATAAGATTTTGAAGGCTAAAGATATCGATACTGTTATTTCAGCTTCTGTTGTTGGACACCCAGTTCGTGCGATTAAGAATAAATTGGCTACAGAATATAACCAAGCTGAAAAAGATTTCTTGGCTGGTAAGAAAACTCAAGAGGAAATTGAAGAACTTGGTGCAGGTGCCCTTCGTAACGCGGTAGTTGATGGAGATGTGGAATATGGTTCAGTCATGGCTGGACAAATTGCAGGTCTTGTTCGTAAAGAAGAAACGTGTGCAGAAATCTTGGAAGACCTTTACACAGGTGCTGCCAAGGTGATTAAAGAAGAAGCTGCTCGTTGGGCAGATGTAAACGTCTAAAAAAACGTCGAAAGGATTAGGATAGTGACAAAACGTGCGTTCTTATTTGCTGGTCAAGGGGCTCAGAAATTGGGCATGGCGAGCGATTTGTATGCGGCTTATCCCGTTGTCAAAGAGACATTTGATACGGCTAGTCGTATTCTAGGTTATGATTTGCGTGAATTGATTGATTCTAACGAAGAAAAACTTAATCAGACACGCTATACTCAACCAGCTATTTTGACAACGTCAGTAGCCATTTATCGTCTCTTGGCAGAAAATGGTATCACTCCTGATATTGTTGCCGGCCTCTCTTTGGGTGAATATTCTGCCCTAGTTGCGGCTGGAGCACTCTCATTTGAGGATGCGGTAGCCTTGGTTGCTAAACGTGGAGAATTCATGGAAACAGCGGCTCCTGCTGGAAGTGGGAAAATGGTTGCAGTCATGAATACAGATCCAAGTTTGATTGAAGAAATCTGTCAAAAAGCATCTGAAAAGGGTGTAGTAACGCCTGCTAACTATAATACTCCAGCACAAATTGTTATTGGTGGTGAAGTTGAGGCTGTTGATTATGCTGTGGAATTGCTTAAAGAAGCTGGTGCTAAACGTCTGATTCCTCTTAATGTTTCAGGACCGTTCCATACAGCTTTACTTGAATCAGCTAGTCAAAAATTGGCAGCAGAACTTGAGAAAGTGTCATTCACTGACTTTAAGCTTCCTTTGGTAGGTAATACTGAAGCTCAAATCATGAAGTCAGAAGATGTTAAGGCACTTTTGGCTCGTCAGGTGATGGAACCTGTACGTTTTTACGATTCAATCGCGACTATTCAAGAATTTGGTGTAGATGAAGTGATTGAGATTGGTCCAGGTAAGGTCTTGTCAGGTTTCTTGAAGAAGATTGACAAAACTCTTCCGACTCATAATGTTGAAGATCAAGCTAGTCTTGATGCCCTTCTTAATGCTTAAAACGAGGTAAACATGGAACTTAAGAATAAAAATGTTTTTGTAACAGGTTCAACACGTGGAATTGGATTAGCTGTGGCACATAAGTTTGCTAGTCTTGGTGCCAACGTTGTCCTAAATGGACGTTCTGAAATTTCTGAGGACTTGCTTGCACAGTTTGCAGACTATGGTGTAACTGTTGTTGGTATCTCAGGTGATATTTCTAATGGCGAAGATGCTAAACGTATGGTTGCGGAAGCTATTGAAAAGCTTGGTAGTGTTGACGTGCTAGTTAATAATGCTGGTATCACTAACGATAAGTTGATGTTGAAGATGACTGAAGAAGATTTTGAACGTGTCTTGAAAATCAACTTGACTGGTGCCTTCAATATGACACAAGCTGTCTTGAAACCAATGTCTAAGGCGCGTCAAGGTGCCATCATCAATATGTCATCTGTTGTAGGTCTTATGGGGAATATTGGTCAAGCTAACTATGCAGCTTCAAAAGCTGGTTTGATTGGTTTCACTAAATCAGTAGCGCGTGAAGTTGCGGCCCGTGGTGTCCGTGTCAATGCTATCGCTCCTGGTTTCATTGAATCAGATATGACTGACGCTATTCCAGAGAAAATGAAAGATGCTATGATTGCTCAAGTACCAATGAAACGTATTGGTCAAGCAGAAGAAGTGGCAGAAGTTGCAGCATTCTTGGCTAGTCAAGAATATCTCACAGGTCAAACCATCGCTATTGATGGTGGTATGACCATGCAATAATTGATTTTCAATATCAAAAATCATTTACTAGAATATCCATCCGACAAAAGGAGAATATATATGTCTACAAATCGTGTTGTTGTTACAGGTTACGGCGTGACCTCACCAATCGGTAATACACCAGAAGAATTTTGGAACAGTCTTCATGACGGTAAAATTGGTATTAAGCCAATTACTAAGTTTGATGCTTCTGAAATTCCAGTCTTTAACGCTGGTGAAATCCAAGATTTCCCGTTCGATAAATACTTTGTGAAAAAAGATACTAATCGTATGGACACTTACTCACTTTATGCGATTTATGCTGCTATGGAAGCTCTTGAAACTTCAGGACTTAACATGGAAGAAGAAGATCGTGATCGTGTTGGTGTTATCGTGTCATCTGGTATCGGTGGTCTCCAAGAACTTGAAGATCAAATCATTCGTATGCACGAACGTGGTATGAAACGTATCAAACCAATGTTTATCCCTAAAGCACTCTCAAACATGGGTGCTGGTAACATTGCTCTTAAAATTGGTGCTCAAGGGGTATGTAAATCCGTGACAACTGCTTGTGCCTCTGCCAATGATGCAATCGGTGAGGCCTTCCGTGAAATTAAATTCGGTTTGCATGATGTTGTCTTGGCTGGTGGTGCTGAAGCTTCAATCACTAAGATTGGTATCGGTGGTTTCAATGCTCTTACAGCACTTTCAACAACAGAGGATCCAGAACGTTCATCAATTCCATTTGATAAAGACCGTAATGGTTTTGTTATGGGTGAAGGTGCAGGGGTTCTCGTTATCGAAAGCTTGGAACATGCTCAAAAACGTGGTGCTAACATCTTGGCTGAGATTGTTGGTTACGGATCAAACTGTGATGCCTACCACATGACAACACCAACTCCAGACGGTTCTGGTGCTGCTAAAGCAATTAAATTGGCTATCAATGAAGCTGGTATCAAACCTGAAGATGTTGATTATGTTAATGCTCACGGGACATCAACACCTGCCAATGAAAAAGGTGAAAGTGGTGCCATTGTTTCTGTACTTGGTAAAGATGTTCCAGTTTCATCTACTAAATCATTTACAGGTCACTTGCTAGGTGCTGCTGGTGCGGTTGAAGCTATTGCAACAATCGAAGCTATTCGTCATAGTTATGTACCGAAAACTGCTGGTACAAAAGAATTGTCTGACTACATCGAAGCTAATGTTGTTTATGGTGAAGGTCAAGAAGCTGATATTGAGTACGCAATTTCAAATACTTTCGGTTTTGGTGGACACAATGCTGTTCTTGCCTTTAAACGTTGGGAGGCTTAATTCATGAATATTTCTGAAATCAAAGATTTGTTGGCTCAATTTGATGCATCAACTTTGCGTGAATTTTCATACAAAAACAATGGTGAAGAATTGAACTTGAGCAAAAATCAAACAAGTTCAGTAACAGCTGCCCCAGTAGCTCCTACAGTTGAAGTAGTTGCGCCAGCTCCCCAGGCTCCGGTTGCTCCAGTAGCAGCACCTGCTGCTGTTGAAACTCCAGCAACACCAGTTGAAGAAGCTTCTGCACCACCTCAAGCTGCTGAAGGAGAAGTGGTTGAAAGTCCACTTGTCGGTGTGGCTTACTTGTCTCCATCACCTGAAAAACCAGCCTTTGTTTCTGTTGGAGACACTGTTAAGAAAGGTCAAACTCTTCTTATCGTTGAAGCGATGAAGGTTATGAATGAAGTGCCAGCACCTAAAGATGGTGTTATTACTGAAATCTTGGTAGCAAATGAAGAAGTTGTTGACTACGGAAAAGGATTGGTACGCATCAAATGACAATTGATATTAATGCTATTCGTGAAGCTTTACCACACCGTTATCCAATGCTTTTGGTTGACCGTGTGCTAGAAGTTTCAGAAGACGAAATCACAGCTATTAAAAATGTAACGATCAATGAACCTTTCTTTAATGGACATTTTCCTCAATACCCAGTTATGCCTGGCGTTCTTATCATGGAAGCTCTTGCGCAAACAGCTGGTGTTCTTGAATTGTCTAAACCTGAAAATAAGGGCAAATTAGTCTTTTACGCAGGTATGGATAAGGTTAAATTTAAAAAACAAGTGGTTCCTGGTGACCAACTTGTTATGACAGCTAAGTTTGTTAAGCGTCGTGGAACAATTGCTGTTGTTGAAGCTAAGGCTGAAGTCGATGGTAAACTTGCTGCATCAGGTACTTTGACTTTTGCTATTGGAAGCTAATGTTTTGTGAAAATCCTTCTGGCGACAGTCGGAAAGGATTTTTCTTTAGACATTGGTCTATCACATAGAAAGGAAATCAACACAGACTATCAAAAAATGTCTGATGTTATCTTGTTTTATGTTTAAAAAATTATTGATTGCCAATCGTGGTGAAATTGCAGTGCGTATTATCCGTGCAGCGCGTGAATTGGGTATCCAAACGGTTGCTATTTATTCTGAAGCAGATAAGGATTCTCTCCATACTATGCTTGCTGATGAAGCTATTTGTATCGGGCCTGCAAAATCAACGGATTCTTATTTAAATATGAATCGTGTCCTATCAGCTGCTATTGTGACTGAGGCTCAAGCTATTCACCCAGGGTTTGGTTTCTTGAGTGAAAACTCTAAATTTGCCACTCTCTGTGAAGAAATGAACATCAAGTTTATTGGTCCTTCAGGCGAAGTCATGGACAAGATGGGTGACAAAATCAATGCCCGTGCTGAAATGATTAAGGCTAATGTCCCTGTAATTCCTGGTTCAGATGGTGAAGTCTTTACAGCTGAGGAGGCTTTGGAAGTTGCCAACCGTCTTGGTTACCCAGTGATGCTTAAGGCTTCTGCCGGTGGTGGCGGTAAGGGGATTCGTAAGGTTAACACTGAAGAAGAGTTAGCTCCAGCTTTCGAATCTGCGTCACAAGAAGCTAAAGCAGCCTTTGGTAATGGGGCGATGTATATTGAAAAAGTTATTTACCCAGCTCGTCATATCGAGGTTCAAATTTTGGGAGATAGCTACGGTAACATTGTTCACCTAGGTGAGCGTGATTGCTCTCTTCAACGTAATAACCAAAAGGTCTTGGAAGAATCACCTTCAGTTGCTATTGGTAAGACTCTTCGTCACGAAATTGGTTCTGCAGCTGTCCGTGCCGCTAAGGCTGTAAATTATGAAAATGCGGGTACTATCGAGTTCCTTCTTGATGAAAAAACAGGTCAGTTCTATTTCATGGAAATGAATACCCGTGTTCAAGTTGAGCACCCAGTTACAGAATTTGTAAGTGGTGTGGATATTGTTAAAGAACAAATCCGTATTGCCGCAGGTGAAAAACTCTCTGTGACCCAAGATGATATTGAAATCAAGGGACATGCTATTGAGTGTCGTATCAATGCAGAAAATCCTAAGTTCAACTTTGCACCTAGTCCAGGGAAAATTAGCAATCTCTACCTACCTAGTGGTGGTGTTGGTCTTCGTGTAGACAGTGCAGTCTATCCTGGCTATACTATTCCACCTTACTATGATTCAATGATTGCTAAAATCATTGTTCATGGAGAAAATCGATTTGAGGCACTCATGAAGATGCAACGTGCCCTTTACGAGCTCGAAATCGATGGTGTTGTGACTAATGCTGACTTCCAGTTGGATTTGATTTCGGATCGTAGCGTTATCGCTGGGGATTATGATACTTCCTTCTTGATGGAGACCTTCCTACCAGATTATCAGAATCGTGAGGAATAAAGTTTATGGGATTATTTGATCGAAAAGAAAAGTATATCCGTATCAATCCTAACCGTTCTGTACGTAATGGGGTTGATCACCAAGTGCCAGAAGTTCCAGATGAACTTTTTGCCAAATGTCCTGGTTGTAAACAAGCTATTTATCAAAAGGACTTGGGACAAGCTAAAATCTGTCCAAATTGTTCTTATACCTTCCGTATTTCCGCTAAAGAACGTCTCGATTTAACGGTTGATGAGGGTTCTTTCCAGGAACTTTTTACAGGAATTGAAACCAAAAATCCATTGAATTTCCCAGGTTATATGGAGAAATTAGCGGCAACCAAGGAAAAAACGGGTCTTGATGAAGCAGTTGTGACAGGCGTTGCAACTATCAAGGGACAAAGAACAGCCTTAGCTATTATGGATTCTAACTTTATCATGGCTTCAATGGGAACTGTTGTTGGTGAAAAAATCACCCAGCTCTTTGAACATGCGATTGAAAAAAAACTTCCAGTTGTTATTTTTACAGCATCTGGTGGTGCCCGTATGCAAGAAGGAATCATGAGTTTGATGCAGATGGCCAAGATTTCAGCCGCTGTAAAACGTCATTCGAATGCTGGCTTGTTGTATTTGACTGTATTGACAGATCCAACAACTGGTGGAGTTACAGCAAGTTTCGCCATGGAAGGTGATATCATCTTAGCTGAGCCACAAACCTTGATTGGTTTCGCAGGTCGTCGTGTTATTGAAAACACAGTTCGCGAAACTTTGCCAGATGATTTCCAAAAGGCTGAGTTCCTTCAAGAACATGGTTTTGTTGATGCCATTGTTAAACGTACAGAGTTGGCTGATACCATTGCCACACTCTTATCATTCCATGGAGGTGTTCAATGAGCGACGTAGCACGTATTTTAAAAGAAGCGCGTGACCAAGGCCGTTTAACTGCTTTGGACTTTGCCCAAGGAATCTTCGATGACTTTATCGAACTTCATGGCGACCGTAATTTCCGTGACGATGGTGCCATTATTGGTGGTATTGGTCGTTTAAATGGCCAAGCGGTTACTGTAGTGGGTATCCAAAAAGGTAGAAACCTACAAGATAACCTTAACCGTAACTTTGGGCAACCTCATCCAGAGGGCTATCGTAAGGCTCTTCGCCTCATGAAACAGGCTGAAAAGTTTGGACGTCCAGTTGTTACCTTTATCAATACTGCAGGTGCTTATCCTGGTGTTGGAGCAGAGGAACGTGGACAAGGTGAGGCAATTGCGCGTAACCTTATGGAAATGAGTGATCTTAAGGTGCCAATTATTGCCATCATCATTGGTGAAGGTGGTTCGGGAGGAGCTCTTGCCTTGGCGGTAGCCGATAAGGTTTGGATGCTTGAAAATACCATCTACTCTATCTTGAGTCCGGAAGGGTTTGCGACTATTCTCTGGAAAGATGGCTCACGTTCAGAAGAGGCAGCAGAGTTGATGAAGATTACATCAGGCGAGTTGCTTAATATGGGAATCGTTGATAAGGTGATTCCAGAACGTGGTTACTTTACAAGTGAAATTATTGAAGCAATTAAGACAGCAATTGTAGATGAGTTGGCAGAATTAAGCCAATTATCAACAGAGGACTTGCTTGAAGCGCGTTATCAACGTTTTAGAAAATACTAAAAAACATTGGGATATATCCCAATGTTTTTTAAACGGTATGACGTTCGAAGGCTTGGTCTGAGATACCTTGTTCGAGGATAAGTTTAGCCCATTCCTTAGCTGAATGAAGACTGTGATCCTTGTAGTTACCACAAGATTCAATGGTAGTTCCTGGAACATCTTCCCATGTAATCTCGTTAGCAATAGCTTCAAGACTAGATTTGATAACTTTAGCAATTTCTGTAGGATCTTGTTTACCCCACATAATCATATGGAAGCCTGTACGGCAACCAAATGGTGAGCAATCAATAAGTCCATCGATACGTTGACGGATCAGTTTAGCGAGTAGGTGTTCGATAGTGTGAAGACCACCTGTGTCAATACTATTTTCATTAGGTTGAATCAAACGGATATCAAAGTTTGTAATGATATCTCCTTTAGGTCCAACTTCCTCAGAAATAAGACGCACATAAGGTGCTTTTACAATGGTGTGATCAAGTTCAAAACTTTCAACAGTAACGTCTTTTGGCATGGTAATACCTCCCTATTCTAATAGAGTTATGATACCATAAAATCAGTTTAAAGTTCTAGTATATATTTGAGAAATCGCTATAAATATGATACACTAGAAGACGGTTTTCTTTAGGGAAACCTTAGAAAAGTTGAGGTAAAGACATGATAAACATGATAATTTTAGTTGTCTTTGCACTCATTGGTTTAGTCGTTGGATATTTAGCAATTTCTATTAAACTTAGCAAAGCTAAGGAACAAGCAGAAACTACCTTGCTAAAGGCAGAACAAGACGCTGTGAACCTTCGTAGTCAGGCAGAGCATGATGCAGATCATCTGCGTGTGACTGCTGAACGCGAGAGTAAGGCTCAACGTAAAGAGTTCTTGTTAGAAGCAAAAGAGGAAGCTAGAAAATATCGAGAAGATATTGAAAAAGAATTCAAATCTGAACGTCAAGAGCTTAAACAGATGGAAAATCGTTTGACAGAACGTGCCACTAGCCTTGATCGTAAGGATGAAAATCTATCAAGTAAAGAACTTGCCCTCGAGAAGAAAGAGCAGAGTCTTGCTGACAAATCTAAACATCTTAATGAGCGTGAAGAGAATGTGACTCAGTTGGAGGCTGAGAAGCAGGCTGAACTTGAACGTGTTGGTCAAATGACCATTGCAGAAGCGCGTGAGGTAATCTTAACGGAGACTGAGAATAATCTGACTCATGAGATTGCAACACGTATCAAAGATGCAGAAGCACAGGTTAAAGATACTGTTGATAAGAAAGCCAAAAACGTGTTGGCGCAAGCTATGCAACGCTTGGCTGGAGATTATGTTACTGAACAAACAGTAACTACTGTTCACCTTCCAGATGACAATATGAAAGGTCGTATCATTGGACGTGAGGGGCGTAACATCCGTACGCTTGAAAGTCTAACAGGTATTGACGTTATTATTGACGATACTCCAGAAGTGGTTGTCCTTTCTGGTTTCGATCCCGTTCGTCGTGAAATTGCACGTATGACTCTCGAAGCCTTGATTAAGGATGGACGCATTCATCCAGCTCGTATTGAAGAGTTGGTTGAGAAGAGCCGTCAGGAAATGGATAACCGTATCCGTGAATATGGTGAAGAGGCAGCCTACGAAATTGGTGCTATGAATCTTCACCCTGACTTGATCAAGATTATGGGACGCTTGCAGTTCCGTACGTCGTATGGTCAAAACGTACTTCGTCACTCAGTTGAAGTTGGTAAACTAGCAGGTATCATGGCTGGTGAATTGGGTGAGAATGTTGCCCTCGCTCGTCGTGCTGGTTTCCTTCACGATATGGGGAAAGCCATTGACAAAGAAGTCGAAGGTAGCCACGTAGAGATTGGTGCTGAGTTTGCACGTAAGTACAAAGAACATCCAGTTGTGGTTAACGCTATCGCTAGCCATCATGGCGATGTAGAACCTGAGAGCGTCATTGCAGTTATTGTAGCTGCAGCAGATGCTTTGAGTTCGGCTCGTCCAGGAGCTCGTAATGAATCTGTTGAGAATTACGTCAAACGCCTTCGTGATTTGGAAGAAATTGCATCAAGCTTTGACGGTGTTCAAACAAGCTTCGCCCTTCAAGCTGGTCGTGAGATTCGTATCATGGTTCATCCAAACAAAATCTCAGATGATGAAGTTACAATCTTGTCTCACAAGGTACGTGAACAAATTGAGAAGAATTTGGATTACCCAGGAAATATCAAGGTTACAGTCATTCGTGAATTCCGTGCGGTTGACTATGCCAAATAAGATAAGAGAGCCGCAAGGCTTTTTTATTTTGCACTTATACTGAAAGGTTGTATTCTTTTTGAAAATGTAAGAACTTTCTTATCAAATTGCGTCATTTTGGTAGATTAGTGTTTTGTAATGAAATATTTTGATTTTTTTTTGACTGTTTTTAGTTGACAGTTATTAAAAATTGAGTATAATAGATTCTGTAAACGATTACAGAAGGAGAGATTATGCTAAAGTCTGAACGTAAGCAGATTATCTTGTCTCAGTTGAAACAAGATGGTTTTGTCACTTTGGAAAACCTAACTGTTTTGTTAAGTGATACTTCCGAGTCGACGATTCGTCGTGACTTGGACGAGTTAGCGGCAGATGGCCAACTTAAGCGTGTTCATGGTGGTGCTGAAAGCATTCATGGTCTAAAGGAAGAAATTGCCAATAGTCAAAAAGCTATTAGAAACGTTAAAGAAAAGGCTCAGTTAGCTGGTTATGCTGCCGATTTGATTAAGGAAGGTGATGTCGTCTTTCTTGAGGCTAGTACAACAAATGAACTTTTGATTCCACATTTGGCCAATCGTCAGGTAACGGTTGTGACTAATTCTATCCATCATGCGGTTAAGCTGGTAGATCTTGGTGTTAGCACTAGGATTGTTGGAGGAAAGGTTAAACATTCAACGGATGCCTCTATTGGAAGTACTGCTCAAGAGCAAATCAGACAGCTGAATTTTGATTGTGCTTTCATTGGTGCTAATGGCGTTGATGCTCATTATTTCACCACACCAGACATGGAAGAGGCAGTTATCAAACGGACGGTTATAGCCAATGCGCAAAAAGCCTACGTTCTAGCTGATGCCTCTAAACTTGGTCAGATTACCTATGCTAAGGTAGCCGAGGTCGAGAAAGTAACCATAATTACAAACGCTTCGGAAGAAGAGCTCCTACAAGAATTAAAAGAGAAAACGAGGGTTATTGAAGTATGATTTATACTGTAACGCTGAATCCATCAATCGACTTCATTGTGCGTATCGATAAAGTAGAGATTGGTGAAGTTAACCGTATGGAGAGTGATGATAAGTTCGCTGGCGGTAAGGGTATTAATGTTAGTCGTATATTGCAACGTTTAGGTGTTGATAATACTGCAACGGGCTTCATCGGTGGTTTTACAGGACGTTTTGTGACAGATAGTTTGGATGCAGAGGGCATTAAAACCAAGTTTGTAGCAGTGGATCAAGACACACGTATTAATGTTAAAATCAAGGCTGACCAAGAAACTGAAATTAACGGTGCAGGACCTGTCATTAATGAGTATCAATTGGCTGAATTGGAAGCAGTTCTTTCAAGTGTAAGTGCCGATGATGTAGTTGTTTTTGCTGGATCAGCACCAAGCAATCTTGGAAATAAGGTCTATAACAAATTGATTCCACTAGTGCGTGAAACGGGTGCACAGGTTGTCTGTGACTTTGAAGGACAAACCTTGCTTGATTCCTTGGCTTACCAACCACTCTTGGTTAAACCAAATAACCATGAGTTAGAAGCTATTTTCAATGTCAAACTTAATGGTTTGGCTGATGTTGAAAAATATGCGCGTGAAATCCTTGCTAAGGGGGCACAGAACGTTATCATCTCAATGGCAGGTGATGGAGCTCTGCTGGTCACACCAGAGGCTGCTTATTTTGCCAAGCCAATCAAGGGAACAGTTAAAAACTCTGTTGGTGCGGGTGACTCGATGGTTGCTGGTTTCACTGGTGAGTTTGTTAAATCTGGTGATCCGATTGAGGCTCTCAAGTGGGGAGTAGCGTGTGGAACATCTACAGCTTTCTCAGATGACTTAGCGACAATTGAATTTATTAAAGAAACATACAATAAAGTAGAGGTAGAAAAACTATGAAAATTCAGGATTTACTGAACAAAAAAGTAATGTTGCTTGACCTTCAAGCAACTACAAAAGAAGCTGCTATCGATGAAATGATTAACAGCTTGGTTGACAATGGTGTTGTGACTGACTTTGATGTTTTCAAAGCAGGTATTATGGCTCGTGAAGCACAAACATCAACTGGTTTGGGTGATGGAATCGCTATGCCACACAGCAAAAATGCTGCAGTAAAAGAAGCAACAGTACTTTTTGCTAAATCTAATAAAGGTGTAGATTACGAATCACTTGATGGTCAACCTACAGACCTCTTCTTTATGATTGCTGCTCCAGAGGGAGCAAATGACACTCACTTGGCAGCCCTCGCTGAGTTGTCAAAATACCTTATGCAAGATGGTTTTGCAGATCGTTTGCGTAAGGTGACTTCTCCAGATGAAGTGATTGCTGCTTTCAATACGGGTGAAGAAGAAGCACAAGCTGAGGAAGCTAAGAAAGCACAAGCTGTTAAAGAAGCAGCTTCAAGCGATAAACCACTTATCGTAGCCGTAACAGCTTGTACAACTGGTATTGCTCACACTTACATGGCTGAAGAATCACTAATTAAAACAGGTGAAGAAATGGGAGTCAATGTTCGTGTTGAAACTAACGGTGCTTCAGGTGTCGGAACACCTTTGACTGCTGAAGAAATCAGTAAGGCTGTAGGTGTTATCGTAGCAGCAGACAAGGCAGTTGAAACAGCACGTTTTGATGGTAAAAAATTACTTTCTAAACCAGTCGCTGCAGGTATTCGTCAACCTCAAGAATTAATCCAAAACATCTTGGATGGAAAAGCTGAAGTCTTCCACGCTGAAAATGCTGGAGCTGCTCAAGAATCAAGTGAGAAATTGAGCCTCGGTGGTGCCTTCTATAAACACCTGATGAGTGGGGTATCACAAATGCTTCCATTCGTTATCGGTGGTGGTATCATGATTGCGCTTGCCTTCTTGCTTGACCAAATCATGGGTGTTCCTAAAGATCAATTGTCACAACTTGGTTCTTACCATGAAATTGCTGCTCAATTCAAGGCAATTGGTGGCGCTGCCTTTGGCTTCATGCTTCCAGTACTTGCAGGTTACATTGCTTACTCTATCGCCGAAAAACCAGGTTTGGTGTCAGGTTTCGTAGCTGGTGCTATTGCTTCAAGTGGTGCAGCCTTTGGTGGTGTTCCATTTGCTTCAGGTGGTAAAGCAACCCTTGCCCTTGCTGGCGTATCTTCAGGTTTCCTTGGAGCTCTTGTTGGTGGTTTCCTTGCAGGTGGTGTTATCCTTGTTCTTCGTAAACTCTTGGCAGGTATTCCACGTGCCCTTGAAGGAATCCGTTCTATCTTGCTCTTGCCACTTCTTGGTGTATTTGCTACTGGTTTCTTGATGTTGGCAGTAAATATCCCAATGGCAGCAATTAATACTGGTCTTAATAACTTCTTGTCAAGCTTGTCAGGAAGCTCAGCCGTACTACTTGGTCTCCTTGTTGGTGGTATGATGGCAGTGGATATGGGTGGACCAGTCAACAAAGCAGCTTATGTCTTTGGTACAGGTACTCTCGCAGCAACAGTAACTTCAGGTGGTTCAGTTGTTATGGCAGCAGTTATGGCGGCTGGTATGGTTCCTCCGTTGGCAGTATTTGTAGCAACACTCTTGTTTAAAGATAAATTTACTGAAGAAGAACGCAACTCTGGTTTGACAAACATCGTTATGGGACTCTCATTCATCACTGAAGGTGCGATCCCATTTGGTGCAGCTGACCCAGCACGCGCTATCCCAAGCTTTATCGTCGGTTCAGCTCTTACAGGTGCTCTCGTAGGTATGGCAGGAATCAAATTGATGGCACCACACGGAGGTATCTTCGTTATTGCCCTCACTTCAAATGCCCTTCTCTACCTTCTCTTCATCTTGATTGGTGCTGTGGTATCAGGTATCCTTTTCGGATTCCTCCGCAAACCACTTGATAAATAAGATATGATTAAACAATCTCGTTGAGTTCGGGGTTGTTTTTTTGTGTCGTAGCAGATTTTTGTCAGGGTACCTATTTTATGATAAAGTATAGGCAGAAATGGCTTATCTAGTAGCTAATACGCTGTATAAAGAAACATAAGAGGTAAAATATGGTAAAAGAATACGATTATATTGTCATTGGTGGTGGTTCTGGTGGTATTGCTAGTGCCAATCGTGCTGCCATGCATGGTGCTAAGGTTATTCTCTTTGAAGGAAAAGAGGTCGGTGGTACCTGTGTCAATGTAGGTTGTGTGCCTAAAAAGGTCATGTGGTATGGTGCTCAGGTTGCTGAAACCCTTCACCGTTATGCAGGCGAGTATGGTTTTGATGTGACGGTTAATAAGTTTGATTTTGCAAGGCTTAAGGACAATCGTCAGGCTTATATCGACCGTATCCATGGCTCTTATGAGCGTGGTTTTGATAGCAATGGCGTTGAACGTGTCTACGAGTATGCAAGATTTGTTGATCCTCATACGGTTGAAGTAGCGGGGGAGCTTTATACAGCACCCCATATCCTTATTGCAACAGGTGGTCATGCTCTTTATCCAAATATTCCAGGTAGTGAATATGGGATTACTTCAGATGGTTTCTTTGAGTTAGATGAAGTACCAAAACGTACAGCTGTTATTGGTGCTGGCTACATCGCCGTTGAGGTTGCTGGTGTTCTCAATGCTCTTGGTAGTGACACGCATCTCTTTGTTCGTAAGGATCGCCCATTACGTACCTTTGACAAGGATATTATCGATGTCTTAGTCGATGAGATGGCTAAATCAGGTCCGACCCTTCACACGCATGCTAATGAGACAGAGGTAGTGAAGAATGCAGATGATTCCTTGACCATTAGTTTTGATAATGGAGAAACGATTACAGTTGATTGCTTAATCTGGGCTATTGGACGCGCAGCCAACACTTCTGGTTTTGGTCTTGAAAAGACAGGTGTTAAATTGACTGAAAAAGGAACAATCTATTCAGATGAGTTTGAAAATACATCTGTTCCTGGAATCTATGCCCTTGGTGATGTGACTGGTAAACTTGATTTGACACCAGTTGCAGTCAAGGCTGGACGTCAATTGTCAGAGCGACTCTTCAACAATAAAGCTGATGCTAAGCTTGATTACACTGATGTAGCCACCGTGGTCTTTAGCCATCCAGTTATTGGTTCTGTTGGCTTGACTGAAGAAAAAGCAATCGCTAAGTATGGTGCGGAGAATATTAAGGTTTATAAATCTAGTTTCACACCAATGTATACGGCCCTTGGAGAGAATCGTCAGCCTTCAACCATGAAATTAGTAACGCTTGGTGACGATGAAAAAATCATTGGTCTTCACGGTATTGGCTATGGTGTTGATGAGATGATTCAAGGTTTCTCTGTGGCTATTAAGATGGGAGCAACTAAGGCTGATTTTGATAATACAGTTGCCATTCATCCAACAGGTTCAGAAGAATTTGTAACGATGCGATAGAAAAGTGAAGTCTGTTAACTGAGAGTTTCAGACTTTTCTTTGTGTCTGAATGGCTTCAATTGAAACCATTCACTCAACGGGTTCAGAAGAATTTGTGACGATGCGGTAGAAAAGTGAAGGCTGTTAACCGAGAGTTTCAGACTTTTCTTTGTGTTCAAATAGCAGCTTACACTTTGTGTAAAATTATAGATTGTCTAAATAAAATAAGGCCTTCAGGCCTTATTTTATTTAATTAAGTAGTTTCTTACTGCTGATATAAAGTAAAGAGATCCAGTGACAACAAATAAGTCCTCAGAATCTGATGATTCAGCTTGTGCTAGCCAGTCTCTATAGTCGGCAACACGTTTGAAGTCTTGAGGATAGTCATCCAAGGGCAGTGCCTCAAAAAAGTCAAAGCTGGTTACCGTTATATCATAATCTTTCAATTCCTCTAGTAAGTCTGCCAAAGGCTTTCGTCTAAGTCCTGCAAAGAGGATATGTACCCTACGATTAGCGAAGTTATCTTTTAGTACCTGTTTTAAGCTGGCAATTCCTTGAGGGTTATGAGCGCCGTCTAGGTATATATTGTTCCCTATCCACTCACTGCGACCAGGCCAATGCGTCTCTTCAATCCCCTCTTGGATGCTCTTATCGGTAATCTTAGGAAATGTTTGAGCTAGGAGATAGGCAGCAGTGACAGCTAGCCCAGCATTGTTTTCTTGATGCTGTCCTAACATTGGAAGTTTAAGACTTGGACTTTCCCAATGGTCATAAGAAATCTGGATCGTTTGATTGTCTTTCGGAAGCAGCTGGATTTCCTTATCAATGACGGCTAAAGGAGCTTGTAGGTCATGTGATTTTTGGTTGAAGAAATGTTCAACTTCTGTAGAGACACGACCAAGTAAGATAGGTGTGTTTTCTCGCATGACGCCTGCTTTATGATTGGCAATGTCCAAAAGGCTATTGCCCAAGGTTTCAGTGTGATCAAAGCCAATTGAAGTACAGATGACAAGCTCTGGCGAAAGAACATTGGTCGAATCAAGTCGTCCACCAATTCCAGCTTCAATGATAGCCATATCAACCTGTTTAAGGTCGAAGTAGAGGAACATGAGTAAGGTGACCAATTCAAATTCCGTTGGTCTGCCAAAATTAGTGTGCTCTTCTAAATCACTGAGGATAACCTGGGCTTTCGCGACAAGGCTAATCAAATCCTTATCAGGAATTTCTGTGCCGTTAATACTAATACGTTCGTTGAAGCGAGTGATATAAGGGGAGGTGAAAGTCCCGACCTGATAGCCCGACTTTGTTAGGATATTTTGTAGGTAGCTAGTTGTTGATCCCTTACCATTGGTCCCGACAATATGTACCGTTGGATAGTGAGACTGAGGCTCTCCAGCTTGTCTCAAGAGCCAACGCATACGTTCGAGTTGAGGGCGACGGCCATTGCCCTTGAAAGAATGGATAAAATTTAGAGTTTCTGTATAGTTCATAGGATTATAGAAAAAAGGCAGGGTTTCCTAGCCTTTTACATGTCTTAGTTAGAAGCGGCGTCATCAGTTGTTGCGCCACCAGTAGTCGCATTGCCAGATGTTGTGTCTGCAGTAGCTGCTGATGAAGAGGTAGTCGTATTGCCACCCGTTGTTGTATCTGCAGATGACGAATAGGTGTGAGTTCCTGCTTGACTACTTGTTTCTGTTTCTGAATTAGTCGCATTGCCATAACTAGATGAGGCAGCACTTGATTCTTGAGTCTTATTATTGCCTTCTTTGATGACTACAGTTGATTGATTGGCTGATGAATCAGAAGTGTCCTTATTTTTAGAGGCTGTGAAATTCATGATAGTAATTGAAGCCACGATGATTGACAAAATTGTCCCGACGGCAGTAAGGACTTTTTGGAAGGCAGTGAAGCCTTTTGTAACGTGTTCAGTCACCTTTGGGGCAGATTTTTTTTCTTCTTTTGATGAATGATTACGGCGTGAGTAATTTTCAGACATGATGCTCTCCTTAAAAATATTTTGTACTTTCTATTATATGATTTTCTCGCAAAAATTGCTAAAAAAATTATGCTATAATAAATAGTAAATAAAAATCGAGGAAAAATCATGATTTATTTTGATAATTCGGCCACGACGGTGCCTTATCCAGAGGCACTTAGAACCTATCAAGAAGTGGCTACTAAAATTTTTGGGAACCCATCCAGCCTACACCAATTAGGAACATCTGCGACACGTATTTTGGAGGCTTCTCGTAAGCAAGTTGCGGAACTCATTGGAAAATCAGCCGATGAGATTTTCTTTACGTCTGGAGGAACCGAAGGTGATAACTGGGTCATCAAAGGTGTAGCTTTTGAAAAAGAGCCTTACGGCAAACACATCATTGTTTCTGATATTGAACACCCAGCGGTAAAAGAATCTGCCAAATGGCTTTCAGAGCATGGTTTCGAGGTATCTTATGCACCAGTAAATGAGCAAGGGTTTGTGGATGTTGAAGCTCTTGCTGGATTATTACGCCCTGACACAATCTTAGTTTCGGTTATGGCTGTTAATAACGAAATCGGATCAATCCAACCTATTCAAGCCATCTCAGATTTCTTGGCTAATGAGCCTACCATATCTTTCCATGTGGATGCTGTTCAGGCTATTGGGAAGATTCCTGTATCGTCATATTTAACCGACCGTGTAGATTTTGCGACTTTTTCTGGTCACAAGTTTCATGCTGTTCGTGGTGTCGGTTTTGTCTACAAAAAGGCAGGGAAAAAGATTACGCCACTCTTAACCGGTGGTGGTCAAGAAAAAGATTTTCGTTCAACGACTGAAAATGTTGCTGGGATTGCGAGTATGGCCAAGGCCTTGCGCTTGGTAACTGACAAAGAGGAATTTTCTCTTCCTAAAATTGCCAAGATGAAAAAGATTATCTTTGACGAATTGGCTAAGTACGAGGATATTACTATTTTCTCAGGTGAGGGTGAAGACTTTGCTCCCAATATTTTGACCTTTGGAATCAAGGGTGTTCGAGGTGAAGTTATTGTCCACGCTTTTGAAGAGCATCAAATCTATATTTCAACGACATCAGCATGTTCATCTAAGGCGGGTAAACCAGCGGGAACCCTTATTTCTATGGGTGTACCGACTAAGTTAGCTCAAACAGCTGTTCGTATCAGTCTTGATGATGACAATGATATGGGACAGGTGGAACAGTTCCTCACGATTTTCAAGCAGGTCTACGCCAAGACACAAAAAGTGAGATAGCAAGATTTAAGCGATTAAACAATAAAACTAAATTCACATTTAAAAGGAAAAGGAATGACACTAACATATTCAGAAATTATGGTTCGCTATGGTGAATTGTCTACCAAGGGCAAGAACCGTATGCGCTTTATCAATAAACTTAGAAATAATATTAAAGATGTCCTATCCATCTATCCAGAAGTTAAAGTGACTTTTGATCGAGACCGTGGACATATCTATCTCAATGGTACAGACTACGAGCCAGTAGCAGAGTCTTTGAAGCAAATTTTTGGTATTCAAGCCTTTAGTCCTGTTTACAAGTTTGAAAAAGATGTCGAAGTCTTGAAAAAAGCTGTTCAAGATATTATGACTGGCCTCTATCGTGACGGTCTTACCTTTAAGGTAACTGCTAAACGTAGCGACCACGATTTTGTCCTTGACAGTCGTGAGCTCAATTTAACTTTAGGAAATGCAGTTTTTGATGTATTGCCTGACATTAAGGCTCAGATGAAGGGACCAGATGTCAACCTCAAGGTAGAAATTCGTGCCGAGGCGGCTTATATTTCTCACGAGGAAATCAAAGGAGCAGGCGGTCTACCTGTAGGTACTGCTGGTAAAGGAATGCTCATGCTTTCAGGTGGGATTGATTCGCCAGTGGCAGGTTATCTTGCCCTTAAACGTGGTGTGGATATTGAAGCTGTCCACTTTGCAAGTCCTCCTTACACTAGTCCTGGAGCTCTTAAAAAGGCTCAAGATTTGACCCGTAAGTTGACTAAATTTGGTGGTAATATTCAGTTCATCGAAGTACCATTTACTGAAATTCAAGAGGAAATCAAAGAAAAAGCACCAGAAGCTTATTTGATGACCCTGACACGTCGCTTTATGATGCGTATTACTGACCGTATTCGTGAAGAACGCCGAGGCCTTGTGATTATCAATGGTGAAAGTCTTGGTCAGGTTGCTAGTCAGACTATGGAGTCTATGCAGGCGATTAATGCTGTTACATGTACGCCTGTGATTCGCCCAGTTGTCACTATGGACAAGTTGGAAATCATTGATTTGGCACAAAAAATTGATACCTTTGACATTTCCATCCAACCTTTTGAGGATTGCTGTACTATCTTTGCACCTGACCGTCCAAAAACTAATCCAAAAATCAAAAATGTCGAACAATATGAACGTCGTATGGATGTTGACGCCTTGGTTGAACGTGCGGTTGCAGGAATCATGGTAACTGAAATCACACCTATTGAAGAGGCGCAAGACGAAGTGGATACACTTATTGAAGACTTGCTCTAATCTAGGAGGCTATAGTACTAACATAGTAGTGCCTAGGTGCTACTAGAGTAAGGTATGTCGAAAAAGAAATGTCGATGTTGAACTTTTACCCAGAAAGGAAAATACATGACTGTTTATAACATCAATTTAGGAATCGGTTGGGCATCAAGTGGTGTTGAGTACGCCCAGGCCTATCGTTCTACAATTTTCAAAAACACAGGTATTAAGGCCAAATTTGTCTTTATGGATATGTTCTTGCAGGACAATCTTTCTGATTTGACCCGTAACATGGGGTTTGCGGATGAAGACATCATCTGGCTCTACAGCTATTTTACAGACCTAAAAATTGCTCCAACGACCTATACTGTCAAGGATTTGGAAAAGGAAATTCCTTATGACATCACGCGTCGTGAGATTAATGGTAAAGTGGTTAAGCTTTTTTGTGCCAAGGAAGATATCTTCTATGCAGCCTACTTGCGTAAAGAAGGTGAAGATATTGTTCACCGTGTGGAAAAAGTATCGCGTGGTTGCTTAATCCGTAAAGATTTTTACTCTTACACTAAGATGTTCACGGAGTACTACACACCGGTAGACAATAAGGCTCACCTCTATCAACGCCGTTTCTTTAATGAAGATGGTAGTGTTGCCTATGATGAAATTGTTGATGGTAAGGATAGTGTCTTCCGTTTTCCAGATAAGATTTTGTCATCTAAGCATGAATTTATCGCTTACTTCATGTCGCAACTTGGTCTAACTGACCAAGATATCGTCATCTTGGACCGTGCAACTGGTACCGGACAGGCTGTTTTCCGTAACACCAAACCTGCTAAGCTTGGGGTTGTGGTTCATGCAGAGCACTTTAGTGAAAATGCTGTGACAGACAAGACTATTTTATGGAATAACTTCTACGAGTACCAATTCAGCAATGCAGATAAGGTTGATTTCTTTATCACAGCGACAGAACGTCAACGTAGCATTATGCTAGATCAGTTCAATAAATACACACCATTTACACCTCATATCGTAACCATCCCTGTGGGAAGTGTGGATAAACTGAGAAAGCCTGAAGGAGAGCGTAAACCATTCTCAATCATCACAGCCTCACGTTTGGCCAATGAAAAACACGTGGACTGGTTGGCCAAGGCTGTCGTTAAGGCTAAAGAAAGTCTGCCGCAAGTAAACTTTGATATCTATGGAACAGGTGCTGAAGAGGCTAAACTTAAGGCCATTATCGAGGAAAATCAAGCTCAGGATTATATCCACCTTAAAGGTCACCAAGACTTGACAGAAGTCTACAAGGACTACGAACTTTACCTATCAGGTTCTAAGAGTGAAGGGTTTGGCTTGACACTTCTAGAAGCTGTGGGATCTGGTCTAGGTATGATTGGTTTTGATGTTCGTTATGGGAACCAAACCTTTATCAAGGATAATGAGAATGGCTACCTCATTCCTCGTTTTGAAAAAGATGATGAGCCTGCTATCGTAGCTGCCTTGGCAGAGAAAATTGTAGCCTTCTTCAATCGCTCAGATTTGGATCATGTTCATCAAGTCTCTTATGATATTGCCAAAGGCTTTTTGACAGAGGAAATCGAGCAGAAGTGGCTTAACTTAGTAAAGGAGATGACTAGTCATGATTAATTTATTTGAAAACTATAGTCAGGGTAGTTGGGATCTCCATTACTCACTGATTGTCGCTGGCTATGTGAATACAACAGTTTGTCTTTCAGATGATGGCTTTCTGCCTAGTGATGTGACCTCACCCTACCTTTATTTCACTGGTTTTGACAAGGTTCAAGGTTCTGCACTTTACTTTAATCAGGTACCTGTGCCTGACTACTGGGAAATTATAGGAACGAATAGCAATGCGGAAATCTTCCGTTTTGATAAGAAACGTGGTCATATTCATTATGCCCATCCTGCTCACCAACGTCTGGTTAAAGCAGTTGACTGGTATGATGAGTCAGGACGCTTGCGCGTGACTGATCGCTACAATAACAAGGGTTACCGATTCTCACAAACAACCTATAATGTTAAGCAAGAAGCGACCATTACCAGCTATTTCACTCCAGACAACAAGGAAGTTATCGTCATCAACCATTTGACTAAAGACGTTATCTTGAATTGGAAAGACAAGGTCTACATTTTCAAAAATAAATCTGAATTTGTCGTCTTCTATCTTAAAGAAGCTGGTTATGATTTGAGTCGTATTCTATACAACTCATTGGCGACACCTTTCTTGACAACTATGAATCTTCCAAATTCTGGTCAAGACGTTCTCTTCTGGCAAGAGCCAATCACTGATTCAGTTCCTGGAAATATGCGTCTGCTTCTTGAGAGCAACCATCGTCAGACTAAGATTGTTGTACAAGATTACACAGCTTATACGAATCTTCTAAAGTTGGTTAGTCCAGAGCAGGCTTCTCGCGTGGCCTTCCTTGGATTCATGTATCCATTTGCCCGTCAGAACAACTTCCAAAATCAAGCGCTTATCTTGACCAATTCAGACCAGATTGAACATTTGGAAAGTATTGTCAGTGAAGTGCCTACCATGCATTATCATGTTGGAGCAATCACAGAAATGTCCAGTCGCTTGATGGATTTGGCTAAATATAGTAATGTTAGCCTTTACCCTAATATTACAACAGAGCAGGTTAAGCGTCTTTATAAGGAAGCTGATTTCTACTTGGATATTAACCATCAAAATGAAATCTTGTCAGCGACACGTGCTGCCTTTGAAAATAACTTGCTTATCCTTGCCTTTACGAACACTAGCCATGGTCCTGAGTATACCGCGCCAAGTAATATCTTCTCACCAATGAATGCTGGGCAATTTAAGCAAACACTTAAAGAAGCCTTGGGCAACCGTGACTTCCTCAGTCACTTGCTTGATCGCCAACGTGAGCACGCTCATGTAGCAACACCAGAAGATTATAAGAAGGTTATTGGTTAGGGAAATGACATTAGAGGTTCGTAACATTTATCCTCTGACACCAACATTTAAGAAGGTCGCTTCGCTTTATGAAGCGGCTTTTCCTGTGGAGGAGAGACTACCACTTTGGCAATTATCTTGGAACAGCTTGAAAAGAGGACAATCTTTCTTGGCCTATTTTGATCAGGAAGTCTTCGTTGGCTTGACCTATGCCATTTATACTGACAACCTGGTCTACCTACTTTTTCTTGCAGTTGAGGAAAGTAAACAATCTCAGGGATATGGCAGTCAGATTTTGGCACAAGTTAAGAAAGAAGCAGGAGTACGACCGTGTGTGCTTACGATTGAACCCATGGATGAGAAGGATGCTTCTAACCGGAATCAGCGCTTAAAACGTTTAGCATTTTATGAGCGAAATGGCTATCAGCTATTGAATCACTTCTATTTCGAAGGGACTGAACGCTATCAAATTTTGACAACGGATAGGAGCATTTGTTTAGCTGATTTGGAGCAGGATCTAGCTAAGACCTTCTTAGGAAAATATGGTATAAGGGTTGAGTAGGGGAATCATTACTTGGTTAAAGGTCAATGAGCAGAATAAGAATAATCAAAATAACTTTTTCTCTTGTCATTAGAGGGAAAAAATGATAGAATTGTAACGTTGACTAAATGCACGTCCTGTGCAACCGCACGACTACTGTTTCCAAGTGGGTTCGTCCCCGCAGTACTAGGCGAGTCTTCACAGAGGGAAACCTCAGACACATTAAAAATTTTAATAGGAGGTGCATCATGAGCACATACGCAATCATCAAAACTGGTGGAAAACAAGTTAAAGTTGAAGTAGGTCAAGCAATCTACGTTGAAAAAATCAACGCTGAAGCAGGATCAGAAGTAACTTTTAACGAAGTTGTTCTTGTCGGTGGTGATAAAACTGTAGTAGGTACTCCAGTTGTTGAGGGAGCTACTGTTGTCGGAACTATCGAAAAACAAGGTAAACAAAAGAAAGTTGTTACTTTCAAATACAAACCTAAAAAAGGTAGCCACCGTAAACAAGGTCACCGTCAACCTTATACAAAAGTTGTTATCAACGCTATCAACGCGTAAGTTAGCGACTAATCACTAAGAAAGGACACAATCTTATGTTGAAAACTCTTGAAAACTTGCAACTTTTCGCCCACAAAAAAGGTGGGGGTTCTACTTCCAATGGTCGTGATTCACAAGCTAAACGTCTTGGTGCTAAAGCAGCTGATGGACAAACTGTATCAGGTGGATCAATCCTTTACCGTCAACGCGGTACACACATCTACCCAGGTGTAAACGTAGGCCGTGGTGGTGACGATACACTCTTCGCTAAAGTTGAAGGTGTTGTACGTTTCGAACGTAAAGGTCGCGACAAAAAACAAGTATCTGTATACCCAGTTGCTAAATAATTAAGCTAAAGTCTGCACTTTTGTGTAGGCTTTTCTTTATGAAAAAAGGAGAATTCCATGCCTTTAAATCACTACCAACAAGAAGTGGGGCCAAGTCTAGCGGATGCTAGTCCAGGTAAGATGCCAGATGTTGCTCTATTAGAAGGTCGTTATTGTAGCGTTGAACATTTGACGGTGGCAGAGCATTATGAGGACATTTTAGACTTTTACTTTACTAATCAGATTCTTTCTGATTGGACCTATATGTATGCGGATCCTTTTGAATCTGAAGAAGCTGTACGTCAGTGTTTGGAGGGTTATGAGCAATCCCAAAATCCTTATTTCTTTGCCATCAGGGATAAGGCTTCAGGTAAGGTTCTAGGAACCTTTTCACTTATGGCTATTACGCCGAAAAATCGTAGTGTTGAAATGGGCCGAGTAATTTTAGCCCCTACTTTACAAAAGACTAGAGCTGCTACAGAAGCTCAATATCTGCTTATGAAATATGTCTTTGAAGATCTTAACTATCGTCGTTATGAGTGGAAATGTGATAGTCTCAATCGTCCTTCTGCCAATGCTGCCATGCGTTTAGGGTTCACCTATGAGGGGCGTTTTCGTAACCATGCTATCTATAAGGGACGTAGCCGTGATACGGACTGGTTCTCGATTATTGATAGTGAGTGGCCAGTACTTAAGAAACGATTTGAGAATTGGCTAGCTCCTGAGAATTTTGATGAAAAGGGACAGCAGAAACGTTCTTTGAGGGAATTTTGAGAGACTATGAAAGAATTTATTTGACAGATTTTTAAATTAACTATAGAATGAAATTGTTGTCGTACTTCTTAATTTTTTGCTAGAAAAGAATATTCTAGCTAGAAGGAGAACAGCATGAAAATGGATGCTACAAAAATAACTCTAGCTCTTATTGAGCTTGCGACAACTGCTATTTTGGCTTGGAGAGACATGAAAATTGCTGAGTGCAATAGTCTTAATAAGCGAGTGGAATAGTGATGGAACGTATAGCTTTAAGTTATACGTTTTTTTATTTGGAGGGTGTTATGAATGATTATAAGGCAATTATAGATAAAGCTGTTGATATTTTCTATAATTTTATGATAAAGGAAAGGTTTTACATCTATGATTCTTTTAAAAATCAAAGAAACATATATAAGGAATTTAATTTACTAACTGAGGAAGAGTTGAACTATAGTATTTTTTATGAGAAGCTTGTATCAGAAATAGAAAGTACGTTAGTACTAGGTATTATTAATGATTTATTGAAAATGAAAGGGAACAAGATTCTTTTATTAGAGAATCAGTCTTTGGCAGACCCTGATGTCTATTATTCAAAATTAGGTTTAAATTTACCTTATCGAGATGGTGATGAAAAAGGACGTCTCAATTATGAAAATAGTAGAGAAATTTGGAGTATTATTTTTGAGAATAAAGAGAAAGAAATAGTTGTCTTGAAAATATCAACTCAAAACTTAGAAAGATTTAAAGAAGATGATTTGCTAGGAAAACATGGAATATCTCGGGTTCAATTAATAAGTCTAAAAGACACTAATCCTTTTAAAAAAGAACGCGCAATATCTAAGTATAAGTGTTGTAGTGCTGGAGAACTTTTGGAAATCTATGAATTGGAGAACTATTTTACAGATATATTTGGTTCAGAGGTTTGGGAATATTATATCTTGCAAGTGAAGGGGATTATACACCGAGTGAAACAAGAGGTGGGTTTCACGGTGAATGGAGAATTAAATCCCAAAAATCTTTCCTACCTAAAGTCAACGCTAAAAAAAAATTTTTAGGGAGAAGGAAGAATTAAATAACTTTTCTGTTTTTGTAAATGAAGAGTTAAGATTGTTGGACTTCTTTTTTAATAATAAAATATATTCAGCTTTATGTGGGGATGAGGACTTTGCAAAATCATTTTTAACTGCTGAGCATCTTTACAGACAAGCAATTGGTAATTCTAGTATAGATTATTCGATAATATTAACAGGTTATTTGAAATCTCTAGAGCAACTTTTATATTTGCTTGTAAAAAAAACTATGGAAATTTCAAGAGAAGAATTATGGATAACTTGTTCGAATTCAACTAATCAAAATAAAGATAATGGGAATTTTCGAAAGAAAAATCGAATAATAAATGATAAAAGTAAAGTTAGATGGCAGGTTAAACTTATTCCAGAGTGTGAGCGATATTTTGAGGTATCAATGGGTTCATTAGTTTATTGTCTAACAGATAATGCTAAAGCGTGGAGAGTTTCTCGAAGTAATATTGAAAAAATCAGAGAGAGACTTTTAAACTATGCGAAAAAAAGAAGGAATAAGTACTTTCATAAAGAGAATCTGTACGACTTGTCTGAAGTTAAAGAGATTCGAAATGAAACTATTAAACTGTTGGTTTTGATATTAGGAAGCTATAGTATTTCAGATTCAATTGAGGGTGATTTGAATTTATTAGGGGCACGAGATTTTGGTTTTGTTGAATTTTACAATAAATTTATTCTCTCTAGTGGAGGTGATCGAAATTATAGACTAGTATTTGGGGACGGTAGAGAACAGACTGCTTTATTATCTTTATCAATTCATAATAGAGAAGAACGTGAATATGACAATAATGGGATGTTACTGTCGAAGTTAATTTTTATTAAAACTAAAGGTGTAGTTCGTTCCTCAAATTTTGGGTATTCAAAATTCGAGGATAAAGCAAATCAGCAGGATTTTATAACTATTGATAAGGATAACTACCCGATAGAGGTTTATCAGTATAACATCTGTGATAAGGATTGGATAAGGATAGTCTAACTACTCATTTTTCTGTCAATAATATTCCCATAATAAAGCATATTTATGCTATAATAAAGAGTAATTGTATCAAGGAGAATATGACTAATGGATTTAATTCGCGAAAAAGTATTTGTTAACCGTTACCACTATGATGTTCGTAACCATGAGTGGGAAAAAGAGAATGGTGTTCCTAAAACAAATGTTGAAGTAACTTTCCAGTTGCACAATAAAGATGAAGAAGCTAACAATACGTCTGTTGTAGCTGTTTTGCAATTTATGATTGTCCGTGATGAGTTTGTTATCTCAGGGATTGTTTCTCAAATGGACCACATTCAAAACCGTATCGTCAATGAACCAAAAGACTTCTCACAAGAAGAAGCAGAAGCCTTGGCTGCACCGCTCTTGGATACGCTTCAACGTTTGACTTATGAAGTAACTGAAATTGCCTTGGATCGTCCAGGTATCAATTTGGAGTTCTAAGATGTCTCTTGCAGTTATTACGGATTCATCGGTTAATCTCCCTGCTGAAATTCAGGGCCATGCTGATGTTTATGTTTTAGATATTCCGGTCATCATTGAGGGGCAGCCTTTTGTTGAAGGAAAAAACTTGGATGTCAATCAGTTTTATGCTCAAATGGCAAACTCTGAGGAACTGCTCAAGACGTCGCAACCTAATCTAGCTGACTTGGATAACTTGCTTATGGAGTTTGAGGAGAAAGGTTATACCCATGTCGTTGGGCTTTTCCTTTCTTCAGGAATCTCTGGTTTTTGGGCCAATAGTCAGTTTTTGATTGAGGACCATGCCAAGTTGAAGATTGCTTTTCCTGATACAAAAATCACAGCAGCTCCTATGGGAACCATGGTGAGAAACGTTTTGCATTGGTCAGCTCAAGGGATGTCTTTTGAGAACATTTTGAAGAAGCTTGAGGAGCAGGTTGACCAAACGACGGCTTATATTCTTGTGGATGATCTTAATCATCTGGTAAAAGGTGGTCGTTTGTCGAATGGTTCGGCGATTTTAGGAAATCTTTTGTCTATCAAACCTATTTTGAATTTTAATGACGAAGGAAAAATCGTTGTTTTTGAAAAGGTGCGTACAGAGAAGAAAGCTGTGAAACGTTTGGTTGCTCTAGCTGAGGAAAATCGTGAAATGGAACTTAGTATCCTTCACACGAATGCTCCTGAAAAAGCTGAAGATTTTAAAAAGCAGCTAGAAGCACAGGGAATTAGCGTTTCAACAGTGGTATCCTTATGTGCTGTAATTGCGACACACTTGGGTGAAGGAGCGCTAGTACTTGGTCTAACACCTAAGTTTACCAAATAAGTACTATCCATCTGGGATGGGGTTTGTCTATGATTAAGATCAATAGAGAGGAAAAATGACATGTCTATTAAAGTTATTGTTGCTGGATTTAAAGGAAGAATGGGTTCAACTGCGGTTGAAATGGTCAAGGGAGATGACGAATTGACTTTGGCTGCCTTGCTTGACCCATTTGCGACAGAAAAAGAAGTGGACGGTGTTCCTGTCTTCACAGATAAAGCGGATTTGGTTGGCTTTGATGCGGATGTCTGGGTGGATTTCACTATGCCAGCCGTTGCCTATGAAAATACTCGTTTTGCTTTGGAGAATGGTTTTGCACCAGTTGTGGGTACCACAGGATTTACTGAAGCACAAATTCAGGAATTGACAGACCTTTCTAAAGACAAATCTATTGGTGGTTTGATTGCACCTAACTTTGCTATTGGTGCTATCCTTCTTATGAAGTTTGCGGCAGAAGCTAGCAAATATTTCCCAGATCTTGAAATCATTGAGCTTCACCATGACAAGAAAAAAGATGCGCCTTCAGGTACAGCAGTGAAAACAGCTGAACTTATTCGTGAGGTTCGCGAAACGAAACATCAAGGTGCTGAGGATGAGGTGGAAACACTTGCTGGAGCACGTGGTGCTGAGTTTGATGGTTTCCGTATTCACAGTGTACGTTTGCCAGGACTTGTGGCTCACCAAGAGGTTATCTTTGGTGCCCAAGGAGAAGGCTTTACCTTGCGTCATGATTCTTATGACCGTATTTCCTTTATGGGTGGGGTTAACCTTGGTATTAAAGAAGTGGTTAAACGTGATCAGCTTGTTTATGGTTTGGAACATTTACTATGAGATTAAGTTATTTGCCTTCTGAGTTTCAGAAGGCTTTACCAATATTAGAGAAGATTAAGGCTGCGGGTTTTGAGGCTTACTTTGTTGGTGGTTCGGTACGAGATGCCCTTCTTAACCGTCCCATTCATGATGTAGACATTGCTTCATCTTCATATCCTGAAGAGACCAAACAGATTTTCGAGCGTACGGTGGATATCGGTATTGAGCATGGGACCGTTTTGGTCTTGGAAAATGGCGGAGAGTATGAGGTGACGACCTTCCGAACAGAGGATGTCTATGTAGATTACCGTCGTCCGTCTAGCGTGTCCTTTGTGCGTTCATTGGAAGAGGATCTTAAGCGTCGTGATTTTACAGTCAATGCTTTTGCTCTTAATGAAAATGCTGAGGTTATCGACAAGTTCAATGGTCTAGCTGATTTGGACAATCGTGTTTTGAGGGCTGTTGGTAAGGCTGAGGAACGCTTTAACGAGGATGCTCTTCGTATCATGAGAGGGCTACGTTTTGCAGCGAGTTTAGACTTTGATATCGAAGAAAAAACTTTTCAGGCTATGACCAGCCATGCCCCACTTCTGGAAAAGATTTCGATTGAGCGAAGTTTCATCGAGTTCGATAAGTTGCTTTTGGCCCCACATTGGAAAAAGGGAATCAAGGCACTTCTAGCGACTAAGGCTTATCAGTACCTTCCGGATTTTCAAGAAACTGCTGAAGAATGGCAGTCTTTTGTGGCAGACTATGTGGAGGACTTTAGATTTACAAGTTCTGAACAGGCTTGGGCGGCAACTCTTTTGGCTCTCAAGCATGATAATCCACGCTCTTTCCTTAAAAAATGGAAGACGTCTGTTAATTTCCAAAAGACAGTTCAGTCCTTGATTGAGATTTTCAATTTCCGTTTGGAGAGAGCCGTGACTAAACAAGATGTTTATCAGTATGGTAAGGAGCTCTTAGAGGCGGCTGAGACTTTGAGACAGGCTCAGGGCTTGGATGTCGATTATGTGCGTATTGCCGATTTGGATGGTCAGTTGCTCATCCATGATAAGCACGAAATCGTTGTGAATGGTGGCACGCTGATGAAGGAGCTAGGATTCAAACCTGGTCCGGACCTTGGTCGTGCACTTAAAGCCATTGAAAATGCCATCGTTGATGGGAAACTAGCTAATGACAAGGAAGCTATTATGGCCTTTGTTCAAGCTATGAAATAAGTTTACGGACGTTATAAAAATGACACACCGCTACAGAGCATGCGTAGGATCCGTAGCGGTGTTATTTGTAAGAAGGAAGTAAGATGTCAGATTTTATTGTTGAAAAATTAACCAAGTCCGTTGGAGACAAGACGGTTTTTAAAGAGATTTCATTTATTATCCATGATTTGGATCGTATTGGGATTATTGGTGTCAATGGGACAGGTAAGACAACCTTGCTAGATGTTGTCTCTGAGCGTATTGGTTTTGATGGTGATGTGTCACCTTTCACTAAGGCTAATGGCTATAAGATTGCTTATTTGACTCAGGAGCCAGAATTTGATGACAGCAAGACAGTGCTTGATACAGTCTTGTCATCAGACCTTCGTGAGATGGCTTTGATTCGTGAATATGAAACCCTTATGGCAGATTATTCTGAGGAGAATCAGGCTCGCTTGGAGAAGGTTATGGCTGAGATGGATAGTCTAGATGCTTGGTCCATTGAGAGCGAGGTTAAGACAGTCTTGTCTAAGTTGGGATTGTCAGATCTCTCGCAAAAGGTCGGGGACCTCTCAGGTGGTCTTCGTCGTCGTGTGCAGTTGGCTCAGGTTCTCTTGAATGATGCAGATCTCCTGCTCTTGGATGAGCCAACCAACCATTTGGATATTGATACTATTGCTTGGTTGACGAATTTTCTCAAGTCTTCTAAAAAGACGGTACTCTTTATTACCCACGACCGTTATTTCTTGGACAATGTAGCCACACGTATCTTTGAGTTAGACCAGGCTAATTTGATTGAATATCAAGGGAATTATCAAGACTATGTGCGTCTAAAGGCCGAACAAGATGAACGAGATGCAGCAGCCCTTCACAAGAAAAAGCAACTCTATAAGCAGGAGTTGGCATGGATGCGAACGCAACCGCAGGCACGTGCAACCAAACAACAAGCTCGTATCAATCGCTTTAAGGATCTTAAGGGTGAGGTTCACCAAACGGTCAATAATGAGGATCTTGAAATTAACTTTGAGACCAGCCGTATTGGTAAGAAGGTAGTGAACTTCGAGCATGTCGATTTCGCTTATGAAGATGGCAAGCAAATTCTCAGTGATTTCAATCTTATCATGCAAAATCGTGATCGTATCGGTATTGTTGGGGATAATGGTGTCGGAAAATCGACCTTGCTCAATCTGATTAATGGTGACCTTGTGCCTACAGCTGGTGTCCTAGATATTGGTGAGACGGTACGTATTGGTTATTTCTCACAGCAAATTAAAGATATGGATGAGAGCAAGCGTGTCATTAACTACTTGCAAGAAGTTGCAGATGAAGTTAAGACAACGGTTGGAACAACCAGTATCACAGAGCTCTTGGAGCAATTCCTTTTCCCTCGTTCTACCCATGGGACACAGATTGCCAAGCTCTCTGGTGGGGAAAAGAAACGTCTTTATCTACTTAAGATTCTGATTGAAAAGCCTAACGTTCTGCTCTTGGATGAGCCGACAAATGATTTGGACATTGCAACTTTGACGGTTTTGGAAAACTTCCTTAATGGTTTTGGCGGCCCTGTCGTTACCGTAAGTCACGACCGCTATTTCTTGGACAAGGTAGCTAACAAGATTCTAGCCTTTGAAGAGGGTGGCGTGCGAGAGTTCTTTGGTAACTACACTGACTATCTTGATGAAAAAAGCCTTCTTACAAGAGCAATCAGCCCTCCTCGAGAAGGAAAAGAGCAAGCTAGCGTTAAAGTTGAGAAAGTCAAAGAAGACAAAAAACGCATGAGCTACTTTGAAAAACAAGAGTGGGCGACCATCGAGGATGAGATTGCTGACCTTGAAGCCAAAATCGAAGAGATTGAAGCAGCCATGCTTGAAAATGCTAGCGATTATGGACAGTTAGCTACCCTTCAACGTGATTTGGATGCTGCTAATGAAACCCTACTTGAAAAGTATGAACGCTATGAGTATTTGAGTGAGCTAGAGGGATAAGCTCTTTAGTAATCAAAGTATGACAAAAGCCCTGCATTTGCAAGGCTTTTTTTATGTTTATGTAGTGTCTGGTTTCTTCTTACCACAAGCGGAATGAAAAGGAAAGGACTGAAACACCCGTAAAGATAATTAAGGAAGCTACCAAGCGCCCAATAAGAAAGGCTGAGAAAAACGGAGCACTAAAGAGCAAGAGCCCAAATACCAGACAAATTAAGGCGATTGACAGGGCGGGTTGTCCTGAGAAGCCGAATTGACGTTGGCGATGAGCTTGAAAGCCTTGTGTAAAGGCTGAGACAAGAAGCCACCAAGCAATAATGGTTACAGCTACACCTGAGAGCACCCATGCTGATGTTGATAGCAAAATAATCCCAAAAACAATGGAAATGATACTCTGAAGCAGTTGGAAGAAGGAGCGGTTTTCGTTATCTCGTTTAAAATAAACCATGAGACTTGAAACACCAGATATGAGCATCACTAGGGCAAACAGCCAACCAACGATGGCAAGAAGGTTTGTAGGATTAGCGAAGAAAAAGACACCCAAGAGTGTAATGAGAATTCCACTAATCAATGTAAAACTTTTCATAGGATACCTCTTATTAATTTTTTTTAATACTACTAAATAAGTATCAAATTGTCAAACAAAGACCTACTTTAGAGTGGCTTGATGTTATAAGTGTAGGTGGCAGCTTTTCTGGTTCTCGTAGCTACCTGACGACCTGTTTTTTGGAAGAGGTGTTTAAAGCGGCGCAAGAAATTTGTGGAATCCATCTTGAGGTAGTCTTCATTAAAGGTACCAAAAAGTTGACGGTAGGTGGTCAAGGTGTTTTCTTCGGGCATAATGGAAAGGATAGTTGGATAGTATTCGAGTCGTCCCTTGATACGTTCCATAGCCGTTAAGAGAATTTCCCAGTGGTCAAAGGCGAGGTCATCATGTGACAGTGTCTTATCACCATCAACAAGTTGCAGTTGACCGTCTACCATGGTGATGTCTAACCAATGCGTAGACGCGGCATCGTCGGCAGCCTTTTCCACTTGAATGTCATTAAAGGCCATAAAGCATAGATAAGCCACTGTAATGGTCCACATTCGAGGATCCCGATAAGGTGTTCCTACTGTAATGAGCTGCTCAATGTGGTCAGGGTCGAGTTTAACGGATGTTTCCTCCTGTACCTCACGACAGACAGCTAGATTGAGGTCTTCTTGCTTCTGAACGAAGCCCCCACTGAGGGCGTATTTCCCCATGAAGGGATGGTTTTTTCGCTTGATAAGTAAGGTTTGGACTCTTCCTTCATAATAGCGGAAGATGACCGAGTCAACGGTCACTGAGGGTTTAACGTACTTATCCATTTCTTCTCGGCGATAGATGTCCAAAAATTCCTTTTCACTACCAGAGTTTTCGAAGGTTTTAGTCATAGGTTTCCTCCTTTATTTATTGTAAGTTCAAATGATGATTGCTTTACATCAGGCTTCTAAATCTCGATGTGTAAACGTTCCTTGATTGCCTTCTTGGCATTGTGGTAGTTGTCCGCAAAGAAGCTGTCGCTATTACTATTTTCCCCTAAAATAACGATTTTATCCTTGAATGGTGATAGGAGGTCTAGGAGGTGCTGGGTAAACCAGTCACGTGTTTGGTTATCAGCCATAGTCATGTCACGGAAACCATCATCCACATAGTTTGATTTTGGCAGAATCACAAAAATCAAATCCCACTTTTCACGGGCCTGGGTTACCTGATAGAGCCTATCCAGCATGTCAAATTCTTCTTTAGAAATATTTTCTTTCAAATAGTAATCGATATAAACCTTGGTGACTGTTGAGTTGGTGTCGGCAAAAATAAGACCCGAATGCTGTCCTTTGTCAATGATATCAGAGGTTTGGGCATATTGATCTGTTAGGAGGTGAATATAGTCGTTGGTATCTAGTTCATCATCACGAACATTGTATTTTTCTTGATATTCTCTAGCATATTCCAGAGAGCAAGGGGCGTTGTAGGTGCGGGCCAAATCCTTAACAAGAGTAGTTTTTCCACCGCTAGCAGAGCCAACAACAAGGACCTTGCGCGTAAAGTGGCGACGGAAAGGCTTGGTGATAAAACGCCAATTTTCCATCGGATTGTCTCGAATCTCAGTAGCAGAGATATTGATAATAGACCGTTCGATGAGTTCTACCTGAGCTTGAGGGTAATAGCGATTGAGCTCAGTTACATACTCTGGCTCTCCAACATAGAAGGTAATCTTTTCAGGATCATCCGTATTCTTAGCGATAAGCTCTTTGACACGATTAACCCAAGGCACCCAGCCCTCTGGATAGGCTGGCATCCCAGCTTCGTCTAGTTTATCCACAACGACTAATTCATCATCATAGAAGACTTCTCGAACATAACGGAAACGTCGATTGAGTGATAGGCCTGCGCGTGTCCCACGATCTTCTTGTGTGTTGCTGCCACTTACGATGACGAGCACATTGTCATTAGCACGTTTTGCCTTGGTAATGAGGTCAACGTGTCCGACGTGCATTGGAGCGAAAGTTCCAAAAACAATGCCGATGCGCTTTCCTGATAATTGTTTTCTTTTCATAAAAAATGATCCTTTTTCAAGATTTAGTAAAATTACTAAATTTATGATAGCATAGTTGGTAATCTTTGTAAATGTAAAAATAGTAAATTCACTAAATTATTTTCAACACATTTTAGCCTTAAAGTTCAAAAAAAGTTTAAAAAATTTTGGAGAAAAACCAGAAAAATAGAATCCGCTTACATTATTGAATTGATAGCTTTTTAGAATTAACTAAAAAAGTAGAATTCACTTGCTATGTCACAAAACCTAACATAAAAATCAAAAAAATAGCAGAAAATACTTGACAAGAAGATTCTGAAAATTTATACTATTCATGTAATTAAATTACTAAGGTAATTATTTGAAAGGAAACATTGATATGACAACAGGTAAAGAGTACGTTGCTAGCGTTTTTGAAAAAGTGAAAGCTCAAAATGGCCATGAGGCTGAGTTCCTTCAAGCAGTTGAAGAAGTTTTCGATTCACTTGTTCCTGTCTTCGATAAATATCCTAAATATATTGAAGAAAACCTTTTGGAACGTTTGGTTGAACCAGAACGTATCGTTTCATTCCGTGTGCCATGGGTTGACGATAAAGGACAAGTACAAGTAAACCGTGGTTTCCGTGTACAATTCTCATCAGCTATTGGTCCTTACAAAGGTGGTCTTCGTTTCCACCCATCAGTAAACCAATCAATCATCAAATTCCTTGGTTTCGAACAAATCTTTAAAAACTCATTGACTGGTCAACCAATCGGTGGTGGTAAAGGTGGATCAAACTTCGATCCTAAAGGTAAATCAGATAACGAAATCATGCGTTTCTGCCAAAGCTTCATGACTGAATTGAGTAAACACATTGGTGCAGATACAGACGTACCTGCAGGTGATATCGGTGTTGGTGGACGTGAAATTGGTTACCTCTACGGCCAATACAAACGTCTTCGTAACGAGTACACAGGTGTTCTTACTGGTAAAGGTTTGAACTGGGGTGGATCACTTGCTCGTACAGAAGCAACTGGTTACGGTGCTGTTTACTTTGCAGAACAAATGCTTAATGCACGTGGTGAAAACTTTAACGGTAAAACTGCAGTTGTTTCAGGTGCTGGTAACGTTGCCATCTACGCTATTGAAAAATTGCAAAGCCTTGGTGCTAAAGCAGTAACATGTTCTGACTCATCTGGTTTTGTTTATGATCCAGACGGAATCGACGTTGACTTGTTGAAAGAAATCAAAGAAGTTAAACGTGAACGTATCGTTAAATATGCAGAAGCTCGTCCAAATGCAACCTTCACACCTGCTGGTGGTGAAAAGACAGTTTGGTCAGTTAAAGCTGACTTGGCATTCCCATGTGCAACTCAAAATGAATTGGATGAAACAGATGCAGAAACACTTGTAGCAAATGGTGTATTGGCTGTTTCAGAAGGTGCTAACATGCCTTCAACTTTGGGAGCTATTGATGTCTTCCTTAAAGCTGGTGTATCATTTGGTCCTGCCAAAGCTGCTAACGCCGGTGGTGTTGCTGTATCAGCTCTTGAAATGGCACAAAACAGCGGACGTACACAATGGACATTCGAAGAAGTTGATGCTAAACTCTACGATATCATGAAAGGTATCTATGAAAATGCTGCAGCAGCTGCTAAAGAATTTGGTCATGAAGGTAACCTTGTTGTGGGTGCCAACATCGCTGGATTCCTTAAAGTTGCAGATGCTATGTCAGCACAAGGTATCGTTTAATTAATAGACTATTACCAATAGCCTCTCGATAAAATAAGAAAAGAAGCCTGCGGGTTTCTTTTTTTGTTTAGACAGACTTAGGAGGAAGAGGAGATTTGTCCTTTTTTGGTATAATGAGCTAGTAAGAAATCTTTTTCTAGAGTAGATTTTTATGAATTAGAATATGAGAGGAATAATCGTGAGTCTTGGAAAGGATCCCTGTGGGGCAAAAGAAAAGAAGTATACTAATCAGACAGTCCTTCTAATAAGTTTCTTGATCAGCATAGTGTCAATACTGCCTATGTTCTTTTTTAGGGACAAGCTTTATGGTGATGATATTGTCTTTCACATTAACCGACTGTTATCCTTGGATACTGTCTGGAAGAGTCCTATCAATTTTACAACTAACGGAGGGACTGGACAGTTAATCAATACCTTTTATCCCTGGTTGACCTATTATCCTATTTTTATAATCTATAAGCTGACTCAGTCAGTCTTTGTAGCCTGGATGAGTTTTCAATTTCTTGTTCGCTTTGTAACCTGTTTACTTAGTTTTTACGGATTACGTTTATTGAAATATTCTGATAAACAGGTGATGATATTTGCTACCTTTTATCTCTTTTCGGGTTATTTCTTGCACAATTCTTATTATAGGGCAGCCGTTGGCGAAACGCTGGCGATGATTTTTCTACCTCTAGTTTTCGTTGGTGTCCGATTGATAACATTTGGAGATTATAAGAAATGGTGGGTCTTGACCCTTGGGATGCTTGGCTTAGTCTATTCCCATGTTTTATCGGTCCTTTTGGCTTCCCTTATGATTTTCTTAGCAGTGGTAACTAGTTTTTGGACATGGGGTGATAAAAAAGAACGTATCCTAGGATTTCTTAAGGCCACCTTAGTCACTCTGAGTATGTCGCTAGCTTTCTTTGTTCCTATGATAGAGCAATTTAAGTATGTAAGCCTACGAACGACTTTTAAACCACTCCTATCCAAGACTGCTTTAAGTCTGGTAGACAACTGGGAGCTTATTCTAAAAAGCGATTTAAGGACTCCATCAGTTAATCTTCTCTATCTCCTGGGTCTAGTGCTAAGCCTAATCTTTGCTAAGCGTTTTGTGAAGGATAAGGAGGCTAGAATTTACCTTTTTATTTCTCTTGTTTTGGCTTTTTTAACTTTGAATAGTTTTCCTTGGCAGTTATTACAGGAGAGTCCAGTGTCCAATCTACAATTTCCTTGGAGATTATGGAGTTTTGCCTTGCTTTTCTTCAGCTTAGCCTTGTCTAATATCTTGGAAAATATGTCTATGAAGGCAACGACGATACTTGTCTTGTTTGGTCTTTGCCTGAATATGTTTCAGATTGTTACTGTCCAAGATAAGATGACTAAAGCCAAGAATATATTGCCAAGCAATACAAAAGTCACGAGAGAAATGCTAGCTAAGGGAACTTATAAAAATATAAATGGCGATTACACCAATAAAGAAGTGCCCTTTGGCTTTGTCTTTGACAAACATCTTTTCTTGGATAATCAGGAAATTAAGTCAACCATCAGCCGTTCTCCAAAGGAGCTAGCACTTACAGTAGATAACGAGTCAAAAGAAGCTAAAGTCTTGTCGCTACCAGTTTTCTACTATAAAGGACAAGAAGCGAGGATTGATGGAAAGCGAGTAACTACTTACTTAGCTAAGGAAAAGAATCCAACTAATCTAGTCCTACCACCAGGTAAGCATGATGTCGTTTTGACCTATGGCTATACCCCAGTTGCCAAATTGGCAATGGGTGTATCAACTATTAGTCTTTTGGCGTTTATTGGTTATTTGTATAGAGTGAAGAAAGATGACTAAAAAGAAGCTTGCGGGTTTCTTTTTTTTGTCTGTTTTACTAGATGGTAGCCCTTTTGATATAATAGGTCAAGGTGATTAATATGAAATTGAAAACCTTTGTTTCCGATAAAAGAAGTGTATATGATTTCATAGTTTAGATAAGAAAAGGGAGTAAATAGATGATAAAAACTATCGTAAAGGATGTCTTTTTCCTTGGACAAAAATCGACAGAAGCGACTAAAGAAGACCTCTATTTGGCTAAAGATTTACGTGATACACTGGAGTTTCATAAGGAAGCCTGTGTGGGTATGGCTGCCAATATGATTGGCGTTAAAAAGCGTGTTATTATCGTCAATATCGGTTTTGTCAATCTGGTCATGTTTAATCCTGTTTTAGTCAGCAAGTCCTCACCTTATCAAACAGAGGAGTCTTGCTTGTCTTTAGAGGGAAGTCGTCCGACCAGACGTTATGAGTCGATTGAGGTTGCCTATTTAGATGAACAATGGATGCCTAAACAGTTAAGTTTTTCTGGTATGCCAGCCCAAATTATTCAACATGAATTGGATCATTTGGAGGGGATTATTATTTAGATAGCCTAGCCCAAGTGGGCTAGGTTTTTGAGTTCAAATCCTTAATAATCATAGTTATGGGAGTGAGAGTGGAAAGCAATTTTTTTTCTCACTCTTTTTTAGTTCCCATAAGAACTTTTTTCTTGACATTAGTTCTCATAAGAACTAAAATAGTTTCCATGAGAATTATTCAAGGAGGGACTTGCGATGCATGGAAAAGATACTTTTAGTGAATTCAGAGAATTCATCAATACTATGGAATCTCGCGTGCAAGAGTTAGGAAAGGTCCATGGGGTTGAGCATTTAGCTGGCCCTCAAGGATTTGCTGTCAAGTATTTGTCTGACAATCAAGATAAAGAAATCTTTATCAAAGACATTGAAAAAAGACTATGTATTTCTAAATCAGTGGCTAGTAATTTGGTCAAACGAATGGAAAAAAATGGTTTTGTTGAGTTGGTGACATCGGACAAGGATAAACGCTACAAGTATGTTCATCTGACAGACTTAGGTAAAAAGAAAGCTCGAGATGTCAAACATTTTCGAGAGGCCATCCATGAACAGCTGTTAGAAGGTATTTCCAAAGAAGATGCTGAAACAGCCTTTCGTGTCTTTCACCAAATTCGTATGAATTTAGAAAAAAATAAGGAGTAACTTATGTTTAAAATTTTTAAACGTTTGACGACAAAAGAGTTAATCATGATTGTCTTAGCGGTGATTTTTGTTTGCTTGAACGTCTATCTAAACTTGAAAATTCCAGACTATATGTCTGATATTACGACACTCTTATCAACTAAGGGAACTAAAGCGTCGGATATTTTTGCCTGGAATACAGATGCCCCAGGGATGCGAATGCTTTTAATGTCATTTGCAGGCTTTATGGCCTCTGTAGTTGTTGGTTTCTTAGCTGCCAGAACAGCGGCAAGTTTTACCACCCGTCTTCGTGATGATATCTTCCATCAGGTTCTAGATTTTTCGGATGCAGAGATCAAGAAATTCTCCATTCCTAGTCTTTTGACCCGTACGACAAATGATATTACCCAATTGCAGATGGTACTTACCATGGGGTTACAGGTTATTACACAGGGGCCTATCATGGCCATTTGGGCGATTACAAAGATTGCCGATAAAAATGGAAATTGGCTCCTTGCCTTGCTTGTCGCTGTGGCAGTGATTGCCATTCTCATGCTTTTCCTCTTGATTATGGTTATGCCTAAGCAACGCTTGATTCAAACGCTGACCGATAAACTGAATAGCGTAACGCGTGAATCTCTTACAGGAATTCGTGTGGTGCGTGCCTATAACGCCGAAAGTTATCAAGAGGATAAATTTGAAAAGGCCAATACTGATTTGACCCAAAACAATCTCTTTATCGGTCGTTCTTTTGCCTTACTGACACCGGTGATGACTGCTGTATCAAGTGGTTTGACACTGGCTATTTATTGGATTGGTGCACATTTGATTGAAGATGTTAAGATTCCAACAGATCCAACTAAGATTGCTGGTGCCATGGAAAATAAGGTCCATCTCTTCTCAGACATGGTGGTTTATTCATCTTATGCCATGCAGGTTGTTATGGGATTCATGATGATGATTGTTGTTTTCTTCCTTCTTCCACGTGCAGTTGTAGCAGCTAGTCGTATCAATGAAGTTCTAGATACCCAATCTTCAGTCTCTTATCCTGAAAATAGTTCTGAAAAGCCTAAAGAAGTGGGTACTGTCGAATTTGATGATGTTTCCTTCCGTTATTCTGAAACTTCAGAGCCTGTTTTGGAGCATGTTAGCTTCAAAGCTAAAAAAGGTGACACGGTTGCCTTTATTGGTTCGACTGGATCTGGTAAATCAACGCTTGTCAACCTTATCCCACGTTTTTATGATGCCACGCAAGGAACGATCAAGGTTGACGGTGTCGATGTGCGACATTATGACCATGAAACCTTGCACAATATAGTCGGTTATATTCCACAGAAGGCTGTGCTTTTCTCAGGTGATATCACGTCAAATATGACGATGGGAACGAGCAATAACAGTCCCCTTGATGATGCTAAGATTTGGGAAGCTCTCGAATTGGCTCAAGGAAAAGACTTTGTTGAAAATAAAGAAGGTCAACTTAAAGCAGAAGTTGCCCAAGCTGGGTCTAACTTCTCAGGTGGACAGAAGCAACGTTTGGCTATTGCGCGTGCCTTGGCACGTAAGCCTGAAATCTTGATTTTCGATGATTCCTTCTCAGCCTTGGATTATAAGACCGATCGTAAGTTACGTCAAGAATTGGCTGAAAAAACACAAGATATGACCAAGTTGATTGTTGCCCAACGTATCTCTACTATTATGGATGCGGACCAAATCTTGGTACTTGACCAAGGTAAGGTCGTTGGTCAAGGAACTCACAAGGAACTCTTGGCAAATAATGAGGTTTACCAAGAAATTGCCTATTCACAATTGTCTAAGGAGGAGTTAGAAAATGGAAAATAAGCCAGAAACATCATCCTATAAACGCTTAAAACCCTATATTAAAGGTTTCCAAATTCCGTTTGTCCTTGCGATTTTTGGAGCAATTATTTCAGCGGTCATTACAGTTATTGGACCAGATAAGCTTAAAGAAATTACCAATACTATTACTGAAGGTATCACACCTACAAAAATGGGGACGATTCCAGGTATTGATTTGGACAAGGTAGCAAGTATTGCTATGACCTTGGCTGTTCTCTATGCCATTTCAGCCATTGTGGGTTACTTACAAAGCTTTACCGTTGCGACGGTTACACAACGCTTTTCACAACGTTTCCGTACAGCTATCCAAAAGAAAATCAACAGTGTTCCTCTTAATTATTTTGATAGTCACTCTCAAGGGGATACCCTCTCTCGTGTGACCAATGACGTTGACCTTTTGGGACAATCGCTTAGTCAAGGTTTAGGTACCTTGATTACTTCAAGTGTTCTCTTGGTAGCAGCCATTATTATGATGTTTTACTCAAATGTCACTATGGCTTTCACTGCGATTGGTTCTGTCTTGATAGGTTTTGTTCTGGTAGCCTTTATCATGGGCTTCTCACAACCCCTTTTCAAACGCCAACAAGAAAATTTGGCTAATATTAATGGTTATATTGAAGAAATCTACACGGGTCAAGCAGTCGTAACGAGTTACAATGCTGCTCAAGAAAGTAGTCAAGCTTTCAAGGGACTTAATGATAAACTCTATAAATCGATGTGGCAATCACAGTTTATCTCAGGTATTATGATGCCACTTATGATTTTCATTGGGAACTTTGGTTATGTCATGGTCTGTCTTGTGGGTGCTATCAAAGTTATTGATGGTAGCTTGACTATTGGTGATGTGGTAGCCTTCATGACCTATGTTCGTATCTTCTCACAACCTCTTTCTCAAATTGCCCAAGGGATTACACAACTCCAATCAGCTACTGCAGCCATTGGTCGTATCTTTGAATTTTTGGAAGAAAAAGATATGGACGACGAGTCAGCTAAGACTGCTGAGTTGACAGATACTAAAGGTCAAGTAGTCTTTGACCATGTTTCCTTTGGTTATACTCCTGAAAAAACTATTATTCATGACTTTTCAGCTCTTGCTAAGCCGGGTCAAAAGATTGCGATCGTTGGTCCAACGGGTGCTGGTAAGACGACTATTGTTAACCTGCTTATGAAGTTCTATAACATCGACCAAGGTCGTATCACCATTGACGGTGTCGATACGAATGACATGAAGCGTGAAACTGTTCATGACCAATTCTCAATGGTGCTTCAAGACACTTGGCTCTTTGAAGGTACTATTCGTGATAATTTGATTTACAACCAAGAGAATATTTCTGATGAGCAAGTTATTGCTGCAGCCAAGGCCGTCGGTGTTCACCACTTCATTACCACACTTCCAAAGGGTTATGATACTTATTTGGATGATTCTGTGACCTTATCAGTTGGACAGAAGCAGCTCTTGACCATTGCACGTGCGCTTCTTAAGGATGCCCCTCTCCTTATCTTGGATGAGGCGACATCATCTGTCGACACTCGAACAGAAGAATTGATTCAAAAAGCCATGGACAAGCTTATGGAAGGTCGTACTTCCTTTGTTATTGCCCACCGCTTATCAACCATTCGAAATGCTGACCTTATCCTTGTGATGAAAGATGGTAACATTATTGAACAGGGCAATCATGATGAGCTCATGGCAGCAGATGGTTTCTATGCTGATCTTTATAATAGTCAATTTACAGAAGAAGTTGCCTAAACTTTTCTTATAAAATTATAAGATTTTACAAAAGGCCATAGAACGTATGACTGTCAGTCATGCGTTTTGTGTTATACTGAAAAAAACAGACAGATTAGGAGATTATGATGCAATATCGCAAAGCAAGACTAGACGAAGTTCAGGAAGTTGCACAAGTATGTGCCGATGCCTTTGAAGATTACCCCTATCTTTCAATGATTGCCAGTAATTTAAAGAAGCCTGAACAGTATCAGGAATTTGTCTTAGCCTTGCAGGAAATATTGGTGCGTTTGGCGATTAAACGGGACTCATGTTTGGTGGCTGAAAAGGACGGTCGCATTGTTGCGGCAGCTATTTTACAGCATCAGACGATTTCTATGCTTAATTATCTTCAAAATGGGGCGACTAAGCTCTTTCGTTTTATAAGCATCACCAAGTTGTTCAAGTATTTTAACTTTGTTGAAGAGTCCGAAAGACATCTGGAAGATTCTGCAGAATACGACTGGTACTTGATGATGTTGGCGGTGACTCCAGATTATCAAAGAAAAGGGATAGGGAGTCGTTTCTTGCTTGAAGGGGTTGAACCTTTTGTAGGTAGTACAGGCGGTCACAGTCTTGGTTTGATTACTAATCGCGATTACAATGTACCTTTCTACGAGAAAAATGGCTACAAACAATGTGGTTATAAGGTTTTGACCTACGAAACACACAAACTAGGCAACTGGCCTTTTGTCAAATCACTTGATGCATAGCCTTGTGCTATTTAATTTAGATAAGCAAAATGAATCTGGCTTCGGCTGGATTTTTTTCTTAGCCTTAGAGTCCTTCTTGTCTGGCTCATTCCTTAATTTTAAGTCTATCTATGCTATAATTAGGAAACGCTATTAGAGGAGGTTTATATGTCAACTCCAAGTATTTATGGGGAATATGCTCAGTATCTCCCCAAGATTTTACAAGAAATAACAGACCCGATTATTGTGGCTAATATTACTAGCAAAAAAGAAACAGGCTTTAAACTCTATGAACATTTTATTTCGCGAATCAAAGAAAGCGATTCTATGCGTGAAAAGTGCCGTCGGAAAAATTTGCCTGAAACCAGCCAATCTGCTCTCAAGGAAATTCGTGACAGTATTGGGATTCGAATTGTTTGTGGCTTTGTCGATGATATTTACAAAACTATCGATGTCATCAAGGCTATCCCTGGCGTTTCTATCTATAACGAGAAAGATTACATTTTAAATGCTAAGCCCAATGGCTATCGTTCTTATCATCTCATTTTGGAAATCGAAACCGAGTTTCCAGATGTGCTAGGAAATGAGAGAGGAACCTATTTTGTTGAGGTTCAGCTTCGGACCATTGCTCAGGATTCCTGGGCCAGTTTGGAGCATCAAATGAAGTACAAGCACGACATCAAGAATCCAGAAATGATTACCCGTGAGCTTAAGCGCTGTGCGGATGAATTAGCTTCATGTGATTTGACCATGCAGACCATCCGTAACTTAATTCAAGAAGGAGGGGACTAGAATGGCTTTGAAAATTCTACTAGCTGAGGATGAGGAGGCTCTTTCTCGAGTTTACAAGGCAGCCCTAGAGCATCAAGGCTATGAAGTAGATCAAGCATTTAATGGGCAAGAGGCAGTAGACCTAGCTGCACAAAATGCCTATCAAGTGATGATCATGGATATTATGATGCCCATTAAAACAGGTATCGAGGCCCTGAAAGAGATTCGCTCCTCTGGAGATAGGACGCATGTCATTATGTTGACAGCTATGGCTGAAATTGATGATCGTGTGACCGGGCTTGATGCTGGGGCAGACGATTACTTGACCAAGCCAATCTCCCTTAAAGAACTTTTGGCTCGTCTGCGCTCATTAGAACGTCGTGTGAGTGAGAGCTTCACTGCCAAAATTTTGACTCTTGGTTCTGTTCGTTTGGACCAAGAAGAGCAGGAGTTGGTAGCTGGGAACGCCATTCGACTTTCAAGCAGAGAGACCAAGTTAATGGCCCACTTCATGCTCAATCCTGCCAAGAAATTAACGACTGAGCACCTTTTCAAGACTATCTGGGAGGATGAGGAAGATGTGGACGAGTCTATTGTCTGGGTCTATATTTCCTATCTGCGTCAGAAATTGCAAGCCATCCAGGCTGACATCAGCATTCTTGGTGAAAAAGGAGGCGACTTTTGCCTTCTCGCCAATTAGAGAGGAGTAGCTCATGTTTAGACGTTTACGACTTCAATTTATTACGATTGCTTCCTTGGCTATCCTCTTTATCTTGGTCTCTACTGTGGGAATCATCAATACTGTGAGGTCCTTTCAGACGGAGCAGGAAATTAGTAAGGTTCTCAACACACTTACAGAAAATAATGGTAGTTTCGGAAAAACGAAAAAAATTGAGACCAATCAAGGGCGTGAAATTCCATCAGATAGTTTTCGTTTTTTCAGCGTGACCTTGTCTGGTGATGAAGTGGTCAGTCAGGACACCAGTCATACTTCCTTGATAAATGATGAAGAGGCCGCTACTTATGCCCGAGCAGCTAGCCGAATGACGAGTACTCTTGGAACCATTAGAGAAAAAAATATTAATCTCAGTTATCAGGTTAGTAAAGTTAGCAAAAATAAGATCCTTGTGGTCTTTCTGGACACGACCTCTTATTATAATTCTTCCCAAGCCTTGTTAAATCTTTCTATCCTTTTATCAATGTTTGGCTTTATCTTTTTTGTCATCATTGTTAGTGCCTTATCAGGAATTGTCATTCGTCCCTTCATTCGAAACTACGAAAAGCAGCGACGTTTTATTACCAATGCAGGTCATGAATTAAAGACACCATTGGCTATTATTTCTGCCAATACGGAGCTACAAGAACTCATGACTGGAGAGAACGAATGGACCAAGTCGACGAACGACCAGGTGGCACGTTTGACTACTCTAATCAATTCTCTGGTAGCCCTATCCCGTCTGGAGGAGCAGCCGGATATTGTTCTTCAAGATGTAGATTTTTCCTATATTACTGAGGATGCAGCAGAGGACTTTAAGGGGCCTGTTGTCCGAGATGGTAAATCTTTCGTTATGGACATCACACCGGATATTCATGTAAAGGCAGAAGAGAAGTCTCTCTTTGAACTTGTAACCCTCCTTGTGGATAATGCTAACAAGTATTGTGATCCAGAAGGGATAGTTACTGTAAGGCTCCGTCAGATTGGAAGGACACGAAAACGGGCTCGTTTAGAAGTATCGAACACCTATAAAGATGGTAAGGATGTTGACTATAGTAAATTTTTTGAACGTTTTTATCGTATTGAAGAATCCCATAATAACAGAGAACACAAGGGGTTTGGTATTGGCCTCTCCATGGCTCAAAGCATGGTCAAATTATTTAAAGGTCGAATCTTTGCCTCTTATAAAAATGACACCATCACCTTTACGGTCATCTTGTAAGGATATTTTTTAAATATTTGACTAGGTGAAAACCCTAATTTATGATAAAATAGTAAGGATGAAGATTTAGTGTTTTTTTTGCAAAAAAGAAACCATTTTCCTATCCTAATCATAAAAAGGAGATGCTCGAATGAGACCCCTTAACCACCTTAAAAGGCTGGTAATGGACGACTTAGGAAAGATAAATCTCAGCTAAGAATCAAATCATAAAACAAAATAGTTAATAGGGAGAAATCATGGCAGAACCAAAATACAAACGTGTCCTCATTAAGCTTTCAGGTGAAGCTCTAGCTGGTGAACGAGGTGTTGGGATTGATCTTCCAACTGTCCAAGCTATGGCTAAAGAAATTGCTGAAGTAGCGGATTCAGGTATTCAAATTGCTCTAGTTATCGGTGGTGGTAACCTTTGGCGTGGTGAACCTGCAGCTGAAGCAGGAATGGATCGTGTTCAAGCGGACTATACTGGAATGCTTGGAACAACGATGAACGCCCTTGTTATGGCTGATAGTCTGAAACAACTCGGTGTTGATACACGTGTTCAAACAGCGATTGATATGAAGTCTGTAGCGGAGCCTTATATCCGTGGTCGTGCCCTTCGTCACCTTGAAAAAGGCCGTATCGTTATCTTTGCAGCAGGTATTGGTTCACCATACTTCTCAACAGATACAACAGCGGCTCTTCGTGCAGCTGAAATCGAAGCTGATGCTATTCTTATGGCTAAAAACGGCGTTGATGGTGTCTACAATGACGACCCTCGTAAAAACGCTGATGCTGTTAAATTTGACGAATTGACACACGTGGAAGTGATTAAACGTGGTTTGAAAATTATGGATGCCACAGCTTCTACCCTTTCAATGGATAATGACATTGACCTTGTTGTCTTCAACATGAACGAACCAGGAAACATCAAACGAGTTATCTTTGGTGAACAAATTGGAACAACTGTATCTAACAAAGCAGAATCACACAAATAAGAAAGAGAGAATTTATGACAAACGCAATTATTGAAAAAGCAAAAGAACGTTTCGCCCACTCACACGAGTCATTGGCCCGTGAATTTGGATCTATCCGTGCAGGCCGTGCCAATGCATCACTTCTTGACCGCATCACTGTAGAATACTATGGTGCTCCAACACCACTTAACCAATTGGCTTCAATCACTGTTCCTGAAGCACGTGTCCTTTTGATTTCACCATTTGATAAAGGCTCAATCGCTGATATTGAACGTGCAATCAACGAATCTGATCTTGGTATTAACCCAGCTAACGATGGTTCTGTTGTGCGCTTGGTTATCCCAGCACTTACAGAAGAAACGCGTAAAGAGTTGGCTAAAGAAGTGAAAAAAGTCGGTGAAAATGCTAAAATCGCTATCCGTAACATCCGCCGTGATGCTATGGATGAAGCTAAGAAGCAAGAAAAAGACAAAGAAATCACAGAAGATCAATTGAAATCTTTGGAAAAAGATATCCAAAAAGCAACTGATGACGCTGTTAAGAAGATTGACAGCATGACAGCAGAAAAGGAAAAAGAACTCCTTACTGTTTAATCAATAGAAAAATAAGGAGAGTGGGACAGAAGCAAAAGAGCATGGACTATGTTAGCTTCCTTGTCCGACTCTCTTTTTAGAGGAAAAAAGATGAATACATTACTTGGAACAATTATTACTGCCCTAGTAACTGATGAAAATGACAAATTTTATTTTGTTCAAAAGGACGGTGTGACCTTTGCCTTGTCTAAAGAAGAAGGGGAACACGCCATTGGTGACATGGTGACAGGTTTCGCCTATACAGATAGCAAGCAAAAATCACGTCTGACTCAAAAAGAAATCAAAGCCACTCATGATTCTTACGATTGGGGAGAGGTCACTGAAGTTCGTAAGGATTTGGGTGTCTTTGTAGATGTGGGAATTCCAGATAAGGAGATTGTTGTCTCTCTTGATGTTTTGCCCGAACTCAAAGAGCTTTGGCCTAAGAAAGGCGACAAGCTTTATATCAAACTCGATGTTGATAAAAAAGACCGTATTTGGGGGCTTCCTGCTGAACCTGAGGTCTTTCAACGTATGGCTGGTCCTGCTTACGATAATATGCAAAACCAAAAATGGCCAGCCATTGCCTACCGTCTCAAACTCTCAGGAACCTTTGTTTATCTACCAGAGAATAACATGCTTGGTTTCATCCATCCCTCAGAACGTTATGCTGAGCCACGCTTAGGTCAGGTCCTTGAAGCGCGTGTGATTGGGTTCAGAGAAGTTGACCGTACCCTCAATCTTTCTCTTAAACCACGTTCTTTTGAAATGCTTGAAAATGATGCTCAGATGATTTTGACTTATTTAGAGAGCAATGGTGGCTTTATGACGCTTAATGACAAGTCATCACCAGCAGATATTAAGGAAACCTTCGGTATTTCTAAGGGACAATTTAAGAAAGCCCTAGGTGGTCTGATGAAGGCTAAAAAAGTCAAACAAGACCAGTTTGGAACAGAATTAATCGGTTAGGAGAAGGCATGAGAAAATCCTTTTATACTTGGCTGATGGCCCAGCGTAATCCAAAGTCCAATGAACCAGTAGCAATCTTGGCTGACTTGGCTTTTGAAGATTCAACCTTCCCGAAGCATACTGATGACTTCGAAGAAGTTAGTCGTTACTTGGAAGATCAAGCTAGCTTTTCCTTTAATCTGGGGCAGTTTGACCAGATTTGGGAAGATTATCTGGCTCATTAATAGCGACTAAGTCTACGATAAGCATAATGACTTTTAGCATTTTCTTTAAAAAATAATTACCATTTGAATTGGTATGAATTGTTACAATTTTTTACAAATATCTCAGCTGTTTTTCAATAAATTAGGCTTGTTACAACTAGTTAGTAATTGCTTTAAAGTGCAGTAAATCACCCCTTTTTTGACAAAAAGTGTGGTATTATTGTAGATGTTAAAATTGTTAAAAAAGGAATGAATTATACATGTTATCAAAATCTAAAACAACAAAGGCACTTCTTTACTCGACCGCAGCACTTTCACTTTTTGCTGCAAGTCACGTACATGCCGATGAAACTTCAAACTGGGCAGCTCGTTCAGTAGATCAAATCAAAGCAGATATTGCTGTAAGTGATAACCAACAAACTTATACAGTTCAATACGGTGATACTTTGGGAAGTATCGCTGAAGCAATGGGTATCGATGTGAACGTTTTGGCTAACATCAATCAAATCACAAACATTGATTTGATTTACCCTGGAACAGTCTTGACAGCAACTTATAATGCTGATAATCAAGCTGTCTCTGTTAAAGTTGAAACTCCAGCTTCAGAAACATCAACTACACCTGTAGTTGCAGAAGCTAATTTGACAACTAACGAAGTGACTGTAAATGGTCAATCTGTAGTTGCAGCGGACTTGACAGCTCCAGTTGAAACAGTAAGCACAACAGCTACTCAAGCACCTGTTACAGAAGAGTCAACTCAAGCTGTTTCAGAAGTAACAGAAGCTATCGCATCAGCATCAGAAGCACCAGCATACGCAGAAACTGAACAACCAGTTGCTGATGCTATTGATCATGTCACTGCGTCAGCAGAGGCTACACCTGAAGCAGAAACTACTCCAGCTGCTGAAACACCAGCACAACCTGAAGTAAAAGAAGAAGCTCCAGCGGCAGAACCAGCAGCAACATCAGAAGCGTCTTCAGAAGCACCAGCGACTTCAGAAGCGCCAGCAGAAGCTCCAGCGGCAGAACCAGCAGCAACATCAGAAGCGTCTTCAGAGGCACCAGCTGCTTCAGAAGCGCCAGCAGAAGCTCCAGCGGTAGAACCAGCAGCAACATCAGAAGTGGCATCAGAAGCACCAGTAGCTTCAGAGGCACCAGCAGCACAACCTGCATCAACAAATACACTTCCAACGGATCCACACCTTCAACCACAAGCTGAAGCTTTCCGTCAAGATGTAGCGGCACAATTTGGTCTTACTGATATCGGTGGTTACCGTGAAGGTGATCCACAAGACCATGGTAAAGGACTTGCTGTTGACGTTATGGTACCAGTTGGTTCAGCAGTTGGTGATCAAGTTGCCCAATATGCAGTAGACAATATCTCAAATGCAGGTATTTCGTACATCATCTACAAACAACAATTCTACGCACCAGTAAACAACATCTACGGACCAGCTAACACATGGAACCAAATGCCAGACCGTGGTAGCGTTACTGAAAACCACTATGACCACGTTCACGTGTCATTTAATGAATAAGTCAGAATAATAAAAAGTCACGCCTGGCGTGATTTTTTTGATATAATGGAGAAAAAGACGAAAGAAAGAGGAACTCTATTTGCAAGAGTATTCTGTTGAAATTACCCTAAATCACCCAGATGATGTCTTGTCACTTTTTGGGACCAATGAGCGCCATCTAAAACTTATCGAGGAAAACCTAAATGTTATTATTCATGCTCGAACAGAGCGTGTGCAGATCCTTGGAGATGACGAGGAAAGTATTGAATTGGCTCGTTTGACCATTCAAGCCCTCCTTGTTTTAGTGGAGCGTGGAATGCTAGTCAACACTTCAGATGTTGTTGCGGCCTTAACCATGGCTCAAGATGGTTCGATTGACAAGTTTGTTGCTTTATATGAAGAAGAGATTATCAAGGACAACAGTGGTAAGCCTATCCGAGTGAAGACTTTAGGACAAAAGGTCTATGTTGATAGCATTAAAAGTCATGATGTGGTCTTTGGAATTGGTCCAGCTGGTACAGGGAAGACCTTTTTAGCGGTTACCCTTGCGGTTACAGCCCTTAAACGTGGTCAAGTTAAACGTATTGTTCTGACACGTCCGGCGGTTGAGGCGGGTGAGAGCCTTGGTTTCTTGCCTGGTGATCTCAAGGAAAAGGTGGATCCTTACCTTCGCCCTGTTTATGATGCCTTATATCAAATTCTTGGTAAGGAGCAAACGACCCGCCTCATGGAACGTGAAATTATTGAGATTGCCCCCCTCGCTTATATGCGTGGTCGTACCCTAGAGGATGCCTTTGTTATCCTTGATGAGGCACAAAATACAACCATCATGCAAATGAAGATGTTCTTGACCCGTCTTGGTTTTAATTCTAAGATGATTGTCAATGGGGACATGAGTCAGATTGACTTGCCACGTCGTGTTAAATCAGGCCTTGTCGATGCTATGGAGAAATTGAAGGGAATTAAGGCTATTGATTTTGTTCACTTCTCTGCTAGCGATGTCGTACGTCACCCAGTTGTAGCTGATATCATTAATGCTTATGAAAAAGATGCACCTAAGGTTGACTTTGAGGAAAAACCAGAGGAAGCAAACAAGGTTGAAGAAGAAGCAGCGTCAGGATTGACTGAATACCCAGTTATTGGTGCTGAGGATCTTAAAAAAATAAATAGCTGAAAAGAGGTTTGAGAGTCTGTGTTCTCAACCTCTTTTCCTTTGCAGTCATGTCATCAGCTTTTCCCCTATTTCTGGTAAAATAGAATTGAATCACAGGCCAGTAAGGGGGGAGAGCCATGACTAAAGCAAAAAAATGGAAGATTGCTATCATTGTATTGCTTGGACTTGTTGCGACAGTCTTGATAGCCATAGGAGAGGGAAGATTTTGGAAGTATCAAGAGAACTATATTCCAGACGGCACTTATCAGATGCTAAAATACGAGGCTAAATCGGCATATTCCAATGAATTGATAAATTGGACTGAGCGAGGAGAGAATAATGATAGCTTATATGAGGATTTTATAGTTGTTGAGAATATGAAATCTCAATTTTATTATGTTTTTGTGGGGGATGGGGAACCTTTTGTCTCACCATTTGAGCATGATGAAAAGCTCCCACAGACTTTTGACCCACGTACAGGGACTTTGAAACAGGATCTAACAGTCTCTGAATATGAAGCTCTAGTGATTTCTCATATAGATAAGATTTCTAAAAAGGGAGAGGAGTATTCAAGAGTAAAAGAAGTATCTGTCCAAAGGTGTGTAGACGATTATAAAAAAATGTTGAAGCAAAAAAGAACTTATGAAAAGCGCCCTAATGGTCTCGTTCTGACTGTTTATGCTAATGATGGACATATTGAGTCGCGTAGAACTTTTAAACGATTGAGCTCAGAGGAAGCCAAAGGGGTCAAAAGTGGTTATGATAGGGATTATGAGTATGCCTTGAAGTATTATAATTATTCAAGGCATGATGGGGATTATCTCATCTGGCGTTGAACCACTTACCGACCAAGCAGCTCTTTTCTATCGAGAATCATAACCTAATGATTTATTAAAAAACCTTACAGTCTTTATGATAATTGTCAAATACTATTTCACCATTTATTTTGGTACAATAGAACAGTAGACCAATAAAAAAGGAGATTATTATGAACCAGCAAGAGTGGATTGAGTACTTTGAATTAGTCAACGGTCGCAAACCAACTCCCGCAGAGTTAGCTCAAGCTCAAGCAGCAGGCGAGTTTATCCTTGAACGACCTAACCCTAACGTCTTTGGCTCAAATAGACAGGCGACGGAGCAAAGACCGATTAAGCCAGCTGAACCTGTGATAACGATGACACAGCAGCCTCAGTTTGCCCAAACAACAGCAACCTTCCAACAAGTCGTACCTGCTAAAAAAGGTATGTCTAAGAAAACTAAGATTATTTTGGCATCAGTCTTTGGTTCCTTGGCAGCAATTTTACTTATTGTTGGGGGCTACTCACTATGGCGCTACCAATCAGGTAAGATTGCGGATGGAACATATGAGGTAGTTTCTTTCTCTCGTTATGATGAAGACAAAGATAAAATGGTTGACGGCATAGATGAATACAAGAAGGAGGATTTGGAGTTTCAGTCTTTTGTAGTTGTAAAGAATAATCAATCTAGAACCTACAATTTAGTAGAGAGTGACAATAAATCATATGTTAGTTTGATGGACTATGAGATAGATGTTCCTCAGGTATTTGATCCGTGGAATAGAACAGAGAGTCAAGTTTTAGATGCGGATCAAGTCGAAGATGTCACAAAAGACTTCATGAAAAAGATGAGAAAAGACTATTCGTTTTATACCAAAGAGGAAGCTGACAAAGTCGTTAAAAAAACAACAAGAGAATATAAAGATACCTTGAAGGAAAAACGTACCTATGTCAAGCATGGCGATGAATACACTCTGACTACTTATGATAAAAAAGGGAAGCTTCAGTCACGTATTACTTATAAACGTATGAGTAAGGGAGACGCTGAGGAGCGCTGGGATGACTATAAGGATGCCATCAAAGATTATAAGAAAGATTTGAAGACTTATAGTGATCAATATGATGACTTCAAGGATTACTATGATTATGGTTATGGCTACAATTACGGCTATGGTTATGGTAATGACTATGGCTATGGTAATAGCGATGACTATGGTAGTGGTTCTAAATCAGGCTCTGACGATAGTAAAAGTAGTAAAAAATCTAGTGATAAAATCTAATCACCCAATGATGTAAATGAGTAAAGTGGTACGAGAAGGAGAGCCAAAACTCCATTCTGGTATCGCTTTTCTTTATATGGAAATAATCAAATAGCCTTGGAGTCTTTTTTCTGTTAGAATGGAAGTATCAATGAAAAAGGGGACTTTTATGAACGAAAAAGAGTGGTTAGATTATTTCGAAACAATCAATAATCGTAAGCCGACAGAGGAAGAAATCCAACAAGCAAAAGCTAATGGGGAATTTATTTCTCAAGAGGCTAAGGACGAGGGTATTAATCCACAGCAAGCTCAGTTGAGTGACCAAGTGACACAAGCCGTTTCACAAGTTGCTCCTGCTAAGACAGGCTTGTCTAAGAAAGCTAAAATTATTATTGCTTCTGTAGTGGGGGCGATTGTCCTAGTGGCACTTTCATTTGGTGGCTATGCGTTTATGCACTTGCAAGGCGGTAAAATACCTGAAGGAACCTATCTGCTTGAAACTTATCGCTTTTACCATAAAGATAAGAAGAAAATGGTTGATGGTATGGAATCTTTCAAGAAAAGTGGTCTAGAGGCTCATGATTTTGTTAAAGTCAAAGGTAATAATGTTAAATTTTATTTTTATACCTTAGCTGGCGGGAACAATCTGGTTGACTTTACAGACTATGGTACTGACGAAGCATACCATCCAGATGCTTGGTCAGGAACGCTTAAACCAACCATGTCACTATCTGAATATACCAAAGTCATTGACCAAGCGGTAGATAATCAATACAAAATAAGTGAATATCGAACTCAGGCTGATAACGATGAAAGTAAAAAGATTTACGTTAAATCCTACAAAGAATCTCTTGAAGAAACTGTTCGATACAAGGTTAAGGGTGATAGATTGATCGTTACAACTTATAATAAGAAAGGCAAACTTATTGAAGAAAGAAGTTTCAAACGCCTATCAGGGGATGACGTGAAGAAATTAGATTATGACTATGAACGTGATGTTAGAGTTGATAAAAAGCGCTTCCAAAACTAGTAATGTTTAAAACCAGCTTAGCTGGTTTTTTTAGTGTCCAAAACGTGCTATAATAAGATGTTATATCATCAGTGTTAGCCCATTTGTTAACACATGAAAGGAAATTAAAATGACAAAAACATTCTACATCACAACACCTATCTATTACCCATCTGGTAAATTACATATTGGTTCTGCCTATACGACCATTGCTTGTGACGTCTTAGCACGTTACAAACGTATGATGAACTATGATGTCTTCTACCTTACTGGGCTTGATGAACACGGCCAAAAGATTCAACAAAAGGCTGAAGAAGCAGGAATCACACCACAAGAGTATGTGGATGGTATGGCTGTTGGTGTTAAGGACCTCTGGCAACTTTTGAATATCTCATACGATAAATTCATCCGTACGACTGATGATTACCATGAAAAAGTTGTTGCTCAAGTTTTCGAGCGTCTCTTGGAAAAAGGAGATATCTATCTTGGTGAATACTCAGGTTGGTACTCAGTTTCAGATGAAGAATTCTTCACTGAAAGTCAGTTGGCAGAAGTTTACCGTGATGAGCAAGGGAATGTCATTGGTGGGGTAGCTCCATCAGGACATGAAGTAGAGTTGGTTTCTGAAGAATCATATTTCTTTAAACTCAGCAACTACGCAGACCGTTTGACTGCCTTCTTTAAAGAACACCCAGAATTTATCCAACCTGATGGTCGTATGAATGAAATGCTTAAAAACTTCATCGAGCCAGGCTTGGAAGACTTGGCTGTGTCACGTACAACCTTCACTTGGGGAGTAAAAGTACCATCAGATCCAAAACACGTGGTTTATGTGTGGATTGATGCTCTTATCAACTATATCACTGCCCTTGGTTATGGTCAGGATGAGCATGGTAACTTTGATTTATTCTGGCAAAATGATGAAAACCACGAAATTATCCACATGATTGGTAAGGATATCCTTCGTTTCCACTCAATCTACTGGCCAATCATCCTTATGGCTCTTGATTTGCCATTGCCTACACGCCTTGTTGCCCACGGTTGGTTCGTCATGAAAGACGGTAAGATGTCTAAGTCTAAAGGAAACGTGATTTATCCAGAAATGTTGGTAGAGCGTTTTGGTCTGGATCCACTCCGTTACTACCTCATGCGTAGTCTTCCTGTCGGTTCAGATGGTACCTTCACACCAGAAGACTATGTGGCTCGTATCAACTACGAATTGGCTAATGACCTTGGGAATCTCCTAAACCGTACAGTTGCCATGATTAACAAGTATTTCGGTGGTCAAGTGCCTGCCTATGTTGAGAACGTTACAGACTTTGATGCTGATTTGGCTAAGGTTGTGGCTGAAAATATCGAAGAGTTCCACAAACAAATGAAGGCTGTAGATTTCCCACGTGCCTTGGACGCCGTTTGGAACATCATTTCACGTACCAATAAGTATATTGATGAAACAGCTCCATGGGTCCTTGCAAAAGAAGATGGTGACAAGGAACAATTGGCAGCTGTTATGGCTCACTTGGCTGCTAGTCTTCGTGTCGTTGCCCACCTCATTCAACCATTCATGATGACCACTTCAAATGCCATCATGGAACAACTTGGCTTGCCAGTAACATTTGACCTTGAAAATCTTGAACTTTCAGGCTTCCCAGAGAATGTGACAGTCGTTTCAAAAGGAACTCCAATCTTCCCACGTCTGGACATGGACGAAGAAATTGCCTACATCCAATCTCAAATGAACGCAGGCAAACCTCAAGAGAAGGAATGGAACCCAGAAGAGGTTGAACTTAAGTCTGAAAAAGACCAAATTAAATTTGACGACTTTGACAAGGTTGAAATCCGTGTCGCTGAAGTTAAAGAAGTAGAAAAGGTCGAAGGTTCAGACAAATTGCTCCGCTTCCGTCTTGACGCTGGTGACGGTGAAGATCGTCAAATCCTCTCAGGTATCGCTAAATTCTATCCGAACGAACAAGAATTGGTCGGCAAGAAACTTCAAGTCGTGGCTAATCTCAAACCACGTAAGATGATGAAGAAATATGTCAGCCAAGGTATGATTCTTTCCGCAGAACATGACGGCAAACTCACTGTCTTGACAGTAGATCCATCTGTTCCAAACGGAAGTGTGATTGGGTAAAATATCATAAAAAAACAGTTTATCAATTTTTTGAATTGGGAAACTGTTTTTTACTAATCTTCAGTTGTGAGTAAAGCGCTTAAATAGATCTTTGTTGAGTTCTCGGCAGTTTTGCTTCCTTAAAACCGGAAATCATCTACTCTTAAGGAAAGTCTTAAGAGGACTTGTTGTATAAGAAAACGAGTTCAGTCGAACTCGTTTTCTTATACACTATATTTCAATAAATGCTTAATGCGTTCCACACTTTCATCAGGTCCATAAGCATTTGGGTATCGGTCTAGTTTACTGATAGTGTCAAGGTCTGCTTGGTCTAGGTGGAAGTCAAAGCTATTAAAGTTTTCCTTCATTCGTTCGATATGGGTACTTTTAGGAATGGTCAAAATCCCTTGTTGGGTTTGCCATCTGAGGATGACCTGGGCAACTGTCTTGCCATGTTTTTCAGCAATAGCAGTTAGAGTTGGGTCCTCAAAAATACCATCCTCTCCTCTATGAAAAGGAGCCCAGGCTTGCGTTAGGGTACCAAATTCCTTATCAGCTTTCTGGATTAGTTTGTGTTGTTTATAGGGATGCAACTCGATTTGATTGACTGCTGGAATTACAGGTGTCTGCAAGGCAAAATCCGCCAAACGCCCTGTTGAGAAGTTAGAAACACCAATGGCTCTAATAAGTTCTTCATGCTTAAGCTCAATCATAGCACGCCAGGCACCATGTAAGTCGCCAAAAGGTTGATGAATCAAATATAAATCAAGATAGTCAGTATCTAGTTTGCGAAGTGTTTCTTTTAGGGCTAATTTGGTATCTTCGTAGCCAAGCTGGCTAATCCAGGCCTTACTAGTCAGGAAAATATCCTCGCGAGGGATACCAGATGCCTTAATAGCACGTCCCACGGCTTCCTCATTTCGATAAAGGCTAGCAGTATCAATCAATCGATAGCCTACAGAAAGAGCATCTTCAACGGCTTTTTGACATTCCTTTTGATTAAAAATTTGCCAGACACCAAAACCAAGCACGGGTATTTTGATGCCATTATTAAGTGTTTGAAATTCCATTTTCTTCTCCTTAGTGGTGGGGTAGTAAGCTATCCTGAATTTCCTCGATAAAAGCTTGAATAATTGCGGATTGTTTCTGTTTATTATTGGTCACAAACCCCAAGGTGTGCTTTGGACTGTTCTTCAGTGGAAGTAAAACAATTTGGTCCTTAATGAAACTATTAACAATACCGAGACCAGAAGCGTAACTATCTGAGGCACAGAGCAGATTCATGACACTGCCTCGGTCATTACTGTAAATTACTTGTTGGTCAGGCAGAACCTCGAGAGGATCTTCGTCAAAATGGATTCCAGAGCTTTCTTGACGAAAGCGGACCTGTGGGTATCCCTCTAAATCTTTGAGATTGAGGGATTTTTTGTGAGCTAGGGGATGTTGGCGACCTAAGAAAATCTTAGTTTCAAACTCTCCAAGTGGGGTGAAAGTCAGATCCATGTGTTGGAAACTGCGTTCAAGGATATGGTCATTGTCTTCATCTAGATAAATAATCCCCAGGTCACTTTCGAAGCTCTCAACGCTTTTGAGAATCTTCCTAGTCGTTGTTTCAATCAGTTGAAATTCTTGATAATCACTACGAAAACGTTGGGCAATGTGAGCCATGGGAAGTGATAAGAAATCGTAGTGGTGACTGGCAACAGTGAATGATTTCTTGAATGATTTACGGTAACGTCCTTCTAGGAGATCTAACTCTCCAAGAATACGTTTGGCGTATTTGAGAAAATCATGACCGTCATCAGTTAGTTTAGCTCCTGTATTGGAACGCTCAAAGAGTTGGACACCAAGTTCTTCCTCTAAGTCACGGATGGATGCTGAGAGATTAGGCTGAGTCAAAAAGAGTTTTTTAGCAGCCTTACTAAAAGACCCTGTTTCAGCGATAGTCTGAACATAGCGACATTGTTGAAAATTCATAAGCATCCCCTTTGAAAAATATGATTGTAGGTCATATTATAACAAAATGAGAAGTCTAAAATCAGCAAAATTCTGATAGGAATAGATGAAGACCTGATATGAAATTTCTATGATTAAATCGTTTTAGGAGTAATTATGGAAATTGAGATAAGTCGTAAGAAAGCAGTTCTGATAAATGAAAAACTGCATCCACAGGTTAGACACTGAAAATCTAACTTATGGGATGCAGTTTGAAATATTAATCATTAAGATATCTAATGGCTTTCAATTTTTTAGGACGAATAAGGAAGAGTCCTAGGGCAATTAAAGGTAGCCAGAAAATGAAATTCCAGATACTTGTAGCTGGTGCAGCCTGTGTTGATTGCGAGATAAGGACACTGCCAAAATCAATCAAAAAGTGCAGAATAATAGTCCACCAGAGGCTACCGGTACGTAGGTAAATAGCAGCAAAGAATATGCCATAAGCTGTTGCATAATAAACTTGGAACAGGGTAGCGTTCAAGGGCTGGTGAGTAAGATTTCCGAGATGGGCCAATCCAAAAAATATGGCAGACAAGAAAACGACTCCTAAAACCTGTTTTGAAGATCTAATACCATCTTGAAAGGCGAGCTTAAGGAAAAGTCCACGAAAAAAAATATTCCTCAAAAAAACCGGCTCCTAAGGCAATAATCAAGGCAGTTCCTATCATGTGAGGTGCTTTACTGATACCCAAAGCAACCGCAGAAAGAAAGAAAAAATCTGCCAAAAGAACCAACCAACAAACACTTAGGGTTTCAGACCAACTTATCTTTTTTGTCGATTTGATCTTTAATCCGAGGCGTCTCTGTACGATGAAATAGTACACACACATAAGGCCAAGCGTTTTAATGAGATAAGCTATATTCTCAGGCAGAGGCCTAAGAATCAAACGAAGTACAAGGTTCGCTAAAATAATACTAATCCCAAGAAGGATCAGCAATCTCATTTCTTTTTTTGTCATTGAAAAGTCCCCCAACTTTCTTAACATTTTTTTCAAGCATACGACGAAAAACGCTTAAAGTCAAGGTCTTGAAGGTATTTTTTATGTGTTTTTAGTTATGAAGAGGCCAGTTATTGATGACCTGCTTCTAATAGGAAGCCTATTCTATCGTTGAAACAGTTTATTATGAGAAATAAATGAACAGTTATAAGAAAGTATTAAGTAAAAAACTCTGTAAAATCCTTACTAATTACTCTTTATTGTAAAGAAATGATTAAAATATAACAAAAGTGTGTCAAATTTTAAAAACATGTAGCAAATATATAATATTTTTTTCAGAAAACTATTGCCAAATTTTGAAAATCACGGTAGTATATTAAACGGTGAAGAAAATAGGTTAATAAAATGTTAACCAAGAAGGAGAAAGTGTAAATGAAAGTCAATCCATTTAAAACAACATTGTATTCAAGCGTATTGCTTGCAGGGCTCGCGGCTACAAGCGTAGCAGCTGCGGATGAAGCTAAAGATGTAACAACAACTACTGATACTGATGCAACCGTATCAAATACGGCTGCAGAATCAAGTGCTAACCTTGTTAAAACAACAGGTGATGCAGCAGTTGTTACTACAGTACCTGGAACAGAAGAAAAAACTACTACTGAAACAGATACTACTGTAAAAACAACAACTAAAGCTATTGCTGAAGTTTCAAATCCTGACTTCGATAATGCTGTTGAAGCTGCAACAACGACTGCAGCAGCATCAAAAGATTCTGCTGATGTTAAAGCTGTCCAAAATCAAGCAGCTAAAGATGCTCAAGAAGCTTCAAATACAGTTGTTTCTGAAAATAAATTGACTCGTGAAGAAGCTGATGCAGCTCTTACATCTGCTAAAGCAAATGTTGTTGCAACAGGGGGATTCACAGCTACAGAAGAAGCAGGTGTTAAACACACTAGCGTTGAAGCTGCTAACAATGACAATAAAGTTCAAACAACAGCTTTGACAACTGCGGTTTCAGAATATAAACAAAAACTTGCAGATTACAAGACACAATTGGATAAATACTACCAAGACGTTCTTGCTTATGCTGCTTGGGAAAAATCATACAAAGAGTACACTGGTGGAACAACAGCTCGTCTTTTGACAAAAGGCTTGGCTGAAAATGCTACTGGCTTGATCTATAAAACAGAATCTGATGCCACTATGACTGTTGAAAACTCAGCAGGTTCTGTTGACTACTTGGATAAAACAATCCAATCAGGTCACTCAGTAGATGAAATCCTTGAACAATTCAACACATCTCGTTACATTCCAAGTGACTTTAGTGCAGCTAACGGTACACAATACACTATCAATGCTGACGGTGAATACACTGAAGATGTATGGTTGAAGATGGCTACAGGTCAAACATTGACTGTAACATACAACAACCTAAACGGAACATCATTCAATGGTACTCCAGTTAAGAAAATTGTTGCAACTTACACTTTGGTAGAAACACCAAGTACAGATGGTTCAGCCATTGTTAAGTTGTACCACGATCCAACTAAGACACTTTTCATTGGTTCACAAACTGACGACACTAACAAAAAACTTCACGTTAAGATGAACTTGAACTTCTTTGATTCTGAGTCATCAGTGACACCACTTGATTTGTCTAAGAACGGATCAGTTTTGAGTATCTCATCACTTAACCACTGGAACACTGAGCTTGGAAACCACATTGAAAAAGTTGGTTTGAATGGTAATGAATACGTTCAAATTCCTGGTTCATCTATCACTTTACATGAAGATGGTTATGCTTATGCAACAAATGATAACGAATTTGTGGCTAACGGTTCACGCTTTAACAGTGACCCAACAGTTGATCCAACAACTGGTGAAGTTACAGATGAAGGTTGGGATGCTATTAACCCAGACGGAACACCTCGTACGAAGAATGCCTACTATGGTGCTGCTGCAACAATCTTCAAGGGTGAACCAATGGACTTCATCGTAAGTGGAAATAACCTTAACGTTCCAACTGCTTACTGGTTTGCAACTAACTCAACAGTAGTTGTTCCTGAATTGCCAGAAGAACCAAACAAACCTGTTCTTCCAAATACTGTTTCAGCAAAAGTTACTTACCACAAAAACTTTGTATCTGTTGAAGAAACAACTGAGAAACCAAAACCTCAAGTACCAACAACTCCAACAGAACCTACACCAGGTAAACCTGTAACACCAACATCAGTACCTGTAAAAGAAGAAGCTCCAGCTCTTCCAGCTACTGGTGAAAAATCAACAGCAGCTTCTGCAGCAGCAGGTGCAGCTATGGTGACATCAGCTTTAGCCTTGTTCGGTATTTCAACTTACAAACGTAAACACTAAGATAATACATAAAAAAGCTAGGAAAATTTCCTAGTTTTTTTAGTTTGGAAAAATCAAGTTAACCAGAAATAATAAAGATGAAATTTTCTGACATTTACTGAAATTACTTGATTTCGACTGAAAAAAGAAAAACAGATATACATTTTCTAATTTTTTCAAAATCGCAAGAAAAGCCTATATTATAAGCTTTTCTTTATAGTTAACTATGTGTAAAACAAGGGGGTAAATATTATTTTCAAAAAATATGAAATAAATTAATTGACAAAAAATTATAATACAGTATAATAGATTGTGTTAGGAAGAGTTTGTTTTTTTGGCAGGGTGACTCCCTAGTCAAAAAGGACTAGCTTAGAATCTGGAATTCTAAGTTATCAAATTCCAATGTTTCATTGTGATGATTTAAAAAAGAGAAGATTTAAACAGCAAAAAATTAGATTAATCGATTTAATACATCAGCATCATCGTAGCGGGAGCTAGCGGTATTTTTAATCCGTGTAGAGCAAACGACAGATTCAAAAACAGCAGAATCGGTAGAGACTAATCGTCAAAAGCGAAGAGGAAAAGAAAATAAAGCAGTAACTGCTAATATACCTATCAGAAGGTGGACTAAACCTAATGACTGATAGGTGGTATGTTTTGAGAGTGGCGTTTTTAGCCAATACTCTTCTAGGAAATAGTATCTTGTAAGCAGTATGACGTGCTGCGTAAAGAAGCTAGAGGGAAAGTTCTTCAGATTGACTGACTATCAATCACAAGATACTCTTAACTAGAAACCATTTTGAACCAACACGATTTTGCGTTTGTTGGTATTGAACTGCACCTAGGGAAATGGTGGTTCAATGTTAGTAAATAAAGACTTTAACTTGTAAAAGTCTAAAAATTGTTTTATCTCATTATCAACTCAAGGATTAAGTTTTTAGTGGGATTGCGGAACAAAAGGGTGATAAGCATATTGGGATGATGCTTCAGTGACGGAATTTGACCAGATGTTTGTGAGAGCATCTGTCTATGCTACAATAGCTATTTTTAATGGTTATGTGGGATAGAAACTGTTTTCAAAATCTTTATTCCAAGGAAAATTGGGGGATTTTCCTTGAAGAATTGAGATTTTTGAAAAGAGATCAAATGGACTGAGCGGCACTTGTATCCCAAGGTAAGCAATACACCTATAAACCTAAGTTTCCATACAGCAGGGAGCAAGTTTCAGTTTGAATGGGGGACGCATCTAGAGTAATCTAGATGTTTTTTTATTTTGTGAATTCTTTTACGAATAAGTAAGAGAGTGCACGAAGGAGAGAGTCATGTTAATTGCAAGAAATCAGGAGGGAAACCTCGTTTCAGCTCTAGAAACCAGTTTGCAACGTAAGGAATCCTATAGCTGTCCTGGTTGCCAGGGAGTTGTCCTGTTGAGGCATGGCCAGGTAATGTGTCCACATTTTGCTCATAAGTCTTTGCAAAATTGTCAGTTCTTCTCTGAGAATGAATCGGCCCAACATTTATCCCTTAAGTCAGCTTTGTATAAATCTTTGGTTAATCATGGTGAAAAAGTAAGTATTGAAAAGGTTTTGTCTGAGATGGGGCAAATTGCAGATTTATTTGTTGGAGACTCCCTGGCTCTAGAAGTTCAGTGTTCTCGGTTATCCCAGCAACGTTTGAGAGAGAGGACACGTGCCTATCACCAAGCAGGTTACGAAGTGCGTTGGCTTTTGGGTGAGGAACTCTGGTTGAATGGACGTTTAACAGACTTACAGCGGGACTTTCTCTATTTTACGGCTAAGATAGGATTTCACCTATGGGAGCTTGATTGGAAGCGTGAGGAAATTAGACTTAAGTATCTCATCTATGAGGATATTTTTGGGAAAGTCTATTATTTAACTAAGGCCTGGCCGTTAACCGAAAATCTCATGACAGTTTTACGTTTTCCTTATCAAGCAGAGCAGGTTGAGACTTATCAAGTAACTCAGCGAAAGAAGGTCTCACATGTGATTCAACGAGAATTAATGGGGAAAAATCCAAGGTGGATGAGAAGGCAGGAAGAAGCCTATCTTAAGGGAATGAATTTGTTATGCCTGTCTGATCAGGATTTTTTTCCACAAGTGAGATTTCCAGAATCTAAGCAGGGTTTTGTACAAATTAGACAGTCACTTGAAGGTTTTGAAAAGCTTTTTAAGCAATATTATCGAAAAAGGCGTTTTTCTTATCGACAAACTCTCTACCCTCCCACCTTTTATGCTAAAATAGTAAAGAATAGATACAATTAAGGAGAATATTATGTCAGACAATCGTGCTCATTTAGAAGAGAAATACACATGGGATTTGACGACCATTTTTGCGACAGATGCAGATTGGGAGACTGAATATGAAAGCACTGTTCAGGATTTGAAGAAGGCTAGTGCTTATGCAGGTCATCTCTTAGATTCTGCTAAGAACTTGCTTGAGGCAACAGAACTTTATATGAGTCTTATGCGTCGCTTGGAGAAAATCTATGTCTATGCGTCAATGAAAAATGACCAAGACACAACAGTAGGGCTTTACCAAGAGTACCAAGCTAAGGCCTCAAACCTTTACTCACAGTTGAGTGAAGCCTTTGCTTACTTTGAGCCTGAATTTATGGCCTTGGATGATAAGAAATTAGCTGAATTTAAAGAGCAAGAGCCAGGTCTTGGACTTTATGACCACTATTTCGAACGCCTTTTGGCAAACAAGGACCACGTTCTTTCCCAAGAAGCTGAAGAGCTCTTGGCAGCAGCTGGTGATATTTTCAACGGTCCAACGGATACCTTCAATGTCTTGGATAATGCTGATATCCTCTTTCCATGGGTATCAGATGGTCAAGGAGATGTGGTTGAGTTGACACATGGTAACTTTATCACTCTTATGGAATCTAAGGACCGTGACATTCGTAAGGGAGCTTATGAAGCGATGTATGGGACTTACGAGCAGTTCCAACATACTTATGCGCAAACACTCCAAGGCGTTGTCAAGGTTCACAATTACCAAGCCAAAGTTCGTCACTATAATTCAGCACGTCATCCAGCACTTGCGGCTAACTTTATTCCAGAGAGTGTTTATGACTCACTCTTGGAATCAGTGAACAAGCATTTGCCACTTTTGCACCGTTACCTTGATTTGCGTAAGAAGGTCTTGGGGCTTGACGAGCTTAAGATGTATGATGTTTATACACCACTTTCTGAGACTGAAACTGCTCTTACTTATGAAGAATCCCTCAAGAAAGCAGAAGAAGTCTTGGCAATCTTTGGTGAAGAGTATAGTAAAGGGGTTCATGCAGCCTTTACGGAACGTTGGATTGACGTTCACCCTAACAAAGGCAAACGTTCAGGGGCCTATTCAGGTGGGGCTTATGATACCAATGCCTTCATGCTTTTGAACTGGCAAGACACTTTGGATAATCTCTTTACCTTGGTTCACGAGACTGGCCACAGTTTGCATTCAACTTTCACACGTCAGACTCAACCATATGTTTACGGAGATTACCCAATCTTCTTGGCAGAAATTGCGTCTACAACCAATGAAAATATCTTGACAGAAACGCTGCTTAAAGAGGTTAAAGATGACAAGACACGTTTTGCTATTCTTAACCACTATTTGGATGGTTTCAAGGGAACTGTCTTCCGTCAAACACAATTTGCCGAGTTTGAACATGCTATCCATGAGGCAGATGCATCTGGTCAAATCTTGACAGCGGACTTCATGAATAAGCTTTACGCAGACCTCAATGAGAAATACTATAACCTCAAAGCTGAAGATAACTACGAAATTCAGTTTGAGTGGGAACGTATTCCGCATTTCTACATGAATTACTATGTCTACCAATATGCTACAGGGTTTGCGGCAGCAAGCTACTTGGCTGAAAAAATTGTTCATGGTACTGAAGAAGATAAGGAAGCTTACCTTACTTACCTTAAGGCGGGAAGCTCAGACTATCCTTTGGAAGTCATCAAGAAAGCTGGTGTTGATATGACCAATACCGACTACTTGGATGCTGCCTTCAAAGTTTTTGAAGACCGTCTCGTTGAATTAGAAGCCTTGGTTGAAAAAGGTGTTCACCTTTCTTAAAAAGAAGTCACTATAAGAGAGAATCATTCTGAATCAGGATGATTCTTTTTATGTTTAAAAACGAACATTTACTAGAATATAAGTTCTAATTGATATGGAAATATATGGATGAGCATATTTATAGCCCCTAGTTTATATTCATGATAGACTAAAAACCTAACGTTTTATAGTTGATAAGTGAATAATGTTCAGAAATAGAAAGTAGGTTTTTGTGAAAACAACCAATCGTTATCTTGTAGCAACGTGTGGTGTCTTACTCCATCTCATGTTGGGGTCTACCTATGCTTGGAGTATCTATCGTAATCCTATTATGGCCCAGACTGGCTGGGATCAATCTTCAGTTTCTTTTGCCTTTTCGTTGGCTATCTTTTGTCTAGGGCTTTCTGCAGCTTTCATGGGGCGTCTGGTTGAAAAATTTGGTCCTAGGGTGACTGGAAGTATGTCGGCGGTTCTCTATGCTGGGGGAAATATTCTGACAGGAGTTGCTATTGCTCATGGAGAGCTGTGGATGCTTTATCTTGGTTATGGTATTCTTGGTGGTCTAGGACTGGGTGTGGGTTATATTACGCCTGTTTCAACCATTATTAAGTGGTTTCCTGATAAGCGTGGCCTTGCGACTGGACTTGCCATTATGGGCTTTGGCTTTGCCTCGCTGTTAACCAGTCCCATTGCCCAATATCTGATTCAGGCACGTGGCGTTGAACAGACCTTTTATATCTTGGGAGTCGTTTATTTTGTTGTTATGCTTTTTGTCTCACAATTCATTAAACGACCAAGTGTAGAGGAAGCACAACTGTTGGCTGACAAGAGTCCGAACCGTCAGGCTGCTGATTTGAGCAAGGGAGTTACGGCTAATGAGGCCCTGAAATCGTCAACTTTCTACTGGTTATGGCTTATCTTGTTTATCAATATTTCATGTGGCTTAGCCCTTGTCTCTGCTATTTCTCCAATGGCTCAAGATATGGTTGGGATGTCAGCGGAATCAGCGGCAGTTGTTGTCGGTGTTATGGGAATCTTTAATGGTTTTGGTCGCCTTCTGTGGGCAGGCTTGTCGGATTATATTGGGCGTCCGAAGACCTTTATCCTCCTCTTTGTGGTTAATGTCGTTATGGCTATCCTCCTAATTGTCCTGCAAGTTCCACTTGTCTTTGTGGTTGCGATGGCTGTTCTGATGACTTGCTACGGGGCAGGATTCTCCTTGATTCCTCCCTACCTTAGCGATATCTTTGGGGCAAAGGAATTGGCTACCCTTCATGGTTATATTCTGACTGCCTGGGCTATGGCAGCCTTGGTGGGACCAATGCTCCTGTCGGTAACCTATGAATTGACAAAATCTTACCAGATGACCTTGCTTGTTTTCATTGCTCTTTACGTGGTAGCTTTAGTTATTGCTTACCTCTTGAAAAAGAAGGTTATTCGTCAAGTAGTCTAATGATGAGGATTTGAGTTATAGATAAGAAAAATCTCTAGCACTCGCTAGGGATTTTTTATATAATAAAACACATGGTTAAATCATATAGTAAAAACGCAAATCACAACATGCGTCGCCCAGTAGTAAACAAGGATATCGTGGATTACATGCGAACGCATCTTCAGGAAAATAAAGGGCATTTGGCTGAGCTGGAGGCCTTTGCTCGTAAGGAAAATATTCCAATTATCCAGCACGAAGTTGTTGCTTATTTCCGATTTTTGTTACAGACCTTGCAGCCTAAGAAAATCCTTGAGGTAGGAACTGCTATTGGTTTTTCAGCTCTTCTTATGGCTGAGTACGCCCCTGATGCTCAGATTACGACGGTTGATCGTAATGAAGAAATGATTGGCTTTGCCAAGGAAAATCTAGCCAAGTATGACAGCCGCAAACAAATTACCTTGGTCGAAGGTGATGCAGCAGAAGTTTTGCAAGATTTGGACACTGATTATGATTTTGTTTTTATGGACTCAGCCAAGTCTAAATATATCGTCTTTCTGCCTGAAATCCTAAAACGTCTCAAGGTAGGTGGTGTCATTGTCTTTGATGATATCTTCCAAGGGGGGGATATTGCCAAAGACATCATGGAGGTTCGTCGTGGTCAGCGTACGATTTACCGTGGTTTGCATCGTCTTTTTGATGCGACCTTAGATAACCCTGGTTTGACTGCTAGTTTGGTACCTATGAGTGACGGACTTCTTATGCTTCGGAAAAATTCTGAAAATATTATCTTGCCAGATTAAGCATTATTTAAGTAAGTGTGGTATAATAACAAAGATATTGACAATTTAAGGAGTAGATAGAATGGCTAAAGAAAATGAAAACCTTGAGTCGACAGAAGAAACTGTTGAAGAGGTTGTAGCAGACAAAGACGCAGAACAAGAGCATCTTGATCGCCAAAAAGAAGAAGAGGAAAGCATCGCCCTCGCTAGTGAAAAAGCGAAAGAAAAAGCTAAACGTGCTAAAACGAAAAAGACACGTGATGCTGGTAAACCAAGCTCAGGTGGCCGCTTCCTCGGAGGTCTTGCCCTTGTAGCTGTTTCAGCTCTCGTTGGTGCAGGTATTACGTATGTTTCTCTAGGTAACGAAACAACTGAAGAAACTACTTTGGTATCTATGAAAGGTGATACTGTTACTGTCGGTGATGTCTTTGATTCACTTAAAGGTAGCAGCCAAACACAACAAAGTGTTTTGAGTGCAACTTTGCAAAAGGCTCTTGAAAAAGAATATGGTAGCAAAGTCAGCAAAGAAGACGTAGACAAAGCTTATAAGCAAGCTTCAGAACAATACGGAGATCAATTCTCACAAGTACTTGCAGCCTATGGTCAAACAGAAGAGTCATACCGTACGCAAATCCGTACACAAAAATTGGTTGAGTATGCTGTTAACCAAGCCGCACAAAAAGATTTGACGGAAGCAAATTACAAGGCCGCCTATGATAACTACACACCAAATACAGAGGTACAAGTGGTTTCAACTACTGATAAAGCAGTGGCAGATAAGGTAGACTCTGAAGCTAAGGCAGAAGGAGCAGACTTCTCACAAGTTGCTAAAGATAACAGCTTGGAAGTGGCTTCTAAGACAGTTAACTCGGCTTCTCAAGACTTCCCAGCAGATGTTTTGACAGCAGCCTTCAAACAAGATGCTAATGCTGTTTCTGACGTAGTGACTGTTTCAAACAGCTCAACTGGTGCTGCAACTTACTACATCGTTAAAACTGTTTCAAAAGCTGAGAAAAATGCAGATTGGAAAAACTATAAGGATGATTTGACTAAGGTTATCATCAATGGTAAGAAAGCTGATACTAACTTCACTAACTCAGTGATTGCTAAGGTCCTTAAGAAATACAATGTTAAAGTTGTAGACAAGGCCTTCAGCGCAATTCTTGACCAGTATGTGACTGGTTCTGGGGCTTCATCAAGTTCATCATCAAGCTCTAGCAAATAAATCACAAGATAGAGTTGATAATGCTATTATCAGCTTGACCTAAGACCTAAAACACGTTAAAATGAAGAGTGGCTAAAAGTTCTAATATCATGACATTTTTGGCCATCCCTTTGAGATTGGTAATCATCGCTTCTGATACAGAAAAATGGCGGTCGCTGCGAGCCATGGACGAATCTGGTTACTTGCTACTCAAAGTTCACAATTAAAGACAAATAAGAATGACAAGTTCATTGAATGAAGGTGGTACCGCGGTTCACGTCGCCCTTCGTTTAGTGGTCTTGTCTTTTATTCTTTTAGTATTTTTTGAATGAATGTATGACATTATTGGAGGTGGCGTATGAAAACCTATTTTGTCAAACAGAAGTTTCGATTGGGGGGTGAACGCTTTGATATCAAGGATGATCAAGGTAGAGTTGCCTATCAGGTTGAAGGATCCTTTTTTAAGATTCCAAAGACCTTTACGATTTTTGGCGAGGATGGTCGTGAGATCAGTCATATCACCAAGGAGCCTATTAGTCTCTTACCCAAATTTACGGTGGATTTACAGGATGGTTCGAGCTTTTACATTCGTAAAAAATTAACCTTTCTTCGTGATAAGTATGATGTCGATAATCTTGGCTTGCGAATAGAGGGGAATATTTGGGACCTAAATTTTCAACTGCTTAATAGTCAAGATCAGGTAGTTGCTAGGATTCAAAAGGAGCTCTTCCATCTGACATCGACCTATACTGTTACTGTTTATGAAAATACTTACGCTGATTTGGCCATTTCCCTGTGTGTTGCTATTGACTATGTGGAAATGCTCGAGAATAGCTCAAAATAAGAAACAATTAATTAAGGAGAAACAATGAAACAACTTACTTCAGCACAAATTCGTCAAATGTGGCTTGATTTCTGGAAATCAAAAGGTCACGCTGTTGAACCATCAGCTAACTTGGTTCCAGTTAACGATCCAACCCTTCTTTGGATTAACTCAGGGGTTGCCACTTTGAAGAAATACTTTGATGGCTCTGTGATTCCTGAAAATCCACGTATCACCAACTCACAAAAGGCTATCCGTACCAACGATATCGAAAACGTTGGTAAGACAGCTCGTCACCACACAATGTTTGAAATGCTTGGTAACTTCTCAGTTGGTGACTACTTCCGTGATGAAGCCATCGAATGGGGTTATGAGCTTTTGACAAGCCCAGAGTGGTTTGATTTTCCAAAAGACAAACTTTACATGACTTACTATCCAGATGATAAAGATTCATACAACCGCTGGATTGCTTGTGGTGTTGAACCTAGTCATTTGATTCCAATTGAAGATAACTTCTGGGAAATCGGTGCTGGACCTTCAGGACCAGATACTGAAATCTTCTTTGACCGTGGCGAAGACTTTGACCCTGACAATATTGGTATCCGTTTGCTTGAAGAAGATATTGAAAACGACCGTTACATTGAAATTTGGAACATCGTTTTGTCACAATTCAATGCAGACCCAGCTGTTCCACGTTCAGAATACAAGGAACTTCCTAATAAAAACATTGATACGGGCGCAGGTCTTGAACGTCTTGTAGCCGTGATGCAAGGGGCTAAAACAAACTTTGAAACAGACCTCTTCATGCCTATCATTCGTGAAATCGAAAAAATGTCTGGTAAAACTTATGATCCAGATGGTGACACAATGAGCTTCAAGGTCATCGCTGACCACATCCGTTCATTGGCATTTGCCATTGGTGATGGTGCCCTTCCAGGTAATGAAGGTCGTGGTTATGTCCTTCGTCGTCTTCTCCGTCGTGCCGTAATGCACGGCCGTCGTCTCGGCATTTCTGATGCTTTCTTGTACAAACTTGTTCCAACTGTTGGTCAAATCATGGAAAGCTATTACCCAGAAGTTCTTGAGAAGAAAGACTTTATCGAAAAAATCGTTAAACGTGAAGAAGAAACCTTTGCACGTACCATCGATGCAGGTTCAAGCATGCTTGACGAGCTTCTTGCTAACCTTAAGAAATCTGGTAAAGATACGCTTGAAGGTAAAGACATCTTTAAACTTTACGATACTTATGGATTCCCAGTGGAATTGACAGAAGAGTTGGCTGAAGATGAAGGCTTCAAGATTGACCATGAAGGTTTTAAAGCTGCCATGAAAGAACAACAAGAACGTGCGCGTGCTAGCGTGGTTAAAGGTGGTTCTATGGGTATGCAAAATGAAACCCTCGCCAACATCACTGAACCATCTGAGTTCTTGTATGAAGCTGAAACAGCTGAAAGCCGTTTGAGCGTTATCGTTGCTGATGATGCTCGTCATGATAGTGTTAACTCTGGTCAAGCACTCCTTGTCTTTGAACAAACACCATTCTATGCTGAAATGGGTGGACAAGTAGCAGACCACGGTACGATCTCAGATGCAGCTGGTACTGTTGTTGCGCGTGTGGTTGATGTTCAACGTGCACCAAATGGACAAGCCCTTCACACTGTTGAGGTTGAAGGTGAACTTGTTGTAGGTGCTAACTACAAACTTGAAATTGACCACACACGTCGTCACCGTGTTATGAAGAACCACACAGCGACTCACCTCTTGCATGCTGCCCTTCATAATATCGTTGGTGATCATGCTGTTCAAGCTGGTTCTCTTAATGAACAAGAATTCTTGCGTTTCGACTTCACTCACTTTGAGGCTGTAACTCCAGAAGAATTGCGTGCTATCGAAGAACAAGTCAACGAAGAAATCTGGAAAGCCACTCCAGTAACAACTATTGAAACAGACATTGACACTGCTAAATCAATGGGAGCTATGGCCCTTTTTGGTGAAAAATATGGTAAGAATGTTCGTGTCGTTTCAATCGGTGATTACTCTGTTGAGCTTTGTGGTGGTACGCACGTTGCCAACACTGCTGAAATCGGTATGTTCAAGATTGTCAAAGAAGAAGGTATCGGTTCAGGAACACGTCGTATCTTGGCAGTGACATCACGTGAAGCTTACCTTGCTTACCGTGAAGAAGAAGATGCCCTCAAAGCAATCGCAGCAACACTTAAAGCACCACAATTGAAAGAAGTGCCTAACAAGGTTGCTAGCCTTCAAGAGCAATTGCATGCCCTTCAAAAAGAAAATGCTGCGCTTAAAGAAAAGGCAGCTGCAGCTGCAGCTGGTGACGTCTTCAAAGATGTTAAAGAAGCTAACGGTGTTCGTTACATTGCTAGCCAAGTAGAAGTTTCTGATGCAGGTGCCCTTCGTACCTTCGCGGACCAATGGAAACAAGCAGACTACTCTGACGTCCTTGTCCTTGCAGCTCACATTGGCGAAAAAGTTAATGTTCTTGTAGCAAGCAAGTCTAAAGATGTTCACGCAGGTAATGTTATCAAGGTTCTCGCACCAATCGTATCAGGTCGTGGTGGTGGTAAACCAGATATGGCCATGGCCGGTGGTAGCGATGCCAATGGTATCCAAGATCTTCTTTCAGCAGTAGCAGAACAGCTCTAAGATGTGATACAATAAAAGTAACTTGAAAAGATAGGATGAAAATCCTATCTTTTTTTCTTTGTAAGTGGTATTGAAAGTAATGATTATTTTCGTTTCATAATTGAAATAGTGAATACTGGGTGGTATACTATTACAAATCATAAAAATTATAATAGTTTCAAGTAAAAGGGAGCTAGCGATGTTTGGACAAGACTTTGGTCATCGGTTAAGAGAGTTGAGATTAGCACAAGGATTCACTAAAGAAAAATTTTGTGAAGGGGATGAGGTTTTATCAGTACGGCAATTGACACGTATAGAAACAGGGAAGTCTCAACCTAAATTAGAGACCTTAGAGCACTTGGCAAGACGTCTGAATATATCTTTATCGGAATTGCTTGGAGAGAGGGCTATAGGCTCAAAGTTGCCGGTAGAATACCTCAATCTCAAATATCAATTGATGCATGCGACTAGTTTAGATAAGCCAAATAACCTAATGAAACTAGACGAAAAGCTGGGTAAAATTATTGATATCTATTATGATGATTTGCCAGTTGATGAACAGAGGGTCGTTGATATTTTACAGTCAAAACTTTACTCATATACTTCAAAGACACACCAAAAATTTGGCATGAGCATATTGGAGAAGAGTTTACCTTCATTATGTGAGAAAAGGGTATACACTATCAATGACCTACTACTTATAGAACTATATCAAATCTCGTTAGGAGATGGTGATAGTATGCGGTCAGATGGGTTTAGTGAAGGGACCTTTTATACCATTTGTAGGAATCTTATAAATAGTTATGATAGTATTCCCACGGAGTATCTATTTTTACTTAGGGATGCCTTATTAATGGTTCCAATAGTTGAATATGAACGAAAAAAAGTTTCATTTATCGGAAGTAGCATTCAATCAACTGCATCACATTATGGAGGAAACTCAAGATTATCAGAAAAAACCAATTTTGAGAATGCTAGAGGGACAGTATCTATATGTTGTAAAGAATGATATTTTTGAGGCTAAAAAGGCCTATCAAGAAGGGATAATCTTGGCTAGATTGCTAGGAGACACCTCTTTAACTGACATCATATCAGAGAAAATGAGAGATGCTATGAAAGAATAGAGCAGGACATACGTGTCCTGTTCTTTTTTTCTAATATGCAGTATATTATACCCATAAGAAGAATTAAAGAATATAACTTATTTCATTGAGATTTTTGAAAATGACACAGTCTAAAATAGAGTAATAAGGAGAATTATTATGAAACCTGCTACAAAACGTTTCACAACTTTAACCGCACTCGCTTTAACTTCCGTTCTATTACTTGGTGCATGTGGTAATAACAAGAAGGAAGCTACATTAACATCGAGCTCTAGTAAGGTTAGTCAGAAAGTGAAATCGACAAAACCATCTTCAAAAGAAAAAACGAAGAAGTCTGAGCAAAAGACAAAATCTTCTAGTTCAGAAGAGGTCTCAAAGGCAACCTCTGGAGAAACGGCTTCACAACCATCAGCCGGAAATGTTGCTGGATCTACTCAACAAGAAGTTGCTCCAACAAATCCTAGTGAAGAAACAGCTGGAGTAAATCAAGGAACTCCTACAGAACAACCAGCTGCTTCAGCGGAACAAACACCAGCTACCACAGTGGTTGATGCTACGGCAATGGCTAATGGTGATTTCTCTAGTGTTGCTGGTACCTATCAAAATGACTTAGGGGACACAATTACAGTATCCCCATCCGGTAGTGTAACCCGTGTTGGTGCTGAAAGTGGTTATAGTGATACAAGTAGTCAGCTCTTTAATGGTTTTGCTCAAGATGGCGGTTATGTAGCAGGATTTGCTCATAATGATGGACCAACTAGTGACCCAATTTTCTTTGATAGTAATGGACAGATTCGTTTCGGTTCTGATGCGATATATGGTCGAATGCATGTTTACAATAAATTAGATTAATGGTATTGTCCCTCGGTACTTAAGAAAAGGAAATTACAAGTAGTAGAAGGAGTACGCTTTAAAAATGTCTCAAAAAGAACATGGAGAAGTGAGAAGTACTAGTGGTACCTTAAAGGGGACCTATCACTATTTGGATTCTCCCAGTCCTCATTTGTTTCCGTTTGTCTTTATTAGTAACGTAACAGATAGCCTTCAGATGTTTCGCGTGTGTAAGAATGGAAAGCCAATTGCCTTTCCATTACTTCTACCAAATCAGTATAAAATTGTTTACATTAAGGACTTTCAAAATGTTAGCTCCTGCGATGAGATTACAGTGACTGAACATTTAGAAGAATACATCTATGATGAATCATAGTTAGACCAGATTGATACCTATAGTCAAATCAACCCAGAATGAATTAATTAATCTATTCAGATTTGCTTAATGTGTCAAGGAATTAGATGTAGCAAAAGCCCTCAGGTAGTTCTTGGGGGTTTTCTTAATTATAGTTATTTGAAAGAATTAGATATCAATTTTCTACAAAATAAAGTTTAGTAATAATATTGAAATAATTGTAAAAAATATTTCAAAGGGGTATAATAGAAATGTGAAAACGGTTCCAAGTTTTATCAAACAGCCTAGAAAGTGAGAGTGATCAAAATGAGAAAGGCATATGTTGTTAAGGAACGTCAACGTTACTCAATTCGTAAATATTCTTTTGGAGCTGCATCAGTCTTGATTGGTGCGAGCTTGATGCTTGGTGGACATGCTTTGGCTCAGGAACAAGCCAATGGCGCAAGTTCCAGCAAGGATTATGAAGTTTTTGTAAATAATTCTGAACCACTTCAAATCGACCAGGCGACTTCAGAAGCTGTTACCGATGTCCTCAATCAACCAGCTTCAAGATCTGAAGCGCCAAGACCTAAGCTTGCCAGCAGTGAAGTTGCTTCTTCTGAAGCTAGTAGTGTAGTAGCTAGCGAGGCTGCTTCTTTGGAAGTACCGGCAGAGGTTGCTCATTCTGCATCTGCTGTTGCTACTGTTTCTAGATCAGAAGTGGCTAGTCCACGTTCTGAAGTGTCATCAGTAGCTAGCTCTGAAGCAGCAAGTGAGACTAACCGTTCCGCAACTTCAGAAGTAGCAGAAGTTAGAGGTACTGAGCGTGAAGCTGTCGAAACACGTCAACCTGGTGTAGATGGTCCAGTGACTGCTGATGGTTCTCTTGATATCCCATCAAACGGTACTTTTTATTTCCGTCGCACAACTGAAATTCGTACAGCGCCTATCATGGATATCAAACCTGCCTTTGTCTTTAGTGCAGGTGACCATGTTATCTATGATAAGGTCTTGAAGAGAGACAATCATCAATGGATTTCTTACATTGGCTACGACTATGAACGCTACTACGCTGATATCGCAGCATTGAAGGCTGAAAACACTAATAGCACCACTGAAGCAACTAGAGATGAAGTCATCCCTGAACGTGGTACTTATTACTTTACTAAACCTGCAGATGTGAAGAACCAACCTAGCTTGACTGCCAAGACTGAGTTCAATTTTGATCCAGGCATGTCAGTCAACTACGATAGATCTTTGCTTGCTGACAACCACCGTTGGATTTCCTATGTGTCATACAATGGTACTCGTCGTTACGTCGATCTAGGTGCTGCAGCAGAGGCTGTAGCTAAACCAAGAGGCGATATTGCTATTGAAAGCCATGATAATGGTGACTTTAGTGTGGTTATCAGTAATGTTTCAGATCAAAACGGTGTCCTTGGGGTATCTGTTCCAATCTGGTCTGAAAAGAATGGTCAAGATGACATCATCTGGTACAATGCGACTCGTCTTAACAATGGTAACTACAAGGTTAACGTCAGTCTAACTGACCACAAGAATGAACGTGGCCTCTACAATGTTCATCTTTACTATGTTGAAACTAATGGTAAATTAGTTGGTGTGGGTGGCATAACTTACACAGTTCCTGCCAAAGTTGAAGAAACTCATACAACTACTAGCTATAGCCTTCCTGATGCAGGAACTTACACCTTCAAAGAACGTTCTAGCATCAAGGCAGAACCTCGTGTGGCAAGTCCAGAGTTGGCCTACTACGATGCTGGCATGTCAGTCAACTACGACAAGATTGTCAGTGGTGATGGTTACCAATGGCTTTCTTACCTCAGCTACAATGGCAACCGCCGTTATGTAGCCGTGTCTAAACTTGCTCAACAAGAAAGCAAACCAAGCGGTACTATCAATATTGAAAATCTCTCTAACCTTGGTTTTGACGTTCATATCACTAATGTTTCTGGTGGTGATAAAGCTATCCAAGGCGTAAGTGTTCCAGTTTGGACAGCTCAAAACGGTCAAGACGATCTTGTATGGCACCAAGCTAGCAGACAAAATGATGGTAGCTACAAGGTTCGTATCAATGTTAGTGACCATAAGGCTGAAGCAGGTGAATACATTGTCCATCTCTACTATGTCCAAGATGGTAAAATGGTAGGTATCGGAGGCACTAGCACAACTGTTCCAGTTCAAAATGCAACCCGCCACAACCTTCCAGCTTCAGGTTCATACACCTTTACCGCCCGTACTGGCATCAAGACTCAACCTTTGGTAGCCAACCCAGATGTTAGCTACTACGATGCTGGTATGTCAGTCAACTATGACAAGGTTGTCAATAATGATGGCTATACATGGCTTTCTTACCTTAGCTATTCAGGACATCGTTTCTATGTGGCTATCGCACCAACAAGTGTGACTAAACCAGTAGAACAACCTGTTCAACCAAGCACACCATCATCTGGTACCTATACTTTCAAAGAACGCTCTAGCATTAAAGCAGAACCAAGTGTGGCAAGTTCAGAGTTGGCCTACTATGATGCTGGTATGTCCGTTAACTATGACAGATTGGTGACTGCAGATGGTCATACATGGCTCTCTTATGTCAGCCATGGAGGCAACCGCCGATACATTGCTATTGATGGTAAGGCAACAGCAGTTACTCAACCAGTAAGTCCAAGCCTAGCGGCAACTGGCACCTATACCTTTACCAAACCTAGCTCTATCAAGGCTCAACCAAGCGTTGCAAGCCCAGAGTTAGCCTACTATGATAAAGGCATGTCCGTTCGATATGACAAGGTCCTTACAGCTGATGGACACACATGGTTGTCTTATGTAACCTATAGCGGTGCAAGACGCTATGTAGATATTTCTTAAGAGTTTTAACAGGCTCTTTGTCAACTGTAGTGGGTGACGAAAAGCTAACATCTAGAGAGAACCTGATAGGTTTTCTCTTTTTGTATGTTCAGAGTGATGAAAACACGCTTCCTAAAGTTAATAAAGTTTCTAAAACCGAAGCCTAGACGTTTAATATCTTTGATAAGCTTATTGGTCCCCTCCAATTTTGCATTTGAGTAATGTGTTTCTAGTGCATTTTTGATGTATTGTTTATGTTTACGAAAAGTCCTAAAGACTGTTTTGAAGTAATGATTGACCTTGCTTATATTCTCCTCTATGAGTTCAAAAAACTCATTCCCCCTCTTCTCCTGAAAGTGAAAAAGCAAAAGCTGATAGAGGTTATAATAATTGGAGAGTTCTTCTGAGAAATTCAGTGTCTTCTCAACGACTTCATGTGGGCATAATGTTTGATGGAAGGTCTTTGAGTAAAAAGGGTTGAGAGATAACTTACGGCTGTCCTTTTGGAAGAGTCTCCAGTGATTTTTTAAAGCTCGATAAGGTAGTGACTTCTTATCAAACTGATTCATAATGGCAATTCTTGTCTTTAAAAAGGCACGTCCAAGGTGCTGGATAATGTGAAATCGATCAAGAACAATTTTGGCGTTAGGGAAGAGTTTGCGAGCCAGTGGAATATAAGCTCCTGACATGTCCATCGTGATAAACTGTACCTGTTGTCGGACTTTCAATGGATACTTCAAAAAATAGTTTCGTATAGTAGTTTGGCAGCGATTATCAAGGATGGTTATGAGTTTGTTGGTCTCATAGTTTTGAGCCACAAAAGCGAGTTCACCTTTCTTGAACCCAAACTCATCCCAGGACATAACAGCTGGGAGTTTGTCATAATGTTCCTTGAAAGTAAACTGGTCAAGTTTACGATAGACAGTGGACGTCGATACACGAAGTCTTCTGGCAATATCCGTTAGTGATACCTTCTCAGTTAGAAGTTGTGCAACCTTTTGTCGGATAAGGTTGGAGATTTGGTGGTTTTTCTCAACGATTGAGGTTTCAGCCACCGTTACTCTCTTACACACTTTACACTGGAAGCGACGTTTCTTCAGACGTAGTAGTGTTGGAGTTCCAGCTTGTTCAAGAAGAGGGATTTTAGAAGATTTTTGAAAGTCGTACTTGATCATCATTCCATGGCAATGAGGGCATGGTGGTGCAGAATAATCAAGTTTTGCATGAATCTCGATATGAGTATTAGTTTCCAAAACAAGAGAAATAATGATGTTAGGGTCTTTAATTCCGATTAATTCTGTGGTATTCTTAATAAGTCTCATAAGTTCTTCCTAATGATGGTTTGGTTGCTTTTCATTATAGTTCTTATGGGACTTTTTGTTTACACTCAAAAAGCTCTATAATCTCTACAGTGGTTTTACCCACTACAGAAATTATAGAGCCTTTTAACATCACTCTCTTTTGAGGGTGGTGTTTTTTTAGTTTCAAGAGTTGAATCAATATATTGTTCAATATGTTTTAGAAACATTTGCTGTAAATTAGAGAAAGTTGTAAAATCAAGGTGAAAATATAGGATTAGTTCTACAAGTAGCTAATTCAGCAAGTTATTGAAAGAAAATGTTATAAAACGGAGGTACTGAGCATGTTGGATATTTTTGTTTTAGAAGAAGATTATTTTCAACAAGCTCGTCTTGAGGATGCCATCCACAAGTCTAAACAAATATATATTTTAAGAATTGGGAAGGTTGATTTATACGATAAACCCAATCAATTATTAGAGCGTATTACGGAAAGGGGCTCGCATTTACTGTTTTTTCTAGATATTGGATCTGACAGTGATGTCGAAGGGGGAATATTGGTTGCTCAACAGATTCGTGAGCGAGATCCGTATGCAAGTATTGTTTTCATCACAGCACATCCCGAACTCCTACCTTCAACCTTTCAGTATCGCTTAGCTGCACTTGATTTTATTGACAAGAATTTGCCTGATATTGAATATGAAGATAGGATTATTTCTGATATTGGATTAGCACTTTCTAAAAATGGTCTGAGCCAAATAGAGTGTGCTTTTACTATAGATACAAAGCATGCAACTATACAAGTTCCTTTTCATAAGATACTCTATTTTGAAACATCTCCAACAGTTCATAAGGTGATTCTTCATACAACAGAAGAGCAAATTGAGTTCTATGGTCAATTGTCAAAAATTGTGAAACAAGATTGCAGACTATATAAATGTCATAAATCATTTGTTGTAAATCCCGAAAACATTGTGAGATTGGACAAAGAATTAGGTATTATTTATTTTGAAAACGGAGAGTCATGCTTGGTTTCAAAAGCTAAACAAAAAGAGATTGTTGCTAGGATGCTTGTTCCAAAACCCATGGCAGTTTGATGTATATAGTATTTTTATTTTAAAATGTTATTTTCTGATTACGACGAAAAAACGACCGTTTATGACTTCAATGAAAAATTTAGCTGTTTTTGTATTATAATAGCCGAGTAAATTATCAGTAAAGGACATCACTCATGAAAAATACAAGTAAACTTATTGGTTTAGTATTAGCCCTTATCGTAGTTATCCTCGCTATCTTTTTGGTGACTAAGTTTAACAGCCATGAATCAGCTCGTGTTAGCACAAGTAGCAGTCCAGTCAAAACGGTTAAGAAGTCATCTTCAAGCTCAAGTAAGGCTGTTAAGAAGGATAAGAAATCAGTTCAATCATCATCTTCAGCAGTCACAAATGAAGAAAATGACAATCAGGCCTCAGCAGTAGCACCTAAAGTTTCCTCTCAAGAACAAGCTCAAGCAGTCGCTACAGATGGTGGACAAGTGGCTGAATCTGCAGCTGGAACAGATAAGGCTAAATCTGAGAAGAACACAAATAATAGTCAATCATCGCTTGACTTTGGTGCCCTTGACAATGGTGATATTAGCTCTCTTGTGGGAACTTGGACTAATGCGAATGGTGAATCAGTGACTATCAATTCTGATGGTACAATTATTAAAAACTCAACAGGTTATACTGCTCAATTGAAGCCTCAAAGAGTTTCAGATAATATTTTTTATGCAGGAGTCTTCTCAGATACAAGCTCAGCTGCATTGAGAGCGGTTTCTGGAGGTAGTAACGGCTCTGATTACCTTGTTATTGGTCAGGACCAAACTGCTGAAGGTGTCCCTTATTATCGTAACTAGTACGAAAAAGATTGTTATTTATGAACTGCACCCCAAAAGTTAGACATATAAAATCTAACTTTTGGGGTGTTTTTTTTAGTTGATTGAAGCAAAAAAATGTTACAAACTATTGTTTTTTTGTAATAAAACTGTAAAATAGGTAAAGAGAACAAAAAATCTCATTTTAAATAAATAAGAGAGGTTCATTTATTAAAGAAATGCTCTAACTTAGAATTTCTCTTAAGATTATGCTAAAGGAAGTTATGCCATGCTTAACATCTATGTTTTAGAGGATCATTTTATCCAACAAAATCGTATTGAAGAGGTTATTCATACGATTCTTAAGAAAAATAATATTAAAGTGGGTGACTTTGAGGTTTTTGACAAACCCAATCAACTGTTAGAGTCTATTACCGAGCGAGGGTCTCATCAGCTCTTTTTCTTGGACATTCAAATTAAAGACGATACTAAAAAAGGTTTGGAAGTGGCTAAGCAGATTCGCAAGAATGATCCCTATGCCAATATTGTTTTCTTCACGACTCATTCAGAGTATCTTCCCTTAACTTTTCAATACCAACTGGCAGCTCTAGACTTTATTGATAAGTCTTTGGAGGGTGAGGACTTTCAAAAGCGAGTGGAAAGTATTATCTTATTAACCTGCAAAAAGATACAGAGTCAGAATCCAGAAGACGCTTTTCGGATTGAGAATGCTAAGACCGTTATTCAGGTTCCTTTTCATGATATCTTGTACTTTGAGACGTCAGATATTGTTCATAAGGTTATCCTTTATACTAAAGAGGAGCAGATTGAGTTTTATGGCAGTCTCTCACAAATCGAAAAGAGTGACCCTAGACTGTTTAAATGCCACAAATCTTTCCTTATCAACCCAGAAAATGTCATCAAATTAGATAAAAGTACGGGGACAGTCTATTTTGAAAATGGTGGCGTTTGCTATGTTTCAAAGTTGAAACTAAAGAAATTGCTTGAGAGAATCAGCCTATGACAGCAATCAATTTTTTGTTGGATAATCTAGACTTTTTAGCGGAGATTATCCTCTTTATTCTCATTTATCAATACATTACCTCCGAGAAGATAAAGCTAAGATGGTATATCATCATCCCCTTGATTATCCGATTTTTGTTTGTGCTTTCTCCAGCCCTATCCTATGTTTTAGGGCATGCCTTCTTGGTTGTTTATTCCCTCTACAGAAATCGTTATGGCAATAGGTTATTAGATATTTTCTATGGCTTGTTTCCAATCGTCATAGAAAGTCTTGTTCACAATCTTATTATTTATGGGATTGCCTTAGTCATCAATCGTCATTATATGATAGTACTTAACCATTTCCATTTAAACCTTGTCATTGAGTTGCTAGTCTTTCCTGTGTTTTGGTTAATCATTAAGACCTTAAAAGTAGATTTCAAAGCGTTGAACTATGGTTTTAGAAAGTCATTTTCAAAGTACTTTTTATTGCTTATAGATATATCAATGTTATCTTATGCCCTCCTTCTCCAATATATTACCTTTTTTGTGCAACAGAGCCCTGGAGGAAGAGATTGGCATGTTTATCTCGTGGTGACCTATGCTTTACTCTTTCTAGCGACCCTTGTTTATATCAATGCGACCTTCAGTGAGAGACTGAAAGAAGAAGTCCTACTCCAAAAAGATAGGCAAATGAGTGATTTGGCTCATTATAGCCAACAAATCGAGAGACTCTATACTGATCTTCGTCGATTTAGGCATGATTACCTAAATGTTTTGTCTAGTATCAAATATGGCATTGACTCCAAAGATATAGCTATGATTTCCGATATCTACGATAATATCCTTGAAAAAACAAAGACTCGGATTGAGGGAAAACAGTACGAAATTGCCAACTTGATTAATATTAAAGATGAAGCTGTTAAAGGTGTCTTGGCTAGTAAAATCTTGGAAGCACAGGGACAGTCTATTACCGTTCACCTTGAGGTCAGCGACGTCTTTGAAGTATCGAGGATGGAATTGTTGGATTTCATAACGGTGCTGTCCATCTTCTTGGATAATGCTATTGAGGCTAGTTTGGATAGCAGTACTAAACAAGTGAACGTTGCTCTTATCAGTGGAGAGACAAAGGTAGTAATAGTGGAGAATACCATTGCTCAAGAATCTATCAATACAGTCGGTATCTTTAAACTTGGTCGCTCAAGTAAAGGAGAAGGACGTGGTATAGGGTTGTCCACTGTTCGAGAGATTTTAGGGAAGTATCCTAATTGTTCTTTGTTAACACAATCTAAAGACTATCGTTTTAAACAGACACTAAAAATAGAAGATGTGGTTTGATTATGACGAAAAAACGACCGTTTATGACTTCAATGAAAAATTTAGCTGTATTTGTATTATAATAACCTAGTAAATTATCAGAAAAGGGATATCACTCATGAAAAATACAAGTAAACTCATTGGTATCGTGTCAGCTCTTATTGTAGTTATCCTCGCTGTCTTCTTAGTGACTAAGTTTAATAGTCATGAGTCAGCGCGTGTTAGCACAAGTAGTAGCCCAGCTAAAACGGTTAAGAAATCATCTTCAAGCTCAAGCAAAGCTGTTAAGAAGGATAAGAAAAATTCAAACCCGCATGTAAAAAATGAAGACACAGAAGATACAACAGTTGAGGTTAGTGAGCCTTCTGTTGCCAAAGATTCTGCAACTAAAGATACTAATGAAACGGTCTTATCTTCAGGAAGTGTTTCTGAGACTACAAAAGAAAAAACAGGAGAAGAAACACAAACATCATCATTAAATGGGAAGCAACTAAGTTCAGGTGATTATAGTTCAATCGCTGGTACTTGGACAAACTCTCGAGGAGAATTTGTCACAATTTCCCCAGATGGCACAGTACAAAATGGGAGTGGTTATACTTATCATCTCTATTCTGGACATTTAAATAATGGAAATTTTTCAGGAACAATTGCTTCTGATATTGATAGCGCAGCTTTTTGGGCTATTCCTGGAACTGGTAATGGCGATTCAGACCATCTTGTTATTGGTCAAAGTGATGATGCAGAAAATTATCCATTTTATCGTAATTAACATGAAAAAAGATTGCTAGTCAAATAGCAATCTTTTTATATCTTTTTCACTTTTTTCTAATAAAATTACGAATAAATAAGTATGGCTTGCTTCGACTTTCGATTATGACAAAAATTGGACAGTTTATGATTTAAGTGTGAACAAGTCAAATAAATTTGGTATACTAATGGACAAGTGAGAAATATTTAGTAATAATCTGTAAAATACTTGTAATATTTGTCACCTAATGTTACAATCAAGCAGTAACATCAATTCGATAGAGAGAAATAATAATATGAAACGAGCAAAATTTTTACACGAACAACAACGTTTTTCCATTCGTAAATATTCATTTGGGGCAGCATCAGTTCTTTTAGGAGCTAGTTTGGTCTTTGCAGGTCAAGCTTTGGCTGATGAGCGTCATGAGGTTTCAACACCTTCAGATGCCACTTTGCGTGCTACCTCAGATAGTGATGCTGTGACAGCAGCTGATATCTTCAGTGGTGTAGCGACCGATGGGGTAGCATCAAGCGAGAAAGCTAGCCAAGTCTTAACAACTAGCCAAACCGCTAGTGAAACTGCTACTAGCGAGGCTAGAAGTGAAGTCAGTGCCTCACAAACAGCTGATAAAACTTCTGAATCAACAGCTGCCAGCTCAGAAGCAACAAGTGGTACAAATGCTTCATCTGAAAAAGCCACTAACCTTGATGTATCTGCCTTAACGAGAGCAGCTGTCAATACTAGTTTGGCAAGCCAACCAGCTACAACTACAGCAAGCGACCTTCCAAGCCAAGGAACTTATGTTTACAAGGAACGTACAGAGGTTAAGAATCAACCTAAGGTATCTGCCAAGGCTGAATTTTATGTAAATCCAGGGGATAGCGTCCTTTACGATCAAATAGTGACAGCTGATGGTTACCAATGGATTAGCTACAAATCATACTCTGGTGTGCGTCGTTATGCGCCGGTAAAACCTGTGGCAGCTGGTAGTGGTAACGGTAATAGTGGTAATGGGGATGGCAAGCCTTCTAATGGCGCTCAAGCCACAACAGGTGCTTTGGATATCCCAGCGACAGGAACTTACTACTTTACACGTGACACAGATATTAAGAAAGAACCAAAAGCAGACCTCAAACCTACTTTTGTTTTTGGTAAGGGTGACCATGTCATCTATGATAAAGTTTTGACAGCTGATAATCACCAATGGATTTCTTATCTTGGTTATGACTATGTTCGCTACTATGCAGATATTGCAACTTTGACACCTGCCAAAGCTGAAACACCAACTGTTAAACCAACAGAGACTAATCAAGCAAAACCAGAAACTACTGTTGCTGAAAAGCTCCCAGAAAGTGGTACTTATAATGTGACACGTAGCTTGAACGTTAAGAATGAACCTAAGGCTTCTGCAGAAACACTTTATACCTTGGAAAAAGGCTACAAAGTGAACTATGACAAGGTATTGACTGCGGATAACCATCAATGGATTTCTTACATTAGTTACAGTGGTACACGTCGTTATGTGGATATTGCGACTTTGAAAACTACTGAGTCTAAGCCACAAGAAAACCGTGTTTTTGGTAATCTTACAATTAACAACCAAACGTCTAATGGGTTCGATGTTGTCGTAACCAATGTTTCAGGTGGTGGCAAAGAAGTTAAAGAAGTCCGTGTCCCAGTTTGGTCAGATAAGAATGGCCAAGATGACCTTACTTGGTATCATGCCGATAAACAGTCAGATGGAAGCTACAAGGTTCATGTAGACACAGCTAGTCATAAGGGCGATGCTGGTACTTATTCTGTGCATCTTTACTATATGTTAGATGGTAAGAGAACCTATATCACAGAAACTAAAGCTACAGTGCCTCAAGCCACTGAATCTCAAGTGACAGGGAAATTGACCATCAGCAATCAAACCTCTAATGGCTTTGATGTAGTCGTTACTAATGTTTCAGGTGGTGGCAAAGAAGTTAAAGAAGTCCGTGTCCCAATCTGGTCAGATAAGAATGGTCAAGATGACCTTACATGGTACCATGCCGACAAACAATCAGATGGAAGCTACAAGGTTCATGTAGACACAGCTAGTCATAAGGGCGATGCGGGTACTTATTCTGTCCATCTATACTATATGTTGAATGGTAAGAGAACCTATATCACAGAAACTAAAGCTACAGTGCCTCAAGCTACGGAATCCCATGTAACAGGAAAATTGACCATCAGCAACCAAACGTCTAATGGCTTTGGTGTAGTCGTAACTAATGTTTCAGGTGGCGACAAGGAAGTTAAAGAAGTGCGTGTTCCAATCTGGTCAGATAAGAATGGCCAAGACGATCTTACATGGTATCATGCTGATAAACAATCAGATGGAAGCTACAAGGTTCATGTAGACACAGCCAGTCATAAGGGTGACGCTGGTACTTATTCTGTGCATCTTTACTATATGTTGAATGGTAAGAGAACCTATATCACAGAAACTAAAGCTACAGTCCCTCAATCTACTGAAACTCAAGTTACAGGGAAATTGACCAATAACGGTTCTTACTACAGTGTTCGTGGTAAATACGATGATATTATCATTGTCAATAAGAAACATGGTCTTTCTAAGGACTATAACCCAGGTGAAAATCCTACAGCTAAGGCAGCCTTTGTTCGTCTTCGTGACGATATGATTAACCAAGGTTTGAATGTTGGACGTTCATACAGTGGTTTCCGTTCTTATGACTATCAAAAGACTCTTTACGACAACTATGTTAGCCGTGATGGTCAGGCAGCTGCGGACCGTTACTCAGCTCGTCCTGGATATAGCGAACACCAAACTGGATTAGTCTTTGATTTGACCGATAAATCTGGTAATTTGCTTGAAGATTCACGTGCTAGTCAATGGCTTAAAGACAATGCACATAACTATGGCTTTATCGTGCGTTTCCAAGCAGGTAAAGAAGCTTCAACTGGCTACATGCCAGAAGCATGGCACATCCGCTATGTGGGTAAAGAAGCTAAAGACATCCACGATTCAGGTTTGAGTTTGGAAGAATACTTCGGTATCGAAGGTGGAGATTATTCTGCTAGCAGCAAACCTGCTGAAAGCAAACCAGCCACTACAGGTGCTGTCAACCTTCCAGCGACAGGAACTTATACTTTCACAGGTCGTGCGTCAATCAAGGCGGAAGCCAAGGTTTCAAGCCCAGAGTTGGCCTACTATGACAAGGGCATGAGTGTAAACTACGATAAGGTTTTGACAGCCGATGGTCATCAATGGCTTTCATATGTGACAACAAGTGGTGCGCGTCGTTACGTTGATATTGCAACAGTTAAAGCGACAGAAACTAAACCAGAAGTTAAACCAGTTGCTAAGCCAGCGGATAAACCAAATCTCCCTGAATCAGGAACTTATACCTTTACAGGTCGTGCCTCAATTAAGGCAGAAGCTAAGGTTTCAAGTCCAGAGTTGGCCTACTATGACAAAGGTATGACTGTTAACTATGATAAGGTTCTCACAGCCGATGGTCGTCAATGGCTCTCATATGTAACAGCAAGTGGTGCTCGTCGTTACGTTGATATTGCAGCAGCCAAGTCAGAAGCTAAACCAGAAACAAAACCAGTTGCGAAACCAGCGGATAAACCAAGTCTGCCAGAATCAGGAACTTATACCTTCACAGGTCGTGCGTCAATCAAGGCAGAAGCCAAGGTTTCAAGCCCAGAATTGGCTTACTATGACAAGGGCATGACTGTTAACTATGATAAGGTTCTCACAGCCGATGGCCGTCAATGGCTTTCATATGTGACAACAAGTGGTGCTCGTCGTTACGTTGATATTGCAGCAGCTAAGCCAGAAGCAAGTCAACCAGCCGCAAAACCAAGTCTCCCAGAATCAGGGCGTTATACCTTCACAGGACGTGCGTCAATCAAGGCAGAAGCTAAGGTTTCAAGTCCAGAGTTAGCCTACTATGACAAGGGTATGAGTGTTAATTATGACAAAGTTTTGACAGCCGATGGTCACACATGGCTCTCATACATGACAGTGAGCGGTGCTCGTCGTTACGTTGATATTGCTTAATGAAGGAATGAATCAGGTTGGACAATGTGTCCAGCCTTTTTTGATAGCCTTTCTTTATCATGAGATTGAATTTTTCAATTTTTGTGACGTCTTTTGGAGTGCTATAATGGTTAATATAGAATCGAGGTTACTATGAAAATCGCATTGGTACAGATGGATGTTGCTCACGGACAGCCTGTGGAAAATAAAAAGCACGTGAAAGAGATGTTGGAAAGGACGCTTGATGACAATCCCGATGTTATTGTGCTTCCTGAAATGTGGAATACAGGCTATGCTTTAGATGAACTGAATGGGCTTGCAGACAAGGAAGGTTTGGACTCTCAAGAACTCTTGTCTCATTTTGCTAGGAAACATGCTGTGGCTATTATCGGAGGGTCCGTTGCTATTGAGAAGGACGGCAAATTCTACAACACGACCTACGTCTACAATAAGTCTGGGGACCTAATCAATACCTACAGCAAGGTCCATCTCTTTGGCCTCATGGCAGAGGACCAGTACATGTCTGCTGGGTCTTCGGAGTCTGTATTTGAGCTTGATGCTGTGACAGCTGCTAGTGTCATTTGTTATGATATTCGTTTTCCTGAATGGGTGCGAACACAGATGGCACAAGGGGCCAAGGTACTTTTTGTGGTAGCGCAGTGGCCAGAACCTCGTGTGCAGCAATGGGAGATTTTGTTAAAGGCGCGTGCGGTTGAAAATCAAGCTTTTGTAGTTGCTGTTAATCGTGTCGGAACAGGACCAGACGATGTCTTTTCAGGGCATTCTATGGTTATCGATCCACTTGGAAATGTGGTCTTAGAATCCAAGGAGCATGAGGAGGGCATTTTTACGGCCGATATTAATCTTGAAGAGGTAGATAAGGTTCGAGGTCAGATTCCTGTTTTTGAGGATCGTCGCACGGACTTGTATCATTAAGGAGCGTTTATGTTATTTGAAGAATCGGACTTATTGAAGGCATTGCCAGAACAGTTTTTTGCAGGTTTGGTTGCTAAGGTTAATGCCAAGGTGGCGGAAGGAGCAGATGTTATCAATCTCGGTCAAGGCAATCCCGACCAACCGACCTATGACCATATTGTTGAGGCGCTGTGTCTTTCAGCGAAAAATCCTGCTAGCCATAAGTATTCACAGTTTCGAGGCAATCGTCCTTTTAAGGAAGCAGCTGCTAGTTTTTACAGGAAACATTATGGGGTCGATTTGGATGCAGAGCGTGAGATTTGTGTCATGGGTGGAGCTAAAATTGGACTAGTGGAATTGCCTCTAGCTTTGATGAATCCTGGCGACCTCTTGCTCTTGCCTGACCCAGGTTATCCAGATTACTTGTCAGGAGTGAGTTTAGGCCGTGTGACCTATGAAACCTTTCCTTTGACGGCTGAAAATGATTTCTTGCCAGATCTGGATGCCATTCCAGAGGAGACAGCTCGCCGTGCTAAGTTTATCTATATCAATTATCCGAATAATCCGACGGGGGCTGTGGCGACTAAGGCTTTTTATGAAAAGTTAGTTGCCTGGGCTAAGACCTACGAAGTAGGTGTGGTGAGTGATTTAGCCTATGGAGCTTTGGGTTATCAGGGCTATGAGAATCCTAGCTTCTTGTCAACGCCTGGTGCTAAAGATGTGGGCATTGAGTTCTATACTTTCTCGAAAACCTTCAATATGGCTGGTTGGCGTCTGGCCTTTGCGGCTGGGAATGAGCAAATGATTGAAGCCTTAAATCTGATTCAAGACCATCTTTTTGTGGGAATCTTTCCTGCCTTGCAGGAGGCTGGGATTGCAGCCCTCTCAGACCCTAAATCTGAGGAGGCTGTTGCTCAACTGAATGCGACTTATGATAGCCGTCGAGATGCTTTTGTCCAGGCAGCTGCTAAGATTGGCTGGCAGGCCTTTCCATCCAGAGGTTCTTTCTATGCTTGGATGCCTGTGCCAGAGGGGTATACCAGTGAGAGTTTTGCGGATCTTTTGCTTGAGAAGGCCCATGTTGCTGTGGCACCAGGTAAAGGATTTGGTCTTGCGGGTGACGCTTATGTTCGTATTGGGCTTTTGGTAGAGCCAGAGCGTCTGGTAGAAGCGGTCAATCGTATCGCCAACTTGCATTTATTTAATAACTAGATAGCAATCATGAACCAAGTAGTTGAAAAAGACTGCTTGTTTTTTTTCATGTTAATTTCAATTTTTCTTGACAAATGAATAAAAATACAATAAACTAGTTACATATTTATTCAAAAGGAGTGCATAAATGAAAATTTCAATCGTTGGTATCACTGGTTATAGTGGTTTAGAGTTAGTTAAAATTTTGAATAATCATAAAAAAGTGGAACTTGTTTCTATTCACGCAACCAAGGAAGTGGGCCGACGATTGTCTGATGTGTATCCCTATCTGACAGGTGTTTGTGACTTAGAAATTGAAGCTTACAATGCGGAAAAGATTATGCAAAAGGCGGATCTGGTTTTCTTTGCCACACCTTCAGGAGTCGCTAGTACGCTAGCAGAGGAATTTGTTCTGGCTGATTTTCCTATTATTGATTTGTCTGGCGATCATCGCTTGCCAGCAGATGTTTATCAAGAATGGTATAAAAAATCACCTGCTAAGCACAGTGTTTTGAATAAATTTACATATGCATTATCAGAATATGCAGATGTGAAGGATAAGAAATTTATTGCCAATCCTGGATGCTATGCGACAGCGACAGAGTTAGCCTTGATTCCTTTGGTGGCAGTTAGTTTGATTGAGACGGAGAGTGTCATTGTGGATGCTAAGTCTGGTTTAACTGGTGCGGGTAAGGCTTTGAGTGAGTCTAGTCATTTTGTCAATGTTCACGATAATTACGTGACTTATAAACTCAATCATCATCAGCATATTCCTGAGATTGTTCAAACCTTGCAGGTCTTTAATCCGGAAATGCCTGAGATTCAGTTTTCAACGTCGCTTTTACCCGTTAATCGTGGAATCATGGCTACGGTTTATTGTAAGTTGAAGAAGAACGTGACTGTAGCTGATGTAGCTTCAGCATTCACAAAGGCTTATAGTGATAAACTCTTTGTACGTGTGCAAGACAGTTTGCCAGAACTACACAACGTTATTGGATCGAATTTTACAGATATTGGCTTTGCCTATAATGAGAAAACCAATGTTCTGACTGTTATTTCGGTCATTGATAATTTGATCAAGGGTGCTGCTGGACATGCAGTGCAAAATCTCAACCTCATGCAGGGGTGGGATGAGACAGAAGGTTTGCTTCTGACACCGTCATACTTGTAGATGTAAGCATAGAGTTAGGAGAAAAAATATGAAAGTCATTGAAGGAACAATTGCCAGCCCGTTAGGATTCTCAGCAGATGGGCTACATGCAGGATTTAAAAAGAGAAAAATGGATTTTGGTTGGATTGTCTCTGAAAAACCAGCCAGTGTGGCAGGGGTTTACACGACCAATAAGGTTATCGCAGCTCCTTTGATTGTGACCAAGACCTCGGTAAAAAAGGCTGGGAAAATGAAGGCCATCGTTGTAAACTCAGGTGTAGCCAATTCTTGTACAGGGACTCAAGGATTGGAGGATGCTTACACCATGCAGGAGTGGACCGCTGAAAAGTTAGGTGTTGAACCAGATTTGGTTGGTGTGGCTTCTACAGGGATTATCGGTGAGTTGCTACCAATGGATACACTGAAAAACGGTTTTTCCAAGTTAGTGGTTAATGGTAATGCTGATGATTTTGCTAAGGCGATTTTGACGACAGATACAGCAACTAAGACTATTGCTGTGACGGAGACTTTTGGTCGTGATGTTGTCACTATGGCTGGTGTCGCTAAGGGTTCAGGCATGATTCACCCGAATATGGCAACCATGCTTGGGTTTATTACTTGTGATGCCAATATTTCTAGTGACACCCTTCAATTAGCCTTGAGCCAAAATGTGGAAAAGACCTTTAATCAGATTACAGTTGATGGGGATACATCAACTAATGATATGGTTCTTGTCATGTCAAATGGTTGCACGCTCAATGAAGAGATTCTGCCAGGTACACCAGAATTTGATAAGTTTTCAAAAATGCTTAATTTCGTGATGCAAGAACTGGCTAAGAAAATTGCCAAGGATGGTGAAGGTGCCAATAAACTCATCCAAGTTGATGTGGTTAATGCCCCTAATGCCCTTGATGCTCGTATGATGGCAAAATCTGTTGTCGGTTCAAGCCTGGTCAAAACAGCCATTTTTGGTGAAGATCCTAACTGGGGGCGTATTCTAGCTGCTGTTGGTTATGCCGGTGTGGACGTTCCTGTGGACAATGTTGATATTATGCTTGGCGGTCTAGCAGTCATGCTAGCCTCTAGTCCTGTGACCTTTGATGATGAGGAAATGAAAGACATCATGCATGAGGATGAAGTGACCATTACGGTAGATCTTCATGCTGGACATGAAAAAGGAACCGCTTGGGGTTGTGATCTTTCTTACGATTACGTTAAGATTAATGCCCTCTATCACACTTAGACTATCTAAGGAAAAGGAGTTAACTGATGACTACTGAATATATTGTAATTAAGATTGGTGGAGTAGCCAGTAAACAGCTAACTCCTGAGATACTGACCAGACTGTCAGAATGGCAGCAGGCTGGTCAAAAAATAATCATCATCCATGGGGGTGGTTTTGCTATTAATCAGCTGATGGAGGAGAATCATATTCCAATTCACAAGGTCAATGGTCTTCGTGTGACTGGTCAGTCAGATATGGCCTTGATTAGAGAAGCTTTGGTTGACATAGTTGGGAAAAACTTAGCAGGTGAGCTGACAACTGCAGGTTTGCCAGCCTATCAGGTCATAGATGAGCTTCCGGACCTTGTTCATGCTGATTTCTTAGATCAAGAGACCTATGGTTTTGTGGGTGAAGTCAAAAACATCACTAATCAAACCCTAGTGACCCTCCTATCTCAAGGCAAACTTCCCTTGATTCCTAGTCTAGGCTATAGTGAGCAGGGGGATTTGCTCAATATCAATGCCGATTACCTTGCTAGAGCTGTGGCAATTAGTCTAGGTGCCAAAAAACTTATCCTCATGACAGATGTCAAAGGAGTTTTAGAGAATGGTCAGGTTTTGGAACAGCTGAACTTTGTGGACGTTCAGAAAAAAATAGATTCAGGTGTGATAACTGGAGGCATGATTCCTAAAATTCAAAGTGCTGCTCAGACAGTTCAAGCTGGTGTCGAGCAGGTCATTATTGGTGATAACCTGACAGACGGTACCATAATCAAGGAGTAAACAATGACAAAACTATTTTCAAATTATAAGCGGGCAGCGATTGATTTTGCTTCGTCTCAGGGCAATTATTTGACGGATACAGATGGCAAGACCTACTTGGATTTTTCATCAGGTATCGGGGTAACCAATCTGGGTTACCATCCCCATGTCAATCAGGCTTTGACAGAACAGGTGGGGAAGATTTTGCACCAGCCTAATCTTTATCACAATCAGTTGCAAGAAGATGTTGCTGACCTTTTAATTGGTGACAAGGACTATCTGGCCTTTTTCTGTAACAGTGGTGCAGAGGCCAATGAGGCAGCCATCAAAATCGCCCGTAAGGCTTCAGGTAAACAAGAAATCATTACCTTCCAAAATTCCTTCCATGGTCGAACGTTTGAATCTATGTCTGCCACTGGTCAGGATAAAATCAAACAAGGTTTTGGTGAAGGTGTGCCCCACTTTAGCTATGCTATTTTCAATGACATAGACAGTGTCAAGGCCCTAGCTAGTGAAGGAACTGCAGCTATTATGCTGGAGTTGGTTCAAGGGGAATCAGGTGTGCAACCTGCGGATCAGGACTTTATTAAGGATTTATCTGATTTTTGTAAGGAGACAGGTATTTACCTCATTGTAGATGAGGTTCAGACAGGAATTGGTCGTACTGGTAAGCTCTTTGCTTATGAGCACTACGATATTGAACCAGATATCTTTACTCTGGCCAAAGGTTTGGCCAATGGGGTGCCAGTTGGAGCCATGCTTGCCAAGTCCTCCCTTGGGGCAGCTTTTTCTTACGGAAGTCATGGCTCTACCTTTGGAGGAAACAAACTGGCCATGGCGGCTGCCAAGGCTACGCTTGAAGTTATGTTGGCTCCAGGATTTCTGGATACTGCTCTTGAAAATGGAAACAAGCTACAAGCACAATTGCAGGCAGCTTTATCTGATAAAGAGACAGTTACCACTGTACGTGGTTTGGGCTATATGATTGGGATTGAGACCACTGGCGATTTGGGAGAATTGGTTCAGGCAGCTAGAGATAAAGGGTTGATTGTCTTAACTGCAGGGACAAATGTGATTCGTCTTTTGCCACCAATCACCCTAAGTGATACTGAAATCGAAAAGGGTGTGGCTATCCTATCAGAAATATTTGACTAGAACATAAAAATCACTTGATTCTTGAATCAAGTGATTTCTTTTACTCATTGTCAGTAGCAATCTCGCTGAGAAGTCCTTTAGCTGTTGTTGTTGGCAGAATACGGACACGATTAAGTGAGAGGAGACCATCCTTGGCACTAGCTAGCCCTTCGTTAGTTGTCAGTCCTAACTTGTATGTTTTCTTAGCTAGGTCCAGTGTCGTTTGATTGTAGCGACCTGATGGGTAGGCAATGGTATTGACCTTGGTATTGAGTTTGTTTTCAAGGAAGTCAATAGAATCCGTTAATTCAACCTTTTGTGTTGCCTTGTCAGTGGCTGATAAATCAGGGTGGTTAACCGTATGAGACTGGAAGCTCATGCCGTGCGCCATCATTTCTTTCATCTGCTTGACGGTAAGATTTCCAGCATTTCCTTTCTTAACGAAGCCAGTGATCACATTGTTGGTTGCCTTAGCCTTATATTTTTTGAGAATCGGATAGGCAATCGTATAGAAGTCTTCGTTACCATCATCAAAGGTCAGCCAAACAACCTTCTTAGCAGGCAAGGCATTTTCGGTGAAGGCTTTATAGGCTTCTTCAGGCGTTAGGAAATAGTAGCCTGCCTTGGCCAAGGCCTTGATTTGTGCCTCGAAGAGGTCTGGGTCAACGATAAGGTTGGCGTTAGAAGCTTCAGAAGGATCCATGACGTGTACAGCATGATACATCAGGATAGGGATTTGGACAGGCTCGTCATAGGTTTTCCATTTAGCTGTCGTCTTAGACTGACTGGTTTGAGACTGTTGTTGGTTGCTTTTCGACTGGTTTGGTCGGTTTAACATAAAAACTGCCAGTAAGCCAAGAAGGACTAGGTTTAGGAAAAGCAGAAGAAGGTTCAGTTTCTTTCTGTTAGCGTTAGTTGAATTTTTCTTTTGAGAAGTCATTGTATCCCCTTTCAAATAGGTCTAGCTATTATTCTAACAAAAATGGAGTGGAAATGCACAGAATTTTCAGTAAAAAAGAATACTTAGCTCCTTAAATGGCAACAATATTCTGTCAATTCCGATAGAAATATGTTACAATTAAAAAAATGTATGTTTTTAAGGAGAAATCGTAAATGTCTATTAAAATTGGATTGCTTGGCTTTGGTACAGTAGCTAGCGGTATTCCCTTCCTCTTGAAGGAAAATGGTGAAAAGGTTCTTGCAGCCTCACGTGACCAACTCGAAATTGCAAAAGTTTTGGTTAAAGATGACGAGGAAAAAAATCGTCTTATCGCTGCAGGCAACGACTACAATTTTGTCACAAATGTTGACGAAATCCTTAACGATGATGAGATTCAAATCGTTGTTGAATTGATGGGTCGTATCGAGCCAGCTCGTACCTTTATCACAAAAGCACTTGAAGCAGGTAAAAACGTTGTTTCTGCCAACAAAGACTTGATTGCTACTCACGGTAAAGAGTTGATTTCTCTTGCCCAAGATAAGGGTGTAGCTTTCTACTATGAAGCTGCCGTTGCCGGTGGTATTCCAATTTTGCGTACTTTGGCTAATTCTTTGACATCTGACAAGGTGACACGTATCCTTGGTGTGCTCAACGGAACATCTAACTTTATGATGACTAAGATGGTTGACGAAGGTTGGTCATATGAGGATGCTCTTAAGACTGCCCAAGAACTTGGTTATGCTGAAAGTGATCCAACCAACGACGTTGAAGGTATTGATGCTGCTTATAAAGCTGTTATCCTTAGCCAATTTGGTTTTGGTGCCACAATTGATTTCGACGATGTGACTCACAAGGGGATTACAAACATCTCTACTGATGATGTAGCTGTCGCTCAAGAATTGGGCTATGTCATCAAATTGGTTGGTGATGTGCGTGAAGTAGAATCAGGTATCTCTGCAGAAGTATCACCAACATTCTTGCCAAAAAATCACCCACTTGCTAGTGTCAACGATGTTATGAATGCAGTCTTTGTTGAATCTATCGGTATTGGTGAATCAATGTACTACGGTCCAGGTGCTGGTCAAAAACCAACAGCAACATCTGTTTTGGCAGACATTATCCGTATTGCTCGTCGTCTTTCAGATGGCAATGTTGGTAAACCATTCAACGAGTTCCGTCGCGACTTGCCATTGGCTAATCCAGCGGACGTTAAGAGCAACTACTACTTTGCCCTTGATACGCCAGACGAAAAAGGAAAAATCCTTCACTTGTCTGAAATCTTCAACTCAGAAGATATTTCATTTGAACAAGTCTTGCAACAAAAAGCAAATGGCACAACAGCTCGTATCGTTGTGATTACACATGCTATGTCTAAAACACAACTCAAAGCTGTTACTGAAAAACTTGAAGCAGCAGAAGACTTCACTGTTGTCAACACATTGAAAGTTTTGTCTAACTAATTGATAAGCCCATACTGGTGCATATAAGAAAGGTATTCAAGGAGAAAAGTCGCTGATGACTTTCCTCCTTTTGGTGTATTATTATGAAAATTACTGTCCCAGCAACATCTGCCAATATTGGTCCAGGTTTTGACTCTGTGGGTGTTGCCGTTTCTAAATATTTGACAATCGAGGTGCTTGAACCAGCGGATGCATGGCATATCGAACATGATTTAGGCGATATTCCCTCAGATGAAAATAACCTCCTCATTTCAACAGCCTTGCAAGTGAAGTCTGATTTGCAGCCTCATAAATTGGTGATGACATCAGATATTCCCTTGGCGCGTGGTCTCGGTTCTTCAAGTTCTGTTATTGTCGCAGGAATCGAGTTGGCCAATCAATTGGCAGACTTGAAGCTCTCAGACGATGATAAACTTGATATTGCGACCAAGATTGAAGGTCACCCAGACAATGTTGCTCCAGCTATTTTTGGAAATCTTGTTGTGGCATCTTATGTGGACGAACATGTTAATAGCATCGTTACAGAGTTTCCAGAATGTGCCTTTGTAGCTTTCATTCCGAGCTATGAACTTAAGACGTCTGATTCACGTGGGGTGCTTCCAAGTGACTTGTCTTACAAAGAAGCTGTAGCTGCATCATCTATTGCCAACGTTGCCATTGCTGCCCTCTTTGCAGGTGATTTAGTTAAGGCGGGACGTGCTATCCAAGGAGATATGTTCCACGAACGCTACCGTCAAAAACTGGTTAAAGAATTTGCGACTATTAAGGAATTATCAGGCCAATACGGTGCTTATGCGACCTATCTCTCAGGTGCTGGTCCAACAGTTATGACCTTGACACCAAATGATCAGGCTGAGGCTCTTAAAACGGCTATTGATGGTCTTGGTTTAGATGGTGAAACCTTCATCCTATCTGTGGATAAAGCAGGTGTTGTCGTTGACTAGAAAAAATCAAGGGCTACTCTTTGGTCTAGCAACCTATATTCAATGGGGATTTTTATCCCTTTTTTGGAAGCTTCTAGCAGGTGTTTTGGCTTATAACACCTTTTCATGGCGGATTGTTTTTACTGTAGTGACTATGTTAGTCTATGCCCTAGTTGCTAAGCAAATTACACGTTTCAAAGGTGAGTTAGTCGAACTTTGGCAGGATAAGAAAGTCTTACTTCGCATGCTACTTGCCAGCTTTCTCATAGCGGCTAACTGGTTGATTTATATCTATGCTGTGGGTCATGGGCAAGCGACGCAGGCTAGCCTAGGCTATTACATTATGCCTATTGTTTCTATCTTGTTTGCTCTTATTTTTCTTCGTGAATCTCTGAGCAGAACCATGTGGGTAGCAGTAGTCTTAGCTTTTATAGGGGTCTTAGTCCTTGTTGCCAACACAGGAAAACTTCCCATGGTTTCTTTGGGATTGGCCCTGAGCTTTGGTTTCTACGGTCTCATCAAAAAAGGGGTTAAGCTCTCCAGTGACGTAGCTATGCTAGTAGAAAGTGGATTCCTACTACCTTTTGTAGCTATCTATCTCATTTTCTTTTCTCCAGAATCATTTTCGTCCTATTCGAGCATGGAAATGTTTCTCCTAGCCATTTCAGGTATGGTGACTGCCGTTCCTTTGCTTTGCTTCTCGGAAGCAGTCAAAAGGGCACCGCTTAACCTTATCGGTTTCATCCAGTATCTTAATCCTACCATTCAACTTCTCGTAGCCATTCTCATTTTTGGTGAGGCGGTCAGCTTTGGAGAATTGAAAGGCTTCATCTTTATCTGGATAGCCATCCTAGTCTTTGTAACTGGCCAAATAGTAACATTTCGTAGAAGTTCCTGATAGCTATCGGGAACTTTTTATAATGTCGACCTAAAAATGAGCCAAGTTTATCTGACAATTTTAGAACTTTAAGATATAATAGTAGTATTAGATTAAAATAGCGGAGAATTTTATGCGAAAAATGAAAAAGCTAGTGAGCTACCTGCTTCTGCTCGCTATCCCAGTTGCCATTGCTGCAGGCCTGTTTGTCTTTAACGGTTCAGGTTATCGCTTGTCAGAACAAGATGCAGCAGACATTGCATACAAAAATGCAGGTGTCAAAACTTCTGAGATCTCTCAATCAACAGTTTCAAAAGCACGTTCTGGGCTTCACGGAAGTTATGAGATTAGTTTCACAACGTCAGACAACCATTTTGAGTATACGATTGACGGTCAGTCAGGATCTATTTTGAAACATAAGAGTGACCATCCAACATCTAAGGATGAGGATGATACTCAAAAAAGTGAAGAGCCTAAAGACGAGACTCAACCTAGCGAAAGCAAGGAAGAGACAGCAGTATCTAAAGAAACTGCGCAAACGACAGCTCTTAACCATGCTGGCCTAGCTGAAGGTTCTGTGACCAACTTGAAAACGGACTTGAAGACTGAAGGAGACGGTAAGGTCTACAATATCAGCTTTGATTATGCAGCTAGTGGTCTACGTTATAAATACGCGGTAAATGCTGATTCAGGAGCTATCGTAGCTTATACAACTGAGTATCTGACAGGGGCTGCGACTCCTGCTCAGTAGGTCGCAGATAGAGTGAAAAGCTCTCCTTATTATTGAGGAAAATCCTTGCAATTTCTCTGAAATGGTGTAAACTTAAAGTGAAAACGGTAACAGTAGTTGTAAAAGTTGCCGTAGAATCAAGGAGGCTTTGACCATGAAAGAATTCCAAGCATTTAAAGACACGCTTAGCAATAAGGCTCTCAAAGCCATTTACGAAGAAAGTAAATTGGAAGTTCAAGACGAAACAACTGAAGGTACAGAAGCCTTCTCACTAGCCTTGGCAACCCAAATGGCTATCAATCTACTTGAAAGCTATGAAAAATGGCTAAAAGAAGAAAGAGCTAAGGAAGAAAAATAAGATACAATCCTTGTCGGAAGATAGGGATTTTTCTTATGAAAATAAAAAATGAAGCATTGTATTTCTGTTTCAAGGTGGAATCTGTAGTCTGACTGATTGTGATAACATCTTCCCCACAATTTCATTTGTCTTGAGATTAAAAATGTGATAGAATAAGACCATTCAGAGGTGCTTTGAAGTCCATTTGTCACAGGAAGCGGTGGTATTGAGAAATCCGCACAAATGTCAAAGCTGGTTGCTGATGGTCAAATTGAATCAAGAAAGCTGTGAGTGGTTACCACTCAAAACTGGGTGGTACCGCGGATACACATTCGTCCCTGTCATATTATGGCAGGGATTTTCTATATCTTTTAAAGAACCAAGACCGAAGGTCGCAGGTGGATTTAGAGATATTGATGCAGACGGAGCGAAAGCGAAGTCTACGTTCCTATCCAAGGAGGGTGACATGAAGCAATCTTTTGAGACCAGTAAATTGTATTATGGTTTTCCCATTTTTATCTTGGGTTACCAGGACCAAACATACGGCTATAATGTGACGACTTGTAGCTCTTCCTATAGTCTAGGAGATTGGCTGGTCATCGGGGTTGGTAGCGAGGAAAATGCGGCAGACCAGATTAAACATTATCAGAAATTTACGGTTAATATCCCTGATGAAAACCTCATGCTAGAGATGGAACAGGCTGGTTTTATTAGTCATCGTGAGAAGATTGCTAAACTTGGCTTGGATTTCCGACTTTCTGAACTGACACAAGCACCTATTTTGGATCCTTGTCCAGTCGTTTTGGATTGTAAGGTAGACAGAATTATAGAGGAAGATGGTATCTGTCATATCTTTGCTAAGATTCTAGACCGTCTGGCTGAATCTGATTTGTTGGATGATAAGGGCCATTTTAAAAATGACCGCTTTGCACCGACTTACTTTATGGGTGATGGTCATAAGCGTGTCTATCGCTATCTAGATGACCGAGTCGACCCCATGGGAAGCTTCATCAAGAAAGCGAGGAAGAAGGATGACAAGAGCTGAATTGCCAGAACGAATCGAAACGGAGCGTCTTCTTTTACGAGTCCGAACAGTGGCGGATGCTGAGGATATCTTTGTGACTGTCTGATATACGTCTTGCTAAATAGTGAGTGGGAGAAGGAGAAATGAAATGGATTGTTATCTTATTGCTTGTACTTCTAATTTCTTACTTTTATAAAAAAGAAAAAAATAAAGAGAAAAAGTTGAATATTAGTTATTCTAATGAAATTATCCCAAATACTAATTATGAAGTATCTCCAATAAACGAGGAATTTTTAGCTCTAATGCCTAAAATTGAGTTCTTACCTACAGAGATTAATCTTGATGAAAAAAACTATGCATGAGATTTCAGATGGAAATGTTGTAGCGAAATTAGATGCTCTTGTGCCTCAAATTGTTCAAAAATTCAACAATCATGTCAAAAATAAATCTATTAAAGAGTTATTAAATCAAGTCAAAGAAGGTAATATCTATCAAGTAGTTATCCCACCTGGAGCAAAACTTTACGATTCGAAAGAATTACAGGGAGCTTTTCGTGGTGGTTACAACATAAATAACAAACTTGCAGGTCAAGCCAATCTTATTCCAATAGATGCTGAAGAAATAACAGCTATCTCAAATACAGTAGCTGATGTAATGAATATTTCCTCCATGGTTGTAGGTCAATATTATATGGCTCAAATTGATACTAAAATGGCGGAAATGCAGGAAGGAATAGATAAAATATATGATTTTCAACAGACTGAATTTAAAGCTAGAATAATAGCTTTAATAGGAAAAGTTGGTAACATTTCCAAATTTAATATCGAAATCATTGAGAATGATGAATTGAGAAAACGTTCTTTAGATGACTTGAATCGATATAGGGATGATGCAGTTGAATTATTACAACAAGTCAATTTAACAATAGAAAATATCGTATCTAAAGGTCACAACTCTGAATTCAATAAATACCAAGAAAGTATTGATGATCTTGATAGACTGATTAGATTTCAACAATACTTGCTCTCAATTTTAGAAGAAATTGGACGATTAATTTATCTATTAAACAAGGGTACCGTATCTTCTGATCATTGTTATTCTTTATATAACATTTATATTGAACAATCTACGGATGCTAGAAATTTATTAAATCAATGGCATGATGAGAGCATCAAAACATTTGCACTTGATTTGGATAATAAGAGATATGCTAAACAAGGTTGGGAAGGATTATTATTCGAAATCCCTGGAATGATTATCAATGATTGGAAATATAATGAAATCCCTGATTCTGTAATCACACAAATTTATAAACAACTAGATAATTCACTTGAGATAAAAAATACAACTGAGAATTTACTAGAAAAAGAAACTAAAATAATATCAAAAGACGGTAAATATTATTATTTAACAGAATAAAAGGAGGACACACACATGTCTAAAGAACTTTCACCTAAATACAATCCAGCCGAGGTTGAGGCTGGTCGTTACCAAAAATGGCTTGATGAGGATGTTTTCAAGCCTTCTGGCGATAAAAAGGCTAAGCCTTATTCAATCGTCATTCCACCACCAAACGTAACTGGGAAACTTCACCTTGGTCACGCTTGGGATACAACTTTGCAAGATATCATTATCCGTCAAAAACGTATGCAAGGTTTCGATACGCTTTGGCTTCCAGGTATGGACCACGCAGGGATTGCTACTCAAGCCAAGGTTGAAGCTCGTTTGGCTGAAGACGGCATCTCTCGTTATGACCTTGGCCGTGAAAAATTCCTCGATAAGGTTTGGGAATGGAAAGACGAGTATGCCTCAACTATCAAGCAACAATGGGGTAAGATGGGACTCTCTGTAGACTACTCTCGTGAGCGTTTCACACTTGACGAAGGTCTTTCAAAAGCGGTTCGTAAGGTTTTTGTAGAGCTTTACAAAAAAGGTTGGATTTACCGTGGTGAATTTATCATCAACTGGGATCCAAAAGCTCGTACAGCCCTTTCTGATATCGAGGTTATTCACAAGGATGTCGAAGGTGCCTTCTACCACATGAACTACATGTTGGAAGACGGTTCACGTGCCCTTGAAGTAGCAACAACTCGTCCTGAGACTATGTTTGGGGATACTGCCGTAGCGGTTAACCCAAATGACGACCGTTATAAAGACTTGATTGGTAAAAATGTTATCTTGCCAATCTTGAATAAACCAATTCCAATCGTTGGAGACGAACACGCAGACCCTGAATTTGGTACGGGTGTGGTTAAAATCACTCCTGCCCACGACCCTAATGACTTCTTGGTTGGTCAACGCCATAACTTGCCACAAGTTAACGTTATGAATGATGACGGTACCATGAATGAATTGGCTGGTGAATTCAACGGTATGGACCGCTTTGAGGCACGTAAGGCTGTTGTTAAGAAATTGGAAGAAATCGGTGCCCTTGTTGAAATCGAAAAGATGACTCACTCAGTTGGTCACTCAGAGCGTACAGGTGTGCCAGTTGAGCCACGCTTGTCTACACAATGGTTCGTTAAGATGGATCAATTGGCGAAGAATGCCATTGCTAACCAAGACACAGACGATAAGGTTGATTTCTACCCACCTCGTTTCAACGATACCTTCCTCCAATGGATGGAAAATGTCCACGACTGGGTAATCTCTCGTCAGCTCTGGTGGGGTCACCAAATTCCTGCTTGGTACAATGCTGAGGGTGAAATGTACGTTGGTGAAGAAGCACCAGAAGGTGACGGATGGAAACAAGACGAAGATGTCTTGGATACTTGGTTCAGTTCTGCCCTCTGGCCATTCTCAACTATGGGTTGGCCTGATGTGGAAGCAGAAGACTTCAAACGTTACTTCCCAACTTCAACCTTGGTAACAGGTTACGATATCATCTTCTTCTGGGTGTCTCGTATGATCTTCCAATCATTGGAATTCACAGGACGCCAACCATTTAAGAATGTCCTTATCCACGGCCTTATCCGTGACGAGCAAGGACGCAAGATGTCTAAGTCACTCGGTAACGGTATTGACCCAATGGATGTTATCGAGAAATACGGTGCCGATGCCCTTCGTTGGTTCCTTTCAAACGGTTCTGCACCAGGGCAAGACGTGCGCTTCTCTTACGAGAAAATGGATGCGTCATGGAACTTCATTAACAAGATTTGGAACATCTCTCGCTACATCCTCATGAACAATGAAGGGTTGACCTTGGATGCGGCGCGTGAAAATGTAGCTAAAGTGGCTGCTGGTCAAGCAGGTAACGTTACAGACCGTTGGATTCTCCACAACCTTAACGAAACTATCGGAAAAGTCACTGAAAACTTTGATAAGTTCGAATTTGGTGTGGCTGGTCATATTCTCTACAACTTCATCTGGGACGAGTTTGCGGACTGGTATGTTGAGTTGACTAAAGAAGTGCTTTATAGCGATAACGAGGACGAAAAAGTCATCACTCGTTCTGTCCTTCTTTACACCTTGGACCAAATCTTGCGTCTCCTTCACCCAATCATGCCATTCGTAACCGAAGAAATCTATGGCCAAATCTCTGAAGGAACAATCGTGACTGCGGAATACCCAGTAGTTCGTCCAGAGTTTGAAAACGAAGAAGCAGCAGCTGGTGTAGAAGCCCTTAAAGATGTGATTCGTTCAGTACGTAACTCTCGTGCAGAAGTGAACGTAGCTCCAAGCAAACCAATCACCATCTTGATCAAGACTAGTGATAGCAAGCTCGATGCCTTCTTCAATGACAATGTCAACTACATCAAACGCTTCACAAACCCAGAACACTTGGAAATTGCAGCAGATGTCGAAGTACCTGACTTGGTTATGTCAAGCATCATCACAGGCGCAGAAATCTACTTGCCACTCGCTGACCTTCTTAATGTCGAAGAAGAATTGGCCCGTCTTGAAAAAGAATTGGCTAAATGGCAAAAAGAACTGGATATGGTTGGTAAGAAACTCTCTAACGAGCGCTTCGTAGCCAATGCCAAACCAGAAGTCGTCCAAAAAGAACGCGACAAACAAGAAGATTACCAAGCTAAATACGATGCGACAGTCGTACGTATTGAAGAAATGAAGAAATTGGTGTAATATTTTAATGATATAAAGTGACCATTTAGTCTAATCGCTTGTGAGTTTGACTTGCAATGTATACTAAATGGTTTTTTTAGTTAAATTTTATATAATCAGATGTTAATTAAGCCATCTTTAGGAGTGAGTTTTAATGTTAGAAAAAATTCAATTTATAAATTATAAATGTTTTGAAGATGCAACAATTCCTTTAAGAGAAATTACAATTGCTGTGGGGAAAAATAATGCTGGTAAATCTACTATGATAGAGGGGTTGAGATTGATTGCATTAGCAATAAAAAGTGGTAAAAAACATAATTATAAAGATTTACCTCCTATTTTTCAGCAGAGAAACAAGAAGTCGAAGAAACTTAATTTAGATTCTTTAAAAATTGATCTACGTACAGTGTCTCATTTTTACAAAGAAGATATTATTTCAAAAATAATAGGATATTTTAATGATAAAAATAAGATTGAAATTTATATTTCAGATGATGTTGCTTATGCTTGTTATTATGATAAATCGGGAAGAAATATAAAAAGCGCAAATAAATTTCTAGTAAGTAGCTTTTCAAGAGTTGAGATATTACCTCAAATTGGATTAATTAAAGAAGAAGAAAGACAGTTAGCTGGAAGTACAATTGTTAATGGTCGAGATACTTATTTGTCTAGTAGGCATTTTAGAAATGAGATATTAGATGAGAAAACAAAGGATATAACAGTTTACGAAGAATTTTGTCAGTTAGCAGAGCAAACTTGGCAAGGGTTGAAAGTAAAAGAATTGATTGCACCGTCGAGAGGATTTATAGGGGATAGCACTCCTCCAATCCAATTAATGATAGAAGCAGATAGATTTACTTCGGAGATAGGCTATATGGGGAGTGGTCTTCAAATGTGGCTTCAGATTATTTGGTTTATTTGCAAATCTGCAGAGTCAGAGACTGTGATACTAGATGAACCTGATGTTTATATGCATCCAGACCTACAGAGGAGTTTAGTAAAAATTGTAAAGAATAGATTTAAGCAGGTAATTATTGCTTCACATTCAGTAGAAATTTTATCAGAGGTTAATCCCGAAAATGTACTAATGATTGATAAATCTAAACAAACCATGAAATTCTCTTCAGACATCATTTCTGTACAAAATACATTGGAGGACTTAGGCAGTTCGCAAAACATTACATTGTTAAGGATTGCGAATTCTAAAAAATGCATTTTTGTCGAGAATTCAAGTGATTTAAAAATCTTAAATAAAATTTATGAAAAATGTTACCCAGAAAATAACGATTCACTACTAACACTTCCATTCGTGGAATTAAAAGGAGCAAGTAATCTACCACAAGCTTTTGGGTTATCAAAACTATTTGCGGGTGAAACTAAAGGTAGTATACAAGTAAAATGTATTTTAGATAGAGATTATTTCCCGCAAACTTGGTTAGATAAAAAGATATTTGAAGCAAAAGATGCTGACTTAAATTTAAAATTCTGGAATAAGAAAGAAATTGAAAATTACTTTCTTATTCCAAAAGTTTTATTTGTCATCTCAGGGATGGAAAATGAAATAATTTTTTATCAATATTTGGATAAAAAAATTGATGAAAACTTCAAAGATGAAGTGGCAGATTCATTGTCAACAAAACTAAAAGAATTAAATAGTAAGTGGGACATTGTTAAGGCTAATTCTGAAGCAAGAAAAATACGTGATAAATCATGGAATACTTTAGAAGAAAAGTTATCTATTATTGGTGGAAAGAAAGCCTTAACAATGATAAGAGCTTGGTTCCAGAGTGAGTTTAAAAGGTCCTGCTCGATTGATGATATAATAAAAAACGCTCAAAAAGAAGATTTTGATAAAGAAATTATTGAAATGATTGAATGGCTTAGAGAATAGATTATGGTTTTCACAATTGAATTTATTATAATTAACAATTGAACTCTGGTACTCCTTAGTTTTCAAGTATAGTGGAAGAAGTTTATTACTATTAAAAAACTAACTTACTCATCTTTTTATTAATTTCTATTTTCAAATTACTATTTAATCGTATTGGAAGAAATAGATATTTCAGTAAGCATAGTACCGGATGATAGATTCTATAAATTTATGTCAATTTGAGGAGGATAAAAGTATTGCTTGTTTCTCAGGTGTCTAGAATAGTTAGTTGGCTTTATAAGGCAATGATTTTGAGATATTTTAGGTTTTTAGTGTCACGATTATCATAAAGTTTTTGAAGATTGTAGAAAAAATTCCCTTTAGATACTTTGTATGAATGTAGAGCGCAATCCTCGTTTGATTTTCGTTGAAAATATAAAATCCCCTTCAGCTTTCTTTAAGGAACTCAAGTTATACTATAGTCATCCTAATAAGTATTACTGAACGTCGTTCGGTAGCGCTCACATGTTCTGGTTTTAAGTCAGGCAGTGTATCTTTCTTTTTTCATAAATCTCCCAAACAAGTCTAATCTCACAAGGTTAGGCTTGTTTTTATGAAATAAGCAGAAAGTTTTTCATTAAAAGTAAACGCTTGTGTAAGTAAAATGAAAACGTTAGGCAAAGTCAGTGAAAACGTCTAAAAAACCGTCAATTCATTGACTTTCGTGGAAAATAGGACTAAAATAGCAGGGTAAAAATAATTAAAAAGGAGAATTCTACTATGAATCTAACTATCTTAGCCCTCGGTTTGGCCGTTATGGGTGTATCTGTTGGTGAGGGTATCCTCGTTGCCAATATCGCTAAAGCTGCAGCTCGCCAACCTGAGATGTTTAGCAAACTTCAAACATTGATGTTTACTGGTGTTGCCTTTATCGAAGGTACCTTCTTCGTATTGTTTGCCCTTAGCTACATTGTCTAATAGACAAATAAAAAGATGAAGGAGGGATGAGCAGTGGAAACTACAAGTAATCCAACCGTCTCATTATTTGGGATTGATTTTGACTTGACTGTCCTTGCCATGTCTCTCTTGACAGTAATTATCGTTTTTGGAGTGGTTTTTTGGTCAAGTCGTAAGATGACCATTAAACCAAAGGGAAAACAAAATGTGCTTGAGTTCATCTATGAGTTTGTGAACAGTACCATTTCTCAAAATCTTGGGAAATTCACGAAGAATTATAGTTTGCTCTTGTTTGTAATTTTCACCTTTGTTTTTACAGCGAACAACTTAGGTTTGCTTGTATCTGTAAAAAGTGAGCATTACAATTTTTGGACTTCTCCAACATCGAACTTCGGTGTTACTATCACTCTTTCTTTGATTATTACCCTCATTAGTCATATTGAGGGGATCCGTAAAAAAGGGTTTAAAGGCTATCTAAAAGGCTACCTTTCACCATACCCAGCTATGCTCCCAATGAACATTTTGGAACAATTAACCAACCTTGCTTCATTGGCCTTGCGTTTGTTTGGTAACATTTATTCTGGTGAGGTACTTACTGGCTTGATTCTTAAATTGGTGACATGGTCTGCTTTTGCAGCACCTGTATCCTTTGCTTTGAACCTTGTCTGGGTTGCCTTTTCAGCCTTTATCGGCTTTATCCAATCCTATGTCTTTATTATCCTAAGTTCAAACTATATTGGTGATAAAGTCAACGAAGAATAATTAAGAAAGGGAGAAATGAAATGTCATTACTGATTAATAGTACGACACTTGGTAATATCATTATCACACTCGGCTCAGTTTTTCTCTTGTATTACCTCATCCGTAAATTCGCATGGGATCAAATTACAGGAATCTTTGCTGCTCGTGAAAAGAAAATTGCCACAGATATTGATAGTGCTGAAAATGCTCGTCAAGAAGCAGAAAGCTTGGCACAAAAACGTCAAGATGAGTTAGCAGGTGCTCGCACTGAAGCGGCTCAAATTATTGATGGGGCCAAGGAAACTGGTAAAACTCAAGAATCTAAAATCATTGCAGAAGCACATGATGAAGCTAAACGCTTGAAAGAAAAAGCAAATCAAGACATCGCCCAAAGCCGTGTGGAAGCACTTGCTGGCGTTAAAGGTGAAGTTGCAGACTTGACTGTCCTCTTGGCGGAAAAAGTTATGAAACAAAACCTTGATGCTAAAGCGCAATCTGACTTGATTGATAGCTATCTTGATCAATTAGGAGATGCTTAATGGATAAGAAAACACAAGCTCTTGTTGAGCAGTATGCCAGAAGTCTGGTAGAAGTCGCTTTTGAACAAGACGCCGTGTCAACAATCCAAGAAGAAGTAAGGCAAATCCTAACAGTTTTTGCTGAAACAAATCTAAAAACCTTCTTGTCGCAGGAAAATGTGACAAGTGAAGCTAAAAAAGAAAGTTTGAGCTTGTTTCAAGAGTCTTGTTCAGTGTATATGAACAATTTTCTTGAGGTAATCTTACTCAATGACCGTGCCAACATTCTCTATGATGTGTTGAAATTGGTCCTTGAGCTCTTTGATCAAGAAGACAATACTTACGATGTTACAGTGACATCAGCAAGTCCCTTGTCTGAGGAACAAAAAGCCCGACTTTTGGCGATTGTTTCACAAAAATTTGAGATTAAGACACGTCGTTTAGTAGAAAAAATTGATGAGGACCTCATCGGAGGATTCGTCATCAAAGCAAAAAATAAGGTTGTTGACACGTCAATTCGCAGTCAATTGCAAACCTTTAAAACGAATTTGAAATAGAAAGTGGTGTGACTTTTGGCAATTAACGCACAAGAAATTAGCGCTTTAATTAAAAAGCAAATTGAAAACTTCCAGCCAAACTTTGACGTCACTGAAACTGGTGTCGTTACCTATATCGGTGACGGTATCGCACGTGCTCGTGGTCTTGATAATGCTATGAGTGGTGAGTTGCTCGAATTTGAAAATGGTGCCTATGGTATGGCCCAAAACCTTGAAACTAATGATGTCGGTATCATTATCTTGGGGGATTTCGTTGCAATTCGTGAAGGCGATATTGTTAAACGTACTGGAAAAATCATGGAAGTTCCAGTTGGTGAAGCCCTTATCGGTCGTGTAGTAAACCCACTTGGGCAACCAGTTGATGGTCTTGGTGACATCGAAACAACAGGTTTCCGTCCAGTTGAAACACCTGCTCCAGGTGTTATGCAACGTAAATCAGTTTCTGAGCCATTGCAAACTGGTCTTAAGGCCATTGATGCCTTGGTTCCAATTGGACGTGGTCAACGTGAATTGATCATCGGAGACCGCCAAACTGGTAAAACTTCAGTAGCCATTGATGCTATCTTGAACCAAAAAGGTCAAGATATGATCTGTATCTATGTGGCTATTGGTCAAAAAGAATCAACAGTTCGTACACAAGTAGAAACTCTCCGTAAACACGGTGCTCTTGATTACACAATCGTTGTGACTGCCTCTGCATCACAACCATCACCATTGCTTTACATTGCGCCTTATGCTGGTGTTGCAATGGCTGAAGAGTTCATGTATAACGGAAAACACGTATTGATTGTTTATGATGATTTGTCTAAACAAGCCGTGGCCTACCGTGAACTTTCATTGCTTCTCCGTCGTCCACCAGGTCGTGAAGCCTACCCAGGGGATGTCTTCTATCTCCACTCACGTCTTTTGGAACGTTCAGCTAAAGTTTCAGATGATCTTGGTGGTGGTTCAATTACTGCCTTGCCAATCATTCAAACGCAAGCCGGAGATATCTCAGCTTACATCGCAACAAACGTTATCTCAATCACAGATGGACAAATCTTCTTGCAAGAAAACTTGTTCAACTCAGGTATTCGTCCAGCCATTGATGCGGGTTCTTCTGTATCACGTGTAGGTGGATCAGCGCAAATTAAAGCGATGAAGAAGGTTGCTGGTACACTTCGTCTTGACTTGGCTTCATATCGTGAACTTGAAGCCTTTACGCAATTTGGTTCAGATTTGGATGCTGCGACTCAAGCGAAATTGAACCGTGGTCGTCGTACAATCGAAGTTTTGAAACAACCGCTTCATAAACCACTTCCAGTTGAGAAACAGGTTGTTATCCTTTACGCTTTGACACACGGTTTCTTGGATAGTGTTCCGGTTGATCAAATCTTGGATTTTGAAGAAGCACTCTATGACTACTTTGATAGTCACCATGAGGATATCTTTGAAACTATTCGTACAACTAAGGATCTTCCTGAGGAATCTGTACTTAATGAAGCTATCCAAGCTTTCAAAGATCAGTCAGAATACAAATAGAAATAGGGAGGACAGCATATGGCAGGCTCTCTAAGAGAAATCCAAGCAAAAATTGCTTCAACAAAGAAAACGAGTCAAATCACAGGAGCCATGCAAATGGTTTCTGCTTCAAAATTGACACGTTCTGAGCAAGCTGCTAAAGATTTCCAAATCTATGCCTCAAAAATTAGACAGATCACAACAGATCTTCTACATTCAGAATTGATTAATGGTTCGTCAAATCCAATGTTGGATGCACGCCCAGTTCGTAAGACAGGTTACATTGTCATTACTTCAGATAAGGGACTTGTTGGGGGTTATAACTCAACAATTCTTAAAGCTGTGTTAGACATGATTAAACGTGACCATGATTCTGAAGATGAATATGCTATCATTTCTATTGGTGGAACAGGTTCAGATTTCTTCAAGGCTCGTAACATGAATGTTGCTTTTGAACTTCGTGGCCTTGAAGATCAACCTAGTTTTGAACAAGTCGGAAAAATCATTTCTAAAGCTGTAGGAATGTATCAAAATGAACTTTTTGATGAACTCTATGTGTGCTACAACCATCATGTTAATAGTTTGTCTAGTGAGGTTCGTGTTGAACAAATGCTTCCTATCGCTGATTTGGATCCCAATGAATCAGAAGGTCATGTGTTGACCAAGTTTGAATTGGAACCAGATCGTGACACTATTTTGGATCAACTCTTGCCACAATATGCTGAGAGCCTTATCTACGGTGCTATCGTAGATGCCAAAACAGCTGAGCACGCAGCTGGTATGACTGCAATGCAGACAGCCACTGATAATGCTAAGAATGTGATTAACGATTTGACAATCCAATATAACCGTGCGCGTCAAGCTGCCATCACTCAGGAAATTACTGAAATCGTTGGTGGTGCAAGTGCACTTGAATAGCTAGAGATTTGTCTTAATTAGACACACATGAAAAAAGGATGATTGTCATCCAGAAAACTATCATAAGGAGAAAACAATGAGCTCAGGCAAAATTGCTCAGGTTGTTGGTCCTGTTGTAGACGTAGCGTTTGCAGCTGGTGATAAACTTCCTGAGATTAACAATGCATTGGTCGTTTATACTGATGAACAAAAGTCTAAACGTATCGTGCTCGAAGTAGCTCTTGAACTTGGAGAAGGTGTGGTTCGTACCATTGCCATGGAATCTACTGATGGATTGACTCGTGGACTAGAAGTTCTGGACACTGGTCGTCCAATCAGCGTTCCTGTTGGTAAAGATACCCTTGGACGTGTCTTTAACGTTCTTGGTGATACCATTGACTTGGAAGCACCTTTTGCAGACGATGCAGAGCGTGAACCAATTCACAAAAAAGCACCAACTTTCGATGAATTGTCAACATCTACTGAAATCCTTGAAACAGGGATTAAAGTTATCGACTTGCTAGCCCCTTACCTTAAGGGTGGTAAAGTCGGACTCTTCGGTGGTGCCGGTGTTGGTAAAACCGTTCTTATTCAAGAGTTGATTCACAACATTGCCCAAGAGCACGGTGGTATTTCCGTGTTTACAGGTGTTGGTGAACGTACACGTGAAGGTAATGACCTTTACTGGGAAATGAAAGAATCTGGCGTTATCGAGAAAACAGCCATGGTCTTCGGTCAAATGAACGAACCACCTGGAGCACGTATGCGTGTTGCCCTTACTGGTTTGACAATTGCGGAATACTTCCGTGATGTCGAGGGTCAAGACGTTCTTCTCTTCATCGATAACATCTTCCGTTTCACTCAAGCAGGTTCTGAGGTTTCTGCCCTTCTTGGTCGTATGCCATCAGCCGTTGGTTACCAACCTACACTTGCTACTGAAATGGGTCAATTGCAAGAACGTATCACATCAACTAAAAAAGGTTCTGTTACATCTATCCAAGCCATCTACGTTCCAGCCGATGACTATACTGACCCAGCGCCAGCTACAGCATTTGCTCACTTGGACTCAACAACCAACCTTGAACGTAAGTTGACACAAATGGGTATTTACCCAGCCGTTGACCCATTGGCATCAAGCTCACGTGCCCTTTCACCTGAAATTGTTGGTGAAGAACACTACGCTGTTGCGACTGAAGTTCAACGTGTGCTTCAACGTTACCGTGAATTGCAAGATATTATCGCTATCCTTGGTATGGATGAATTGTCAGACGAAGAAAAAACATTGGTTGGACGTGCTCGTCGTATCCAATTCTTCTTGTCACAAAACTTCAACGTTGCTGAACAGTTTACAGGTCAACCAGGTTCTTATGTTCCAGTTGCTGAAACCGTTCGTAGCTTTAAGGAAATCCTTGAAGGTAAATATGACAATCTTCCAGAAGATGCCTTCCGTAGCGTAGGTCCAATTGAGGATGTAGTAGCTAAAGCTAAAGCTATGGGCTACTAATGAGGTGAATATATGGCACAAATGACCGTACAAGTGGTAACTCCGGATGGTCTCAAATACGACCACCATGCCAGCTTTATCCACGCGGTTACTAAAGATGGTCAAATTGGTATCTTGCCAGGCCATATTAACTTGATTGCGCCACTTGAAGTGGATGAACTCAAGGTTCGTCGTGTGGATGACGAGAGTCACGTCGATTGGATTGCCGTAAACGGTGGTATCATCGAAGTTAAAGATGATTTTATTACTATCGTTGCCGATTCAGCAGAACGTGAACGCGACATTGACGTTTCTCGTGCCGAACGTGCCAAGCAACGTGCCGAACGTGACTTGGAAGAAGCAACCAAATCTGACCGTATTGATGAAGTTCAACGTGCTCAGGTTGCTCTCCGTCGAGCACTTAATCGTATCAGTGTCGGTACAAAATAAGATAAACAAAAAACGAGACTTAGGTCTTGTTTTTTGTTTGTCTTAAAAGAAAACATAAGAAGTAACAAGGTTATCAAAGAAAGCTCATTGTAAAACCTATCTGAAGGTAAGTTAAAAAATTAGATTTCCAGTCTTGAAAACGGTTAATTTAGCTTTTACTTTAGTTTAAGGTATCAAAGTGTTATAATATAAGCTGTTAGCTTTATATTTTTAGAAAGAATGTAGAGTAACGTAATAGAAAGTATGAGTTTTTTAAAGATATGAAAATTGAAAAGAAGCATCTTTTAGATTACACCATCTTGATACCTTATTTAATCTTATCCGTGGTTGGTTTGATAGTAGTGTATTCAACAACCAGTGCTCGTTTAGTAGCCTTGGGTGCCAATCCCTTCGCGTCTGTTGTGAACCAAGGAGCCTTTTGGTTGGTATCCTTGTTCTCTATTTTTTTCATCTACCGACTGAAATTGAACTTTCTCAGGAAAGATAAGCTTTTGGGTGTTGTTATTGCCTTTGAGATTTTACTTTTGGTCATTGCCAAATTTTTCACCAGGGAAATCAATGGTGCCAATGGTTGGATTGTGCTTGGACCCTTGTCTTTCCAACCAGCAGAGTACCTTAAGATCATTGTTGTCTGGTTCTTGGCACACACCTTTTCAAAAAAACAGTCTGCCATAGAACGTTATGACTACCAAGCTTTGACGAAGAATAGATGGATTCCAAGGAATGGTAAGGAACTGAATGACTGGCGTGTTTATTTGCTCGTTATGATTGGTTTGGTTGCTATCCAGCCTGACTTGGGTAATGCGGCCATTATTGTATTGACTACGGTAGTTATGTTTTCAATTTCTGGTGTTGGCTACCGTTGGTTTACGGCCTTGTTTGCCAGTATTGTAGGGATTTCGTCAGCCTTCCTTGGTTTAATTGCCTTGGTTGGGGTTCAAACCATGGCTAAGGTACCTATCTTTGGATATGTTGCCAAGCGTTTCGCAGCATATTTTAATCCGTTCAAGGATTTGACAGGATCTGGTCTTCAGCTATCTCATTCATACTATGCTATGAGTAATGGAGGATGGTTTGGTCTCGGGCTTGGAAATTCGATTGAGAAAACTGGCTATCTCCCAGAAGCTACAACAGACTTTGTGTTTTCGATTGTCATTGAAGAGTTAGGTCTTATCGGAGCTGGCTTGATTCTGGCCCTTCTCTTTTTCCTCATTCTTCGTATTATGATTGTGGGAGTTAAGGCTAGAAATCCATTTAACTCTATGATGGCGCTTGGTGTAGGGGCTCTCATGCTTATGCAGGTCTTTGTTAATATCGGAGGAATCTCAGGACTGATTCCATCAACAGGGGTTACCTTCCCTTTCCTTTCGCAAGGTGGTAACTCGCTTTTGGTAACTTCAGTTGGGATAGCCTTTGTCTTGAACATCGCTGCTAATGAAAAGCGTGATAATATTGTTCAAGCTATTGAGGAAGAATTGTCTCATACTCAAGAATTAGAAAGTCAAGATGAAAAAATTGTACCTTTAAGAAGAAGTCGTTAATACGGCTTCTTTTTTTACTTGGTAGCGTTTTTGCATTAGCAAGGAGATTACTAAAAGCTTATAGAAGTAGTAGAAATAGAAATACGGAAAGAAATATTTGTGATTACTCTAAAGAAAAATTGAAAACTATATAAAATACTTGCAATTCTATGACATTTTGATAGAATAGTAGAGTAAAGTTAGACTGTATTGCCTACTGTCTATCTATAAAATATATTTTATTGGAGGCTTTTCCTAAATGGCAAAAGAAAAATACGATCGTAGTAAACCACACGTTAACATTGGTACAATCGGACACGTTGACCACGGTAAAACTACTTTGACAGCTGCTATCACAACTGTATTGGCTCGTCGTCTTCCTAGCGCAGTTAACACACCAAAAGACTACGCTTCAATCGACGCTGCTCCAGAAGAACGTGAACGCGGTATCACAATCAACACTGCACACGTTGAGTACGAAACTGAAAAACGTCACTACGCTCACATCGATGCGCCAGGACACGCGGACTACGTTAAAAACATGATCACTGGTGCCGCTCAAATGGACGGTGCGATCCTTGTAGTAGCATCTACTGACGGACCAATGCCACAAACTCGTGAGCACATCCTTCTTTCACGTCAGGTTGGTGTTAAACACCTTATCGTCTTCATGAACAAAGTTGACTTGGTTGACGATGAAGAATTGCTTGAATTGGTTGAAATGGAAATCCGTGACCTTCTTTCAGAATACGATTTCCCAGGTGATGACATTCCAGTTATCCAAGGTTCAGCTCTTAAAGCTCTTGAAGGTGATTCTAAATACGAAGACATCATCATGGACTTGATGAACACTGTTGACGAATACATCCCAGAACCAGAACGTGACACTGACAAACCATTGTTGCTTCCAGTCGAAGACGTATTCTCAATCACTGGTCGTGGTACTGTTGCTTCAGGACGTATCGACCGTGGTGTTGTTCGTGTCAATGACGAAGTTGAAATCGTTGGTCTTAAAGAAGACATCCAAAAAGCAGTTGTTACTGGTGTTGAAATGTTCCGTAAACAACTTGACGAAGGTATTGCCGGAGATAACGTCGGTGTTCTTCTTCGTGGTATCCAACGTGATGAAATCGAACGTGGTCAAGTATTGGCTGCACCTGGTTCAATCAACCCACACACTAAATTCAAAGGTGAAGTTTACATCCTTTCTAAAGAAGAAGGTGGACGTCACACTCCATTCTTCAACAACTACCGTCCACAGTTCTACTTCCGTACAACTGACGTAACAGGTTCAATCGAACTTCCTGCAGGTACTGAAATGGTTATGCCTGGTGATAACGTGACTATCGACGTTGAGTTGATCCACCCAATCGCCGTTGAACAAGGTACAACATTCTCTATCCGTGAAGGTGGACGTACTGTTGGTTCAGGTATCGTATCTGAAATCGAAGCTTAATTAATATTAAGTTCCCAATACAATTATTCGTCAGACAATAATTGAGAGAGTCGAGTTTACTCGGCTCTTTTTGGCGTTTGAAAATGTTTGTATTCTATACTTTTTAACTGTTTAAGGTGCTTAAGCTGAGTTTTGACAGTGATAAATAGACATAAAGCAGGCTGAGTTTTCGGAATTTTCCTAAAATCCTAGTAATAGTAGGGGATTTGTGATAAAATAAACGAGTAAATAAATAAAAGAAGAGGTATGTGAAATGTCACGTAAACCATTTATCGCTGGTAACTGGAAAATGAACAAAAATCCAGAAGAAGCAAAAGCATTCGTTGAAGCTGTAGCATCAAAACTTCCTTCATCAGATCTTGTTGAAGCTGGTATCGCAGCTCCCGCAGTTGACTTGACAGCTGTACTTGCTGCCGCTAAAGGTTCAGACCTTAAAGTTGCTGCACAAAACACTTACTTTGAAAATGCTGGTGCCTTCACTGGTGAAACTAGCCCACAAGTTTTGAAAGAAATCGGTACTGACTACGTTGTTATCGGTCACTCAGAACGTCGTGACTACTTCCACGAAACTGATGAAGACATCAACAAAAAAGCAAAAGCAATCTTTGCTAACGGTATGCTTCCAATCATCTGTTGTGGTGAATCACTTGAAACTTACGAAGCTGGTAAAGCAGCAGAATTCGTAGGTGCTCAAGTTTCAGCTGCTCTTGCTGGATTGACTGCAGAACAAGTCGCTTCAACAGTAATCGCCTACGAACCAATCTGGGCTATCGGTACTGGTAAATCAGCTTCACAAGACGACGCACAAAAAATGTGTAAAGTTGTTCGTGACGTTGTAGCTGCTGATTTTGGTCAAGAAGTTGCCGACAAAGTACGTGTTCAATACGGTGGATCAGTTAAACCTGAAAACGTTGCTGAATACATGGCTTGTCCAGACGTTGACGGAGCTCTTGTAGGTGGTGCATCACTTGAAGCTGAAAGCTTCTTGGCATTGCTTGACTTCGTTAAATAATTTTAGATAAAGTCGAGGTTTCCCTCGGCTTTTTTCTTGTTTGTCTTAAGTGTTTTTCTAAAAAAAGCCAGGTTTCTCTTATCCTGTTTTGGGGAGCAAAGGTGCTTAAATGTAGAACAAAAACTCCTATTTTGTAAGCCCTATCTTTTTGTTTGGATTTTTTAAAACTTTGAGCCTAGGCAAGTACAATTGGATTGTCCCAAGAGGCAGATAATATGCTATAATGAGAGTAGTATAACTAGAGCGCAGGCACTGATAGTCTGTTTGCTCCGCATTTTTCCAAGAAGAGGAGAATTAGAAATCATGACTTTTGATGCAATTGACCAAATGGCGGTCAGCACTATTCGTTCGCTTTCGATCGAGGCCATTCAAGCCGCGAATTCTGGACACCCAGGTCTTCCTATGGGTGCAGCGCCAATGGCATATGTACTTTGGAACCATGTGATGAATGTTAATCCAAAGACTAGCCGTAACTGGACAAACCGTGACCGTTTTGTTCTTTCTGCAGGTCATGGTTCTGCTTTGCTTTATAGCCTCTTGCACCTTTCAGGCTATGATGTATCAATGGATGATTTGAAGAACTTCCGTCAATGGGGTTCTAAGACTCCAGGTCACCCTGAAGTTAATCATACTGATGGTGTTGAAGCAACATCAGGTCCTCTTGGTCAAGGAATTGCTAACGCAGTAGGTATGGCAATGGCTGAAGCACATTTGGCTGCTAAATTTAACAAGCCTGGTTTTGATATTGTTGATCATTATACTTATGCCCTCCATGGAGATGGTTGTTTGATGGAAGGTGTTTCTCAAGAAGCTGCTAGTCTTGCTGGTCATCTTAAACTTGGTAAGTTGGTTCTTCTTTACGATTCAAATGATATCTCACTTGATGGACCAACATCAATGGCTTTCACTGAGGATGTTAAGGCTAAGTTTGAAGCTTATGGTTGGCAACACATCCTTGTTAAAGATGGTAATGATTTGGAAGCTATTGCTAAGGCTATCGAAGAGGCTAAGGCAGAGACAGATAAACCATCTATCATTGAAGTTAAGACAATCATTGGTTATGGAGCTGAAGGCCAAGGAACATCAGCTGTCCACGGTGCTCCAATTGGTCAAGAGGGTATCGACCGTGCTAAAGGTGTTTACGGATATGATGCCCCAGCCTTTACAGTACCAGACGAAGTCGCTCGTCGTTTTGAAGTTGGTATTAAATTCCGTGGTGAAGCTGCTGAAAATGCTTGGCAAACTAAATTTGCAGAATATGAAGCTGCTTACCCAGAATTGGCTGCTGAATACAAGACTGCTTTTGCAAATGAAACTGTACACGTTGACTTGAATGCTCATGAATTGGGTTCAGCAGTAGCTAGCCGTGTGTCAAGCCAACAAGCTATCCAACAGATTTCTGAACAAGTTCCTTCATTCTGGGGAGGTTCAGCAGACCTTTCAGCTTCTAACAATACTATGGTTAAGGCTGAGTCTGATTTCCAAGCAGACAACTATGCTGGACGTAATATTTGGTTTGGTGTACGTGAGTTTGCTATGGCTGCAGCGATGAATGGTATTGCTCTTCATGGTGGTACTCGTGTTTATGGTGGTACTTTCTTCGTCTTCTCAAACTACTTGCTTCCAGCAGTACGTATGGCAGCTCTTCAAAACTTGCCAGTAACTTATGTTATGACACACGACTCAGTGGCAGTTGGTGAAGATGGACCTACTCACGAACCAATCGAACAATTGGCAAGTGTGCGTTCAATGCCTAACCTTAACGTTATCCGTCCTGCAGATGGTAATGAAACTAATGCTGCATGGAAACGTGCCTTGGCTGAGACTGAACGTCCAACAATGCTAGTTTTGACACGTCAAAACTTGCCAGTCCTTGACGGTACAGCTGAAAATGCTGAAGCTGGTGTCAATAAAGGGGCTTACATCATCTCAGAAGCTAAAGGTGATCTTGACGGTATCATCATTGCGACTGGTTCTGAAGTGAAATTGGCTCTTGATACTCAAGCGGCTCTTGAAGCTGAAGGCGTGCATGTCCGTGTTGTTTCAATGCCATCACAAAATCTCTTTGATGAACAAGATGCTGCATATAAAGAAGAAGTTCTTCCAGCAGCTGTGACAAAACGTTTGGCTATCGAAGCTGGAACTAGCTTTGGTTGGGGCAAATACGTTGGTCTTGCAGGTAAAACACTTACTATTGATACTTGGGGTGCCTCAGCACCTGGTGACCGTATCTTTAAAGAATATGGTTTCACTGTTGAGAATGCAAGTCAACTTTACAAATCATTGTAAGAAAAGAAAGAGCTTGGCTAGTCCAAGTTCTTTTTTTGTAAATGTTATACAGAACTTGACTTTTTAGGGTATAGTGTTAGAATGACTGTGTCAGCCGATTTAGCTCAGTTGGTAGAGCAACGCACTCGTAACGCGTAGGTCACAGGTTCGAAACCTGCAATCGGCATGGTCAGAAGTATTAAGATAGAAAAAGGGGGGGTTAGAAACCTCTGTTTTCTTTTGTCCTTGATTGTTCTTTTAAGCTAAAATTTGATAAAATAGAAGATGAAAAAAAATAAAGGAAGTATCATGTCAAAAGGGTTATTAATCTCAATCGAAGGGCCGGACGGTGCTGGAAAGACTACAGTTTTGGAGGCGCTTTTGCCTCGTTTAAGAGAGGTTTATCCAGCTCAAGTTGTGACGACACGTGAACCAGGCGGAGTGGCTATTGCAGAGCAAATCCGTGAGGTTATTCTGGATGTAGATAATACGGCTATGGATGCTAAGACAGAGCTCTTGCTCTATATTGCGGCTCGCCGTCAACATCTGGTTGAGAAGGTTTTGCCAGAGCTTGAAAAAGGCAATATGGTCATCATGGATCGTTTTATTGATTCATCAGTTGCCTATCAAGGGACTGGTCGTGGCTTGGATCAGGATGAGATTGCCTGGTTAAATGCCTATGCGACTGATGGGTATAAACCTGATGTGACCCTATTGTTTGATGTGGATTCTGAGACTGGTTTGGCCCGCATTGCAGCTAGCGGTGAACGTGAAGTCAACCGCTTGGATTTAGAGAAGCTTGACTTGCATCAGCGTGTACGTCAAGGTTATTTGGATTTGGCACAGGCTGAACCAGAACGTATCAAGTTAATCGATGCCTCACAGGCTTTTGAGGATGTTGTAGAGCAAGCTTGGAATGTAATTAAAGGCTATTTATAAGGAGCAAGATGAAGTTAGCTGAAAGTCAAAGCAAACTATTTGAAGAGTTTTCACAAATTATCAGGGAAAATCGTTTGAGTCATGCTTATTTGTTTTCGGGTGATTTTGGAAGTCTCGATATGGCTATTTGGCTAGCACAGAGTCGTTTTTGTGTGACTCCTGAGGATGGTCTACCTTGTGGCCACTGTCGTCCCTGTCGCTTGATTGCACAGGGGGACTTTTCTGATGTTAAATTAGTAGAGCCACAAGGACAGATTATTAAGACGGACACGATTCGTCAGTTGACTAGAGAGTTTAGTCAATCGAGTTTTGAGGGGCAGGCTCAGGTTTTTATCATTCGGGATGCAGATAAGATGCACGTCAATGCTGCTAATAGTCTATTAAAGTTTATTGAAGAACCTCAAAGTCAGATTTATATTTTTCTTTTGACAGCTGATGATAGTCGTATTTTACCGACGATTAAAAGCCGAGCTCAACTCTTTTATTTTCCAAAGAATCGGGCTTATCTGGAAGAATTGCTGCAGAAGGAAGGGTTGTTGCTGACACAAGCCAAAGTGTTGGCGGACTTTGCTAAAGATGATGTTCAGGCTTTAGACTTAGCTAAAGATAATAAGATTCTTGATCTGATTAATACAGTAGAGCGTTTCACACAGTCCCTGCTATCTAATCAGGACCTGCTTTATTTGGACGTTGCAAAACTGGCTGTCCAGTGTAGTGAAAAGTCGGAACAAGAGATGGTCTGGGCTTTTTTAACTTATCAATTGGGGAAGGATATACAAAATCCACAAGCAAGACGATGGCTAGACTTAGTTTATGAGGCACGAAAAATGTGGCTAGCTAATGTCAGCTTTCAAAATGCGATGGAGTATATGGTATTATCATGACAGAAGTCATTGGAATAAAATTTGAAGAAACTGGAGCAGTAGAATACGTTGTTCCTGATAAAAATTACGCCAAAGATGACTTTGTAGTCGTTTTGGAGAAAAAAGATAAGCGCCTAGCCCAGGTTGTCATGGAAAACACAGATTTTCCGGAGGTTAGTTTGCCTGCGGATTTGAATCGGGTTGAAGGATTGGCAGGGGAGAAAGATTTCGCTAGATATGATGAAAATCTTTTGAAGGCTGAAAAGAGTATGGGAGTAGTGGCTGATTTAATTGCTCAAAATCAGCTAGATATGAAGGTGGTTGATATTGTCTTTCCGCTAAATAACTCTTATGTGTTAATCAGTTTTGTAGCTGAAAAACGGGTAGATTTTCGTCAGTTACTCAAAGACCTGGCTTCTTACTTTAAGACACGCATTGAGTTGCGTCAAATTTCAAGTCGTGAGGAATCAAAAATCTATGGTGGCTTAGGACCTTGTGGACGGGCGCTTTGTTGTTCTAGTTTTTTGGGTGAATTCCCACCAGTATCGATTAAGATGGCTAAAAATCAGAGTTTGTCCTTGAATTCTGGTAAGATGAATGGGGTCTGTGGTCGACTTATGTGTTGTCTCAGTTATGAAGATGACTTTTACCGAGATAGCAAGGCTAGCTATCCTGATTTGGGTGATGAAATTGAAACCAAGGATGGCACGGGTCAGGTCGTTGCCATTGATGTGATTGCAGGGACCATTAAGGTTGTATTTGAAAAAGGGCGTGCGCCCCTAACTTATGGAGTGGAGGAAGTTCAGCTAAATGGAAAAGCGTGAATTGTATGATAAATTCGAGGAATTATCACAAAATTTGATGTCTATGTTGGCAGAAGTGGAAGCAATTAAGGCGAACTTCTCAGGGATTCTGGATGAAAATACCGCCCTCAAGTTGGAAAACGACAAGTTACGTGAGCACTTGAGTCAAGTGGTTCAAGAGGAGACAGGAACTAAAATGTCTCATGGTAAGGTGAACCTCGAGGCTATTTACGATGATGGATTCCATATTTGTCCAGATTTTTATGGCCAACGTCGTGATAATAATGAAGCTTGTGGCTTCTGTGCAGAATTGTTGTACGGAGACTAAATATGCAGGTTCAAAAGAGTTTTAAGGGGCAATCTAGCTACGGTACCCTCTATCTGGTTCCCACTCCTATTGGGAATTTGCAGGATATGACTTTTCGTAGTGTGCAAATCCTGAAAGAGGTGGATCTTATTTGTGCAGAGGACACGCGCAATACGGGTCTCTTGCTCAAGCATTTTGAGATTGAAACCAAGCAGTATTCTTTTCATGAGCACAATGCCTATGAGAAAATTCCAGATTTACTGGAGCGTTTGAAGTCAGGTCTTTCTTTGGCTCAGGTTTCTGATGCGGGTATGCCTTCCATTTCAGATCCTGGGCATGATTTGGTCAAAGCCGCCATTGCTGAGGATATTCCTGTGGTAGCCTTACCGGGAGCATCAGCTGGTATTACAGCCTTGATTGCCAGTGGTTTAGCACCGCAACCTCATATTTTTTATGGCTTCCTGCCTCGTAAAAAGGGACAGCAGATTGATTTCTTCAAGGAAAAAGTATCTTATCCTGAGACACAGATCTTTTACGAGTCACCATACCGTGTGGCGGATACCCTTGAAAATATGCATGAGGTCTATGGCAATCGTCAAGTAACGCTAGTTCGAGAATTAACCAAGCTTTATGAAGAGTACCAGCGAGGGTCAATTTCAGAAATTTTAGATTATATTGCTAGTAATCCTCTCAAGGGAGAATGTTTACTGATTGTGGCTGGAGCTTCTGAAAATGATAGGGAAGAAAATCTAACATCAGATGTTATGCCAGTGGAGGCTGTTGAAGTTTTAATTGCTTCTGGCATGAAACCTAATCAGGCTATAAAAACCGTTGCTAAAGAGCGAAAAATAAACAGACAAGAGCTTTATAACCTTTTTCATGGGGTTTAAGGGGCTCTTTTTTTGTGGCGACATAAGATGTCAGAAAAGAAAGAATTATCAAAAAATTCCGTAAATATGCTTGTTTATCTCATATTTTTGTGTTATATTATCTGACATAGAATAATTTGTGAATTGGAGTGGTTTCATGGATACAGGTAGCAGTGCCTTTATATTGATTTGTTCAGCCATGGTTTGTTTGATGACACCGGCCTTGGCCTTCTTCTATGGTGGGCTCGGACGTCGTAAGAATGTTATCAATACCATGATGATGTCTGTTCTTCCCTTAGCCATAGCTTCTCTCTTGTGGATTGTTGCTGGCTATTCGCTTTCTTTTGGCGGTCATGGGAATATCTTCGGTAATTTCAGTCACTTTTTTTTTAATGGCGTTTCTGAAACTGCCTCAAGTCGTGGTCTAACCATTCCTGATATGCTGTTTGCTGCTTTTCAGATGATGTTTTCGATTATCTGTGTGGCGATTTTGACGGGTTCAGTAGTAGGAAGGATGCGCTTTACGCCTTTAGCCATTTTTGTTGTCTTTTGGTTACTTCTTGTCTACTATCCATTTGCACATATGGTTTGGGACGAAGGGCTCCTTGCTAAATGGGGGACGATTGACTTCGCAGGTGGTGATGTGGTTCATATTACCTCTGGTGTATCGGCCTTGGTTCTGGCAATCGTTGTTGGTAAACGTCGTGATTTTGCCATTTTAGAACACCGTCCTCATAATGTTCCTTTTGTTCTATTGGGAGCGGGTCTCTTATGGTTTGGTTGGTTTGGCTTTAATGCAGGATCAGCCTTGGCTGCTAATGGCTTGGCAGTTCACGCGCTAGTGACCACCCATGTTTCAGCAGCTGCAGCCATGTTTTCATGGTTGGCAATTGAAAAACATGTCACAGGACATCCATCCTTGGTTGGTGGTTCAACCGGTTTGGTGGCAGGTCTGGTTGCAATCACACCTGGGGCTGGTTTTGTTTCAATTTGGAGTGCGATTCTAATTGGTCTTATGGTTAGTCCGATTTGTTTTTATGCTATTTCTGTCTTGAAGAAACGTTTTGCCTATGATGATGCTTTGGATGCTTTTGGTTGCCACGGCGTTGGAGGGATCTTTGGTGGTTTGGCTACTGCGATTTTTACGACACCAGATTTAGCCCTAGATAAGGCTAATATTGGTTTGATCTATGGAAAGGCGCATCTGTTTATAGTGACTATTTTAGCTATTATCTTTACAGCTATTTGGTCTGCTCTTGTGACCTATGGTATTATTAAAGTAATTGCTCATTATATGCCTTTACGTGTTAGTGACCGTGATGAAGCTATTGGTCTTGATGACTGTGAGCACAAAGAGACAGCCTATCCAACCTTTATGGGCTTAGATTCGTAGGAGAATACAGATGAAGAAAGTAGAAGCGATTATTCGTTCGGATAAATTGGAAGATTTGAAAAATGCCTTGACTGGTAGTGGTTTGGCCAAGGGGATGACTGTAAGTCAAGTTCTGGGTTATGGTAATCAACGTGGCTTTGCAGAGTTTGTTCGTGGACAGCGCATTGTTCCTACCTTATTAGCTAAGGTTAAGGTTGAAATTGTAGTTAAGGATATGGCGGTTGACGAAGTTGTTGATGCCATTCGGAGCGCCGTGGCGACAGGGGAAGTTGGTGATGGGAAGATTTTTATTGTTCCTATTGATGATGTTATCCGCATTCGTACTGGTGAACGTGGTGGAGACGCCATTTAATATAATGAAGGCTTAAACCGGTTGGTTTGGGTCTTTTTTAGTGAATTTTGATATACTTAGAGGAGTTAGTATGATTGAGGGGGTGACCAATTGGCAAAAGGAAAAAAGAAAAGCAAGTCTAAAGCTAGACCTAAGAAAACTAAAAAGAAACAGAAGTCTTTCTTGCTCTTTCCTAAATTTTTCCAAAAGTGGAGTCTGATTTTTATTGGCCTATTTGCCTTATTGGGACTCCTAGCTAGTTTAAATTTTCCAAAGTTGACTATGGAAAAGAACATGACATCTACAGATGAGAGGACGGTTGCTTTTATTGCCGAGATTGGCGAGACGTCGCGCTATTTGGCAGCTAGAAACGACCTTTATGCATCTGTCATGATTGCTCAGGCCATCTTGGAATCCGACTCTGGACAATCTACTTTGAGTCAGAAGCCGTCCTATAACTTCTTTGGGATTAAGGGGGACTACAATGGTCAAAGTGTGACCCTACCGACCTGGGAGGATGATGGTAAGGGCAATCCTTACTATATTGATGCGGCTTTTCGTTCTTATGGTTCTGTGGAAAATTCTTTACAGGACTATGTGGATTTCCTTGAGGGAAGCTACTATGTAGGGGTGCACCGTTCCAATACTAGGAATTATAAGGATGCGACAGCTGCCCTAACAGGGGTCTACGCTACGGACACAACCTACGGAGACAAATTAAACAGCATCATTGAACAATATCAGTTAACCATTTATGACACTTATTAGGGTCGAAGGAGAGTAAAATGAATCAGAACAAAGTGAAACTCATTGCAATAGATATGGACGGAACACTCTTAGATAGCCAAAAAGAGATTCCTGCAGAGAATATTAAGGCTATTCAAGAAGCAGCTGCGGCAGGTATCAAAATTGTCCTTTGTACAGGACGCCCACGTTCAGGCATTCTTCCCCATTTTGAGAAATTAGGACTGAGTGAAGAAGAGTACATTATCATGAATAATGGCTGTTCAACTTATGAGACAAAAAATTGGAAGTTGCTTCAATATGAAAGTTTATCTCGCTCCGAGATGGAAGAACTCTTGCAGGCTTGCGAAGACTTCCCAGAGGTGGCTCTAACCTTTACTGGTGAAAAAACTTACTATGTTGTGGGCGATGAGGTGCCTGAGCTAGTAGCATATGATGCTGGGACTGTTTTCACAGAAGCAAAAGCTAGGAGTTTGGAAGAAATCTTTGCGGAAGGGCAAGTGATTTTCCAAGCCATGTATATGGCTGATTCTGAACCTTTGGATGCCTTCCAAAATGCTGTGCAAGACAGACTTGATCAGAGCTATAGCACAGTTCGTAGCCAAGAATATATCTTTGAAATCATGCCACAGGGGGCAACTAAGGCCAGCGGACTTAAGCATTTAGCGGAAAAACTTGGAATTGCTCCAGATCAAATCATGGCTCTGGGTGATGCTGCTAATGACCTTGAAATGCTTCAATTCGTCGGTCAAAGTGTTGCCATGGGTAATGCTAGTGACGACATTAAAGAGTTGTGTAAGTATGTGACCTTGACAAATGACGAGGCAGGCGTAGCTCACGCTATTCGTACTTGGGCTTTATAAGAAAAAGACCTTTAGCTTCTATCTGCTAAAGGTTTTTCGATTTTGGATAATGGCAATGAGAGTGGTTAGTGTGATGGTAATATCAGTTATGGCAGCGGGGTAGGCCTGAATGGTCAAATCGTAAATCAGCCAGAGTAACATATTTTCAATAATGACCCAGCGAAGCCACTGAAGGTTTGGTGTGGCAGCAATCGCTAAACTATAAGAGACTGAAGAGATGATTGGCAGATAGCCAATAAGTCCAAGCTGATTGAGATAGGTTCCTACAATGATTTGAATAATGATGAGGATGGTCAAGATAGTCTTGGTCATCTTCTTTTTGACCATCAAGCTATTACGTATGATGGAAATACTAATGGTTAAAGCACCGGTATAGCCACCCAATAAGAGGTTGGCAATAGCAGTAAAAATGTAGTCGGTAATTTGCCAGACCAGCATTTTATGTTTTGATTTTGCAAAAGAGGAAATAGCGACACAGAGAGCTCCGATGGCTGAGAATACTTGTGCTAGAAGATAGATTGTCATGATATAACTTTCAATTTTTGTCTCCATTATATCACAAGGATTCAAGAGATTTTCATCTCTTTTTTAGAATTTACAATCCTAATATATTAGCGTTTACATTAGAAAATGATATAATAAAAGTGTAGAAAAGATTATTCCCTTAAAAGTAGAGAGAACCCAATGTTCCCTTGTGACATAGGTCCTGTCTTTACTTTTACGATAGACTAGAAATGAGGAAATAATTATGAAAAACAAATTTTCTCAAGTAATCGTGCTTTCCATGGTTACCCTTTCCTCAATGGCTTTGCTGACGGCCTGTTCCAGCCATAAGGAATCGAGTTCAGCAGATAAGACGCCTAAGAGCAGCCAGGTGACCTCATCAAGTAAGGCTAAAACATCCAGTAAAGATAGCGGTAAGACTAGCAAGTCTAGTGCTAAGGCCAAGGAATCTTCGGGTGCAAAGACGGAGTCTTCAAGCACGCAAAGTAGTCAAAAGGCTTCTGCCCCAAGTTCGAGTAGTAGTCAGGCTCAGTCATCATCTTCAAAGAGTTCATCAGTTCCCTCAAGTAGCCAGTCCCAAGCACCTAAATCATCAAACGAGAGCCAATCTTCAGCCAGTCAATCTCAAGCGCCAAAGAGCTCAAGTGATAGTCAAGCTTCAAGTAGTCAATCTAGCAATCAAGCTCAAGCTAAAACGGATATGCAAGTAACCACCGTGGATATGGATGTGAGTGCTGTAGCGCGTGGTCAGTTTGATAGTATTGCTGGTACTTGGAAGTCCAGTGATGGCAGTCGTCTGGTCTTTAACAACACTAGCCTAGTAGGAGATATCACTGCCCAAGGTCAAGCGACAGTTCACAATTATGTGCACCCGAAAGATAATTATCAAGAGGGCTCAGGTAAGTATGATGCCACCCTCTCAAGAGATAGAGGGGACACTTCTGGTATTGTTGGAGATATTAGCTTTGTCTCTAAAAAGGCAGCTATTTCTGGTCCTAGCTATGAACAAGATACCATTCAAGTAACCAGTACTGATGGAACAAAGGTCTACTTTAAAGAATCAGATAATGTGACACTACCTAAAGACGTGACTGTTACTGACAATCAACTTCCAATTGATGGTGGTATTGCAGAATCTGGCAGCTACACGCTTACCAAACGTACAGCTGTCAAAAATACTCCTAGTGATACAGCTCCAGTTGAATTTTACTTAGAAGCAGGCGATAAGATTAACTTTGATATGAAGGTTACTCAAGACGGTCATAGTTGGATTTCTTACATCAGCTATAGTGGTGTTCGCCGTTATGTTCAAGTGGATTAAATAAGATATCTAGAAAGGTCAGAATTTCTTCTGATCTTTCTATTATTTTGTGGAAAAAGCCTTGTCTATTCCCTAATAAATCGATACAATAGAAAGGTCGGTTTAACCGAAAATTTTTAAATAATGAGGACAAAAATGTGTCAGTAAATTGGCAAGATATTGCGTTTTCTTTCCTCGGTGGTTTGGGGCTTTTCCTCTTTAGTATCAAGTATATGGGAGATGGTCTTCAACAAGCAGCCGGAGATAAGTTGCGCTTTTACATCGATAAGTATACCAGCAACCCGTTTTTAGGGGTTTTGATTGGTATTGTCATGACGGCCTTGATTCAATCGAGTTCAGGGGTTACCGTTATTGTCGTCGGTCTGGTTTCGGCAGGGCTTTTGAGTCTTCGTCAGGCTATTGGTATTGTCATGGGGGCAAACATCGGTACAACCGTAACTTCCTTCATGATTGGTTTCAAGCTTGGTGACTATGCCCTTCCAGTGATTTTCCTGGGGGCTGCGCTTCTCTTCTTTACAAGCAATAAGAAGCTCAATAATCTAGGACGTATCTTGTTTGGTGTTGGGGGGATTTTCTTTGCCCTTAACCTTATGGGAGATGCGGTAGAACCTTTGAAGTCAGTTACAGCCTTTAAGGACTACTTGGCAACCTTGGGTGATCGCCCAGTCATGGGGGTTATCATCGGTGCTGGCTTGACCATGTTGATTCAGTCGTCAGCAGCGACCATCGGTATTCTTCAGAGTCTCTACTCAGGTGGTTTGCTTGATCTGCAAGGTGCCCTTCCAATCCTCTTTGGGGATAATATCGGAACAACAATCACAGCGGTACTAGCAGCTCTTGGTTCGAACATTGCGGCTAAACGTGTGGCAGGGGCTCACGTCCTGTTCAATGTTATTGGGACGGTCTTGTGTTTGATTCTTTTGGTACCATTCACAGCCTTGATTCAATGGTTTAAGTCTGTGCTTGGATTGACACCTGAGATGACCATCGCCTTTGCTCACGGTACTTTTAACATTGCAAATACTATCGTTCAATTCCCATTCATCGGAGTTCTAGCTTACCTTGTAACTAAGATTATTCCTGGTGAGGACGAAATTAACAAGTACGAAGCACTTTACTTGGACCGTTTGCTTATCACACAGGCACCAGCTATCGCCCTTGGTAATGCCAAGAAAGAATTGGTGCACTTGGCGTCATACGCCATCCAGTCTTTGGAAGCTTCATACGCTTTCTTTGCTAAGGGAGATGAGAAATACTATGATAAGGTTGAGAAGTATGAAACAGCAGTTAATAGTATTGACGAAGAGTTGACAACTTACTTGATTGACATCTCTAACGAATCTCTTAGCGTTTCCGAGAATGAAGTTTTGGCAAGTGTGCTTGATTCTGTTCGTGACTTGGAGCGTATGGGTGACCTTGCCCTTGCAAGTGCTAACCTTTCACAACACATTCATAGTAAGGGAATTGAATTCTCTGATACTGCCAAGGCTGAGCTTGCGGATGTTTACAACCGTACTCACCGCATCGCCCTTGATAGTATTCGTGTGGTTGTAGATGATGACAAGGTACTTGCAGGTCAAGTCATCCTTCGTCATGAAGAGTTGGAAAAACTTGAAAAACAATTGCGTAAAATACATACCAAACGTCTTAACAATGGTGAATGTACTGCGCAAGCAGGTATCAACTATGTTGATTACCTCTCACATTACACACGTATCGCAGACCATGCGATTAATCTTGTTGAAAAGGTTACAGAGGGTGTGATTTAATAGAGAAAGCCGAGAAAAATTCTCGGCTTTTTTGATATAATGAAAGCGTATTAAGAATATAGAAAAATGATGAGAGGTGGTCCTATGACCTATTATATTTCAGCCAAACGTTTTTACTTTGAGAATAAAATCAAGGAAGGTGGCTACCTAGAGGTTGTGGATGGTCATTTCGGTGACTGGACAGAAAAGGTACCAGAAGGTGCAGAAGTACTGGATTACAGTAATTATCAGATTGCTCCGGGTCTTGTAGATACTCATATTCATGGATTTGCGGGTTATGATGTCATGGATAATTCTGAGGAAAGTCTTCTAGGCATGAGTCAAGCCTTGCTTTCAGCAGGTGTGACCTCTTTCTTACCGACAGCCCTAACAGCGCCATTTGAAGAGCTGAAGGCTATTTGCCAAACAACAGCTAATACTATTGGTAAGGAAACTGGTGCCAAAATTCAAGGGCTCTTCTTTGAAGGACCTTATTTTACTGAAACCTATAAGGGGGCTCAAAATCCTAAATACATGGGAAATCCAAGTGTGAAACAATTGCAGGCATGGCAGGAGGCGGCTCAAGGGAAATTGATTAAATTGGCTCTCGCTCCTGAACGTGAGGGAGTGGCTGAATTTATCCAAGAAGCAACCAAGAAAGGCGTCACTATTGCTCTAGGTCATTCTAATGCTACTTATGAAGAAGCCATGGTAGCAGTGGAAGCTGGGGCGTCTGTTTGGGTTCACGTCTACAACGGGATGCGTGGTTTTACACACCGTGAGCCTGGTATGGTTGGTGCAGCCTTCGATAGTCCTGAAACGATTGGTGAGCTGATTGCAGATGGGCATCACGCGGTCCCTGCAGCTTGTAAGGTTCTTATCAAGCAAAAGACACCTCAAGGAGTTGCCCTTATTACGGACTGTATGTCAGCGGGAGGACGTCCGGATGGCGACTATATGCTGGGTGAACTTCCTGTCATCGTCGAAAATGGTACTGCCCGCCTCAAAGAAGGTGGTAACCTAGCTGGATCTATCCTACAACTTAAAGACGGTGTTAAACATGTGGTTGACTGGGGACTTGTGACGGTTGCTCAAGCTCTTCAGATGGCAACTAGTGTTCCAGCTAAATCGGTTGGGCTTGAAAATATTTGCGGAAGCCTAAAAGTAGGTCTACCAGCTGATTTTATCGTACTAGATGATTCCTTGGACTTACAGGCAACATATGTTGATGGGCAAAAAGGTTGGGAAAAATAAGAGTATGAGTAGCACTTTCTTATGAAGGTGCTGTTTTTAATTGATTTTTACAAAGGTGTCAGAGTAGTGTAAAATAGAAATACTTTTTATTTTACAGGAGGTAATATGTCAAAACGTATTTGGAGCATTGCCCTGGCCTATGTCGGTGTAATGATTGGTGCAGGGGTGTCTTCAGGACAGGACCTCTTACAGTATTTTGTTAGTTTTGGAGCCTGGGGACTGATAGGTGTCATAGTTCTAGGAATTTTGCATGTTGGCTTTGGGCGACTCATGATTGCTCTGGGAAGTTATTACCGCTCAGATGACCATTCGGTAGTCCTGGCAGAAATCAGTCATCCTGTGATTTACCGTATTTTGGATATCGCTTTGATTATCACTTGTTTCCTGTTTGGTTTTGTGATGACAGCAGGTGCAGGGGCTAACCTAAACCAGCAGTTCGGCTTTCCGATTTGGGTAGGTGCTTTCCTTTGTACAGCTCTGACTATCTTTGTGAGTTTCCTAGATTTCAAAAAAATCATCGGTGTTATTGGAGTTTTTACCCCTATGATTTTGGTTATGATTGCCATGATATTCGTGACCAATGTTTTAGGACGTCACTGGGATTTTGCTGAGATGGATAAGGTGTCGCAAACCATTCAATCTCCTTTTCCGAGTATTTGGCTGTCTGTGGTTAACTATTTCGCCGTTTGTGTCATGTCAGCCATAGCCATGGCCTTTGTGATGGGTGGCTCTATTCTCAAAATCAATGAAGCTGAAAAGAGTGGAGCCTGGGGAGGATTTATGGTTGGTGTGATTTTCTTCGTCACGACCTTGATTCTCTTTGCTAACAGTGATAAAATTGCTAGCTCGGATGTTCCTATGTTGGCTATTGCTAAGGAAGTGAACCCTATCTTTGCAACACTTTACGCCTTGGTGATCTTTGGATTGATTTTTAATACTGTCTTTAGTCTCTACTATGCCCTTGGGAAACGCTTCTCAGCAGGTAGTGAGAAGCGCTTCAAGTTCTTTGTGGCTGCATTTGCCCTTGCCGGTTTTGCTATTTCCTTCATGGGCTTCCGTCAACTGGTAGCGGTTATGTATCCTATTATTGGTTATCTGGGAATGCTGATGTTGGTCGTGCTAGTTGTGGCTAGCTACCGCGAAAAAGCCAAAATTCGTAAGGAAAAGGAAATTCGAAATCATCTCTTGTCTATCGTTGAGAAGTCTTATGATTCCAACCAAGACTTGACCCATCAAGACAAGAAAAAGGCCGAAGAACTTCGAGAAGCCTCAATTATTGATAATGACATTCTCCATAAAGATTCCCATGCACATGTTCGTCAGGAAATGGGAATCAGTAAGAAGGATTAGAATTTTATTTTACAAGTTTCCCTATTTCTGCTATAATACTGACAAGAAAGAAGGGCTTATGGCGTTTTTCTAGCGAGCTTGGGATAGTGAGAGCCAGGTAGAGCAAAGTAAGTAAGTGGCGCTTTCTCTCAGCAAAGAGCTGAGTACAACAGATAAAATGAAGTAATAAATTAGGGTGGAACCGCGTTTCTGACGCCCCTAGGTCAAACGACTTAGGAGCAGAGACACGGTTCTTTTTGTATCCTGAGTCATAAGAAACTTTATGAATAAGGAGTAAATAATGTCTAAAAAACTAACCTTCCACTGCGTCAGTGGCAGATATCTCCTTATAGTCGGACTGCCCCACGCTCAGCACTAGGATGCCTGAGCTAGACGCAGTACTAACTCGTCTTGCCTCGTATAATCGACGGGGCAGACTCGTGTCGCAAGAAATCATTTAAATCAAGGAGTATTTAATGTCTAAGAAATTAACATTTCAAGAAATCATTTTGACTTTGCAACAATACTGGAATGACCAGGGTTGTATGCTCATGCAGGCTTATGATAATGAAAAAGGTGCGGGAACAATGAGTCCATACACTTTCCTTCGTGCCATTGGTCCTGAACCATGGAATGCGGCTTATGTAGAGCCATCACGTCGTCCAGCAGATGGACGTTACGGGGAAAACCCAAACCGCCTTTACCAGCACCACCAATTCCAAGTGGTGATGAAACCATCACCATCAAACATCCAAGAACTCTACCTTGAGTCATTGGAAAAATTGGGTATCAATCCTTTGGAACACGATATTCGTTTCGTGGAAGATAACTGGGAAAACCCATCAACTGGTTCAGCTGGTCTTGGTTGGGAAGTTTGGTTGGACGGTATGGAAATCACTCAGTTCACCTACTTCCAACAAGTTGGTGGTTTGGCAACTGGTCCGGTAACTTCTGAGGTCACTTACGGTTTGGAACGTTTGGCTTCTTACATCCAAGAAGTAGATTCTGTTTACGATATTGAGTGGGCTCCAGGCGTTAAATACGGGGAAATCTTCCTTCAACCAGAATACGAACACTCAAAATACAGCTTTGAAGTTTCTGACCAAGACATGCTTCTTGAAAACTTCGAAAAATTTGAAAAAGAAGCAGGACGTGCCTTGGAATTGGGTCTTGTTCACCCTGCCTATGACTACGTTTTGAAATGTTCACATACTTTTAACTTGCTAGATGCTCGTGGCGCTGTTTCTGTTACAGAACGTGCCGGTTACATTGCCCGCATCCGTAACTTGGCCCGTGTTGTGGCCAAAACCTTCGTCGCAGAACGTAAGAAACTTGGTTACCCACTTCTTGACGAAGCCACACGCGCAAAACTCCTAGCAGAAGAGGAAGAATAATAAGCGTTACAAGAATGGAAAATGGGCAAACAAAGTGAGCCCACATGGCTACCCAGAGGCAAGTTGAAGACTTGCTAAAGGGATAAGCGCCGCCGTACTGGTATATGGGGATTTTTGAAACGTTAGGTTCAAAAATCAGTTAGCTAAATCCACTTTGATGAGACTGTTGGAAATCGCTGTCAAGGAGACACCAGATTTCCATACAGCCTCACAAAGTTAGTTAGCAACGTCCCCAGTACCTAAGGCGCCTATCAAAAAAAGAATTTTGTAAAGGAAGAAACATGACAAAAAACTTATTAGTAGAACTTGGACTTGAAGAGTTGCCAGCCTACGTTGTCACACCAAGTGAAAAACAACTCGGGGAGAAAATGGCAGCCTTCTTGGATGACAACCGTCTCTCATACGAAAGCATTCAAACCTTCTCAACACCACGCCGTTTGGCAGTCCGTGTGATTGGTTTGGCTGATCAACAATCCGATTTGACCGAAGATTTTAAAGGCCCTTCTAAGAAAATCGCTTTGGATGCAGAAGGTAACTTCTCAAAAGCGGCGCAAGGATTTGTCCGTGGGAAAGGCTTGACTGTTGACGATATCGAATTCCGTGAAGTCAAAGGTGAAGAGTACGTTTATGTTACTAAACACGAAGCTGGAAAACCTGCTAAAGAAGTTTTGGTTGGCGTTCCAGAAGTGCTTGCTTCATTGACTTTCCCTGTCAGCATGCACTGGGCTAACAACACATTTGAATACATTCGCCCAGTTCACACCTTGACAGTTCTTTTGGGCGACGAAGCGCTTGACCTTGACTTCTTGGATATCAAGTCAGGTCGTGTGAGTCGTGGACATCGTTTCCTTGGACATGAAGTGGAAATTACCAATGCGGATTCTTATGAGGAAGACCTTCGTACTGTTTACGTGATTGCGGATAGCAAAGAACGTGAAAACATGATTCGTGAGCAAATCAAAGCTATCGAGGCAGAACAAGGTGTTCAAGTCCAAATCGAAGAAGGACTTTTGAATGAAGTCTTGAACTTGGTCGAATATCCAACTGCATTTATGGGAAGTTTCGATACTAAGTATTTGGACGTTCCAGAAGAAGTCTTGGTGACATCAATGGAAACGCACCAACGTTACTTTGTTGTACGTGACCTTGACGGTAAGCTTAAACCAAACTTCATCTCAGTCCGTAATGGTAACGCTGAGCACTTGGAAAATGTTATTCGAGGAAATGAAAAAGTATTGGTGGCCCGTCTTGAAGATGGTGAATTCTTCTGGCGTGAAGACCAAAAACTTAAGATTGAAGACCTCGTTGCTAAATTGGCTAACGTGACTTTCCATGAAAAAATCGGTTCTCTCTCAGAACACATGGCCCGTGCTGGTGTCATTGCCGCGTCATTGGCTGAGCAAGCTGGTTTGACTGCCGAAGAAACGGCAGCCGTAGCGCGTGCAGCTGAAATCTATAAATTTGACCTCTTGACTGGTATGGTCGGAGAGTTCGATGAATTGCAAGGAATCATGGGTGAAAAATACGCCCTCCTTGCTGATGAGGATGCTGCGGTTGCGACAGCTATCCGTGAGCACTACCTTCCTGATTCAGCAGATGGAGCCCTTCCAGAGACTAAGGTTGGTGCTATCCTTGCGCTTGCAGATAAATTGGATACTCTCCTTTCCTTCTTCTCAGTTGGCTTGATTCCATCAGGTTCTAATGACCCTTATGCGCTTCGTCGTGCAACGCAAGGGATTGTTCGTATCTTGGATGCTTTTGGTTGGCACATCCCTATGGATGAGTTGATCGACAGCCTTTACGCCCTTTCATTTGATAGTCTTTCTTATGACAATCAAGCAGAAGTAATCAACTTCATCAAAGCGCGTGTGGACAAGATGATGGGACGCACATCAAAAGATATCAAAGAAGCCGTTCTTGCTGGTTCAAACTTCGTGGTTGCGGATATGCTTGAAGCAGCTGACGCCCTCTCAGAAGCTGCTAAGGCTGATGGTTACAAGGCAGCTGTTGAATCACTCTCACGTGCCTTCAACTTGGCAGAAAAAGCAGATGCTTCAGTAGCAGTCGATGCCAGTCTCTTTGAAAATGACCAAGAAAAAGCCCTTTCTAAAGCGATTGAAGAGCTTGAATTGACTGGTTCAGCTAGTGACAAATTGGCTAAGCTCTTTGCTCTTAGCCCAGTCATCGATGCCTTCTTTGACAACACTATGGTCATGGCAGAAGATGAAGCGGTTAAAAACAACCGTTTGGCCCTTCTTGCAGGTCTTGTAGCCAAAGCCAAAGCTGTTGCAGCTTTCAACCAATTGAACACAAAATAATGATCTGGTAACAGGTAGGAAGTAGGTTTTATTATGACACCTGAAAAAATCGCTCGTATCAATGAGCTTGCTAAAAAGAAAAAAACCGAAGGTTTGACTCCAGAAGAAGAAGTGGAGCAAGCAAAACTTCGTGAAGAATACATTGAAGGTTACCGTCGCTCAGTTCGTCACCATATCGAAGGAATTAAAGTGGTTGACGAAGAAGGTAACGATGTGACACCTGAAAAACTACGTCAAGTACAACGTGAAAAAGGTTTGCATGGCCGTAGCCTCGATGATCCTGAATCATAATAACGATGTACAAGGGTTTGGAATTTTTCCAAGCCCTTGTTTTGAAGTATAAAATTCTGAATATTCTGTATAAAATTGACCAATTATTTCAAAAATGGTAAAATATAAGTTATGTTAAAAAATGGCATGATTCAATGAGTCGTGCTCAATAGAATTGGAGTGAAAAAAATGTCGCAAAAGCAACATCATAAAGACGACGACAACCAGACTGAGAATGGGATGGTGCGTGGTCTTCAAAACCGTCACGTCCAGCTGATTGCCATCGCTGGTACAATCGGTACAGGTCTCTTCCTCGGGGCAGGGCGTTCTCTCTCCCTAACAGGACCTTCAATCATCTTAGTATATATACTAACTGGTATCTTCATGTATCTTATGATGCGAGCGATCGGTGAGATGCTCTATATGGATCCTGACCAGCACACCTTTATCAACTTTATTACCAAATACCTTGGTAAGGGCTGGGGATTCTTCTCGGGTTGGTCTTACTGGGTATCACTGATATTCCTCGGGATGGCAGAAATTACGGCAGTATCAACCTATGTGCAATATTGGTTCCCAAGTTGGCCTGCCTGGCAGATTCAGATTGTCTTCTTGATTATCCTGAGCTCGGTTAACCTGATTGCGGTTAAGATTTTCGGGGAAGTTGAGTTTTGGTTTGGGATGATTAAGATTATCACCATTCTTGCTCTTATCGCAACAGGTATCTTCATGGTAGCAACCAACTTTGAAACGCCTGCTGGACATGCTAGCCTTGCCAATATTACACACGGCTTTCAGATGTTCCCTAAAGGTTGGGTAAGCTTTGTTATGACCTTCCAAATGGTCTTCTTTGCTTACCAAGCCATCGAATTTGTAGGGATTACAACTTCTGAGACAGCGAATCCACGTAAGGTCTTACCAAAGGCAATCAAGGAGATTCCGATTCGTATTGTCATCTTCTATGTGGGTGCCCTCATTGCCCTCATGGCTATCTTCCCATGGCAAAAACTTCCAGTTAATGAATCACCGTTCGTAACGGTCTTCCAAATGGCTGGTATCAAGTGGGCAGCAGCCTTCATTAACTTTGTTGTCTTGACAGCAGCGGCGTCATCATTGAATTCAACACTTTACTCAACAGGTCGTCACCTCTTCCAAATTGCTAAGGAAACACCAAATAGTAAAGTCATGAAAGCATTGAAGCTAGATACTTTGTCACGTAATGGTATTCCTTCACGTGCTATCATTGTTTCAGCCATTGTAGTATGTGTTTCAGCCTTCATCAATGTCTTGCCTGGTGTATCTGATGCATTTGCTTTGATTACGGCATCATCATCAGGTGTCTACATCGCTATCTATATCTTGACCATGCTTGCTCATCTCAAGTACCGTAAATCTCAAGAGTTCATGGCAGATGGATTCCTTATGCCAGCCTATAAGATTCTCAATCCATTGACTATTCTTTTCTTCATCTTCGTCTTTGTTTGTCTCTTCTTGCAAAAGTCAACAGTTGTCGGAGCTATTGGGGCAGCCATCTGGATTGTGGTATTTAGTATCTATAGTAACTGGAAACATAGTAAATAAATCAATCTAGCTCACCTTTATGGTGAGTTTTTTGTTGCAAAAAAGGACACAAGGTGTCCCAGTTATTAGTTATGCAATACTTTCTTGATTTCCGTGGTGAAAGAAGCCACCTAAGAGGCCTTTGCTACGATGAAAAATAGCAGGCTTATGATCGTTGTGTGAACGACCATTAACATCAAGTTTAGCCCATTCAAGAGCCTGGTAGGCATTTCGGTCTGAAACTGTAGATGTCCCAATATAGCTATAAATACCTGCCTGAGCAAGAATAAACCCTTGTAGTTGACGAATATGCTCATCATTGAGTGCTTCAGAAAAATGGATTTTAACTGTCTTATAAGTCAAGGCTTGGACAGACTCAACGATAGGTGATTCTGCTAGGAGGTGCAAAAGTTCTTGATGCTTAGTAAAGTACTTATCATAGTCCATTGGAAGAATGATAGTATGGGCAATCCAATCTTCCAAGTTGGCTTTGGCTTTCTTACTGAGACCTTTTGCTGTGATACTGAGATTATCTATATTGAAAGGAAGCTGGTCGATGTGAGCAGTGTTCGAACCATATGCCTTTCTGAAAAGCGGTGTACTTGATAGAATATGTCCAGTAGGGGAAATAATAGCCAAGGCAGTTTCCTTGGTTTGGTAACCAAGCTTGTGGCATTCCATGCTAGCGTATGTATCTTTAAATTCAATAATTGCTCTTGTTTTCATCGTGTAACTCTCTTTCTGTTAGTTTATAAACTAACGATAGTTTATCATGACTTATACTCTTGGTCAAGAATTTACCTCGAAAAACAAAAAACAATTATGTAAGGGCTTGCAAAAATGTTTGGACTCTGATAAGATAGAACCATAGCAAAAGGATTGTTACTGGTCAGCAGGCAAAACCTAGATAAATACGAAAAACTAATGGGAGTAGTGTATGCTTATCCCAATTGGTTCTTGGTATTTATTTAGGTTTTTTTCGTTGAAAAAGCCTCAAAGAAAACTAGAATCCTAGACAAGAAAGGAGCCCTTATGGCTAAATATACTGAATTAGCTGAGGACATTCTCAAACACGTTGGTGGCAAGGAAAATGTCAATAGCTTGAAACACTGTGTGACACGTTTGCGCTTTGATTTGAAAGATGAATCTAAAGCAGATGATGACTACCTTAAGAACCGTGACGGAGTTGTTACTGTTGTTAAGGCAGGTGGACAATATCAGGTGGTTATCGGTAACCATGTGCCTGATGTTTATGCGGAGGTTCTCCAAGTTGGTGGTCTTCCAGCAGGTGGAAGTCTTGATCTTGATGAGGGGGATGCACCAAAGGGAAATCTCTTTGACCGCTTTGTATCTTTGGTATCAAGTATTTTCCAACCTTTCCTTGGGCCTTTGGCTGCAGCCGGGATTATCAAAGGAATAGTCGCTGTCATGGCAGCATGTGGCCTGTCAGCTGCAACAAGCCCTATGTATGTCATCCTTAATGCGGCGGGGGATGGTTTCTTCCAGTTCTTGCCAATCTTGATTGCCTTGACTTCTGCTCGTCGTTTCAAGGTTAATGAGTTTACAGCTATTGCGGTTGCAGGAGCACTTGTTTATCCTGATATTGCTACGCTAGTGACAGCTCTTCAAAAGGCAGGTCAAGGTCATGTTCTAGGGGTTATTCCGTTTACGCTTCCTGCAGGGGGTTACCTCTCAACAGTAATGCCTTCTATCTTGGCAATCTGGGTGGCTTCTTACATTCAAAAATTCTTTACTAAGATTACTCCAGATGTCATTAAAGTCTTCGTAGTACCTTTCTTTACATTGCTCATTACAGTACCATTAACATTCTTGGTGGTGGGACCAATTGCCAACACTTTCTCTGATGGATTGACAAGTCTTTTCCAAGCGATCATGAACTTTAGTCCGATTGTCTTTGGTCTTGTACTTGGTATCCTATGGCAAGTCTTGGTTATGTTCGGAATGCACTGGGCGCTTGTTCCCCTTGCTATCTTAGATGTGGCAACAAACGGAAGTTCTACGATTCTTTCAGCAGCTATCCTTCCATGTTTCACGCAAACAGGTGTATTGGGGGCTATCATGCTTAAGACAAAAGAAGAAAAAGTCCGTATCATTTCTATGCCAGCCTTTGTTTCATCTATTTTTGGTGTAACAGAACCTGCTATCTATGGGGTGACTCTTCCAATGAAAACACCATTCTACATTTCATGTGGTGTTTCAGGACTTATGGGGGCTGCCATGATGGCCCTAGATATTAAGACGTATTCAATAGGTGGTCTGGGTGTTTTTGTCTTCCCAAGCCTTATTGGACCGGATGGTAACCTTTCTAAAGTTATCTTTGCCATTATTATTGCCATTGTGGGTGGTGTTCTTGCCTTCCTCATCCAACTCTTTGTGCGAGTACCAAATCTATACGGTGGTGGAGCAGCTAAGGTTGAGGAAAAAGCTGAAGAAGCTGCACCTGCTCCTAAAGAAATTCAACAAGAAATTATTGCGAGCCCACTTATCGGGAATGTTGTCCCACTTGACCAAGTTCCTGACCAAGTCTTTGCCTCAGGAGCTATGGGTAAAGGTATCGCTATTGACCCTACTGATGGGGTAGTGGTCGCACCAGCTAAGGCAACTGTTAATTTAGTCTTCCCTACTGGTCATGCGATTGGTTTGACAACTGAAAATGGTGCAGAGCTTCTCATTCATATTGGTATGGATACTGTTTCTCTTGCTGGTAAAGGCTTCAAGACCTATGTGGAAGCAGGTCAAGTTGTAGAAGCAGGGCAAAAACTTATAGAATTTGACCTAGCAACTATCCGAGAGGCTAAATTACCAGTCATCACGCCAGTCATTGTGACCAATACAGCTGACTTTAATGATGTCTTAACGACTAAAGAAGCTCGTGTTAACACCGGTGACTATCTCCTCACTGCTGTTAAATAAAAAAGAAATCCGAGAATCAACTTCTCGGATTTTTGTTTATTTGAATTTGTAGTCTTTAACAACTTCAACGGAATTAACCGTTACATTTTCTTTTGGTTTGCTGTTGTCATCGACTTCAAGGTTAGCAATGGTATCAACGACATCCATGCCTTTGATGACTTGTCCAAAGACAGTATATTTGGTATCACCAGCTGGGTAACCGCCTTTTTTGTAGGCGTCAATGATAGGTTTTGGATAGCCGGCATTTCCTAGTTGCTTGCTTTGATCGTCCTTGTTTTGAACAATGTAGAATTGGCTGCCGTTTGAATTCTTAGCACCAGTATTGGCCATAGCAAGTGCGCCACGGATGTTGTAGAGGAATGGTGTAGGCTCAACAGCGAAACCTTTCTTCCAGATAGATTCTCCGCCAGTACCGTCACCCTTAGGGTCGCCACTTTGAATCATGAAGTCCTTGATGACACGGTGGAAGGTAAGACCATCATAGTATTTGTCCTTTGCATGTTTCAAGAAGTTTTCAGAAGCCTTTGGAGCAAGTGTAGGGAAGAGTTTGACTGTGATATCACCCTTTGAAGTGTGGAGGATAACTTCAGCTTCGTCCTTACCGACCTTGTCTGACAACTGTGGGAAGGCATCTTTTCCAGATTTTTGGGCTTTTTCTAATTGTTTAGTGAATATCTTATTATCAACATAAGCATCTCCACGAACGGCGCGTGAGATGTTCTCACGAAAGGCAAAACCTAGGCCTGCGATAACAAGTACAATAATTAATGGAATGTACTTTTTAATGTTTTTCATATATAACTCCTTTGGTGCATTATACCTACTATTGTAGCAGAAAAAAACCTTTTGGGAAACGGTTAACAGAGGTCTTTAAATATGGTAGAATGGGATTATCAACAAGAAGATGAACAATGGGACTAGATATAGGAAAAAGGTTGCCTCAGGCTAAAAGGTGAGGGCTGACTTTTGGAAGGACGCATGCTACTTGCTCTTATCAGAGATAGGTGTCTAAATCCTAACTATAGAAAACTTTGCTAAGCTGAAGGGACCTCTTGTTTGGATTTCTTGAAAAAAGGAGATTTTTATGTCAACTAAAGCAGAATGGGCTGAACTCTTTGAGTCGGTACATGGGCGTAAGCCTAGCCCCCAAGAATTTTTGGATGCTAAAGCAGCTGACTTTGATACAAGTGCTTTGGCTGCTCAAGCAGCATCTGTAGAAGCACCAGCTAACGAACCTGTCGCTGAAGAAGTAGCTCCAGAACCAGTTGCTACTGAAGAAGTGGCAGAACAAGATGATATCGCAGATGTGGCTGAAACAGCTGAGGATGCCGTCGCAGAACAAGCAAGCAGTGAATCACCATTTGGTGCAGAAGCTTTCTCAGAAGCACCTGTGCAACAACCAACACCACAATTTGATTCAAGCATGTTTGAAAAGGCACCTATCTCATCAGCTCAAGGATTTGGAACAGTTCCTAATCCAGCAGCAGCTGGCTCAGCAGATAAACCTCTTTTCAATCTTATCTTGCCAATCGTTGCGATTGCACTTTCAGTAATCTTTGCAGTCTTGGCATGGTTTGTAAGTCCTGCTTGGCTCTTCATCATCTTGACAGTCCTCGCAGTTGCAGTGGCAGTTGTTTCACTTGTCTTTAGCCTTAAATCAAGCAAGAAATTGCTCTCAATTATTGCAACAGGTGTTGCTGGTCTCATGCTCTTTGTTTCTATTGGTGGTTTGATTTTCCAAATCTCTCAAAACGCTAGTGACAACACAAGCTCAAGCAAGACATCAAAAGTTGCTGACAAAGACGATGATGACGCTGACAAGAAAGATGATGACAGCGATTCTAAATCTGATTCTAAATCTGATTCAAAAGGTGATAGTACTGATGTCAACGACTACATTGACAAAAATGCTAAATTTGATTGGAATGAATCTAAGTTCAAGAAGTTGAAAGCAGGTAAGGATACCGTTAAGTCTATCATCAAGACTTATGGTAAGGCTTCTGATGCACAAATCTCTGGCGATGAGATGAAGTTGAATTACTCTGGTAAAGACTATGGTGAAAGTGTTTACCTAAACTTTAAGAAACAATATGACGGTACATTTATCTTGTCATATGCTTCAGGTAGATTCCCTCAAGATAAGGTAGAAGTTGATCGCTCTTACAAAGCTGATTGGACAAAAGAACAGTTTGATGCTCTCACTAAGGGTGATTACACTGATCCATCAAACGGTACGAAACTTGAAGATATCGTTAAGGATCACCCTAAAGCTTCAAGTGCAGAATACACAATCTCAACATCTCGTCAAGGTGAATTCAAAAAAGAAATGAGCATTTCTTATAGTGACTATGAGGCTGGAGATGGTAAACTCAAGAGTGTTTACTTGTCATTTGATACCAAAGAAGATGACGATACGTTCTACCTTACTTATAAATCAGGTCCAGATGGCGAGGATTAATTAAGGAACAGGAGGGGAAACCTTCCTGTTTTTTCTTGATAAAAGGAGAAAACTATTGAGATTTTTAAATTATACATTCGAGCAAAGTCAGTCTCTTGTCACTAAGGAGACCGTAGAAAAGCTCAATCAAAAAGGAAGCTGGAAACGATTTATTGGCTTGTTTATCACTTCAATTGTTATTTATTTCTTCTCTATTATCACACCCATGTTTATAAAAGGATTGACGCTTGATCAAAATCCAACATTTTCTTGGATTCAGTGGCCAATCATTCTTTTCTATGTAGTCATGTATTTGGTCTATCTTTTCTTTTCAATTAAGAACAGAAGAAGCCCGATGAAACTAAAATTTTGCACCTACTTTTACATGGTAGTCTTACTCGCTATCTTTACAGTATGTGCCGGAATAATGATGATGACACGACGAAATATTGTCAGTATACTATCGGGAGCTATGTTTCTTCTGTCCATTTATTACTTGATTCGAACGGTTCCCCGTAAACTGAAAGAAGCTGTTCAAAATCAGACAGAGTTTAGCCCCATGGTAGCACTTGTGACTGAAAAGATTTCGGATGGTTTAGTCTTTTTAGGTGGAACCGGGATTACAGGTGCCCTTGTGCTCTTTGACCGCTCCACTGGAAGTGATACTAGAGGGAGCATTGATGCGGTGTTGATGCCTATTATGCCTGCCATATTTGTCTTTGCGACTTATGTCTTTTCCATTGATTTGCTACGAGGTTATTACCTCTTCAAATACTCTGAGCAATATAGAGAGCAGTTTGGCTACTCAGCTAAGGATTGGTATGGAGAGAAGTCGAAGGAGTATAGGAGGATACAGGGCTAAGTTGTGGTTAAAGTAATGTATGAAATTGATGGCAAAATGCTTGAAGTTAAAACAATTTTAAACCGTATTGGAGGATAAAATGGAAAAACAAATTAATGAAAAAATTCGTGAGATTGCTCAGAGTGTTAATGAAGAGGGGAAAAATGAGTATATCTACAATCTCTATATTCCAAAGCAATATAATTTTCCTAATAATACTGAAATTATAGATATTGAAAAAATAATTGAACAAATTAAAGGGAATCTTCCAAATCAAGGGGTAATCTTAAATGACTAACATAACATTTTCACAAGTTCAAAAGAGTTTTCACAAGAAGTTGGTGTTAGACATTCCTGATTTTCAAGCAGATTCAGGTGAAATCTTCTCCATCGTTGGTGGCAATGGTGCCGGTAAGTCGACTTTTATCAAGCTCTTGGCAGGGATTTTTTTGCAGGATAAGGGCGAGGTTCGTGTCTATGACGTTTCTAATCGCTCCAAGAAAATCCACTCGCTGGTCAAGTTTGTCTTGGAGAGCGGGCAGGGGTTGTACAGTTATTTGACAGCTATGGAGAATCTCCAATATTTTCTAAGCTTGAATGGGATTGCCTTGTCTCATATCAAGGCAGAGGTGGATGTCTTGTGTGACCAGCTGGCTTTTACCCCTTATAAGGACACGCTGGTTTCAGAACTGTCCCAGGGCAACCGTCAAAAATTGACCTTAATCTTAGCCTTGGTGCAAAAACCGAAAGTACTCTGTTTGGATGAGCCGACCAATGGGCTAGATTTGCTGGCAAAAAAACAGCTGATGACTCTTTTGCAGGATTATGCTCGTCACCATCAAGCCAGTATTTTTATCACCAGTCATGATGCTAGTTTTATCGAGAAGGTCAGCACTCGGGTGGTGGTAATTCAGGAGGGGCGGCTTTATCGTGAAGGAACCTTTGAAGAGATTTTTGGCAATGTCCACCAGCATGAAGTCTATCACTTGCTGTTAGATAAGAGTGCAGAAAGTGTACTGAAACAAAGATTCCCTGAGCTGGACTACAAGGTGCTTGACGGTGGGATTTCGGTAGAGACCAGAAATCCAGACCTTTATCGGCTATTGCTGGAAGAAACAGAAGTCTTGCAGTTCACCCGAGAACCTGCCTCTTTGGAAGATTTGCTTTATGAGGTGCTCAAATGATGCTAGCAGCTATTGGGCGAGAGTTTAGTCGCCAACTCAGTGAATACAAACAGTTCAAAGTCAATCTTCTCTTTGCCAATCTGGGAATTTTCTTTCTAATTACGGGTTTTCTGACCTATTTTGACAGCCAGCAAGATACTTTTGAGCTGTTTATCTTGCTTTTTACTTGGTATTTTTCTAGCCACAGTATCACCCATCCAACCTATTTTATCGAGGATGAGATTGCAGACCGCACCATTATCAACGTGATTCAGAGTCGGCGGAGCATATTTGGCATGCTTTTTATCAAAATTATCGTACAGATTTTGTTGGACTTGGTCAAGGCCATTCCTTTGTTTTGCTTGGTTGCCTTGGTTCAGCAGATTGCCTTTCCTACTGACTGGGTCGATACATTTGTTACCTTTCTTCTGTCCTTTGTGGTTATTGCGTCCCTTTATGGTCTAGGCTTTCTCTTTGCCAGTTTTTCCTTTGTCTTTACAAAAATTTCCAGTATTACTAGCCTCCTTGCTTACGGGATTCTCTTTTTGGTTGGTTTTCAGGAACAATCGAGTCATTTGATTGCTACTTTAACTCGTTTCTTGCCTTTCCATCTCTTGGTGAGTTTTATCCGCCAGCCAAGTTGGTTCGTTCTTTTATTATTACTGGGATACGGTTTGATTTACTGGCTCTTGGGTTACTTGTGCTTTCAAACTTGTTTGACCTATGCCAAAAAGAAGGGAAGTTTGTTCCATGTATAATGAAGTGAAGCGATTTTATCTCTTTCGTAGGAGACGCTGGGCGGATACCCTGTTTGACACCCTCTACCACGTCATTTTCATTCTTGGTTTTTATAGCCTTTTGAGGGGAAATTCTGACTTTCAGTTGTCCTATTTCTATTATTATTTCATCTTGACCCATGTGGTCTCCTTGGGTAATGAAGAGTTGGAGTACGAGATTCGGTCTGGGCAATCTTTTGGCACCCAGTATGCTTTGCAATCAGTGTATAGAATTTACCTGCAACGAGCAGTGGTTTACTTTGTTTGGTTGTCTTTGATCTTCTGGATTGCTCTGCTTTTGATTCATCAGGGTTTACCAACTCGCTTTTCTTTGAAGGTCATCAGTTTCCAAGGACTGTTCGTGGTACTGATTGGTTTCCTGATTTTCCTCGGCTATTATCTTGTCATGATTCGACTGACTATCCGCTTCCAACGAATTTCAGTCTTGGTAGATTTTCTAAACACCGTGCTCTTATTCTACTCAGGACTCGTCTTTCCAGTGGTGAGTTTTGGGAATTTGAAGAAATTATTTGATGGGATTATAAGAAATTAAGGATTCTTTTTCAATGCAGAGTCCTTTTTCTATTGAAATCTTCTTTTAATTCCTATCCTCTGAGACGGTGAAGGTGATATACTCCCACTTACAGTGGACAGTGAAAATACTATAATTCACTAGAAGTGAACTGCCCCAAAAAGTGTGATCGAAAAAATCTTACTTTTGGGGGGAGTTTCTTTTCTTCTTCCATTTTCATGAGATGGCTTGTTACTTAAGCACCGAAGGCAGTCTCAAAAAATTCTCTCTTATATCCGACCTTATTTTCCTAAGACCGGATTAAAGTATGATAAAATAAAGAAAAAGAGATAAAGGAGTCAGCTATGGCAACTAGAGAAGAATGGGTGCGTCACTTTGAGGACGTCAATGGGCGTAAACCAAGTCCTGAGGAGTTTATGGAAGCTAAGAAAGAGGGCTTTGTCATTGCTTCGGAGGAACAAAGTGCCCCAGTGTCTGAGCAGGTTGAGGCTCAGCAGGTGGATAGTTCTGAAGCTACTGAAGAGGTGACAGCTGACTCAGTAGCAGATACGCAACCAGACGAGGCTCAGGTGGCATTAGAGGAGGAAGCTCCTAAGCCAATGCCTGAGTTGAATATGGAGAAAGAGCAAGAAAAAGAAACTCCAAAGACAAGTCAGATACCTTTGGAAAACCCTTATTACAAACCAAAAGTAACCAAGAACAATGCTTTTGTTAATATTGCTTTGCCAATTATTATCCTAGTTTTGGGGATTCTATTTGTCATTCTGTCTTGGACGCTTCCTTTCGGTTTTGTCTTTACTTTCCTTGCTTTCTTCCTTATCATTTTGGCTATTGTGACTTTGGTTTTGAGTCTGAAGTCAACACGCAAGGCACTATCTATTATTGCCCTAGTCATGTCAATCATCTTCTTCATGACTTCGCTTGCTGGAGCAGGCTATCAAGCAGTGAAATTTGTCATGAACCATGCTGAGCAGTTCCAAAGTGACGGTCACGATAGAGCTTATCTGTACATCGATGAGAATTATAAGTTTGACTGGACTGAGGATCAGTTTAAGGAGTTGAAGGTTGGTACTTTGACATTGGACGAGGTTTTGGACGCTCATGGTAAGGCGACTGATGCCGAGTATAGTGATGCTTACGAGGAAGATAAACCAGATTTACTAGACCTTACCTATAGAAAAGAAAATACAGATGGAAACAACTATGTTCGTTTGACTTTCGAGATAAAAGACGGTGTCTATGTTTTGAAATCTGCCTCAGCAACCTTCGACTATGATAAGGTCAAAGAAGTTGATGACTATCATAGCAACTGGACAAAAGATGACTATGAAAAGTTGTCTGTAGGTACACAAGCTGATTTGCTCAAGGGGACACGACTTTCTGAGGTGGTTGAAAAACACCCAGAGGCTAGCTTCACTTATCATGAAATGACACAAACTGAACAAGGCGATCTCACTCAGTCAGTGAGTCTTAGCTACCGTGATTATAATCCAGAAAGTGGTAAGGTAGATGCTGTTCGTTTGACCTTTGACTATGACAAACGTGAAAACGAGTACTTCTTGACAGACAAATCAGACGAATAAGACTACTTTTTAATTAATTCAAGCTCAGGGTTGCCTGGGCTTTTTAGTATCAACAAAAAGAGGATAAAATCTGGTATAATAGTATTGATTGATTTTTCAAGAAAGAAGTGTCACACATGAACATACAACAACTACGTTATGTCGTAGCCATTGCCAACAGCGGAACCTTCCGTGAGGCAGCCAGCAAGCTCTTTGTGAGTCAGCCTAGCCTTTCGGTGGCTATCAAGGATTTGGAGCAGGAGCTGAATTTCCAAATTTTCACCCGTACAACGACGGGGGCTGTCTTGACCAGTCAGGGCATGACTTTTTACGAGCGTGCGCTTGAGGTGGTACGCAGTTTTGATAGTTTTGAAAATCGCTATCTCAATGCTTCTGAAAAGGGCAACCAGTTTTCGATTGCCAGCCAGCACTATGACTTTTTGCCACCTTTGATCACGACTTTTTCAGAGCGCTATCCTGATTACAAGGATTTCCGTATCTTTGAGTCTACGACCATTCAGATTTTGGATGAGGTAGCCAAGGGGCACAGTGAGATTGGGATTATCTATTTGAATCGTCAAAATAGCAAGGGAATCCAGCAAAATATGGACAAGCTTGGGCTTGAGGCCATTGATTTGATTCCGTTTAAGACGCACATTTATCTCCGTAAGGGCCATCCTCTGGCTAAAAAAGAAAGTCTTGTTATGGAGGACTTGGTGGCCTTGCCTACAGTGCGTTTCACTCAGGAGAAGGACGAGTACCTTTACTATTCTGAAAACTTTGTGGATACGTCAGATTCGTCTTTGATGTTTAACGTGACAGACCGTGCGACTTTGAACGGTATCTTGGAACGTACAGATGCCTATGCGACGGGATCTGGTTTCTTAGATGCGCAAAGTGTGAACGGGATTACGGTTATTCCGCTTGAGGATAATTTGGATAACAAGATGGTTTATGTCCGCCGTAAGGGGATTAACTTGTCATCTTGTGCTCTCAAGTTTGTCAATGTTATGTTTGACTACTTTGATACATACAAACCGTAGGAGGACTTATGCGTAAGGTTGCGATTCCTTTGGCTATTCTGGCTCTGATTGGTTTGGATCAGTGGGTTAAGCATTGGGTTGTGGCAAATATTGCCCTTAACCAAGTTATCAAGGCTATTCCTGGACTTTTCAGTTTGACCTATCTACAGAACCGTGGTGCTGCCTTTTCGATTTTACAGGATCAGAAATATTTCTTTGTGATTTTGACGGTTCTAGTGATTGGTGCGGCTATGGTTTATCTGGTTAAGAATTACCAGAAGAGTCTTTGGCTGGTGCTATCTTTGGTTTTGATTATCTCAGGTGGTATTGGTAACTTTATTGACCGTGTGCACTTGGGTTACGTGGTTGATATGGTTCAGCTTGATTTTATTGATTTTGCAATATTTAACGTGGCAGACTCCTATCTAACGGTAGGCGTGCTGCTCTTGATTTTAATCTTATGGAAAGAGGAAAATGGAAGTCATCATTAAAGAGGCGGGCAACCGTCTGGACAAGGCTTTGGCAGATTTGACAGAATTGTCACGTAGTCAGGCCAATGAAGCGATTAAGGCTGGAACGGTCTTGGTTAATGGTAAGTCGGCAAAGGCCAAGTATGCGGTTAAAGAGGGTGATGTCATCACCTATGAATTGCCAGAAGAAGAGGTCTTGGAATACAAGGCTGAAGATATTCCTTTGGATATTATCTACGAAGATGCGGATGTGGCAGTGGTCAACAAGCCTCAAGGCATGGTTGTCCATCCATCAGCTGGTCACACGTCTGGTACCTTGGTCAATGCCCTAATGTATCATGTCAAGGACCTCTCGTCTATCAATGGTGTGGTGCGTCCAGGGATTGTCCACCGTATCGACAAGGACACGTCTGGTCTCCTTATGATTGCTAAGAATGATAAGGCTCACAATGCTTTGGCGGCTGAGCTTAAGGATAAGAAGTCCCTTCGCAAGTATGTGGCTATTGTGCATGGCAATCTACCTAACGATCGAGGCGTGATTGAGGCTCCGATTGGGCGTTCAGATAAGGACCGCAAGAAGCAGGCAGTCACAGCTAAAGGAAAACCTGCAGTAACACGATTTACCGTTCTTGAACGTTTTGGCAACTATACTTTGGTAGAGTTGCAGCTGGAAACAGGTCGCACACACCAGATTCGTGTGCACATGGCTTATATCGGTCACCCGGTGGCGGGCGATCCTCTTTATGGGCCACGCAAGACCCTCAAGGGCCATGGCCAATTTCTACATGCTAAGACCCTTGGTTTCACACATCCTACGACTGGAGAATTGGTCGAATTTACAGCGGAAGAACCTGCTATTTTCAAGGAAACCTTGGAGAAGTTGAGAGAAGCGTAACAGTTATTAAACGGATAGTCTTTCTTGGGAGGGGCGTCCGTTTTTTTCTTGTAAAAGAGTCTGAAATTTGCTATAATTTACCTAATTAAATAAGTCCTTTAATCACTGTCCAGAGAGGCAGGCAAGGAGCCATGAGAAGTGTACGGGTGAACTGTACTCATATTTTTGTGTATCTCCTTGTTTTCGAGGGGATTTTTTTGTATTTAGAAAGGTTCTTTTTATGAAGAAAAAAGAGATCGTCGATGACGTAACCATGAAACGTGCCATTACACGTATCACTTATGAGATTATTGAGCGTAACAAAAATCTCGACAAGATTGTCTTGGCTGGTATTAAGACACGTGGTGTCTATATTGCACAGCGTATCCAAGAGCGCTTGAAACAGTTGGAAAACCTTGATGTGCCATTGATTGAGCTTGACACTAAAGCTTTCCGTGATGATGTTAAGGCTGAGCAAGACACATCTGTTTTCCCTATTGAAATTGATGGTACAGATGTTATCCTTGTGGATGATGTGCTTTACACAGGTCGTACGATTCGTGCAGCTATTGATAATATCGTTAGCCATGGACGTCCGGCGCGTGTTGGTTTGGCTGTCTTGGTTGACCGTGGTCACCGTGAATTGCCAATCCGTGCGGACTATGTTGGTAAAAATATCCCAACTAGTGAGTCAGAAGAAATCGAAGTTTTGGTTGCAGAAGTTGATGGCAAAGATAGCGTCAACATTATCGATCCAAGCTAAGTTGACTGACGGATAGGGTGAAACGCCCTTTGTATCTTATTAATTGAACACGGGCTAAGAGCTGTGTAAAATAGATAAATCTTCCTAGAAGCTAAAGCTTCGGCGTCAGATTTCCTAATTTTACTTTGCTCTTTGTACGCCCTTTGTATCTTAATTTAAGGAGTCCTTTGATATCGTGAATAACGTAAAATATGATGTGAATGATATGCCAAAACCTGGTTTATTGGTTGGTTTGTCATTTCAGCACTTGTTTGCCATGTTTGGTGCGACGGTGCTTGTGCCGATTTTGGTTGGGATTGATCCCGCTATTGCTCTTTTCTCATCTGGTTTGGGAACTTTAGCTCACTTGACGGTGACCAAGTACAAAATTCCAGCTTACATGGGGTCTAGTTTTGCCTATATTGCGGCTATGCAGACACTTATGAAGACTGATGGCATTGCGGCAGTGGCTCAAGGTGCCATGGCAGGTGGTTTGGTTTACTTGCTTGTGGCTCTGATTGTTAAGTATGCGGGTAAAGACTGGATTGATAAGGTCCTTCCACCAATTGTGGTTGGCCCTATTATCATGGTGATTGGTTTGAACCTTGCGGCTAATGCAGTCAATGATGCAACAACTTTAAATAAAAGCTATAGTATCTATGCTCTCTTGATTTCGATGGTGACCCTCTTTGCGGTTATCCTCTTTAACATGTATGGCAAGAAGATTATCGGTGTTATCCCAATTTTACTTGGTTTAATTGTGGGCTATATTTTCTCAGCGGTTCTTGGTTTGCTGACAGGACATAGCTTTATCAATTTCTCAGAGGTAGCAGTGGCACATTGGATTCAGGTTCCAAACTTTGACATTCCATTTGTGGATTATAGCTTCAAGCTCTATCCAAGTGCGATTTTGACCATGGCTCCGATTGCCTTTGTGACGATGACTGAACACTTTGGTCACGTCATGGTTCTAAACAGTTTGACTGAGCGTGATTACTTTAAAGATCCAGGTCTTGACCGTACCCTTACTGGTGATGGTTTGGCACAGATTATCGCTGGATTCTTTGGAGCTCCTCCGGTAACTTCTTATGGTGAAAATATTGGGGTTATGGCCCTCAGTAAGGTCTACTCAGTTTACGTTATTGCGGGCGCAGCAGTGATTGCGGTCTTGATGAGCTTTATTGGTAAGCTGTCAGCACTCTTGCATTCTATTCCAACTCCTGTATTAGGGGGATTATCTATTGCTCTCTTTGGGGTTATCGCTGCTAGCGGTTTGAAAATTTTAGTTGAACATAAGATTGATTTTGATAATAAAAAGAATCTCTTGATTGCTAGCGTTATCTTGGTTTCTGGTATCGGTGGTTTGATGATTGACCTTGGTGGTCTTCAAATCACGGGTGTGGCAAGCTCAACCATTCTTGGTATCTTGCTTTATCAAATTTTGCCAGATCCTAAAAAAGGTAGCAAAGATTAGTCAATCAATTTAAAAGGAAAAACTATGGCGATTGCAGATGGAAAAGTGTCACTGAAACATTTGGTGACCATGGAAACCCTCACGAATGAAGAGGTCTTGGGCCTGATTCGTCGAGGTGGAGATTTTAAAAATGGCAGAGCTGATTTCCAGCTGGATCGACAGTATTTCGCTGCCAATCTCTTTTTTGAAAATTCAACACGAACACACAAGTCCTTCGAAGTGGCTGAGAAAAAACTTGGCTTGGATGTGATTGAGTTCGATGCTGGAACTAGCTCGGTGAATAAGGGTGAGACTCTCTATGACACGATTTTGACCATGTCTGCCTTGGGGGTTGACATCTGTGTGGTTCGCCACTCGGAAGTCGATTACTACAAGCAGTTGATTGATAGTAGGACTATTCAGACCTCTATTGTTAATGGTGGTGATGGTTCAGGGCAACACCCAAGTCAGTGTTTGCTTGACTTGATGACCATTTACGAAGAGTTCGGAACCTTTGAAAATCTTAAGATTTGTATTGCAGGTGACATTACGCATTCGCGTGTCGCTAAGTCCAATATGCAGATTCTCAAGCGTTTGGGTGCTCAGCTTTATTTTGCTGGTCCTGCAGAGTGGTACTCGAATGAGTTCGATGTCTATGGTCAGCATGTGGCTATTGACGACGTCATTGAGGACTTGGATGTGCTCATGTTGCTTCGTGTTCAGCACGAACGTCATGGGGACGATAAAGGATTTTCAAAAGAAGACTACCATGCTCTCTATGGTTTGACTGAAGAACGTTATGCCAAGCTAGCTGATCAGGCGATTATCATGCATCCTGCTCCGGTTAATCGTGATGTGGAGATTGCTGATAGCCTGGTTGAGGCGCCTAAGGCTCGTATCGTTGCTCAGATGCAAAACGGGGTCTTTGTCCGTATGGCAATTATTGAAGCTATTTTAAATGGCAAAGCGTAAACTACGTTAACCGATTCCTGAGAGAATCAGACGAAAAAGAACATGGGCTAAATCTTTGGAAAAGAGACAAATCTTCCTAGAGGCTGAAGCTTCTCTGTCAGATTTGCTTTTCATTCAGATTTTTAACGCCCTTTGTATCTTAGTGAAAGGAACAATTTACTATAATGGCAAAACGTTTACTTATTTTGGAAGACGGCACTATTTTTGAAGGTCAGGCCTTCGGTGCTGATGTGGATGTGACGGGTGAAATCGTCTTTAATACTGGTATGACAGGTTATCAAGAATCTATCACAGACCAGTCTTACAATGGTCAAATTTTGACTTTTACTTATCCACTTGTTGGTAACTACGGTGTTAACCGTGACGACTATGAGTCAATTAAGCCAACGACTAAGGGTGTTGTTGTGTCAGAGGCCAGCCGTCGTGCCAGCAACTGGCGAAACCAAATGACCTTGGATGAGTTTTTGAAGGCGAAAAACATCCCTGGTATCTCTGGTATTGATACACGTGCCTTGACTAAGATTATCCGTCAACACGGTACCATGAAGGCCACTTTGGCTAGCCCTGGTGACAGTATCGAGCACTTGCAAGATCAATTGCGTGCGACTGTTTTGCCAACGAATAATATTGAGCAGGTATCAACTAAGACAGCCTACCCAGCACCAGGTGTTGGTAAAAATATCGTTTTGGTTGACTTTGGACTCAAGCACTCTATCTTGCGTGAGTTTTCAAAACGTGATTGTAACGTGACTGTGGTGCCACATGATATCACTGCTGAAGAAATTCTCCACCTTAATCCAGATGGTGTGATGTTGTCAAACGGTCCAGGTAACCCTGAAGATGTGCCGTACGCACTTGATATGATTCGTGGCATCCAAGGTAAAATTCCAATCTTTGGTATTTGTATGGGACACCAGTTGTTTAGTTTGGCTAATGGTGCCAAGGCCTACAAGATGAAGTTTGGTCACCGTGGATTTAACCATGCGGTTCGTGAAATTGCGACTGGTCGTGTTGATTTCACCAGCCAAAACCATGGTTATGCCATTGACCGTGAGTCACTTCCAGATTGCCTCATGGTAACACACGAAGAAATTAACGATAAGTCAGTTGAAGGTGTTCGTCACCGTGACTTCCCTGCATTCTCAGTGCAATTCCACCCAGATGCAGCTCCTGGTCCACACGATGCTAGCTATCTCTTTGATGAGTTCTTGGAATTGATTGATGCTTTCCAAGCTGAAAAAGCACGTCGTTAATTGCAACTGTCTAGTGACTATAGTGGGGTGTGACTCTTGTTCGCCCCAGTCTACTACCTTATTTAATGACAACCAGAGAGTTGTCAAATAGAAAGGAGAAGATACAGGTTCACGGAAGTGAACACGCCCTAAGGACTGTGTGAAAAAGATAAACGGTGACTAGACGCTTGGGCGTCGTCGTCACGTTTCCTATTTCCACTGGGTCTTTAACGGGCTTTGTATCATAAATTATGCCTAAACGTTCTGATATTAAAAAAATTATGGTTATCGGGTCTGGTCCTATCATCATCGGTCAGGCTGCTGAGTTCGACTACGCTGGTACGCAAGCCTGCTTGGCCTTGAAAGAAGAAGGTTACAGTGTTGTCCTTGTCAACTCTAACCCTGCGACAATCATGACTGATAAAGAAATCGCAGACAAGGTTTACATTGAACCAATTACGCTTGAGTTTGTTACACGTATTCTTCGTAAAGAGCGTCCTGATGCCCTCTTGCCAACACTTGGTGGACAAACTGGTTTGAACATGGCAATGGAATTGTCAAAAGCTGGTATTCTTGAAGAGCTTGGAGTAGAGCTTTTGGGAACAAAATTGTCTGCCATTGACCAAGCCGAAGACCGTGACCTCTTCAAACAATTGATGGAAGATTTGGAACAACCTATTCCAGAATCTGAAATCGTCAATACGGTTGAAGAAGCAGTTGCCTTTGCGACAGAAATTGGTTACCCAGTTATCGTGCGTCCTGCCTTTACCCTTGGTGGTACTGGTGGTGGTATGTGTGCCAACGAAGAAGAACTTCGTGAAATCGCTGAAAATGGCTTGAAATTGTCACCAGTAACACAATGTTTGATTGAGCGTTCTATCGCTGGTTTCAAGGAAATCGAATACGAAGTTATGCGTGATGCCGCGGACAATGCTCTTGTGGTATGTAACATGGAAAATTTTGACCCAGTTGGTATCCACACAGGGGACTCAATCGTATTTGCCCCAACGCAAACCTTGTCAGATATTGAAAACCAAATGCTTCGTGATGCCAGCTTGAAGATTATCCGTGCCCTTAAAATTGAGGGTGGCTGTAACGTACAGTTGGCTCTTGACCCTAATAGCTTCAAGTACTATGTTATCGAAGTAAACCCTCGTGTATCACGTTCATCAGCCCTTGCCTCAAAAGCAACTGGTTACCCAATCGCCAAATTGGCAGCCAAGATCGCTGTTGGTTTGACACTTGATGAAATGATTAACCCAGTCACTGGTACAACTTACGCTATGTTTGAACCAGCTCTTGACTATGTGGTTGCTAAGATTCCACGTTTCCCATTTGATAAATTTGAACACGGTGAACGTCGTCTTGGTACTCAAATGAAAGCGACAGGTGAAGTTATGGCTATCGGTCGTAACATCGAAGAGTCACTTCTTAAAGCCTGCCGTTCACTTGAAATCGGTGTTTACCACAATGAAATGCCTGAGCTTGCGGATGTCACAGACGACGCCTTGGTTGAAAAGATTGTCAAAGCTCAAGACGACCGTCTCTTCTACCTTTCTGAAGCCATCCGTCGTGGATACACTATTGAAGAATTGTCAGAGTTGACTAAGATTGATATCTTCTTCCTCGACAAATTGCTCCATGTCTTTGAATTGGAACAAGAATTGGCTACTCACGTAGGCGATGTTGATGTTCTGAGAGAAGCTAAACGTAACGGTTTCTCTGATCGTAAGATTGCTGATCTTTGGAATCAAACAGCCGACCAAGTTCGTGCGACACGTTTGGAAAATAATATTGTTCCTGTCTACAAGATGGTCGATACCTGTGCGGCTGAGTTCGAGTCATCAACACCATATTTCTACTCAACTTACGAGTGGGAAAATGAATCAATCAAATCTGATAAAGAATCTGTCATCGTTCTTGGTTCAGGTCCTATCCGTATCGGACAAGGGGTTGAGTTCGACTATGCGACAGTTCACTCTGTAAAAGCTATCCAGGCTGCAGGTTACGAAGCTATCATCATGAACTCTAACCCTGAGACAGTTTCAACAGACTTCTCAGTTTCAGATAAACTTTACTTCGAACCATTGACTTTCGAAGACGTGATGAACGTTATCGAATTGGAACAACCTAAGGGTGTCGTGGTTCAGTTTGGTGGACAAACAGCCATCAACTTGGCAGAGCCATTGTCTAAAGCTGGTGTGAAAATCTTGGGTACACAGGTTGCTGACCTTGACCGTGCCGAAGACCGTGACCTCTTTGAACAAGCCCTTAAAGACCTCGATATCCCACAACCACCAGGACAAACAGCGACAAATGAAGAAGAAGCGGTTGAAGCAGCTCGTAAGATTGGCTTCCCAGTTCTTGTTCGTCCGTCATACGTTTTGGGTGGACGTGCCATGGAAATCGTTGAAAATGAAGATGACCTTCGTTCTTACATGCGTACAGCCGTTAAGGCAAGTCCAGACCACCCAGTCCTTGTTGATAGCTATATCATCGGACGTGAGTGTGAAGTGGATGCCATCTCTGATGGTAAGGATGTCTTGATTCCAGGTATCATGGAACACATCGAACGTGCAGGAGTTCACTCAGGGGACTCAATGGCAGTTTACCCACCACAAACCCTTTCTAAGAAAATCCAAGAGACTATCGCTGACTACACTAAACGCTTGGCTATTGGTCTTAACTGTATCGGTATGATGAACATTCAGTTTGTTATTAAGGATGAAACGGTCTATGTTATCGAGGTTAACCCACGTGCTAGCCGTACCGTACCATTCTTGTCTAAGGTTACTGATATCCCAATGGCTCAAGTTGCTACAAACTTGATTCTTGGTAAATCATTGGCTGAGCAAGGTTACAAAGATGGTCTTTACCCAGAAAGCAACCATGTTCATGTCAAAGCACCAGTCTTCTCATTCACAAAATTGGCTAAGGTAGATAGCCTCCTTGGACCTGAAATGAAATCAACTGGTGAAGTTATGGGGACAGATGCGACTCTTGAAAAAGCGCTCTACAAAGCCTTTGAAGCATCTTACCTCCATTTGCCAACCTTTGGTAACGTCATCTTTACTATTCATGATGATACTAAAGAAGAAGCCCTTGACTTGGCCCGTCGTTTCGATGCCATCGGTTATGGTATCTATGCGACTGAAGGAACAGCTAAGTTCTTGAATGAACACGGGGTTCACGCAACGCTTGTTAACAAATTGGGTGAAAATGATGATAATGACATTCCAGCCCTTGTTCGTACTGGTAAAGCGCAAGCTATTATCAATACGGTTGGTAACAAACGTACTTATGACGAAGACGGAGCAGCTATCCGTAGCTCAGCAATTGAAGCTGGAATTCCACTCTTCACAGCGCTTGACACAGCAGATGCTATGGTGCGTGTGCTTGAAAGCCGTAGCTTTACAACAGAAGCTATCTAATCACCAAATAAAGTCTCAGCTTTGCTGGGGCTTTTTTATTGAAGACAAAGTTTTCTTTTGAGACTTTTCTTAAGTGATGACGGACGTCAGCGACCTTCTGCGAATTTCCATGACTAAGTTTTGAGCCGAAAGTCTCAAAACTTCCGAACGCCTGAAACTAATTGTTTCAGACGTTTTTATCACTGCGAAAAGTCTCGGTATAAGCTTACTAGGTTCGCAAAATCTATTTCATATTTAAAAATAGTTTAATTATGTTCTTAGTCTCAGCCTTGCTGGGGCTCTTTTCTTACACAAATGTAAGCTAAGAAGTTAAAAATGAAAGCTAAGTCTATAGTTTTGTTTCCTATGATTCTGCTATACTAGTAGCATGATTATTACCACATCTTTACGTGAAAATGAGGCCTTGATTGTACGTGCCCAAGAATTAGCCCACGAACTCGGGGCTGCCTATCAACCTCGTCGCAAGTTATCCTTGGCAAAATGTTTAGAGCGATTTGGAGCTTTTTATCTTCTATATAAAGACAGACTGTCTTTTGTCAATGCGGATGGCAGTGAGCTGTCCTTTCATCCAGATACGGCAGTTCTTCGGATTAAGGCACCACACGATGCTCTAGTCAATCTTTTGGGTTCGTCTTCCAAGTCTATTCTCGACACGACCATGGGTCTGGCTTCCGATAGTCTAGTTATGGCGGCAGCGGGAAATAAGGTGACTGCCCTTGAGAGTCAAGAAGTGATTTTTCAGGTGGTTTCTCGTGGTTTGGCCGCATATCAGACAGATGAAAAGAAGCTTGAAAAAGCGATGCGGTCTATTAAGACAATTAAGAGCGATAGCTTATCCTTTTTGAAATCCCAGGCTGATCACTCTTTTGATATCATTTATGCTGATCCTATGTTTTCAGAGACTATCAAGGAATCGGAAAATCTACAAGCTATCAAACCTTTGGCCAATGGCAGCCGTCTGACAGAAGAATGGTTAAATGAGGCTAAGCGTGTCGCACGAGAAAAAATTATCATCAAGGCGCATTTTCGAGATACCGTTTTTGAGGAACTTGGGTTTGAACGTCAAATTCGTCCCAATCAAAAGCTGCACTATGGTGTCATGGATTTAAGCGAAGGCCATTGACATAGAAAGTTAAAAGTATTACAATTGTTTTATTTATGTGATACAAAAGAAAAGAGAGACTTATGCGAAAGAAAATCAGTCCAAAGTTATTTAAAAATAAAAAAAGAGTTTGGATCATTGGAGGATTTGGCTTCCTTGTCCTTTTGGTCCTAGGTTTTAACCTTTTTGCAGGTGGTGGCAAAGATGATAAGGCTTCCGAGTCCCCTACAGCAAGTAAGGTAACCAAGGGGCAGTTGGCCTCGTCCACCCTTCTGACTGGCATGGTGAAGGCTCAGTCGGAACAGTACGTTTATTTTGACAATACCATTGGACGCAATGCCACTGTGACAGTTTCTGTTGGTGAGGAAGTTAGCGTTGGTCAGCAACTGGTCCAATACGACAGTACCTCTGCCCAAGCAGCCTATGATACGGCTAGCCGTGCCTATAATAAGGCAGTTCGTGACCGTAATTATTTCCAACAGTATGGGACAGCTCCTGCAGCTTCGGCACAAACAAGTAGTGATTCGGATGAGGATGATTCGACGACTACCGTTAGCCCTCAACAGCGTCAGCAAACCGAGGCAAGTAATTACCAAACCTTGCAAGATTATAATGATGCTGTTGCTAACGCAGCCTCCGAGCTAGAAAAGGCACAAGACGTCCTCAATCAAACGGTCATTGTTTCAGATGTTAATGGGACAGTCGTAGAAGTTGCGGACTCTGTGGACCCTGCTTCAAAAGAGAGCCAGACCCTAGTTCATGTGACCAGTGAAGGCCAATTTGAGATTCAAGGAACCTTAACAGAATATGACATTCCAAATATTTCAGTGGGTCAGAAGGTCAAGATTACTTCCAAAGTATACCCAGATCAAACTTGGACGGGGAAAGTCAGCTACGTTTCCAATTATCCTAAGCAAAATGCCAGTCAGTCGGCGGGTACATCTAGCAATTCAGGACAGACAGGTTCCCAGTATGAATACAAGGTTCAATTGACCAGCCCTATCGGTAAGCTCAAGCAAGGTTTCAATGTATCCCTTGAAGTGACCAAAGATGATGATGCCCTGTTAGTTCCAGTAACTGCTGTGACCAAGAAAGGATCTGACAACTACGTCTGGGTTTACGATGACGAGAGTCAAAAAATCAAGCAAGTCAAGGTTAAACTTGGTAATGCAGATGCTAAGCAACAAGAAATTGCCTCAGGACTTAAAGAAGGTCAAAAGGTTATTACTAAGGCTGAAAAATCCTTTAAGGATGGCGAGACCCTGAAGGATGTGACGGATGCCGATAGCAAAAAATCAAAAGAGACTAGTGGAGAAGAGGTGAGGTCTAGTGACTAAGCCAGCACTTATGGTCTTAAAAGGCATCACCAAGTCTTTCAAAAATGGTCAGGAGTCCTTGCAGGTCCTTAAGGGGATTGACTTATCAGTTGAAGAAGGTGACTTCGTGGCAATCATGGGCCCTTCTGGTTCAGGAAAATCAACCCTCATGAATATTATCGGCCTTCTTGATCAACCGACTACAGGTTCCTATCAACTCGAGGGAGAGAATGTAGCTGAGCTCTCTGAAAACCGCTTGGCCAAGGTAAGAAATGACCAGATTGGCTTTATCTTTCAGCAGTTTTTTCTCTTGCCAAAGTTAAGTGCCCAAAAGAATGTAGAGCTTCCCCTGATTTATGCGGGGAAATCTCCACGTGAACGTAAGCAAAGGTCACAACAATTCTTGGAAAAAGTCGGCTTGTCAGACCGCAGCCATCATTTGCCGTCAGAGCTGTCTGGTGGACAGAAGCAAAGGGTGGCTATTGCGCGTGCACTGTCTAACGATCCAGCAATCATTTTGGCGGATGAACCTACGGGTGCGCTTGATACCAAGACAGGAACCCAGATTATGGATCTCTTAACCCAGCTAAATCGAGAAGGGAAGACCATTGTCATGGTTACCCATGAACCTGAGATTGCGGATTATGCCCGACGTAAGATTGTCATCCGTGATGGGGAAATCACCCAAGACACAACGGACAGCGTTCGGATAGACTAGGAGGTAAGAATGGAAAATTGGAAATTTGCTCTTAGTTCTATTCGTTCACACAAGATGCGGTCCTTCCTGACCATGTTGGGGATTATCATTGGTGTTGCTGCGGTAGTACTTATCATGGGGCTAGGAAATGGGATGCGTCAGAGTGTTACCGATAGTGTGACCGGTGATAAGGATACCGTTCAAGTCTACTATGAAGCCAAGGGTGAGGAGATAGATCCTGCCTATGCGGACTTGTCACAACCGACCAAACCGGTTAAAGAAGTTTGGTTGGAGCAAGTGGCTAGGCAGACGCCTGGTATTGATAGTTATTTTGTGACTAACAGCCTAACTTCTTCTATCTCCCTCCAAAAAAAGACTGTGAAGAATGTTAATATCACAGGTGCCAGTCAGGGCTATTTTAAAGCTAAAAAGTTAGAGATGTTGACAGGACGTTCCTTGCAAGACAATGATTATAAAAACTTTTCACGCGTCATTGTCATTGATCAGATGGTGGCTAAGAAACTATTTAAAACGAATGAGGATGCCCTTAACCAAGTGGTTACTATTGGAAACAATGATTATCGTGTGATTGGTGTTTATAAGAATAAAGACACAGCAATCGGTGCCTATGGTGAAATTGGAACAGCTCTTGTGGCCAATACCCAGTTAGCAGCTGAAAATAATACCGATGCTATTGGTCAGATTTTTTTCCATGTGACCGATGTGAAAAATAGTAGTAGCGTTGCTAAGGATGCTGCCAAACGCTTGACCCAGTTAGCCCAAGATGACAATGGAGAATATAAGGCAGCAGATATGAGTTCGGCCCTAGATCAGGTGAATACGATTTTTGGAACCATTACCACCGTTGTCGGAGCTATTGCTGGCATTTCACTCTTAGTTGGCGGAATCGGTGTTATGAACATCATGTTGGTTTCGGTAACTGAGCGGACACGAGAGATTGGTCTTCGTAAGGCTTTAGGAGCCACACGTCGTAAAATCTTGACACAGTTTCTGATTGAGTCCATGGTTTTGACCATCCTGGGAGGTTTGATTGGGCTAGGCTTTGCGGCCCTAGTTGTTGGACCAATCGGGAATGCCATGGACCTTAAAGCGACAGTCTCTCTTGGCGTAGCCATGGGAAGTATTGCCTTCTCAGCAGCCGTAGGAATTATCTTTGGTCTCCTACCGGCTAATAAAGCTTCGAAACTCGATCCTATCGAAGCTCTTAGATATGATTAGACATGACCTCTTGAAATCTTTGGATTTTGAGAGGTTTTATGCTTTTCAAAAAAGATAGAGAAAAAAATAAAAAAAATTGCATTTTTTTCTTGACGTCTGATTTAGGTCGTGATATTATAAATGAGGTTTGAAAAAACTGACCTAAGACAGTTGGGGAGTTAAACTCATAAACATCCAACCGAGGCACAAAACGTAACTATTTTTTTGTAACGTATTGTACTTTCGTGTCTAGGTTTAGGTACGATTTTTTTGTGCCTAGCCCAAAAATAAAAACGGAGGTAAAACTACTAATGAGTGAAGCTATTATTTCTAAGAAAGCTGAACAGGTTGCGATTGTCGCTGAGAAAATGAAAGCTGCAGCATCTATCGTTGTTGTTGACTCTCGTGGACTTACAGTTGACCAAGATACAGTTCTTCGTCGTAATCTTCGTGAATCAGGCGTTGAATTTAAAGTTATCAAAAACTCAATCTTGACTCGTGCAGCTGAAGAAGCAGGTCTTGAAGACCTTAAAGGACTCTTCGTTGGTCCATCTGCAGTAGCATTCTCAAACGAAGATGTTATCGCACCAGCGAAAGTTATTAGCGAATTTGCTAAAGACGCAGAAGCTCTTGAAATCAAAGGTGGTGTTGTTGACGGCGCGTTCACTTCAGTCGAAGAAATCAACGCTCTTGCATCACTTCCAAACAAAGAAGGTATGCTTTCTATGCTCCTTTCTGTACTTCAAGCGCCAGTGCGCAACGTTGCATACGCTGTCAAAGCAGTTGCAGAAAGCAAAGAAGACGGTGCTGCGTAAGCCCATCTTCACAACTCGTAGCCTAAGCTACGTTTAAAAAATTATATTAAAAAACACATTTGGAGGAAATCACAATGGCATTGAACATTGAAAACATTATTGCTGAAATTAAAGAAGCTTCAATCCTTGAATTGAACGACCTTGTAAAAGCTATCGAAGAAGAGTTTGGCGTAACTGCTGCTGCTCCTGTAGCTGCTGCTGCAGCTGGTGCTGCTGACGCTGGTGCTGCTAAAGATTCATTCGACGTTGAATTGACATCTGCAGGCGACAAAAAAGTTGGCGTTATCAAAGTTGTACGTGAAATCACAGGCGAAGGTCTTAAAGAAGCTAAAGCTATCGTTGACGGTGCACCATCAGTTCTTAAAGAAGGTGTTGCTGCAGCTGAAGCTGAAGAAATCAAAGCTAAACTTGAAGAAGCTGGAGCTTCAGTTACTCTTAAATAATAAGGTAACGGCTCAAGTCGCTTAATAAAGAAACCAGGGCATTAGCTCTGGTTTTTTCTATTGCTTTTAATATTTTCATTTGTTAGAATGTAGGTAATGTGCGTGCTTGTCACGCCCTTTTTCTGTGTCTTTTACGGCTTTAGTTGTTGTAAATAACTATAAAAATCTTAAAGGCATGGTAAATGCTAAAAAGAAAAGGAGAAATTTATGGCTTATATTTGGTCTTATCTCAGACGTTATCCTAAGTGGCTAGCAATGAATTTTACAGCGGCTATTTTGTTTGTTATTGCTAACCTGGGTCTGCCGACGGTTCTTGCCAGAATGATTGATGAGGGGATTAACCGTGGAGATGCTGACAAGCTTTATACCTATGCTTGGGTCATGTTCGGTGTGGTCTTGACTGGGATTGTTGGTCGTGTGCTCTTGTCCTATGCGGTTAGTAAGTTGACGACCACAATGGTGCAGGTCATGCGTAATGACATTTACGCTAAGCTTCAGGAGTATTCCCACCATGAGTACGAGCAGATTGGGGTATCCTCTTTGGTGACTCGTATTACATCTGATGCTTTTGTTCTCATGCAATTTGCAGAACAGATTCTAAAGATGGGTGTCATTACTCCTCTGATGATGGTTTCCAGTGTCTTCTTAATTTTGACGACAAGTCCATCTTTGGCTTGGATTGTGGCAATTTCCTTGCCTTTCCTAGCCGTAGTAGTCTGGTATGTAGCGGTAAAAACACGTCCGCTTTCTGAGAAGCAACAGGCAACACTCGACAAGATTAACCAGTATGCTCGTGAAAATCTGACTGGACTTCGTGTCATCCGAGCTTTCGCTAGAGAAGATTTTCAAGAGAAGAAGTTTGCTTCTGAAAATGCTGTCTATGCGGATAATTCAAACAAGCTCTTTAAATTAACTGGTTTGACTGAGCCACTTTTTGTGCAAATCATCATCGCCATGATTGTGGCTATTGTTTGGTTTGCCCTCGAGCCTTTAGGTTCTGGGACTTTGGCAATCGGGGATTTGGTTGCCTTTATTGAGTACAGTTTCCATGCGCTATTGTCTTTCCTTTTCCTAGCTAACCTCTTTACTATGTATCCTCGTACGGCGGTATCTAGTGAACGTCTGCAGGAGATTATGGATATGCCTATTTCTATCAATCCAAATGAAGATGGAGTGACAGAGACTGAGACTAAGGGATATTTGGAGTTTGACAATGTGACTTTTGCCTATCCTGGTGAAACTGAGAGTCCTGTCCTACACAATATTTCTTTCAAGGCTAAACCCGGTGAAACCATTGCCTTTATCGGATCTACGGGTTCAGGAAAATCATCACTTGTGCAGTTGATTCCACGCTTTTATGATGTGACACTTGGACGCATTCTTGTTGATGGTGTGGATGTTCGTGACTATAATCTGAAGGCTCTTCGTCGTAAGATTGGCTTTATTCCACAAAAAGCTCTGCTCTTTACAGGAACCATCGGTGAAAATATCCGTTATGGTAAGGAAAATGCCAGTCATGAAGAATTGAATCAAGCTACGGATGTGGCTCAAGCCAAGGAATTCATCGACAGTAAGGAAGAACGCTACGATTCTCACTTGGCTGAGGGGGGTAGCAACCTTTCTGGGGGACAGAAGCAGCGTTTGTCAATTGCTAGAGCGGTGGTTAAACGTCCTGACCTTTACATCTTTGACGATTCCTTCTCTGCCTTGGACTACAAGACTGATGCGACCTTGCGCCGTCGTCTGAAAGAAGTGACCCAGGATGCGACAGTCTTGATTGTTGCTCAACGTGTGGGTACTATCATGGATGCAGACCAGATTATCGTTCTTGATAAGGGTGAAATCGTGGGTCGTGGTCGCCACGAAGAGCTTATGGAAACCAATGAGATTTACCGTGAAATTGCTAATTCACAATTGAATCAAAAGAGTCTTACAGAAGACTAGAAGGAGGTCAAAATGAAGAATAATAAAAAGAAAACAAGTCATTCCTCAAGTTTTGGCCGCCTTTGGTCCTACTTGCAGGCTTATCGTTTCCCACTTTACCTAGCCATTTTCCTGAAAATTGTTAGTGTTATCATGAGTGTCCTTGAACCCGTAGTTATTGGTTTAGCTATTACCGAGTTGACTAAAAATACGCTGGCCATCATGAAGGGTGTGGAAGGTGCTCGTATCAACGTCTCCTATGTTGGTTGGGTTCTAGTTGTTTATCTCTTGCGTGGTCTTATTTATGAGTTGGCCGCCTACTATTCCAACTATTTCATGACCAATGCTGTGCAAGCAACGGTTCAAGATATGCGTAATGAGATGACTGAGAAAATCAATCGTACTTCAGTGTCATACTTTGATAAGCACCAGTTTGGGGACCTCTTGGGACGCTTTACCAGTGACGTCGAGACAGTATCTAATGCCTTGCAGCAGTCATTCTTACAGGTTGTTAATGCCGTCTTTACTCTAGCCTTGGTTATTGGAACAGTGCTTTACCTTAATCTTCAATTGGGAGCTATAGTTGTCATCACTATTCCGATTACATTCTTTGGTGCCCGCTATATCATGAGTAAGTCTCAGCCCTACTTCAAACAACAGGCTGATGCCCTGGGTACTCTTAATGGTTTTGTTCAGGAAAATCTGACTGGTTTCAATGTGCTTAAGCTATTTGGTCGTGAGGATAGATCCTTGGACGACTTTAAAGAAATTACGGAAGACCTTCAGAAAGTAGGCTTTAAGGCTAATTTCATTTCAGGACTTATGATGCCGGTTCTTAACGGTTTATCTGACTTGACCTATCTCATTGTTGCTGTTCTAGGTGGTTTGCAAGTCTTGGCTGGTCGCTTGACGATTGGTAATATGCAGGCCTTTGTTCAGTATGTTTGGCAGATTAACCAACCTATTCAGAACTTGACTCAGTTGGCTGGACAATTGCAAAGTGCTAAATCTTCTTTAGACCGTATTTTCCAACTGATGGATGAACCAGACGAGCCTAATGATGCTACTGAAGTGCTTGCCGGAGATTTGACTGGCCAAGTTAGCTTTAAGCATGTGGACTTCCAGTATGTGGCTGATAAACCTTTGATTCGTGACTTTAATCTTGAGGTTAATCCTGGCGAAATGGTGGCCATTGTCGGTCCTACCGGTGCCGGAAAATCAACGATTATCAATCTTCTCATGCGTTTCTATGATGTGACTGCTGGTTCTATTTCAGTTGATGGTCACGATATCCGTAACCTGTCTCGTCAGGATTATCGTAAACAGTTTGGTATGGTGCTTCAGGACGCTTGGCTCTTTGAAGGAACTATCAAAGAAAATCTTCGCTTTGGTAATCTTGAGGCGACTGACGAGGAAATTGTTGAAGCTGCTAAGGCAGCCAATGTGGATCACTTTATCCGTACTCTACCTGGTGGTTACAACATGGAAATGAACCAGGAATCAAGTAACATCTCACTAGGACAAAAGCAACTTTTGACCATTGCACGTGCGCTTTTGGCTGATCCTAAAATCTTGATTTTGGATGAAGCAACCTCATCGGTTGATACCCGTCTGGAACTCTTGATTCAAAAAGCTATGAAGGCCCTCATGCAAGGTCGAACAAGCTTTGTCATTGCCCACCGTCTGTCAACTATCCAAGAAGCAGACAAAATTTTGGTCCTTAAAGATGGTCAAATCATCGAACAAGGGAACCATGAATCCCTCCTTGCAGATAAAGGCTTCTATTACGACTTGTATAATAGCCAGTTTGCGGAGAAATAAACAGAAAATCCATCAGTTCATAACTGGTGGATTTTTTCTGAATGTGGAGATTAATAAAAAGACTTCTCCTTATAGGGAAAAGTCTCAAAATCAATATTTATTTCTCAGCACGTCGTGTGACGAACATGGCATCTCCGAAACTGAAGAAGCGGTAGCGTTCTTGGACGGCGTGTTTATAGGCATCAAGGACGAATTCACGGCCAGCAAAGGCTGAAACCAACATTACCAAGGTTGATTTTGGAAGATGGAAGTTGGTTGAAAAGGCATCTACGACTGTGAATTGGTAACCTGGTTTGATAAAGATATTGGTCCAGCCGGAGTCAGCTTGAAGTTGACCATCGTATTTATTGCCGATTGTTTCCAGTGTTCGGATAGAGGTTGTTCCAACTGCAATGATGCGTCCTCCAGCGGCTTTGACACTATTGAGTGTATCGGCAGCGTCTTGGTTGAGGGTGTAAAATTCTGAGTGCATCTCATGTTCGTCGACATTATCGACAGAAACAGGTCGGAAGGTTCCCAGTCCAACGTGAAGGGTGAGGTAGACCAATTTTACGCCTTTAGCTTCAATCTTTTGAAGTAACTCAGGAGTGAAATGGAGGCCAGCTGTTGGAGCAGCGGCAGAGCCATTTTCCTTGGCATAGACTGTTTGGTAACGGTCGCGGTCTTCCAATTTTTCATGGATATAAGGTGGCAATGGCATCTCACCCAAGCTTTCCAAAACCTCAAGGAAGATACCGTCGTAGTTAAATTCTACGATTCGTCCACCGTGATCTAGTTCCTCAGTGACAGTAGCAGTCAAACGGCCATCACCAAAACTGACTTTAGCACCTACTTTAAGGCGTTTGGCTGGTTTGGCTAAAACTTCCCATTGATCCCCTTGGGTATTTTTTAAAAGGAGAAATTCCACATGGCCGTGGGTATCAGGCTTTTCACCGTAGAGACGGGCAGGAAGTACGCGCGTATTGTTCATGACCAAGGCATCGCCAGGGTTAAGCTGGTCAATGATGTGGTCGAAGTGGGTATCAGTCATTTCCTTGGTTACAGGATTAATGACCAAGAGTTTAGAGGCATCACGTTGTTCCAATGGGGTTTGGGCAATCAATTCCTCTGGTAGTTCAAAATCAAAATCGTTTGTATTCATTTCTTTCCTCGTTTAAAAATTTTCAGCCTTTTTATTATAGCACGATATAGGATGACAGTCATTAAAGGAGTTGAGTGAAAGCGCTTGACAAAAGTGTTAAAAAAAGAGATAATAAAGAAAATGGTATATACCAATATCGAGGTGAATAGAATGAAAAAGATTTTAGTTAAGAATCAAGTTGAGGGAGGCCAAGTTGCCTTTGATCTTCTTAAAGAGAGCCTTGTAGCAGGTGCTCAAACATTGGGCTTGGCGACAGGTAGTTCCCCTATCGCCCTTTACCAAGAGATGGTTGAAAGTGACGTGGATTTTTCGAAACTTTACAGCGTCAATTTGGATGAGTACGTCGGACTAGCACCAGACCATGAGCAGAGCTATCATGCCTTTATGAAGGCTCAACTCTTTGATGCCAAGCCATTTAAGGAGAGCTTCTTGCCTGACGGCATGGCTGAGGACTTGGAGCAGGCTGCTAAGGATTACGATGACGTCTTGGCACACCATGCTATTGACCTGCAAATCCTAGGAATCGGAAGTAATGGGCATATTGGTTTTAATGAGCCAGGTACGCCTTTTGATAGTCAAACTCATGTGGTCGACTTGACTGATAGCACCATTGAAGCCAATAGTCGTTTCTTTGCCAGTCGTGACCAAGTCCCTACAAAGGCTATTTCAATGGGGATTGCTTCTATTATGGCTGCTAAGAAGATTATCTTGTTTGCCTATGGTGACAAGAAGGCAGATGCCATTTTCAAGATGGTCAAGGGTCCTGTGACAGAGGAAGTCCCAGCCAGTGTCTTGCAAAATCATCCAGATGTGACTCTTATCTTAGATGAGGCAGCCGCTGCGAAATTGTAATACTATCTTTTGAAAAACAATCTTACGAAACTCAGGTTGAGCCATTTGGCGCTCAGCCTTTTTCTTTTGTGAAAAGTCACTTCCAAGCAAATCAATTGCTTAGCTCTCTTTGATAGCGCTATAATAGTTAAGTTGACTTTGACTATCAAACAACAGATATAGATATTTCATAAAGAAAGAGGACATACAATGGCAAAACCTATTCGAGTATTGCTTTATTATAAATACCTTCCCATCGAAAACGCTGAGCAATTTGCGGCAGACCACTTGGCTTTCTGTAAGTCAATCGGTCTGAAAGGACGTATCTTGGTCGCTGATGAGGGAATCAATGGAACGGTTTCTGGTGACTATGAAACCACTCAAAAATACATGGACTACGTTCACAGCCTTCCAGGGATGGAGGACCTTTGGTTCAAGATTGATGAGGAAGAAGAGCAAGCCTTCAAGAAGATGTTTGTGCGTTACAAGAAGGAAATCGTTCACCTTGGTTTAGAGGATGATAACTTTGACAGCGACATCAATCCACTTGAAACAACAGGTGCTTACTTGTCACCAAAAGAGTTTAAAGACGCCCTTTTAGATGAGGACACTGTTGTCCTCGATACACGTAACGACTATGAGTATGACCTTGGTCACTTCCGTGGGGCTATTCGTCCAGACATCCGCAACTTCCGTGAATTGCCACAGTGGGTCCGCGACCATAAAGAAGAGTTCATGGACAAGCGCGTGGTTGTGTACTGTACTGGTGGTGTCCGCTGTGAGAAATTCTCAGGTTGGATGGTGCGTGAAGGCTACAAAGATGTCGGTCAATTGCATGGTGGTATCGCGACTTACGGTAAAGATCCAGAGGTTCAAGGGGAGCTTTGGGATGGTAAGATGTATGTCTTTGACGAGCGTATTGCCGTTGACATCAACCATGTAGATCCTGTCGTTGTCGGTAAGGATTGGTTCGATGGGACGCCTTGTGAACGCTATGTTAACTGCGGTAACCCATTCTGTAACCGTCGTATGCTTGCTTCGGAGGAAAATGAAGACAAGTACCTTCGTGGCTGCTCACACGAATGCCGTGTTCACCCACGTAACCGTTATGTCTCTGAAAATGGTTTGAGCCAAGAAGAAGTTGTCGCACGCCTTGCGGCTATTGGTGAAAGCTTGGATGTAACACCTGCCTAAGTTTAAATAGTGAAGAAGTTGAGAGGAATCTCGGCTTTTTTTTGCAATTTATTTCTAAAATAATGACAGATATATATTGCAATTAGAAATATATAGTGTGTAATTAAGATGAAAACAGATGGTGAACCTAATCAATGTCGACGATAATATCAGATAAGATGAAAAGGAGAGGGCATGTGGCAAAGAATTTACGCTTAAAAGCAGCTCGAGCAGAGCATGATATGACCCAGGGTGACTTGGCAGAAGCGGTAGGTGCAACAAGACAAACCATAGGCTTGATTGAAGCTGGAAAGTACAATCCCAGCCTAGGTTTATGCATTGCCATTTGTAAAACACTGGACAGGACTTTGGATCAACTGTTTTGGGAGATTTAGGAAGGAAGTAAAGATGATGAAATTTAAGCTTGTTAATAATAAAGTTACAGATGAACGCGAAGAAGCTCTAAATAATAAGGTTGCAGCCGAATGTTATTACATAATGATTGCAGGGACGCTTGTATGCATGGTCTATGGCTCCCTCTTTAACAAGGGTGTTATCTCTGCTAATTACTTACTTTATCCATTGTTGATAGTATGTATTTGGTCAATTTATAGATCTGAACGTCTTGCTGTAAATGCTTTTGGTAGTTCGAGTATGACAGTCCTAGGTTGTTTACTGGTGACTGGGCTTATCACCCTTGAAATGATGATTGTTAACTATCAGTCAAACCACAATGTCTATCATAATAATCCCTTGGATCCTAGATATCTCATGGTTTGGGCAGTTACTTATATGTTGTATGCTCCCGTTGTTTTCTTTATGAATTGGGCTCTCACAGAACTGGGAAGATATGAGAGAAGGCGTCTTGAAAAACAGCTGGACGATTTGGAGAATGAAGAATAAATAGTGAGAGAATCAGACCGTTCTTTTTGGTCTGATTTTTTTGTGTTATAATGGGTCCTAAAACTAAGGAGGTCACGTATGCTACTAACTGAATTTGATGATAATAGACAAGCGATTATCAATCCCGAGGACTTGAATGAGCCTCTTGAGGGGTTTCCTAAAATAGCTGTATCCTGTTTTTCTCGTTCGACCTTTCAACGAATGCTTGAGATGTTTCCTCATGAACTTATCTATGAAACGTCCATGGCGAATGTGGCTATTCCGATATATAAGCTTGTTATTGATGAGCAGGAGTTGGCTCTTTTTAATGCACCTGTAGGTGCCTCTGCCTGTGTGGCTATTTTAGAGGATATTTTTGCTTTGGGAACTGATAAACTGGTGCTCTTTGGGACTTGTGGGGTGCTTGATGAAGATATTAAAGAGACTTCTATTATTATCCCTAGTCATGCTCTTAGAGATGAAGGAACGAGTTTTCACTATGTGGAAGCTAGCAATGAGATTGCGGTAAATGTGGGTGTTTTAGATTGTTTTCGTTCCTATCTCAATGAGCGTCAGATTCCTCATAAGGAAGGCAAGGTCTGGACAACTGATGGTATTTACCGTGAGACGAGTGCTAAACTCAAAGCTCGAAAGGCAGCAGGGGCCATTTGTGTGGATATGGAGTGCTCTGCAGTTGCAGCTTTAGCAAAGTTTAGAGGTGTTGACATCTGCCATTTCTTCTATGCTGCGGACCACCTTTCTGAAGGTAATTGGGATGCCCGTAACTTGATGAATCATATGGACTTGGATGAAAAGGACAAGGTAGCTTTATTAGCTTTGGAGTTTGCGTGTGACTGGAGTAAACCTTAAAAATTCTATTTTTCAAACTTCTTATTTGTAATCATTCTAAATAACTGCTATAATACTTTTTAGAATCATTCTAAATAAGGAGTAAGAGAATTGGAAGATAAGAATTTTGCAGAACGTTTAAATATTTTAAGAGCTGGTGTTTTGGGGGCTAATGATGGTATCATTTCCATTGCGGGAGTGGTTATCGGTGTGGCCAGTGCGACATCAAACATCTGGTTCATCTTGATTTCTGCCTTGTCAGCGATTTTTGCCGGTGCCTTTTCGATGGCAGGTGGCGAATATGTCAGTGTGTCAACGCAAAAAGATACTGAAGAAGCTGCTATCGCTAAGGAACAATCCCTCTTGGACCGCTCTCCTGAGGCAGCTAGAGAGAGTTTGTATCAAACCTTCCTCAGTCAGGGGGATTGCGAAACAGCAGCTGAAGTTAAGGTTAATCAAGCCTTCAATAAGAATCCGATTAAGGTCTTAGTTGAGGAAAAATATGGGGTGGATTTAGATGAAATTACGAATCCATGGCATGCTGCTGTATCTAGTTTCCTGGCTTTTTCAGTTGGTTCCTTGCCACCAGCCCTAGCTATCATGCTGTTCCCAGAGCCTTACCGTATTCCTGTAACAGTGGTCGTGGTTGCCCTTACCTTGCTCTTGACTGGTTATATCAGTGCCAAGCTCGGAAAAGCACCTGTTAAACAAGCGATGTTGCGTAACTTGACAGTAGGACTCTTGACCATGCTTGTGACCTTCTTGGTCGGGCATATCTTCCACGTAAATGTGTAAGTCTTAATAATGTGATAAGTCTATCTTTTAAGGTAGACTTTTTGTTTTATCCAGAGTTCTTTTGATACCTTTCTTATGTCCTCCTTTTTTAGTCTGCTAGACCAGGCTTATCCGTGGTACAATAAGGTTATGCGTTTAGACAAATTATTAGGACAGGCGGGCTATGGTTCCCGCAATCAGGTCAAGAAGCTCATTCGTAGCCGTCAAGTTTATGTAGATGGTATCTTGGCGGATCGAGATAATCTAAATGTGGATGCTAGTCTTCAAACCATCACGGTTTCTGGTAAGGAACTGGAGCATACGCCAGAAGTTTACTATCTCATGAATAAACCAGCAGGTGTAGTGTCAGCTCGAAAGGACAAGAAGCACCAAACAGTCATTGATTTGATTAAGCCTGAAGATCAGCGAGACGGTCTCTATCCTGTGGGCCGATTGGATAGAGATACGGAGGGTTTGGTGCTGATTACCAACAATGGGCCTCTGGGCTTTGCCATGCTTCACCCCCGCTATCATGTAGCTAAGACTTATTATGTTGAGGTCAATGATGTTCTTGGGCCTGATGCACCTGCATTTTTTGAGTCGGGTGTTGTCTTTGAGGATGGTACTGTTTGTAAATCAGCTCAGCTAGAAATTCTAAGTTCTGCGAGTGACAAGAGTAGTGCTCACATTACGATTTCGGAAGGTAAATTTCATCAAGTGAAAAAGATGTTCTTGGCTTATGGAGTCAAGGTGACCTATCTTAAGCGGATTTCTTTTGGAGCATTTAAGCTTGATGAAGGGATAGCAGTAGGTTCCTACAGAGCCTTAACGGAAGCGGAAAAAGTGATTTTGCGTACTTATTTGGGCTAGTCATTTCTTCTTATTAAGGTATGATAGGAACTTTCAATCTCCTGATAGGTCCATCCTATCACTAGGCTTAATACTGTAAGGCCCATAATGACGGACTTTTCTAGGGGTATAAGTAAAACTTATGACATTCTATAAGTTTTTTAATTTTTCAAGCCTTGTTTCTGGTGGTATGATGGTATCAATTCGATTGAGAACTTAAGTAAGTCAGGGCAATGAGCAGGTCTAATCAGAGAGGGAGGTTCATTATGACAGAAGCATTTTATGATCATTTAGCAAAGACGCGTCATCAGATTCACCAACATCCAGAGGTTTCTGAGGAGGAGCATGATACGACAGTCTTTTTGAAAGGTTATTTGAAAAATCTAGGTATTGAGCCTTTAAATTATCCCTTGAAGACGGGACTCATCGCTGAGATTGGGTCAGGTTATCCGATTATTGCTTTACGTGCTGATATTGATGCCCTACCGATTAAGGAAAAGACAGGACTTCCTTATGCCAGCGACAATGGGGCCATGCATGCTTGTGGTCATGATTTTCACCAGACCTCTCTTCTCGGAGCTGCTCAGCTTTTAAAAGAAAGAGAAGCCGAGCTTAAGGGGACCGTTCGATTGATTTTTCAACCAGCCGAGGAAAATTTCCAAGGGGCCTATCAGGTCATTGAAGCGGGTGGTCTTGACGGTGTGTCAGCTATCATCGGTTATCACAATAATCCTCACTTGAAACCTGGTCAGATTGGTCTTCGTTCGGGAGCTATCATGGCAGGTGTGGAGCAGTTTAGGGTTGATGTTAAAGGTGTTTCGTCCCATGCTGCCCGTCCTGATTTGGGTGTGGATACGGTCTTGGTCACTACGACCATCATCAACAATTTACAACAGATTGTTGCTCGTACGGTATCGCCCTTTGAATCAGCAGTATTGTCAGTTACTCATATCGAAGTTGGAAATACCTGGAATGTCCTTCCGGCAGCAGGCTTTTTTGAAGGAACGATTCGTACCTTTGAGCCTAAGGTTCGTGAAGATGTCATTGCTCGCTTTGAAAAAGTTGTTCAGGCGACAGCTGACCAGTTTGGTGCTCAAGTTGACATTACTTGGGGTAATTCACCTTACGTGACCTACAATGACCAGACACTCACACCACTCATCTTTGAAAATTCTAAGGCCTTTGCAGAAGTGATTGAAACTTTGCCATCAACAGGGGGCGAAGACTTTGCGGCCTATCAAAAGGAAATACCAGGAGTCTTTGCCTTTGTTGGCCCAAATGGTGAAGAAAATGCACCAGACTGGCACCATGATGATTTTCTTGTGAAAGATGAGGCCTTGCCAGTAGCTGTGAGTTACTATGTGGAAAACGCCCTTTTCCTACTTGACTATTTTAAGGAGAAAGGCAAATGACCATTCCCTTAATCGGTATTACCAGTAATGAAAAACTTGTTAGGGAGTTGAGAGCTTCACTGACGCCCCATTTATAGGTGTTCAGTGGCATCCTGAGTTTCTCTTGGGACATAAGTTTTTAAAAGACCAAGGACTCTTTGATTATTTTGTTAAGAGTTTTAAATAAAGCTTAAGGACTTTAAATTGGTACTACTTTTGATATTGAAAAGGAGGACGTGCTTAAGTAGAAAAAATCTTTTGATCATTTAGTTTACACTTAAGAGCCCAGCCGGTTGGTTGGGTTCTTTTGTCGTATTTTAGAAGCAAGATTTCAGGACTTAGAAAGGGAGGGAAGATTTTTCACTTGCTATTTTTGAGTTTTTTAGATAAAATGAAAGCGTTATCATTTCAAAAATAGATAGGAAGTGGTCAAGTCATCTTTTTGATGGTTGACCTTATAACTTCCGAATAAGGAGAAACGTATGTTAATTGGTATTCCAAAAGAAATCAAAAATAACGAGAACCGTGTGGCTCTAACGCCTGCGGGTGTCCAAAGTCTTGTGGCTAAGGGACATGTCGTGTTAATCGAAACAAATGCAGGCCTTGGCTCTGGTTTTGCGGATGCAGATTATGCCAATCAAGGTGCCAAAATTGTTGCAACTGCTGCAGAAGCCTGGGCAGCAGAACTTGTTGTTAAAGTTAAGGAGCCACTTGCTGAAGAATATGGCTTCCTTCGTGAGGATCTTTTACTCTTTACCTACTTGCACATGGCAGCAGCGCCAGAATTGGCAGATGCTATGGTCAATGCTAAGACAACAGGTGTGGCCTATGAAACAGTACGTAGCCAAGAAGGTCACCTACCACTTTTGGTTCCAATGAGTGAAGTCGCAGGACGTATGGCCGTTCAAATCGGTGCTCACTTCTTGACCAAACAAGAGGGTGGTTCTGGCGTTCTCCTAGGTGGGGTACCTGGTGTTCCTAAAGGGAAAGTGACTATTATCGGTGGTGGTGTCGTAGGGACACATGCAGCCCGTATCGCACTTGGACTTGGGGCTCAAGTGACTATTCTTGATATCAGTGCCAAACGTTTGTCTGTCCTTGAGGAAGTCTTTGGTAGCCAAATTCAAACACTTATGTCAAATCCGTTCAATATTGAAGCGAGTGTTCGTGATGCTGATGTGGTTATCGGTGCAGTTCTTATCCCAGGGGCAAAAGCGCCGAAACTCGTTACTGACCATATGGTTAAACAAATGCGTCCAGGTTCTGTTATTGTTGACGTTGCCGTTGACCAAGGTGGGGTTGTTGAAACTGCGGATCGCGTGACCACTCACGATGAGCCCGTTTATGAAACACATGGTGTCCTTCACTATGCCGTTGCCAATATCCCAGGAGCTGTGGCACGTACATCAACCATTGCCCTTACCAATGTCACTTTGCCTTATATCGAAGCCCTGGCAGGAAAAGGATTCAGAAAGGCAATTAACGACGACGAAGGCCTTCGTCAAGGGGTCACAACCTACCAAGGTCGTATCACTAGCAGACCGGTTGCAGAGGGACTAAACAGAGATTATACTGCCATTGACGAATTGGCATAAATAGACTATTGACCATAAACAAAGAGGAGTTGTACCATGATGTGGTTGACTCCTTTTTTTGTGGTCTAAGATAAGAACTGCCACAAAGACTGAAAATATAGGAGTTTTTCTAATGTTACTCTTATTTTATGCTATAATGAGTAGAAATAATAAGGGCAGTAATGAGTACCTATAATGCTTTTTATTCTTGCTTACCAATAGGAGGTTTTATCGTGACTAATCATGTTCGCGTTTTCACAGCAATTGTCTTTTCTCAGCTTGTCGTTCTTTATTTTGGTTTTCGTATGGATGTCTCTTTGACCGAACTGCTAACTACAGTAGCTGCGGCATCCCTGGTTGAGATTATTTATCATGTGAAGCTTGTTCGTAAGATAGGAGCCAATATTTCTTTTGAAACTTTTTGGAAAAACTGTGACCAACTTTTTAGAAAAAATGCTGTACTATTGGCTATTTTACTTTGTGACCTGCTTATTTTTAAAGGTGGGGATTTCATGGCCTTCATTCTTTGGCAAGTTACCTTTGTTGTCTTGGTAAGTATTATCATCATGGCATCAAATAATGCACCGGACGCATGATAATACTTAAATTTTGCAATGAAAGAATTTAAATAATGTTTAGTATTCATAGAAATCATTTGTCAGACCAGGGCGTTGACTATGTCACTTTTGGTCGAGGAGATAAGGTTCTCGTTATCATTACGGGATTAAGTTTGCAAGGCTTAAGTGATATGTCTGACCTTGCCATTTGCTCGTTATTTTATCGATATGCTAAGGAGTATACGGTCTATATTTTTGATAGAAAGAACCATATCAAAGAAGGTATTTCAATTGAGAATATGGTTGATGACCTCTATCATTCTTTACAAGAATTGCATATTGCTAATGCCTCTATCATAGGCATGTCACAAGGTGGTATGATTGCTCAGCTGTTTGCTATTAAGTATCCTCAAAAGGTGACTAGTCTGGTGTTAGCTCTGACATTCTCTCGAAATAATGAAATCAGTAGAGACACTATCGGAGGCTGGATTGAGATGGCTAAAAATGGTGAGATAGCTAAGCTCAATAAGGATTCAATGTGTAAAACATTTTCGTCTCCTATGTTAAAGAAATTATATGTGATTAATAAACTATTTTTGAAGACTGTGAGTGTTGAAAAACAAGAACGATTTGTCCGTTTAGCCAAGTCAATTCTTGAGTTTGATTGCCATAAGTCCCTTGATAAAATCACCTGCCCGACTCTTGTCTTGGGGGCTAAAAAAGATTTGGTTCTGGGAGTGGATGGTGCAAGGGAACTTGCAAATAGCATTCCAAATGCTTCCTATTATGAATTTAGTAAACTGGGGCACGCAGCCTTTATTGAAAGTAAGCAATTTAATAAAATGATATTAGAATTTCTGCGAAAGAATGCTTAGGTAGTGGACCGATAGAAAAACTATTAAAATAGAATGAGAAAGGGGTTACAATAAAAGCTGTAGCCTCTTTTTATTTCCAGTTCAATTGTGTGCAGTCTGAAAAATTAAATGATAGAATGGCGGTAGATAGGAGGATACAGAAATGTTAAACTATGATTTGATTGTTATCGGTTTCGGTAAAGCCGGTAAAACTCTGGCTGCTAAGATGAATGCAGCTGGTAAGAAAGTTGCTGTCATCGAGCGCAGTAAAGCGATGTATGGTGGTACTTGCATTAATATTGCTTGTATCCCAACTAAGACTATGATTGTTGCGGCTGAGAAGGGCTGGTCTTTTGACGACACTATGAAAGAACGTGGTGCGGTGACTGGTCGTCTTAATGCTAAGAATTATAAGATGTTGGCAGACAATGGCGTTGATGTCATTGATGCAGAGGCACATTTTGTGTCAAATAAGGTTATTGAAGTAGTAGCTGGTGATGACCGCCAAGAGCTTACAGCTGAGACTATTGTTATCAATACTGGTGCTGTGTCTAATGTCTTGCCTATTCCTGGTTTGACAACAACTGAGCATGTCTATGATTCAACTGGTATTCAAACCCTTAAAGCCTTGCCAAAACGTCTGGGTGTCCTAGGTGGTGGTAATATCGGTCTTGAATTTGCTGGTCTTTATAACCGTTTGGGAAGCCAAGTGACTGTCTTGGATGCAGCGACTAGCTTCTTGCCACGTGTAGAGCCATCTATTGCTAAGTTGGCCAAGGAATACATGGAAGAGGACGGCATTGTCTTTGAGCAAGGTGTTAAAACATCTGAAGTTAAGAATGACGGTGATGAAGTTGTCGTTGTTACTGACAAAGGCGAGTTCCGTTTTGATGCGCTCCTCTATGCGACAGGACGCAAGCCTAATATCGAACCCCTTCACTTGGAAAATACAGATATTGCCTTGACTGAACGTGGTGGTATCCAGGTCAATAAACATTTGGAAACAAGTGTTCATGGTGTCTTTGCGGTGGGGGATGTTAATGGTGGTCTCCAATTCACTTACATTTCACTAGATGATTTCCGTATTGTCTTTAACTACTTGACAGGGGATGGTAGCTATAACCTTGAAACACGTGGAGCAGTTCCAACTGCCATGTTCCTCAACCCACCTTTGGCACAGGTTGGCCTTACTGAAGACCAAGCCAAGGAACAAGGTTTGCCAGTAGCAGTTAAAGAAATGCCAGTGGCAGGTATGCCTCGTGGTCATGTTAACGGTGATTTGCGCGGTGCTTTCAAAGCTGTGGTAAACCCTGAAACTAAGGAAATCTTGGGAGTGACCCTCTTTGGTCAAGAATCCCATGAAATTATCAATCTAATTACCCTGGCGATGAATCATCACATTCCATATACAGATTTGGCTAAACAAATCTTTACTCACCCAACTATGGCTGAGAACCTAAACGATTTGTTTGCGATTTAAAATGAAAAGAGCCGAGAGGCTCTTTTTTGTGAGTATATCATCCATACAAAGCAACACTCTAGGTTAGATGTCGCTTTTTTTTGCGCTTTGATGATAAGATAGAAGTGACATAGGAAAATTCCTTAGATTGGTGCTCTTTGTCTCCTTTGAATGCTTGATTGACCTTGAGTCACCACTAGAATCTGTATGAAAAATCTAGAAAGACACTCGCCTGCAAATTCGTCTGTGAGTGTGTATAGCTTATGACTAAGAAAGTAGGAGTGGGCAAGGCTCACAGTAAGATTATTTTGATGGGGGAGCACTCGGTCGTTTATGGTCATCCTGCTCTTGCCCTCCCTCTTAAGGATATTGAGGTTGTCTGTCAGATTCAGGCGGCTGAGACTCCTTTGACGCTCAAGGCTCAAGATCCCTTGACGACGGCGATTTTTTCAGCGCTTAATTATCTGAAAATCAAGAATCAGCCTATCAGCTATGCTATTAAGTCTAGTGTCCCTGAGAAGCGTGGCATGGGGTCGTCTGCTGCAGTGGCCATTGCGGCAATTCGAGCGGTCTTTGATTATTTTGATCAGGAGCTTAGCCAGGAGACCTTGGAAATGCTGGTTCATCAGGCGGAGACTATTGCCCATAGTAAACCTAGTGGTTTAGATGCAAAGACCTGCTTGAGTGACAAAGCCATTAGCTTTACGCGAAACATTGGTTTCAAGGAAATCGAGGTCAATTTAGGTGCCTATCTGGTCATTGCTGATACGGGAATCCATGGAAATACCCGTGAGGCCGTGGAAAAGGTTGAGGATATTGGTTTAGATGCCTTGTCAGATCTCAACCAACTGGGCGAATTAAGTCAGCAGGCAGAGGAAGCCCTCAAAGCCAAGAATCAAAAGCTTCTTGGTCAGCTCATGTCTCAAGCCCATAATCACCTTAAATCTTTAGGGGTGTCTTGTGATTTGTCGGATCTTCTAGTAGCAACTGCTCTGGAGCAAGGTGCACTGGGAGCCAAGATGTCAGGTGGAGGATTGGGTGGTTGCATTATTGCCCTAACAAGTACTAAAGACCAAGCCCGAACGATTGCTAAAAAACTTCAAGAAAAAGGAGCCGTAAACACGTGGATAGAAAGCCTGTAAGCGTCAAATCGTACGCAAATATTGCTATTGTCAAATACTGGGGTAAGGCGGATGCGGAGCGTATGATTCCTTCAACCAGTAGTATCTCACTGACTTTGGAAAATATGTATACGGAAACCAAGTTATCTTTTCTGCCTGAGGATGCGACTGGTGATGTCATGTATATCGATGATGAGCTCCAAGGGGAAAAAGAAACAACCAAGGCCAGCAAGGTTTTAGATCTCTTCCGTACTAATCCAAACCAACATGTCAAGATTGAAACTTGGAACAACATGCCAACAGCAGCGGGTCTATCCTCAAGTTCCTCAGGACTTTCTGCCCTAGTTAAAGCAGCTAACGAGCTCTTCCAAGTCGGAAAAACGCAGTCTGAATTAGCTCAAATTGCCAAGTTTGCTTCAGGCTCATCATCACGTTCTTTCTTTGGACCATTGGCAGCCTGGGACAAGGATAGTGGTGAGGTTTACCCGGTTGAAACAGACCTTAAATTGGCCATGATTATGCTGGTTTTGACAGATCAAAAGAAACCCGTATCAAGCCGGGACGGTATGAAATTGTGCACCGAAACATCGACCTCTTTCCCAGAGTGGATTAAACAGTCTGAGCAGGATTACAAGGATATGTTAGACTATCTCAAGGCTAATGATTTCCAAGCAGTCGGTGAGCTCACTGAAGCTAATGCTCTTCGTATGCACCAAACAACAAGTACGGCTAACCCACCATTTTCATATCTAACGGAAGCCTCTTATCAGGCTATGGACAAGGTTAAGGCCCTCCGTGCCTCTGGTGAGCAGTGTTACTTTACTATGGATGCAGGACCAAATGTTAAGGTGCTCTGTCTGGAAGAAGACCTAGACCGCCTAGCTGACCACTTCCGTAAGGACTATCAGGTCATTGTTTCACTCACCAAGGAGTTGCCAGATGCCTAAGCAGTCGGTCAATCAGGTCACAGTAAAAACAGGTGGGAAACTCTACATTGCTGGAGAATACTCAGTCTTAACAGCTGGGCAGACAGCCCTAATCCAATTTATTCCTATTTTCATGTCAGCAGATGTCAAGGAAGCACAAACTACCCAGTTGTCCTCAGACATGTTTGACTATAGTGTGGGCCGTGAGCTAGACGCAAATTACGCCCTCATTCAAGAGGCTTTGAATACTTTTGAGGCCTTTTGTGGTGAGAAGTTACCCGCTCTGGACCTTTCCATCACTGGAAAGTTGGAACGAGATGGGGTTAAATTTGGTATTGGTTCTTCGGGTTCTGTTGTGGTATTGACCCTCAAGGCCTTGGCAGCAGCCCTTCAGAAAGACTTATCCAAAGACATTCTCTTTAAATTAGCTAGCTACACCCTCCTCAAGCAAGGAGATAATGGTTCTATGGGAGATTTAGCTTGTATCGTATACGAGGATCTGATTTCCTATCGTTCTTTTGACCGTGAAAAAATAGCAGAGCTTATAGACCAAATAACTCTATCAGAGCTTTTGGATAAAGACTGGGGCTATCGTATCAGTCCTGTAGTGCCAGTTCTCCAAGCTCACTTTTTGGTGGGGTGGACCAAGCAAGCTGCTATTTCAAAAGACATGGTTAAGATGGCCAAATCTCGTATATCAAGCAAGTATCTAAGTGAAACAGAAGTTGCTGTCCAAGATGCCCTCAAGGCACTGGAAACAGGAAATAAGAATTTACTTAAGAGCAGCCTTCAAACTGTCAGTGACCAGTTGGAATCACTTAGTCCAGATATTTATGTGGACAAGCTGAAAAAACTCAAAGAAGCTGAGCAAGGCCTAGATGCCATTGCTAAGTCCTCTGGAGCAGGAGGTGGCGACTGTGGTATCGCCTTTGCTTTTGACCAAGCAAGCCGAGATACCTTAGTTGAGCGCTGGCAAGAGGAAGGAATAGAGCTTTTGTATGAGGTTTAGGGGTCAGCTAAGTAGACATTATCACGCAAGAAAGTAAAGAAATAACCTATGACAAATCGTAAAGACGATCACATCCGTTATGCCCTCAAGTACCAGTCGCCCTACAATAGTTTTGACGATATGGAACTTATCCACAAGTCTCTACCGACTTATGATTTAGATCAGATTGACTTGTCCACACATTTTGCGGGACGAGATTGGGATTTTCCTTTTTATATTAATGCCATGACAGGTGGTTCTGCCAAGGGTGGGGCTGTCAATCGAAAACTAGCTGAGGTGGCCAGTCGAACAGGTATTCTCATGGTGACAGGTTCCTACAGTGCTGCTCTAAAGGGGGAAGCACCAGAATCCTTTGACTATCGCCAAGAGTTTCCAGACTTAGACCTTGCAACCAATATCGGTGTGGATAAGCCTGTGGACTTGGGGATTAAGACTGTGGGAGCAATGAATCCAGTCTTTCTACAACTTCATGTCAACCTTATGCAAGAGCTCCTCATGCCTGAAGGAGAGCGTATTTTCCATACCTGGAAGGAAAATGTGGCGGCTTATGCACAGAAAATAGAGGTTCCTCTTGTGCTTAAGGAGGTCGGCTTTGGTATGGATGTGGAAACCATTCGTTACGCCATGTCTCAGGGTATCAAAACTGTGGATATCTCAGGTCGTGGTGGGACTAGCTTCGCCTATATTGAAAATAGTAGAGGCGGTAACCGTGATTACCTCAATGACTGGGGACAAAGCACCGTTCAGACCCTCTTGCAAGCCCAAGACCTTCGTGAAGATGTGGAAATCTTAGCCTCTGGCGGCGTGCGCAATCCACTTGATATGGTTAAATGTCTGGTCTTAGGAGTAAAAGGTGTAGGCCTCTCACGAACAGTTCTTGAATTGGTGGAACGTAATCCTGTGGATAAGGTTGTGGCTATTGTCAATGGCTGGAAGGATGACCTTCGTCTCATCATGTGTGCCCTTGATTGTCAAACTGTTGATGAGCTCAAATCTGTAGATTACATCTTACACGGTAAGCTACAAGGGACTTATATCAAGCAAAGAAAGTAGGAAAGAGCGTGAAATTTCTAGAATTAAGCAAAAGAAATTTTAAAAGAAGTAAATTGTTTCTTTTTTAAAATCCTTAATTTTGTTTCTCAATCTTGGTTTGACAATTTTAACGCATTCGACCAAAAGACTAATTTGGTTGTTTTTGTCATCGATTGCCTTGCTTCTAGCGAGCTAAGTGAGCAATTAACGAGACTTTCCGCTGTGAGAAAAGTTCTAGAAATACTTGTATTTCTAGAACTCGGAATTTTTGAGAGTAAAACAGTTTGGGGAACTGTTTTAGCCTGAGCCTAGAAATTAAAAAGTGAAGGGTCTCAAAAATTAGTCATGGAGCTTCGAAGAAGTTCGATGACGTCCGCACTCACTTAAGGAAAGTCTAAAAAAATCCATTTTACAAAAGAATATCTTACAAAAAAGAGCGGAAGCTCTTTTTTTATTACCCACTCAAGCAAAAAGTAACTTTTCCCCTTGACAAGTTACCGCCTTAGGAGTATTATTTTCAGTGAAATACGGTAGGTGAGGCTACCACAAGGATACGGATGACTACCGCAAAGCAGTGGAGACACTACTCGTTGGTCAACAGTCCTGATCGCCAAGGTCAAGACTAAGCTCATTTCATCGCCTTGCGGAGCTAAAGCTTGAACGGTCCATTTTTTGACAGAATCTATTAAAAAATCAACCTCGAGTTTATAGAGTCTTACCTGTATATGGGTAGGACTCTTTTCTTTTGTCTGAGGTCCACCCACTATGTAAAAAAATGAAAGGAGAAACCTATGAGACTAATCGACGATCACCCCGAACCGCACCTAACCAGTCAATCGCTGATTAGTGTCTTAGGGACTCCATAAGTGATTGGCTCCTGATTAAATAAGGAGATTCCAATGTCAACAAATAAAGAAAGACTTATTGCTGCTCTTCAAGAGCCACTTGAAACAACCCTTACTCGCTACAAGACTCATTTGGATGGCTTGAAGGAAGACCAAGTAGAAGAAAACCGTGACCTTTATGGGGAAAATGTCATAACCAAGGGACAAGAGGATTCTATCATCAAAAAGATTTATGAATCTATCATCAATCCCTTTACTGTTATTCTCTTAGTCATTGCTCTAGTTTCCTTTATCACCAATGTCTGGCTTGCTAAACCGGGTGAAGAAGACCCAACGACTTCTATCATCATTGTCACTCTAGTTTTGATATCTGGTGGTATCCGTTTTATTCAAGAACTTCGTAGCGACAAGGCTGCCAGTAATTTGTCTCGCATGATTGTCAATACAGCAACAGTACTTCGAGATGGCAGTGAGCAAGAAATCCCAATCGATGAAATTGTGGTTGGAGATGTGGTCAAACTGAGTGCGGGAGATATGATTCCGGCGGATGTGGTCTTGCTAGACTCTCGTGATTTCTTTGTTCAACAGTCTGGCTTGACAGGTGAAAGCGATGCTGTGGAAAAGGCTTGTCTGTCTAAGGCGGATGGTCAAAATCTAGAGAGTTTGCTTGAGAGTGAGAGCCTTGCTTTCATGGGAACTAATGTTATCTCTGGTCGTGCAACAGCCTTGGTTTTAGTTGTTGGTGATGACACCATGATGGGAGCTATCGAGCAGACCATCAATACTTATGACGAACCAACTTCCTTTGAACGTGAGATGAACTCCATTTCTTGGCTCTTGATTCGACTCATGTTGGTCATGGTTCCTGTTGTTTTTGTGATTAACGGTTTAACAGATGGGGACTGGCTTGAAGCCGGCGTCTTTGCCCTTAGTGTGGGAGTCGGTTTGACCCCAGAAATGTTGCCGATGATTATCACAGCCAGTCTTGCCAAGGGTTCTATCATTATGGCCAAGGAAAAGGTGGTCATCAAAAAACTTAATGCTATTCAAGACCTAGGGGCTATCGACATCCTTTGTACGGATAAGACAGGAACCCTGACTCAAGATGAAATCGTTCTTGAGTACCCTCTTGATATCCATGGTGACCTTGACCTATCAGTGCTTCGGAGAGCCTATCTTAACTCTTATTTCCAAACTGGCTTGAAAAATCTTATGGACCGTGCCATTATTAGTCGAACTGAGAGAGAAGCTAAGAAACACGAGATTGTTCGTGACCTTGACCAAACCTTCCACAAGATTGATGAGCTCCCTTTTGATTTTGAACGCCGTCGCATGAGTGTCATTGTTAAAGACAATGATGGTTTTGTCAGCATGGTGACAAAAGGTGCCCTTGAAGAAATGCTCTCTGTTTCTAACTATGTGGAATACAAGGGTGACATTATCCCATTGACCGACGATGTTCGTGATGAAGTTCTCGCTGAAGTTGCCCAGTTGAATGAACAAGGTTTGCGTGTTCTCGGTGTTAGCTATAAATCACAGCTTAATGAAAATGACGTCTTTAGTGTCGAAGATGAAAGTGACATGATTTTGACGGGATATCTTGCCTTTCTTGACCCACCAAAACCATCAGCAGCACCTGCTATCAAGGCTTTGGCAGAGTATGGTGTGACCACAAAGATTTTGACTGGAGACAATGATAAGGTGACACAGGCTGTCTGTGAAAAAGTTGGTCTAGATGTGAGACACATCCTACTTGGAAGTGACATTGATACCATGTCAGATCAAGATTTGGCTAAGGCTGTGGAAACGACAACAGTCTTTGCTAAGTTATCCCCAGACCAAAAGGCACGAATTATCCTAAGCCTTAAGGAAAATGGCCACAAGGTAGGTTATATGGGTGATGGTATCAACGATGCCCCATCTATGAAGGTGTCAGATGTGGGTATCTCTGTGGATACAGCTGTTGATATTGCTAAAGAAACTGCAGATGTTATCTTGCTTGATAAGGATCTAATGGTCTTGGAAAAAGGTCTAGTTGAAGGACGTAAGGTCTATGCCAATATGACCAAGTATATCAAGATGACTGTTTCTTCAAATTTCGGTAATATCTTTTCTCTCCTTTTTGCCAGCATCTTCTTACCATTCCTACCAATGGCACCTGTGCATTTAATTGTTCTTAATCTTGTCTATGATATTTCTTGTATCGCTCTTCCATTTGACAATGTGGACAAGGAATTTCTTAAAGAGCCACATATCTGGGAAGCCAAATCAATCATGCGTTTCATGGCTTGGTTTGGACCTATTTCGTCTGTATTTGATATTTTGACTTACATCTTGCTCTATTTCATCATTGTGCCAATGATTTTGGGGCATGGCTATGTTCATGGTTCACCAGAAGCAGCAGCCTTTATTATCATCTTCCAAACAGGTTGGTTTATCGAATCTATGTGGTCTCAAACCATGGTTATCCACATGTTACGTTCACCAAAACTACCATTTATTCAAAGCCACCCAGCACTATCTGTTGTTGTGACAACCCTATTTGCTGCTGTCTTTGTAACCTCTCTTCCTTACAGTCCTTTGGCTAGTCTCTTAAAACTTAGCCATCTAAATGGTCTCTATTTCATTCTCTTGTTTGTTATTATCGTTTTGTATATGCTTAGTGTTACCTTTGTGAAGCATATCTATATTAAGAAATATAAAGAATGGTTATAGGACAACTATCCTTAGAAAAAAGAGCGTAAGCTCTTTTTTCATTACCTTTCATTCTGCCAAAACCTTTTCATTTATGGTATAATAGGGCGATTATAGATAATCAGAGGCCCTAAAAAACTTCAGTTATGAGGACATATTTTCTAAGAAATGAGAGACTATGTTTTCAAGGCCCCTTTCTTTCGTAGGCTATCCCAGTGGGAGGTGGAGGCCCTGAGATTTGAGGCTCAAGGCTAAGACCGCCACGAAGGAAACCATCACAAAAAAATCTTAAGAAGGAAAAAGAAAATGAGTAATTACGCAATTATCCTTGCTGCGGGTAAAGGAACTCGCATGAAATCAGATCTTCCAAAAGTATTGCACAAGGTTTCAGGCATCACTATGCTTGAACATGTCTTCCGTGCAGTTTCAGCCATTGATCCAGCTAAGAACGTTACTGTTATTGGTCACAAGGCTGAACTTGTTCGTGAGGTTTTGGATGGTCAATCTGCCTTCACTTTGCAAACTGAGCAGTTGGGGACTGGTCACGCAGTAATGATGGCTGAAGATGAGTTGGCTGGACTTGAAGGTCAAACGCTTGTTATTGCTGGTGACACGCCTTTGATTACTGGTGAAAGCCTTAAAAACCTTATTGATTTCCATGTTAATCACAAAAATGTTGCCACTATCTTGACTGCAACTGCGGACAATCCATTTGGTTATGGTCGTATCATCCGTAACGAAAATGGCGAAGTGACTAAGATTGTTGAGCAAAAAGATGCCAACGAATTCGAACAACAAGTCAAAGAAATCAATACAGGGACTTACGTTTTTGACAATAAACGTCTCTTCGAAGCACTTAAAAATATCAACACTAACAACGCTCAAGGGGAATACTATTTGACTGATGTCATTTCTATTTTCCGTGAGAATGGTGAAAAAGTAGGTGCCTTCACCCTTCGTGACTTTGAAGAAAGTCTTGGGGTTAATGACCGTGTTGCCCTAGCTACGGCAGAAGATGTTATGCGTCGTCGTATCAACAAAGCTCACATGGTCAACGGTGTTACTTTCCAAAATCCAAACGCTACTTATATCGACGTGGATGTGGAAATTGAGCCAGATGTTGTCATTGAAGCTAATGTGACACTTAAAGGACAAACTAAGATTGGTGCAGAGTCAGTGCTTACTAATGGTACTTATATTGTTGATTCAACTATCGGTGCCAAAACTGTTATCACTAACTCTATGATTGAGCACTCAGTGGTTGAAGAAGGTGTTACCGTTGGTCCATTTGCCCATGTTCGTCCAGATTCAACCCTCAAAAAAGATGTTCATATCGGTAACTTCGTTGAGGTTAAGGGGTCTACTATCGGTGAAAATACCAAGGCTGGTCACTTAACCTACATTGGTAATGCGGAAGTTGGTTCTGACGTTAACTTTGGTGCCGGAACAATTACCGTAAACTATGATGGACAACACAAGTTCAAGACACAAATTGCTAACAATGTCTTTATCGGAAGCAATTCAACCTTGATTGCACCGCTTGAAATTGGGGCTAACGCTCTCACAGCGGCTGGTTCAACCATCACAGATGATGTGCCAGCTGACAGCGTAGCCATTGGACGTGGCCGTCAGGTCAATAAAGAAGGCTATGCCATTAAGAAACCTCACCACCCAAGCCAACAAAAGTAGGCTTAAGACTATCTGAGCTAGATTCTCTTGTAGAGTAGAGGTAGCTTAGAATGAGGTCAGAAGTAAAAGGAGTCAATTCATGGAGTTTGAAGAAAAAACACTCAAACGTGAGTCAAAATTTAAGGGACATATTTTTGAAGTTGCAGTAGACGAGGTCCTCTTGCCAGACGGTAAGACGGCTGGTCGTGAACTCATCTTCCACAAGGGAGCAGTAGCCGTTTTAGCGGTTACCCCAGAAGGAAAAATCATTATCGTAAAACAATACCGTAAGGCTATTGAGGCGGTTTCTTACGAGATTCCTGCAGGCAAACTGGAAGTCGGTGAAGCTGGCGATGAGATGGCTGCAGCAGCGCGTGAACTTGAAGAGGAGACTCAATACAAGGGTGATCTGGAATTGATTTATGAATTTTACACAGCCATTGGCTTTTGTAATGAGAGAATCAAACTCTATGTAGCGACCAACCTTAAACCTGTGGAAAATCCACGTCCACTTGATGATGATGAGTTCCTTGAACTCTATGAATTGACCTATGAAGAGTGTATGGAACTTGTAGCGTCAGGGGCTATCCAGGATGCCAAAACTATCATCGCACTCCAATACTATGCACTTCATTTCGGAGGAAAATAAGCTATGGGCAAACCACTTTTGACCGACGATATCATTGAGCAGGCCAAGCGTGGGGAAATCGATTTAGAGGAACATCCTTATTATGAGGACTATGATCAAGAGTTCTATGACGAGGATTATGAGGCTGATTATCAGCCTTCTGCCTACAAGAGCCGTCGAATTGAGAATGCCAAACGCAATCAATTTCAACACAAGCTTAATCGCATCCTCTTTTGGGTAGTGGTCCTCTTGATTCTTCTCTTCATTGCTGTCTTTTATTTCTAAAAAGTCTATGAGTCAGATAGCCCTAGCTACTGATTCAGGAAAGATTACAAGCTGAAAAGGAACTATATGAAAATCGGAATTATCGCTGCCATGGAGCAGGAGTTAGTGCTTCTAGTGGAGCAATTGGAAAATAAGGTTGAAGAAACTGTTCTTGGCAATACCTACTACACAGGACGTTTGGGAAAACACGACGTCGTTTTGGTACAATCAGGTGTTGGTAAGGTTATGTCAGCCATGTCTGTGGCTGTCTTGGCAGACCATTTTGGCGTTGATGCCCTCATTAACACTGGTTCTGCAGGAGCAGTAGCACCTGGACTTAAAATTGGAGATGTGGTTGTAGCTTCAAAATTAGCCTATCACGATGTTGATTTGACAGCCTTTGGCTATGATTATGGGCAAATGTCTATGCAGCCACTTTACTTTGAAAGTGACTCTACCTTCGTAGAGACTTTCGAAAAGGTCTTGGCTCAGGCTTCCATTGATTCTAAGATTGGGCTTATCGCTACGGGTGATAGCTTCATTGCAGGTCAAGACAAGATTGATGCCATTAAGGGGCATTTTCCAGAAGTCTTGGCTGTAGAGATGGAGGGAGCAGCTATTGCTCAAGCCGCACACAGTGTCAAAAAGCCTTTCATCGTTGTACGTGCCATGAGTGATACAGCGGCTCATGATGCTAACATTACCTTTGATGAATTCATTATTCAGGCGGGGAAACAATCAGCTGCTATCTTGGTTGAGTTTCTCAAAGAACTTGCCTAAAATACATTAAATGAGTGCTTATGCTCATTTTCTTAATTAATTTAAAGATGACTGCTATTCATTTAAGAATGGCAGTTTTTTTCTGCTTTTAGATAAGATAAGCTTCTCATTTTTTAAAGAAAAAATCTGAATTTTAGCATTTTTCAGACGGAAGTTGAATTAAAATTATGGCAATAAAATGAGAAAGAAAAATAATATTAAAAAAGAGACTCCGAAAGAAAGCTTATCATATAAGGGTTTACAAATTTCACTATCTATTGATATCTTAGAAAGCTTTACAAAACCTCCAAAGGGGTAAATAATTATCTTGCAAAGTTCTGAAAATAGTGTATAATTCAGAATGAAAAGGGTTACAAAAATGTTAAGATTTGTAAAAATGGGAGGATAGAATCATGAATAACCGATTCGGTGATTCGAGGCAGCGTTTCTCCATCCGTAAGTTTACGGTGGGCGTTGCTTCGGTCTTACTTTCGTCTGCAGTTTTTGGTGTAAGTACCGCCAAAGCAGATCAAGCTGAAGAGCCTAAAGGCCAACCAGCGACGAGTGTACTTGAGGAAGCCAGTGAGTCTGATGGTGGGGGCCAAAGGACAAGCACTAGTGCCTCAAGTCAAGAAGTGACAGCTGAACCTACCGTTCAAGCAGAAAGTACCAGTGCTATCTCAGTAACTGCTGTTTCTAGTGAAGTTGCGCTTCAAGAGCAAACGGTTGCAAGCTCTGAACAAAAGAGTACATCACAAGATAAGACTAGTGAGGGGCTCAGTGAGAAACCTGTTACAGTCAATGAAACACGAGAAGCTAGCGCTAGCGACCTCGCTGCAGCTAACAATACGAGTTCCACTTCGTCTGATAATTTTGGACTTAAGGTTACCAACCTAAGTCGCCCGATTCCAGCGGATGTCAAGGTGACTAAGACAGGTACTGAAATCACTGTTCAAAATCCTGATGTGGAAATGGAATTTCCGAACGGAAATAGTAAGTACGCTACTAGCAAGGTTGTCTACCACAATATTCCTTTCCCTGATGATATGACTATCAATGAAGGGGATCAGGTCATTTTTAATTTGCCTGAGCAGTTGCGTTTCCGTACTAGCTACGATATCAATGTCTATAATCCAGACAATCAAATTGTAGGTCTGGCTCAAATTGATCCTGAGAAGAATCGTGTCACAACGACCTTTAATAACTATTTCCAAACACATCCCAACAATAAGCTCATGAGTTTGGAGTTGGATACCCTTTATTCTGAAGAAGTAGATGAAGGGGAACATCTTACTCTTGATTTTGAGGGACGTATCATTCATGTTTCAGTGGGTAAAGTGCAATCACCTCCTCCAGGTCAAGAGGTTATTTCTAAGTGGGGTAGTCAAGACAAGCATGATCCTACGCTTTTGAATTGGCAGATGCGTCTCAATTACTCACGACGTCTCCTTAACAACTTGAAACTGGTTGATACTTGGTCTGACAATCAAAGATTTGTGGACGGTTCTTTGCAACTTCGCTACATTGATTCGGCAGATCCTTGGATTGACAAGGGATCAGCTATGGATCTGATTAAGAGTTTCTCTTATGATGATAGCCATTTTGAGCTTAAACTCAATCAGTTGGACCGCATGGTTTATGTTTGGTATCAAACCCGTTTGACACAACCTGTTGAAGAATCAGCTAACCCTGTCAACCGTATTAAACTTCATGCTGATGTTGTTTCCGATTCTTACAAGTCAACTATTCGCTTGGTTGGTGGCCGAGGAGATGCCATCGGAGATAACCTCGCTCATTTCAATCTTGAGCTTGAGAAGGACTTGGCGGGTAGAGACCTCAAGGACAAAGAATTTACCTTCAAATTGGTTGATGTGACTGATAGTGCCAATCCTGTTGACTTAGGGGAAACCACTAATGATGCCAAGGGTAAAATCATCTTTTCAGATCTCTCACTCAGTAAGCCAGGCATCTATCATTATCGTGTGACAGAGGTTCCAGGTAATGATGAAGATGTGGTATATGACAAACTAGAAGCTAATATCACTATTCAGGTTGTTCGTGAAACTGTGGATAATCAAGTTAAATTGGTTGCCAAAGTTGTCTATCCAGAAGATATTATCTTTAATAATAAATTGGTCACTCCAGCTAAAGCTAAAATCGCATTCGGTAAGGAATTGACCAAGGCAGGCGTTAAACAAGATCTAAAAGCAGATCAATTCCAATTTGTTCTCAAAGACCGTTTTGGAAAAGTCCTTGAAACTGTTGGTAATACAGCTGATGGTCAGGTTGCTTTTAGTGAGTTAACCTTTAACAAGGTAGGTACTTACAACTACACTGTTGAAGAGCTTACAGGTAAGGATGACTCGATTGTTTATGACAGCATGAAAGCTGCTGTTTCTATCACGGTAACACGTGATGGCGACGCCCTTGTTTCAACCGTGGTTAATCCTAAAGACACTATCTTTAACAACAAGTTTGTGACTCCAGCTAAGGCCGCTATTCAGTTCAGTAAGGAATTGACTAAGGCAGGTGTCAACCAAACTTTGACTGCTAATGAGTTCCAATTTGTTCTCAAAGATAGTGCCGGTCATATTGTCGAAACAGTTGGTAATACAGCTGATGGTCGTGTTGCCTTTAGTGAACTTCACTTTGATAAGGCAGGAACTTACACTTATACTGTTGAAGAAGTTAAGGGAACTAACGAAGATATCATCTATGATGGTATGAAAGCAACTGTCTGGATTACAGTGACACGAGATGGTGATGCTTTGGTATCAACAGTTGCTAATCCAAAAGATACTGTTTTCAATAACTATGTGAAAGACGTGCAACCAGCTAAGGCCAAATTCGAATTGACCAAGGTTCTTACAGGTCGTAACCTCAAAGATGGTGAGTTTAGTTTCGTTCTCAAGGACGACAAGGGTAATGTTATCCAAACAGTGACCAATAATGCACAAGGAAACATTAGTTTTGAAAATATTGTCTACGACAAACCAGGTGTTTACTACTACACTGTTGAAGAAGTCAAGGGCAATGAAGCTGACGTGGTTTATGATAACATGGTGGCTAAATTCCAGGTGACCGTTACTAAGACTGTAGGTGAAAAGGAAAATCTGCTTGTAGCAGCTGTCCTTCTTCCTTTGGATACAGAATTTAACAATAGTTACATTCCTCCAAAACCTCCTACACCGCCAACACCGCCAACACCGCCAACACCACCGACACCACCAAGTGTCCCACCTAAACCACCAGTGGTTCCGCCAACACCACCAACTCCGCCTACTCCACCGGTGACTCCAAAACCAGCTAAGCCAGTTCAATCCTCTGAGAAATCAGGACCTCAACTTCCAGAGACTGGTCAAGCTAACGATACTGCCTTGCTTGCCCTTGGTGCGGTAGCAGAAGTGGCAGCAGTCATGGGTGTAGCATATAGCCATCGTCGCCGTAAAGACGTTTAAGATGATGACCTAAAAGATCGAGTATTCTCGATCTTTTTTAGTATTTGGCCGCCTATCTCATTAAATGAGAAATCAAGATAAAGCCAACTGCAAGATGAAATTTCTACTAAATTAAGCTATAATGAAGAGTATGAAAGTTCTACTTTATCTTGAAGGAAAATCGGTTCTTGAAAAATCAGGAATCGGACGGGCTCTCCACCATCAGATGCATGCCTTGGACTTGGCGGGGATTCCCTATACAACGGACATCTTGGGTGATTATGATGTCGTTCATATTAATACTTATGGGCCACGCAGTTTGATGTTGTTGCATGCTGCAAAACGCCGTGGCAAGAAGGTCATCATGCATGGCCATTCGACACGTGAGGACTTTGAGAATTCATTCATCGGTTCTAACCTTTTGGCTCCACTTTTTGGAAAATATTTGGCCCACATGTACCAAAAGGCCGATTACGTGATTACGCCATCTGAGTATTCCAAAAAATTGATTCAGTCTTACGGAGTTACCACACCAATCATTGCTGTTTCAAATGGGATTGATTTGAAAAAATACGGCAAGGATCCACGTAAAGAAGAAGTTTTCCGAGACTACTTTGGTATCAAGGAAGGACAGCCAGTGGTGATTTGTGCGGGGCTTTATTTCCAACGCAAGGGAATTGAAGATTTCGTCAAGGTTGCCGAAAAGATGCCTCATGTTCGTTTTATTTGGTTAGGTAGTATCAGCAAATGGCTGATTCCTAAGAAGATTCGAGACATTGTCAATGGTAAGCATCCTGATAATGTCAGCTTCCCAGGTTATTTCAAGGGAGCCGTCTTCCAGGGGGCTATGAGTGGTGCTAACGCCTTCTTTTTCCCATCATACGAGGAAACAGAAGGGATTGTGGTGCTAGAAGCCTTTGCCAGTCACCAGCATGTGGTTTTACGTGATATTCCTGTTTATGAAGGCTGGGTTGATGACAAATCCGCTTCATTTGGGCACAACGTGGACGAATTTGTAGTAGCCTTGCAAGATATTATCGATGGTAAAGTGGACAAACGTGAAGAAGGCTATAAGGTTGCAGAAAGTCGCTCGATTGATGATGTCGCCCAAAAGCTTGTTGAAGCCTACAAAGAAGTATTGGAGATTTAAATGCGTATCGGATTGTTTACAGATACCTATTTTCCACAGGTATCAGGTGTTGCGACCAGTATTCGCACGCTGAAGACGCAGTTGGAAAAAATGGGACATACAGTCTTTATCTTTACCACCACTGATAGAGATGTTGACCGCTATGAAGACTGGCAGATTGTCCGTATTCCGAGTGTGCCTTTCTTTGCTTTTAAGGATCGCCGTGTAGCTTATCGTGGCTTTTCCAAGGCACTAGAGATTGCCAAACAATATAAGCTTGATATTATTCATACGCAGACAGAGTTTTCATTAGGTCTGCTAGGGATTGCCATTGCACGCGAACTTAGGATTCCTGTTGTGCATACCTACCATACTCAGTATGAAGACTATGTCCGCTATATTGCCAAAGGTATGGTTATCCGTCCAAGTATGGTTAAGTACATTGTTCGTGGCTTTATGAGCGATTTAGATGGAGTCATCTGTCCGAGTGAGATTGTTTATGACCTTTTGCTCAAGTACAAGGTTGCAGCTGAAAAACGTGTCATTCCAACTGGAATTGAACTTGAAAAATTCCAACGTCCAGAGATTACTGAAGATGATGTGGCAGACTTGAGATCCAAGCTTGGTATCGCCTCTGATGAGACCATGTTGTTGAGCCTCTCTCGTGTGTCCTATGAGAAAAACATCCAGGCTGTGCTAGCTGCTCTGCCTTCTGTTTTGGAGGAAGACGACAAGGTGCGTTTGGTTGTGGCTGGCGATGGTCCTTACCTACCAGATCTTAAGTCTCAAGCCAAGAAACTCGGTATTCAGGACAAGGTGGTTTTTACAGGTATGATTGCGCCTAGTGAGACAGCCCTTTATTATAAGGCTGCTGATTTCTTCATTTCGGCATCAACCAGTGAGACTCAGGGCTTGACCTATCTGGAAGCCCTGGCTAGCGGTACCCCTGTCATTGCTCATGGAAATCCTTATTTGGATAATGTGATTACAGACCAGATGTTTGGAACCCTCTATTATCAGGATAATGATTTAGCCGGAGCTATTTTGGAAGCAGCCATTGCAACGCCAGAGAAAGACGAGACTAAGTGGGCTGACAAGCTTTATGAAATTTCTGCGGAAAACTTTGGAAAACGTGTCTATGAGTATTACTTGGACCTTACGATTTCTAAGGATTTCCACAATGATTTGAATGGTGAAGATAGTACCATGAAACGCTTGACGCGTATGGTAACTTATTTACCAACCAAGGCTATTACCTTGCCTGTTAACGGCTCTGTTCGCATCCTCAAAGGATTAGCTAAACAGGTCAAGAAAATCAGAAATATCACGAAACTTCTGGATTAGGAAAGCAATCAGTTTTTCCAAGTCAGATAAAATCTTAGAATTGATTAATAAAAGAGATAATTAGCTTGAAAAATTACAGTTTCATGCTATAATAACGCATAGAGACATATCAGTCATGGGAAATCTTTCAGAGAGCGTGTGGCGCTGGAAATCACGCAGAGGACATGATTGGGACTACTCGATTAACTTTTTATGCAAACATAAAACGGTGGCCACGTTAGAGCCAATCAGAGGTGTAGGACAGACTCATTTTTTGTCGTACACGAACTAAGGTGGAACCACGTTGCGACGTCCTTTTTAGGATGTCGCTTTTTGTATTGTTTGGTATGCTTTACAATTTTTAGAATGTCTAGTTTAGATAGAAAAGCTTTACTTTGTGACTAAATATTTTCTCTTTGATTACTAAAAGGATTGTTTAGAACGAGGTGACACTATCTTTTTAGTTGAGGGAGAATTTTATGGGGTTCAAATATGAAGCTATCAAGGCCTACTTGATTGACCACGGTGTGGATGCTAGTCTTGCTGAGACTATGCACGCTATCTATGCTACTCAAAGACTTGGTGGAACAGCCAATGCCTATTTTCTTATTGTTTTTACAGAAAAAGAGGTTTTCATTATCTCGATTACTCCTTTAGGAAAATTAGGGGAGATTATTGCTACACTTCCTGAAGAGATGATTAAGTCCTATCAGTTTAAGAAACGTTTGTTTATTGGTTACAAACTTCGTTTCTTTCTAACTGATGGCAGGGATCTAGACTTTAATGTCAACAAGATGATGATTGGTGCTGGTTGGCATAAGAAGGAATTGCAAAGTATCCTAGAAACAAACTATTACAACAAAAATAATTAATATAGAAAGGACGAAAGGGCTCGACCTTTAGAGCTCTACATCTTAATTATGATTAACATTACTTTCCCAGATGGCGCTGTTCGTGAGTTCGAATCTGGCGTTACAACTTTTGACATTGCACAATCTATCAGCAACTCTTTGGCTAAAAAAGCTCTTGCTGGTAAATTTAACGGTAAATTGATTGACACTACACGTGCCATCACTGAAGATGGAAGCATCGAAATCGTGACACCTGATCACGAAGATGCTCTTCCAATCTTGCGTCACTCAGCGGCTCACTTGTTTGCCCAAGCTGCTCGTCGCCTCTTCCCAGACATCCACTTGGGTGTCGGTCCAGCTATCGAAGATGGTTTCTACTACGATACTGACAATGAAGCTGGTCAAATTTCTAACGAAGACCTTCCTCGTATCGAAGAAGAAATGAAGAAAATCGTTAAAGAAAACTTCCCATCAATCCGTGAAGAAGTGACTAAAGACGAAGCGCGTGAAATCTTCAAAAATGACCCATATAAATTGGAATTGATTGAAGAACATTCAGAAGATGAAGGTGGTTTGACTATCTACCGTCAAGGTGAATACGTTGACCTTTGCCGTGGCCCACACGTGCCATCAACTGGTCGTATCCAAGTCTTCCACCTTTTGAATGTTGCAGGTGCTTACTGGCGTGGAAATAGCGATAATGCTATGATGCAACGTATTTATGGTACAGCTTGGTTCGATAAAAAAGACCTTAAAGCTTACCTTAAACGTCTTGAAGAAGCTAAAGAACGTGACCACCGTAAACTTGGTAAAGAACTTGATTTGTTCATGATTTCTCAAGAAGTTGGTCAAGGTCTTCCATTCTGGTTGCCAAACGGTGCGACAATCCGTCGTGTCTTGGAACGCTACATCGTGGACAAGGAAGTAGCAGCAGGCTACCAACACGTCTACACTCCACCAATTGCCTCAGTTGAGCTATACAAAACTTCAGGTCACTGGGATCACTACCGTGAAGATATGTTCCCAACAATGGATATGGGAGATGGTGAAGCCTTTGTCCTTCGTCCAATGAACTGTCCTCACCACATCGAAGTTTACAAACACCATGTGCACTCTTACCGCGAATTGCCTATCCGTATCGCTGAAATCGGTATGATGCACCGTTATGAAAAATCTGGTGCCCTTACAGGACTTCAACGTGTACGTGAAATGTCACTTAATGACGGACATACTTTCGTAACACCTGAACAAATCAAAGATGAGTTCCAACGTACGCTTCAATTGATTATCGACGTTTACGAAGATTTCAACTTGACTGACTATCGTTTCCGTTTGTCATACCGTGACCCTAAAGATACTCACAAATACTTTGACAATGACGAAATGTGGGAAAATGCTCAAAGCATGTTGAAATCAGCCATGGATGACATGGAACTCGACTACTTTGAAGCAGAAGGTGAAGCTGCCTTCTACGGTCCAAAACTTGATATCCAAGTGAAGACTGCCCTTGGTAATGAAGAAACACTTTCTACTATCCAATTGGACTTCTTGCTTCCAGAACGCTTTGACCTTAAATACATCGGAGCTGATGGGGAAGAACACCGTCCAGTTATGATTCACCGTGGGGTTATCTCAACAATGGAACGCTTTACAGCTATCCTTATTGAAAACTATAAAGGAGCCTTCCCAACTTGGTTGGCACCTCAACAAGTAACTGTTATCCCAGTTTCAAATGAAGCCCACACAGATTACGCTTGGGAAGTTGCTAAACAACTTCGTGACCGTGGTATCCGTGTTGAAGTGGATGAACGTAACGAGAAAATGCAATACAAGATTCGTGCGTCTCAAACACAAAAAATCCCTTACCAATTGATTGTTGGTGATAAGGAAATGGAAGACGGAACTGTTAACGTTCGTCGCTATGGACAAAAACAAACACACACTGAAGCTGTGTCAGAATTTGTAGAAAATATTCTTGCTGATATTGCTCGCAAATCACGCCCAGATGCCGAATAAATCAGAAAGTCGGTTAGCTAAGCTAGCTGACTTTTTAGTAGGATAAAGCATGCACGTTTTTAGGAAAAGACTTTTATTTCTGCTGGGAGCAGTCCTGCTCTTGTTACTGTCTAGCTTTACTTATCACAGATTATCCTTGCAAAGAGAGAAGGCTTCTCTCAACCCTATGGGGCAAATGGTGTCTGTTAATGGCCATGACATGAGCGTCTTTGTAAAGGGGGAGGGGCCACAAACTCTAGTTTTTCTTTCTGGTGCTGGAACAGCCTCTCCCATTCTAGATTTTAAAGACTTGTATGATGGGCTTTCGAAGCAGTATAAGATAGTCGTTGTTGAAAGGGCTGGCTATGGTTACAGTGAGGACACATCTAAGTCCCGAGATGTTTCTGAGGTTCTTTCAGAGACACGACAAGCCCTAGCCAAGGCCCATGTATCAGGTCCTTATATTATCCTCTCCCATTCGATGGCCTCCTTAGAGACACTTCTGTGGCAGGAAAAATACCCTAGTGAAGTGAAAGCTATCATTGGTTTAGATTGGGCCCTACCTGAAAGTTACTCCCATTTGAAAATGCATCCCCAGATTTTACGTATGGCTCGGTGGGGAAGTCAATTAGGCCTATTAAGGTATTTACCGAGTCGCTTATATGTGCCTAATGACAATCTAAGTAGTAGTGACTGCCGCCTCTATCAACGGATAGCCTATCGTCAAATATTGTCAAAGGCTATGTTAAATGAGAGCCTGTCTGTTAAGGAAAATGCGAAAAAGGTTACTTCTAGCATTGATTCACAAATTCCAACCTTACTGATGGTCTCTAATGGTGAGGGTACTGGTTTTAGCCAGGAGGACTGGCGGCATTATGCGACTAGCTTTGCAAAGGACCAGAAAAATATCGAAGTGACTTTTTATGATTCTCCGCATTATCTTTATCACTATCAGACCAAAGAGGTAGCAGCAAAGATAGAGGAGTTCATCAAAAAGACGACTGATTAAATTTACATATATTATCGAGGAGAGATGTGATGCTCATTGGTTCAAAAGCCTTTCGAAACTTATGGGAGGACTGGCAAAGGGACTACCAGCCATTGCAAGTACTAAAGCTATTGTTAGCTTATATAGGGATGCCAGAGGATTTATCGGGAGAGCTTGAAGAAACCCAACACCTTTTATCTTATTTTGATCCTGACTTGGCACCGCATGATTCCTTCTGGAAGGATGTCGTTAAATTGGTAGACCTGGCTTTTCCTGGTGATAGTTTGTCTAAGAATGCCTCTATTGAGAGACAAATCCATCAGCTACGTTACCTGATTTCTAGTCAACAGTCCCAGTATGTGCGAACGCATTATAAAAAGCCAGGGATGACAGATAAAGAAGCTTTGGCTGTCTATCTGAGATGGAAGCCTTTCACCATGTTTGATCAGGGACGTTTGCACCAAAAGATTTCTATCTGTGATGGCAAGGCGGTTTATCCTGATGGGATTCCAAGTGTTAATCTAAAAATTCTTCTCTATAATCGGATTGAGTTTATTCTGGATAGTCAGGGAAACTTTCTCAATGAGGTCGATGCGGAGCAGGTGACCGAGAGTGGGGTGGTTAATGGTGCCAGTTTTAACTATGGTAATTTCAAACGCCACTGGCAACTGGATGTGGAGCCGGTCCAACCACATGACCCTGATTTTCGTAATCGAATGACTAGGGGCTTTCGTTCACCCAACAAATTGAAAAAACGTTGGGGACAGCAAGCGCCTGAACAGTTTGATAAATCTTTCTACAATCCAAAAGGCATCTATGCCCAGTCTCATAGGTCTTTGGCAAATGATGTCAAACGCCAAGCCAGATTTTTTCTCGCTCTGGTTTATGGCTTTAAACCGAATCAGACCAAGCAATCAAAGGAGGTTCATATGTCTAAACAACCACAAAACAATAAAGGAACAGCAGTTCTAGGCTCACTAGTCTTTATGGCCTTATACGCCCTAGGTATTTGGCACAATGCTGTCCGAGGAAATATTCCCTTTCTCATTCTTTGGAGTGTTTTACTCCTTGTTAATGTCAGCTATTTGATTTTCCGCTTGAGAAAATAAAAAAGAAAGTGATACAGACCTAAATAGTAAGAAATTTAGGTCTGTATCACTTTTTTGTATATTCAATGATAACTTACCACTTGCTTTCTTCTGGGATAATAATCCAGCAAATGATGTAGAAAAGAAAGCCTGTTCCGAATAAGAAAATCGCTGCAGCCCAAATGAGGCGAATAATGACAGGATCGATGTCAAGATATTTAGCGATACCAGAACAAACACCGGCAATGATTTTGTTGTTTGGATCTCGTCTGAGTTCTTTTTTCATATGATTTACCTCCGTATGCCTTATTATACCATAAGACCTTGAAGTCTAGTATTAGCTTAAGGAAGCATGAAGTAGACGATACCCAGATATTGGAGTGCTGAAGCCAGCATGATGAAGAGGTGCCAAATCATGTGGAAGTATGGTTTTTTCTTAGCGTAAAAAGCTGCTCCAACCGTGTATGACAATCCTCCAGCAAGCATGAGTCCCCAAAAGGCTGGCCCTGTCTTAGTGACGATAGCTGGAATAATGAAGATAACCAACCATCCCATCATCAGATAGAGGAAGAGGGAGAACTTTTCATTGATTTTTTTAGCAAAGATTTTGTAGAGAATGCCAAAAATTGTTGTTCCCCATTGGAGGATGATGATGCTATAGCCTAGCCAACCGCCAACCAATGAGAGGGCAACAGGGGTGTAGCTTCCAGCAATGGCGATATAAATCATGCTGTGGTCAATAATTCTTAGAACCATCTTGTGGGGTGAATTGTAATCCATAGCATGGTAGATGGCTGAGCTCAAAAACATGAGGAATAGGCTGATAACGAAAACAGACATCCCGACAGCAGCTGTCATGCCGTAGCCATTGTTGGCATGAACAGCAGTAATTGGCAGTAAGACTAGCATGGCCACAGCTCCGACGGCGTGAGTCACACTGTTTGCCACTTCCTCACCAAAGCTAAGTTTTTTACTGAGTTTGAGGTTGGGAGAAGTATTAAAAGTAGCAGTATTAGACATTATTTCCTCCTTCAAGGTCGTTCAAAAGTTGATGAGTAGCTGGTAACATTGAAGCGTCTGACAGGCTGAGAGTATGACTTGTGGAGCTTCTTGGGGAAACTGACCATTCATACAGGCTACAAAGTCATTGTAGTAGCTCTTTTGACTTTCAGCATCTGTTCGTAGGATTTCTAAGGTTTTGGCAATCTCAGAAATCTCAAAGACGGTCTTCAGACTAGTGATGACAATAAGTCTAGCTACCTGAGCAGCATTATATTTTTTCTTGATGGGTTTTGCGACATGGCCATGTTTGACATAATTATTGACCATAGAGGCGGTTAGCCCCTTGTCGTTTGGTCCCAAAGTGCTTTGGGTGACCTGATTGACATAGAGCAAAACCTGATCCAAATAGAGTTCAATCTCTGGTAATTCTTCCCAGAGAGGGTATTGTTGTGTTGTCAAATTATAAAAACCTCTTTATCTAGTTTTCATAACTAGATTATAACATTATAGAAATTCAAGTCAAGTCAGAACTTGTGAGATATGAAAAAGATGTTGAGATAAAATTTCCAACATCTTTATTTTTTATGTGATAAGGCAGAGTGATATTTTATTGCTTCATATTCTCTTTTTATGGGGTTCTGAGTTTCTCCAAAATTGCTTGTGCAGTTTCTTGGTTCATATGTTTGGCCTTGAGAAGTTCAGCCAAAACTTGAGGCATTTCTTCAGGACTGGCCCCAGCTAACAAAGCCAGGGATTTGGCTTGGAGTTTCATATGTCCTGCTTGTATTCCTGTTGAAGTCAGAGCTTTGAGAGCAGCTAGATTTTGTGCCAAACCAAGAGAGACGATGATACTGGCTAGGGTTTTGGCATCTGGATGATTAAGCAAATCATGGGCGATAGAAGCACTAGGGTTAAGTCCGATAGAACCGCCACGGGTTGCGATTGGCATGGGGAGGGATAATTCTCCAACTAGTTCCTTAGATTCCTGATTATAAGTCCATGTGGACAGACCTCGGTAGCTACCATCCTTGCTTGCATAGGCATGGCTACCGGCCTCAACTGCTCGCCAATCGTTTCCGGTCGCGATAACTAGGGCATCGATACCATTGAAAATTCCCTTATTATGGGTAGCTGCTCGGTAGGGGTCCACCTGAGCCAGTTGGCTGGCCATCTCCATTTTCTTAGCCAGGTCATGTGCCTCTTCCTTATTACGACTGAGGAAGCGTGTGCTAAGACGACAAGTCGCTGTCACAAGACTTTCAGTGGCTAGATTTGAGAGAATAGCCATGAGGCTTTGACCTTCTGACAGGTTTTCTAATTCTGGCACCAGGGCTTCCATCATGGTGTTGACCATATTGGCTCCCATGGCTTCTTGGGTATCAACGGCTAGATAGACAATGAGGAAGTCTCCTTTAGTCTCAGTCCAGAGCTTGCGAGGGCCACCCCCACGCTTAACAATAGAAGGGTGAGCCTCTTTGGCAATCTCTATAAGGTCCTGACTGGCTGCTTGAATTTTGCTTGAAGCATTATCCTTATCAGGAACGTCAAAGAGGGCAACTTGGCCAATCATTTGACGGTCATGGATTGTAGTCGTGAAACCACCAGAACGCTTAATGAGCTTGCTAGCGTAGGAAGCAGCAGCCACAACTGAGGGTTCCTCGGTAACCATGGGAACCTGATAGGTCACACCATCTACCAATACATCTGGGCAAATGGCAAAGGGGAGTGTGAATCGACCAATGACATTTTCAGCCATCTGATTGGCTGTTTCAAGGGTGAGTTGTTGGTCCTTATCCAGAAGATCTTGATTTTCCTGAGACAAAAGAGCATTCGTTTTCAAATGCTCTTTACGTTCTTGCGGTGTCTTCTTGGAAAAACCAGTCCAAGAGAGTTTAGTCATATTAATGTCCTTTATAGATACGTTGGTGTTCAGAGATTTCAGCTAAACGGAAAGCTCCGGTTTGGTAATCAGCGAATTGAGTAGAACCAGTGTCATCCAACTGCGCCTCCTCATAGAAAAGTTTTTCATAATCAGCAACGCTTAATTGTTGACGTTTGGCAAAGGTATCTAGGCGGTCCGAACGAAGCAGGTCTTTGTAACCTTCAACCAGACGTCCTGAGAAAATTTCAGAGACAGCTCCAGAACCGTAAGAGAAGAAGCCAATCTTATCTCCGGCTTTAAGGTCTTGCGACTGTTCAAGCAAAGAAAGAAGTCCAAGATAGAGTGACCCTGTATAGATATTCCCAATTTGACGACTATAGGTAATTGAAGCATCGAAGTTATTTGTCAGACGCTCTTTGTTCTCTGGATTCAAATCTTTTGGAATAATCTTATTAAGTCCCTTAAGAGCTAGCTTAGGATAAGGAAGATGGAGACAAAAAGCAGCAAAATCAGCAAAGTTAGCCTGATGGCGTTCTTGATAAGCTACCCAAGTTGTCTTCAAACTGTCAAGGTACTGTTTGGTTGAATAGATGCCTTGAACATAAGGCGTTGAACTGTAGTTTGGACGCCAGAAGTCCATGACATCACGAGTTTGTGCCACATTATCATCAGCAAGTTCCAAAATACGTGGATTCTGACTGACTAGCATAGCTACAGCACCAGCTCCCTGAGTTGACTCCCCAGAAGATCCGACACCATAGCGGGCAATATCACTAGCGATAACCAGAACTTTGCTATCTGGGTGAGTTGCCACATGCAACTTAGCATAGTTAAGTCCAGCAGTTGCAGCGTAACAAGCTTCCTTCATTTCAAAAGAACGAGCAAAAGGCTGAATACCTAAAAGACTGTGGACATAGACAGCAGCAGCCTTAGACTGGTCAATGGAAGACTCAGTAGCTACGATGACCATATCGATAGCATTTTTGTCGTCGTCATTTAAAATATCAGCCGCCGCATCAGAGGCAAGCGTCACGATATCTTCTGTAATCGGCGTAATACTGGTTGCATCAAGCATCAGCCCCTTGCTGAATTTTTCAGGCTCCGCCCCACGGGCAAGAGCGAGATCAGCCATGTTTAGAACATATTGACTGGTCGCAAAACCAATCTTATCAATTCCAATAGACATATGATGTTTCCTTTTTTCTTCATTGTAGAGTATCCAGAAGATACTAATCTATAGTGATTTTACCATAAAAGAGCGCTTTCGCCTTGAAAAAACTTTGATAGTTAATTATATCTCATTTTTTGATAGGAACTAGGGGATTTTACACGACTTACATTTGCTATTCCATAGCTTATATTTCTCATTTACACCAGAATAAGGTAAAATTGAAATGGTAATCTACTTGTTTTTTAGCTATGTTAGAAAAGTAAAATTGTTGTTATATATTGAAATCATTGCGAGCGTTAAGTGAGACTTTCCGCTGTGAGATAAGTGTCTGTAAATAAAGTGTTTTGTTTACAGACACTCGGAATTTTTGAGACCATAGGCTCAAAAATTAGTCTTGGAACTTCGAAGAAGTTCGCAGACGTCCGTAATCACTTAAGGGAAGTCTCAAAAAATACTTTGTTTTCAATAGAATAAAGAGGAAAATCATGACAAAAGCAGACACTATTTTTAAAGAAAATATCACTAAAATCATGGAAGAAGGCGTTTGGTCGGAGCAAGCACGTCCTAAATACAAGGATGGCACCACAGCCAACTCCAAATACATCACTGGAGCTTTTGCAGAATATGACTTGAGCAAGGGAGAGTTTCCAATTACTACTCTTCGTCCTATCGCTATCAAATCTGCCATCAAAGAAGTGTTTTGGATTTATCAAGACCAGACAAACAGCCTAGATGTCCTTGAAGACAAATACAATGTCCACTATTGGAATGACTGGGAAGTTGAAGGCGTGCCTGCCAATAATGGGGACAAGCGTTCGATTGGTCAGCGTTATGGAGCGGTTGTTAAGAAGCACGATATCATTAACCGTTTGCTGGCACAGTTGGAGGCTAATCCGTGGAACCGTCGCAATGTCATTTCCCTTTGGGATTACGAGGCCTTCGAGGCGACAGCAGGACTTCAGCCTTGTGCCTTCCAAACTATGTTTGACGTTCGCCGTGTGGGCGAGGACATTTATTTGGACGCCACTTTGACGCAACGTTCTAACGATATGCTGGTGGCTCATCATATTAATGCCATGCAGTATGTGGCTCTTCAGATGATGATTGCCAAGCACTTTGGTTGGAAAGTTGGTAAATTCTTTTATTTCATCAACAATCTCCATATCTATGACAATCAATTTGAGCAAGCTGAAGAACTTCTCAAACGTCAGCCATCTGATTGCCAACCACGTTTGGTCCTCAATGTTCCTGATGGGACTAATTTCTTCGATATCAAACCAGAAGATTTCGAATTGGTTGACTATGATCCTGTTAAACCTCAACTCAAATTTGACTTAGCAATTTAATAAATGCTTATGAATTAAGCCCATAAAGAGCTGGCAAAGTTTTTCCAAGCTCTTTTTCTCTTTTTTTGTTAGAATGGATTGTAAACTTAAAAAGAAAAGGAAATACTGTGTCTAAACAACTCATTGCTATTTGGGCGGAAGCTCATAACCATGTTATTGGGAAGAATCACACCATGCCTTGGCATTTGCCTGCTGAACTGGCACATTTCAAGAAAACGACCATGGGCTCAGCAATTCTCATGGGGCGTGTGACCTTTGATGGCATGAACCGTCGTTGTCTGCCAGGACGTGAAACCTTGATTTTGACACGAGACAAGGACTTCGACTGTGAGGGTGTAACGACCGTTACGAGTGTTGAGGAAGCCCTAGCTTGGTTTGAACAGCAAGATAAGGATCTCTATATTGCTGGTGGTGCTGGTGTCTACAAGGCTTTTGATGGGCATTATGATGCACTCATCAAGACAACTATTGAGGCTGATTTAGAGGGAGACACGTATTTTCCACAACTAGATATGACGGCATTTAAAGAGGTATCGCACGAACGTGTGGCCAAGGATGATAAAAATGCCTACGACTTTAGCATAAGTCGCTATGAAAAAGAAGGAGACTAGGTTCATGCAACGTAGTGTTTTTGGGTTATTTACTGCATTATTGGGAGTACTTTGTGTGCTCTCTGCCATTCCTGCCTTTCGCAAGAAACGTTATGGGTTAGCAGTTTTTCTCTTTTTAAATGCTTTTACCAACCTTGTCAATACTATTCACGCCTTCTATGGCACCCTATTTTAGAAAAGAGTGAGGAATAAATGGCTGGAAATCGTAATGAAGAAATGGTTTATTGTTCATTTTGTGGCAAAAACCAAGAAGAAGTAAAGAAAATTATCGCTGGGAATGGCGTCTTTATCTGTAACGAATGTGTGGCCTTGTCACAAGAAATCATTCGTGAGGAAATGGCAGAAGAAGTTTTGGCTGACTTGGCTGAAACACCAAAGCCAAAAGAACTTTTGGATATTTTGAACAACTATGTCGTGGGGCAAGACCGTGCTAAACGTGCCTTGGCGGTAGCTGTTTACAACCACTATAAACGTATCAACTTCACAGAAAGTCGTGAAGACAATGATGTTGATTTGCAAAAATCGAATATTCTCATGATTGGACCAACTGGTTCAGGGAAGACTTTCTTGGCTCAGACCTTGGCTCGTAGCTTGAATGTTCCTTTCGCGATTGCGGATGCGACCTCATTGACAGAGGCAGGTTATGTGGGTGAGGACGTGGAAAATATCCTCCTCAAACTGATTCAAGCGGCAGACTTCAATATTGAACGTGCGGAACGTGGGATTATCTATGTCGACGAGATTGATAAGATTGCTAAAAAAGGTGAAAACGTATCAATCACTCGTGACGTTTCTGGTGAAGGGGTTCAACAAGCCCTCTTGAAGATTATCGAAGGAACAGTAGCTAGCGTTCCACCTCAAGGTGGCCGTAAACACCCTAACCAAGAGATGATTCAAATTGATACGAAGAATATTCTCTTTATCGTGGGTGGTGCTTTTGATGGTATCGAAGATATCGTTAAGCAACGTCTTGGTGAGAAAATCATTGGTTTTGGTCAAAATAATAAGGCTATTGATGATGACTCATCATACATGCAAGAAATTGTGGCTGAAGATATCCAAAAATTCGGTCTTATCCCTGAGTTTATCGGACGTTTGCCAGTCCTTGCTGCCCTTGAACAGTTAACGGTTGACGACTTGGTTCGTATCTTGACAGAGCCTAGAAATGCCTTGGTTAAACAGTATCAAACCCTCTTGTCTTATGATGGAGTTGAACTTGAGTTTGACCAAGATGCTCTTGAAGCTATTGCAAGTAAGGCAATCGAACGTAAGACTGGTGCACGTGGGCTTCGCTCTATCATTGAAGAAGTCATGATGGATGTCATGTTTGAAATTCCTAGCCAGGAAGATGTGACTAAGGTTCGTATTACCAAAGAAGCCGTTGACGGTACAGCTGCTCCAGTTTTGGAAACAGCGTAAGGAGGACCTATGGCTGAAGAACAAGTCCTAAATACGCACAATGCTGAGATTTTGCTCAGTGCAGCAAATAAGAGTCACTATCCCCAAGATGACCTTCCTGAGGTTGCCCTAGCAGGACGCTCGAATGTTGGTAAATCAAGCTTTATCAATACCCTTCTTGGTCGTAAAAACCTCGCACGTACATCTGGGAAACCAGGAAAAACTCAGTTGCTCAATTTCTACAATATTGACGACAAGCTACGCTTTGTGGATGTGCCAGGTTACGGTTATGCCCGTGTGTCCAAAAAAGAACGTGCCAAATGGGGGAAAATGATTGAGGAGTATCTCGTGACTCGAGACAATCTTCGTGTGGTTGTTAGCTTGGTTGACCTCCGACATGAACCAACTCAAGACGATATCCAAATGTATGAATTTCTTAAGTATTATGAAATTCCAGTTATCGTTGTGGGGACTAAGGCTGACAAGATTCCTCGCGGAAAATGGAACAAGCACGAATCTATTATTAAGAAAAAACTCAATTTTGATAAAAATGACCATTTCATCGTCTTTTCATCTGTCACACGTGACGGTTATGATGAAGCATGGGATACGATATTGGCAGAATTGTAAGAAAAGCTCGGAGAAATCCGAGCTTTTTTCTTGTGATAGTCTTTAACTATCTCTTTGATAGTTTTCACTTATTATCCAAGGAAATGATATTGTGATAAGCTTGTTTTATCACATATATTGGAGGAATCTATGGAAAACCATAATTATGAAAATGAGGGTCAGTTCCAACGGAAGATGACCTCTCGCCACCTCTTTATGCTCTCGTTGGGTGGTGTCATTGGTACTGGTCTCTTCTTGAGTTCAGGCTATACAATTGCACAAGCAGGCCCTCTTGGTGCGATACTATCTTATCTTGTGGGGGCTATCGTTGTTTACTTGGTCATGCTTTCATTGGGTGAGTTAGCAGTTGCCATGCCAGTAACGGGGTCCTTTCACACCTATGCTACTAAATTTATCAGTCCGGGAACCGGCTTTACGGTAGCTTGGCTTTATTGGATTTGTTGGACGGTTGCCTTGGGAACAGAATTTCTGGGGGCAGCCATGCTGATGCAACGTTGGTTTCCATCGGTACCAGCCTGGATGTTCGCAGCCTTCTTTGCACTGGTGATTTTTGGGATTAATGCTTTGAGTGTGAGATCTTTTGCGGAAGCAGAATCTTTCTTCTCGTCAATAAAAGTCATTGCTATCCTGGTCTTTATCATCCTGGGTCTGGGGGCTATGTTTGGTTTGGTCAGTTTTGACGGTCACCGTGAGGCTATTATGTTCAAGCACTTGACGGCCAACGGTCTCTTTCCAAATGGTGGACTTGCCATTGTGTCAGTCATGTTGGCGGTTAACTACGCCTTTTCAGGAACAGAGTTAATCGGTATAGCGGCTGGTGAGACAGACAATCCTAAAGAGGCTGTTCCACGAGCTATTAAAACAACGATTGGACGCTTGGTTATCTTCTTTGTCTTGACCATTGTGGTCTTGGCTTCGCTTCTTCCCATGAAAGAAGCAGGGGTATCTTCAGCACCTTTCGTTGATGTCTTTGATAAGATGGGAATTCCATTTGCAGCGGACATCATGAACTTTGTCATCCTGACAGCTATCCTTTCTGCTGGGAATTCTGGACTCTACGCGTCAAGCCGTATGCTTTGGTCTTTGGCCAATGAGGGGATGCTCAATAAAAAGCTAGTGAAAATTAATAAGCATGGTGTTCCAATGACAGCTCTTTTGATTTCTATGGCAGGAGCAGTTTTATCGCTCTTTTCAAGTATCTATGCAGCAGATACAGTTTACCTAGCTTTGGTATCAATCGCTGGATTTGCAGTTGTTGTTGTCTGGCTCTCTATTCCTATGGCACAAATCAACTTCCGTAAACAGTGGAATTTAGAACATTCTGATGATGAGTTGGACTACAAGACGCCGTTTAACCCAATCCTACCTTATATTACAATCGTTCTCTTGGCCATTTCTGTTCTCGGGATTGCTTGGGATAGTTCGCAGCGTGCGGGACTCTACTTTGGTATTCCTTTCATGATTTTCTGCTACCTCTATCACTATCTTCGCTTTAAAAAATGGTAAGGAGGCCCTTATATGGCAATATTTAAAGACTATCTAGAGAATAAATCTCCCCTCATTCTTCATGGGGCTCTGGGAACAGAGATGGAGAGCTTGGGTTATGATATTTCTGGCAAACTCTGGTCAGCCAAGTACCTGCTTGAAAAGCCAGAAGTTATTCAAAAAATCCACGAAACCTATGTAGCTGCTGGGGCTGATTTGATTACCACATCGTCTTATCAGGCAACCTTGCCAGGCTTGATAGACGCTGGACTCACTAAAGAAGAAGCAGAGCAGATTATTGCCTTGACAGTTCAGTTGGCAAAGAATGCACGCGATAAGGTCTGGGCAACTTTGGATGACAGTGAGAAGGCTAATCGTCCTTATCCATTGATCTCTGGTGATGTCGGTCCTTACGCAGCCTATTTGGCCAATGGTTCTGAGTACACTGGTGATTATGGTCAAATTACTATCGAGGAGCTTAAGGATTTTCATCGGCCTAGGATTCAAATTCTCCTAGATCAAGGTGTGGACTTGCTAGCTTTGGAAACTATTCCAAATCGTTTAGAAGCACAAGCCTTGATTGAACTCCTGGCTGAAGAATTTCCAGAAGCAGAAGCTTATATCAGTTTTACAGTCCAAGAACCAGCCACTATCAGTGATGGGACTTCTCTAGATGAGATTGCCCAGCTTGTTGGCCAGTCAGACCAAATCTTGGCTCTAGGAATCAACTGTAGTTCGCCTCTGCTTTATAATCAGGCTCTTGCTATTCTTAAAAATGCTGGAAAAGCGCTCATTACTTACCCCAACTCAGGTGAGGTTTATGATGGTAGTACGCAGACTTGGAAACCTAAGGACAAGGATGCTCTGACCTTAGTCGAACACAGCAAAGATTGGCATACTCAGTTTGGAGTTAAGATTTTAGGTGGTTGCTGCCGCACACGTCCAAATGATATTAAAGCCTTATATGCAGAGTTTAGAACCTAGTCAAATTTCTAATTATTTGTTATAATATGAGACTGTAAGGCTATGAGCTCTACACACTATTAGTAGAAAATGAAGCCAGCGTTAAGCTGGTTTTTAAAATGAAGAGGAAAATATGACCTACGAACAAGAATTTCTAAAAGACTTCGAAGCCTGGGTTGTTACCCAAGTTAAAGTAAACGAAACGGCCTTGGCCGCTAGCAAGAAAATCTGGGAAGAAGATGGCGATGAGCGTGCACGTGATGCAAGTTACCGTTATGAAGCCAAATTGGATGCTTACAATTTCCTAATTGGCAAGTTTGCCAACTATCGTGCTGGCAAAGGTTTCCATGATATGCCGGATGGCTTGTTCGGGGAACGTCACTATTAATAGAGGATGAAAAAGAAAATAGCGACAGCACTTTATGGAAAGGTGTCGCCGATTAAAATAGGAGAATACTAAACATGGCTAAAGTAAAAAATAAAAAGAAAGCTTTTAAACACCGTTTGAAAAAACAAGGACTTTTCAATAATCTTAAAGCCCCTGTCCCACCAGTTGCGCCTGTTCCACCAGTGCCACCAGTAGCACCACAACCTGTTGCTGAAACTAAGACAGTTGCTAAGGAAGAAGTAGCAGCCAAAGACCTTAGTCTTGAAGCCTTTGCAGAACTTCCAGAAGTTGAAGGCCTTCGTTCAAACCTTGTAGAGACTCTTTACAATGAAGGTTTGACTTCAGCAGAGGCTTTTGCTACTGTGACTGAAGAAGAAGTTCTTGCCCTCAAGGGTGTCGGACCTGCGACAGTTAAAAAATTGAAAGAAAATGGTGTCAGCTTTAAAGCTTAAGCCTAAAAAAGATCCGAGGTGTAGACTTCGGATCTTTATTCTTTGTCTTAGGAAGCATTGTTTGATTAGGAGGACAAGAAAACCACTAGCTTTTTACTAGTGGTTGATAGATCTGGATTATTTCTTTGGATTTTGTTTGGTTAAATTAAGTCCAAAAGGTACCAAGTTTTCTTGATGCCTGCAAATTCGCCCCATATTTTCAGTGTGGCGGAAGATAATAATCAAAGCCATGATGGTAAGAACCCCAGTGAAAATAAGGTCATAGCCATCTAGCAAGAAGTGGATGGCTGGAAACACAGCCAAGGTAATCAGTCCAACAACTGCAGCAGTGACACTTGAAAATGAAATCATGCTGGTTAGATAGAGTGTTAGGGCAAAGACCAAGAGTAAGAAGACACAGTAGAGTGGGGCAAAACCAAGAAGCACCCCAGCACTTGTCGCAACGGCCTTCCCACCTTTAAATCCAGCAAAGATTGGAAAAACATGTCCGATAATGGCAAAGAAACCAATAACTAAAGGTGAAACCTCTGTAACACCAAGCCAGATAGGAAGAAGAACAGCCAAGGTACCCTTGAACATATCCACCAAGAAGGTGATGGTACCAGCAGTCTTACCTAGAACACGAAAGGTATTGGTTGTTCCAGTATTTCCAGAGCCATGCTCACGAAGATTGGTGTGGAAGAATAGTTTCCCAATCCAGAGGCCGGTCTGAATGGAACCTAGCAAGTAGGCGATTAGGATTAACAATAAGATTTTCATGAGATAATTATAGCATACAGCCTAGTAATTGACAAAGTCAGTCAGCCTTAAGATATCTTTTGAACTTTCTTGATTTCTTTTGCAAATTCTTCTGAAAACTTATAAAATAATAAGGATGAAAATTTTGGAGGTCACTCTTGGCTAAAAAAGAAATTAATGTAAATAATTATAATGATGATGCCATTCAGGTACTAGAAGGGTTGGATGCGGTTCGCAAGCGCCCTGGAATGTACATTGGCTCAACAGATGGAACAGGACTTCACCACCTCGTTTGGGAGATTGTCGACAATGCGGTCGATGAAGCTCTTTCTGGTTTTGGTGATGTTATCGCTGTTACCCTAAATAAGGATGGTTCCGTTTCTGTTTCTGACTCTGGACGTGGGATGCCGACAGGTATGCATGCCATGGGTAAACCAACAGTTGAAGTTATTTTCACTGTTCTCCACGCTGGTGGTAAATTTGGACAGGGTGGTTATAAGACTTCTGGAGGTCTTCACGGTGTGGGTTCCTCAGTTGTTAATGCGCTGTCTAGTTGGCTTGAGGTAGAAATTACCCGTGACGGTAGTGTTTATCGCCAACGTTTTGAAAATGGTGGTCACCCTGTAACAGGGCTTGAAAAGATTGGTAAAGCGCCTAAGTCTAAGACAGGTACAAAAGTTACCTTTATGCCTGATGCGAGCATCTTTTCAACAACTGACTTTAAATTTAACACCATCTCAGAGCGTCTCAAAGAATCAGCCTTCCTTCTTAAGAATGTCACTATGACATTGACAGACTTGCGTGGCGAAGAAGAAGTTCGTGAAGAATTCCACTATGAAAATGGAGTTCAAGACTTTGTGTCATATTTGAATGAGGACAAGGAAACGTTGACACCAGTCATCTATATTGATGGAGATCAACAAGAATTTCACTTGGAATTAGCCCTTCAGTATAATGACGGTTACTCTGACAATATCCTTTCCTTTGTCAATAATGTCCGTACTAAGGACGGAGGAACTCACGAAACAGGATTTAAGTCTGCCATTACCAAGGCTCTTAATGATTATGCACGTAAGACAGGGCTTCTCAAAGAAAAAGATAAGAACCTTGAAGGGTCAGATTACCGTGAAGGTTTATCAGCAGTTATCTCGCTTTTGGTTCCTGAAGAACACCTTCAGTTTGAAGGACAAACCAAGGACAAACTTGGATCTCCTTTAGCTCGTCCTATTGTTGATAGTATTGTTTCAGAGCATCTGACTTACTTTCTTATGGAAAATGGGGACTTAGCTTCTAACTTGGTGCGTAAGGCTATCAAGGCCCGTGACGCCCGTGAAGCTGCTAGAAAAGCGCGTGATGCTAGTCGAAATGGCAAGAAAAATAAAAAAGACAAGGGGCTCTTATCAGGGAAACTGACGCCAGCCCAATCTAAAAATGCTAAGAAAAATGAGCTTTATCTAGTCGAAGGGGATTCTGCCGGTGGTTCCGCCAAACAAGGTCGTGATCGTAAATTCCAGGCTATCCTGCCTCTTCGAGGTAAGGTCCTAAACACTGAGAAAGCCAAAATGGCTGACATTCTCAAAAATGAAGAAATCAATACCATGATTTACACTATTGGTGCAGGTGTTGGAGCTGATTTTAACCTTGACGATATCAACTACGACAAGATTATCATCATGACCGATGCCGATACCGATGGAGCTCACATCCAGACCTTGCTACTTACTTTCTTCTATCGTTATATGCGTCCACTGGTTGAAGCAGGACACGTTTATATCGCTTTGCCTCCTCTTTACAAGATGTCTAAAGGAAAAGGTAAGAAAGAAGTTGTCGAATATGCTTGGACGGACGGGGAACTTGAGGAACTTCGTCAAAAATTTGGTCGTGGCGCTATTCTCCAACGTTACAAGGGGCTTGGTGAGATGAATGCTGACCAGCTTTGGGAAACAACCATGGATCCAGAGACAAGAACCCTTATCCGAGTGACGATTGACGACCTAGCGCGTGCAGAACGCCGTGTCTCCGTCCTAATGGGCGATAAGGCTGCACCACGTCGTCAATGGATTGAAGACAATGTTAAGTTTACTTTGGAAGAAAATACGGTATTTTAAATACTTTCTACTATAAAATAAATAAGCTATAATGTAGAAATGTTAAGGAATCAACATGAGAACTGATACAGAAATGATGAATCTGATTTTGCAAATAGCTGATACTCTGGAAGTAGAAGCGATTGCTTTATCCGGATCCCGAACGAATCCTCAGGCAACCAAAGACGAGTTTCAAGATTACGATGTAGTCTATATAGTTGATGATCTGGAAGAACTGATTTCAGATTTATCCTGGTTGGATCAGTTCGGAAATCGACTCATCGAACAGCACAACCGACTGGGACACCGTCGTCTGTATCTCATGCTCTTTGAAGATGGGAATCGTATTGATTTAACCCTCTGCCTCAAGGAGTATATCCAAGAGTGGGTGGACAGCGAAGCAAATTTTGAAGTTATAAAAGATGACAAAGGTTTGTTTGACTCTTACATTCCTAGTCCGAAGCGCTATTGGACCGCTCCGCCTACTGAAGAGGAATTTGCAGCATCCTGCAATGAATTTTGGTGGGTATCGGCTTATGTTGTCAAGGCCATTCGAAGAAATCAGCTTATCTATGCGACCGACCACCTCTATGGCATTTGCCAGCAAGAACTTCTCAAGGTCTTAGCTTGGCAGGTGACAAGCGATAGAGGAGCAGTTGATATCGGAAAGAACTACAAGTACCTCTTCCAGTATCTACCAGCTGAGCAAGAGAAGGAGTTCTCAGCTTTGCTTGATCTATCTAGTTTAGAGAAGATCAGTCAATCCTTATTTTCCTCCATGAAGGGATTCGATCGAGAAGCTCAAATTCTGGCCCAAAAGATGGGATTTACTTACGATAAGGAAGTAGCTGAGAAAATGATTTCTTATGCTAAAGAGAAACTTTCTAATCATTAATTTAATCTATTTTAAACTACAGATAGGATCCTTTGGTTACTTGGTGTAACTGAATTCCTCTATATATAAAAGACTACTCAACATTCTTTGAAAGGAGTTGAACACGCCCTGAGTGCTGTGTGAAAAAGATAAATTTCTTATTTTCACTTTGTATTTTACGGGCTTTGTATCTTATGTCTAATATTCAAAACATGTCCCTTGAGGACATCATGGGGGAGCGTTTTGGACGCTACTCCAAATACATTATTCAGGAGCGTGCGCTTCCTGACATTCGTGACGGTTTGAAACCCGTTCAACGTCGTATTCTTTATTCCATGAATAAGGATGGCAATACCCATGACAAGGGCTATCGTAAATCTGCCAAGTCGGTGGGTAACATTATGGGGAATTTTCACCCACATGGCGATAGTTCCATTTATGACGCCATGGTGCGTATGTCCCAGGACTGGAAGAATCGTGAAATCTTAGTTGAAATGCACGGTAACAACGGTTCTATGGATGGTGATCCACCAGCGGCTATGCGTTATACAGAGGCACGCTTGTCAGAGATTGCTGGCTATCTTCTTCAAGATATTGATAAAAACACCGTTCCTTGGGCTTGGAACTTTGATGATACAGAGAAGGAACCAACCGTATTACCTGCCGCCTTTCCAAACCTCTTGGTTAATGGTGCTACAGGGATTTCTGCTGGTTATGCCACAGATATTCCACCGCATAATCTGTCAGAAGTCATCGATGCTGTTGTCTATATGATTGACCATCCATCTGCTAAACTGGATAAATTGATGGAATTCTTGCCTGGTCCAGATTTCCCAACAGGGGCTATCATTCAGGGCAAGGATGAGATTCGTAAGGCCTACGAAACCGGTAAGGGTCGTGTCGTTGTGCGTTCACGTACTGAGATCGAACAACTCAAAGGTGGTAAGGAGCAAATCATCGTTACTGAGATTCCTTACGATGTCAATAAGGCAGTTCTTGTTAAAAAAATCGATGATGTTCGTGTCAATAACAAGGTTCCAGGTATTGCAGAAGTTCGTGATGAGTCTGACCGTACTGGGTTGCGTATTGCTATTGAACTTAAGAAGGATGCTGACAGCCAAACTATTCTTAACTATCTTTTGAAATATACGGATCTTCAGGTCAACTACAATTTCAACATGGTGGCTATTGATAATTTCACCCCACGTCAAGTGGGCTTGCAAAAGATTTTGTCTAGCTACATTGCCCACCGTCGTGATATTATCGTTGCTCGTTCAAAATTCGACAAGGAAAAAGCTGAAAAACGTCTTCATATTGTCGAAGGATTAATCCGAGTTATCTCTATTTTGGATGAGGTTATCGCTCTTATCAGAGCTTCTGAAAATAAGGCTGACGCTAAGGAAAATCTTAAGGTCAGCTATGATTTTTCAGAAGAACAAGCAGAAGCTATTGTGACCTTGCAACTTTATCGTTTGACCAATACGGATATCGTCACTCTCCAAAATGAGGAAGCTGATTTACGCGAACAAATCGCGACCTTGGCTGCCATCATTGGTGACGAGCGTACCATGTTTAATGTCATGAAACGTGAACTCCGTGATATCAAGAAGAAATTTGGTAATGACCGTCGTTCAGAGTTGCAAGCAGAAACCAAGACTATTGAAATTGATACTGCAAGTTTGATTGTTGAAGAAGAAACCTATGTCAGCATTACTCGTGGTGGCTACGTCAAACGTACAAGCCCACGTTCTTTCAATGCTTCAACGATTGACGAAGTTGGAAAACGTGATGACGATGATTTGATTCTTGTCCAGCAGGCCAAGACGACACAACACCTCTTGATTTTCACTAATCAGGCCAATGTGATTTATCGTCCAATCCATGAGTTACCAGACATTCGTTGGAAGGATTTGGGAGAGCATTTATCACAAACTATCACCAATTTATCTAAGGATGAAGAAGTGCTTTACGTAGAAATCCTGGATGATTTTGAAGCTGGTACTTACTTAGCAGCCACTAAGCTTGGTCAGATTAAACGTTTCGAACGCAAGGAATTTACGCCATGGCGTACCTACAAGTCTAAGTCGGTTAAATACGCTAAACTCAAGGATGATAGTGATTTTATTGTCGCAGTCACGCCAATTCAATTGGATGATATCATGATTATCACTCAAAAGGGTTATGCCCTTCGCTTTAACGCGGACGAAGTGCCAGTAGTTGGGGCCAAGGCAGCAGGTGTTAAGGCAATAAATCTTAAGGATGATGATAGCGTTCAGGCTGTTTTTGTGGCAAATACTCAAAGTTTCTACCTTCTAACACAAAGAGCCAGTCTCAAACGTGTGGCTACAGCTGACATCCCACAGGCTAAGCGAGCTGGTCGAGGTCTCCAAGTTCTTCGTGAGCTTAAGACGAAACCACATCGCGTCTTTACGGCTGGTCCAGTCTTTACAGAAAATTCTGGTGGTGAGATAGATCTTCTAGCAACACCAGTAGAGGAGGCTCCTCAGACCTTGCTTGTGACAGCCACGACAGGTGAAACTGCAGAGGTTGATTTGTCCCTTCTAAATCTTTCAGATCGTACTAGCAATGGAAGTTTTATTGAAGGGTTGGCAGACAAAGAAGTCTTTTCTGCTAAAATTATTGAAAAATAATGATAAGAAAGCTTTGTTCTCTTACTAGAGAGCAGAGTTTTTTTCTTTAAGAGACTAAAGAACTGTTTTAAAAAGAATTGTCAGAATTTTGCAACACAACCTTGAAATTTTCAATGAAAAGGACTATACTAGAAAGCACATAGTAACAGAAAAGAGGACATACACATGACAGTTGATTTAGACTGGGAAAATCTAGGATTTAATTACCGTAAACTTCCATTCCGTTATATCTCATATTTCAAAGACGGTAAATGGGACGAGGGGCAATTGACTGAGGATGCAACTTTGCATATTTCAGAAGCATCTCCAGCCCTTCACTATGGTCAAGAAGCTTTCGAAGGACTCAAGGCTTACCGTACTAAAGATGGCTCTATTCAATTGTTCCGTCCAGATGAAAATGCCAAACGTTTGCAACGTACTGCTGATCGTCTTTTGATGCCACAAGTTTCTGTTGACAAATTTGTAGATGCATGTAAACAAGTTGTGCGTGCCAATGAAGAATACGTTCCACCATATGGTACAGGTGCTACACTTTATCTCCGTCCACTTTTGATTGGGGTTGGTGATATTATTGGTGTGCATCCAGCAGATGAGTATATCTTTACTATTTTTGCTATGCCAGTAGGTAACTACTTCAAGGGTGGTTTGGCTCCAACAAACTTCCTTATTCAAGATGATTATGACCGTGCTGCGCCACATGGTACAGGTGCTGCTAAGGTTGGTGGTAACTACGCAGCAAGTATGTTGCCAGGTAAGATTGCACATGACCGTAACTTCTCTGATGTTATCTACCTTGATCCAGCAACTCACACTAAGATTGAAGAAGTTGGTTCTGCAAACTTCTTTGGTATCACAGCTGATAACGAATTTATTACACCACTCAGCCCATCTATCTTGCCATCTATCACCAAGTTCTCATTGCTTCACTTGGCTGAAAATCGCTTCGGTATGAAAGCTATCCAAGGTGATGTTAAGATTTCTGAATTGGATAAATTTGTTGAAGCAGGTGCCTGCGGTACAGCTGCCGTTATCTCACCAATTGGTGGGGTACAACATGGTGATGACTTCCATGTCTTTTACTCAGAAACAGAAGTAGGTCCTGTAACACGTAAACTTTATGATGAGTTGACAGGTATCCAATTTGGTGATGTTGAAGCACCAGAAGGCTGGATTGTCAAAGTTGACTAATTCTTAATAGTAATTGATTATTTTAAGGCTTGCTCTTGCAAGCTTTTTTCTTTTTCGGTAGAATTAAGGAGATACATTAAGAAAGGATGGCTCGAGCCAAGTATCGGGTATAAATCTATGAGTAAAAAAAGATAAAAAAATTGAAATCCAAATTAATGATGCCAAAGTAGTCGTCAACAAGGCAACCATCGAAGGTTTTGAACTTCTTGTTGGCAAGAAAGTGATTGGACAAATTGTGGAAATTGATAGTAAGTTTGCCGTTGTTGATAAGGAAAATGTTGCAGGTTTCCACAAAAAAATGGATGATGCAGTAGCTGCCATTATTGAATCGTACAATCTTAATCATTAAAATCCAAAGTAAAGGCTTGCTTTGGTCAAGAAACTGTGATATACTATTTCTTGTTCTTAAGGAGAGATAGCGAAGAGGCTAAACGCGGCGGACTGTAAATCCGCTCCTTCGGGTTCGGGGGTTCGAATCCCTCTCTCTCCATGTCTAAGAAACTGAATCGGAATAGTCGATATCAAGTACTTAGATGTTTTTTTTATAGCATTTTGCTATTGGGGTATAGCCAAGCGGTAAGGCAAGGGACTTTGACTCCCTCATGCGTTGGTTCGAATCCAGCTACCCCAGTAAAAGGTATCGGGTGCATTGGCACCGTCTATGTTAACCATTGTCTTTGCGGGTACCTTTAAAAATATATTGTTATCAAGGGTCAGAATTGGCTGGCTCTTGTTGGAGGATCTTTTTAGAATGAACGAATTTGAAGAATTGCTAAACAGTGTTAGCGAAGTTAACACAGGTGACGTTGTAACAGCTGAAGTTATCTCAGTAGATAATGATCAAGCAAATGTTGTTATCGAAGGAACTGGTATCGAAGGTGTTTTGACACGTCGTGAATTGACAAACGACCGTGACGCAAACGTTGCAGACCTTGTTAAAGTTGGTGAAACACTTGAAGTGCTTGTTCTTCGTCAAGTTGTTGGTAAAGATACTGATACTGTAACTTACCTTGTATCTAAAAAACGCTTGGAAGCTCGCAAAGCTTGGGATAAACTTGTTGGTCGTGAAGAAGAAGTTGTTACTGTTAAAGGAACACGCGCTGTTAAAGGCGGACTTTCAGTTGAATTTGAAGGTCTTCGTGGATTTATTCCAGCTTCAATGATCGATACTCGTTTTGTTCGTAACACTGAACAATTTGTAGGTCAAGAATTTGACGCTAAAATTAAAGAAGTTGATCCAGCTGAAAACCGTTTCATCCTTTCACGTCGTGAAGTTGTTGAAGCTGAAGCTGCAGAAGCACGTAAAGAAGTCTTCTCTAAACTTGAAGTTGGTTCAATCGTAACTGGTAAAGTTGCTCGTTTGACAAGCTTCGGTGCTTTCATCGACCTTGGTGGTGTTGACGGACTTGTTCACGTGACTGAATTGTCTCACGAACGTAACGTTTCACCTAAATCAGTTGTATCTGTAGGTGATGAAGTTGAAGTTAAAGTTCTTGCTATCGACGAAGAAGCAGGACGTGTATCACTTTCACTTAAAGCAACAACACCTGGACCATGGGATGGCGTTGAACAAAAACTTGCTGCTGGTGATGTTATCGAAGGTAAAGTTAAACGCTTGACTGACTTCGGTGCTTTCGTTGAAGTATTGCCAGGTATCGATGGACTTGTTCACATCTCACAAATTTCACACAAACGTGTTGAAAATCCAAAAGATGTTCTTTCAGTAGGTCAAGACGTTACTGTTAAAGTTCTTGAAGTAAACGCTGATGCAGAACGTGTATCACTTTCAATCAAAGCTCTTGAAGAACGTCCAGCTAACGCTGAAGGCGAAAACAACGAAAAACGTCAATCACGTCCACGTCGTCCAAAACGTCAAGAAAAACGTGACTACGAACTTCCAGAAACTCAATCTGGATTCTCAATGGCGGATCTTTTCGGAGATATCGAATTGTAAGATAAAAAAGAGGCATGGAAACATGTCTTTTTTTCTATTTTAGAATATGCTATAATAGTATACTGTTAGCACCCTTAGTGTAATGGATATCACGTAAGATTCCGGTTCTTGAGATAGGGGTTCGATTCCCTTAGGGTGCAAAAAGAAAAACGTTGAAAGATTTGTTCGCTCAACGTTTTTTTAGTTGCTAAGTTTTAGTGAAAGTATTCCAAAAAATCTTTCAGTGTTGAATGGAAAGGCAGAGATACAGAAAAAAGCTATTAGCTTATCCTAAAATCAAAGTTGACTACTGTATTAGCGTCTCTATAGTGGATTTATTGGGGGAGACAATTTGGTTAATCTTTTGCAATTTATTAATAAATTTGCTATAATACTCAGTATCTCATATTGGGGTCGTTACGGATTCGACAGGCATTATGAGGCATATTCTGCGACTCGTGTGGCGACGTAAACGCTCAGTTAAATATAACTGCAAAAAATACTAATTCTTACGCTGTAGCAGCCTAAACACCTGCTCGCGTGACTTCTAGCAGATTGCTTATGTTTGTTTAGAGGTTTTATTGATTTATAAGCTACGTTTGACCATTGCCTAGCTGGTTGAAAAGAGATTTATAGGCTCGCAGATAGAAGGCTTGAGTTATGTGTCGTCTATCTGTTAAATGAAAGACATAACCTATGGTTGTAGACGAATATGTTGGCAGGTGTTTGGACGTGGGTTCGACTCCCACCGGCTCCATAAATACTTGAGGCGTCAGCCTTTTATTTGTGTATATAGGAATTTATTATGAAAAAACTTTTGTCTTTGACCGTTTTAGGTCTCTCACTTTTTACTCTAGCTGCTTGTGGAAAATCTTCGTCTAAAACTGAGACGAAGGGATCTCTGGATAATGAGGCTTCAAAGATTTTAACTGTTAAGCATGGGAATGTTCGCCAGAATTTTGATAAAATCACCATGGCAAATGCTTCTCAAGAATTCTCAGGAGGCTCAAATCTTGATAGCTTGAAGGGCTGGTTTGGTGAACCCTCATCAACTGGTCAAGAGCAAGCAGGAGATGCTAAGCTTGATGTTTATAATTGGCAGTATGACAATGTTGTGGTTACAGCGAAACTCTTTAACAATAGCACTGTCGTTAAGTCAATTTCAAACTTTTCTTACGTCCGTGATCCCAAAATCACACTGAAGATGTATGAAAACCTCAAAAATGGAACTAGCTATGATGATGCTGTCAAGACGCTTGGCACACCGGATGTTTATTCAATCGCTGTCTCTTCAGATGCAACAATGACACAGGCTCTTTGGTCATCAAACCTTGTCGCTAAGAAGGGTGAAACAGGTAGCCTTACCCTTAACTTTAAAAATGGTGCCTTGGAAAACAAGTCACAAGCGAATTTGATTAATAAGTAATCACAGTAAAAAATGCCTTTCTAAATCAATGAAGGCATTTTTTTGTTATAATAAAAGGAGTGATTAAAATTGTGGAGATGTAATGACCAAAAAAAGACTATTTTTTATAGGGATAGCAGGTTTAATACTAGTGTTCTTATGGCCTCTTTTGAATAACTTCATCCCTTTAATCAAGGAATGGATCAACGCTAAGCATGATCAAGCCTTTTTAAGAGAAGTTTTTAAGCAGGCTAATTTCCAAAATGCACTTATCCTTATTAGTCTCATGATTCTGTCATCAGCTATTCCTGGAGTTTCAAGTTCTATTTTTTGTATTTTTGTTGGGCTACTCTATGGCCCTTTGCTTGCGATTCCGATGAATATTATTGGTAATACTTTTGGAAATTTGACTAGTTTTGAAATTCTGAGAAGACTTGAAAAGCCAGAGAAGTCCAAACGTATGGAGAAACTCCTAAACTATATTGAAAACTTTAAGCATCGTTTTATTGGGATTTCTTTAGCCTTCTCTATTCCTTTTATACCATCAGCTCTGGTCAATTATGCTTGTGTTCAGATGAATTTACCCACAAGGACGAGGATTTTGGCAACCCTTATTGGAGTGACGCCAGTCTCGATTGTTTATGCAGTTAGTGGAGATTTGTTGCTTAATATCCGTCCGATTCGAATACCATTAGTGGCAGTACTTGCCATCTTGCTCTTTATCTCACTCGTCATTTACTTTATCCATTTTAGGAAGGAAAAAAATGAGCTTCATTCAAGTAACTAAAGAAGAATTTAACACACATGCTCAACAAGTGTCTGAGCGTTCTTTTATGCAAACGGAGGAAATGGCTAAGCTTCTTGAAAAACGTGGATTTAGCATTAGCTATGTCGCTTGGAAAGAAGGAAACCAACTAGAAGTCTCAGCAATTGTCTACAGCATGCCTATGACTGGTGGGCTTCGTATGGAGGTGAATTGTGGACCGATTCACTCAAATACAGCTCATCTGAGTGATTTTTATCAGGGTTTGAAGGATTATGCTAAGGCAAATGGTGCTCTTGAGCTGTTAATCAAGCCTTATGATACTTATCAAACTTTTGATAGTAATGGTGAACCAACTGGTGAAGAGCAGAAGCAATTGATTAGTCAATTGACTGATTTAGGTTATAGCTTTGATGGTCTACAGACAGGCTATCCTGGTGGTGAGCCTGACTGGCACTATGTTAAGGAATTATCTGGGATTGAAGAAAAAGATCTTATCAAGTCTTTCAGTAAAAAAGGGAAACCTCTGGTTAAAAAAGCCAAAACCTTTGGGATTAAGTTGAAAAAATTGAAACGTGATGAGTTATCTATTTTCAAAGAAATCACTTCAGCGACCTCTGACCGTCGTGAGTATAGTGACAAATCTCTAGATTATTATCAAGATTTTTATGATGCTTTTGGTGACAATGCTGATTTTATGGTGGCTACCTTGAATTTTCAGGATTACTATGACCATTTGGAAAGTGATCAGGCGAAGTTGGGGGCTAGAATTGTCAAATTACAAGCTGATGTAGAAGCTAATCCAAAATCTGAGAAAAAACAAAACCAATTAAGAGAGTTATCAAGTCAGTTTGAGACCTTTGATGTTCGAAAGGGAGAAGCGACTGCCTTTATTGACAAGTATGGTCAGGAAGATATTGTTCTGGCTGGAAGTCTCTTTGTCTATACACCTCAAGAAGCTGTTTATCTTTTTAGTGGGTCTTATCCAGAGTTCAATAAGTTTTATGCGCCAGCACTCTTACAAGAGTATGTGATGACCCAGGCCATTAAACGTGGCATTACGTTCTATAACTTCCTTGGTATTATGGGGATCTTTGATGGTTCAGACGGGGTTTTGCGATTTAAACAAAACTTTAATGGTTACATTGTTCGCAAGATGGGAACCTTCCGCTATTATCCACAACCGCTTAAATACAAAGCGATTCAAGGAGTTAAGAAACTGCTTGGACGTTCTTAAATTTTAGAGGACTTCGATTTGAGTCCTCTTTCATTATAAGTCTCTATATGGGCTTGGACCATTGTAAAGAGAGATTAGAAATTAGGGAGGTAAGTTGATGAAACTTGCGCTATTGGGTACAGGGATGATTGTAACAGAGGTTCTTCCTGTGTTAACAACTATTGAGGGCATTGAGCTTGAAGCTATCTTGTCGACACCACGCTCACTTGATAAGGCAGAAGCCCTAGCTAAGCAATATGGTTTGTCTCAGGCGACTAGTGATTATGAGGCAATTTTGTCCAATCCAGAAGTTGATACGATTTATGTGGGAACGCCCAACCATACCCATTATAACTATGCTAAGAAAGCACTTTTGGCCGGCAAGCATGTTATCTGTGAGAAACCCTTCACCTTACATTTAGAAGAGTTTGAAGAGCTGGCTAAGCTTGCTCAAGAAAAAGAGCTTCTCTTGATGGAGGCTATTACCAATCAATATTTGGCTAATTTTACAGCGATTAAGGAAGCCTTGTCTGATATTGGGGATGTTAAGATTGTGAATATCAATTATTCACAATATTCGTCACGTTATGATGCCTTTAAGCGAGGAGAGATTGCTCCTGCCTTCAATCCTGAAATGGGTGGGGGAGCACTTAGAGATTTGAATGTCTATAATATTCATCTTCTTGTTGGCCTTTTTGGTAAGCCTAATCGTGTGGAATATCTCCCTAATGTGGAGCGAGGAGTGGATACGTCAGGAATTCTAGTTTTGGACTATGGTAACTTTAAGGCTGTTGCCATTGGAGCTAAAGACTGTAGTGCGGAGATTCGTTCAACTATACAAGGTGATAAGGGAGCTATTACCATTTTTGGTGCAACCAACACTCTCCCTGAGATTGGCGTCACCCTCAATGGTCAGAAAGAGAGAGTCGTCAATCTCAATAGTCTACAACATCGTATGCATGATGAATTTGTGGCTTTTGAAAAGATTGTGGCTACTAAGGATTTTGACAGTGTTGCCAAGCAGTTGGAACATAGTCGTCAGGTTATGGAAGTTCTGGATCAAGCTTCGAAAACTTTGTAACATACAAAAAAACAAGCAGTGGTGTTAGCCATTGCTTGTTTTGTCTTATACAGTTGTTGGGAATGAAATCTCAATCAATTTGTCAGTGTGTACTGTTCTGAGTTTGTCCATCAAAACGATATCCTTGTCGATTTTTCGTTTGAGGAAGAATTCACGGATAACTTCTAATTCATTGTCTTTAACAGCACGGTGTTTATTTGAAATCAAGAGTTCATAATGCTTAGGTGCTTGTGTAAAGACAACATCAGTATTCCCAGCAGAGTAGGTCTCTACGAGAAAGGCATCCGTGTTGTCAAGTTGGTTTTGAACAAGTTCTTGGTGTGTACGGGTCGTATTAATGAGTTTCATAGTTTCCTCCTAGGATTTGCCAGTTGTTGTGTTAGTTTCTTTCCATTGTTCGATTCCCCATTTATGACTGCCACGTTTAAGTTTAGCAATGGCTTCGTCAATTGGAAACCAGGCCAGGTTATTGAAATCTTCGAGAGGTTTACCAATTTGTGAAAAATCTACAACTTCATAAATATAGGCTGGATTGTAATAGTAAGTGTCACGGTGGCTTGAATAGAAGTATTCATCAGCCTGGCCATAGTACTGGCCTAAAGTGGCTGTAAACCCAAGTTCTTCAATTAACTCGCGTTCTAATGCGCTATAGTGATCCTCGCCTGCTTCGATTTCTCCACCTGGGAGAAACCAAGCTCCGTTAGGAGCCTGGACTAAAATAATCTTTGTCTTTTTTTGGTTAGGAATCACAGCATAAACACCGTAACGTGTTTGATAATGAGCTCCCTCAACCTTGTCACCAAATGTTGGATTCATGAGTTGCTCCTTACGTTTATTTGCCTATATTATACTAAAATTTTGCTCATTTTCCTATTGATTTAGGCAGAATTAGGGATAAATTTGAAAATAGGAAATGAAAAGATAAAGAAACCAAGTCGCAATGACTTGGTTTCTTTATTTAATCAGTTTCTTTTGCTGTCTCAGCTTTCTGAGCAGTTTTTTCGGCTTTTTTTAGCAGACTTAATGGTGATGTGACCTTTTGAAGTCATGACTGCCTTGAGATCTTTTTCGTTTGGATTTTCAAGGTAGAAGTCAGTGATAGCATCTTCAATATGATCTTGGATGGTACGACGTAGTGGTCGAGCCCCCATCTTAGGATCATAACCAAGGTCAACCAATTTCTCCTTAACCTTATCGGTTACACTGAGGTGGATACCGTTGTTAGCCAAGCGTTGGTTGACATTGTCAAGCATGAGGTCCACGATAGTAAGGAGATTTTCCTTGCTAAGGGCAGAGAATTCGATAATACCGTCAAAGCGGTTCATAAATTCAGGGCTGAAGAAATCTCCAAGCTGGTTAAGAACAGAATTGGTACGATTTTCACGGGCAGCTCCAAAGCCGACGCTAGCTTCAACTTTACCGGTACCAGCATTTGATGTCATGATGATAATGGTATCTTTGAAACTTACAGTGCGTCCTTGACCATCAGTCAAACGACCATCGTCAAGTACTTGGAGGAACATGTGAAGAACATCTGGGTGAGCTTTTTCAACCTCATCCAGAAGAATGAGTGAATAAGGATTACGGCGGACTTTTTCAGTTAACTGACCAGCTTCGTCGTAACCGACATATCCTGGAGGGGCACCGACTAATTTGGCAACGGCGTGTTTTTCCATGTATTCTGACATGTCGAAACGAATCATACTGTCAGCTGAACCAAAGAGTTCAATCGCCAATTGTTTAGAGAGTTCAGTTTTACCGACTCCTGTAGGACCTACGAAGAGGAAGCTACCAATTGGGCGATTTGGTGCACCCAATCCAACACGATTACGGCGGATGGCTTTGGCAATCTTATCAACTGCGGCATCTTGTCCAATAACATGTGATTTAAGATCATCAGCAAGACTAAGAAGTTGTGATTGTTCTTTTTCTTTCAAATCACCGACAGGAATATTGGTTTTTTGTTCCACAATGGCTTCGATATGTTTTTCTGTGATGACAGGCATATCTTGGTCTTTGATGGTTTGTTTTTGCATTTCCTTGTATTTGGCAATTTGATCACGGAAATAGGCAGCTTTTTCAAAGTCTTCGTCACGAGTAGCTTGAGCCTTGAGGTTTTCAGCCTCAATCAAACGTTTGTCGATATCTTTAGGATCAACAAAATTGAGGGTCAAATTCATCTTCGAACCAGCTTCATCGAGGAGGTCGATGGCCTTGTCTGGCAAGAAGCGGTCTTGAATGTAGCGGTTGGACAATTCTGCAGCTGCAGTAATCGCTTCGTCTGTATATTTGACGTGGTGGTAGTCCTGATATTTAGGTTGAATACCACGCAAAATAGTGATGGTTTCCTCAACCGTTGGTTCGTCAACCTTAACTGGTTGCATACGACGCTCTAGGGCGGCATCTTTTTCGATGATGCGGTATTCGTTGAGTGTTGTTGCTCCGACCAGTTGAAGTTCTCCACGAGCAAGAGCAGGTTTTAGGATGTTTCCAGCATCCATATTGCCATCACCAGCATTACCAGCTCCTACGATTTCATGGATTTCATCAATAAATAGGATAACATCCTGACGTTGACGAATTTCTTCCATGAGTTTTTGCATGCGTTCTTCAAATTGGCCACGAATACCAGTCCCTTGAACCAGGCTGACCACATCAAGACGGATGACTTGTTTGCCTTGGAGTTTTTGTGGCACGCTACCGTCAACGATTTTTTGAGCTAGGCCTTCAACAACAGCAGTCTTACCGACACCGGGTTCACCGATGAGGACGGGGTTGTTCTTGGTACGGCGGTTAAGAATTTCGATGACACGAATGATTTCCTCGTCACGACCAATAACAGGATCAATGTCTCCACGACGAGCGATGTCAGTGATGTTAATGCCGAACTCTTCAAGAAGACCTTGTGGCTGTTGAGGAGCTTGTTGGCGTGGTCCTCCTGGACGGCCTGGCCCTTGTGTATTGCCACCGTTTCCTCGGTTACCACCTTCTTGTGTTGGAGGTGTATTGGGAAGATCGCCGTTAGAAGAACGGAAGTTATTTAGGTCGCTGAAGAAATCATCGAAGAAGTTTGAACCTCCTGTTTGATTGAATTGATTGAGGGGGTTCTCTGGGTCAGATTTCATGATTTTATAACAATTTTGACAGAGGTCAACTTGTTGCTGATTACCGTTTACATTGGTATACAAATGAATACTAGCTTCATTAAGGTTACAGTTTTGACAGAGCATATCAGTACCTCTTTTCTATCTGAATTGGGAAAGACCTTTATTGAAAACAATCTTGGTCAAAAAAGGTCAAATCTATGACTCCATTATAGCATGCGGAAGGTAGATTGCAAGTAAAAAGCATCTAGGTTTGGCACTCTATTAATAAGAGTGCTAACATTGAATTTTAATTCAAAAACGCTTGTTTAAAATGTATAAATATTATATAATGTTTTTATATTATTCAGAACGAAAGAGAGATACCTATGACACAAGCTAAATCATTTTTGAAAGAAATCGACTTTACCAAGCAGGAACTTGAGGAGTTAATCGATTTATCTATAAAATTTAAACAGCTAAAGAAGGAAAGAATTCCGCATAAATATTTAGATGGCTTAAATATTGCCCTGATTTTTGAAAAAACATCTACAAGAACTCGCTCAGCTTTTACAGTGGCTGGTCAGGACCTAGGTATGAATGTGACCTACCTTGGTGCTGGAGACATTCAGTTAGGTAAAAAAGAATCTGTAGTTGATACAGCCAAGGTGCTTGGTTCTATGTTTGATGGAATCGAATACCGTGGTTTTAAGCAAGAAGATGTCGAAGAGTTGGCTAAGTACTCAGGTGTTCCGGTCTGGAATGGTTTGACGGATACCTGGCATCCAACGCAAATGATTGCGGATTTCATGACTTTGAAGGAGCGTTTTGGTAGTTTGGAAGGTTTGACCATCGCCTATATTGGAGATGGTAGAAATAATATGGCCAACTCACTTTTGGTCACTTCGGCTATTTTAGGCGTTAATGTCAAGATTATTGCCCCAGAGGTGCTGCAACCCGAAGATGAGATTGTAGCCCTAGCTCAGAAACATAATAATGGTGCCGATTTAACCATTACAGATGATATTTCAGAGGTCAAGGGAGTGGATATGCTTTATACGGATGTCTGGGTATCTATGGGTGAAGAAGTAGACTTTAAATCTCGTATTGATTTACTCCTGCCTTATCAAATTAATGCAGACCTACTTGCCAAGACGGAAAATCCAGATGTCATCGTTATGCACTGTCTCCCAGCTTTTCATGATCTCAATACCCAAATTGGGCAAGAAATCTATGACAAATATGGTTTGGCAGAGTTAGAAATCACCGATCAAGTCTTCCAAAAATACAGTGATATCATCTTCCAAGAAGCTGAGAATCGTATGCATTCTATCAAGGCCATTATGTACAATTCCTTGAAAAATATTTAAAATTCCCCCATTTTTCCCATAAGTGTGATAAAATAAGTAAGAAATACACAATTAATAGGAGAAATAACATGGAATCACATTTGGTGAGAATCATTAACCGTCTTGAAATGATGGCGGCTGATGGTGGTAATTTGAAACGTAATTTTGAACGTGAAGGAGTGGTTGTTGCCGAAGTATCATTTAGCAACGATCCTGAAAATGGTCCAGTTTTCACATTGCGTGACGTTGAAGCACGTGAATCTTATTCATTTGATAGTATCGACTTGATTGCAATGGAAATCTACGATTTGCTTTACTAATAAATTATTTTGGAACTTTACAAGGTTCCAAAAATCAGAATGCCTGAAACTATCGAGTTTCAGGCATTTTTATCAGGATGAAAGCATGGGGTGATGCTTGTATGGCTTGTCAAAACAGTCAGTGTTTCAACTCATTGGCAAAGCTTTTGGCGTGGTGTCGTCTTGGAAATACATGAGGTGTATTGCTTAAGAGTTTTGCTAGCTAGGTCTATAACTTAGTTTTTATACTGAAATATCGCATTTATAAGAAAATACTTTATTATTATACAGTCTTCTGATATAATATTGAAGAATATTAGTAAGGAGTATCTAGATGAATTTTTCATTTCTACCACAGTTTTGGTCTTACTTTAACTATGGTGTCTTAGTAACAATTATGATTTCGGTCTGCGTGGTCTTCTTCGGAACCATCCTTGGGGTTTTGGTATCCTTGGCCAAGCGTTCTGGAATCAAACCTTTGGAGTGGTTGGTGAGCCTTTATGTTTGGGTTTTCCGTGGGACTCCTATGGTTGTGCAGATTATGATTGCTTTTAACCTCATCCACATGAATCTTCCAACTGTGCAGTTTGGCATTTTGAACCTTGATTTATCACGTATCGTTCCAGGTATTATCGTCCTTTCTTTGAACAGTGGTGCTTATATTTCTGAGAGTGTGCGTGCAGGTATCGAGTCTATTCCTAAAGGTCAGGTTGAAGCTGCCTACTCACTTGGTATCCGTCCATGGAATACCATGCGTTATGTGGTCTTGCCTCAAGCCATTAAAAATATCTTGCCTGCCTTGGGTAACGAGTTTGTTACTATTATCAAGGATAGTTCGCTCTTGCAAACCATCGGGGTTATGGAATTGTGGAATGGTGCACAAACTGTTGCAACAACAACCTACTTGACCTTGACACCGCTCTTGTTCGCAGCCTTCTATTATTTGATTGTGACAACAGCTATGACGGCACTCTTGAAACAAATGGAAAAACGACTTGGGGAGGGACGTAAATAATGGCAGAAACAATTATTGAGATTAAAAATCTTCACAAGTATTTTGGTAAGAACGAAGTTCTCAAAGGGATTGATCTAGATATTAAAAAGGGTGAAGTAGTGGTTATCATTGGTCCTTCAGGATCAGGAAAGTCAACCTTCCTACGCTCAATGAACTTGCTTGAGAAACCTACAAAAGGTGTTATCTCCTTTGAAGGTGTGGATATTACAGATAAAAATAACGACATTTTCAAAATGCGTGAGAAGATGGGAATGGTTTTCCAACAGTTTAACCTCTTCCCTAATATGACAGTTAAAGAAAATATCACCTTGTCACCAATTAAGACTAAGGGTGTTTCTAAAGCTGATGCAGAAGCAAAGGCTATGGAACTTTTAGAAAAGGTTGGCTTGAAAGATAAGGCAGATGCCTACCCAACAAGTCTATCAGGTGGTCAGCAACAACGTATTGCTATCGCACGTGGTTTGGCTATGGATCCAGATGTTCTCTTGTTTGACGAACCAACATCAGCCCTTGACCCAGAAATGGTTGGTGAAGTTCTTGCAGTTATGCAGGACCTTGCTAAATCAGGGATGACAATGGCAATCGTTACCCATGAAATGGGCTTTGCCTATGAGGTGGCTGACCGTGTTATCTTTATGGATGGCGGTGTCATTGTCGAAGAAGGCACACCACAAGAGATCTTCGATAATACTAAGGAAGATCGTACCAAGGATTTCTTGAGTAAAGTTTTGTAAGATATTCATTAAGTATGTATACATTGTTTGTGAAGGCTGGAACTTTTCCGGCCTTTTCTTTTTGTGTTCTGCTTTTCTAGAATCATTCTTGTTTAGGATAATATTGCGGAAAAGATGGATAAATATGCTATAATGATGCCATATCAAAAATAATAAAGTAGGTCAAGAAATATGCTCATATATGATGCGGCCTTAAAAACGCCTTACCGGATTCTTGGCATTAACCTCCCTAAGGATAGTCTTTTACACTTATCTAACCTAGGGTTGGCTGCCGGTGAAACGATTGAGGTGGTAACTAAGACCAAGAACAGTGCTATTATTATCGTTAAAGGGAGTCGCTTAGCCTTTGATGCGTCGATTCTGGATAAGATTGATTTGGCACCTGCGGAGGAAGATCAGGAAAAGATACCTCTTTCTGAATTACCAGTTGGACGTTCGGCTATCGTAACTGATATTTTTTCAGCCAATGAAACCAAACGACGTCTTATGGATATGGGAATTACAAAGCGTACTCGAGTGTTGTTGCGTAAGGTAGCCCCTTTGGGAGATCCTCTTGAAATTAGCTTGAGAGGGTATGAATTAACCCTACGCAAGTCGGAAGCGCAAATGATTAGTGTGGTCATGCTGGATGAGGGAGAGGAAAAATGACAGAAATTGCATTAATAGGTAATCCTAATAGTGGTAAAACCAGTTTATTCAACCTGATAACAGGGAACAATCAGCGTGTTGGTAACTGGCCGGGTGTTACTGTCGAACGAAAAAGTGGTCTGGTCAAAAAGAATAAGGATTTAGAAATCCAGGATTTACCAGGGATTTACTCAATGTCACCCTATAGTCCTGAAGAAAAGGTGGCGCGCGACTATTTGTTGAGCCAAAGGGCCGACAGCATTTTAAATGTAGTCGATGCGACAAATTTGGAGCGTAACCTTTATCTGACAACGCAGTTGATTGAGACAGGTATTCCAGTCACTTTAGCGCTTAACATGAGTGATGTTTTAGAGGCTCAGGGAAAACAGATTAATGTTGATAAATTATCTTATCATCTAGGCGTCCCAGTAGTAGCTACTAGTGCTCTCAAGCAAACTGGTGTTGATCAGGTTGTGAAGAAGGCAGCTCATACGACAACCTCTACAGTTGATGATATTGCCTTTCCAATTTATGACGATAAATTAGAAGCTGCTATTTCACAAATTTTGGAAGTTTTGGGAAATTCGGTACCGCAAAGGTCTGCGCGTTTTTATGCCATTAAACTCTTTGAACACGATGCTTTAGTTGAGACTGAGCTAGACTTGTCCCCATTCCAACGAAAAGAAATCAAAGATATCATTCGTATCACTGAGGAAGTTTTCACCGAAGATGCGGAGTCAATTGTCATTAATGAGCGTTATGCCTTTATCGAACGAGTTTGTCAGATGGCTCAAAGTCATACAGAAGATTTTGCTCTGACTTTGTCGGACAAAATTGATAGGATTGTCACCAACCGTATTTTGGCCTTGCCAATTTTCGCAGCAGTTATGTATTTGGTTTATTTCTTATCTATCCAAACTGTTGGAACCATGTGGACAGACTGGGCTAACGATGTGCTTTTTGGTAAGTATGTTCCAGATTTGGTAACTTCTGGTCTTGACTATCTTCAAGTTCAGGACTGGCTTAAGTCTTTGATTGTTGATGGGATTGTCGCTGGGATTGGGACAGTACTAGGATTCCTTCCTCAAATTTTTGTGCTCTTTATCTGTTTGGGCGTGCTTGAGGACATTGGATATATGAGTCGTATTGCCTTTGTTATGGACCGTATTTTCCGTCGTTTTGGTCTTTCTGGGAAATCCTTTATTCCCATGTTGATTTCTACAGGTTGTGGGGTGCCAGCGGTTATGTCTAGTCGAACCATTGAAAATGAAAGGGACCGTCGCATTACCATTATGACGGCAACCTTCATGCCTTGTTCGGCCAAGTTGGAAATTATTGCCTTAATTGCTGGAGCTTTCTTCCCTAGTAATTCTTTAGTAGCACCAAGTACCTATTTCATTGGGATGGCTGCTATTATCCTATCGGGTATTGCTCTCAAAAAGACGAGTTTTTTGGGTGGTTTAACCAGTCCGTTTATTATGGAATTGCCTGCCTACCACTGGCCTAAAGCCATGTCGGTCTTGCGTTATGCCTTTGGTAAGGCTTTGAGTTTTGTCAAACGTGCGGGAACCATCATTTTCAGTTTGACGGTTCTTATCTGGTTTATGTCTCACTACAACTTTACCCTACATACTGTAGATACAGAAGTTAGCATTTTGGCGACTTTAGGGAAGGGCTTGTCTTGGATTTTTGATCCACTTGGATTTGGGAATTGGAAGGCAACAGTTGCGGCTCTTACAGGTTTAGCTGCCAAGGAAACCGTTGTTGCCACCTTTGGTATTCTCTATCATAATAGCAGTGAGGCGGGTCTGGCTGAGGCTCTACGAGGAGATTATTCTTCCTTAGCTGCCTATTCCTTCTTGATTTTTAACTTGCTTTGTGCGCCATGTTTTGCGGCTATTGGAGCTATTAAGCGTGAAATGGCCAATCTTAAATGGACGGTTGGGGCTATCGGTTTCCAAACAGGTCTAGCTTATTGTGTGAGTTTAATCCTTTACCAGTTTGGTCAAGTCATCCTGTACGGTAAGTCAATGACAATTTGGACTTTTGTTGCTTTCTTACTTTTAGTAACGATGATTTACTTTGTTGTTCGTAAACCACGTCAGATTAAGGATCAAATCATTAGCTTGGATAATCTTCAAGAAGCTCATATTTAGGTTTAGGAGGAATTGTTATGTCTACCTTTATCATTGCTTTTATTATTTTTGCTTCAGCTGGTCTTGGCATCCGTCACTATATCAAAGGCAAAGGATCTTGTGGCGATTGCGAGTGTTCTTGTCCGGTTAAGGAAGAAATGCATAAGGCTAATCGCTAATAGAATAATATATAGAAAAATGGTCTCTTATTCATTTAAGAGACCATTTTCTTACGATTGTAAGAAATGTATAAAGGTATCTAGGTTGGAAGTGTGATATTATAAGATAGATAAATAATCTAAATTTTTAACAAAAAAGGGAGATGTATAAGGAATGGTTTTGAACAAAGAGATTGTCCTAATTCATGGGACCTGGTGTGATGGCAATGTTTGGGGAGAATTTGCGACAGGTCTACGTCAAATGGGATATAAGGTTCATACACCTAGCTTTCGTTACCATGACCTACCTTATCAAGAGTGTCTAGCTAAGGTTGGGACTGTTACCCTGCAGGACTATCGAGATGATTTAGTGGCCTTGATTGAAAGTCTTGACCAACCACCACTTATTTTGGGACACTCTTTAGGTTGTCTGGTGGCTCAAATGGTTGCTGAAAAGACAGAAGTAGCTGGTATGATTCTCATGGGACCAGCTCCGACAGCAGATATTTTTGCCTTTTATCCAACCATGTTAGCTTGTTTTGGCAAACACTTTTTACGCTGGGGATTTTGGAAAAAAGCCATGCCTCCGTATAAAAAGGAGTTTTTCAAGTATTGCATGAATGAACAAGAGGAATCTTTGAAAGAGGAAGTTTTTGCTGATCTGGTTCCTGAATCAGGAAAAGTTTATACTCAGATGGCTCTTCATTGGTTTGATAAGACAAAAGCAGCTTACGTTGACTTTAGTCGGATTTCATGTCCTGTTCTCGTTATTTCAGGAACCAAGGATAAGATGACTCATCCTATTATTGCCAGAAGAACGGCTAAGAACTATCGTGATTCCGTTCTCGTTTCCTTAACGGGTGCAGATCACATGTATGAAAGTGGCAAATTCCAGCAGAAGACCTTGAAGGTTATTAAGGGCTGGAGTCAGCAAAATGGTTTTGTGGACTAGTCACGAAAGCATAATCAGAAAAAAGTTGGAAGGTGCTTCCGGCTTTTTTAGTTTCGTATTTAAGATGTCTTTTTGAAAATTTAGAAAATTTAGTCACAAAGAGCCATCACTATGGTATAATTGAGAAAAAGTATGTATTGGAGAACACCCATGGCGATAATAATGGATGGTAAGGCCCTAGCTGCTAAAATGCAGGATCATTTGCATGAAAAGGTAGAACGCCTTAAAGAAAAGGAATGGATTGTGCCAGGACTAGTGGTAATTATGGTTGGTGACAACCCGGCTAGTCAGGTTTATGTGCGCAACAAGGAACGTGCTGCTAAAAAGGCTGGTTTCCATAGCCAGACAGTCAACCTTTCTGAGAGTATCAGCGAGGAAGAATTGATTGAGGTTATTGAGCAATATAATCAGGATCCGCTATTCCATGGTATTTTGGTTCAGTTGCCATTGCCAAATCATATTAATGAAATGCGTATTCTTTTGGCTATTGATCCTAAAAAAGATGTCGATGGTTTCCATCCTATGAATACTGGTAATCTTTGGAATGGTCGCCGTCAAATGGTGCCTTGTACACCAGCTGGGATTATGGAAATCCTTCGTGAGTACAATGTTGAATTGGAAGGTAAGACAGCGGTTATTATCGGACGTAGTAACATTGTTGGTAAACCTATGGCTCAGCTTCTTTTGGAAAAAAATGCTACAGTTACCTTGACCCACTCACGAACACCGCATTTGCCTAAGGTTTGTAGCAAGGCAGATGTCTTGATTGTAGCTATTGGACGTGCAAAATTTGTAACAGAAGACTATGTCAAAGAGGGTGCTGTTGTCATTGATGTGGGAATCAACCGTGATGAAGAAGGCAAACTTTGTGGTGACGTTGATTTTGATCAAGTAAAAGATAAGGTTGGCATGATCACGCCTGTTCCAGGTGGTGTAGGCCCTATGACCATTACCATGCTTATGGAACAGACCTATCAAGCTGCTCTTCGTAGTGCGAAAGGATAGTTTATGAAAGTTGATGACGATTTAGCTAGGCAAGTGATAAAACCTCGCTTGAGAGAGTCCCATAAGGGTTCTTACGGTCGAGTGCTTCTAGTTGGTGGGCTTTACCCTTATGGAGGTGCCATCATTATGGCTGCCATAGCTTGTGTCAATAGTGGGGCAGGCCTGGTCACAGTGGCTACGGATCGTGACAATATCACAGCCCTTCATGCCCATCTCCCTGAAGCCATGGCTTTTGACCTTAGGGAGACTGAAAGATTTCTTGATAATCTTAGGGCAGCTGATGTGGTATTAATCGGTTCTGGTCTAGGTGAGGATGGTGTAGCTAGTCAAGCTATGGACTTGGTGCTAGCAAATATTAGGGCAGATCAGAACTTGGTTGTTGATGGTTCAGCTCTCAATCTTTTGGCTAAGAAGACTAAGAAGGACTTACCAGATTGTCATCTTACTCTCACCCCGCATCAAAAAGAATGGGAACGCTTGTCTGGTTTAAGGATTCCAGAGCAGGCAGTTTCTAACACTCAGAAAGCCCTGAGAGAGTTCCAAGCTGGGACAATCCTAGTTGCCAAGAGTCACAAGACCGCTGTCTATCAAGGTGAAAAAGTAGCTCATTTAGAAGTTGGTGGACCCTATCAAGCCACAGGAGGCATGGGAGATACCCTGGCTGGTATGATTACTGGTTTTCTGGCCCAATTCGCTTCAATTGACTCCTATAAAGTAGTTACAGTTGCTGTCTGGCTTCACTCAGCTATCGCAGATGATCTGGCTAAAAATGCCTATGTGGTTTTACCGACTCATATCAGTAAAGCCATTCCTAGCTGGATGAAAAAGTTGTCATTATAATCTAAAAAACATGTCTCATATTGAGGCAAGTTTTTTTAGATTTCGACATTTTTTTAAGTTTGCTAAAGCTTATTTGTGATAAAATAAAAGAGAATTTTTATGAGAACATAGAGGAAAAAAAAGTGACATCATTTTCGAAAAAACTCAGTCAAAAATGGGAAAAACGGCGCCAAAAACGAAAAGAAAAACGAGCGAATAAACCTAGAAAGCCAGTAAACATCTCCCGTCGTGTTTACTTGCTTTTTGGTGTAGTCTTTGTCCTTTTTTTGTTGCTTTTTGCACGTTTGACCTATATGCAGGTTTATAACAAATCGTTTTATACTAAGAAATTAGAGGATAACTCTAAGTATACAGTTAGGATTGCAAGTGAACGTGGGCAAATCTTTGATGCTAAAGGAGTTGCCCTCACGACCAACCAGAGTAAGGATGTTATCACCTTCACACGTAGCAATTTGGTGTCATCAGATACGATGAAGAAAGTCGCTGAAAAGTTGGCGACCATGGTGACTCTGACGGAAACGAAGGTAACAGCACGTCAAAAACGAGATTTCTATCTAGCGGATTCTGCCACTTATAAGCGTGTTGTTAATGATCTTCCAAACGACAAGAAAACAGATAAATTTGGTAATAAATTAGCTGAAGCTACTATTTACAACAATGCTGTTGATGCAGTTCCTGATGAAGCAGTGGATTACTCTGAGGATGAACTTAAGATTGTCTACATTTACTCACAGATGAATGCTGTGTCTAATTTCTCAACAGTCACATTGAAAACAGGAGACTTGACGCCTGAACAAATTGCGATTGTAGCAGCTAAACAGAAGGAACTCAATGGTATTACGGTTGCTAAGGATTGGGAACGTCATACGGTTGATTCAGCCTTGTCACCTCTCATCGGGAAAGTCTCAAGCTCAGAAGCAGGTTTGCCACAAGAAGATGCCAAGGAATACCTCAAAAAAGGGTATGCACTTAATGACCGTGTAGGAACGTCTTATCTAGAAAAAGAATATGAAGAGAAACTACAAGGAAAACATACTGTTCGTGAGATTACAGTAGACAAGGAAGGCAAAGTTGCTAGTGATAAAATCACTCAAAAGGGCAGCAAGGGGAACAATCTGCAGTTGACCATCGACCTTGATTTCCAAAAAGGAGTTGAAGACATCCTAGGTCAACAGCTTTCTTCAGAGATTTCAGAGAATAAAGCAACCTATTCTGAAGGAATGTATGCAGTGGTTATGAATGCTGACACTGGTGCTGTACTTGCTATGGCAGGGCAAAAACACGAGCAAGGAGCACAAGATTTTAAGGCCAATGCCTTAGGCACAATCACTGATGTCTTCATTCCGGGATCTGTTGTTAAGGGGGCAACCTTAACTGCTGGTTGGCGTTCAGGTGCTATCTATGGGAACCAAGTCTTGACTGACCAACCCATCAACATTGCCGGTTCAGCCCCTATCACATCTTGGTTTACGGACCAAGGTAGCCGTGCTATTACCGCGACACAGGCTCTAGAATACTCATCAAATACCTATATGGTACAGATTGCTATCAAACTACTTGGTCAACAGTATGTTCCAGGCATGGCCTTGTCGACTGATAATATGGGTAAGGCCATGACGACGCTTCGTGACACCTATGCTGATTTTGGTATGGGAGTGTCCACAGGACTTGATTTACCTGGAGAATCAGAAGGTTACATTTCTAAGAATTACAATGTAGCCAACGTTCTGACAGAGGCTTTTGGTCAGTACGACTCTTATACAACCATTCAGCTGGCTCAGTATGTTGCTTCAATTGCCAATGGTGGTAAACGTGTAGCCCCTCATATCGTTGGAGGTATCTACGATGCAGGATCTAATGGTAGTCTAGGAACTCTAGCCTCAACGGTAGATACACGTGTATTAAATACCTTACCTCTCGATTCTGAGCAGCTGGGTATTGTTCAACAAGGCTTTAATGATGTTGTTAATTCAGGATCTAGCCTTGCGACTGGTAAAGCTATGGCAAGTTCTATCATTCCAATCAGTGGTAAAACAGGGACAGCCGAAACCTATGCGACGGATGCTTCTGGTAACTCTGTAACAACGGTTAACCTTAATGCCGTGGCCTATGCGACCGCCAAAGATGGTACGAAGTTGGCAGTTGGGATTATGTATCCTCATGCCCTTGATTGGAAGAGTAAGGCCCATCAAAATGCGGTCAAAGCTATTATGGAGCTTTATCAAAATACTCACTAAACATCTAAAATCTCTTGTGCCTTGCACGAGGGATTTTTCTGTGATATAGTGTTTGAGTGTTTATTCTTGGCTAAAGACTTATCCATGAAAGTGACAAAAGATAAGCGATGAATAAAAAAATATAAAGAACAGGAGGCCTTCATGCTTTATCCTACTCCAATTGCGAAGCTGATTGATAGTTTTTCAAAACTCCCTGGAATCGGGGCTAAAACAGCGACCCGCTTAGCTTTTTATACCATTAGCATGTCTGATGAAGATGTCAACGATTTCGCAAAAAACCTCTTGGCAGCAAAACGTGAATTGACTTATTGTTCGGTCTGTGGTCGTTTGACAGATGATGATCCATGTAATATTTGTACCGATGAAACCAGAGATCGTACTAAGATTTTGGTTGTTGAAGATTCCAAAGATGTTTCAGCTATGGAAAAGATTCAGGAATACCGTGGTCTCTACCATGTGCTTCAAGGGCTTATCTCCCCTATGAATGGTGTTGGACCAGACGATATTAACCTGAAAAGTTTGATTACCCGCCTTATGGACAGCGAGGTTGACGAGATTATTATTGCCACTAATGCAACAGCAGATGGTGAGGCGACGTCTATGTATATTTCGCGTGTCCTTAAACCTGCAGGAATCAAAGTGACTCGTTTAGCGCGTGGTTTGGCAGTCGGTTCTGACATTGAGTATGCTGATGAAGTGACCTTGCTAAGAGCTATCGAAAATCGAACAGAACTATAAGTAAAAAGTGTTGGTCAGGCCAGCACTTTTAGTTTGTAGTAAGTAGGTTTCTCATTAAAAATTTGGTAAAATAAAGTAAGCGCTTTTTTAATGAGGGATCATGATGCAGATTGAAAAGATTTTAAACAACAATGTTGTCCAAGCTTTGGATAATAATGTGGAATACATTGTCATGGGTAAGGGACTAGGCTTTCAAAAGAAGGTCGGAGACCTTGTTGATAAGGAAAAGATTGAAAAGACTTTTGTTTTGGAAAATACAGAGGCAGTAGAGGAATGGTCTCGTGTTTATGTCAATTTACCTGATGGTGAAATGCAGGTCTTTTTGAATATCCTTACTTTTGCTGAGGCTGTCTTGCAAACCAAGTTTGATCCCTCTTTTTTCATCGCCCTTGCTGACCACCTACATTACGCTATTGAAAGAAGTAGAGAAGGTGTTTCTTTGCAGAATCCCTTGGCTTGGGAGGTTCGAAAATTTTATCCTCGGGAGTATGAAATTGGGAAACAAGCCCTTCGTTTGATTGCCAAGGATTTAGAAGTCCAGTTGGCAGATGATGAGGCTGCCTCTGTCGCCTTACATTTTGTCAATGCACAAAAAGATGCGGGTCTCCATGAAAAAGATCGACAGATGACTCAAATTGTGGTTGGGATTAGTGACATTGTCCGTCTTCATTTTGGTTATGATTTGGAGGAGGATAGTTTCTCGTATAACCGTTTTATGACCCATCTCCAATACCTAGCACAACGTATTGTGAGCGGAGTTAGTGGTGGCAAGAATGATGCTTTCCTTTACGAACAAGTTAAGATAAATTATCGGGAGTCCTTTATCTGTACCCAAAAGATTGCTACCTATATCAAGACAAGTTATGTCTTTGAGCTAAGTTTAGACGAACAAGTCTTTTTAACCATTCATATTCAACGTCTTAAGGATAATTTAGATAAGTAAGCGATTCCCAGAGAGGTCCTACAAAAAGCAGACAATTAGCCTTAAGTCTGCTTTTTCTGTGTCCTTATGGTATAATGAGGTGATTAATATTAGACCAAAAATACTCTGGACTAGTATTCTATGTATTTGAGTATTTGTATAAAAAAGCTAATGAGTTAGTGAAAGGAAGCGAGCGGTTCTATGCTTGAAGTGATCATAGCCGTTCCTAAAGTATCTTATGTATATTGAAATGATTGATGAGACTGGACAAGTCTCTGAGAAATTAAAAGAACAAACCTTGGAGTTGCTAGATTTTGCAGCACAAAGACTCGGCAAGGAAGACAAGGAAATGGCGGTTACATTTGTAACCAATGAACGTAGCCACGAGCTAAACCTGGAATATCGTGATACGGACCGTCCAACGGATGTTATTAGTTTGGAGTATAAGCCTGAATTAGACATTAGCTTTGATGAGGAAGAGTTGGCTGAAAATCCTGAATTAGCTGAAATGATGGGAGAGTTTGATAGTTATATCGGTGAACTCTTTATTTCTGTTGATAAGGCTCACGAGCAAGCTGAGGATTATGGTCATAGTTTCGAGCGTGAGATGGGCTTCTTGGCTGTTCACGGTTTTCTTCACATCAATGGCTACGACCATTACACCCCAGAAGAAGAAGCGGAAATGTTTGGATTACAGGAAGAAATTTTGACTGCTTATGGACTTACGCGACAATAACCCACAAAAAAAGTGGAAAAACAGAGAATTTACAGCTAGTTTTGAGTTTGCTCTAACAGGGATTATCACAGCTTTTAAAGAAGAACGCAACATGCGCAAGCATTTGGTTTCAGCTATCTTGGTGGTATTGGCTGGCTTGATTTTTCGTGTGTCTGCGACAGAATGGCTCTTTCTTTTGATGGCAGTTTTTCTCGTAATTGCCCTAGAGATTGTTAATTCTGCCATTGAAAATGTTGTCGATTTGGCCAGTAAATATCACTTTTCGATGCTAGCCAAAAATGCCAAGGATATGGCTGCAGGGGCTGTTTTAGTGGTTTCTTGTTATGCACTCATTACAGGTATGATTGTTTTTATACCTAAAATTTGGCACTTAATTTTCAATTAAAAGGAAATAGGAAAGAAGTTATATGACATTTAAATCAGGATTTGTGGCTATTATTGGCCGTCCTAATGTAGGAAAATCAACGTTTTTGAACCATGTTATGGGGCAAAAAATTGCTATCATGAGTGATAAGGCTCAAACAACCCGTAATAAAATTATGGGGATTTACACAACTGATAAGGAACAGATTGTCTTTATCGATACACCAGGGATTCACAAGCCTAAGACGGCTCTTGGAGATTTCATGGTGGAATCTGCTTATTCAACCCTTCGTGAAGTGGATACCGTCCTCTTTATGGTACCAGCTGATGAGCCTCGTGGTAAGGGTGATAATATGATTATCGAACGTCTTAAACAAGCTAAGGTTCCAGTTATCTTGGTAATCAATAAGATTGACAAGGTTCATCCAGATCAGCTCCTAGAGCAGATTGAGGATTTCCGTACACAAATGGATTTCAAGGAGATTATTCCGATATCTGCCCTCCAAGGAAACAATGTTTCTCATCTTGTGGATGTCTTGAGTGATAACCTTGAGGAAGGGTTCCAATATTTCCCAGCGGACCAAATCACCGACCACCCAGAGCGTTTCTTGGTATCGGAGATGATTCGTGAAAAAGTCCTTCAGTTGACACGTGAAGAAATTCCACACTCTGTTGCTGTTGTCATTGATGAGATGAAGCGTGATGAAGACACGGATAAGATTCATATTCGTGCGACGATCATGGTTGAGCGTGACAGCCAAAAAGGCATTGTCATTGGTAAACAAGGTTCCATGCTCAAGAAAATTGGTACCCTTGCCCGTAAAGATATTGAAGTTATGCTAGGGGACAAGGTCTTCCTTGAAACCTGGGTTAAGGTTAAGAAAAATTGGCGTGATAAGAAATTAGATCTTGCCGATTTCGGATACAACGAAAAAGAATATTAAAAAGCTGGGCATTTGCTCGGCTTTCTTGTTAGAAGGAGGAGCAAATGCCTGAGTTACCTGAGGTAGAAACTGTTAGACGAGGGTTAGAAAGATTGGTAGTAAGTCGGACCATTTCGTCTGTTGAAGTTAAGGTCCCGAAAATGATTAAGACCTCCTACGATAGTTTTTTGAATGACTTACCTGGCCAAACTATTCAAGCCATGCGACGTAGAGGCAAGTACTTGATTTTTGATTTTGGACAGTTGATTATGATTTCCCACTTGCGCATGGAAGGGAAATACCTCTTGTTTACGGATCAGGTCCCTGCTAATAAGCATTTCCATCTTTTCTTTATCTTAGATGATGGCTCGACTCTTGTTTATCAGGACGTCCGCAAGTTTGGGACCTTTGATTTATTGGCTAAAAATCAAGAGGAGGCTTATTTTACAAAGAAAAAGCTTGGTCCTGAGCCTACTAAGAAGGCTTTTAAATACGCCCCGTTTGAGAGAGCCTTGATGACCTCTGCAAAGCCCATTAAAAGTCTCCTTTTGGAGCAGAAATTGGTGGCTGGTCTAGGCAATATCTATGTTGATGAGGTGCTTTGGGCAGCCAAGGTTCATCCTGAGACGCCAGCAAAGAAACTCAGCAAGGCAGCCATGAAGCGAGTCCATGATCAAACGATTGTTATTTTACAGCTAGGAATTGAAAAAGGTGGCTCAACTATAAGGACTTATCGTAATGCCCTTGGTGAGGATGGGACCATGCAGAACTATTTGCAGGTTTACGGAAAGACGGGACAGCCTTGTCCACGCTGCGCAAGCACAATTGAGAAAATCAAGTTAGGAGGGAGAGGAACACATTTGTGTCCTCATTGTCAGAAACGATGATTATTGGGTTAACAGGTGGTATTGCTTCAGGAAAATCTACTGTTGTTGAAATGATTAAAGAGGCAGGTTACAAGGTCATTGACGCTGATCAGCTTGTACACGACATGCAGGCTCAAGGGGGCCGTTTGTACCGTGCCTTACTCGATTGGTTGGGAGAGGAAATTCTTCTTTCTAATGGGGAATTGAACCGTCCTAAACTAGGGCAACTGATCTTTTCCAATGAGGAGATGAGACAGCGGTCTGCTGAGATTCAAGGGACGATTATTCGAGAGGAACTAGCAGCGCAAAAGGATTATTTAGCTAAGAAAGAAGATGTTTTTTTCATGGATATTCCCTTGCTTATTGAGAATGGGTATCAGGACTGGTTTGATCAGATTTGGTTGGTGGCAGTGTTACCGGAGATCCAGTGCCAACGCTTGATGAAACGTAATCACTTAAGTGTTGAGGAAGCTAAGCTGCGTATTGATAGCCAGATGTCTTTAGCTGAGAAAATGCCTTATGCCAGCTTGGTTCTTGATAATAACGGTAGTCTCGATGATTTGAAGGAGAAGGTTAAGAGTGCAATAAATGATTTAACGAGCTCCTCATAGCTAGCCATTGTGATATAATGGATAGTGAATTTTAGAAAGAAGATGATTATTTGCGCCAAAAAGAACTTAAAAGTACTGATTGGCAACGTAACCTTAAAATTGCATGGATAGGAACCTTTTTTACTGGAGCTAGTTTCTCCATTGTTATGCCTTTCATGGCCCTATACATTGAGGAACTTGGTGTTAAAGGAGACATGGTCGAATGGTATGCTGGCTTGTCTGTTGCCATCTCTGCCTTAGCCTCTGCCTTGGTTTCTCCTATTTGGGGACGCCTGGCTGACCGTTATGGTCGAAAGCCTATGATGATTAGGGCCAGCATGGTGATGACTTTTACAATGGGAGGGCTTGCCTTAGTCCCAAATGTTTTCTGGCTGCTTTTCTTAAGAACGCTGAATGGTTTGTTTGCAGGCTATGTCCCAAATGCCACAGCTTTAATTGCTAGTCAGGTTCCTCAGAATCGTTCTGGCTATGCCTTGGGGACCTTGTCTACGGGTCTAACGGCAGGTGTTCTGATTGGCCCTTTGTTAGGTGGTACCTTATCTGAGGCGTTTGGTATGAGGGGTACCTTTTTATTGGTTGGACTCATTCTATTTATCTGCTGCCTCTTAACTATTTTTGGCTTGCGAGAGGATTTCCAGCCTGTCGAAAAGGGAGAGATGATGACCCTTTCTCAGGTTTTTGCAAGAATTCCCAGCAAATCTATGTTGATTGGCCTTTTTGTGACCAGTATGATTATTCAGATTTCTGCCCAATCGATTGCACCTATGTTGGCCCTTTACATTCGTTATTTAGGTCAGAGGGAAAATATCCTTTTTTACTCAGGGTTAATTGTTTCTGCTATGGGCTTTTCTAGTCTCTTAAGTACCCCTTATCTGGGAAAATTGGGAGACCGTATTGGGAATCATCGCTTGCTTTTAATGGGGCTATTTTATAGCTTTCTCTTGTATTTCCTCTGTGGTTTTGCCGGTTCAGCCTTGCAACTGGGTATCTTACGCTTTGCCTATGGCTTCGGTGTAGGTGCTCTTATGCCTAGTGTCAATTCTTTATTGACCAAGATGACACCCAAGGAAGGAATCTCAAGAATATTTAGCTTTAATCAAAGCTTTTCATATATTGGACAGGTTTTAGGTCCCTTTGTTGGGTCAGCAGTTGCGACAGGTCTAGGTTATCGCTGGGTCTTCTTTGTGACTGCAATGATTGTCTTTGGAAATTTTGTCTGGTCCTTAATCATCTTTAGAAAATTGCTAGGAGTCAAGAATATAGGTGAGAGTTAAAATCAATTTAAAGTGTAGTGAATGTGGGAGCATCAACTATCTCACAAGTAAAAATAAACAGAATCATCCTGAGAAAATTCAGGTACCCAAATTCTGCCCTAAGGATAGAAAAGTAACCTTACATGTTGAATCTTAAAGGGTTCTATGGTAGAATAAAAAGGACTTTTTCGGAGGAATAACTATGTACGACTTATTATTAACGCTGCTCTTGGTGATGTCAGCTATTATTGTGATTGCGGTATTTATGCAGCCACAAAAAAATCCAAGTAGCAATGTCTTTGATGGTGGTGGGTCAGAAGCACTATTTGAACGTAGTAAACCACGTGGTTTTGAAGCCTTTATGCAACGCTTTACAGGAATCATGGTTTTTCTATGGATTGTAGATGCAATCGTCCTTTCCATTCTCTCAAGTAAGTAATGAGCTGACTGAGGTTGGCTCATTTTTTGCGTTATAGTCAATAAATAAAAGAAAAGGAAATCATGAAAGAATCTATTATAAATTATTTGAAGGAGCATGGGAAATCCAGTGTAAACGACATTGCCCAGGCTCTTAATCATGCTGGGGGAGAAAAGTTCCCTCAGCTCATCAAGGCCATGTCAGCCATGGAAAGTAAGGGACAGTTGCGTTTTAACCGAGATGGCTCTGTATCCTTGCGTCCTAAGAAAGAAAATCCTAATCAGGTGACTGTTGAAGGTATCTTCCGTGCCAATAAGAACGGTTTTGGTTTCTTGCATGTTGATGACAGTGAAGATGACATGTTCATCGGTCGTAATGATGTTGGCCATGCCATTGACGGTGATACTGTTGCCGTTGTTATCAAGAAGCCAGCAGATCGTTTGCGTGGGACAGCAGCAGAAGCGCGTGTTGTTGAAATTGTAGAACGTTCGCTTAAGACTGTTGTAGGGAAATTTATCCTTAGCGACGAGAAAGAACCTTATGCGGGTTACATTAAGTCTAAAAACCAAAAAATTCAGCAGCCAATTTATATCAAGAAAGAACCAGTTGCCCTAGATGGTACTGAAATTATCAAGGTTGATATTGAAAAATACCCTAACCGTCACTATGATTATTTCGTAGGAAGTGTTCGTGACATTATTGGTCATCAGGGGGATGCCGGTATTGATGTCTTGGAAGTCTTGGAATCAATGGATATTGTTTCAGAGTTTCCAGAGGATGTCATGGCGGAAGCAGAAGCTGTACCAGATGCACCGAGTCAGGAAGACCTCGTTGGTCGTGTTGACCTCCGTCAAGAGGTAACTTTTACCATTGACGGAGCTGATGCTAAGGACTTGGATGATGCGGTTCATATCAAACGTTTGCCAAATGGTAACTTTGAGCTTGGTGTTCATATTGCTGATGTGTCTTACTATGTTACTGAAGGATCTGCACTTAACCGTGAGGCCGTAGCACGTGGGACTTCTGTTTATGTGACAGACCGCGTGGTACCAATGTTGCCTGAGCGTCTTTCGAATGGTATTTGTTCACTTAATCCCAATGTTGATCGTTTGACGCAATCAGCCATTATGGAGATTACTCCTAAAGGTAAGGTGGTTAATCATAAGATTTGTCAATCTGTGATTAATACAACCTTCCGTATGACCTACAGTGATGTCAATGAGATGTTGGCTGGAAATCCAGAAAAGATTGAGCAGTTTAAGCCAATCATGGATTCTGTATCAGCTATGGCAGAATTGCATAAGATTTTAGAAGACATGCGTGAGCGTCGTGGTGCCCTTAACTTTGATACATCTGAAGCTCGTATCTTGGTTAATGAGAAGGGAATGCCAGTGGATATCGTGGTGCGTGAACGTGGAACAGCCGAGCGAATGATTGAATCCTTCATGTTGGCTGCCAATGAATGTGTGGCAGAGCACTTTGCTAAGGCTAAGTTGCCATTTATTTACCGTATCCACGAAGAGCCAAAGGCTGAGAAATTGCAACGCTTCATGGATTATGCCTCTATCTTTGGTGTTCAAATCAAAGGAACTGCCAATAAGATGGATCAGCTAGACTTGCAAGAGTTTATGGCCAAAGTTCAGGGAAAACCTGGAGCAGAGGTCATGAACATGATGCTGCTTCGTTCAATGCAACAAGCCCGCTATTCAGAACACAACCACGGACACTATGGACTTGCGGCTCAGTATTATACCCACTTTACTAGTCCAATCCGTCGTTACCCAGACCTCTTGGTTCACCGAATGATTCGTGAGTACACTAACAATATGTCTCAAGAAACACGTGAACATTTTGAAGAGGTTATTCCTGAGTTAGCGACATCATCTTCAACTCTTGAACGTCGTGCCATTGATGCCGAACGTGTCGTTGAAGCTATGAAAAAAGCGGAATACATGGAAGAGTTTGTTGGCCAAGAATTCGATGGTATTGTCGGAAGTGTGGTTAAATTTGGTATGTTTGTGGAATTGCCAAACACTATCGAAGGTTTGGTTCACATCACGACCCTTCCAGAATTTTACAATTACAATGAACGTACCATGACACTTCAGGGTGAGAAAACTGGTAAGACTTTCCGAGTTGGTCAGCCTATCCGTGTCAAATTAACACGTGCGGATAAGGAAACAGGAGACATTGACTTCCAATACCTTCCAAGCGAGTATGATGTTACTGAGAAAGTAGACCACAAGGCTCGTCAGGAACGTGAAGAGAAGGCGAAAGCCTTCCGAAATAGAGGTCCACGTCGTGACCGTCAAAATGGAGACTTCGAACGTCGTGGTAAACGTGGGGATAACCGTAACCATCAAGATGCTAATGGTCGTAAAGGCTCTTATGACGAAAAACGTAAGTCATCTAAGAAACCCGACAAGCGTAAGAATCAAAACCGTCCTCATAATGATAACAAGGGACGTGAGAGTGGCCGTCGTAAGAAGAAAGGGAACAAACCTTTCTACAAGGACGTTGCTAAAAAACGAAAATAGGATGAGAATGGAGGGACTGCTATGCCAAAGGGTGAAGGCAATGTTGTTGCTCAGAATAAAAAGGCTAGACATGACTATAGTATCGTTGATACTATTGAAGCAGGTATCGTGCTAACAGGGACGGAGATTAAATCCGTTCGTGCGGCACGCATCCAACTAAAAGATGGCTATGCCCAAATCAAGAACGGTGAGGCTTGGTTAATCAATGTTCATATTGCTCCTTTTGAGCAAGGTAATATTTGGAATCAAGATCCAGACCGTACGAGAAAATTATTGCTTAAGAAGAAGCAAATCACCAAACTTCAAAATGACCTTAAGGGAACAGGAATGACCTTGGTTCCTCTTAAGGTGTACCTAAAAAACGGTTTTGCCAAGGTATTGCTTGGTATTGCCAAAGGGAAACACGATTACGATAAACGTGAGTCTATCAAACGTCGTGAACAAGAACGTGATATTAAACGTATTATCAAGAGTGTTAACCGTTAAAACGCCTATCATCTAAGACTGCTATAGTCCTAGATGATTTTTTGTTTTTGGCTTTAAGACATGATATAATGGGAGTACCATACGGTCTTTAGTTAGGATAGCAGATATACCTAACTCTGGACGTGATACTGTAAAGGAGATTAGCGATGCCAGTAGATGCTAAAACAAAATACAAGGCCAAGAAGACAAAGATTGTTTTCTTCGACATTGACGACACCCTTCGTGTCAAAAAGACAGGCTACATTCCTGAGTCTATTAAGGCTGTTTTCAAAGGGCTTAAAGAAAAAGGAATTTTGACGGGGATTGCCACAGGACGTGGCTACTATGGTGTCGTTGAGGACATTCGAGACTTAGAGCCCGATTATTTTGTAACCATCAATGGAACTTATGTGATTAATCGAAAAGGCGAAGAAATTTATAACCAGCCCCTAGCTCGTGAGGTTACAGAAGCCTTTGTTGCTTGGTGCAAGGAGATTGGGATTGCTTGGGGCTTTGCTGGTAAGGATAAGCCAGTTGTTTCTGAGCGTTCAGATTTGATTGATGATGCTATGAAACCAGTCTATGGTCTTTGTGATGTGGAGCCAGACTTCCACTTGTCGAACGATGTTTACCATATGTGGACTTTTGCGGAAAATGATGGTGAGCTTGAGTTACCAGAAGAACTTGCGACACATGTCCGCTTGGTGCCTTGGCACGAACACTCCTCTGACGTCGTAGCAAATGGTATCTCAAAAGCATCTGGTGTCGAGCATGTCTTGGAGCACGAAAACCTTAAACCGGTCAATGCTATGATGTTTGGTGATGGTCCAAACGATATGGAAATCTTTGACTATGTTGGACTTAAGATTGCCATGGGTAACGCTACACCAGAATTGAAAGAAAAAGCAGATTACGTTACAGGAACAGTAGAAGAAGATGGCATTTTCAATGCCTTGGAGGAACTCGGATTGGTAGAAAAAGAACTTCATTTCCCACAACTTGACTTGGATGCAGTAGAAGGTCCAGTCGTAACAATTAAAACAAACCATGGTGATTTGGTCATCAAACTTTTCCCTGATCATGCACCATTAACAGTTACTAACTTTGTCAATTTGGCCAAGAGTGGCTACTATGACGGTGTGATTTTCCACCGTATTATCAAGGACTTTATGATTCAAGGTGGTGACCCAACTGGTACTGGTATGGGTGGTGAGTCAAGTTTCGGTGGTAGCTTCCAGGATGAATTTTCTGAAGAACTCTATAACCTCCGTGGTGCGCTTTCTATGGCCAATGCTGGACCAGATACTAATGGTAGCCAGTTCTTCATCGTTCAAACGCCTGAAATTCCTTATGCTAAAAAGGAACTCGAACGTGGTGGTTGGCCAGCACCAATCGCGGAAGCTTATGCTGAAAATGGTGGAACACCTCACCTAGACCGTCGTCACACAGTCTTTGGTCAATTGGTGGATGAAGACTCTTACAAGGTGCTTGATGAGATTGCCAATGTTGAGGTTGGAGCTCAAGATAAGCCACTTGAGGATGTTGTGATTGAAACAGTTGAGGTAGCAGACTAAGATGAAAATTGGAGACAAGCTTAGGGGTGTTATCACAGGCATCAAGCCTTACGGTGCCTTTGTTTCATTGGAAAATGGTACCACAGGCTTGATTCACATCTCGGAGATTAAGACAGGTTATATCGACAACATCTACAATACCCTCAAGGTAGACCAGGAGGTCTTGGTTCAAGTTGTTGATTTTGATGAATTTACACAAAAGGCCAGTCTTTCTTTGAGAACCCTTGAGGAAGAAAAAAATAAAATCCCTCATCGTCATCGTTTCTCAGATAGTCGTTTGAACTATGGCTTTAAACCTTTGGCAGAAGCAATGCCAGGATGGATTGAAGAAGGACTTGACTATCTTAGACAAGAGCATGAGGAAAAATAGCAAAAAAAGCTGACTCTCAATGAGTCGGCTTTTTTGGTGTTTTCGATTTGGCTACAAACAAAAAGATCTTCAATTTAATTGAAGACCCATGTTTATTAATTAGACATCAAAATAGATCAATTCTTTTGGTGTGTGTGTGAAGACTTCAAAGCCATCTTTTGTCACATAACCACAGTCCTCGATACGAACACCAACTTTTTCAGGAATGTAAATACCTGGTTCAACAGAGAAGCACATTCCTTCTTCGATTACCAAGTCATTTCCTTCCATGATAGAAGGGAATTCATGCACATCCATTCCGATACCGTGTCCGAGGCGGTGGTTGAAGTATTCGCCGTAACCAGCTTTTTCAATAACATTACGTGCTGCAGCATCGACTTCGCTGGCAGTTACACCTGGTTTAATCATATCTAGGGCAGCCTGTTGAGCTTCTAAAGTCAAGTGGTAGATTTCTTTTTTGAAATCATCGGGTTTTCCAACAGCGACTGTTCGCGTCATATCTGAAGCATAGCCATTCACCATACAGCCCAAGTCGAAGAGAAGAAGAGCATCTTTTTCAATTTTGTTGCTTCCAGGAATGCCGTGTGGGTTGGCTGCATTGTTACCAGTCAAGACCATAGTTTCAAAGCTCATTTCATAGCCCAAGCGTTTGATGCCAAATTCGATTTGAGCAATGATGTCTGTTTCAGTAACGTCGAGAGAGATATTGTCGAAACCGATATTAACAGCTTTATCAGCATAATCACCGGCAACCAACATTTTTTGAATTTCATCAGCTGACTTGATAACGCGCATTTTTTGAATGAATGGTGTCAAGTTTTCAAAGCGACCATCAAAGACCGTTTGCAATCCTTGGAACTTAGTCACATTGAGATTGTCAAACTCTGCATAAATAATAGGGCTGTCTGTACTTGCTAGGCCAGCTTTGATTTTTTGCCATGGATTTTCAGAATCCACATATCCAAAGACTGGGAAGTCGAGTACAGCAGAGGCACGTGCAACCTCAAGAGCAGGAACAAAGAGGGCAGGTTCACGATTTTCGTAGACGAAGAGGAACATTTGGCGTTCATGTGGGTCACAATCAAAACCAGTAAGATAATTGACAGTTACAGGATCTGAAACAATAGCTAGCCCTGCTTTATTTTCATTCAAAAAATGACGAATGCGATCAAGTTTAGACATAGAAAAAACTCCTTTGTATTTCTTACACTCATTCTGTCACTTTTATAGGGAAAATGCAAGTTGTTTTTTGGCTTTTCATTAAATCATTTACTTTCATTGAGACTTTTTTAGGCTAGTTTTGTAAGCGATGGATAGTCTTGGAAACACGAAATGAGAGGCCTTTTTCTGAAATGGCTTTCTTCCTCGTAACCATAAAGAAGGAATCCCTTTCATTTTTTTGTAAAAAATCAGTCAAAATAATTGAAAGTGTTTTCAGAATCTGATACAATTAGAATGAATAAGTGAGCGTAAAATGAGAAAGGAAGTGTTTTTATGAATACTGATGAAACAATTACTATATACGACGTTGCGCGTGAAGCAGGTGTTTCGATGGCGACTGTGTCTCGTGTGGTAAATGGAAATAAAAATGTAAAAGAAAACACCCGAAAAAAAGTGCTTGAGGTCATTGATCGTTTGGATTACCGTCCAAATGCGGTTGCGCGTGGCTTGGCGAGTAAGAAAACCACTACTGTAGGAGTTGTCATCCCAAATATTGCTAATAGTTATTTTGCTACTTTAGCAAGGGGGATTGATGATATTGCAACCATGTACAAGTATAATATTGTTCTTGCATCTAGTGATGAAAATGACGATCACGAAGTTACCGTGATTAACTCTCTATTTGCCAAACAAGTAGACGGTATCATCTTCATGGGTTACCACTTGACGGAAAAAATTCGTGCAGAATTTTCCCGTACTCGTACGCCGATTGTCCTAGCAGGAACAGTGGACCTCGAACACCAATTACCGAGTGTTAACATCGACTATAAAGCTGCCGTTGAGGATTCTATAACACAGCTTGCCAAGAATAATGAAAAGGTTGCCTTTGTATCAGGGCCACTAATTGATGATATTAATGGCAAGCTCCGTCTAGCTGGTTATAAGGCTGGACTTGAAAAGAATAATTTGCGCTACAATGAAGGACTAGTCTTTGAAGCTAAATATAGCTATAAAGATGGCTTTGATCTAGCACAACGTGTCTTGAACTCTGGTGCCACTGCTGCCTATGTTGGAGAAGATGAATTGGCTGCAGGTCTCTTGAATGGCCTCTTTGCTGCAGGTAAATCAGTTCCAGAAGACTTCGAAATCATCACAAGCAATGACTCACCAATTACAAGCTATACACGTCCAAACCTTTCTAGTATTAATCATCCTCTCTATGATTTAGGGGCAGTTAGCATGCGTATGTTGACTAAAATCATGAATAAGGAAGAACTTGAAGAAAAAGATGTTATTCTTAATCACGGTATTACCTTACGTCAGTCAACAAAATAAAAAAGGAGTTGGGACATAAGTTTGTCTCAACTTCTCTTTTTTAGAAAAAGGGAGAACCAATGACTTTTGAGGATGCTTATTTTAAAAAGAAAGTCCTAAAACCTGATAGCCTAGAACCTTTTGGTTTTACAGCTACTGAGCAAGGCTATGAGTTCAGAAAAACACTGATAGCTGAAGAACTTGAAGCTCGATTGTTTATTGATTTAGAAGGTAAGTTGACGGGACAGGTTGTCGATAGTGATCTTGATGAGCCTTATGATATCTTCAGGAGTCCTCAGGCTACTGGAACTTACGTTGGTCAAGTCAGAGAGGCTTATGGAGAACTTCTGTCACAGGTAGCTGATTCTTGTTATGAAGATCAATTATTCTCATCTCCACAAGCTAATCGCCTGGCTAAATTTTTAGCTCAAGAATTTTCAGACCAAGCAGACCATCCTTTCGAGAAAGAACCAAGCTATCTATCTTTTAGAGTTGATGGTAAATGGTATGCCTTGTTTTTTCCTCTTAAGGGAGAAAAACTAGGGCTTGATGGAGAAAAGGCAGAATTAACATATGATGTGGTTAACCTCAAGGTTAATCCGACGCAAATGGATAAGCTCTTGAAAATGGATGGCGTTTTTCCTAGCTACCATATGTCCAAGAAGACCTGGGTTAGTCTTGTTTTAGATGAGACCTTGCCAGACCAGACTGTTTTTGAGCTTCTTAGTGAAAGTCGTTCCCTAGTGGCTCCCAAACATCTTAGAAAGGCTTCGGAGCCTCATTATTGGATTATCCCGGTAAATTTGAAATACTACGATATTGGGGATGAGTTTTCCGCAAATGAGGAGATTCTTTGGACACAGAAAGCTAGTATGCAAAAGGGAGATTTTGTGGCTATCTATATTACGGCACCTACCAAGGCCATCCGTTACGTCTGTCAGGTTTTAGAGGCAAATATCCCTAATCAAGGTTATCGTGAAGAGGAGAGTATTAAAGAGTTGATGCGGATTAAGCCCTTATACACTTTTAATGACACTGACTTTGATAGTGATAGACTAAAGAGTTTAGGTATTAAAACTGTTCGAGGTCCTCGACATATGACGGAAGAGTTAGTTCAGGCTTTATCCCCTTACCTAAAAGAAAAATAGAAGGAGGACATCATGCGAATTTTGATTGCACCTGATTCATTTAAGGAAAGTTTATCTGCAAAAGAGGTCGCCTTAGCTCTTAAATCAGGTTTTGAAAATGCCTTACCCGACGCTGATTTTGACCTCATGCCAATAGGTGATGGTGGCGAGGGCACCTTAGATGCTCTTGCTGAAAATCTAAATCTTGAGAAGAAAAGTATCAAGATTCCTCATGCCTATACAAGTGACGGAAGTGTTTCTTTTGCCAGCAATGGCCAGACTGCCATTTTTGAAATGGCTGCGATTTGTGGCTTGGAGCATATTCCTAAGGAGAAACGAAATCCTCTAGCTCTAACGACACAAGGCGTAGGTGAACTAATTGTTCATTTGGTTCAATCTGGCATCCGAGAGTTTATTATAGGCGTAGGTGGATCTGCTACCAATGATGGTGGTATTGGTATGGCATATGGATTGGGGTATCGTTTTTATGATTCTGAGGGACAGGAGCTTGAGCCAATAGGTGCTAATCTTGGTCTCATTAAGAAGGTATCCTCTAAAAATAAGCTTGATTTGTCTGGTGTCACCATTCGTCTGATTACTGATGTAGACAACCCCTTGTGTGGCCAACATGGAGCAACCTATATTTTTGGTGGACAAAAAGGCTTGTCTCCTTCACAATTTAAAAAAGTCGACCAAGATATGTCTCAATTCTACACTGACGTTGCTCCAGAAGTTTTAAAACTGGCTGGTTCAGGAGCAGGGGGAGGCATGGCTGCAGGCCTGGTGGCCTTTGCAGGTGCAGAAATTAAATCAGGGATTAGCTTTGTACTTGATTGTGTTGATTTTGACCAACGTGTGAAGTCTGCTGATTTGGTTATAGTAGGAGAAGGACGTATGGATAGCCAGTCCTTGTCTGGTAAGGCACCGGTCGGGGTAGCTAGGCGGACACCATCAGCTATTCCTGTCATTGCAATCTGTGGTAGTCTGAAGGATGACTTGCCTGATTTTCCAGTAGCAGGCATTTCAGCTGCTTTTCCCATTATTGGTCAAGTAGCAGACTTAGACCAAGTTTTAGCTGCTGCTAAGGAGAATCTCTATCGAACAGGACTCAATATTGGAAATCTCATCAAGCTCAATAAAACATTGTGATAATTGTGATATAAGAAAAAGCTGACGTAGCGTCAGCTTTTATTTTCCAAATAGTTTAGCGAAAAATCCCTTTTTTTCAGTGACAGGTTCAGTTTCTTTAGGAGCAAGGATATCAGGATAGAGCTCTGAAAATAACACTTTATCAAGGTTTTCTGCTTGATTACTATGTAGGATAAGACCGTATGGTGAATGGGCCTTGGCCTCGTCCACGATAGTAGCTGAAATGTTGAGTGCTTGAGCCGTTTTGATATAGGTAAATTGTATCTGGTCAGCTAACTTTGGCGATAGCTTGAGACTAAGATTCGGGTAAACGGCTTGTAAGTCTTTTAAAATCTGCGGAAAATGGTCAATTACAGTTTTCTTTTCAGCATTTTCCAATAGAACAGCTAGGACTACACGTTCCGCATAGGTTCCAAAATACTGACGAAGTTCATCGGGATTAAGGCGTTTTTCGCCACTAGCGCATTGGAGCACTTTGTTTTCAAGTGAAGTCATAGGAATCTCCTGTAAGTTTTCTACTAGCTATTATACAATATTTTGAATTCCTTTTCATTCGGGTCGTTTTCTGAGATTTTCAAAAACAATTGAAAATATTAAAAAATAGAAAATCGCTAGAAAATTCTGGTTTTAATTTGCTTAAGCCTTGATATTATGGTAATATATAGGTGTAAAAAATTTTAACTCATAAGGAGAGTATTGTAATGTCAATTATTACTGATGTTTACGCACGCGAAGTCCTTGACTCACGCGGTAACCCAACACTTGAAGTAGAAGTTTACACTGAATCTGGTGCATTCGGTCGCGGTATGGTTCCTTCAGGAGCTTCAACTGGTGAACACGAAGCAGTAGAACTTCGTGATGGTGACAAAGCTCGTTACGGTGGTCTTGGTACTCAAAAAGCAGTTGATAACGTAAACAACGTTATTGCTGAACACATCATCGGATTCGACGTACGTGATCAACAAGGTATTGACCGCGCAATGATCGCTCTTGACGGTACTCCAAACAAAGGTAAACTTGGTGCCAACGCTATTCTTGGTGTGTCTATCGCTGTAGCACGCGCAGCTGCTGACTACCTTGAAGTTCCACTTTACAGCTACCTTGGCGGATTCAACACTAAAGTTCTTCCAACTCCAATGATGAACATCATCAACGGTGGTTCTCACTCAGACGCTCCAATCGCTTTCCAAGAATTCATGATCGTACCTGCTGGTGCACCAACATTCAAAGAAGCTCTTCGTTGGGGTGCTGAAATCTTCCACGCACTTAAGAAAATCCTTAAAGAACGTGGACTTGAAACAGCCGTAGGTGACGAAGGTGGTTTCGCACCTCGTTTCGACGGAACTGAAGATGGTGTTGAAACTATCATCAAAGCTATCGAAGCTGCTGGATATGTACCAGGTAAAGACGTATTTATCGGATTTGACTGTGCATCATCTGAATTCTACGATGCAGAACGTAAAGTTTACGACTACACTAAATTTGAAGGTGAAGGCGCTGCTGTTCGTACTGCTGCAGAACAAATCGACTACCTTGAAGAATTGGTTAACAAATACCCAATCATCACTATCGAAGATGGTATGGACGAAAACGACTGGGACGGTTGGAAAGCTCTTACTGAACGTCTTGGTGGTAAAGTTCAATTGGTTGGTGACGACTTCTTCGTAACTAACACAGCTTACCTTGAAAAAGGTATTGCAGAACACGCTGCTAACTCAATCCTTATCAAAGTTAACCAAATCGGTACTTTGACTGAAACTTTCGACGCTATCGAAATGGCGAAAGAAGCTGGATACACAGCAGTAGTATCACACCGTTCAGGTGAAACTGAAGATTCAACAATCGCTGATATCGCAGTTGCAACTAACGCTGGTCAAATCAAGACAGGTTCATTGTCACGTACTGACCGTATCGCTAAATACAACCAATTGCTTCGTATCGAAGACCAACTTGGTGAAGTTGCAGAATACCGTGGTTTGAAATCATTCTACAACTTGAAAAAATAAAACGTTGATTTAACAACGTTTCTGAGGACTCTAGGTTAAACCTAGGGTTCTTTTTTTCTATCCGAGGGGCAAAGAGGGGGCAAGATTATTCGTAATGATATTATCTAAAACATTGACAGCTTGGTCCTTCATGTTTCTTGTGACGTGGGTATAGATGCTAGTAGTTACTTCCGAATCTGCATGACCAACCCTATCCATGATGGTTTTTAGGGGCACGCTGTTTTCAGCCAATATGCTTATCGTGGTGTGTCTAAAGATATGAGGGGACAAGTGCTTGTCGATAGGTGTTTCCAGTCTAGCATTAGCTCGTTGGAGCGATGCACTTAGGATTGTGCTATGGATAGGCTTGCCAGTATTGGTCGTGAAAATTTTATCGCTATGATACCAATCTGGGTTGGTTGATTCGCTTAACTCTTTCAATTCTAGTATCTGGTCAATGATTTCCATTTCTCGATTAGTGAGGTAAGTAGTTCGATAACTAGCGACTGTTTTTGTTCCTTCGTTTTCTGGGATATATCTGTTAAAAGAAGTGTGGATATCTAAAGAGCGTGTCTCTTTATGGTAATCTGACACGGTCAGTCCAGCTAATTCACCAATCCGACAGCCGTTTAGTAACATAAACTCACACGCTAGAGCATATCTCAGTGTAATGTCTTTTCGATAGAGTTCTTTCAGCAATCGACTGTATTCGTCTGGTTCTAAGTATTTATTCTTGGCAGCTTGTTGTTTTTCGAACTTATTAGTCTTCTTTGGTAATCGTGCCTTTCGTGATGGATTGTCGCTAATAAGTTGTTGATCCATAGCATAATCGAAGAATGTATTTAACACGGTCTTGGCACGATATTTCTGTGAATCTGTCCAGCCTTCGGTGTCTAGCAATGATTGGATAAGTCTAACGTTGATGTTTGATAGGATAGTTCCTTGTTCGATAGTGTCAGATATTCGCTTAACGGATGCTGCAAGGCTCTTGATTGAGCTTAACTTAATCTGTTTTTGGTGAAACTCCCACCATTCGTTGAAGGCACTATGGAACGATACATTAGTAGTGCTTGATGATTCTATTTTCTGGACTATCTTATCATCCAGTAAGCGTTGAGCTTCTTTCTTTGCTCGATTCGAACCGCTATTAAGCGTTACAGATACCCGTTTCCATTTCTCAGTGTAAGTGTCCTTGTATCTTTCGAAATATTTATATTTTCCGTTTGGTAATTCTTCTACCCACATTGTATTTACCTCACTTTTTTGATAAAATGGGTACAGAAAAAAGACTTGTAAGACTGCTCTCAGTTTACACGATTTTTTCTGTGATGCACAAGCTCTATAATCTAACTTTGGCGAGGGAGATTATAGGGCTTTTTTATTAGTTTCAAATATTCGTTTTTTACAAAAGTCTCATCACAAATCGTGGTGAGATTATATTTTTCCATGAAGTGTAAGTAATTAAAATCATCAAGATTTTCATTTTTCAACAACTCATGGATCATGTTCCTATTAGCTTGAGCTTCGTATTTTTCACGCAAACGCTCATAGTCTTTAGAATTGTGCTCTAGGTGGCTTAATTCATGCAAAATGACCTTTAAACGTATTTCTGGGGCTAAATCCTTATTGATATAAACCACCCTGTTTATGAGGTCGAGAAAGCCGTTTCGTGACCACTCGTTAGAACTAAACTCACAAAGAGACACGTTGAACTGCTCAAGCAATTCACTTTCAGTCATAGAGCCTCCATGATATTATTTGCCGAACCAGACAGGAATAGCAATACCGGCAAGAGCTACAAGGATACCAATAAACCAATAAGTGAATTCTTTTCTATTCTTGGCTTGTTCCTCAAGTTGCCTATTGGTTTGTGCTAAGAACATGTTTTCCATGCGTTGACCAAAGGTATCAAATTTAGCGTCAATCTTTTGGTCCATCATCTGGAATTTTAAGTCCAGTTCGTTTTTGGCATACATGTCGTCCAGTTTGTTTTCAATTTTTTCAATACGACGTCCTAACTGGTCAGTGCGGAGAGATAGCTCAGTCTTATCTTGATTTAAACTCTGGGCTGTTTGCTGGAGAATGCGTTGAGTGTTTTCTTCGTTCTTTTCCAATCTTTGCTCAAGCGCCTGGATATCCAGTTCACGATACAAGTCAATAGCCATTTTTCTTACCTCATCTATTTGATTTTGTAAGTCCATTATATCACTTGCATGGGGTGTTTGGGTGTTGATTCTTTTGCCGGAGTCTATAGAAGTTACCTTAGACTGTCTAGCGTTTGCGGTGTCATTTGTTTTAGGAATTTCGATATCTCGAGTATTATCCATTTATACCACCCCCGAAATAATAGTAGCAGTAAAATGTATCAGCAACCTTATCACCCTTTATCAAAGCGAACAACAGGAACAAATCCCCTTTTTCCATCAAGGTTAAATCAAAGGCAAAATCCCCGGCCGCTTTCCCGTACCCTTCATTATCAGGGGCTGAAATGCTTGACTTTGGTATATAGACGTTCGTAGCATGGAAGGGATGAGACTCTCCACTCGGAAAATTTGCAGTAACTACTAGCGTGTAGTTCGTTTCGGGTTGGATGTTGAAGAAGTCTATAGAACAATTCAGCGCCACGCCCGTCGGATAACTCGATAACTTGTTTAATGTGCTAAGTTCTTCACCGCTGTCAGCTTCAGAAAGTTTGACCCCAGCAATCTTTTCCTTAAACGGATTCGGCTTCATAGCGATACTTACCATACTATTTCTCCTTACTACTCATATAACCAGCGATTATGCCACGGATAGCCCGCTTATCATCCTCGGTAAGTGGTTTACCGTCGAACATCATGGCGTTAGCTATGATTTCGCCGATATCGTGGGCATTGGTTGGGTGCGAATCTTTAGTCATAGGGACATCATACCCCATGAGCCACGCTTCAGATACCCCCAACGTCCTAGCAAGCAGCACCAACTTTTCTTGGTCTGGTGTTGATTTCCCATTGATATATTGAGACAAAGCACTCTTTCCAAGTTTTACACCCAATTCTTTTTGATGCACTTTTGAAAGAGAAATCACGTCAACTTGTTTCAAATTCCGCTCGCTCATTACTTGTTGCAAACGTGAAGCAGTAGTATTTTTCATATTTTTTCCTTTTCCTTTTATGAGTACATTATATAGTAGAAAATAAAAAAAGTTCAAGAAAAATCTAAAAAAAGTTCAAAAAATTGAACAAAAACTATTGACAAATAAAAAGAGAAGGATTAAAATAAAACCATAAAGTTCAAGAGATTGAACTTAGAAAGGAGAACTCAATGAGATTTAACTACGCTAAATTAAAAGGGCGTATCATTGAAAAATATGGAACGCAAGAAGATTTTGCAAAAGCCATCGGCTTGACTCCGACAACGTTTTCGTTTAAAATCAACGGAAAGTCAAGTTGGAAAAATGACGAAATTGCAAAAGCTGCCGAATTATTAGAGATCTCACCCGATGAGATTGTAGGATATTTTTTTAACTACAAAGTTCAAGAACTTGAACCTAATAATTAAAATTATGAAAGGAGCTTAAACAAAATGAAGACACTAAAAAAACTCAAAGAATTCTTTGAGTCGAACTTAGACGGATATGATGTGGCACTGGCTATCATCGGTAGCTTAATCGGAGTTGTGATTGGCACAGCAATATTCTGGCTGTTAGTTAAATAACCAATTCTGAATAAGGAGTGTGATAGCAGTTCCAAACACTGAAACGAAAAGAGGTATCCAGAAACTTGTGAGCCAAAGTTGGCGTGAGAAAGTTTTGTATTGACGTAGGAAGATAAGACCCCTGCTAGTAATTCTGAAATCATTCGTTAGGTATTGCTCAATGAATGACAATGAAATTAATTCTTCAATAGCAAGTAGATCTTGCTCAATTAAATCTGAATAGTCTTCATAGATGACACAATTGGAATCATCTATGACCTCAATCATTTCTTTCAACAACTTTCTAGCTTGTTTCGATACAGTTTCAATCATTTTAAACACCTCTTGAATTAATTATATCAGAAAGGACTACCAATGAAAATAACCTACAAACCAGCCGGAATCAATGAAACGGCTGAGTGGGGAGACTATGAACACCTCATGCAACGGTGGGAAGGTCTAGGGAAGTCAATGGCAAAAAACCTCATTCGAGAAATGAGGGATAACAAAGACTTTCGGGGCTATGTTGTCAACCCAACTCATAAACTGGTTTTTATCAACTATGAAGGGTTTAAGTCCTTCATCGAATGGAAAACTAGGAACAGATTCAAATAACATTAATATCCCTGGCCGCAGAAGTGAGCTAGTGAGGAGATGTAAGCAATACCAACCAAAAAACTACAACGATTTGATATTCATAATTGTCTCCTTAAATATATAAATCTATGAAAAAATCCTCACTAGTTCTCTAGTGCGGTTAGGGAAAAGAAGAAAGGGATTAACAATGAAAAAACTATTTGCATGGCTTTGGAGCAAAAAACAACAAGAACCAGAATATTTCTTTGAGCCAGTATGGACACCACGAGAAATCAACGACCAGAAATATGAAGCACGCCAAAAACGTGAGCGTGAGTTACTAGCGAAATACGGAAACCGATAAGATCACTATCTTCAATCCGTAGCCACGGCCCCATCGTGGAGTGTATCTTATACCCATTTTCCCAAAAAATAACACTTTACTACCCACACAAAATCTTTCTAAAAAACATATTTACAAAGCGGTGGGGCTATGGGTGCGGATTGAAGCACTAAAAAAGCACAGGTAAGGGCCTGTGCAAGAAAAAAACATCTATACAAGGAGTATACCATGAAAACACTCAACACTCAAACAGTAGCTAAACCTGGATTCACTAAAAGCAAAGCATTTGGCTTGTGTGGCACACTTGCCATTGCCACAGCTCTATTGATTGGAGCTGGTCAAGTATCAGCGGACGAAACTACCGCACCAGTGGCGGATACACAGCCAGCGGTGTCTAACGTTTACACAGCGGATAACGCTGGTAACGTTACAGTTACACCTAGCGAAACAGCGGCACCAGTAGAATCTCAACCGATTGCAGAAGCACCAGCAACAACTACAGAAGTAGCTCAACCAGTAGCTGAAACCCCAGCGGCACCTACTACAGTTACCAAAGAAGGCGACACAATCAACGTTGAAAATCCTAACGTTGAGGTTACTTTCCCTAACGGTAATGGTAAATACTCACCGTTCGAAGTGGAATATAAAGATATTCAAATTCCAGACGACGTGCCGGTTAATGCTGGTGACAAGGTTACTTTTGACTTGCCCGAAGAAGTGAAATTCCAAACCTCTTACGAGTTTGATGTTCACAATCCAGAAAAAGCAGTAGTTGGTAAAGCTACAGCGGATGCCACTACGAACAAGGTGACAACTGTATTCAATGACTACTTTAAGACACACCCTCTAAATAAGAGCATGAGTCTTAAACTTGATGCAAGTTGGACCGATAAAGTTGTAGCAGGGAAGCCGGTAAATATCAACTTTAACGGAACTGTGGTAACAGCTAATATTGGTTCAGAGCAAGTCATTGGCAAAGATGAACTTATCGCTAAATGGGGATTCCAAGACAAAGAAGACCCTACTGTAATCAATTGGACAGCTCGTGTTAACTATGCCAAACGTGTACTAAACTATGTATCAATCATTGATACCATGAGTGATAATCAAAAGCTTGTTGATAATTACTTCGAAATCAAATCGATTGAAAGCGTAGACCCTTGGATTGATAAAGGTTCTGCTATGGATTTAGTAAAATCAATCAGTAAATCAGACCACGGTTTCACAATTAAAATGGATCGCCTTGATCATATGATTTATATTAACTATAAAACTAAATTGATTAACGCGGTTAAAGATAGCGTAAACCCAACCAATAAGATTGAGTTGAAAGCTGAGTCAGACGGTGCTATCTCACACAGTTATGTCCAACTTGTCGGTGGTAAAGGCGATGCCAGCGGTGAAAATAAACCAGAACCAACGTTTGAAATTCCACACGATGCACCTAAGTACGAAAAACCGGAATTTGAGGGCGGCATCCCAGGGATTCCAGAGGTGCGAGAATTGCCAGAGTACACTGAACCAATCGGTACCGTACCGAATGAAGCCCCAGTTTATGATAAACCAGAATGGAACGGCGGTATTCCGGGTATTCCGGAAGTTCGTGAGCTCCCACCATTCGAAGGCGGCGTAGTTCCAAACGACGCCCCTATCCTCGACTTGCCAGAGCTTGAAATTCCAGTAGAGCCAGATAAACCGGTTACGCCGAAAGAATTACCTAGCAAGCCCGTAGACGCTCCGAAAACAAAAGAGGCGGAATACGCCACAGTATCTTATAACTTCGTACCAGTGAGCAAAGAGACACCTAAAACAGCCGTTTACGGTGGTGTTCTCCCAAACACTGGGGAGAAAGAGGGGATTGCTAGCGCTTTAGGGTTGGTAGTAATTGCAGCAGGTATCACAACTTTGGGATTGAGCTTCAAGAAATACAACGAAGAAAAAGAGGATTAAGTGAATGAGCATCGCGATAAATAAGTTGGAAATTGAAAACGTCAAACGAATTAAAGCAGTCAAGGTTGAGCCATCGCCTACCGGCCTCACAGTAATCGGTGGGAATAATAACCAGGGTAAAACAAGCGTGCTAGATTCTATCGCTTGGGCACTTGGTGGGAATCGTTTTAAACCTAGCAAGGCGGCTCGTGAAGGTTCTGTCGTTCCTCCTTCTCTTAAAATTACCATGTCAAATGGATTGATTGTTGAGAGAAAAGGAAAAAACAGCTCTCTGAAAGTAATTGATCCGAACGGCAATAAAGGCGGCCAACAACTTCTCGATAGTTTCGTTGAGGAATTGGCCATCAACCTCCCGAAATTTATGGACAGCACTGCTAAAGAGAAAGCTGACATCCTTTTGCAAATCATCGGGGTTGGCCCTCAATTAGCTGAATTAGAAATCAAAGAGAAGCAGTTATATGATCAGCGCCATGCTATCGGTGTAATTGCTGACCAGAAGGAAAAGTTCGCAAAAGAACAGACCTATTACCCAGACGCACCAAAAGAGTTGGTTTCCATTGCAGACCTGATTGCAGAACAGCAAGAAGTGTTAGCAAAAAATGGAGAGAATGCTCGCAAACGTCAAAACGCTCAGCAGATTAAAACTGCCTACGAAGGCAAACTTGCTGAAGTTAACCGTTTGGCAGAACAATTGAAGGCAGCTCAAGCAGAATTAGAAACTCTTGAAAACGACCTTCAAATTGCTACCGACTTAACGATTGACCTTATCGATGAATCTACAGAAGAAATCGAAAGCAATATCGCCAACATCGAACAAACAAACCTCAAGGTTCGAGCAAATCTTGATAAAGAAAAAGCTGAAGAAGAAGCTAGAGTCCAACGTGAAGAATACAACAGATTATCTAGCGAAATCGAAGCTGTTCGAAAAGACAAGCGTGACCTGTTAACTAATGCCGACCTGCCACTCGAAGGACTATCTGTCAACGATGGGAAACTTCTCTATCTCGGTCAAGAGTGGGATAACATGTCAGGTTCTCAACAACTCATGGTAGCGACCGCAATCGTCCGAAAACTAAAACCGGATTGTGGCTTCGTTTTAATCGACAAGCTCGAACAAATGGACCAAATCACATTGGACCAATTTGGAAAATGGCTTGAGGATGAAGGTCTCCAAGCTATTGCAACGAGAGTATCGACTGGTGATGAATGCTCAATTATCATCGAAGACGGCTATAGTCTCGATAATAAGACACATCAGCCAACAACAGAAGCTAAATCCGAAACACCACAAACGCCATCATGGCAAGGAGGATTTTAATGCAAATCACAAGAGGTATTAAAGCCAGAGCTCAGAAGGTTGTTATCTACGGCCCTGAAGGTATCGGGAAATCAAGTTTTGCAGCTCAATTTCCAGACCCTGTGTTTATCGATACTGAAGGTTCTACAGACAATATGGATGTAGCTAGATTGGATAAACCATCAAGTTGGACCATGTTGATGAACGAGATTGCTTTCATCAAAGCAAACCCAGATTCATGCAAGACCTTGGTAGTCGATACAATCGATTGGGCTGAGTCGTTAGCGGTTGAATCCGTTTGTGCTCAGCACGGAAAGAAGGGAATCGAAGATTTTGGATGGGGGAATGGATATACCTACGTCCGTGAAGAAATTGGTCGCTTCCTAAATAGTCTAAGCGAATTAATTGATCTAGGGATTAATGTTGTTCTTACTGCGCACGCTCAGATTAAGACCTTCACTCAACCCGACGAAATGGGAAGCTATGACCGCTACGAGCTCAAACTTGGAAAGAAAACAAGCTCACAGACAGCACCGTTGGTCAAAGAGTGGGCTGACATGGTCCTATTCTGTAACTACGAAACAATCGTAATGACTGATGAGAAGTCTAAAAAATCGAAAGCGCAAGGTGGACAGCGTGTTATGTATACACAACACCATCCGGCGTGGGATGCCAAGAATCGTCACAATCTACCTAATAAACTGCCATTAGACTACGCTGGAATCGCTCATATTTTCAATAATGTTCAAGCTGCACAGCAGCCAGCAAAGGTACAAACTCCGCCGCCTGCACCTAAGGAACCAACAGTGCCAGCGGAAGAAACGCCTATTCAAACTCAAACACCAACTCCAACTCCACAAGAGCCAGTCAACCCTGCACCAGTGGAACGTGGAGCTTATCAAGAGCCTGCTCCGTTCATCGAGCCTGCTCTCCGTGACCTAATGATTGCTAACCAGGTCACTGAACAAGAACTTCAACAGGCTGTAGCCTCTAAAGGCTATTACCCTATTGAAACACCTATCTCAATGTATGACAAATCATTCATCGACGGGGCTCTAGTAGCTACTTGGGACCGTGTCTTTGAAATGGTAAAAGAAATCCGTGGATCAGAATTTTAGGAGGAATATAAACAATGACTACACTTAACAATAATTTTCAACGTGAATTTGGCTGGGACGACACTATTCAAGAAGATGCTAAAGAGTTTATCACGCTAACTCCCGGAGATTATGTCTTCACTGTAACAAACTTTGAACGTGGACGTCACGCTCCAAACCCACAAAATCCTGGGAAACTTCCAGCATGTAACAAAGCGATCATCACAATCCAAGTTGAGACTGAAGAAGGTCTTGCAACAATGACACACAATCTATTCTTGCACTCATCAACTGAAGGAATGCTCTCAGCGTTCTTCGGAGCCATCGGGCAAAAGAAACGCGGGGAACCACTTCAAATGAATTGGAATACCGTCGTGGGTTCAACAGGGGTGTGCCGTGTCGGAAACCGCACATACAACGACACTGTGTATAACGATGTCAAACAAATGATCTACGCCGACAGTGTTGATTGGACAAAAGTATTGAATGCCAATGTTGCTCCACAAGGTGGACAACAAGCTCCTCAACAAAACCAAGGGTATCAACAACCTCAACAACCTCAACAAGCACCTAACGGTGGTGGATTCGGAGGATTCTAATGCAACTTAGACCTTACCAAGAAGAGGCAAGGGTTAAGGTACAGCAAGAGTGGAAGGAGGGCAGGAAGCGCACGCTACTTGTCCTACCCACTGGCTGTGGCAAGACCATCGTCTTTTCAAAAATTATAGAAGACCGTGTCAAAATGGGAGAACGTGTTCTCGTTCTCGCTCATCGCTCAGAACTTTTGGAACAAGCCAGTGATAAATTAATGACGGCTACAGGGCTAGGAACGGCACTGGAGAAAGCTGAAAATACTTCAATCGGCTCATGGTTTCGTGTTGTCGTTGGTTCAGTACAGACTATGCAGCGTGAGAAACGACTCAGTCAGTTCCCACCTAATCACTTCGATACTATCGTCATCGATGAGGCTCACCACGCCATATCAGACGGTTATCAGCGTGTGCTAGAGCACTTCGGGGAAGCTAATGTCTTAGGTGTCACAGCCACGCCTGACCGTGGTGATATGCGAAATTTAGGCAGCTATTTCGACAGTCTAGCTTATGAGTACCCTTTGGTTGACGCTATTAAATCAGGGTATCTATCGAAAATCACAGCTATTACAATCCCTCTTGAGCTCGACTTGTCAACAGTTAGTCAACAAGGTGGAGATTTCAAAGCCAGTGAAATTGGAACAGCTCTGGACCCTTATCTCGAACAAATTGCGGACGAGATGGTCAAGCAGTGCAAAAACAGGAAAACAGTCGTTTTCTTGCCACTAGTGAAAACATCACAAAAATTCCGAGACATCCTAAACGAGAAGGGATTTCGAGCCGCTGAGGTGAACGGAGAATCCAAGGATCGCGCTGAAATCCTAGAAGATTTCGACAAGGATAAATACAATGTTTTGTGTAACTCGATGCTGTTAACGGAGGGTTGGGACTGTCCAACAGTAGACTGCGTGGTTGTGTTAAGGCCGACAAAAGTCCGTGCTCTGTATAGTCAAATGGTGGGACGTGGTACACGTCTTGCACCCGGGAAGGAAAATCTATTACTACTTGATTTCCTATGGCACACTGAACGTCACGAACTTTGTAGACCAGCACACTTAATCGCTAGCAGTCCAGAGGTCGCTAAAAAGATGACTGAAAACATGGCTGAAGATACTGAGGTTGAATTCAGTCTATTGGAAGCTGAAGAACAAGCTGGAAAAGATGTTGTCGCCGAAAGAGAAGAAGCTCTCGCTAAGCAACTTGCAGAACAACGGAAGAAAAAACGCAAACTTGTGGATCCATTGCAGTTCGAAATGTCAATCCAAGCTGAAGACTTAGCGGACTATGTCCCATCATTTGGTTGGGAAATGGCTCCGCCTTCAGAAAAACAGCTTAAAGCGCTTGAAAAATTCGGAATCTATACCGAAGAAATCGGGAATGCTGGAAAAGCTGGCAAACTACTAGACCGCTTAAACAAACGCAAAGACAGTGGATTGACCACACCTAAACAGATACGATTGCTCGAAGGTCGCGGCTTCCGCAATGTCGGGATGTGGAAATTTGAAGATGCTAGCAATCTGATTAATCGAATTGCAGCTAGCGGCTGGAGAATGCCAAAAGGAATCATTCCAGCTACATACCAGCCAGAATAAAGGAGATTAAATGTCAGAAGGTACTTTTGATTTAATCCCACTCTTAGATTATATTGACCCTTCTACATTGTCTTATCAGGAGTGGGTAAACGTAGGAATGGCCCTGAAACAAGAGGGCTATACAGCAATGGATTGGGACACTTGGTCTCAATCAGACAGCCGCTATAAAAAGGGTGAGTGTTTCAGTAAATGGGATACCTTCCAATACGATGGAGGGGGTGCTGTTACCGGAGCAACCATTACACAAATGGCAAAAGACAACGGCTGGGAACCAATGAATAAGTCGGGTAAAAGCTATGAGCTCGACTGGGATTCTACAATTGACCGTGATTATCAAATCGTAGATAAGAATTGGGTCGAATCAAAGGAAATCCGAGAACCGATTAATTGGCATCCAGTCCAAGACCTTGTCAAATACATCGAAACGTTGTTTGAAATGACTGACCTTGTTGGTTATGTCACTTCAACTTATCCGATTGAAACAGAGAATGGGCCAATATACAAACCAACTCAAGGCAATTACGACAGGACTGCCGGAGAGCTTATCAAAGAACTTCAGAGTAATGGCGATGATATTGGTGCAGTCTTCGGAGACTACAAGGAAGAAGCTGGTGCCTGGATTCGTTTCAATCCATTGGATGGGAAGGGTGTCAAGAACGATAACGTCACTGATTTCAGATACGCTCTAGTAGAATCTGACAGCATGGAGCTTGGGAAACAGTACGCTCTATTTAAAGAATTAGAGCTACCTATTGCTACATTAGTACACTCTGGACACAAGTCGTTGCATGCAGTGGTGCGAGTGGATGCTAGAGACTACCAAGAATATCGGAAGCGTGTCGATTACATTTATCAGATTTGTAAAAAAAATGGACTTGATATTGATACCCAAAACCGAAATCCAAGCCGACTCTCTCGTATGCCTGGAGTAATCCGAAATGGACATAAGCAGTTCTTGATTGATACGAATCTTGGGAAAGCTAACTACGAAGAATGGTATCAATGGGTTGAAGATCTAAACGACGACCTGCCTGATCCTGAAACACTAGCAGACGAGTGGGACCACCTTCCGGATTTAGCACCAGAGCTTATCCACGGTGTGTTGCGACAAGGCCACAAGATGCTAATCGCAGGTCCATCAAAAGCTGGTAAATCATTTGCTCTCATCGAGTTATCAATAGCTCTAGCAGAAGGAAAAGAATGGTTAGGTTGGCAGTGTGAGCAAGGAAGAGTCCTCTATGTCAATCTTGAATTAGATAGACCATCAGCTTTGCACCGATTCAAAGATGTTTACACTGCTATGGGAATCGAGCCTAAATGCGTAGCAAATATTGATATCTGGAACCTTCGCGGGAAAACTGTACCGATGGACAAGTTGGCGCCTAAACTCATCCGACGCTCGCTCAAAAAGAATTACCAAGCGGTTATTATCGACCCTATCTATAAGGTCCTGACAGGGGATGAAAACTCTGCAGACCAAATGGCACACTTCACTAATCAATTCGATAAGGTAGCTACTGAGCTAGGCTGTGCCGTAATTTATTGTCACCACCACTCAAAAGGGAGTCAAGGTGGTAAGAAATCAATGGACCGAGCTAGTGGCTCAGGAGTGTTCGCTCGTGACCCTGATGCTCTGGTTGACTTGGTCGAGCTAGATCTTAACGAAGATATTATCAATGCAAGAATAGAAAAAGCGACAGCTAAAATCTATCAACGAGCCTTGCAAGAACAAGCAAATGATTACTACCAACACTATGTCAGTCTCGATGACCTGGAAAGTCGATATCAAATGCAGCAACATTTTGATAAAGGTATTCCAGATATTATGAAACGAGAGCCTTATTTAAAAGAGGTAAAAGACACTGTGCGTAGTATTGAGATTGCTAGCGCTTGGCGAGTTGAAGGAACGCTTCGTGAATTCGCTAAATTCCCACCTCGAAATATGTGGTTTAGCTATCCAGTCCATGAAGTAGACACTACTGGAGTGTTAGCTGATATTCAATTGGAAGATGCAGCACCAGGTTGGAAAAAGAATCTCGACAGTAAGAAGGGTAATGAATCGAAAAAGAAAACTGCTGACGAAAGATTCACAACAGCTATGCAAGTATTATTTGACGGAATCACTCCAGTTGAATTGAACGATGTAGTGGAATATTTCTCAACAGAAGATAAGCCAGTCAGCGAAAAAACCATCAGAAGATGGGTGAAAAATAATGGCGATTTTGAGGTGAAAAACAACCAAATTTTACCTAAAAAATAGCCAGGGACATTACAGGGACAGGGACAAACCCGAGGGACAAACCCGAGGGACAACTTCGGGAATGTCCCTGTCCCTGAGGGACAAACCCGAGAATGTCCCTGTGTCCCTGAGGTGTCTCTAGGGACAAGGACAAACCCGAGAATGTCCCTGAGAAATCCCACAACCACGCGGTTTAGAGGCTCTAGGGACAAACCCGAGAACTCAGGGACAAAACCAGGGACAGAATATCTCCCTCTGTGAGGAGAGATATTTAGGAAAATGTCCCTGAGAGTTCAGAAGAACAGGTACAGGAACATGGGGGTCCTAAGACTCCCCCATGTAACCCTGTAACCCTGTCCTTCACTCTGAACTTAGGCGCGTGAGCGTGGTAAGTAAAAAGAAAGAGTAAAAAGGTAAAAATTATGGCACGAAAGAAAAAAACATATTCGGTCAAATTAGATATCGGTAAAAAAATGCCTCCACTTTATCACACGTTACCGGGTCAAGATTTTTGGTATTCAGATTCAGAGGTTTTGAAATGGATTGCGAATCAACCGATTCTCTTGAATTGGGTAAAGGACCAGCTCAAAACGGCTGGATATATTACCTATGACAGACAGACTGGAAAATGGACCGGTATCGATTATCGAGATGAGGTTGGATATGATGATTGAATTTTTCGTTCCGATGAAAAAAATTCCAACTACAACGCACCAACAGAAAAAAGTCGCTGTGGTGAATGGTAAGCCGAAATTCTATGAGCCTCAAAAGTTGAAAGAAGCTAGAGACTTGTTTTTAACCCTGCTTGCTCCGTATACCCCAAACGAAAAAATTGAAGGCCCTATACGTCTAACGGTCAAGTGGCTATTTCCTAAAATCAAAAAAGCAACTCACGGCCAGTACAAGACCACTAAACCAGATACAGACAATCTACAAAAACTTCTGAAAGATTGCATGACTGATCTTGAGTATTGGGAAGACGATGCTCAAGTCGCTAGTGAGATTGCCGAAAAGTTTTGGTCAGACACTGTTGGAATATACGTCAAGGTGGAAGAACTATGAATTATATCAATTTCTTCGAGTCTGAAGTTCCGAATTGGATGAGAGAGAACAACCAAATGATGCAGCAGGTCGGTTTTAATACTCCTGCATATTGGGAGTGGGTAGTGGTATCTATCGATAAGGTTTGTGAAAAATACAATAACGATACTTTAGTCAAAAATCAATTTCATATTATCTGGGATTTCCTGGATGAGAAGGCTAGGGAGGTCTCAGGTAACAACTAATGGTAAAACGATGGAATGATCGCATGGCTGGTGTTAAATATGCACCACGGCCATACGAACCGGCAACAGTGTTAGAGTGTGTGGAAGTTTTTAGCCGATGGTTTTATACGACACACCAAAAGAAAGGTGTGGTAGCAACCAAGCTAGGTATTGGGAATAAGAAACTCAACCGCATTCTAACGCTGGAGCAGTTACCGGATGAAGAATTACTAAAGGAGATGATGAAGCTATGCGAGCGAAAGAGTTTGCACTCTACAAGGGTGAAGAATTGCTAGCAATGGGAACTAAGCGTGAAATTGCTAAACAATTGGGCGTGTCAGCTAGTACCGTTGGTTACTATGGAACGCCGGTATACGCTCGAAGAACATCGGAAAATGGAAGGAGATTAGTAGAGCTATGAAATATAAAGTTATCGTCTATTACGACAACATGGAAGACAGTGAGCATATTTTTAGTAACAAGAACGACGCTATCAACGAATTGCATCGCTTACGAGGTGTTAAATATCGCAATTCTAGGATGTATACGGTGGAGCTAGTCGAATGCGGTGGATAGTTAGAGTAGCACGCACAATGGATGATGTTAAAGAGTGCTATTTCACAGATAAGGACAAGGCACTGAAACACATTGAAGCGTTGAAAAAGTTAAGCATGGCAGTAGATGATGCCACTGTATGGATGGAGGAAATTGATGATTAGAACGAAGTGGTTAGAGGTCGACAAAGAGACTAGATACACGGTTCGAGTGAAAGGGATTGACGGATACTGTAAATACCTCAATCGGGATACAAAAACTCAAAAATGGCTTTTTGCATCGAAAACAGAACTTGAAAGATTTCGAGCACACCACACCCGCAAAGAGCTAGAAAAAGCTGATTTTGGCTGGGTGTTTGATTGCCCGGGCGTGGAAGTGAAAGAGGTGGACGATGGAAACGATTAAATTTATTTTGATGGTCGTAGCTGTGGTTTATGCTTGGCGCACGCTGTTTGGTGGGGGTGAATAGATGACTAATCTTAAACGATCGCAAAAGAAGAGGATTTATAATGAGCTGGCAGTCGCAACGATTCTGTTACTGGTCTCACTGGCCATTAACGTGACTACCGTCTTGCGAGTGGTTAATAGACCTATCGAGACAGTGGTTATCCATAAAGCTGACAATGCCGTTGAATTACACGGCAAGGTTACTGGAAAATCGAAAATTAAAAACCTCTACACGCTCGATTGTGGAGCTTACGGGAAATTCTTAGTAAGCAAGGAGCAGTACGACAGCGTGAACGTTGGGGATGATATTCCTAGCTATCTAAGGGGGCGAGGACAATGATTCCAAGACTTAGAGCGTGGGATAAAGAGTTCAAAGAGATGGTGCAAGTTGACGCACTGGTTTTCGATGAACAAATTATCAAAGCAACTTACAAAAATGGAAATGTTGTAAAAGAAGACTTAAAAAATTATGTACTCATGCAATCCACAGGCCTCAAAGACAAGAATGGCAAAGAAATCTTTGAGGGGGATATCTTAACGACTGGGAAACGGACGGGAGTTGTCAAAAATCATCGAACGCTTGGTTTTTATATGAACGACGCAAGAGGGAATAACTGGTGGTTTGGGTCTGATGTTGATTTAGCAGAATTTGAAGATTTCACAAGAGATGTGGCAAGAAAAATCGGAATTTTAGGCAACATATACACGAACCCAGAGTTAGCAGAGGTGAAACATGACTAAACATCAATATGCAGGACTGACACCAGAGCTATATCAACGGTTAGTCAGTGAACGTGCAGCACTGAAAGAAGCACATCCAAGGGATTACAAGCAGTTTTTCCAAGATGTTAAGCAGTGCAGTGAATTACAAGCCCGTCTCACTTATCAAGCATTTAACAATGTAGTCGTGGAGCGTTGGAAAATGACTCCCAATACTGCCGAACGACTAGAAGGCATTATTTCGGATGAATTATTCAAGGATCTTCAAGATTATCTGGCCAAGAACTACACAAGAGGGACAGTTACTCGGCCAGTCGTAGATACGACCAATGCAGGACTTCCAGAGGAATTGTTTAAGCAATTCCAAGGTGAGGTGGAAGAACTACGCAACCTTCACAAGAACAGCATAGCTAAACACATCATGCAAGTTAAGGGATGCGATAGGAAAGAAGCTAATAGAATCAAGGACTCAATCAATCGCTGCTATGTCGAGCGCATCGTCCTAACGCCACTCAAAGTCATTCAAATGGAAGGGCTATTTTCCAGAGATTTATTCAGCAAGATTGCTAAATACGTCTTGAATAATTACGAATGGCCCGAGAGATTAGACGATGAAGTTGATCGCATCGTTCTCGAATATCGTACTAAAGGCGAGTTAGGTCGCAAGAAACCTAGTGTCAAGCGTGCTCTATACACGGCATTGGCAATGGGTTTGTAGCCAGAATGGTATAGACGGTTCGATTCCGTCACTGGCTGTTAGTCTGTCAAAACACTAATTAATTTAGTGGCTAAGACACTTTTCAACACTTTTTCGACACTCGCATCGCTGACAGACCGATGCAAACAAATCCAGTAAATAATAAGCTATAGAATCGAGGAATCCTTTTTATTTTTTTCAAATCATAAGCCTTGCATTGCTGGTGGTAAGACTAAATCTAATGTATTGGAGGTGATAGCTTAATCCTTCTTTGTTCTTGTAAACAAAAAAAGGCCCAGACTAATGCCCAGGACTTCTACGAAATTCTTAATACTATTATAACATGAAAGGCCTCTTGCATGGAAACTAAAAAATACAGTAGACGGCTAAATGTAGATTTCAAGGAGTATATCAACATTCTAACGCTATACTTCAACAGAGGGATTAATGGGAACACGCTGCTCAACGAGAAAATTAAGAAACGTGAGCAAGAGCTGGAAAATCCAGACAAGGAAAATAGTGAAGTTATCGTACTTCGAAAAGAAACTGATAGCGAACTGATGAAATACCGTCATTGGTTAAAATGCACTGAAGAATATATCAGCACTTCTGATGAAATCGTACTCAAGATCATCAAGGAAGTCTATGTATTTAGACATGCTAACATTCAAGCGATGGCACTAGAGTATTACATCAGTGAGCGGAATGCCTATCGATTGGTAAATCTATGGTTCGAAGGGTATAGAGATTACCTTTGGAAGTGTGCGTTGGCAAAAAAATAGGCAGAAAATATGCGATAATATAAGCTAGCAAGCAAATGGACTTAGGTCTGTTTGCTTTTTTCGTGCATAGAAAGGAGGATTAATGAACGAAAGACAGAAGAAATTTGCAGACGAATATTTAATATCTGGCGTGGCTCATAGCGCAGCATTAAAAGCTGGTTATTCTGAAAATTACGCAAAAACAAGGTCTCATAAGCTGTTAGAAAATGACAGAATCAAGGCTTATATTGACGAACGCTTGAAAGAGCTTGAGAAAGAGAAGATAGCGAAACAAGATGAAGTCATGCAAGTATTCACCTCGATTTTGCGGCAGGAACTCATGGAAGAAGTTATCGAGCTTAACGCTATGACTGGTCAGTTTGTTAAAACGAAGAAACCTCCGTCTATTGCAGAGGTCATCAAAGCTGGTAGCGAAATCATGAAACGCTATCCGACAGCCAAACAATCCGAGAAACTAGAACTTGAAATTAAGAAACTCAAAGAACAGTTAGACAGTGGCGTCGAAGGGACGATGAACGTTAACATCATCAATACTTGGGAGGATATCCCTAATGACGACGATTAACATTCAGAAGAACGTCAACCCTAATTTCAAGGTCGTTTGGCAGTCGCAAAAGCCTTACAACGTGCTAAAAGGTGGGCGTAACTCTTTCAAGTCCTCAGTTATTGTTCTAAAACTCGTCTATATGATGATTAAGTACATCATGAGAGGCGAAAAAGCAAACGTGGTAGTTATTCGTAAGGTGGCTAATACGATTCGTGACAGCGTGTTTAATAAGGTTCAATGGGCCATTAGTCTATTCGGTCTGGACAATCACTTTAGGGCCACTGTGAGTCCATTTAAGATAGTTCATAAACGTACTGGCTCAACGTTCTATTTCTACGGTCAAGACGATTTCCAGAAGCTGAAATCAAACGACATTGGGAACATCATTGCCGTTTGGTATGAGGAAGCGGCTGAGTTTAACAGTGCCGAGGACTTCGACCAGTCTAACGTGACATTCATGCGGCAAAAACATGAGAAAGCCCCGTTTGTTCAATTCTTCTGGTCGTACAACCCGCCTAGAAACCCGTATAGCTGGATAAATGAGTGGTTTGAGGATATCAAGACTAATGATAACTACCTGGCACACTCAAGCACCTATCTTGATGACAAATTAGGCTTTGTGACTGAACAAATGCTGGAAGATATCGAACGCATTAAGCAGAATGATTACGACTATTACCGCTATCTTTATCTTGGTGAAGCGGTTGGGCTTGGGAATCAGGTTTATAACATGAGTACGTTTCACGCCATCGACAGCTTACCGACGGACGATAGACTTATCGGAATATCGTTTGCAATGGATACAGGGCACCAACAATCAGCAACTGCATGCGGTGCTTATGGCTTGACTGCAAAAGGCAATGTGATTCTGTTAGATACATTCTATTACAGCCCTGCCGGTCAAGTTGTCAAGAAGGCGCCGAGCGAATTAACGGTTATGATCAGCAACTTCATCGACAAGGTACTCAAACAATACCGAGTGCCTAAACTACGCATGACTATCGATAGTGCTGAAGGTGCCCTTCGAAATCAATACTTCAAGGACTTTGGCGAGAGATGGCATCCAGTCGCAAAGAAGAAGAATCAAACCATGATTGATATGGTTATCAGTCTATTAGCTGAAGGGCGTTTCTATTATCTCGATATCCCAGCTAACAAGATATTCTACGAAGAACACAAGATGTACCGTTATGACGAAAAGACGATACACAGCGACGACCCTAAAGTTATCAAAGAGGATGACCACACAGTCGATGAGTTTAAATATTTCGTATTAGATAATGCAAGAGACCTTGGTCTCAAAGCATAGGAGAAGGAAGAATGGGAATTATACAGACCATTAAGGATTTTTTTAAAAGGAGTAATTATGTTATGACTAACCAAAGTCTAAACAGTATCACCGACCACCCTAAAATTGCGATTTCACCGGAAGAATACAATCGCATCATGAATAACCTACGCTATTTTGCAGGCAGCTTTGACCGTGTCAGCTATCGCGATAGCAACGGAACACAACTAAAACGTGACTTCAATCACTTGCCTATTGGACGGACGGCATCGAAAAAAGTTGCCAGTCTTGTGTTCAATGAGCAAGCTAAGATTCAAGTCGATAACGAAACCGCTGATACATTCATCAATGAAACACTGAAGACCGACCGATTCGCAAAGAACTTTGAACGCTACCTAGAGAGCTGCCTTGCTCTTGGTGGACTTGCAATGCGCCCTTATGTTGATGAAGACCGTGTCAGAGTGTCGTTTGTACAAGCACCAGTATTCTTGCCACTACAATCAAACACACAAGATGTATCAAGTGCTGCAATCGTGACTAAAACACTCAAGACAGAAGGCCAGAAGACTAAATACTACAGTCTAATTGAATTTCACGAGTGGACTAAGGATAGCTACACAATCACTAACGAGCTATACGAATCTGAATCTAAAACTCGTATTGGTCAACGTGTGCCTCTATCAATGCTCTATGAGGATTTAGAGGAAACTGTCACACTTAACGGGCTTACAAGACCACTATTTACGTATCTTAAACCGCCCGGCATGAATAATAAGGACATCAACAGTCCTTTGGGCTTGTCTATCTTTGACAATGCTAAGACCACAATGGACTTCATCAATACAACTTATGATGAATTTATGTGGGAAGTCAAGATGGGTCAGCGTAGGGTGGCAGTGCCTACTCAAATGATTAAGACTGAGTACGACACGAACGGCGAGAAGGTCACAGTCAAACGAGAATTTGAGACCGGTCACAATGTCTACGAGCAATTCGATAGCGGGGACATGGATAAAGGTATTGGTATCACTGACCTTACCACTGACATTCGCTCGGACGATTATATCAAAGCTATCAATAAAGGATTAAGTCTATTTGAGATGCAGCTAGGTGTGTCTGCTGGTATGTTTAGCTTCGATGGCAAGAGTATGAAGACTGCTACCGAGGTAGTGTCAGAACAATCGGACACATACCAAATGCGGAACTCTATTGCTACTCTTGTTGAGCAATCGTTGAAAGAACTTGTAATCTCAATCCTTGAGCTTGCCAAGGTCTATAATCTATATGCTGGTGAGATTCCGACAATGGATGAAATCAGTGTAGATTTAGACGATGGTGTATTTACTGATCGTAACGCTGAGTTTGATTATTGGTCTAAGATGGTAGCGTCTGGGTTCGCACCGAAAGTTATGGCTATCGAAAAAACCCTCAATGTGACCGAAGAACAGGCACAAGAGATTTATCAAGCCATCAATGATGAAACTATGGTAAGTGCTGATAGTTTCAGGACAGATGAAGAGGTTGACATTTACGGGGAGTGATAGGCTATGGCTAAGAAGAAACGTATCAAATTAAACGACCAACAGTTGATGTTGATGGCTGATAACGTTTCGGACATCTATCGTCAATTATGTAACGACCTATTCGATAATGTGGTTGAGAGATTACATGACCGTGGGACTTACTACCTTGACCAACAACCTTATCTTTGGCAACTAGAGAAGATGGCTGATGTTGGGATGTTGAATGACCACAATATCAAACTCATTGCCGAATATTCTGGCATTGCCGAGAAACAGATTCGATACATTATCGAGAATGAAGGTTATCAAGTCTATAAAGATACTCATGCTCAGTTAAAATCGAATGCTTACGATTACAACGTCGTGAAAGACCTTATCAGCTACTCTAATCAAGCAATCCATGATGTCCATAATCTTATCAATACGACCTTACCAAAGAGTGTACAAGCAACATATAAGGACATAATCGAGACTACGGTAGCTAAAGTAATCACTGGCATGGCTACACCTCAGAAAGCCCTAGACGAAACGATAATGAAGTTTCAAGAGCGTGGATTCTATGGCTATACTGACAGAGCTGGACGAAGGCAGAGAGCTGATGCTTACGCTAGGACAGTTATTAAGACTACTGCCAGACGTACATTCAACGAAATGCGAATGCGACCAGCTCAAGAGCTTGGTATTGATACGTTCTATTATTCCATCAAGGCAGCAGCCAGAGAAATGTGTGCCCCGCTACAAAATCAGATTGTCACGACTGGACGAGCTAGGACTGAAGAAGGTGTTAAGATATTTGCTCTTGATGATTATGGCTACGGCAAGCCAGGAGGGTGCCAAGGTGTAAACTGTGGGCACACTATGACTCCGTTCATTCCCGGTGTCAACTATATGCCAGACATTGACGATGACTTGAAGAATCTCACTGAAGAACAAGCTATCGAGAACGCTAACATCCAGAGCAAACAACGAGCTATGGAAAGAGCTATCAGAGCCTCTAAAGAGCGTCTGCACGTTGCTGAAACGATGCACAATGAGGAATTGACCGAAAAATACAAAACAAGGCTTACAGAGCAGAAGAGAGCCTTGAAATCGTATGTTGATAAATACCAATTCTTGTATCGAGATAGAGAGCGTGAGAGATACCACGACGACCCACTGGCAAAAACTCGTGAAGCTATTAGACAACGGGATATGTTGGCAAAAAAACACGCTTAAAAAGCGTAAACTAGTATTATTAACAATACTACGTATAGACATGGATTATAGAAAGATGGTGATCCAATTCTTGACTCGTAGGAACAGACTACTAATAAAACCGTATCAATTTGATGCGGTTTTTCTTTTTGACCTGTCGAACGTCGTAAAACTAGGCAAATTCAGTCCCTTGGACGTAAAACGAAGGAGTTTTAAACATGAGTTTGAAACGTGACATGTTAGTTGAAGCTGGTATTACAGATAAAGCAGTTATTGATTCCTTAATGAATGCGTACGGTTCTGGGATTGAGAACGCCAAAACACAAGCTAAATCTGAATTACAAGCTGAAAACGACAGCCTTAAACAACAACTTGAGCAACAAAGCCAAGCACTCAACGACTTGCAAGCCAAAGATGGAGCAAGTGAGGAACTCAAACAACAATTGACGGACTTACAAGCTAAATTTGACGCTTACAAGTCAGAGAATGAAGCTAACCTTGCTCAAGTTACAAAATCGAACGCTATTCGTCTGGCATTGAAGGATGTGGACGCTCACAATTCAGACGACCTTGCTAAATTCATCAATTTTGACGAAATCGAACTTGATGAAGCTGGTAAACCCAAACTAGACAAGGTTATTAAGGGATTGAAAGAGACAAGTCCTTATCTTTTCAAACAAGAGGAACAAGCGGCACAACCTAAAATCTTTGCTGGTGGCAATCCATCTGCTAGTCAGAACGGTCTCACTAAAGAAGATTTTAAACGTATGGGTATCAATGAGCGTCAAGAACTCTTTGATAAAGACCCAGAACTCTATCAACAACTGAAAGGATGATTTAATCTATGGTTCTTGGAACAACAACGACTGCACAAGTCATCAACCCACAGGTAATGGCTGACATGGTTTCAGCTAAATTGCCTAAACTTATCAAATTCACACCACTAGCAGTAGTGGAGACAACTCTTGTAGGTCGTCCAGGGGATGAACTTACAGTTCCACAATGGACGTATTCTGGTGATGCCACTGAAATTACTGAAGGGCAATCAATCCCAATCGACCAACTTGGCACTAAAGAAACAAAAATGAAGATCAAACAAGCTGGTAAAGCTATTGAAATCACTGATAAAGCTGCCCTTGTAGGACACGGCAACGTTTACGGTGAAGCTACTAATCAGATTGCTTTGGCCATTGCTAACAAGGTCGATAACGATATCGTCGAGGTTGCTAAAACTGCAACACAAAACATTACTGAAGCCCCTGTTTCAGTAGCGAACATCGACAAAGCCTTGGAAATCTTCGCAGACGAAGAAGACGCTCGCTATGTGGCACTTATCAATCCGAAAGACGCTATTAAATTGCGTGCTGACGCTGGTCAAAACTGGTTGAAAGGTTCAGAAGTTGGTGCTGATGTTGTCGTTTCTGGTACTTTCGGTGAAGTTGCTGGCGTGCAAATCGTTCGCACTAAGAAAGTTGAAGAAGGAAAAGGCTTCCTCGTTAAAGTTTCTTCACTTCAAACAGACACAGACGATGACGCTAAATACGGTGCATTCGTGATCAACTTGAAACGTGATGTCATGATTGAGAATGACCGTGACATTTTGAAGAAAACTACTGTTTATTCTGGTGATGAATACTACGGTGTTTATCTCTACGATGATTCAAAAGTCGTTAAATTCGGAGGTGCTTAATGGGTATGCTAATGCGTCGTCACACTATCGCCGAGCAAGATGCACCCGTTAATGACGTTAAAGAAGAAGTAACTGAAACACTAGAAGACAAGACTGTTGCTGATTTGCGAGTTATCGCACAGCAACGTGGTCTTACTGGCATTTCCACGCTGACTAAAGCGGAACTTGTAGACCTCCTAAAATAACGAAAAGGAGGTGGTTAAATGACATATTTAACCGAAACAGAATTTTTAAAACTTGGTTTCGAAGACGTAAAAGACTTTGAAACGCTATCAGCTAGAGCAAGACTCATTATTGATTTGTATATCAAGAACTTCTACGACTTCACCGATTTTGAGACAGATTTTGAACCACGAAGACAAGCGGTTAAGAAGGCGGTAGCTTATCAAATCGCTTATCTTGATTCAAGCGGTGTTATGACTGCCGAGGATAAGACATCGCTGGCAAGCATGACTGTCGGACGTACTCATGTAAGCTATCAGAACGGCTCTAAATCGTCTAACGGCGGTCAGAAGTACAATCTATCCCTTGACGCTCTAAACTGGCTGACATTGGCTGGATTTGGTTGTAAGGCGGTGGGCTATGATAGATAAACGCATGTTAGTTGATACTGTCACGATTCAAAAACCAGCGGGAGAGAAGGATGGTTGGGGAAAAGTAACATATGAAGAGCCCAAAACACTTAAACCCGTTAGATTTGATAGGGCTGTATCTCACACCGGCAGTGGTCAAAATCGAACTGAGAATAATTTTTCAGTCCTCATGATCTATCCGAAATACACACCCATTGAGTTGGATGATAGTTGGTTGAATGGTCGAGTAAATGACACTCACCGAGACTACATCATCCGTAAAATTATTCCTCAATATCATCCGTTTAAGCACACTATCTTGTGTTATGAAGTCGAGGTGATTTGATGGGTGCTGATGTAACTATCAAGGTAGATTTGCAGGGGCTTGAAAAGAAATGCAGTCCTGAAGCGGTCAGACGTGGACAGATTGCCATGAGTAATCAAATGCTCTTGGACATGAACAAGTACACACCAGTCCAGTCGGGACACTTGCGAGGTAGCGGACACTCTAACGTTGATACGTTGGTATGGTCAACACCTTATGCACGAATTAGGTTCTACAATCGTAGGCTTAAATTATTCTTTTCAGAGAAACAACGTAAGTTTTTCTTTGCGAATAAGGACAGACTGCTAGCACAGAAACCGAAGCCCGGCACCGGTGGGCGTTGGGATAAAAAGGCTGCTGCCAAACACAGTAAACAGTGGGGGCAAGTAGCAATTAGAGCAATGGGAGTTAGATAGTGAATAACAATGATTTTTCAGAGGTGTTAAAAGATTTTCTAGCTGGTCTAGGCTTGCCACTAACACCTCGACTAGATTACCTAAACGAAGGTGAAGACTTGGTAATATACGCATTGCCCGGCGGCAAGGTTGAAGACGAAGATATGGCTGGCACACAGATTCTGTCGCTGCCTTACGAAATCGCCATTAAATCAAAAGACCAACAAAAAGTGAACGCAACACTTTGGAAAATCAACACTGAGCTTTCCAAAATCGGTCTTGAATTACCAAGTTTAAACAATTCTTACACATTCTTGTCATTGAAAGTTGAGACACCGAGCCTTAACGATGTCAATGACCAAGACTATTACATTTACTTGCTAGACTTGCAAGCAACTATTGAAGTAGAAAGGAGCCTTAATTAAATGGCTAAATTTAAAAATGCGATTCGCAAACACTATATCGCACCTTACGACCCAGAACATCCAGACACTCCACCAACTGATGACAAATATATGTGGATTGCCAAGGGCATCAAAGAATCTGCACCAGAGAACGACGCAGAAGACGATGACGTGGCATACTTTGACGGCGATGGTACAAAAGAAAAAGTTATTACTTCAAAATCTCGTGGGCGCTCATTCGAAGGCCACCGTGATTATGCTGACAAAGCTCAAAACTTTGTTGTAGACAAGGAAGATGCCGTAGCTGACGACCTTATCGTTTGGTACAAAGAAGTTACCGCTGATGGTAAAACTTACAAAGAAGGCCTTGCACGACTTTCTGAAATCGAAATCGGTGACGGTGAAGCGTCAGAGCTTGAAACAATCAAGTTTCAAGTTAACTGGTCTCGCACACCAGAGAAACACGACATCAGTGGCACACCAGTAGCGGCTGCCGCAGCTTCTGGCACTGGTTCAGAAACTTCTGGACGTACAGCGTCACCAGAACCTAGTCGTTCTGGTGCTTCATCAGAAACTGGTACACCGGGAATCGGTGGGTAATCACTAATTAAATAAAACAAGATAAGACAACTAAGAGGGTGGGGTTTAGCCCTTACCCTCTTTTTTTCGTATTAAAGGAGAAGTAACAACATGGTAGTAATTAAAAAACGTAGCAATGTCATCCCTGTCGATTTCGGTGAGTTCCAACTTAATTTCCCGATGTCAGATAGCAATATAAAGCGCATGGAAGAAGTCGGGAAAGAATTGGAAGCTAGGAGCCTAGCGATCCAAGGTACAGACAACAAGGCTGCAATTGATGCGGCAACGGAGTTTGTGAAAGAAGGTTTTACACAAATCTTTGACAATGAAGAAGCATTTAATCTTGTCTATGCGTTTTCGGGTGAATCAACAAATATTGCCATGTTCTATCTGATTGAAACTATTACCGGCATTCGTTCTGAATTTGAGAATCAAAACTCAAAGGCAGCCTTCGATAAATATTTGGCTGAGTAATCATGCTAGATCTATCACGAAAACTAACAGACAAGTTAGTAATCGATGATGAAGAATTTCCTCTTAATCTGTCGTTTGATAATGTTCTACGGCTCTTTGAGATGTGGAGGGATGAAGACGTCCCAGAGTTTGTTAAACCACACTTTGGCATTCGTATTTTGACTGGTGAGAACTTGGAAGATTTCACTGTCGAGGAAATGTCCGAGGTGTTCAACGAGGTTTTCGAAGAACATATCAGCCTTTCAACAGTCGAGGACAACCATGTCGAGTATGACTTGGCAGGAAACCCTATGAAGACTACTGCAAGCAATGGCAAGCAAGAGCAGGCGCCTTATGATATTCGGTTCGATGGTGACTACATCTATGCGTCATTCTTGCAAGCCTATGGCATTGATTTATTCGACGTCCAAGGCAAGCTTCACTGGAAGAAATTCAACGCTCTACTTTCTGGGCTACCAGAGGGCACCAAGTTCATGGAAGTTATCAAAATCCGGAAATGGAAACCACAAAAGGGCGACTCAGCAGAGTACAAAGAGGAAATGCGTAGACTTCAGAAAGATTATGCTCTCCCTTACGAGATTGTCGAGGAAGAAGAGGAATACGAAGAAGAATTTTAGAAAGGAGGGGTAATCTATGGCAGATGGTACAGTCACCATCAAGGCGTTGTTTGACGGAAAGGACGCTGAAAGTGGGGCTAAACGTATCAAAGGGGCGTTAGAGGGCTTGAAAGGCTCAGCCGGCAAGGTCGGTTCGGTCTTTAAATCTGTATTGGGTGCTAACCTTATCGGTGGTGCCGTTATGGGTGGTCTCAGTGCTCTTGGTGGTGGTATCAAATCCATGGTCGGTGAGCTTAACAGTGCAACAAAGGCTTGGAAAATGTTCGATGGAAACATGGAACAGATTGGGATGCCTACCGCTCAAATTCAGCAAGTAAAAGGCGAGTTGCAAGATTTTGCCACTAAAACTATCTATTCAGCGTCCGATATGGCTTCTACTTACTCACAGTTAGCAGCCGTCGGAACGAAGAACACAACCGAGCTCGTTAAAGGCTTTGGCGGTCTTGCAGCAGCAGCCTTGGATCCACAACAAGCCATGAAGACCTTGAGCCAACAAGCGACCCAAATGGCCGCTAAGCCAAAAGTTCAGTGGCAAGACTTCAAGCTCATGATGGAACAAACGCCCGCCGGTATCGCAGCAGTAGCCAAGGAAATGGGCATGAGTACCGATGAAATGGTTAGAGCTGTCCAAGACGGCAAGATTAAGACCGAGGACTTCTTTGACGCTATCACAAGAGCTGGTAACAACCCAGTATTCAGTAAGATGGCCACGGAGTTCAAGACTGTTGACCAAGCTATCGATAGTATGAAAGAGTCTATCGGTATTAAGCTGATGCCACAGTTTGAAAAACTCAATCAGATTGGTATCAAGGCAGTTGTCGGGCTAACTGATGCTATTGAAAGAATGGATTTCAACGCTATTGCCGACAAGATTGGCAGTGGTTTGTCTTCACTTTGGAAGGGTTTCTCAAATACAGGAGCCTTGAAAAATCTAGGTGCGACTTTTACTTACATTTCAAGTTCAATCAAGCAACTATTTAGCAAGATTGACGGGAACAAGCTTATGCAGGGCATTGGCTCAGTATTTGGGGACATTGCTAACGGTATTTCACAAGCCTTGAATATTGCCACGACATCAGTTAGAAGCTTCATCAGCTCGTTTGCTGATACTGGAGCGTTTCAATCGTTTAAGGCAGCAGTGCAAGATACTTGGAACGCACTTAAAACCCTCGGTTCGTCACTAGGCGAGGTTTTAGGCAGCTCAGAGATGCAATCTATCATATCTGGGATTGCATCAGCTATCGGAACGCTTGTTAACTGGATTTCTCAAGGAATTTCAGCAATATCTAGGTTCATTAGTGCAATACCACCGGGCATCTTAAACGGTATCACTAGCGGTATTTTGGCAATGGTAGCAGGTTTCATGACTGCCAAAGCTGGGATTTCAGCGGTAGGCGTTGCATTGAAAGGGTTAGACTTCATCAAGAGTCTAAACCCATTCAAGAAATTCGGAGAGGACGCTGCAGAAGGAACAGAGCAAGCTGCCAACAGTGCTAGACGTTCTAAATCGACGATTACTCAGCTATTTAGTGGAATGGCTAATGTCATTAAATCAACAGGAACTAGCATTTCAACGGCTGCAAAAGGTATCGGAACAGGACTATCAACTGCTTTTAAAGGTTTTGGACAAGGGCTTAAAGCAGCTTTGCAAGGTCTGAAAGGCGTAAGTTTTTCAACATTGGCAGGTTTAGGAACTTCGGCTGCAATCGCAGCGGTCGGAATTGGTACCGCTATTGCTATCGTAGTTGCTTCACTTGCTTTGCTCGCTACTCAATCCCAAGGCGTTTCACAAATCCTTGGCGCTTTAGGTGGTGCAATCAGCACTGTTGTAGGGGCCATTGGTGGTGCGATGGCAACGGTAATTGAAGCGTTCGGGACTGCTTTTGGAATTGTCGTCAAGGCAGTCGGTGAAGCTGCGCCAGGGCTAGCCAAACTTTCACCATTGGTTGAAGCGGTAGGAACTGCTCTAGGCAATGCAGCCCCAGTAATTACAGCGTTTGGGAATGCTTGGACGTCTATTTTAGGGACGTTGCCAGCCATCATTGACGCTTTTAGTGGACTGGCTACCGCCCTAGGCTCAGCGATTAGCCAGATAGTTACAGCAGTAACTCCGATTGCCCAAATTATCAGTAACACAATTACGGCAGTAGCTCAAATCATTGCTAACGCTATCGTGGCAATCGCTCCGGTTGTTTCAAATTGCATCGTTCAAGTTGCTCAAGTAATCGGGCAATTCGGACCACAAATTGCAATGGTCTTACAAGTGATTGTCCAAGCTATTCAAGCAACGGCCCCAGTTATTATGACCTTGATTCAAGGGATTGTGACAGTCGTTCAGACAATGGCACCGGTCATTAGTCAAGTGATTTCTGCAATCGTTACAGTCGTTCAAACACTTGCACCTATCATCAGCCAAATCATTTCAGCGATTGTAACAGCAATCACTCAAATAGTGCCTATCATAACGGCCATTGGGGGTGTGATCAGTGCTGCATTTAGTGGCATTGCATCGGTTGTGTCAGCGGCAGGAATGGCAATCGCTACGGCTGCAATGGGTATTGGTGCGGCTATTAGTACGGCTCTAAGTGGTGTGGCAAGCATTATTAGTGCTACTGGTTCAGCTATCGGAGCAGCCTTGCAAGGCATAGCCAGCGTAGTGCAGTCAGTCGGAACGTCAATCAGCACAGCGGCTCAAGGTATCGGAAACGGCATCAAGTCAGCGTTTGAAGGAATTTCAAGCGTGATTACATCAGCAGGTAGTGCAATCAGTAGTGTATTGAATAGCCTAGCTAACGTGTTCAACTCAATCGGTACCGCAGCACAAAAGGCAGGGTCTGGATTCAATCAGCTCGCTAATGGTGTGGTTAAGATTACCAACACAAACTTAGGAGACATGGCTGCATCTCTTGCAGCAGTGGCCAAAGGTGTTGGGTCTATCGGTAACAACTCAGCAGGGCTTGCTCAAGCTGGTACTGGTATGACTAAGCTTGGAGATGGTATGAGCAAGGTGTCTAGTTCAGCATCTAGTGCTGTATCTGGTCTGACATCATTCTCCAGCACGATTACAAGCATTCAATCATCATTCACTAACTTACAATCACTACTCACTACAGCAGGAACAGCGTTCAGCACGTTCTCTAGTCAAGCTAGTCAATCGCTAGCTGGTTTAACGGCTATTGTAGCCCCTATCACAGCGTTTAGAACACAAATCATGACACTAGCACCAGCTTTGATGGTGGCAGCGACTGGATTAACTCAGTTCAGTACAGTTTCAATGACGTTGACTGCTAGCATGACTTCTATCAGCTCAAGCATGACTATGTTAACTACTAGCTTAACGATGTTAGCTACTCAGTTAACTATGATCACTACGAGCATGACCATGATGGCTACTAGCTCAACTATGCTAGGTACTAGCTTAACTCTTGTAGGTACTCAATTCACTATGATTGGTACTTCACTAATGATGCTTAACAGTCAATTCATGATGTTCGCTACATCATTGATGCAACTGACATCACAGCTTATGATGGCAGGTTCAGCAGTTACCATGTTTGGTGCTCAACTCATGACCGCTCAGACTGGTTTCAGCATGGTTTCCATGATGGCGACTATGGTATCTAGTCAGCTTGCTATGCTTGCTAGCTCAGCCCAAATGGCAGGAGCAGGGCTTGCTATGGTAAGTGCTCAAGTCATGATGCTTGCTAGTGTATTTGCTACAGCCGGAGCAGCAGCAATGACATTGCAAGCAACAATGATGTCGCTAGGTATGGCAGTAAGTGCAGGCATGATGTCAGCAGTTCAAGCGGTAACGTCTGGAGCTATGCAAATGACGGCGGCTCTACGTTCTAGCGGTATGCAAATGGTTGCTAGTACGCAAGCCTTCATGAATCAAATCGTCTCAGCGGTTAGAAACGGCATGAATCAAGTGGTTGCCGCTATTCGTGCCGGTGGTGCTCAAATGGTATCAGCCATGCAAGCGAGCGGACAACAATTAGTCGCAGTTACGCAAGCAGCGGTTAACCAAGCAGCAGCCGCAGCAAGAGCCGGTTATGGTGCTTTCTTCTCAGCGGGTGCTTACATGGGTCAAGGTCTTGCCGCTGGTCTGATGTCAGCTCTTGGAGCAGTTACAGCAGCAGCAAACGCCCTAGTCGCACAAGCGGAACGAGCTGCACAAGCTAAAGCCAAAATCCACTCACCTTCACACCTTTTCCGTGACCAAGTTGGTTGGTATATCGGTCTTGGTATTGCACGAGGTATCGACGAATCAGCTCCAGAGGTAGCTAATAGTCTTGACTACATCCGTGACCAAGTCAACGGCTTCAATGTTCGAGCTAATGCAATGCTCACTGGTGCCACTTCAAACATGGCTAGTCAGCTTAAGATGGAAGTCTTGCGAGATAAAACCCCAGATGCAACTATCTCAGCACGTCAAGAAGCGTATGCTGCACACTCAGCGGGCTTACTTAATGATGTGATTGATGCTCTAGCAGATGTTAGAGAACAAATCGCACAAGGCCAAAACATGGTACTTGATACCGGTGCATTGGTCGGTGGTACAGTTAATAACTTCAACAGTGCCATTGATACGATTAAAACACTGAAAGGACGACACAGATTATGATTACTAAAATTAAAGAATATATCACGTTCGGCGATTTTAACAGTCGGGACTCTGGGTGGTACTTGCAGAAACGTGAAGCACCAACGCCAGAAGAGAAGGAAATCGTTGAGTCTATCCCCTTCATGCAAGGGGAACTCGACTTTTCTAGTATTTTGGGGGAGCGTGTGTTTAAGCCTAGAGAAATTACTTATGAATTTAAGCTACCATTCACGGAATATGAAGGGCGTAAGGCCGCAGAACGTGAGATTAAGTCTCGGATGGTAACTAAGACAGAACAGAAATTATTCGATACCCATGACAGACGCTATTACTGGATGGGCAAGATCAAGAGTATTAAGGTGGCCGATGATCCGATTAAAAAGAATTTGGTTGCTACGATTGTATTTAAGTGCTATCCGTTTGCATTTCATGAGAACGAATACTTTGACGATGTTTGGGACACCTTCGATTTTGAAAGTGATGATTCAACATGGACTAAATGGCAGTTGGGGTATAAGAACGCAGAAAAAACAATTTACTTCGTTAATTCTGGCGATACAGCTATTAGCCCAGTCGTTTATTGCGATGAAAATATCACGCTTACCGATGAAGACGGTGTAATTTACAATCTAAAGCGTGGCGAAAATAGGGAGTTTACATTGACTTTGTATCAAGGTATCAACTATTTCAAAACTAAAGGAAATGGCACGGTCGCCATGCACTTTAACAACGAGGTGATGGCATGACAGCTACTGGAACAATTGAAATATTCAACGTTAGCCACACTGGGTACTCCATAAAAGTGTCTGGCGCCAGTGTTGACGGTGGATTTAAAGGGATGTTCTTCCCGACTTGGAGCAGAAAAGAATATTATTCAGAAGAGTGGAAAACGGTCACAGATAGAGATGATATATTTTGGTATCGTGGCGTAGAGTGGGGCGGTAATTGGTACTGTACTATTAATGTTTCTGACCACAATTACGATGCAGGCGAGTATTTCACTCACATTTATTTCTACCGTGGTGATGGCGACTTGGTTGGTCTTGCCGCCAGAACAATTGTCGTACCAGACCCTCCAAAGAAAACTCGGAAAAAGGGTGGCTATGCAGTTTATTGGTGGCCTAGCATTCATGATAGACGTGGGGATAAGCTCCTTCGCACTACTGCGGGACGGAAGACGATCCACAACCCTTATAGTGCAAAAGGTGGAAAAATCATCGCTGGTGAGATTACTCAAGCATTAAATACCATTCATGAATTTACGTTTGCAATTCCATTCACACACCCAATGTACAATAAAATGGTGCCGTTTAAGTCCATTGTTGAAGTGGTTAACCTATATGATGATACTATTGAATTTGTCGGACGAGTGTTGACAACTACTAACGAAATGACCACGGATGGGTTCGCTCAGAAGGTAACGTGTGAAGATTTCCTCTCGTTCCTTCACGATTCATCACAATGGTTCCAGAAATTGCCAAACCGTGGCGCTGCTCAGTATTTGCAAGAGATGGTGAAAGTCGCAAACAGTCAAGTTGAAGACTATAAGCGCTACATTTTAAATAGCGTGACTGTTAATAGTAGAACAGATAAGCCTTATCGGTACATCGGCTATGAATCTAGTTGGGATTGTGTCCGAGAGCGTATCATTAACAATATCGGCGGGTATTTAAGAGTTAGCGAGCGGAACGCCACGCTGCATTTAGATTGGACGAAAGACATTGGTGAGGTCAAGAAGTCACCGATTCAAATTGGTAAAAACATCAAGTCTGCTAGTCGTTTACTTGATTTTGACGGACTTGCTACTCAAATTATGCCAGTCGGTGCAGATATTCAAAAAGACCACCCAGACGAAGACCAAAGCCCCGATGTTACAAGGGAACAGATTACCATTTGGAATGTCAATAACCATAGTTTGTATCTTGAAGATAAGGAACTTGTCAAGGAGTTTGGCATCATCCGTAAACCCGTAATCTGGACGGAAATTGACAACCCTAGTGTCCTATTGGCTCGTGGTAAGCAGTATTTGAGAAACCAAAAAATCGCCCTCGCAAAATGGACGATTTCAGCAGTTGAGCGCTATTTGGTTGATGACCGATACGATAAGTTTGAGATTGGGAACAAGCACCCAATTATCAATGCGCCTCTTTCCGGCATTGAAACTTTGCAAATTTTGGAGAAAAAAATTGATATACTGACCCCACAATCAGTCGAATTGACTATTGGTTCACAATCTCAATCACTTGCAGCCTATCAATTGCAATTACAAGAGGCCGAAAACTCTATCGAGCGTGTCAAACAGAACACTTCAACTACTGATAAGGCTAAACGTTTGAAGGCTCTACAAAGTCAGCTTACATCGCTTAAGAACAGACCTGCCACAGAGCCGATAGCACCTACGGCGCCAAACCCACCTAAACCAGACGCTACGCAAGGTGAATTGACTGCGTATGATAAAGCGTTCGCTGATTATCTCGCAGCTAAAGCTAATTACGACAATCAGTTAACTTCATTCAACATGGATGAACAAGAACGTACTAGGACGATTAAGGATGTAGAAGCCGAAATCACACGATTGCAAAATGAATTAAAAGAAGGAGGTAACTAATGCCACAGAATGAAGCAGAAGGGCGCTTAAATCTATACGATGACGTGACGCCTTTGGAAAACACCAAGAACATCAACATTTTGGCAAGAGCTATCCGAAAGAAAACTAGGGGGGCAGATGTTCGAGAGGCCATCGCAAAGGCCATTGAAACGACATACGCTGACGGCACTGCCAACGGTAACGCCAACATGGAAGTTGCCAAAGCTCGTGGAGAATACGAAACTCTAAACCAACGTCTCCAAGATATCCAAACAACCGCCCAATCAAGTCAACAACTAGGGGAACGGAACAATGATGCCAAGGTTGACAAGAACGGTACCGGCCAAATAACGTGGTCAAACCTTGCGCAAGATGCAAGAGAGCAAATTTCAGGCGGCAAGGTGGCAGTGGTTGGGAACAATGCCGTTGCAACATCTAACATCGTTGATGGAGCAGTAACAGACACCAAACTTGATGAACGCATGGGGTTTGGGTTGATGATTGCTGGTCGCCTATTAATTGACGTCACTAATTCTCAAGTAGAGTTAAGCGGTGGCAGCTGGTTTCAGGTCGGGAAGCGTAAAGCCAACGCCAGAGGTACCTTAACAGCTCCGCTGCCAAAAACGGGTTTGTCGCAGTACGTTATTTACAACGACGAGACGAACTCGTTATATGTCAAAACATTAAACGACATTCAAAACATTGGTAATCGTGAAACCATCTTAGCAATCCTATTTAATGGAGCATTGGTTCACCCACAATCCTCTCCATTTGTTAAGACGGTGGGGCTCAAAGTCGGTGAACGCTTAGACTACGTGAATGCCGACTGGGGGACAGTTATCCAAGGGGAAATCACATATGACGCCAAAACAAATACTGTCAGAGGTCAAAGAAAAGGCGACATCATTGTCTCTTTTCAAAATTATTACATTAACGGCATTGAAGATTTTGAAATTACCTTACCGAACTACTCTGGGAAATTGTTACTCTTTGATAGAGAAAACAAAAAGTTTCAAGTAGCGGACATGGATAGTTACGACAGTCACAAGAAGAAAGATATTTCTAAAGCAGCTTCACTAATCAAAGTGGCCGAAATATACCAAAATGAAATTAGGCATATTTCTAGCAATAGCAATATTTTTCTTGTCAACCAAGAAACTCAACGCAAACAAGACATCACACTTGAACGGTTGAAAGTTGACTTACAAACCAAGCGGACAGTTATCGTAACGCTAGGTGACTCAACGACGGATGGGTACAGAACATCTGGTTATTCAGGAAATGTTCTTGAAAGTTTGACACCAAAACCAAACACTTATACCGAGATTTTAAACGGTATTATTAACGGTCAAAAAGGGTATGACTATAACCACAAATTCTATAATCGGGGCTTCTCTGGAAAAACAATTGCTTGGTTAAAAGATAACTTGGATGCTGTCTTAGCTCCAATCACCGAAAAAATCGACTATGCTATTATCTCAATGGGAATTAATGACAGTGTTTACCAGAAGGACAACATTCAACCTTTCGAAGAGAACCACATCGACATTGTTAAACGTTTGAAATCAAAAGGAATTAAACCAATTCTAATGTCGACACAAGCCCAATTTGAAAACTACAAGCGTTTTGGCTCAAAGATTAACAGTATCGCTGATACTCTCAAGAGAGATTTGGCGAAAGAACTAGGTATTCCATTCATTGACTACAACGCTGGAACTAGAAACATTCTGAATAACTCAGAGTATAGTGTTAAGGCTCTTATTCCTGATATGTGTCATTTTGGTGATTTAGGTCATCAAAAATCGGCAGAATTTCTAGCTAGTCAGTTGATTCATCGTGTCGAGGAAGTCGTTGTCGGTGATAAGATCGGCTACCAGAATAATCGTGTTGTCTCAGACTTGAACTATTCGGATTATTTATCTGATGTTGAAAAAGAGGTTAAATTCTTACCTTCAAAGGTAGATGGGTTTGACTTAGAGGGTCACTTTAATGGGGCTCAAAAGACCATGTTTGAAGTTTTGGTTTATGTCAATAAACCAGTTGTAGTTAAATACTTCGGGGAGAACGTGTCTGTAAGTAGCAACGGTGCTAACTTGGATGATGGCGCACGGTTGGATGTTGGTCTCTACAAGATTTCAGTTAAAAACACGCCAAATCAACCATCATCCTTCCGTGGTTTGAAATTTGAGTAGAAGGGGGAATATTGAACAAGCCAGATGGAATTTGGGGGATTTTGGATGTTGTACGGAACTTCTACGAGCATGGGATAGATGACCATTTATGGGTGTTCCTACTAATGATTATCATTGCTAGTGATATCGTGGTGGGAGTATCCAGGGCGTGGGCTTATCATGAGTTTTCAAGCTCTAAATTCAGAAAAGGGCTTGTCAGTCATACTGCTATGATTATCTTTGTAGCCATCTTCTATCCGTTCGCTAATTTCATGAATTTAGGCGGGATGTTAGATGCCTTTATCATGGCTATGATTGCAGCTTATGGATCTAGTATTCTAGCTAGCTTATCTGCTCTAGGAGTAGAAATTCCGTACTTTGATAAGTACATTAAACGAAACATTGACAAAGACAAATTTAATTTAACTTCAATCGAAGAAGAAAGAAAGGACAATGAAAATGATTAATTTTAAATTACGCTTGCAAAACAAAACAACTCTAGTAGCACTTATTTCAGCGGTGTTCTTGATGTTGCAACAATTTGGACTTACTATCCCTAGTAATATCCAAGAGGGTGTAAATACTTTCGTTGTGATCTTGGTTATCCTTGGAATCGTAACTGACCCAACTACAAAGGGTGTGGCAGACAGTGAACGTGCATTGAACTACCATCAACCTCGTGAGGACTAGTTATGGCTAAGCTCATGACCTCTATCAACCAAATCGAAGGCGGTGATATCCTAAAATCAGGGGACACCACTTCCGTCTTTGGTTTTGAAATTTTGGGTTACGATGGTAAACGCATGGAGCTGTCCGGCACTGGTAAGCTAACGCTTTCCAACGATGAAGTGGTGGCACTTTATCAAGATGTTACCGTTGAAAACGGTCGTTTCTCATTCTCAATGGGCAGTGTAGTAGCTACTGGCACTTACTACCTTGAAATTAAACTGGATGGGCATATCTTCCCATCAAACAATTTCAAGGTTAAAGTTAAGAGCTCACTAAATATTGACGGTGCTATCCCATCAAAAAAAGACCCTAAACTAAAACTACTAGCGGATGAATTACGAGATTCTGGGTACATTGCCGGTGGCGGTGATACCACGGAAGACCTCGTAAACATCTATAATCTGGCTAAAATTTGAAAGGATAAATAAATGAGTAAATTACATGATTTTGCCCAAGCTGTGGGTGCCGATATCAAAGAAATCAAAACAACCTTAGCAGGCAAGGCTGATAAGGGTTCGGAAGGTGTGACTGAAGAACGCTTGACACAAGCAATCACGCAAGCTAAAACTGACCTTATTGGTGGGGCTCCTGAAGAGCTTGATACGCTTAAAGAGCTTGCTGATAAGATTGCCGCTGCTGGTGGTAATGTTGATTCTGGTATTATTACTAAACTTACAGAATTTGGTAATCGTATCACAGATATTGAAACTGAAGATTTGGCAGCAGTATATACAACAGCTAAAAACACCCTCTAATGAGGTGGGCTTATGAGTAATTTAAAAGATGTAATAGAATATATTGGTCATGATATTGGTGAAATTAAAGATAAACAATCTTCATCGTTGTCTATCAGCCAAGCGTATGGGTTATTTCCGAGTTATAAGAACTTTTTTCAACATGTTGTAGAGCAAAACCAATGGGCGGAAGACCCATTGGTTACGAAATCCCAATTACCAACAAGCGAAATTGAAGAGTTGAAGAAGAAGGTCGAAGAGTTGGAAAGAACTATCTCGGAGATTAAACAATCTATTCAAAAATAATTATGAGAAAGGATATCTATGACATCAAAAACACAGTTATTAAACACGCTTGAGAGCCTAGTCAATCAACGTGTCACTGTTCCCACTAACCCTCATGGTGGTCAGTGTATCAGCTTGATTGACTACGTTTTACAGTATGCGGGTTTATTTAATCTTGATTTCAGCTACTTAAATGCGATTGATGGATTAAGTAGAGCAGAAAGTCAAGGGCTTAAAGTCACACGTTTCGACGGTGCAAACAATCCACCAGTAGGGAGTGTGTGGGTAACTAACTGCTTGCCATACCATCAATTCGGGCATATCGGTTTTGTGGTCGCAGAAAACCCAGACGGCACAGTTACTACAATCGAGCAGAATATCGACGGTAACGGTGACGCTCTTTATAATGGCGGTTGGACTCGTAAGGTAACCCGTAACCTCGATAGTGCTGGTAATTTCAGTTATATCGATTGGAGTGCACCAAGTCAACAAATGGTCGGTTGGTTTGAATTGCCGTTTGACGGCATGGCACAGGATAATTACTTTATCGACGTATCAGCTTACCAACCGGGCGACCTGACTAGTATCTGCAATGCTAGTGGTACGAATAACACGGTTATCAAAGTAACCGAGGGCGTGGGCTGGGTTAGTCCAGTAGCCGCTCAACAAACTAACACTAGTAATTGTATTGGTTACTACCACTTTGCCCGTTTTGGTGGTGATGTGGCGGCAGCACAAGCTGAAGCTAACTATTTTATCGCTAACTTGCCATCACACCCTCGTTATTTGGTTTGTGATTATGAAGACGGCGCTAGCGGTGATAAACAAGCGAATACTAATGCAGTATTGGCGTTTATGGATGTATGTAAGGCGAACGGCTTTGAGCCAATCTATTACAGTTACAAACCATATACACTAGCGAACGTGTATGTAGATCAGATTACTGCACGTTATCCTAATAGTCTATGGATTGCAGCCTACCCAGACTATGAGGTACGCCCAGAGCCTTATTGGGGCGTGTATCCAAACATGGGACACACACGCTGGTGGCAGTTTACAAGCACTGGTCTAGCTGGCGGGTTGGATAAAAATGTTGTTATCATCAATGACGGTGACAGTTTAGTAAATCAGAAAGAGGAAGAAGAAAATATGGATTATGTAGTACGTAGCGAAAGCGGTTCTCAAGGTTATGTTGGTGTGGTTAATGGTCGTGTATTCGGTATCGGCTCAATGGGTACAGTAGATGCCCTACGTTCGGCGGGAGCTAAACACTTGACCTTGCCAGACGCTGATTTTGACCGTTTCTTGAATAGCCAATCAAACGACACGGCAGCAGTATCTAAAGCAATCAGTGAAGCTAGCGCATCAGTGGTTAAAGCGATTGAAGAACGTGCACAAGCAACACAAGGTCAAACTGGTGTATAATTAAATAAAAGAACCACGAAAACTAAAAAACGAAAAGGAGTATATCACCTCCCGACAGACCACAGTTCGGACATCATGGTGGTAGTGGTCGAAGCCTCAGCGTTATGCTGGGGCTTTTTTTTTGTGTTATAATGTATCTATGAACGACAATCCCCCTGCATCCACTATGGACAGATACGCTCTGAGCAGGGGTTTTTATTTTTTTTGTGGTATAATAGTATTGGTTTTGAGAATAGCCTTCATAGGTAGACGCCGCCCTTTTATGGGCGGTTTTTTATTTTGCAAAAAAACTAAATATCTTTACCAAAAGTGTTGACAACATATAGTATATGTACTATAATATAAATGAAGATAAGGAAAGGGAGAACAAAAGAAGTTCTCAAGGTAAAATAAAATGGCATTAACTCAAGAACAAATCAACCAACTTGTAAAAGAGTACAAAATGGCTTATGACGGAGAAGAAGAAGTTACTGAGTAAAAAGTCCTCAACGACTTACAAGAGTACATGAAAGACTTCACAGATTACGAAGATTTCGACGAAGTTCCTTTTGAAGAATTGATTGACTTTATAGGCTGACTCAAAGAGAGGTGGCGTAATGGACGCACAACAAAAGGCCACTAAGAAGTGGAACAAAAACAATAGAGAGTATCGCAACTACTTATCAAAGCGGTCATCAGCTCGCAGCTTCATCCGTAACCACGCTTCGGTTACGGACTTGAATGAGCTAGAGGAATTAATCGCAGAAAGACGATGTAATCTGGGAACGATAAAAAGCTAGGGTTATCCTAGCCTTTTTTGTGTATTTGAAAAAGGGGCAAATAAGGGGCAATAAGTGTAAACTTTAGTAACTTTATGTGCATTTTATCATCTATACCGTACACGCATATATCCTTATTTAATAGGTTTTCTTCCTATTATATACGCATTTAAAATCGCACTAACAGAATACCGTGGTTTGAAATCATTCTACAACTTGAAAAAATAATTCTATAGTCATATAGAATAAAAAGAGGTTCCTTAGGGAATCTCTTTTTTTGCTTGTTCTAAAGAACTTTTGACTAAGCTAGGCACCGTCTCTAAATAGGACTTCTAGACATAAAAAGCCCCCGCAATCCTATTGATTGCGGGGATTTCGTCTTAGAATAGGCCTTTAATCTTGTCTAAAGCTCCACTGACCATTTCGTTACCTGAAACAAGAGATTTAGCTTGGTCGAAGTACTCGCCCAAATCATCTTTGTTTTCATCGACAAACTTTTTAGCAGCTTCGAAATCTTTCTTTTCGATCATTTCTTTTACTTGGTTAAATAATTCCATTGGATTCATATCGGTTCTCCTTTATTAGTTTTCTTACAAATCCTATTTAATCACGCTTATAGCAAACTAGCAAGAAATATGTTTGAGAGTAACTAGTGAGAAGAGAATTACAATTTTTCAGCCAAGTGGTTTTGAAACTTGTTTAATCTAAAAAAGCAGTCCATAGAGGACTGCCTTTAGGGGTTATTGTTGTTCCGTTGAAGAACTGCTTGGCTCTGATTCACCCGAACTTGAGCTAGAGCTTGATTCGGATTCTACAGGATGTAGCTCCTTGTAAGATGGGGTCTTGAATAGATCAGCTGTTGATTTATTGCCTTTTTGCTTGTAGAGGCTAGTTGATTTATCTTTCATCTTTTTGTTAATCTGTTTCAGTTGATCCATCTGTTTCGTGTAGGAAATCGTGCTGGAATCAACAGGTTTCAAACCATTTGGTGTATAGAAACGAAGGAGGTCACCTGTTTGAACAGCGTCACTCATTGAAAGCTGAGTGGCTACTGCCTTACGAATGGCTTCGTTATCCTTTTTAGTCGTTTCATCAGGGTTGGTAATTTCTTCCCCTGTTTGAGTGTTATAGAGTCGACCAGAGTAGCTGGTGTATTGAGGAGTAACATATTGACCTGAGGTCCTAAATGCGACGGTTTGCTTATTATCAGGAGATAGGAGGTCTTGTCCCATCTGGATATAAGAGCTAGTGTCAACACCAAGAATGTGAAGGAGAGTTGGAAGGGCATCGACCTCACCGCCAAAGGTGTTAGAGATGCCACCACCAGTATATCCTGGAATATGAATCATGTAAGGAACACGTTGAAGCATGGCCTTATCATAGTTTGACCAAGTTTCAGGGTTCTTACCGAGAAGTTCAGCAAGATTGCTGCTTCGTGTATCAGAGATACCATAGTGGTCACCGTACATGACAATAATCGAGTTGTCGTAAAGACCGGTTTCCTTAAGGTAATCAAAGAAGTCTTTGATTGCTGAGTCAAGATAGTTAGCTGTTGCAAAATATCCGTTGACTGTCTCATCTTTTGTTTCAGCGAGTGGGAAACCTTGTTCCTTTTCATCGCCTGAGAGTGAAGTGTATGGGTAGTGGTTAGATACTGTAAGGTATTTAACGTAGAAAGGTTGTTGCATTTGTTCCAGATATTTGATGGAATCTGGGAACATGTACTTGTCATTTAGACCATACTGGAATGAGTTTTCATCAGTTTTTTCAGTGAAGGCTGATGAGTCAAAGAAGTAATTATACCCCCATTGTTTATAGGTGTTATTACGATTCCAGAAGGATCCAGTGTTTCCGTGGAAAACAGCTGACGTATAGCCACCTGTTTGAGCTAGGATAGATGGTGCAGCATAGGCTGTATTGGTACCACCATAGTTTACCATGTATGAGCCTGTGCTTAGTCCAAAGAGAGACGTTTCCATCAAGGTTTCAGCATCAGAAGTTTTCCCTGATTTAACTTGGTGGAAGAAGTTTGAAAAGGCTAGGGTTTCGTTTGAGTGGTAAATGGAATTGATGAATGGTGTAACCTCATAGTCTTGACCGTCTACTTTGAGCTTGTAATCAATGAGGAACTGTTGGAAGCTTTCCAGGTGAATAACGATGACGTTTCTTCCTTTAGCAATTCCATAATACTTAGGATCAGGTGCTGCATAGTGCTCTTTAACGTAAGCTTCAACCTTTTTCATATCCTCAGCTGTTGCAGATGAACGAGCCTGTGAGGCCTGATAAGTTAAGTTACCAGAATAGGCTGTGAAGAAGGGAATCCCCATAGCACGAACAATATAGTTATTTGAGAAACCACGTGTCAACAACTCGCCACGGTTAACTTCCGCTAAGAAGAGGTTAACTGAGAGAAGGAGTGTCGATAGTGCAGTGACGGCAAAACTAGCTCGTTTGTTAAATGGCTTGCTGTCCATCTTAAGCTTCTTCCTGAAACCAGCATAGATGAAGAAAGGTACATCAATCAGGTAGAAGAGATAGCTTGGCTCAAGAAGGTTCTTGGCGGAGTCTCCTAGTCCTGCTGCCGAACTAGAACTTGCTAGGATGGTATTTACAGTGATGAAGTCTGTAAACTCTCCAAAGTAAATCACATTAGCAATAAGTAAGAGGTTAAGGATGACATAGATAGCAATGGTAATACTATAAAAGAAACGTCGTTTCTTGAAGTATAGTCCTAAACCTAGAAGCATTAATCCTAGTGGAATAGGGTTAATCAGCGAAAGCATAACCTGATATCTGCTTTCCAACTCAAGATTAATGTTGACGTAATAAGCGAATATGGTTTTTAGCCAGTAAAAGAAGAGTAACAAGAGGATAAATCCAAGTCTTGATGAAACTCCTTTCCAAAAGGCTTCATTAATTTTTTTCAAAGTAATACTTCCTTTGATTCTATATTATCTTAATCATTATACCAAATAAGATAATGACTCTCAAAAATTTACTGCCATTGAGTGTGATATTCCTTGACATATAATTGATAAAATCTAGTTACGAAACAGAAATAATAGCATTTTTTTGGTATAATAGTAACATGAGTATATTGACGGTAAGTCCCTTTGCGGAGAAAAAAATCAAACAAGGAAAACAGCTTCTTTTAGCAGAAGATTTTCCAAATATAACTGAAAATAATCAGTTGGTTTACCTTTATAGCCAGTCCAAAGATTTTTTAGGAACGGGCTATTTGTCAAGTCAAAATAAGGGGATAGGATGGTTTCTGTCCCCTAATAAAGAAAAATTGACAGTGACTTATTTTCAAGGACTTTTTGAAAGGGCTAAGGCCAAACGTCAATCCTATTATGATAATGAGTTGACGACAGCTTTTCGTCTTTTCAACCAAGATGGTGACGATTTTGGTGGACTCACAATTGATTTATATGGGGATTATGCCCTCTTTTCATGGTACAATGCCTTTGTTTATTCCTTGAAGGATGTTATTGTAGAGGCTTTCCAAACGGTCTTTCCTGAGGTCTTGGGAGGCTATGAGAAAATCCGCTTCAAGGGTCTTGATTTCGAATCAGACCATCTTTTTGGGCAGGAGGCGGCTGATACCTTCACCATTTTAGAAAATGGGGTCTCTTATGAAGTTTTCCTCAATGATGGGCTAATGACGGGAATTTTCCTTGATCAGCATGAAGTGCGTGATGGTTTAGTTAATGGCCTAGCTTTGGGTAAATCAGTTTTGAATATGTTCTCCTATACGGCAGCTTTTTCAGTGGCTGCAGCTATGGGGGGAGCGGTTGAAACGACATCGGTTGATTTGGCTAAGCGTTCACGTGAATTATCGACGGCTCATTTTGAAGCTAATGGCTTTAGTATGGAAAATCATCGCTTGGTCGTGATGGATGTCTTCGATTATTTCAAATATGCAAAGAAAAAAGGCTTATCTTATGACCTTATCGTCATCGATCCGCCAAGCTTTGCTCGAAATAAGAAACGCACTTTCTCAGCAAATAAGGATTACCACAAGTTAATTGCACAAAGTCTTGATATTTTATCAGAGCATGGGACAATCATCGCAAGTACCAATGCTGCTAATATGACAGTGCAACAGTTTAAGAAACAACTACGTAAGGGCTTGGGAGATGTTTCAGCGGACTTCGTTAACCTGCAACAATTACCAGCGGATTTTACCGTCAATCCTAATGATCCAACATCAAATTATTTGAAAGTATACACAATAAAGGTAAATAAATGAAAATTGTAGTTCCGATTATGCCAACTAGTTTAGAGGAGGCACAAGCGCTTGAACTGTCTCGTTTTGAGGGGGCAGACATTATTGAATGGCGTGCAGATTTTTTAGATAAGGATAGTATCTTAACGGTTGCTCCGGCTATTTTCGAGAAATTCGCAGGCTTTGAGATTATCTTTACCATCCGTACAATGCGTGAGGGTGGTAGGCTTGAGTTAACGGATGCGGAATATGTCGCACTGATTAAGGATGTAGCTGCGATTTATTCGCCAGATTATATTGATTTTGAGTATTTCACACGTAAGGCTGTCTTTGATCAAATGCTCGAATTTTCAAACTTGGTTTTGTCTTATCATAACTTTGAGGAGACACCTGAAAACCTCATGGAACTTTTCTCTGAGATGGCAAACTTGACACCACGAGTGGTTAAGGTGGCAGTTATGCCTAAGAATGAGCAGGATGTTCTCGACCTTATGAACTTCACACGTGGCTTTAAGGCCTTTAATCCTGAGCAGGAGTTTGTGACCATGTCAATGGGGAAACTAGGTCGTTTGTCACGTTTTGCGGGCGACTTGATAGGGTCATCATGGACCTTTGCCAGTCTTGATAATGCCAGTGCTCCAGGACAAATTAGTTTAGCAGATATGCGCAGAATCAGGGAGGTTTTGGATGCAGATTGATGGACACACACGCCTAGCAGCTGTTGTCGCCAATCCAATCAAGCATTCGATTTCGCCATTCATTCATAATTCGGCCTTTGAGAAGACACAAATTAATGGTGTTTATGTGGCCTGGGAGATTCCGGAATCAGACCTAGCCGAGACAGTTGAAAATATTAGACGTTACGACATGTTCGGTATCAATTTGTCCATGCCATATAAGGAAGCAGTTATTCCTTTTTTGGATGAAATTAGTCCTGCAGCTCAACTGATTGGTGCTGTCAATACAGTTGTTAATCGTGATGGGCGTTTGATTGGTCATAATACGGACGGTTTTGGCTTTTTTGCTAGTCTAAAGAACTTTAGCTCTAAAGATGCCCATCTGATGATTTTGGGTGCTGGTGGTGCGGCTAAAGCTATTGTGACGCAGGCAGTTCTTGATGGTGCCAAAAAAGTAAGTGTCTATGTTCGCCCTCAGTCATTGGATAAGGCAAAAGAGAGCTTTAAGTCCTTACTTGAACAGACAACTTGTCACTTGGAGTTTCATGCTTTAAATGATCTTAAGTATTTTAAAGAGGAACTAGGCCAGGCTGATTTATTGGTGAATGCGACGAGTGTAGGTATGGATGGCGCATCCTTGCCTATTCCTACAGATACAAAATTTCCTAAGGGACTCTTGGTTGCTGATATCATTTATCAGCCTTTTGAAACACCTTTCTTGGCCTTGGCTAGAAAACAGGGAATAGAGGCTGTGAACGGACTTGGCATGTTGCTTCATCAAGCAGCAGGTGCCTTTAAATTGTGGACAGGCAAGGACATGCCAACAGACGCCATTTGGCAGGAATTAGAAAATATTTACAATAGCTAGGAGGGGACGACTATGAAACTAGAGGTAAATTTAACACATAACCCTTATGACATTATTATTGAAAAAGGAGCCCTTAAGACCGTCGGTCAATGGGTGAAGTCACTTTGGGAACCACAAAAGATTGCCCTTATTACGGACAATCATGTGGGAGCTCTATATGCAGAAAAAGTTAAGCTTAGCCTGGAGCACGAAGGTTTTGAGGTTGTCGTTTTTGATTTTCTAGAAGGTGAAGCGAGTAAAAATCTTAAGACTGTTAACAAGGCTTATGAGTTTTTGATTAAGAAAGGCATGACTCGTAGTGATGGCATTCTTGCTCTTGGTGGTGGCGTTGTTGGAGATTTAGCAGGCTTTGTCGCTTCAACTTATATGCGTGGCATTCACTTCGTTCAGGTTCCAACTAGTCTCACTGCCCAAGTGGATTCGTCTATTGGTGGTAAGACCGGTGTGAACACACCATTTGCTAAAAATATCGTGGGAACTTTCGCTCAGCCTGATGGGGTTTTGATTGACCCTAATGTCCTTGAGTCACTTGGTAAACGTGAATTGATCGAAGGTATGGGTGAGGTTGTCAAATACGGTTTGATTGACGATCCTGAACTTTGGCAGCTTCTTGAAAGCATTGATGGTTCGGTTCACAGTATCCTAGAAAACTCAGAAACCATTATTTACCGTTCATGTAACGTTAAGCGTAAAATTGTCGTTGAAGATGAGTTTGAAGGTGGGGTTCGTATGTACCTCAACTTTGGTCATACGATTGGGCATGCCGTTGAACAAACAGCTGGTTACGGAAAAGTCATGCACGGTGAAGCGGTAGCTATCGGAATGGTTCAGATTTCACGAGTTGCTGAGGAAAAAGGTCTGATGCCTAAGGGGATCACACGTCAAATCGCTGAGATGTGTGTCAAATTTGGCTTGCCAGTAGACTATGAGCCATGGCGTGTTGAGGAGCTCTATACAGCCCTCACACATGATAAAAAAGCTCGTGGCAATAGCATTAAGACAGTTATCGTTCCAGAGATTGGTAAGGCAGCTATCAATCAGATTCCTTTAGTTGAAATGAAAGAGTACTTGGAGAAATAAATGAGATATTTAACAGCAGGTGAGTCTCATGGCCCACGTTTAACAGCAATTATCGAAGGTGTTCCAGCTGGTCTTCCCTTGACGGCTGAAGATATCAATGCTGATTTGAAACGCCGCCAAGGTGGTTATGGTCGTGGTGGCCGTATGAAAATTGAGTCTGATAAAGTTGAAATCACTTCTGGTGTTCGTCATGGGAAAACAACAGGGGCTCCAATCACCCTTCATGTTATCAATAAGGACCATCAAAAATGGTTGGACATCATGGCTGTGGAAGACATTGAAGACCGTTTGAAAACCAAACGTAAAATCACTCACCCACGTCCAGGACATGCTGACTTGGTTGGTGGAATGAAATACCGTTTCGATGATTTGCGTAATTCCTTGGAGCGTTCTAGTGCGCGTGAAACAACTATGCGTGTGGCAGTAGGTGCTGTCGCTAAACGTATCTTGGCTGAGCTCGATATTGAAATTGCTAACCATGTTGTTGTCTTTGGTGGTAAGGAAATTGATGTGCCTGAGAATTTGACAGTAGCTCAAATCAAGGAATTGGCTCAACAATCAGAGATTTCAGTCGTTAACCAAGAACGTGAACAAGAGATTAAAGACTACATTGATCAGATCAAAAAAGAGGGAGACACAATCGGTGGTGTCGTTGAAACTGTCGTTGGTGGTGTTCCTGTTGGTCTTGGTTCTTATGTGCAATGGGATACAAAACTTGATGCTAAGATTGCTCAAGCAGTTGTATCCATCAATGCCTTCAAGGGTGTGGAATTTGGTCTTGGTTTCAAAGATGGCTACCTCAAGGGCTCCCAAGTGATGGACGAGATTCTCTGGAATGAAGAGGATGGTTATACACGTCGCACTAACAATCTTGGTGGTTTCGAAGGTGGTATGACCAATGGACAACCGATTGTGGTGCGTGGGGTTATGAAACCCATTCCAACCCTTTACAAGCCTTTGATGTCAGTAGATATCGAAACACACGAACCTTACAAGGCAACAGTTGAGCGTTCAGATCCAACGGCCTTGCCGGCAGCGGGTGTTGTTATGGAATCCGTAGTTGCTACAGTCCTAGCTAATGAAATCTTGGACAAATTCTCTTCCGATAACATGGAAGAATTGAAAGAAGTGGTAGCACGTCATCGTGACTATGTGAAAAACTTTTAAGCAGCATCAGACAATAGATGGGAGTAGTAATGAGTAAGAAAACAATTTATATCGCAGGATTGGGCTTAATTGGTGGTTCCTTGGCTTTAGGGATTAAAAGAGGCCACCCTGATTATGAGATTCTTGGATATAATCGCTCTGACTATTCTCGAAATATTGCGCTTGAGCGTGGTATCGTTGACCGTGCAACCAGTGATTTCAAAGAATTTGCCCCACTTGCTGATGTGATTATCCTTGCAGTGCCAATTAAGCAAACTGTGGCCTACTTGCAGGAATTGGCTGACTTGGATCTCAAAGATAATGTCATCATCACAGACGCAGGATCTACTAAGTTGGATATCGTTGAGGCAGCTGAACGTTACCTAACAGGTAAAAATGTTCAGTTTGTAGGTTCCCACCCTATGGCTGGTTCCCATAAATCAGGGGCTATTGCAGCCGACGTGACGCTTTTTGAAAATGCCTATTATATTTTCACACCGACAAGTCTGACAAGAGAGACAACTATCCCAGAGCTTAAGGACATCTTGTCTGGGCTTAAGTCACGTTTTGTGGAGATTGATGCGGCTGAACACGATCGTGTAACCAGTCAAATCAGTCATTTTCCCCACCTTTTAGCATCTGGTCTTATGGAGCAGGCGGCTGATTATGCTCAGGCCCATGAGATGACCAATCACTTTGCGGCTGGGGGGTTCCGAGATATGACCCGTATTGCTGAGAGTGAACCGGGTATGTGGGCTTCCATTCTCATGACCAATGGGCCAGCTGTTTTGGATCGTATTGAAGATTTCAAAAAACGTTTGGACCATGTGGCTGACTTGATTAAGGCTGAGGATGAGAATGCCATTTGGGAGTTCTTTGACAATGGTCGTAAGAAGCGTAAAGAGATGGAAATCCACAAAAAGGGTGGCGTGGAAAGTGCCTTCGATATTTTCGTGGATGTGCCTGACCGTGAGGACGTTATCCTTAGCATTATGGAATTGTTGCGAGGAACGTCTTTGGTTAACCTTCGTATCAATGAAGAAAATCGCGAGGATATTCATGGTATCCTTCAAATTACTTTTAAAAATGAAAAAGATCGTTCACATGCTAAGACTGTTATTGAAGCCAATACAGACTATCATGTGGTGATCGCCTAGGAGAATAAAATGACAAATATTTATGATTTAGCAAATGAGTTGGAACGTGGCATTCGTGCCCTTCCTGAGTACAAAACTTTGGTAGAGAAAAAAGAAGCTATCGCAGCTGATGCTGAGGCTAGTGCTCTTTTCAAAGAGTTCACTGATTTCCAAGAGGATTTCTATGCTAAAATGCAAGCTGGTACAATGCCAACAGCAGAAGAACAAGCAGCTGTTCAAGAATTGGGGCAAAAAGTGGAAGCTAATGCCCTTTTGAAAGAATACTTGGCTGCACAACAAGGCTTGTCTGTTTATTTGAATGATATTGAACGTATCATCTTCAAACCTTTGCAAGAATTGAATAGCTAATCAGAGAGGGTATGTCAGTTGACAGGCCCTTTTCTGCATTCAAAAGAGATTGTCTAAGAATGAAGATCAAATATTAAGGAGGAAAATGATGGCTCGTAAAATTGGAATTATTGGTATGGGAAATGTTGGAGCTGCGGTAGCTCATGGAGCTATTGCTCAAGGTTTGGCTGATAGTTATGTCTTTATAGATATCAATGAGAAAAAGGCTGAGGCGGATGCCCAGGATTTTAAAGATGCTATGGCCAATCTGCCTAGCTATGCCAACATCGTGGTTAATGATTATGCAGCACTTGAAGATGCTGATGTGATTATTTCATCCCTTGGAAATATTCAGTTACAGCATAATGCCGGTGAGGACCGTTTTGCTGAATTTCCATTTACCCGAGAAGCTGTTTATCAGGTTTCTCAGGAACTCAAAAAATTGGATTTTAAAGGCATACTCTTGGTTATCTCAAACCCTGTAGATGCCGTATCAGCCCTCTATCAAGAGTTCACAGGTTGGCCAAGAGAACGTGTGATTGGGACAGGGACTCTACTCGATACAGCTAGAATGAAGGCAGCGGTAGGAGATGATTTATCAGTCAATCCAAAATCAGTATCCGGCTACAATCTTGGCGAACATGGGAATTCCCAATTTACAGCCTGGAGTCAAGTCAAGGTCAAAGGTCAAGATATTACAGTATTGACCAGTGAAGAAGAGCGTCAAAATCTTTTTATGGCTTCTATGAAGGGTGGCCACAATGTCTTTTATGGTAAGGGCTATACTTCTTATGGCATTGCCAGTGCGGCTCTTCGTTTGGTAGCCATTATCCTTTCGGATGCTCAAGAAGAAGTGGCAGTATCAAGCTATCAAGAAGCCTATCAAACCTATCTTGGCTATCCAGTCATCCTAGGGCGTCATGGGGTGGCTGCTCCAGTTCACTTGTCTTTGTCGGCTGAGGAAGATCGTCTTTTGGAGGAGTCTGCTAACTTAATTCGTAACCGTGTTCAAGAGGCAGTTGCCTTTCTAAGAGAAAAGTATACTAATACTAGAGAGTGAATATTTTGACAATTCAGTCTATGGTTGGGCTTTAAATTATGGTATAATGAGAGCAACTATAAATTTTTCAGGAGTAACCTATGAAACTAGAAACCAAGGCACAAGGTCTTCATGGCAGCTTGCGTATCCCTGGTGACAAGTCAATCAGTCACCGTTCGATTATGTTCGGAAGTCTTGCTAAAGGTGTGACAACTGTTCGTGATATTTTACGAGGTGAGGATGTCCTCTCAACCATGCAGGTCTTTCGTGATCTGGGTGTGACTATCGAGGATGACGGTGATGTGGTTCGCATTCACGGTGTTGGTTTTGATGGTCTCAAGGCTCCTCAAAACAAATTGGACATGGGTAACTCTGGAACATCCATTCGCTTGATTTCAGGTGTGCTCGCTGGTCAAGATTTCGATGTAGAGATGTTTGGGGATGATTCCCTTTCAAAACGCCCTATGGACCGTGTGACCATTCCCTTGCGTCAGATGGGTGTAGAGGTATCAGGTCAGACGGATCGCGATTTGCCACCTTTGAAAATGCATGGTAGCAAGTCTCTTAAACCTATTCATTACCAATTGCCTGTGGCCTCTGCTCAGGTTAAATCTGCCCTTATTTTTGCAGCTCTTCAAGTTGATGGCGAATCTGTTATCATCGAGAAGGAAAAAACACGTAACCATACGGAAGATATGATTCAGCAGTTTGGTGGTCAGCTTCAGGTAGATGGCAAGGAAATTCGTATTTCTGGTGGCCAAACTTTCACTGCTCAAGAAGTTGTGGTCCCAGGTGACATTTCTTCAGCTGCCTTTTGGTTGGTAGCAGGACTTGTGGTACCTAACTCTAAGATTGTCTTGGAAAATGTTGGTATCAATGAGACGCGTACGGGTATCATTGATGTGATCAAAGACATGGGTGGTAAGATTACCCTTTCAGATATTGACCAGGTTGCAAAATCTGCGACCATTACGGTTGAAACTTCAGAACTTAAAGGAACTGAAATTGGTGGAGATATCATTCCACGTTTGATTGATGAACTTCCAATTATCACACTCTTGGCGACACAAGCCCAAGGTAAGACTGTGATTCGTGATGCTGAAGAACTTAAGGTCAAAGAGACTGACCGTATTCAGGTGGTAGCGGATGCCTTGAATGCTATGGGTGCTGATATTGTACCAACTGAGGATGGTATGATTATCACTGGTAAGACGGCTCTTCATGGGGCAGAGGTTAATACCTTGGGTGACCACCGTATTGGTATGATGACAGCTATTGCTGCCCTTTTGGTTCAAGATGGTGAGGTTGACTTGCAACGTGCGGAAGCTATCAATACAAGTTACCCAAGCTTCTTTAGTGACTTGGAAGGATTGCTCCATGGCTAAGGTTTTATTGGGCTTTATGGGAGTTGGTAAGAGTTCCGTCGCCCCATACCTGGATGGTCGTTTCGTGGATATGGATCAGGTCATCGAGGAGAAAATCGGCATGTCCATTGCTGATTTTTTTGCAAAAGAAGGTGAAGCAGCCTTTCGTCAGATTGAGTCTGAGACTTTGGAGGAACTCCTTCAAGAGGGAGATGACGTCATCATCTCTACTGGAGGTGGTGTCGTTGTGACGGAGCGCAATCGTCAGCTCTTGACGAAAAATCGTAAGCATAACGTTTGGCTCCATGCTTCTTTCGATGTGGTCTATGATCGCATTGAAAAGGATACCAAGAATCAGCGCCCACTCTTTCTCAATCATTCCAAAGAGGATTTTAAGGCTATTTATGACGGTCGAATGGCACTCTATCAAGATTTAGCAGATTTGGTTGTCACAGTTGATAACCGAACGCCAGAAGAAGTAGCAAGGTTTATCAAATGTATGTAGGTTATTTGGGCCCTAGTGGGTCGTTTACGCATAATGCAGCCTTAAAGGCTTTTCCTGAGGCAGAATTGGTTTCTCTAGGTACCATTACCGAGGTTATCAAGTCTTATGAAGAGGGACGTGTGGATTATGCGGTCATTCCGGTGGAAAATTCCATTGAGGGCTCTGTTCATGAGAGTTTAGACTATCTCTTCCATCAGGCCGATATTCGTGCTGTGGCAGAGATTGTTCAGCCCATCAAGCAGCAGTTGATGGCGACGAAACATCATGAGAAAATTGAGAAAATCTTCTCACACCCACAGGCTATTGCCCAAGGGAAAAAATATATTAAACAGCATTTTCCACATGCCAAGATTGAGACAACAGCCAGTACAGCCTTTGCGGCGCGTTTTGTCGCTGATAATCCAGATCAGCCATATGCTGCAATCGCTCCGCATGCAGCTGCTAAGGAATACGGTCTTCAAATCTTGGCTAAGGATATTCAGGAGATTGAAAAGAATTATACCCGCTTTTGGGTGTTGGGGAACACCGTTCCTGAGATTCCGCTCAATCAGATTGATTGCAAATTAACGCTGGCCTTGACCCTGCCTGACAATATGCCAGGGGCACTTTACAAGGCCTTATCGACCTTTGCCTGGCGAGGCATTGACTTGACCAAGATAGAAAGTCGTCCTTTGAAGACGGTACTTGGCGAGTATTTCTTTATTATTGACTGTGATTATACAAAGGAAAAGTTGGCTCAGTTCGCTCTTGAAGAGCTGACTGCAGTTGGAATTGGATATAAAATCTTGGGTGCTTACCAAGTCTATGAAATTTAAAGGGAAATCTTATGACCAAATCTAACAATGGACCGTTTACGCATCATGAACGGTTACGTTACAGCTATCTTTTAAAAAATCTTGCTCACCTGAATGGACAGCAGGCCTCAGAATTCAATTATCTTCAAGGAAAGTTGGATGCCTATGAAGCTGAGCGGCGGTATCAAGCGCAAAGAGAGGACTATCAAGCAGCGTGGCGCCAGCCTTATGACAATCGTTCTGACTACTATCAAGAACGTGATTATGAGTCTGTCAATCAGCTAACTGAGGAAGGTTTGCCTGTCTATCGGGAGGAAGTCGCTCAAAGTAAACCTAAACGTAAAAAGGTTCAAAGACAAGCAACTCCTTCAGCAACGTCGGCTCCAAGGTCCAAGTCGCAAGTAGCCAAGAAAAAGCGACCAAAGAAAAAGAGAAGGCTCAAGAAAGTTGTTAAGCTGATGCTTAGTTGCTTGAGTCTTGGAGTTGTGTTCTTAGTGATAGCCATGGCTTATCAATTTTACAAGGGAACAGACCTTTCTGCTGCGGGTAATAATGGTAAATCCTACCAGCCTGCCATAGTTGAGACCTTTAATGGCAAGGATACCAAGGATGGGGTCAATATCCTTATTCTAGGTTCTGACCAACGCGTTAGCCAAGAATCTACCGATGCCAGAACAGACTCCATTATGGTGGTCAATGTGGGCAATAAAGAAGGTAAGGTTAAGATGGTTAGCTTTATGCGAGACACCTTGGTCAATATCAAGGGGGCTTCAGAAACCGACTATTCTCAGGACTTGAAACTCAATACGGCCTTCAATATTGGTGAGCAAAATAATCATCAAGGGGCAGAGCTCATGCGGGAGACGCTCAAACGAAATTTTGATATTGATATCAAGTACTATGCCATGGTTGACTTTGAAACCTTTGCGACAGGGGTTGATACCCTCTTCCCAAATGGTGTAGAAATCAATGCGAAGTTTGCGACCATTGATGGTAAAAAAGTGTCTTCGGTCCAAGTTCCAGATGATTTGAAGATGGACAAGAACGGTCACGTGCCAAATCAAACCATTAAAGTTGGTAAGCAAGATATGGATGGCCGCACCCTTCTGAATTATGCCCGTTTTCGTAAGGATGACGAGGGTGACTATGGCCGTACCAAGCGCCAGCAACAAGTGATGCAGGCTGTCATGAAGCAGCTTAAGAATCCACTTAGCCTCTTCAAAGGGCCTGAGGCTTTGGGGAAGGTTTACTCACTGACCTCAACCAATATGAGTATGACGGACATGTTGGACTTGGGGCTTTCAAATGCCGGTAGTTTCAAAAAAGGTATCAATTCGCAAACCATTCCTTCGGATGGTGATTGGATTGACAGCTATGATTTGTATGGCGGTCAAGGAATTGAAATTGATTTTGACACTTATCAGGATAAATTAAAGGAACTAGGATTTAGATAAGAAAAGAAGCAGATTCACACTGAACCTGCTTCTTTTTTGGTATTAAGAGCTTGTATAAGCGCCATGTATAAGAGTTTTAGAAAATGATAGAGCAAATAGGTCATGATAAGAAGAATAATGACGAACTCTACCTTATAAATCAATTGGGTAGCTGGATTGACTAAACCCAGACTGGTGGTAGCTGCCTTAAAAGCATTGACACTATTGACCAAGGGAAAGCTAAAAGCTGCAAAAAGTGGCATAAAGCCTTTTCTAACCAGTTTTACAAAGAGATTAAGAGCGTAGAAAAAGAATGCTTGTGAGAATAGAAGTAGGGCAAGTAAAATAATAGTTGCAGGTCTTTGATTACTCTTGATTGAGCTGGTAATAAGAAGGGCCAGAGGTGCTGCTAAAATAGCAAGTATAGGCTGATATAGGTGAGGGATGGCTATCTGTTTCATTCTCCATAAGACAAGTGGAAAGAGGACCAGAGTCGCTAATCCCGTTACTCCCAGAATAAGTCCCTTGATGCTAGTAGGAACACTAGCCGGTACTGTCACAAGACTGATAGCAGGGCCAACGTAGACCACGAACCAGCTTGGAAAGACTTGGTTCAAAGATAGTGGGCGCATAAAACGCAGACTGAAAAATATAATATAGGCAATATAAAGTCCAAGGAGTCCAAGCCAAGTCACACTCAATCCTGTTTGAGCTAGTGGGAGGCGGCTGCCAAAGAGAAAAGCAGCCATAAAGAAGCTAGCAAAGGCCGAAGCAATGACTGGATTTCGCAAATCTTCTCTTATTTGTTCAAATCCAAGAATCAAGCGTCCCAGTATAAGTATAAAACCTATACTGGCTAAACACCAAATACCCTGAGCAATCAGGGTATAGTGGCTTATTTGATTGGATAAACTAAAGAGGGCAAGAACTAGACTAGATAGGGCCAAGGGAATTTTCTTAAAAAATACCTTCATTGGTCCACCGGCCTTTCTAGCTAGCTGCAAGAATGTGACGAAGCTGAACCGCACTCGGAGATACAATTGGAAGGAAGACGCCTTCATTCCAACGACGGATAAAGCTTGACTCTGATTCTTTCAAATAGCCACGACCACCACTAGCTTGAAGTTCGAGGAGCAAGCTGTTGGCTACGACATCGACAATATCGATACGCAATTGGAAAAGTTCACGTGGTTTTTCAATGAAATAATCGGCATCATTAAGCCCTGCAAAGAGTTGGTCTTGGATAGCAAGAAGATTTTCACGTGTAGCTTCAAATTCTTCACGAAGAACGCTACGGTTACTGTTTAGACTAGCTTCAACCTCATCAAGAGAACGTTTAGCCAAACCAAAGGCAAGACCAAATTGGAAACCAAGGAAGTTTGGACGTGTTTTGGCAATATAGTCCGTACCTTCTTTTGAAAGGATCCAATTAGGATCTAACTTAACGTGATCGAAAGTAAGAGAGGCAGTGTTAGCACCTTGAAGGGAAACAAATTCCAAATCTTCAGAACGGCTAAGTCCCTCAGCTTCAGATGGAATAGTGATAATCCAAGGTTGGCTACCGTCTTTAAAGTCAGCAGCAAAGAGAGCAGCAAATTTATCAGAACGAAGGTTAGTTACCCAAGGCAAACGACCATCAAGATAGTAGTCATCGCCTTCTTGACTGATGGTAACATTCAATTCTTCAATATCTGACAAGAATTTGACCGCATTTGACAAGCCAGTTCCACCAGCACGCTCACCGGTATACAATTCTTTCAACCATGTTTCACGAGGATAAGCATTGTCGCTAGCTAGGATATACTCGATGAAAGTACGGTGTCCCCAAGAAATAAAGGAAGCTGTCAAAGAGTGTTGTGCCAATTCATCAAGCACATCAACGACTTGAGTAGGACCACCACCTAGGCCATCAAACTCAGCAGGTACGCCGATTTTAAAGACGTCGTTTTCAGCAATTTTTTCAAGAAGTTGGTCCGCAATGGGTCCAGACTCTTGGTCAATATGGTCAGCGTTGGTATCCAACCAAGTAAGAAATTCTTTTGAAAAATGTGACATAGGCTTAGGTCCTCCTCTAGTTTATCCTTTGGTTTTGAATTAAGCGAATTCTTGAAGTTCAGGGTTAATCGGTGTTTGTGCGAGATTGTTAGCGTAGTTACACAAGCTAGCAAGGCTGACACCCAAGATAACGTCAAGGGCATTTTGAGCAGTGTAACCAGCTTCCAAGAAGTCATTGTAGGCTTCATCACCAACAGCACCTTTGGTATTAATCACGGCAATAGTGAATTTAGCAAGGGTATCAAGTTTTGGATCGTCTTCGATTGGTGTACGGTTACGAAGGGCTTCCAAAAGCTGTGGTGTCATTTGGATTTGCTTGATTGAAAAGGCTGTGTGACCTGCCACACAGAAGGCACAGCCATTAGTAACAGCAGCTGTAATTTGAACAACCTCACGTTCAGTTGGTGTCAATGAATTGCGACGGTTGATTTCACCGACAGTACGGTAAGTTTCAAGCGCAGTTGGCGCATTAGCAAGGAGACCAATCAAGTTTGGAATGTATCCCCCATTGGCATCTTTGACTGTTTGAAGGACGTCTTTGACTTCTTCTGGTGCAGTTTCGATTGTATGAATGGTAATATCTGGCATGATTATTCTCCTTTATATAGAAACGACATCTAGCCAAATTGCTGAGCCGTTAAATTTTTTGTCATGGACCTATGATAGCACTGTATGGCTTTTCTGAAAAATCTATATTATTTATGGCCAGCCATAAATTTGATTTATATGTGCTATAATGGAGGATAGTAAAAGGCTTTTGAAGGTATGTTTAAGCCCTATAAAAGTAAAGAAAGTTGAATTATGTTAAATAAAAACGCTATTGTAGAAGTTGAAATTGTCGATTTGACACATGAAGGAGCAGGGGTAGCCAAGGTGGATGGCTTTGTCTTTTTCGTGGATAATGCCCTCCCAGGTGAAGTCATCAAGATGCGCGTGCTTAAGCTCAAGAAAAATATCGGCTTTGGTAAGGTTGAGGAGTATGTGACCCTTTCACCAAACCGTAATCAGGACATTGATGCAACCTATCTCCGTTCAGGAATAGCTGATTTTGGGCATATGACTTACGAGGAGCAGCTCAAGTTCAAGCGTAAACAAGTTGTGGACAACCTCTACAAGACAGCAGGTATCTCAGACGTAGAAGTCGCTGAAACATTGGGGATGGATACACCGTACGCTTACCGTAATAAGGCGCAGGTGCCCGTTCGCCGTGTTAAAGGTCAGCTTGAAACAGGTTTCTACCGCAAGAATTCGCACGACTTGATTCCAATTGAAGATTTCCTTATTCAAGACAAGGAAATTGATAAACTCATTGTCTTTGTCCGTGACCTTCTACGCCGCTATGACCTCAAACCTTATGATGAGAAGGAGCAGACAGGTTTGATTCGTCATTTGGTAGTTCGTCGTGGTCATTATTCAGGTCAGATGATGTTGGTCTTTGTAACGACCAGACCAAAAGTTTTCCGTATTGACCAGGTTATTGCTAAGATTACGGAAGCCTTCCCGAGTGTCGTTTCTATCATCCAAAACATCAACGATAAGAACACTAACGCCATCTTTGGTAAGGAGTTCCGCACCCTTTATGGCCAAGACACCATCACAGACAGTATGTTGGGCAATGACTATGAGATCTCTGCCCAGTCTTTCTATCAGGTTAACACCGAGATGGCTGAAAAACTCTATCAAACTGCCATTGACTTCTCAGATCTAAACAGTGACAGCATTGTTATTGATGCCTATTCAGGAATCGGGACAATCGGTTTGTCATTTGCAAAACAGGTCAAGGAAGTCTACGGCGTTGAAGTCATCGAAACAGCTGTCGAAGATGCCAAGAAAAATGCAGAACGCAACGGCATTACAAATGCCCACTATGTGGCTGACTCAGCTGAAAATGCCATGGCCAAGTGGAGCAAGGATGGCATCGAACCAGACGTTATCATTGTGGACCCACCACGCAAGGGCTTGACAGAAAGCTTCATCAAAGCCAGCGTTGCCATGCAACCTGAGAAGATTACCTATGTCTCATGTAACCCAGCAACCATGGCGCGTGATATCAAACGCTATCAAGAGTTGGGTTATAAGTTGAAGAAAGTCCAGCCGGTTGATTTGTTTCCACAAACGCATCATGTCGAGTGTGTGAGTTTATTGGTAAAACGCAGTTAAACATCTCGCTTTTATATTTCAAGGCGAGATGCTTCAAAGCTCCACTGGAGCTTTGAACTCCCGCAAACGCATCATGTTGAGGCGGTATCACTGCTTGTACGAGCTGAGGCGTCAGCGAAGTAGAAGCAGATGTTCAGCCCATGCGACAAGGTGAGACCGAAGGTCGAGAAGGTGCCCTGGGGCATAGCTGTCGTAGAGTAAGGAGTTTACGACGAAACGATACGGTAACAGCGAACCGCCGAGTGTGTGAGTTTATTGGTAAGACGCAGTTAAACATCTCGCTTTTACATTTCAAGGCGAGATGCTTCAAAGCTCCAGTGGAGCTTTGAACTCCCGCAGACGCATCATGTTGAGGTAGTATCACTGCTTGTACGAGCTACGAAGTAGCATAGTAGAAACGGAAGGCCCACCATATTGAACTAATATAAGTTTTAAAAATCCTGTAGACCAATGCAAATTTTGGAGGTGTAGATTATGGCTTCAAGTAAAGAATATTTAGATTTCATTTTAGAACAATTGTCCGAGTTGGAAGAAATATCATATAGAGCAATGATGGGTGAGTATATAATTTATTATCGAGGGAAAATTATAGGTGGAATTTATGATGATAGATTTTTAGTGAAGCCTGTCAAATCTGCAATTGCGTATATGCCGAATGTAGAATACGAATTGCCGTATGAAGGTGCAAAGGAAATGCTATTGGTAGATGATGTTGACAACAAAGAATATTTAACCGGCTTATTCAATTCAATGTATGATGAATTACCTGTACCCAAACCAAAGAAAAAGAAATAATAAAATTTGAAGTTGTGGGGAAGTGAAGATGGATTTTAATAAGATGATTCCGGAATTATCGGTTTTTGATATTAATAAAACAAAAAAATTCTATAGCAGATTAGGATTCAAAATAGAATACGAACGCAATGATGAAAGGTTTGTTTTCATGTCTTTTCAAGGTAGTCAGTTTATGTTTGAACAAATTCATGATGATGGGTGGAACACAGGCGAATTAAGTTATCCCTTGGGAAGAGGTATAAATTTTTCAATAGCAGTCGAAGATGTTGAAGGAATTTATAAATTAGTGAAAGCTCTAAATTTTGAAATATATAGAGAACTAACAAGAAATCAATATCAAGTTAATGGTGCAGAAGAAACACAAATTGAGTTCTTAATACAAGATCCCAATGGATATTTATTAAGATTTACAAATTGATAAATGCCAATTTGTTGAATTTAGCAAGGTACAAGTTTTTATGAGATGAAACCTATAAAACTTGTACAGATATTGTAGGGTAGGAAAAGAAGTCTTCCTCTATACTAAAATAAACCGAAAGAAAGGAGGGATTGAAATGAATATTATCAAGTCATTTAACAATACGATTGATTATCTTGAAACAGTTCTTGATGATGAGATTGACGAAAAGAAAGTAACTCAGCTATCCGGATACTCTTATTCTATGTTCAGCCGATTGTTCTCTATTCTAACCGAAACAACGCTATCAGAATATATAAGAAGCAGAAAATTGACGGAAGCTGCCGTTATATTAAGAGATACGGACGAAAAGATTATTGATGTTGCCTTAAAATTCGGATATGAGTCATCGGATTCATTTGGAACTGCATTTAAGAATTTTCATGGATTTACTCCTTCTGAGGTAAGAAACGGGAAACCGTTCAAATTAGTATCACGAGTGCAATTAGCATTAAGTGTAAGAGGAGGAAGAAGCATGAATATTACAATTCAAAAGAAAAAAACCTTTACGGTTGCAGGAGTAAATGAACAAAGCATCAATTCATCATTATGTCCAAGTGTCTGGGATAAGCTGTATGAAAAATATAGCCACGATGAACTTGCAAGTTTGGGAAACGGTCAAAGTGTTGGCGTTTGCCATGATGTGGAAAACCCAAGTACAATAAACTATATGGCTGGTTATATCGTTAATGATGTAGATAAAGCCACAAGTATGGGCTTAGATGTTTTGGAAGTGGAAGAAGCGGAGTATGCAGTTGTAGAATTAGTAGGAAGTGTTCCGGAGTGCATTCATAACGGGTGGAAATATGCAATGGAAGTATTCTTCCCTGAGCATGGCTATATTCATTCAGAAAAACCTGACTTTGAATATTACTATGAAGGTGATATGCACAGCAAAGACTACAAAATGGAACTTTGGATTCCGATAACTAAAGCTTAAAAACCAGCTTGTCGAGCTGGAAAATTCCAGTTTGCCGAGGTAATACCTTTTAACGATAACCTCAAGCTATCGTTAAATAGTTTAGTGGATATGTTTCCGCATACAACTCAACTTCTTGACATACTTGGTGTTCACTCGTTTTAGGTTGATGGAGTATCGCTGCTTGTGTGAGCTGAGCCATCAGTGAAGTAGAAGCAGATGTACGTCCTATGTAAGGTACACCCAAGAAAACGAGCAAGGCGAAGTTTGATTAGCTATGTGCTACTGCAGACTGAGAACGTAGTTCTGTTGACTAAAGCACACAAGTAAAAGTGAAAAAATCTTAAAATATAAATATATTGAATCAAGAGACCAACTAATGAAGAAATTTTAGTACTGCACTTGACTATGAACTTGTCACAAATTCTTCTAAAGAGTTTATGGAATTATATAATGGAATTTATTTTTAAACAAAGACAAATTAGAAGTTCTGGAGGGTTGATTTATGGGTGATGTTATTCTTGAACAATTAGCATCAGATGATAAGGAGCAATTTATATTAGATAATCAGGAAGCATTTAATTATGGTGCAATGGTGGAGTTTGGTCATAGAGATAACCACTTCGAAGAAGATGGACAAATTATTTCAAGAAAAACAATTGAACAGTCTATTGCCGACGGAAAGGCTTATCGTATCATATACAATAATAAAAAAGTCGGTGGAATTGTAATAAATGTTAATGGTGAAAAAGGAGAACTGGATTTGCTGTTTGTATCTCCAAATGTTCATAGTAAGGGAATTGGTTATGCTGCATGGTGTGAGATTGAAAAAATGTATCCTCAAGTAAAACTTTGGGGGACAGTAACTCCATATTTTGAACAACGCAATATTCATTTTTATGTAAACAGATGTGGCTTTCACATTGTAGAGTTCTTCAATAAGCATCATCCCGATCCTAACGAAACAGATAGTATGGATGAAGAAATTGATTCACAATTTCGAGATGGGATGTTTAGATTTGAGAAGAGAATAGATTAGCATTTTTGAATTTGCTGAGATAAAATAACTTTCAGTTTTGTCTAGAATGATAATTCCCAGTTTGTCGAAGTAATACCTTTAAATGATAACCTTTTGAGATCGTTAAAAGCTCTGTAGACATGTTTCAATATACAGATAGGTTTACTGACATACATAGTGTTCACTCGTTTCATGTTGAGGCGGTATCACTGCTTGTAAAATCTGAAAAATAAATTTGCGTAGCGCCGTAAAGTTTAAATGGAGGGTTATCGATGGTTATATTGGAATTTTATCAAGGTGATTATCAAAAGGAATTAGTCGCGTTTGATTCTTTAGATGAGGGTAAAGCCTTTGTAGCTCAAATCCCTGGGTATACTATAGAAACAGAAGATGGGTTTGAAGTGGAGTATGTGAACCCAAAATACTTGCCGGATTATATGGAAATTGTCTTTAACGGAAATATTGTTCCTCTATCTAGATTTTCGTTCAATTCTGAGGAAAATGTGGACATTATTTGGAAAGAGATTTCGAATCTATCCGTTAAAAACGATAAAGTGATCGAAGGCTATTCAAAAATCGACGCGTATGTCGTTAACAACGATGAAGTGAAAGCCTATGTCGAAGCCAGAGAAGCGAACTATCGCAAGGCAAAAGACTTCATAGAACGCAGTGGATATGAAGCCGACAGAAGCTTTTTCGGAAGTGAAGACGGCGAAGCGATTCTCTACAGAAAACGCGGTGGCGAAGATTGGCACTTCTTGTGTCACTTAGACCCGCTGTTTGTAGAGATTGAAGATGTAGAAGGATATGTGAAAGAAGAGATTCAATCGTTAAAACACTGAGTTTTGAGAGTTTATGATTCAGTTAATGTGAAATGGTTTGTTAGAAAAGCAAAGATAAATTTATGTTCTAATCAGAAACAGAATATAATTTTTAAAAGCATGAGAACCCCAATAGATGAAAGCATCTGTTGGGGTTCTCATGTTTTAGTTTGGGAACTTATAGGGAACTAGATAGTTCATACGATGATATTGCTGTAGAAATCGAAAAGGTTCAGATTAGATAGAGTTAGCGGTAATTTTTTAATTATATGCTTTCACACGTTTATTTCGAAAATAAATTGCAATAGGTGTAATGAGCATATATAGCAGGGTTAAAATAATAAAAAATCCGATATCGGCATCCAAAAATACATAAACGATATTAAAGCCAAAATGCATGAAAATAGAATAAATCAGATTGTTATATTTTTCCAAAATAATATTCATACAAATAGTAATAGATGTAATCACAACTATATTAGCAATAATATAAGGAACTGCACGCCAGTCCGTAAATTTTGAATCTACAACCCACAGAAGTGTATGCCAGAAACACCAGACTAGGCCTTGGTAAATAGAGGATTTTAAAAAATGATATTTTTTATTAAATTCTTCTCTCATATAACCACGCCACCCTAATTCTTCACCAGTCGGACCTGATGTAAATGATAAGAATATACTTAGTGGCAATGATACGGTTCCTAGATTAATGTAGGAGAACATTGTTTTTTGGGTAATTAGTGAGTAGATGAAGAGTGATAATATACTGAGCCCAAATGTAAGACCAAATGAAGATAGAAGTGGGAGTAATGATACTTTAGCAGAGAAACACCGCTTAAGGAAAGTTGTTCTTTTCTCATCAGTCCTGAAATACTTCCATCCAAATAAAAGAAGGTATGATGGAGACCATGCGACGAGATTTCGTACAATCCACATGATAACAGGTGGAACCTTAAATACTAAACTTGCAGGAGCTGCTACAAAAATAATGAGTGCCCAAACAAGGACATAAGAACTGATGATGTATCTTTTTAAATAATTTACATTCATTTAGTTATCCTCTTTCTTCGGCTGTATAGATAACCAGTTCACTCTTAATTCCATTCAATTCAATTATATTATCTGAATCAGGTGAATCGAATGGTTCAGTTTTTTGCCCATTTTTTTCATAATAAATGTTTGTTCCAATCCCTTTGGTAACAGCAGTAAATAGGCTGTTTTCAGGAATACGAATTCTGGAAGTTGCTGAAATCTGGTTAATGTCAACTTCACCGTTTAATGAATGACATAATACTTCCATATCAAGATTACAGTTTATTTTTACTTTACCTGAAATATCTTCTAGGGTAATACGAGATGTTTTAAGGTCAAGTTCGATATTGTCACATTCTAGGGAGTGAATTTCTACAGACTCTGCACGAACCGCGCATTCAATGTGACTAATATAGCGAGTTGGGATTTGCACAAAGATACTGACCGTTTCTTTAGCCGTTGCCTCTGTTATACCATTGTAACGTTTTACATCTAGGTCAATTCTTTTTCTACTATCATCAATTTTTACTTTAAAATCATTTTGAAGTGTAGAAAGAAGATTGGATACCAGACGAACTCGAATTTTTTCTCCATTGTATCCGGACAATACAAACTTTTCTGCGCCTCCAAATTTCATATCATAGCTCTTGATCTTATCGATATCATACTCTGTGATACTCTCAAAAAGATATTCGCTTGTATTAAGAGTAGTTCTTTCATTACAGATTAACTCATCGATAGAGATGTTAAATAGGTTTGAAATGGATATCATATTTTCGATATCTGGAATTCCAGCACCAGTTTCCCACTTTGTTACAGCTTGTCTTGATACACCGATTTTTTCAGCTAAAAGTTCTTGTGACATCCCTACTTGTTTACGTATGGATTTTAATTTTTCAGCAAATGTCATGTTGTATGACCTCCTCTATTTTCTATGATGTAATTTGTCATAAAGTAGCAATATGACTGATTTTAGTATAGAATAAACGAAGATTACAGCACAAGCAAGTATCGGTTGCATTCTCATTATTTTTGCTACTTTGCGTGGCATTCACTGTTCTGACGCGGATTTTTAGCGTTTTTTATCATAGTTTTATTAAAATATAGATGTATACTGAAATCATACGTTGTGGTATTTTTACAGTTTGAACGTGATAAGTCTTAATTGAAGAATCTAGTAGAAGTCTACAGTAAGGAGTTAAAATATGAAATTTCATGAATTTGGTGATAAAAATTTGCCTCCCATTTTATTGATACACGGTGGGGGTAGTTCTTGGTGGAATTACCTTATGCAAGCTCGTATCTTATCTCATAAATACCATGTCATTCTACCAACACTCAATGGTCACGGAGAGGAGCATCAAAAGGATTATATATCAACGGAAGATTCGGCACAAGAAATTCTGAACTATGTCCGACAGAACTGTGGTGGGAAATTATTTGCTGTGGGTGGAGTTTCTCTTGGTGGTCAAATTGCCATGGAACTTTTGTCCTTAGACAGCGATATAGCTGAGAAAGCTATCATAGACGGAAGTATCTGTATTCCTCAACCAAGGTTGGCGAGATTTAGTATCTTGTTGGTATCTTTATTTGGAAAACTGATGTTCAGTAAATCCTCTTGCAAACTTCAGTTAAGCTTAATGAATAAATTCTATCCCCAATTAGCTTACCCAGACGAGATAAAAAATTATTATATGGAGGATATGCCAAGGACACCTAACAAAACATTAGTGACTATCTATAAGACTTATATGGGGCACTACAAATTGAATAGTAGGATTTCTAAAAGTAAGGCGCAGGTTCTCTATATTTATGGTGAAAAAGAATTGAAATGTGTTAAGGAGTCAGCTAGGTTATTTGAGCAGCTGCATCCCAACACTATTCTGTTTGAAGCAAAGGGTTATAATCACGGCTATTTATCATCCTACCTACCTCAAGAGTGGATTGACTTGGTTGTTCCATTTTTGGAGAATAATAATTGATTATACAAAATAACACCCCACAAGTTATAACTTGTGGGGCATTTTCTTGTATTATTTTTTCACTTACAAAATAACATCTGTTTTTTCAACTTTATAGAGGGCTATTCCCATGATTAGGGTCAAGACGAGAAGAATTAGAACAGCAGGGGTCCAAGAGTTAAAGAGTTGTTGGCTTGAGCCAAATAGGACTGGACCAAGTGCCGCAAAGATATAGCCTCCGGTTTGGGCTAAACCTGATAGTTGGGCTGTTTTTTCAGGGGTGCTAGCCTTCATTGAAAAGGCAACCATCATGTAAGGGAATAGGACACTAGCAGAACTTCCGATTAAGAGGTTAAGGACTAACCAATACACAAAGCTGTTTGTATTGACTAGGAGCATGGCAACTCCGATGAATCCTGCTAGGACGGTAATCACTAGCATCAAATGGCGGTTACGATCAGAAAGTTTAGTGATTAGGCTAGGAACGATCATAGAGAATGGAATACTTGTCAGTGTGAAAACGGAAGCTAGAATTCCGGCATTAGCTTCGCCGACACCAGCTTGAGTGGCCATTGTTGGAAGCCAAGTGATAGTGGTGTAGAAGAAGAGTGACTGTAATCCACCGAAAATCATGATGGCCCAGACTTTGCCGCTCTTATACCAACTGCCTGAATTTTCGCTAGTAGAAGTATCTTGTTCTAAGTAATGATTGTGACGAACATTAGGAAGCCAAACCACAAGAGCCAAGGCACAGACTGCTGTTAATACCCAGACCAAGCCTTGCCATGAGGTTGCCTTAGTGATTGGAACGGCTACCGATGAAGCCACGGCTGTGGACAAGCCCATGGCTGTAATGTAGAGTGTGGTTAAGAATCCTAACTGATTTGGCTCATTAGCCTGAATTAGGCTTGGGAGAAGAACGTTGATAAAGGCAATCCCAGCTCCGACTAAAAGCGTTCCCGCATAAAGAAGAGGAAGGTTGATGGTACGAAGAGCAGAACCAAGGGTCATCACAATTAAAACACCGAGGAAGAGTTTTTCGATACCAAAGCGTTTGGCCCAGCTTGCTGCAAAAGGCGAGAATATGGCAAAGGTCAAAAGAGGCAGACTTGTTAAGAGACCGAGAGAACTGACCTCAACTCCTAGACCAGAAGCAATGTCTGATAAGACAGTTGACAAGGTTGTGAACGGAGCCCGCAAAACGATTCCTAGAAGAAGGATTCCAGGGATTAGAAAATGTGAATGTTTCTGTTTCATAAAGCATCTCCATATTTAATAAGGGTATTCAAATTTATAAGCATATGACACTAATGCGTCACTTCCATCTTACCATAAATGATGAGAGTAATGAAAGCGATTACGATGGATTATCACAAAGAAAAAGAGAGAATCTTTAGTTATAAAATTTTATTCTACTGATTATCTAATAACAGAGTAGGATTTAAAAAAGACTGAACATCTAGTCCAGCCTCTATTCGATGTCTTCTTAAATTTCATATCCCATAAGGAGTCCGCCTTCTTCGGCATAAAAACTACAAAGTCCAGAAGTAGGAAGGACTTCGATGCTTGCATGGGCGAATTTTTCACGAATCAATGCAGAGAATTGCTCGATAAATTTGTTATTGTTGCGGTGAGCAATCGTAATATGTCCACCTGTATAGCCTGCCTTGATCAATTCATCAAAGGCAGCTTTGATAGCTTTCTTTTGGCCACGAGCTTTTTGAAGCAACTCTAGGGTACCAGTCTTACTAGCTTCACCGACCATACGGATATTGAGGAGTCCAACAACGGTGCCAACCAGTTTGCTTAGACGACCATTTTTCACCAAATTATCAACTTTAGCTAAAACAAAGAGCAACTTAGTTTTGGCTTGGTAAGCTGTGATGGCATCAAGGACTTGGTCAAAATCAAGGCCTTCTGCGACTAAGTGATTGAGCTTACGAACGAGCAGGTCGACCTCGCCACCAGCTGATAGACTATCAATGACGTGAATCTTGGTATCAGGATGCTCTTCCAGATAAATTTTCTTAGCAATTTCAGCACTATTATAGCTCCCAGAAAGGGTTCCGGTAATCGTCACAACGATGATATTGTCCGCCCCTTCAAAGGACTTCATGTAGTCATCAGGACTTGGACAAGCAGATTTGGAAGCAGTTGTAGTTGCATACATCTCCTCCATCATTTGATCAATATTGAGTTGGGCATCATCCCTGTAAATGGTTTCGCCCACTTGGATAGTCAAAGGGACACTGACAAACTCCGTATCTGGTGCCAGATTGTCTAAAGAACGGTAGTCACAGCCTGAATCCGCAATAATTTTCCATTTCATAGGTTATACCTCATATCTGCATAATGTACATTGACAAGTGTTTTGTCTTCTTTTACAATTTTATCATGAAGTGCATTGCTATCATAGTAGATCTCATCGGGTGTGACAGATAGAAAGTGAATGTTATGGCAGAAAGAAAAATCTCAGAGAAATCCTTGGAAAATCTGAAACGATTTAACCAAGAAAACAAGGCAATTACACGAGAATCCATCGAAATTTCTCTCCTGCAATTGTTGGAGAAAAAAGACTTTAAAAAGATTACCATATCGGAACTGGTTGAGCGTGCAGGTGTATCCCGAGCTGCCTTTTATCGCAATTATGGTTCCAAGGAAGAGATTTTGAAGTCCATTTTTGAGTCTAGTATTGCAAAGATAACCAAATCTTTAGATGGGTATAATCTCAAGACGGATCTTTACCAAGTCTGGGTTTATCTCCTTAAGGAAGTCAAAAAAGAAGCCAAAATCATCAGTCTTGCCATTGATTACAATTTTGAGCAAGTATTGACCAAGGCTGTTTATGATTTTTTGGAAAAACGAAATGGTAGCTCATCAAATGGTGCCGGTAGCTACCTTAATTCCTTCTGGAGCTCGGCTATTGTTTCAGTAATTTCCAAATGGGTCAAGGATGGCATGAAGACCCCAGCGGAAAAAATCGCCAAGCTCGGTCTCCCGCTTTTTCCACAAAAGAAGAAGTAGTAATCGCCTACTACTACAACTAATTGGAGGTTCTGTATGCCAATTTATGAATTTTGTGCAGAGAATGTCACTCTCTTAGAAAAATCCTTTAAAGCCGGTGCTCAACGCGTGGAGTTGTGTGATAATCTGGCTGTTGGAGGCACGACACCTTCTTATGGTGTCATAAAGGCAGCCGTTGAGCTGGCCAAGGACTATCAGGCTAAAGTGATTGTAATGATCCGTCCACGAGGGGGCGACTTTGTCTATAGCCAGCAGGAATTAGCTATCATGCTAGAAGATATCAAATGTGCGCGTGACTTGGGTGTTGACGGCTTTGCACTAGGGGCTTTGACTTCGGAAAACCAACTCAATACAGAAGCTCTAAAGACCTTGCTAGATGCTAGTCGAGGCTTGGAGGTCACCATGCACATGGTCTTTGACCAGATTCCTAAAGCAGACCAGCCTAGTGCTATCCAGTGGCTTAAGGAACACGGTGTGACGCGTCTGCTCACCCGTGCTGGAACTCCCGAGACTGATTTAGAATCACGCTTGAAACGTTATGCAGAATTGGTTCAGCTAGCAGACGGTCAGTTGGATATTTTAGCAGGAGGTGGTATCTCCGTGACTAATCGTGACCAATTTCTTGCCATACCTGGTCTTGAGCAAGTTCATGGAACACGTGTCGTCTTTTAGATTTACAATGGAACCAGCTTCTTGGCTCGGTTCCTTTTGATTGTTGTGCAATGGGAGGCACTTTGCTTTTCTAGTCATTCTTTGGTAAGCTATTACTATAGCATTAAAAAAATTGGGGGATGTATGTTAGATAATTTGTTAAAAAAGAACCCTATCTTGGGTGTCATTATTTATCCGTTATTAGGGCTAGGAGCTATTTGGCTTGGTCACTATTACTCACAGAGCCTTTCGCTATTGGAAAAAACGGGTGGTCAGATCAAGGTTAATACTTTTGTTTACATTGCCTATCAATTAGGTGGGACTAAACTCGTCATGGTTGCCTTTATTCTCTTTGCCCTCTTCTTTTTCTATTTGGGCTATACCTATCTTAAAAAACTTGGCAATACTCAGAAATAAGGACTATGGTTATCCACGAACTGCAGCTACTTGCTTGCAGTTTTTTTCGTTCCTAACGGCTACCCTGAGGCACTCATTGAGTTTCAATGACATTTTTACACTGCAAAAAGTATTCTGAGAATAAGTAGATGTCAAAATCTGGTATAATGAAGCCAAGGAGGGGCCTATGAAAACTTTGAAAAAACAGACGCTAATTCTTTTATCTATCTCTAGCCTGCTACTTGTCGGTTTAGCAGTTTTTGCACATCTCCACAAAAAAGAGGAGCAAGCAAATTACTCCAACCTTAATAGTAAGGCTAGTATTAGTGAGGTGCGAGCCATACTCTCGAAACATTTGAACAAGGAGAGTGTGGATAACTTTATCAATCTCGTTACTGCTTACAATGACACCGTGGGTTCTGTAGGTCTTTCTGGGAGTTTTGCGCCATTTAGCAAAACAGACTATGATGTGGAAAAAATCAGTAGCCTGTGGACAGCCAAGCATGGTGACTTTATCGGCACCAACTGTCGTATCAACACCTATACGCTACTGAAAGGCAAAATTAAGATTCCACAAGTCAAGAGTGATAGTGAGCTCCTTTTCCAAGATAAGGATGCCATTGACAAGGGCAAGCTCTTTGATGCCAAAGATCAGGAAAATTTTGAGATTCTTTTTTCAAGGGTCAAAACTGAAGCTACCCAAGATGTCAAGGTTCACGCCAAGCATATGGAGGATTACTACAAGCAGTTTACCTTTGATGACAAGGCACGCATGCTGTCGGTCGTTGTCCACGATAATCTGGATGGAAATTCCCTTTTTGTCGGTCACGTCGGAGTCTTGGTACCTACGACAAATGGTTACTTATTTGTCGAAAAATTGACCTTCGAAGAGCCCTACCAAGCCATAAAATTTGCCAGCAAGAAAGACTGCTATAAGTATCTCACAACCAAGTACAAGGACTATACCGGACCAGGTCTAGCCAAACCCTTTATCATGGACAATGACAAATGGGTGGATATGGACTAGCTTAAGGTGAGAAGAAGGTTTTAAATAGGCAAGAAAAAGGAAGCAAGATATGAAAAGAAAACAAGCCTTGTTGCTTTATCTAGTGGGGACCCTTGGGCAGATCTTACTGGTCAGTCTCCATGTTTGGCTGCTAAGAGTAGGAGGAGTTAGGGTTGATTATGGAACTCCAATTGGCCTCTTTACCCTTATCTTAGGTGGTTTGTCATCAGCTATTTGGGGAGGCTATGTTAGCATCCGCTATCATCGCTATAGTGTTAAACAACTTGTCAGAGACTTTTTCCAAGTCAAACAGCCTCTTAGTAATTATCTCTTAGTCCTCATTTTTCTAGGATTGGATTTCTTACCACTGGTCTTGAGTGGAGGGTTGATTATTCAGGCTTGGTATCTCCCCATTATGTTATTTTGCAAAGCCCTTGTCTTTGGTGGAATCGAAGAAATCGGTTGGCGCTATTTTTTCCAGCCTGCTTTGCAAGAAAAGTTGACCTATCTAGTGTCCACGCTCTTTACATTTTTGGCTTGGTCACTATGGCATATCCTTTATTTTTACATTGATGGGTCTCTGGCCACGATTCATTTATTGCCTTTCTTGCTAGGCTTATTAAGCAATTGTTTCATCTTATCCGCCATTTATACAAACACCAGAAGCCTTTGGCTTTGTGTCATGACACATGCGCTTATCAATGCTTTATCGCAACTGTCATCAGCGGAGAGCCTTTGGTTGTCCCTTGTGATTAAGGTGTTGATAATTCTTCTTGCCATGAAAATTGCAAGTAGCAGTATGGAGAAAGTGAAATCCTAAGCTGGCTTCATTTTCATTGCTTCAGTTAGTTATAATTCCCAAGAGTAGTTCAATGACTGCTCTTTTTTTCCACTCAAATGACCTTGCCCATCTTTTTGAGGCATGTTATACTAAAAAGGTATTGTCAAAATTTTCTGACATTACAAGTGGAAAGGAGGTGCTAATGCCTTTTAAAAAAACAAAACACCTTGTTTTTTCCCGCTACCTAAGCCTGCTCTGTTTGCTTCTATTTTTAGTAGTAGCGTCAGTTTTTGTTGCAGTGTCCTTAGGAGCGGTCACTATAGATATAGGTGATACCTATGGTGTCATCCTCAGAAAATTGGGGTTTCCGATTGCCAGTCAAAGCATAGCCAAACCACTTGAAGCTATTATCTGGAATATGCGAGTTCCTAGGGTTATCCTGGGGTTAATAGTTGGTGCAGGCCTTTCCATGTCTGGGAGTGTCATGCAGTCAACCGTCAATAATCCTATTGCTGAGCCCTATATATTAGGAATCTCGGCAGGAGCAACTTTTGGAGCAACCTTGGCCATCATTTTAGGCCTTAAAGCTGTGGTAGGCTTGGGTGCCTTTGTGGGGGCTATCCTAGCGACGGTTCTTGTCTTAATCATTGCCTCTATGCAGGGGAGAGTGACCACATCTGGCCTGATTTTATCTGGAACGGTTGTCAACGCCCTCTTCATTGCCTTTGCCAATTTTATAATCTCTATTGGAGCGACAGCAGACAGTGTCATGACCATTAAGTTTTGGACCATGGGTTCATTGACAGGAACATCTTGGCCAGATTTGATGCTTCCAGCAGTAGTGGTTGGTTTGGCCTTTCTCTTTTTCTCAACTCAGTATCGTGTCTTCAATGCCATGATGATGGGAGATGAAGCAGCTTTGACTTTAGGGATTCCACTTAAACTCTATTGGTATCTTTATATCGCCATCGTTGCGATCATAACGGCCGTCTTGGTTTCTAGTTGTGGTATTATTGGCTTTGTGGGCTTGATTACCCCCCATATTGCTAGAAGTTTAGTCGGGACTAATTATCGTAAGCTTTTTCCAGTAGCAACTCTCCTAGGTTCCTTGTTTGTGGTTTGGGCAGATGTCTTGGCTAGAATCCTCGTTAAAAATGCGGAGTTACCTATCGGTATCTTTACAGCCTTGGTTGGCGCACCTTTCTTTATTTATATTGTGACTAAAAATCGTAGGAAGGTGGTTTAGACTTATGGATGTAAAGTGTAAGGATATTCATTATTCGATTGGAGAGAAAAAAAATCCTAAATGGAGTCTCCCTAAAGGTCGAAGGTGGACAATTCCAGACCATACTAGGACCAAATGGGAGTGGGAAATCAACCTTGCTAAAAACCATTTATCGCCAGTTGAAACCAGATAGCGGTCAGATTTTACTTGATGGTAAAAGCCTAGATCAGGTAAGCCTAAAGGAAACTGCAAAAGAAATGGCTGTTGTGACACAGTTTAACACCCTTCAATTTGATTGCACGGTGGAAGAAATTGTCATGCTTGGCCGAACGCCCCATCTTTCCTTTCTACAAAAAGAATCGGAGCGGGACCACTTGCTCGTCCAGGATGCCCTAGACAAGGTTGGCATGTCTGAAAAGAAGACACGCTATTATTCGTCCTTATCAGGTGGCGAAAAACAAAGAGTTATCCTAGCGCGTGCTTTGGCTCAGGAACCCAAACTTCTTTTATTGGATGAGCCTACCAACCATTTGGATATTAAGTATCAGTTGGAGATGTTGGCCTTGGTTAAGGAACTCGGCATTAATGTTCTCGCAGTTCTCCACGATATTCAATTGGCCTGTCGTTTTTCAGATTATATTTACTTAATGAAAGGGGGTGAGATTGTTGCCCAAGGTGTCCCAAGGGATGCCGTAACCCCACAATCCTTGCAGGCGGTTTATGATGTTCAGAGTCGTATTACTTGGACGGATGACCAGCAGGCAATGATTCAGTATTTATAAGCCTAGGAAAGGAAGGCCTTATGAACAAGAAAACTTTTGGTATCGCATTAATCGCTGCAGCAGTCCTCACATTGACAGCATGCAGTTCTACATATAAAAACAGCACATCATCGTCATCAGCAGCAAAAGAAACGGTGAAAAAGACTAACTCAGAAACCCAGTATCCTTTGACCGTCAAAACTTATGACGATCAAGGAACTGAGCTAGATCAAGTCTTCAAAAAGGCACCAGAAAAGGTTATCACAAACAACCTTTCATCAACGGAAATCTTGATTGAGCTTGGTTTAAAAGACAAGATTGTCGGTATGCTTAACCCTGACAATGAAGTAACCGATAAATATAAGGAAGACATTGCCTCAATCCCACATATCGGTGATAAGAAGACCATCTCTCAAGAAGCCATCTTGGCTTACGGACCTGATGCCCTTATTGGTCGTAACATGATGTTCTCAGACAAATCAATGGGAACCATCAGCACGTGGAACAGCAACGACATTCCCGTCTATACGCAAAAAGCTTCTGTTTCAACAACCAAACAAGATTTGAATAATATCATCGAAGATGTTAAAAATATTGGTGACATTTTCAACGTTCAAGACAAGGCAGACAAGTATGCAGGACAACTCCAAAAGCGTATCGACGCCGTTAAAAAGAAAAACAAGTCTTCTGACAAAGACTTGAAGAAGGCTCTGATCATGTGTGCCTACAACGATGAGACCTTTGGAACTTACAAATCTGCCCTTCAAGAAAGTATGCTTAATCAGCTTGGCTATACCAATGTTGCGACAGGAACATCAGATTTGACTCTGGAAAATCTCGTGTCTATGGAACCAGAATTGATTATCTATGTAACTAGTGACCGTAATAAGGCCATGGACAAGGATGCTACAGACAAGATGGAAAAGAACGCTGTTCTTGAAAATGTACCAGCCGTTAAAAACAAGAAAATCATGACTATTTCTTATGATGAGCTTATGGATTACGGTCCATCTGTGATTGATTCTCTTGAGAAGGTTAATGACTTTGTTAATAAATAAAGACTTTGTCTGCCATGGCATTCGAGTGACGATTGCCCTTCCTGAGTCTTATGATGCTACTAAGACTTATCCAGCTGTTTTTCTGAACGATGGACAACTGGATTATCTGGGAAAACTAGCGGATTCTGTTATCCTGATAGGCCTTGAGCCCAAGAATCGCTTGGATGATTTTACACCTTGGTATGCTCAGGCTTTGAGACCTGGAAGTCCTGATTTTGGTGGCAAGCTAGCCAGCTATCATGACCATCTATTTGGCTATATTTTCAAAAGCATCGCACAGGAGTTTCGACTGGATGAAAGTCGTATGGCTTACGGCGGCTACTCGCTGGGTGGTTTGGCTGCTATTTCCAGTCTTTATAGCAGTGATAAGATGCCTTTTATCTTTTCCATTTGTGGATCCTTTTGGTATTCAGATTTTGTAGATTACTGCCAATCCCATCAGCTTCTTAATAAGTCTTGCTCGGTCTATTTACGTAACGGTTTGACCGAAGGGGCTAATCATAAGAATAGACTGGCCAAGGCTCCTAGCTTTGCCAAAGAAGTACATGAACGCATCAAAAAACAGTGCTTGTCCACTTATTCAGCATTTGACCCCTACGGTCATCATGACCATCTCCAAGAAAGATATGATGCTTTTTCGGACTGGTTGATTGAAGAGTGGAAACTCTGAAATGCTGCTATTGGTGATTGAGTAGGAAAGAGAGAAGAAAAGTAGTGAAGAAGATTCCGACGATGGAATCTCTTCACTACTTTTTGTTATGCTCGAAAACTACCATCACAGTTGATGCTTCCGAAAAGGTTTTAGACATGAATCAAAAAACGCCTTAACTCAGTATATTAAAAGTAATTTACTTACTTTTGACTTATATCCTAACTTCAAAAAGGACAAGACTATTATTGTTGCTGATGCAGTAACTTATATCATTTAAAACTTTTTTTGTTGGAGAAGTAGAAGGGAAAATACTATACTTTGGTGCCTGAGAATACTTCGATATGGTTCCCTAGTATTTTTATATCTACTGGAAGATTATCCGATTTGTCTCCATCAACATCTGACTCTAACTCAACCTCTGAAGAAATCCTAATATTACGCGCTTTGATATATTCGATATTATCGTTACCTACTAGATCCCCTTTTAACAAATCTGGGATAGTCGATAATTTAGAAATGATGGATGCATCTTTTAAAATCAAGATATTTCCATATCCATCTGTATTTTCATCAAATAGTTTTTTGTCTGCATAGTAATTAGATAGAAGAACTAAGACCTGACTAGCTTCACCTTCATAATTGCCATTTTCGCTTTCAATACGAACATTAAATACATCGTCTTCCACAACGGACTTCATCGTATTGATTGCATATGCAAAGATACCGTACTTTGTTTTATCTTCAATATCAACGTTATGAATAGCTTCTGGTAAAGATCCAACACTAAAAATATAGCCAAAATAATTTTGATTAGCTTTTCCAACATCAATGGTTTTAGTAAAATTGAAATCAAGTTCTTCAATCGCTTGATCAATATTTTGGTTGATTTCTAATAGCTTAGTGATTAAATTACCAGTTCCACCAGGAATAATCCCAAGTTTTGGGATGTGATTTTTTTCAGCAATCCCTGAAATAACCTCATTTACAGTACCGTCTCCACCAAAAACAATTACTGCATCATATTTTTCTTTAGAGGCTTTTTCAGCAAATTGAGTTGCATCTTTGGCTTTTTGCGTAATCTTAGTTTCAACATAATCAAAATACTTTTTAGCCTTATTCTCCAAGCTCTCTTTATAATCTAATGCTGTTTCTCCTCCAGAAGTTGGATTAATAATTATCATTACTTTTTTCATTGATATTTTCTCCTATGGACTACTAGTGACAATACTTTTCAACGGTTTCTTATGCTTATCAAATTAATATCTCACATTACTTGTTGTTATTTGGGGATTCTTTTTACTTATCCTTTTCTATTTGTTGAAGATCATCATCGTTTTTATATTGAATGATGTAGTCGACTAATTCTTTTTCAGTTAATCTATCATTTGTTAATTGTGAAACCTGAATCGAGATATTTTTCAAACCATATTCACTTTGTTTGTTAATGATACCTTGTAACTCAGCTTCTGAAAGATATTTACCTGAAATGGTTAGCTTTAGTGTATTGTTTTCTTTACTATATTTCTTTTTCAAAATAGTATGGTTTTCAAATTGATCAGATAGATAATTATTGATAGACTCATTGATTAGCGTATCTCTAACTAAGGTAGTTGCAGAAGCTAAACTTGGAATAATAAGAACAAGCGAGACTAGAATTAATATTTTTCGCATTTTAGAGGCTTTACGATTATGTTTAACATAAGGATTATTAACCATCATCACATTAGTGCCAATATATGTAGCAATCATAATAAAACTGCAGTTAATGGAGAACAAATATGACGCCCCTATCATATACTCAAGATTTCCTGTGGCAATAGAATACCCCACGGTACAAACGGGTGGCATAAGAGCAGTTGCAATGGCGACACCAGGAACAATGTTATTAGCTTCTTTCTTTCGTGCTCCAATAATGCCGGCTAATCCACCGACGAATGCTATTACAACGTCCCAAATTGTGGGCGAAGTTCTAGCAATAATTTCCGTACTTGCGTAAGAAATGGGCGAAAGTAAAAAATAAAGTGTAGAGGCTAAAAGGCTTACTGCAACTTGAATAAAAAGAACTTTAAACGATTTTTTGAGAAGTTTTGTATCTAATATTGCTAACGCAAAACCTACTCCAAGGATAGGTGTCATCAATGGAGAAATCAACATTGCCCCTATGATTGTTGGAATAGAATTCATATTCAAACCAATAGATGCAATCAATATCGCACACAATAAAGTGGTTAAGTCACTTTTTGATAAATCTAAATCCTCATAGATTTTGTCCCTAAATTCTATTAGAGAATAAAGTTTACCATCCTTCAAAACTTTTTCCATAACAGTACTTCCTTTTTGTTAGTATAGTCAACTTTTGAAGAAGTTAATCGGTATCGTTTAATCTCTTTTGTAAGGAAAGGATTTCCTGAAGAAATAACTTTTTAGCTTCGTCCTCTGATGACGTTTCTAAATCGTCAATCATTATTTTTGCAACTTCTTTACGAGAGCTTGTTCCATATTCTTCTTTCAATTCATAATCAATTCTCTCCTCAAAATTGGTATAAGGATATTGACCGAGTAGTGCATTGATACGTTGATCAAATTCATAATCAATCCACCACTTCTCAAACAATTCTTTGAAAGCTTGCAAATCTGGTTCAGAATCCAATAGGGTTAATGCATCCATAAAACCTGTTTTATATCCATTAATTTCTGAGCATAAACCAACGACCTCATCCTTATTAATTTTGGCCAATTCCTGACGCATTTCAAGCAAATCCTTGTCTGCAAAGAGTCGTTCAAAGCCCTCAAGCTGTTTACTAAATTCGTCTAATTTAGTGTAATCCTGACGATTCAATGTTTCTCTAATATCCATATTTATCTCCTTTTTGAATTTTAAAATCCTACTGAAAATAACACAGTATCCTGTGTATGATTTAGGCTTTTTATTGGATGATACTTCATAAAGAAAAAGTGTGTAAGGGTTTACATATTTCAATTATACATTTTATTTCCACTTTCGTCACTCTTACTTCTTAGGGAGTTTTTTTAACGTTTTAATTGGCTAAAAATCTTATGGTCATACCACCATAATCAAAGTTTTTATTGATGAATCATTCAATTATAAGAATGGTCTGATAATAATAACTATATATGTAGAGTATTTACAAAACTGTTCAAAAAACTACAAGAATCATAACATAAACATACTTGCAAATCTATGCAATCGTTTGCAAAAACGATTAACAATTTTCATTCTATTTATTTGTAAGCGCAAACATTTTCATTGACTTATCAATTTGATTAACTTATACTGTTATTAACAGGTATATACTAACATTAATCTTATGATTGTTAAGATTAATATAAAAAATGTTTTAGCTAAAATGTAACTCTTTAGATTGTTTGATTTTCCAAACAACCTAACTTTCCTCAATTTAGAAAGGGGGAGACATTATGCTTTGGGCTATTATCGTAGGAGGCTTTATCGGTCTTATTGCAGGTGGAATCACTAAAAAGGGAGGCTCCATGGGAATAATCGCTAATATCTTTGCAGGTTTAGTCGGTTCATCTGTTGGACAATCACTTTTCGGTACATGGGGACCTAGTCTAGCTGGAATGGCATTAGTTCCATCAATCTTAGGAGCAGTCATTGTTGTTGCAGTAGTATCATTTTTCCTAGGGAAAAAAGAATGAACTTGAATCTTTTTGACAGGAATATATTAAAGTTCAAATTCTGTTGATGAAAGGATTCAATATGTCAAAAACCAAAAAAATACTTTACCTTATTTTATGTATTTTAATCTTGACAATTTTGATTCCTATTTTGCTAGATTATCATAAAGTCAGTGGCTTAGGACTTCATTTAGTTGATTGGAAACAAATTTCCTTTTTAGACTTTTATCTTTCAAGATATATTTTCTGGGGTGCTCTAGTACTTTCAGCTGTAGTGTTGTTTCTAATGCTTGTTACACTCTTTTATCCTAAACAATATTTAGAGATTCAATTACCTGATGTTGATGGTGAACTAAAATTAAAAAATTCAGCTATTGAAGGATTTGTTCGTTGTGTGGTTGCTAATCACAATTTTATAAAGGATCCTACTATTAAGGTAAACAGTCGTAAGAATAAATGTTTAGTTCACGTAGAAGGACAAATGCTTCCATCAGACAACATTATTAAACGAACTCAAATAATTAAAGATGAGATTGCTGATGGATTGACACAGTTTTTTGGAATGAATCATCGTGTAAAACTGTATATTTCTGTAAAAGAATACAAGCCAAAACCACCACGTAAAAAAACTGTTAGTCGTGTAAAGTAAGGAAGTAAAAAATGGAATGGTTTAAAAAATACCAATATCCATTTCTTTCCGGATTGGCGGGTGTTATCTTAGCTTGCTTCATCCTATCCTATGGTTTTTTTAAGACTTTATTTGTCTTGATTTGCGCCACTCTAGGAGTTGGAATTGGATATTATATTCAACAAAAACAATTATTTAAATAGTAAAGGAGATTCATATGTCAAAAGTAGAAAAAAAAGTAGAAGAAGTAAAAGGCGAATTGACCTACGAAGATAAAGTCATTCAAAAAATTATTGGTCTTTCTTTAGAAAATATTCCAGGTTTGCTGGCTATTGATGGAGGCTTTTTCTCAAACCTAACTGAAAAACTTATCAATACTGATAACGTTGCAAGTGGAGTCAATGTTGAAGTTGGTAAAGAGCAAGTTGCTGTTGATTTGAACGTAATTGTCGAATATCAAAAGAATGTTCCTGAACTATACAAGAAAATCAAAGAGGTTGTTGTTTCAGAAATTTCTAAGATGACTGATTTGGAAGTGGTTGAAGTTAATGTAGATGTTGTTGATATCAAGACTAAAGAGCAACATGAAGCAGACTCAGTAAGCCTACAAGATCGAGTAACTGGAGTTGTTGAATCAACAAGTGAATTTACTTCCGATAAGTTTGAAAGCGCAAAACAGGGATTGAGTGATGGCTTCTCAGCTGCAAAGGAAAAAGTTAGTGAGGGTGTTGAAGCTGTCTCTGAAGCGACTGCTAATGCAGAACCAAGAGTTCACTAAATTCTTTTATGCCTAAAAAAAATTTAAATGAATTGTTTAAAAACGTTCATTTTCAATAATCTGATTTTCCAATGGAGGGTAACACTATGTCAGTAGAAGAAAAACTTAATCAAGCTAAAGGCGCTATTAAAGAAGGTGTCGGAAAAATTACTGATGATAAAAAAACTGAAAAAGAAGGAGCTGCTGAAAAAGTAGTTTCAAAAGTTAAAGAAGTTGCTGAAGATGCCAAAGAGGCTGTTGAAGGGGCTATCGAAGGCGTTAAAAATATGGTTAAAAAGGACGATAAATAATTCTAAAATCGATTGATTTTTCACTTAAAACATGGAAATTGCTCTACAAGAAATTTAAGGTTGTTTTACTCCTAACTACTCACTTTTAAAACAACACCAAAAACTATGACAAATCCTTAACATTACAATATTACTCAGGTGAAAAATCAGCTTTCTTTAGATTAATTAAAATTCCTTTGTAATTCCATATACAAATTCTTTCTCATACATAGTAAAAGCACTCTAATTTCTATAGTTTTATACAAGCTATAGACGCTAGAGTGTTTTTTATAACATTTTGAAGAATTATTTAATGATTAGGGGAGATTTGTATTTATCTAGTGTCTATAAAAATCAGCAAAGTATAAGTGCTGACGTCATCCCGAATAGGGAATGGCAAACGTTTGCATTACTTGTGAATATTTTCATTACAAAGATATCACATTTTCAGTGAATTACTTGATTTTCATAAGTATTAGTTTTATAATTAAAGTATAGAAAACGCTTTCAAAAACATCTCCGAGTTTTTGTCCTACTTGAAGTGGTTCGGCTAACAGCCGACTTCCATTCTAGAAAGGAGTATTGTTTTGAGTCAATGTGATATTCTCATTATAGGGGCAGGTCCTGGTGGTTATGTTGCTGCTGAAGAAGCTGCCCGTTTAGGTAAAAAGGTAACTGTCATTGAGAAAAACTCCATAGGTGGCACCTGTTTGAACGTTGGCTGTATCCCATCCAAAGCCTATCTTGAACATGCCCATTGGCTATTAGCTGCTAAAGAAGCCTCTCAGTATGGAGTAACAATTTTAAATGATAATCTTGATTTTCAAAAACTTGTTGCTCGCAAAGATCAAGTCGTAGCAACACTACAGTCTGGTATTCAATCAAGTTTTAAACAATTAGGTATCACCTATATTGAAGGTGAGGCAGCTTATATTTCTGATAAAACCTTCCAAGTTAATGGTGAAAGAGTCTCAGGTAAGTCTGTTATTTTGGCGACGGGGAGTCATCCATTTATTCCTCCAATTCCTGGTATTAACGATGTTGACTACTTGACAACAGATAACTTTTTCAACTTAAAGGAACTTCCTCAACGTTTGATTATCATTGGTGGAGGTATTATTTCCGTTGAGTTAGCTTTTGCCATGGCTCCACTTGGTGTGGATGTGACAGTGATAGAGGTTGCACCAACAATTTTAGCAACTGAAGATGACGAAGCACGTTCCATTATTAGAGAAAAGATGGAACAACTTGGAATTACCATTTTGGAGGGAGTTAGCATAGATAGGGTTAAAGAAAATGCTGTAATTTTAGCGGATGGCAAGTCCTACTCTTATGATAACTTACTTGTAGCAACTGGGCGTAAGCCAAATATTGAGTTAGCTCAAATGATGGGCTTGGAGCTGACCGAAAAAGGCTTTATTAAGGTAGATAGTTATTACGAGTCATCTCAATCAGGTGTTTATGCGATTGGGGATTTGATTCCTGGATATATGTTAGCTCATGTTGCTAGTAGCGAGGGAATCAAAGCTGTTCGAGCCATTTGTCGTCAGGCTGAGGAACCGGTTGATAATTCAAGTGTTCCACGGTCGCTCTTTACAACGCCGGAGATTGCTTCCTTTGGCTTGTCAGAAGAGGAGGCGGTACAACAAGGATATGATATATCAGTTGGTCAACTTCCTTATGTTTATAATGGTCGAGCCATTGCGTCTAATTCAGCAAAGGGGTTTGTTAAAATTGTCTCCGAAAAACGCTATCATCTACTATTAGGTGCCGTTATCGTTGGTCCACATGCAACTGATATTCTACAATCCTTGATTGTCTTGAAAGATGCTGAAGGAACACTTGATCAGCTTGATAAGACAATTTTTGCACATCCAACAATTTCTGAGTTGGTTCAGGAAGTTGCAAGACTGGTTTTAAGGTCCTAAGGTCGATGGATAGGTTTAGCACAGCCATTTTCATTTTTTCAAATCTATATATCTGTCAATAATATTTGTTTTTTATAAAGCTCTCTATAGAAGGAGGAAACAATATGACACATTATCAAGAATTGCCACAAGCCCTAATGAAAGAAAAACATCAGGGACAAACCTTAACCAAGGAAGAAGTTAAGGTTCAAACTGCCCATGATCTTGGTGTGGAAAATGTTTCAAAAGAAGAGGCTAAATCCATGTATAAGACTATGTGGGATATTCGAAATTTTGAAGAAAATGCACGACATTTCTTTTCAATCGGTCAAATTCCAGGATTTGTTCACCTTTACTCAGGTGAGGAAGCTATTGCGACTGGGGTATGTGCTAACTTGACTGATAAAGACTACATTACTAGCACACATCGAGGACATGGACACTGTGTGGCTAAAGGTGGAGACCTTAAAAAAATGATGGCTGAAATCTTTGGTAAGTCTACTGGGCTTGGTAAAGGTAAGGGTGGCTCTATGCATATCGCTGACTTGGATAAAGGAATCCTTGGTGCTAATGGTATGGTAGGTGGAGGCTTTGGTCTTGCGACTGGGGCGGCTATGCGCAACAAATATCTAAAGACTGATGATGTTGCTGTATGTTTCTTTGGTGATGGTGCTGCCAATGAAGGTAATTTTCATGAGTGTTTAAACATGGCCTCTATTTGGAATCTACCTGTGGTATTTGTAAATGAAAACAACCTTTTTGCAGAATCAACACCACAATGGTATTCATCAGGTTCTCCAACAATTGCTGAACGTGCACAAGCTTACAATATGCCTGGAGTTCGCGTTAATGGTAAGGACTTATTTGCTGTTTATCAAGTGGCTAAAGAGGCCATTGAACGTGCGCGTCGTGGAGATGGTCCAACGTTAATTGAAGCTATTACTTATCGTAACCATGGCCATTTCGAAGGAGATGAGCAAAAATACAAAGCACCAGATGGAATCGAAAAAGAATGGGCAGATGTGGATGCCTTGGAAGTATTTCGTGACCTGGTAACTGAAAAGGGTATCCTTAGCCAAGATGAATTGGATGAGATTGTTGCCCAATCACAAAAAGATGTTGAAGATGCAATCCACTTTGCTCAAGAGAGCCCAATTCCAAAAGAAGAAGCTCTCTACGAAGACGTATTTGCAGACTGATTGAGGAGGATTCATAATGACTAGAGAAACATTATTTATGAAAGCCATCAATGAAGGGCTCGATCAAGCCATGGAAAGAGACGAGCGAGTTGTTCTCCTTGGAGAGGATATCTCAGGTGGTGTTAATGTTGAACACTTAGAAAATAATAACGAGGATGCCTGGGGCGGTGTCATGGGGATCACACGAGGATTGATGCCGAAATATGGCAGGGAACGTGTTATTGATACTCCGATTTCTGAGCACGGCTATTTATCAGCTTCAGTGGGGATGGCGCTTACGGGACTAAGACCTGTACCAGAGTTGATGTTTAATGATTTTATTGGATTCTGTTTTGATGCCCTATTAGGACAGGCTTCTAAGATGCGTTACATGTTTGGCGGTAAAGCTAAAGTTCCCATGGTTGTTCGTACTATGCACGGGGCAGGTGCCTCAGCTGCTGCGCAACACTCTGGATCCTATTACGGTTTATTTGGATCGATTCCTGGTATTAAGGTGGTCGTTCCTGCTACCCCTTATGATGCCAAAGGATTACTCCTAGCATCAATAGAGGATGATAATGTAGTTATCTTTTCTGAAGACAAGACTTTATATGGACTAAAAGGGGAAGTGCCAGAAGAATACTATACTGTACCAATTGGTAAGGCTGCCGTTCGTAGAGAAGGTAAGGATTTAACAATTGTGACAATTGGTAAGATGTTGTACGTAGCCTATGAGGTCGCCGACCGCTTGGCAAAAGACAACATTTCTGTAGAAGTGATTGATCTTCGTACAGTTGCTCCATGGGATGAAGAAACAGTGTTAAATTCCGTGAAGAAAACTGGTCGTTTAATTATTGTGGATGAGGCAAATCCACATAACAATACTGCAACTGATATTGCATCTGTAGTTTCAGATAAAGCATTTGATTATCTTGATGGACCAGTGAAATGTGTTTGTGCACCAAATACTCCTGTTCCATTTGCGACAAACTTAGAACAAGCCTATATCCCGGATGCGGATAAGGTTTTGAAAGTAGCTGATGAATTGATTCAGGACTTGAAAGGATAGGAGGGCGCTTATGGCAACAGAAATTTTAATGCCCAAGCTCGGCCTAACCATGACTGAAGGACTCATTCAAAAGTGGTTGGTCCAAGTTGGTGATACAGTAACAAGTGGTCAGCCTTTATTGGAAATTAGTTCTGAAAAATTGACTAGTGAAGTCGAATCCCCTGCTTCTGGGGTTGTTCTAGACATTGTGCATGATGAAGGTGCTACAGTTAAATGTAAGGAAGTCGTTGGATGGGTTGGTCAGGAAGGAGAAAATGTAGGAACCCAAGAAGCTCCTGCACAAGAGGAAGCTCCAACTGAAGTCGCTAAAGATTCAACACCGCCTAGTCCTAAATCTACTACAGCACCTATAGCTCGTACTAGTGGGGAACGAATTTTCATTACACCGGTGGCTCGTAAGATGGCTGCTGAGAAAGGCTATGATATCTCCCTTATTAAAGGGACAGGTGGAAATGGTCGTATTACAAGACGTGATGTAGAAGCTTACCAACCAAGTCTTGTTGTTGATAAGGTCGTTGAACCTCTACCACAAGATATGACCTCAGGTCAATACGGTGAGGGACTCCAAGGCATGCGTAAGATTATTGCCGAACGTATGATGAACAGTCTTCATTCTTCTGCTCAAGTGACACTCCATCGTAAGGCTGATTTAACTGAACTTTTGAAATTCCGTAAAGAACTTAAGGCCAAGGTCCATACTCCACTTGAAAATGGTGAACTAGGTATCACAACTCTATTAACTAAAGCAGTAACCAAAGCTTTGAGAGATTTTCCAGCTTTGAATGCTTGGTATGGCGGCGGCATTCATCAGATTCAAGAACGCATTCATATTGGTATGGCAACAGCTTTGGATGATGGTTTGGTTGTCCCTGTGATTCGAGACGCAGACCGTATGACTTTAGCAGATCTTGGTCAAAGCATTAAGACTCTGGCTAATCAAGCTCGAAAAGGTACACTTCCATCTGACCTATATAGTGGTTCTACTTTCTCAATTACGAACCTAGGAGGGCCAGGTGTAGAATACTTCACACCAATCCTTAACTCCCCAGAGGTGGCAATTCTTGGAGTAGGAGCAACTCAACAAGCTTTAGCATTTAATGAGGAGGGAGAGGTTGTTCAAAAAGACTATCTTCCATTGAGTCTGAGCTTCGACCATCAAATCATCGATGGCCTTCCAGCAGCTGAATTTTTAGCACAAGTTATATCTTATCTTGAAGACCCGTATCTCCTTATTTTCTAGTGGATTTAAATTTTGCAAGGTTAAGATTATCAACTAATAGACATATTATAGGTTAAAATATAAAGTTTTTTGCTAACCTTGTCTAGCTCAATAGCTAGCGTAAAGCTTACACAGAGAGAAGACTAACTTAGTCTTCTCTTTTCGTGTTGCTAAGGGGAGAGCTTTTCTTAAGTCAAGTGGGAATTTGTCTATCAATTTCCTAATGTCTTTTAATAACAATGTACAAAACCCATTTGTGATTTTGCCTTTCTTCAATCTTTGAAAAGCCAATACTTGTTAATAACTGACTCAATTCAGAACTTGTTCCATAATCTGTCATATGATACTGTATTTTTTCTTTTTCGGAAGCAATAATCAGAGTAGAATGATTGGACATGACTCGATAGATTTCCTGAAAGCTTTGTTTTAAATCTATCCAGAAAATATGGGTCTGAATGGCAAAGACAAGATCAAAATAATGATTTTGGTAGGGAAGGTTTTCGACATTGCCAACCATCAGCTGGACACTATCATTTTCTATTGACTTTAAAAGCATCCGTCTAGCAGTTTGATAAGACTCCTTGGAAATATCAATGCCATGAATGTCAAGATTTTTATCTAAAGCAAGTAGGTTTTTGATAGTGCTACCACCGCCATAACCGACTTCTAAAATACGACTATTGTTAGGGATAGTGGTTTGTTTTATTGCCCAAAGGCTGAGTTCCTTAAAATAGGACGACCAGATGTTGGTAATCACTCGGCCAACAAGACCACTCGGATTTATAGATTGCTTTATAAGATATTGAATGAGCATGTTCCCTCCCATTTTTGAAAATAAAGTTTGAAATATAGATGGTTTAAATTCAAACTTTATTATAGAGAAAGCAAGTAAGAATAGCAAGGAAAAATGAAATATATACTCATATATTTCAAACTTATGCTACAATTGGTAATAACAGAGGTATTCACATGAATCAATATCAAAAGACGACTGAGAAAAAGCAGCAAGCGATTATTCAAGCAGCTTTGCGTTTGTTTAAAGACAAAGGTTTTAAACAAACGAGTATAAAATCTATTGCAGAGGCAGCAGAAGTATCTCCTGTTTCTATCTACAATTATTTCGGGAGCAAAGATAATTTGGTGGCTCTCTGTGTTAATGACTTGTTTGAAGAAATAACCCAACAAGCTGAGGACATTTTAAATAGCAATCTAGATTTTAAAACAAAATTAGACCATGCTTTTGCCCTATGTCAGGAGAAAATGAGTCAGCAAATCTCGGACTATTTTCAAGATAAAATGGTGGAAGATTCTGTTTTCTCAACTCTCCTAACGAAAGCAATCACTGCAAAAAAAGGTGACATCTATCGTGCTTATATTCATCTCGGAAAAGCAGAGGGCCTTATTGCTGAAGACCTATCGACAGAGCTTATCTTAAATGTCATGGATGCTCTTAATGGTATGGGAAATCAATTAGCCCATAGTGACAATTTAGAGACAGAGGTTGAGCAGATTCATCAGATCTTTTTGTACGGTATTTTAGGAAAAAAGAAATCATGATTTTCCTAATTCTATTATTGTTCACAGCTAGCAACATCCCATCCCAATCAGTTGTATATTCTCATGCATGGGTCTAAAATTTACTATATAAAGATAAAGAGGAGCAAGTTATGGAATTAAAAGATTTCACAGAACAAGAACAAAAGCAAATCGAAAAAGGTTTGAGCACAGCTGAGATTTCTGATAAGGAAGCGGCTAAGAAGTTACTCGCTCTCGTACCACAAGAATGGATTAAACGCATTCCTTTCTTTGTCAGAGGGCATGCGACGACTAAGACAGTCGAGCGTGTAGCCAAGCAATATCCTGAACTTTATGCAGTGGCTAAGCGCCAAGGGAACCTTCCTGAAAAAGAGAGAGAAGAGTTACGTAAGATTATGACAGACATCTTTGAAGAAAAGATGAACAAACACAAGATTAAATAAGATTTTTAAAGACAATCTGTTTATTTCTACAATTACGAATCAACCTTCCATAAAAAAGAGATACTGTCAATTTTACCATCCCGTTACGGAGAAAAAATGAGAAAATTTATTTCAAAACAATCAGTCGCTATCTGGTATGCACTGTCTGCCCTCTTTGCTACATATATAGTAGGGCAAGTTATCCTATGGTGTTTCCCAGACAGGAGTAGTCTGGGTACCTCACTACTGTTTATCCTAATGAACTGTGTTCCCCTGATTATGGCGGCTGTCTTTTCTCTTGTGTTGAGTGAAGTCAAATCCTTGGGTGAATTCTTCAAGAAGGTCTTTCTTCAAAAAGAAAGTCCCCTGTCCTGGATTCTAGCTCTCTTCATTCCAGTCATCTACTATGGAATCTCATTCTTTCTCAGGAATGTTAGCTTTACTGGGAACACCCTCTTGGCCTTCTTACTATATTTTCCCTGGACCTTTTTATATGGGGGGCTGGAAGAAGTAGGTTGGCGTTGGTTTTTACAAGAACATCTTTACTTTAGTAAGCACTTTATAACTAAAATGATGGTTCTTTCCCTTGTCTGGTTCCTCTGGCATATCCCTATCTATCAACTCCCTTGGATTACAGCAGTTTCCTCCAACTATCTCATTTTTTACCTGATGATTTTAGGAAATACTTTTCTATTTGGAGCTCTCAAAGAGTATTCAAAAGGAGCTGCTCCTTGTATCCTTGCCCATATGCTGATCGATAGTCTGGCTGTCCTTATGCTAGTTCAGAGTTCTCTTACTCAGATTATCCTTCTGGTTATTTGCGAAATCCTAATAGCCTCTTGGCTGGTGGCGGTACGAAAATCATAGAAATAGAGTTGAATCTCCCACTGAATTTCGGTGGGAGCTTTTCTTTCCTATCTGTTGATATAATGACACAGTTTCATTTTTAGGAGGTGACTCGTTTGGCCAAGGATACATTTCATCATCAAAAGTCTAAAAAAGAGAGAGAAGAGCTCCGTAAAATCATGACAGACATCTTTGAAGAAAAGATGAACAAACACAAGATTAAATAATGTTGTATCAAAAGAGGTATAAGAATACAAACTTATACCTCTTTCTTATCTTTACTTCCTATTTGATTTGGATAGGGTGATGGCAACCATTGTCGCACACAGGAAAAATGCTGCTAGTAACCCTTTTGTAGTGGTAGTCATAAAGGGTTTATCAAAGACATAATAGTTATAGACAGAAAATCCCAGTCCAATAAGAGTTACAATAATCGACACAACAAATAGCGTCACCCATAATCTTCTTTGAGTCATCGTCAACCTCCTCTTTGTATTCGTTTTCTTTCTGCCTATAGTATAACATAAAAAACCTTAGCTAAATTCCAGAGAGTGGATTGGCTAAGGTTTTTCATTTTATTTCGTCAAGATAACCGTATCATTTGGATCGTGGTCATCATCTTCAATAGTCAGCTGATTGCCGTCAAGTTTATAGTGTTTGGTATCGTCACCAATTGTTAGACTTTGATTGTCAGGGTTAACTGTTACAGACTTGCTTTCCTTCTCGCCATCTGCTTCGTCCTCTTCCCAAGTTCCAGTATTTCCAGAGATGGTAAGAGTAATACGATCATTTTCATCAGTCCCTTTATAGGTGCCATCTAGCCCTTCAGTCTGTTTAGAAACTTCAGAACTTTGTGAAGATGAAACCTTACTTGAACTTTGTTGGGTGCTAGCAGAGCTTTCAGGTGTTTGAGCTTTCTGGTTTGAGCAGGCTGCTAAAAGACCAAGAACTGCCATAGAGGCAAGAGAAAGTGTGAGTTTTTTGGACAATGTCATAGGCTTTGTCTCCTTTCTTTGATACCTTAAGTATAGCAAACGCTTATACATAAACCAAGCAAAATCCTTTTTCTGAAAATAGTTAAAAATCACTCTTCAAATTCTCAAAGGCATAATCTATTATCCCTATTTAAACTATGCTATACTGATAAAAAGCAATCAAGGAAGGTTCCTAATGACAACTACCAATCCACGTCGCCAGTGCGAGCGACTTTGGGCAGCAAATAAGTACCTGGTGCTCAGCCATTCAAACAAGATTTACTTAGAAATCCGTAACTATCTCAAGAATGATGAGGTTAGTTTGGATCAGGTTCAAGACTATATTGATCATGCACTTGACCTTCCTGAAAATCCTGGTCAGGTCGTCAATGCCTTTCAACATATCTGGGGGTATTTTAAGAAAAAGGCGACTGCCAGTGAGAAGGAAATGTTTATGGCCCAACTGGATAGCTATGCGGCAGGCCAAATTCCTCAGCAGTGTTTGGTGGCATCCGTCAAAGAGCTCCTCATCAAGTACCCAAATCGCTATCTGGAGGAGTCAACTCTGATTAATGGAGGTAGCAAATGAGACTGTGGCATCAAGCCTTGATTGCAAAACTACCTCGTCAGCAATTATTAGGACAACACCGAGAATGTTGCGCCCTTCGTGGTAAGGGATGGCAACGCAAACATGCGACGGTTAACTATGTTTTTGATTATTCACCGTACCGCTTGTTTAAATACCATGAGCTCATTATGCAAGAAATGACGGAACGTGGCTATCGTGTTAGCCCAGAGTGGTTGGACAAGAAGTATCGAGGCAAGCAGATGCCAGCCTACGATAAGATTGAAGCGGAGAAGCTACCAGTCATCATTTACCCAGAGCATGATACTGCCTATTTACAGGAATGTCTGGACAATCTCAAGCAAAAAGGAATCATCATCTAAAGGAGGAAAACGATGCATTTGTTTAAGTGGCTTGCACCTAAAAAGAAAGCAGCAGAAGGCCTTATCATGCGTATTTCGACAGCTGATCAGGTAGACTATGCGACGATTACAAACCCAAGTGACAGTGATATCTGGGATGCCTTGGTGCAACTTCCAGTATCCTACGATAGTCTCTATCTTACATATGGAGATAAAAAGTCAATGAGCTTTATCTTTGTTGAATACGAGGATGACAAGTATCGCTTGGAACATGACACACCTGAGCTAGGATTAGAATTGACAAATGTCGCGCGTGTATCCCAACAAGTTGCCAGAGATATCCTTATTCACTTTTCTAAAGAGCACACAGTGATTTTGGACGACCATTGGAAACAAGAGAAAGTAAGGTAGTCCTATGGCCTACCTCACCCCAGAAACCAGACGAAAACGACGAAAAGCCTTTTGCTTAATCATTGAAATCATTTGTCTGGTTCATTTTGCAATCATTGTCCCGCGAGACCGGATTTTTACTCCTGAAAAATGGGCTCGTACTCCAGATTACATGCGCCATAAACTCATGTGGAGTTTTCACCGGCAGTATCAGCTTGAGGGCATGACGAGAAAAGAAGTTGAGAAACTCTTGGGCAAGGGGAGTGATCTTCAAGGAAGTGTTGAGTACAAGCTGAAGGACGATTGGATTGGTGGTTGGCGTGTTTACCATATTGACTATAAGCAAGACCGTGTGATTCGTGCCAAAGAAACCTGGCAAGACTGGTGAAAATGGGCTTTTTCTTCCCCTAAAAGTAGTATAATCAAGGTGTAAAGGTAATCGTTTTCAAAAGAACGAAGCTGTCTTTTGATTAGAAATGGAGGACAAACTTATGACCCTATTTATGTCTAAACTGATGAGCGGTATTATGGAACTGCTCATAGTCTCTGTCATTCCTTTTATCACTTGGTTAATTTGGAGCAGGAAAAAGGTCGGTTTCTTTGACTGGGTTGGGTTGAAGAAAGTTGAGAGTCAGAAGAAGAGGCAATTACTACTGACCATTTTGGGTATTAGTCTAGTTTTTCTTCTTTTTTCAATTATCGTCTTCGCTTGGTTCGACTCTAGCAAAACGGCCACAGCAGATTTTTCTGGAAAGGGAATTGGAGCTCTTCCTGCTATTCTAGCCTACGCTATCTTAGGGACTGCCTTGCCAGAAGAAATCTTCTTTAGAGGTTTTCTATTAAAAAGGATGCAAGGAAAACTAGGATTTCTAGGAGCAAATCTGCTTCAGTCTCTCTTATTCGGTCTCATCCATGCACTTATGTTTATCCAAATAATTGGTTATCTAAAGGCTTTTGTTATCTTGGTCTTTATCAGTCTCATAGCTTACATCTTTGGTGCTATCAATGAGAAGAAAGCAAATGGGTCCATTCTTCCTAGTGTCTTTATCCACGCCTTGGCCAATACGGTTGTAGGGTTGCTCTTTGCCTTCTCTCTCATTTAGATAAAATTATATAGAAGAAAGTTATCATGGATGAATTAAAAGATATCAAACTTAAAAACTATCAGTACCTAAATGAGGTCGCTATCAAGGGGGAGACGCTTTTCACGGGCTCCTCTCTCATGGAGCTTTTTCCCATTTGTGAAATCGCTAGGAGTAGAGGTATCGACGATATCATCTACAATCGGGGCATCAGTGGTTTGAATACGGATGAATTTCTCCAGCATATCCATCCTCTACTTTTGGATCTGCAACCGAGTAAGGTTTTCATCAATATCGGTACCAATGACATGACCGAGGAGCCTTATGGAGATCAGTGGTTCCAACATATGACGGCAAATATCAGCCAAATTCTGGAGCAAACACTAGCTATATTGCCCCATACCAAGATTTACCTGATGGCTTTTTACCCAGCCAATCTTCATCTGCCTTGGCAGACCAAGGCTTCAATTCAGTGGATGAAACTGCGGACTCCTGAAAATCTTGACCGCTGTAACCAGGCTCTTGAGGAAATTGCCAAAACCTATGGCTGCCACTTCATTAATTGTAATGCTGATTTGGTTGATGATAGAAAAGAGCAGAAGGCTGAGCACACCTATGACGGCGTCCACCTTTATGCCAATGCTTACTTAAAAGTCTTTGAAGTTCTGGAGCCATATCTCCTGCATTAAGAAAATATGAGAGAATTTCCAGTTCTTACTCGCTTTTTTCCCTTGATTACAGTACAATAGACGTCAAAAGTGAAAAATTGAAATGAGGTATCCCTATGTGGAAATGGTTTAAACGACTCATTGTCCTCGTCATTGTGCTCTTTTTTGCAGTGGCGGCTCTACTTATTCCGGACAAGATCGACAGTCAGGACCAATTAAAAAATGTATCAACACAAACATCCCTTGCTGATTTAGCCCAGGCTGGTATTGGTGGGGCGTCCCTTTCATCAGGCGGGGTTTCAACTGAGATTAATCTTGACAGTAATCAGTTTCGTCAAATCCTAAAAGCAAGCATGGCTGATTCTAATGACGAGACCTTGCAAAACAGTAGCGTAGAGTTGAATGATTCCTATCTAACAGCTAAGGTTCCCGTATCTCTTGGGCCTATCGGATCAACATTTAGCCTTGATTTTACGGTCAGCACTAACAAGGAAGTCATCCTACTAGATTTGGCAGGTGCCCACCTGGGTCGCCTTCCAGTTCCAAAATCACTGGTTCTGCCTTACCTCAAGAAGAGCATTGCCCAGTCCAGCAGTGGTATTCGCATGGTTAACGACCAAATTCAGCTCAAGCTTCCAGAAATCGGCTATGAAATTGAGCAAGCCTCTGTGACCAATAGCAAGATGAAGGTTAAACTTAACATTCCGATTTCCTTGCCAACAAGTTGGTAATCTATAATGAATCTTTCAAAACAAGTCCAGACTATGGACTTGTTTTTTGATACCTTCACTTCTAAACTAAGAAAGTTAAAAAAATTCTTGAAATAATAGCTTTAAATCCCTCAATCCCCTAGAAAATGAGCTTTTCCTATGCTATCATAAGATTGTAAAATTGATAAGCGTCTGACACTCATTGAAAAAGAGTTATTTCACTGAGTTAAAGAGTTTTAGGATAGTAGTTAGGAGGAAAAAATGGACGCTTTAAAATATATCACACCCAAATTTTTTACCACCATCAGGAATTATTCTAAGGGCCAGTTTCTCAAGGACCTGATTGCAGGAGTTATCGTGGCTATCATTGCTCTCCCCTTGTCGATTGCCCTTGCCATTGCCTCTGGTGTCAATCCCGAACAAGGTCTTTACACAGCAGTAGTTGCAGGCTTTTTTATTTCTTTTTTGGGAGGTAGTCGGGTTCAGATTGGTGGACCTACCGCAGCCTTCGTTGTCATCATCTATGGCATCATCGCCCAGTATGGTATGGCTGGTTTGACCCTTGCCACGCTCATGGCGGGACTCATGCTTATTATCATGGGACTCCTGCGTTTTGGTGACCTGATCAAGTTCATTCCCAAAACCATCACACTTGGTTTTACCTTGGGGATAGCTGTTGGGATTATGGCTGGACAGGTTAAAGATTTCCTGGGCCTTGAGATGAAGTCCGTGCCAGCTGAGTTCTTAGAAAAACTTCTAGCTTATGGGAAGCATCTTTCAAGTATTAGCTGGCCGACACTTGCAATTGGTATCTTGGCCCTAGTCATTCAAATCTTTTGGCCACGCCTTTCTCAGAAAATTCCGGGGTCTTTGGTTGCAATTATTGTGACCACAGCCATCGTAGCTTTTGGTCATCTCCCAGTCAAAACCATCGGTGATCTTTACACCATCAAAGCAGGACTTCCAAGTTTCACAGTTCCTGACCTATCATTTTCTTTGATTCGTCAAATGATGTCGCCAGCCTTCACCATTGCCATACTAGCAGCCATTGAATCCCTACTTTCTTGCGTTGTTTCAGACGGGATGATTGGTGGTAATCATCGCTCTAATGCTGAATTGATTGGCCAAGGTGTTGGGAATATCATGTCAGCCCTCTTTGGCGGGATTCCTGCAACGGGTGCCATCGCCCGTACCGCAGCCAATGTCAAAAATGGAGGACGGACACCAGTAGCGGGGATGGTTCATGCCCTTACCTTGCTTCTGATTTTACTCTTTCTCATGCCTTATGCCTCATTGATTCCTATGACCTGTTTGGCCTCAATCCTAATGATTGTCGGTTATAACATGAGCGGTTGGCGTACTGTCGTTCGTATGATTCAACGTGCTCCTAAGAGTGACGTAGCAGTCCTTATCGTAACCTTTATCTTAACCGTTTTCTTTGACCTAGTGGTTGCCATCGAATTTGGTATGGTCCTAGCAGCCTTCCTCTTCCTCAAACGCATGTCAGACGTGGCTCAAATTCGTCAGTGGGTGGACAAGGAAAATCTGGACGATCCAGTTTTGTCCGAGGACAGCGACTTGAAACAAGTCCCTAAAAATGCAGTCGTATATGAAATCTTCGGTGCCCTCTTCTTTGGTGCAGCCAATAATTTCTTGAATGTTATCAATGACGATGGTAAGAATGTCCTTATCCTACGCATGCGCAACGTTCCAGCCATGGATATCTCTGGTCTGGATGCCCTTGAGGAAACGCTTGCTATCTGCCAAAAACGTGGCATGACCTTGCTTCTTTCTCACGTTAACGCCCAACCCTACCGAGTTCTCGAAAAATCAGGCTTCATCCAGACTATCGGTCCAGATAATATCTGCGAGTCGACGGACCAAGCCCTTGAAAAAGCAGTAGCCTTGGCAAAAGAAGCCTAGAAAATTTCATTTAGCACAAGAAGAAAAAGCCAGTTCAACTGAACTTGGCTTTTTAAAATACGCGATAAACATAAGGGTTGTCAGGCTGACCGACCTCTTTGACCTCAGTCAAATTGAGGATAGGCAGGCTCTGTTTGAGATTTTGATAGTAATCCACAGTGATGGTACCAGTGACTTTTACCCAGGTATTATCCTTGAAGGTTTGGTCACTTCCTCTCGTCGCCAGTCCGTAAACACCTGAATCGGCGATACAGTGGATAATACCGAAACGGAAGATGAACTGATAACCCTTGGTCTGTGGGTCATTGTAAACAAAGCCGGTATAGGTGACCTTCTTGCCCACAAAATCGTTAGGATAGAGGTAGATGAGCTCCATAACTTCCATGTAATTTTCCGTGGTAATCTGGATGGTCTCATGTCCCTTGTACTTGGTTAGCTCCTTGGTCATCTCCTTCTCATAAGCTGAGGAGGTGAAGTAGGAGCTGGTGTCCGGCTTCAAGTACTGGATGGTCGTTCCCTCTTGGTCGGCCTGATTAGGATCACTCCCTGCCGCCAGTGGAAAATGATACCCCTTAGCTGATACGGTATTAGCATCCAGAGTCACCGTTGGCACCAAGAGCCCCGTAAGGACTGGAAAGGCCAAGAGAACGATGCTGGCTACCTTGGCTACTCGACCTGACAAATGCGAGTGAACCTTCATCTGCTTCATCCAAACAATGAGTTGAACCACAGCAAGGATAAAGGAAAGCACCATGGAAATGTAGGCCAAGTAGGAGTAGTGGATATTAATGTACTGGTTGAGCTTGCCAGAAACTTGCAAGTACATGACCAGCTCAAAATACCCAGATAAGATGAGAAAACGTAACATTAAATCACCCCCAATACCAGACAGTAAATGATTGTCACCAGACTTGCGGTTCCTACGAAGAGACCAACAAAGCGTGTCTTAAACTGGTGTTTCATCATGATTAGGTTCTTGATATCAACCATAGGACCAATGATGAGAAAGGCCACCGTTGGTGCCACTCCAAAACTAGAGAGCAAGGAAGCCCCGATAAAGGCATCCGCCTCCGAACACAGTGAGAGGATAAAGGCCAAAAGCATCATGATGAGGATGGCTGTCACCGAATTGTGCCCGATTGTCGTAAGAATACGGGTAGGTAGGTAGGTCTGCATTCCTGCGGCCACCAGGCTCCCGAAAATCAGGTAACGCCCAGTGTCGAAAAATTCATCTACCGCATGAATCAAGGCTTGAAAAACTTTCTTACCAGCTGACAAACCACTATAGTCGTGCACATGACTGACCTTACGATTGTCCTTAAGAATCTGGTCATCCACCACAAAGCCCAGCAAGATTCCCAAAATCATGGCAATCAAGAAAGCTCCGAGAAAACGTAAAATCACGTAGTACCAAGAGTTCCCAAAGGCCGTATAGGTCGCAAAAAGAACGACTGGATTAATGATAGGAGCTGTTGCCATGAAAGGAATAGCCGTGTAGCTAGGCACTTTTTTCTCTAAAAAGCGCGTGATAATGGGAACAATCCCACACTCACAAGAAGGGAAAATAAAACCAATTAGAGTTCCAAAGAGAATAGCCAGGACCTTGTTTTTCGGCAGGAAGTTTTGGACCTTTTCAGGGGTCACGAAGACTTCGATAAAGCCAGACAAGATGCTTCCCAGTAAAACGAAGGGCAGGGCTTCGATAATAATAGATAGAAAAACTGCCAGAAGCTGCAAAACGCTATCTGGTAGTTGATGAAAAATAGCCATAACTATTATTTCTTCTTATCTTCTTGAAGACGTTTGTCCTTCTTAGGATCAGTTCCCGCCTTCTCAAAATCAGGGATAGCTGCAAAAGATGCCATCATGCTTTCAAGTTCATTTGTTTTTTTCTGAATAACCGCCATAAAAAGCCTCCGAGTTTAAATAAGATACTAAGGGCGTCATTTCTAAGAGAAAATTAGGGCATCAGACGAAGAAGCTCTGCTTCTAGGAAGATGCATCTATTTTCCGAAAGAAATAGCCCGAGTTCAGTTGCAATAAGATACTAAGGGCGTCATTTCTGACAGAAAATTAGGGCATCAGACGAAGAAGCTTTGCTTCTAGGAAGATGCATCTATTTTCCGAAAGAAATAGCCCCTAACAATAGGTTTACCTTTCTATTATACTACCTCTTGCTTAAAAATTCTCGCTTCAGCTACAAGGTTTTCTACCCAAGCAAATCTCCTATCGTGGTATAATAGAACTTATGGAAAATCGTAATTTAGAGACATTGGCTCAGGAATTGGGCCTAAAAAAACAACAAGTTGAAACAGTTTTGGAATTGACCGCAGAAGGCAATACCATTCCTTTCATTGCCCGTTACCGTAAGGAAAAAACAGGCAATCTGGATGAAACGCAAATCAAGGCTATCATTGATATGGACAAGTCCTTGACTACTCTTCAAGACCGCAAGGAAACGGTTTTGGCTAAGATCGAGGCACAGGGCAAATTGACTGACCAACTCAAGGCAGCCATTGAAGCGGCTGAAAAGTTGGCAGACGTGGAAGAACTCTACCTTCCCTATAAGGAAAAACGCCGCACCAAAGCGACTATTGCCCGTGAAGCAGGTCTTTTCCCCTTGGCTCGTCTTATCTTGCAAAATAGTCCCAACCTCAAGGCTGAAGCTGAAAAGCTGACATCTGAAGTCTTTCCAACATTTGATAAGGCTCTTGCGGGTGCTGTGGACATTTTGATTGAGGCCTTTTCTGAGGACAATAGCTTGCGCTCTTGGACCTACAACGAAATCTGGAACAACAGTGACATCACTTCAACCCTCAAGGATCAATCGCTGGATGAAAAAGAAACTTTCAAGATTTACTATGATTTTGAGGATAAGGTGTCTAAACTTCAAGGTTACCGTACGTTAGCCCTTAACCGTGGTGAGAAACTAGGCGTTATTAAGGTAAGTTTTAAGCACAATCTTGAGAAAATGCACCGTTTCTACAGTGCTCGTTTCAAACAAAAAAATGACTATATCGAGGAAGTTATCAATCAATCTCTCAAGAAGAAAATCATTCCAGCTATGGAGCGTCGTATCCGAAGCGAATTGACTGAAGCAGCAGAAGATGGTGCGATTCAACTTTTCTCTCAAAATCTTCGAAGCCTCCTTCTAGTATCGCCACTTAAAGGCAAGATGGTACTTGGTTTTGACCCAGCCTTTCGTACGGGGGCTAAGTTGGCCGTGGTTGACCAAACTGGTAAGCTCATTACAACGCAAGTGATCTATCCAGTAGCTCCAGCAAGTCAGGCTAAAATCGCACAGGCTAAAAAAGACTTGGCTGACCTCATCAAAAAGTATGCCATTGAGATTATTGCGATCGGTAATGGAACAGCAAGCCGTGAAAGTGAAGCTTTTGTGGCAGAAGTCCTCAAGGATTTCCCAGAAACTTCTTATGTCATTGTCAATGAAAGTGGTGCCTCTGTCTACTCTGCATCAGAGTTGGCTCGTCATGAGTTTCCAGATTTGACGGTTGAAAAACGCTCTGCCATTTCTATTGCCCGTCGTCTCCAAGACCCATTGGCCGAGTTGGTTAAGATTGACCCTAAATCAATCGGAGTAGGCCAATACCAGCACGATGTTAGCCAGAAGAAACTGTCTGAAAATCTTGATTTCGTCGTTGATACCGTGGTTAACCAAGTCGGTGTCAATGTCAATACGGCAAGTAGTACCCTCTTGTCACACGTGTCAGGACTCAACAAGACCATCTCTGAAAATATCGTCGCCTACCGTGAGGAAAATGGTGAGATTGTATCACGTGCTGAAATCAAAAAGGTCCCACGTCTCGGTGCCAAAGCCTTCGAACAAGCAGCTGGTTTCCTCCGTATCCCAAATGCCAAGAATATCTTGGATAATACAGGGGTCCACCCAGAGTCTTACCCAGCGGTAAAAGACCTCTTCAAGCAGTTGGATATCACAGATTTGGACGACTCTGCCAAAGAGAAATTGAAGGCTCTTAATCTTAAAGAAACAGCAGAAGAGCTAGGGCTTGGACAGGAAACCCTTAAAGATATCATCGCTGACCTTTTGAAACCAGGTCGTGACCTCCGTGATGATTTTGAAGCACCAGTGCTTCGTCAGGATGTTCTTGAACTCAAAGACTTGTCAGTCGGACAAAAACTTGAAGGGACAGTCCGAAATGTTGTGGACTTTGGTGCCTTTGTGGATATCGGTGTCCATGAGGATGGACTTATCCATATCTCTGAGATGAGCAAGAGCTTCGTTAACCACCCAAGTCAGGTCGTTTCTGTTGGGGATTTGGTTACCGTGTGGGTATCAAAAGTTGATTTGGAGCATGAAAAACTTAACCTCTCCTTGGTGAATCCACGTGAATCTAACTGATTATGTTAAGACTGTTTCTATAGAAGATTTTGGCTGGGAATTTAAACATCAAGCCTTGTGGAACAAGCGTCTCCGGACCACTGGAGGGCGGTTTTTTCCCAAGGATGGACACTTAGATTTCAACCCAAAACTCTATGAGGAACATGGTCTTGAGACCTTTCGAAAAATCGTCCGCCACGAGCTTTGTCATTATCACCTTTATTTTCAAGGTAAGGGCTACAAGCATGTTGATAGAGATTTTAAGGACTTACTAGCCAAGGTTGAAGGCCTTAGATACGCTCCAAAGATGCAAGGTCAAAAGGAGAAGTACTACCTCTATCAGTGCCAATCTTGTGGTCATATCTACCGTCGCAAACGCCGTGTCAATACACAGAAGTTTGGATGCGGTCTGTGTCGAGGCAAGCTCATTTTTCTAAATCAGTCCTAGGGCTGATTTTTTTAATTTAAAAAAATCATATAATTAAATCAAAGAAATGATGGGAGAAGAAGACCATGTCAAATCGTTTTTATAAGACACGAAAAAATAGACTCGTCGCCGGTGTTGTTGCAGGTTTGGCAGATAAGTTTGGTTGGGACCTAGCTTTGGCTCGTATCTTGGCTATCATTCTCATGGTTTCAACACAGTTTGGAATCTTTCTATACTTGGTTTTAGCCTTTCTCCTTCCTTACAAAGAAGATATTTATCCCGAAATCAAACTTAAGGACGGAAGAAAACGCAAAAACGCTGAACCTGTAGAAGACGAGTGGAATTGGTAAGTAACTGTTAAAAGACATTGACCTGCGATTGGCCTTGGTGCTAGTCACAGGTCTTTTTTGCTTTGAGAACCGCATTGAATACCTTTTTATGATACAATGAAACTAGTAACTAATCGGAGGAAATAACATGACAGTAACTGTTAAAATGCTGGTTGATAGGCTTAAGCTTAAGGTTGTCTATGGGAACGAAAAACTTTTGTCAAAACCAATAACAACAGCTGATATCTCTCGTCCTGGTTTAGAAATGACGGGGTATTTTGACTATTATTCACCTGAACGACTTCAGTTGGTTGGGATGAAGGAGTGGTCCTACCTTAAAACCATGACTGATTACAACCGTTATTCTGTTTTTGCGAATATGTTTAAAGCGGAAACTCCAGCTGTTATCGTGGCGCGTGGTCTTGAGATTCCGGAAGAGATGCTTCGAGCTGCTAAGGAAAATGGTGTAGCAGTTCTTCAAGGACGAAACGGCACATCGTCGCTTTCAGGTGACATGTCTTGGTATCTTAACTCGCAATTAGCTGAACGAACTAGTGTCCATGGTGTTTTGGTAGATATCTACGGGATGGGAGTTCTTATTCAAGGAGACTCTGGCATCGGTAAGAGTGAGACAGGGCTTGAGTTGGTGAAACGTGGTCACCGTCTTGTCGCCGACGACCGTGTGGATGTTTATGCTAAGGATGAGGAGACTCTCTGGGGTGAGCCCGCGGAAATCCTCCGCCATCTTCTTGAAATTCGTGGGGTTGGGATCATTGACGTTATGAGCCTTTACGGAGCTAGTGCTGTCCGTAATTCCTCTCAAGTTCAGTTGGCTATTTATCTTGATAATTTTGAAAATGGCAAGATCTTTGACCGTCTTGGAAATGGCAATGAAGAAATTGAATTGCAGGGCGTTAAGATTCCACGTATCCGCATTCCTGTTAAGACAGGACGTAACGTTTCAGTCGTTATCGAAGCTGCAGCAATGAACTATCGTGCTAAGCAAATGGGATTTGATGCAACCAAAACCTTTGAGGAACGTTTGACCAACCTCATTAGTAAGAATGGTGAAAACTAATGTTAGCTACTATTGATCCTATTGCTCTAAGGCTTGGCCCCATTAGTATTCATTGGTATGCCATCTGTATCGTATCTGGTCTTTTACTAGCCGTTTATCTGGCTCAGCGTTGGGCTCCCGAAAAGGGAATTGACCCTGAAAACATCCTAGATTTTATTCTTCTTGCCTTTCCTATAGCCATTGTTGGTGCAAGGCTCTACTATGTGATCTTCCAGTGGTCTTACTACAGTCATAATCCCTCAGAAATTGTTGCGATTTGGAATGGCGGAATTGCCATTTATGGTGGCTTGATTGCTGGTGCAGCTGTCCTCTATTGGTTTGCTAAACGCCATGCCATTGCTGTCTTGGATTTTCTTGATATTGCAGCACCTGGCGTTATGATTGCACAGAGTATCGGTCGCTGGGGAAACTTTGTTAACCAAGAGGCTTACGGAAGAGCAGTTAGTCATCTGAATTATGTCCCAGAATTTATTCGCCAGCAGATGTTCATTGATGGGAGTTATCGTGTACCGACTTTTCTTTATGAAAGTCTCTGGAACTTAGTCGGATTTATCACTATCCTAGGACTAAGACGCTTTAATAAGAAACTACGTCAAGGAGATGTGACCTCATTTTACCTTATCTGGTATGGTCTTGGACGTTTTGTCATTGAAGGCATGCGTACCGATAGCCTCATGTTTGCTGGCTTGCGTGTTTCTCAATGGGTCAGCATCGCCATTATCATCTTGGGTGTTATCTTACTATATTTGCGAAAGCAACGTCCAGAGGCAGATTATAAAATGAAAAACTAGTCATATAGCTCAGACTTTGTTATAATATAATGAAAATTATCATAACAAAGGTCACTGGAAACTGGAGAGTTTACTTCAGTTTTCTTGTAGCGACCTTTTAAAAAGGTCAAAGGAGTCTTAAACTATGGCAGAAATTGCATTTCTTATTATCGCAATCGCACTTGCTGCGTTCCTCATTGCATTGATCCCTACCCTACTTCGTACACGTCATGTGGTCAAAGAAGTTGAAGAAACAGTTGCTGTGCTTCGTACAGACATTAATGTAACCCTTCATCAAACAAATGAAATCTTGGCTAAGGCAAACGTCTTGGTTGAAGATGTTAATGAAAAAGTTCAAACAATCGATCCTCTCTTTGTAGCAGTAGCTGAGCTTTCAGAAAGTGTTTCTGACTTGAATACTGAAGCTCGTTACCTCGGTGCTAAAGCAAGTGCAGCAGGAGCAAGTGTCGGTAAGGCGGGTTCAGCCTTTGCTATCGGTAAAGTTGCTTCAAAACTATTTGGTAAAAAAGACAAGAAAAAATAAGGAGGTCTTTTCATGAGTAAATTTTTAAACACCCTAATCATTGGTGCAGCTTCTGGAGCTGCAGCAGCTTACTTCTTTACAACTGAAAAAGGTAAAGCTGTTAAATCACGTATCGATGAAGAAATCGCTTCATTCAAAGAAGATCCTAAAGCTTATCAAAATCAAGTAGTGGAAAAAGCTAGCGACTACAAAGATTTGGCAGTCGATACTTTCCAAGACTACAAAACAAAATTTGAAAATGGTGAAATCACTGCAGATGATTTGACAAAAACCGTTCAAGAAAAAACAGCTCAAGTTGCTGACTTTGCAAAAGAAAGCTTTGAACTTATCAAGGAGAAAACAGCTCAAGTAACTCCTGAACAAGCGGATGTTGAAGCAGAAACAAAAGCTATCGTTGATGATATCGTCATTGATATTAAAGATATCTCTGAAGAAGCAGCAGAAGCAAAATAATAAAGAAAGCACATGAGGCTTTCTTTTTTTAGTACGAAAAAAACGTTGACCAGCAGTCAACGTTTTTGTGCTTTATAATATTCGATTAGGACATAAATGCCTATCTGACCAATGACGCTAATGGTAATTGCCCAGAAGAAGGCCCAGAAGGTAGCCACCTGTGCTACTAAGAAAAGGAAGGCAACTAGGACTGTTGAAACACAGAAGCTTGAGATACGTCCAAAGAAAATCATATCTTGTAGCTTAATACTATTACTATTTAAACCTTGATAATCTTGATAATTCATCGTTTGAGGACGCTCAGTCTCGAAATCTTCAATGTGATCAAATTGACGGTGTAAGTTGTCAGCCATGTCTGCCTCCTTTCTATATAAAATACCTAAACCACTTTTTCGTGTAGGTTAAAATACTTAGTCAGTATTTCACTATTTAGAATCTCATTAATAATACCATAAAAATTTTATATTGCAAAGTTTTTTTTGATTTTTGTGAAAATTATAGTATTTAAAAACTATTTTAAAATATTTAGATACTGATATTTGAACCTAAAAATTCTAAAAAAATCAAATCATTTGTGCTATAATGTGAGTTATGGAAAAAATAGTGATTACAGCGACTGCTGAGAGCTACGAGCAGGCACGTGAGCTCCTAGAACTTGGCGTAGATCGTATTTACATCGGCGAAAAAGCTTTTGGCCTTCGTTTGCCTAAGCCTTTTTCATTCGCAGAGATGCGAAAGATTGCAGAGCTGGTACATGAGTCTGGCAAGGAATTGACTGTTGCCGTTAACGCCCTCATGCACCAAGGTATGATGGATGCTCTTCCAGACTACCTTGATTTTCTTGAAGAAATCAAGGCAGATTATATCACGGTTGGTGATGCAGGAGTTTTCTACATCTGTAACCGTGACAAACGTCCCTTCAAAATGATTTATGATGCTTCAACCATGGTAACCTCTAGCCGTCAGATTAATTTCTGGGGCAAACAAGCTGGAGCTTCTGAAGCTGTTTTGGCTCGTGAGATCCCGTCTGCGGAACTTTTCGTCATGGCTGAAAATCTTCAAATTCCAGCTGAAGTTTTGGTTTATGGTGCAAGTATCATTCACCACTCAAAACGCCCACTTCTTCAAAATTACTACAACTTTATCAAAACGGATGAAGCTGTTACCAAAGAACGTGACCTCTTCCTTTCTGAGCCAGGAGATCCAGATTCTCACTACTCAGTTTATGAGGATATGCACGGGACACATATCTTTGCCAACAATGACTTGGATATGATGACTAAACTTTCAGAACTCGTTGAACATGGTTTTGACCACTGGAAGTTGGATGGTGTTTATTGCCCAGGCGAAAACTTTGTAAAAATCACTGAGTATTTTGTGAAGGCTCGTGACCTCATCGAGGCTGGCGAATTTTCACAAGACCAAGCCTTTCTCTTTGATGAGGCTATTTATAAATTACACCCAGCCAACCGTGGTTTGGACACAGGTTTCTACGATTATGAACCTGACCGTGTAAAATAAAAACACTTCCTCCTTCGTTTGTGAGTTTTCCATTTTCAGGGAACGAAGGAGCCTTCTAAAAACTAAAATCGACAATCTTGCAAATTGGAGAAATTATGACTACAACTAAAAAACGCCCAGAGGTTCTGGTACCTGCTGGGACTTTGGAAAAATTGAAAGTCGCTGTAAATTACGGCGCAGATGCTGTTTTCGTTGGTGGACAAGCCTATGGTTTGCGTAGCCGTGCCGGAAACTTCACCATGGATGAGCTTCGTGAAGGTATCGAATATGCTCATGCACGTGGCGTTGATGTGCACGTTGCTTCAAACATGGTTACCCATGAAGGAAATGAAAAAGGTGCTGGTGAATGGTTCCGCGAGTTGCGTGATATGGGACTCGATGCTGTTATCGTATCTGACCCAGCCTTGATTGAAATCTGTTCAACCTACGCTCCAGGACTTAACATCCACTTGTCAACGCAAGCATCTGCGACCAACGTTGAAACCTTCCATTTTTGGAAACAGTATGGCTTGACCCGTGTTGTTTTGGCACGTGAGGTAACTATGGAAGAATTGGCTGAAATCCGTAAACGTACGGATCTTGAAATTGAGGCCTTTGTCCATGGTGCTATGTGTATCTCATACTCAGGTCGCTGTACCCTTTCTAACCACATGTCAGACCGCGATGCCAACCGTGGTGGTTGTTCACAGTCATGCCGTTGGAAATATGACCTTTACGACATGCCATTCGGCCAAGAGCGAAAGAGTATCCACGGTGAAGTTCCTGAAGAATACTCAATGTCAGCCGTTGACATGTGTATGATTGAAAATATTCCTGACCTTATCGACAATGGTGTTGACAGCCTTAAAATCGAAGGTCGTATGAAATCTGTCCACTACGTATCAACAGTTGCCAACTGTTACAAGGCTGCTTGTGATGCTTACATGGAAAGTGCAGAAGCCTTTTATGCCATCAAAGACGATTTGATTAACGAACTCTGGAAAGTTGCCCAACGTGAATTGGCAACAGGTTTCTACTACAAGACACCAACAGAAAACGAACAACTCTTTGGTGCTCGTCGTAAGATTCCACAATACAAATTCGTTGGTGAAGTCGTAGACTTTGATCCAGAAACTATGACAGCTACGATTCGTCAACGTAACGTTATCCTCGAAGGTGACCACGTTGAATTCTACGGACCAGGCTTCCGTCATTTTGAGTGTGATATCAAAGACCTTCACGATGCCAATGGTAACAAGATTGACCGTGCACCAAACCCAATGGAACTTCTTACAATTACAGTGCCACAAGAAGTTAAACCTGGTGACATGATTCGTTCAACTAAAGAAGGTTTAATTAACCTTTACCAAAAAGACGGTTCAAGCAAAACTGTTCGTGCCTAATGACAAGTCAAATCAATGGGCTCCTGGTAGATGACCAGAGTAGATGTCAGCACTACCATTCCCCACTAGATATTGTTGCCCTAAAATGCTTCGAGTGCCAGAAGTATTATGCCTGTTATCAGTGTCATGATTGCTTAGAGAAACATAGCTTTCGAGCTTATCCTTGTCAATTGAAGCAGGACAAGGTCCTTATCTGTGGCGTTTGTAGGCATGAGATGACAATTGAGGAGTATCAAGATGTAGAAGCTTGTCCCAATTGTCACAGTGCTTTCAATCCTGCTTGTTCAAAGCACTATGATATTTATTTTGAAAAATAAAAAGATTGAAGATTCTGTTCACATGAGCAAAGTCTTCAATCTTTTTTAGTTAAAGTAACTATGATTTTTAAGAGCTTTTAAGACTGGCTTAGTCACCAAAGCGACAATCAGACCTTTTAAAAGATCTGGGATGATAAAGGGTGTCAAACCGACTGCTACAGCTGCAGACCATCCCATCTTTCCAAGAAAGTGCAGGCTAAGGATACCACCAACAAAGACAAGTGCATCTCCCAAAACAAAAGCCAAAAAGATCTTCCAGATAGGAGTCTTAGCATGAGCCAGTGCAGATGTGACAAGTGCAAAAAATGGGTAGGCAAGCAGATAGCCAGCTGAAGGACCAAAGAAGGCTTGGAGCCCCCCGCCTCCACCTGCAAAAACGGGAAGACCAATAGCGCCTAGGATAAGGTAGAGGGTGGCAGCAAGAGTAGCCTCTCTGGGTTTAAGGATGGCAGCAACCAGTCCAACAGCAAAAGTCTGAAGCGTAATGGGAACTGCACCGATAGGAATAACAATTTGAGCCAGTGCGGCAATGATAGCAGCACCGAAGGCAGGAAGTATGAGTGACAGTGTACGGTTTTGTGTCATTTTTTAGTTAACCTTTCCTAAATAAATAGTTAACTTATTATAGCAAGGGATTCTACAATAGTCAACTCTAAAATAAAAAGAGGTTAACTGATAAAGTTAACCTCGTTGTGATATGATTTTTAGACGTTTGATTTCTTTAAGCTCAATCATGCTGATGATCTTATCTTGCTCGATAAAAATGGCTTGTCGCTCCCTGTCATAGCGGTTGATGTAGCCCTTATAGGTCTTCTGATTGGATGTCAGCATGACCATTTGGTTATGATCTATAGCGTGATAGATATCATTGATAAGCTGATTTTGCATTAGGTGGACAGGTTTGCTGTGACCTGTTTCCACAAACTGATGAAGCTGATGCTTTACCGCTTCTAAAAAGTTTATCATGGTCATTTCCCTCGTTTCTTGATAAAATAATTATAGCATGAAAGGTGAAATTTTGTGGATAACTTCATTCTAAAACACACAAATTTCACAGAAAAAAAACGAATAAAGCTAGTGGAGGTAAGCAAATGGCAGAATTTTCATTTGAAATTGAAGAAAAACTCTTGGTCTTGTCTGAGAATGACAAGGGCTGGACTAAGGAACTCAATCGTGTGAGCTTTAATGGCGCACCAGCTAAGTATGACATCCGTACATGGAGTCCAGACCATACCAAGATGGGTAAGGGGATTACCCTTAGCAATGAAGAATTCCAAGTTCTCGTTGACGCCTTCAAAAACTAAAACAAGGTCAGCATGGCGCTGGCCTTATTTTTTGTTTAAAACGTATCAATGATAAGTTTGAGATTGAGAATGGTTAGGACAATAGCGATGGCATAACCAAGGAAAGTATTCCACTTAGCATTGACGTGTTTTCCCATGAGTGATTTCTTAGAAGTGTAGTAAATCAAAGGGAAGATAGAGAATGGCAAGGCAATTGAAAGGAATACTTGTGAATAAACCAAGAGTTGATCTAGTGTCTTTTCTTGATCGCCGTAGAGAATGGCTACAATGATAACCGGTAGTAGGGCGAAGAGACGTGTGAACAAACGAATCACCCACTGTGGTAACCTCATGTGGAGGAAGCCTTCCATGACAATCTGACCAGTCAAAGTACCAGTAATGGTAGAGTTTTGACCACTAGCCAAGAGCGCCAAGGCAAAGAGTGTTGAAAGTGTCGAACTAGCTACCGCACCAGCAATCTTAGAGTCCTGAAGAGCATTGTACATCTGTGAGAAAGCTGAAATATCAGAAGCATGACCAAAGAAGAGAGCTGCCCCCAAAATCAAGAGGAGGGAGTTAACCACAAAGGCCAAAGTCAACTGGATGTTAGAATCCCAGGTCATGAAACGGACAGCCTTAGTCACGTCTTTGCCATCAGAATAGTCAACCTTACGAGTCTGTGACAAGGATGAGTGCAAGTATAGGTTATGTGGCATAACGGTCGCACCCACAATCCCAAGCGCCAAGGTCAACTGGTTGGTATGTCCAGCAGCATGTGGCTCGAAGAGCGCTGGCGTAGGGAGATAACCCTCTAGGATTCCCGTAATACTAGGCTCAGACAAGGCTACCAGATAGACGAAGATAACCAAGATGGTCAAAATCAAGGTTGAAACAATAGCCTCGATTTTTTTGAATCCTAGCTTCATGATGAGCAGTAGCAGGAAGACGTCTAGGATTGTCACCAGAATGGCAACCATAATTGGAATACCAAAGAGCAGGTTAAGAGCAATGGCAGAACCAAGCACCTCAGCCAAATCCGTCGCCATTAAGGCCAGCTCCAGAATCACCCAAAGTGTGTATCGCAACCATTTGGGCGAGTGATAGGCAGTCGCTTGAGCTAGGTCCATTTGGGTCACAATCCCTAATTTCCCAGCCATTTGTTGCAACTGCATGGCAATCAAAGAGGAAATTAAGATAATGAAAAGCAAACTGTACTTGTAGGTTGCACCACCAACAACACTGGTGATCCAGTTTCCCGGATCCATGTATCCAACGGCCACCAGTGCACCAGGGCCTAAGAAAGCCCTGAGATTTTGCCCAAAACGGTTATTATTTGGTGTATCAATTGATTGGTTCACTTCAGAAAGTGAAACCTTTTTTAAAGATGTCATAAACACCTCTTTCTAAGTCTTATCTGAATGGAAGCATCACCATTACCACTCAGCCAGACAACCTAATTATAACACTATGAGAAAGATGTGCAAGGTTTTGACTTATCTTACATTGGTGTCATAGAGGACTTTTCAGAATTGCCTTTTTATACTAAACTATATGAGTAGATTATTTCATAAATGAGGGAGAAAAATAATTGAAAACATTTCAACTAACAGCTAAGAAAAAGATTACCCTGGCACTCCTAGTTGTCATTGCGCTTGCTTTGCTTATCTTTATCATTAACGTGCAGATGAATCAGCCTGATAACCTACCTGCAAATTACATGGAGCGCCTTAAAAATCCTGGAATGACCGGAGATTACATCGGCCTCTGGAAGTCTCGCTGGCATGAAGAAAACAAAGCATGGATTTATCCTGCGAAACAATACGCTATCTATGCAGTAGTAGCCCTTGCTTGTTTGTCAGCTTGGGTCGCAGCTTCAAAAGCAAAATTTTGGAAATAAGAAAATGCTTCTCTCGATTGAGGGAAGCGTTTTTAAATATTATCCAGCAATATCGATTTCTACAATAAATTCACCGATTTTTCTTACAATGTCTGTCACTAATGCATTTCCCATAAAGAACATTCGCATCTTATCAGAAACCTCGGTAACAGTACCGTCAGATAATCTTTTTAGAGCTGTCCAGTTATCAGGGAAATCTTGTAAACGTTCTGCCTCGACAGGAGTAATAAGCCTATATTTTCCATTAACATTCAAGAAATGAGTAGAGCGATTAACTGTCCCTTCTGAAGTTAGCATGGTACGACCGGGAAGGTTTAAGTCGTCGGTTGGTGACATTCCTCCCTCAGAGTAAATATAGGTGTGTCCATCCGCAGAGGTACGTTCGATTCGTTTAGGCCCTCGCAAATACTGGAACTTTTCGAGTTTGGCTGGATCATTAATAAAGAACTTTTCAGGGACTTCCTCTTCATTTTGAAGAATCTCACCTAATGTAATTGGTTCACCATCATAGTTAGGTGCAGTATCAATAGAATAGTACCTACCATGACGCATAACACCAGTATTCCAAACAGTTCCTGAGAAGTTATCAGAAACCTCAACGATATCCTCAGGGAGTTCATAGTAGACATGGCGTTTTTTGACTGGTGTATTCAAAATAGGAAATTGGGTTGCAAACAGTCCTTCATGAAAAATATAATCGTCGTATCTATTTTCATCAAAAACTTGTTCTTGTTCTTCAAATCGTTGATCCATTTGATGTGCGAATGGAATATCATTTCGATAGATAAAGAAAAACACACGACGACGTCTTTGACTGCGACCGTAATCAGCAGCGTTGATTACACGCCATTCAACAGAATATCCAAGATTATTAAACGCAGTCAACATAATAGCAAAGTCTCGACCACGCTGTTTTGAAGGAGCTTTTAGAAGTCTGTCAACATTTTCTAGAATAAGAAATCTCGGTCTAATAATCCTAGTCGCTCGAATGATTTCCCAGAAAAGGACACCCTTTTGTCCTTCAATACCTTGTTCGTTCTTTTTGCTACGAGCCACAGAGTAGTCTTGACAGGGAAAACCACCGACAATCATATCCGCATTCATTTCAGCAAACTGTTCATCCGTAATATCAGCGATGCTAACATTAATATTTTCACTGTCTGGAAAATGATAATTGTATACTTCAAAAGCATCCTGAGACTTCCTCGAAGGTTCCCATTGGTTGCTCCATAATGTTTCGAAATAATCAGGGTGAGCATTTTCGAGTCCTATACGGAACCCCCCAACACCCGCAAATAATTCTAAAACGTTCATTCTATTCTCCTTTTCAGTATGTTAATTATATCTTATTATTCGTAATTGATCAAGTTTTAAAATCGAAATATTAAGAACAATGTAAGTGATGTAATTTATATAAAGTTGCTTAATTTTTACTGTAGATTGCTAATAATAAACATTCTTAATTGTATTTTGTTAGAATATAGGTAATATCCTATTTATATACAGAGGGCGTAAAATGACAAAATGGAATTCAGTAGAAGAAGTTCATAAGCATGCAAAAAAAGCAGTGGGACAAAAAATTCGTAATCTAGTTTCAGAAGAAACAGTTGAAAAATATTATGCATCGCCAAATAATAAAGGTTGGTTAGGTAATGCGATAGAAAGTGATTGGTTTCATATTCCTAATAATTCAAGGGCAGAGGCAGATATTCCTTATTTAAATTTAGAGATTAAGGTAACTCCTATAATAGAAACAAAAAAAGGTTGGAGTGCAAAGGAAAGGCTGACATTAAATATTTTTGACTTTAATGATGAATACAAAAGGTCTTTTGAAAATGCTTCTTTTCTCGAAAAGGCAAATCTCACGGAATTATTATACTATCAATACTTAAATAATATTGATTATCCAGATATGTGTATTGTTAATGCACATTTATTTGATATTATGAAAGATATATCTGAAGAGGATTTATTAATCATTAAGTCTGACTGGGAAAAAATTGTAGATAAGATAAAGGAAGGAAAAGCAGAAGAATTATCAGATAAACTGACGAAATATTTAGCTGCGACAACAAAAGGTTCGAAAACTGAAAGAAACATGACTTCCCAGCCTTTTAGTGATGTTAAAGCACACAGAAGGGCATTTACATTTAAACCTTCATATATGACGCAGTTTGCTAGAAGGTTAATGGGGGATAAAACTAGTGAAACAATATTTAAAGATATTAATGAATTAAAAGAAAAATCATTTGAAGAAATTATTGTTGATAGATTTGCTCCATTTATTGGAAAAACGAAGAGAGAATTGGCATCTCAATTTGATGTAACTATAAAAGACAAAAATGATAAATCAAGCTCAGCTCTTCTAGCAAGAAAAATGTTGAATATATCATCAGATATCCAAGAAACCGATGAGTTCAAAAAATCAGGTATTGCTGTAAAAATTGTAACTTACGATTCTACAAAAAAACATACCTATCCAAAGTTGAAAGAAGGATTAAAGTTACAATTACCAGATGGAAATTACAATGTGGATCCAAATGAAATGCTTGCCGTTGATTGGGAAGAATCAGATGTATATAACTATCTATCGACTTATAAGTTCCTGTTAGTAGTTTTTGAGAAGAAAAATGAAGAAACTATCTTTAAGGGTGCTAAGTTTTGGTATGTACCCGATGAAGATTTGATTACAGTGGGGCAAATATGGACAAAAGCTAAGCAGATATTTGAGAAGGGGGTTGAACTCTCCTATAAAAGTAGTAATCTAAAAAAAGGTTATATTATTGAAAATAATTTACCATCTGAAAGTGGTAAAGGTACTGTTTTTCATATTAGACCATCGAGTAAAAAATCCTGTTACATTCCTAATAAAAAGTTGGCAATGAGACTCCCACACAAAAGTACATGGATTAATGTCCCGGATGATAAAATTAATGAATTTCATGATTATTACATGACGAAACAGTCGTGGTGGTTTAGTCCTGGATATATGTATGAGCAGGTTAAAGAATTCTTTGAATAACATTATCAAGACCCTCTACTGTGAAAAAGCGATTGAAACAATGTCTCGCAGCATCAAAAGCAAAATTTTGGAAATAAGAAAATGCTTCTCTCGAGATGAGAGAAGCGTTTTTTCATATTATCCGATGTGAGTTTTATATTGACTGAATATTTCGTCGATATCCTCTTCAACCAAGTGATAGATTTTCCAATCAAATTCAGTTTTAGCAACATCATCAACCAAGACTGTATAACAGAAATCCATGTAATCTTCATAAAAATCAGAGATGAAGGGGAGGAGTGTGTCACTAATATCAGATGAATAGAGTTTTTCATCAAGATGTTTAAAGAGATAGTCTGTACCCATAATCGTTTCATTCTTGAGTTTTTGTGCATCCTCAAGGTTAAATCCATCGCTTTTAGGATTCAGAAAATCATGTTTTGCTAGCCAAGCTACGAAGACACTGAGATGAAAGGCAGCTCTTTTGCTAATCTCTAGCATATCTGATTTGCTTAGTTTTTCTGACGGTATATCATTTTCTTCACAATAAAATACAAGTGCATGATCGAAAAAATAATCTGCGCGGTCTATGGGAAAGTCTAATTGGCTTTCTTCTCTCTTTGTCTCAGGCTGTTCAATTACAGTTGATTTTTTCTTAAAAAGGGACTTCAATTTTTTAAACACGTTTATACCTCATATAAAAATATCCCATTATTCAAATAATGGGATATGATTATTATGGCTCTATAATTTCTGTAGTGGGTAAAACCACTGTAGAGATTATAGAGCTTTTTGAGTGTAAACAAAAAGTCCCATAAGAACTATAATGAAAAGCAACCAAACCATCATTAGGAAGAACTTATGAGACTTATTAAGAATACCACAGAATTAATCGGAATTAAAGACCCTAACATCATTATTTCTCTTGTTTTGGAAACTAATACTCATATCGAGATTCATGCAAAACTTGATTATTCTGCACCACCATGCCCTCATTGCCATGGAATGATGATCAAGTACGACTTTCAAAAATCTTCTAAAATCCCTCTTCTTGAACAAGCTGGAACTCCAACACTACTACGTCTGAAGAAACGTCGCTTCCAGTGTAAAGTGTGTAAGAGAGTAACGGTGGCTGAAACCTCAATCGTTGAGAAAAACCACCAAATCTCCAACCTTATCCGACAAAAGGTTGCACAACTTCTAACTGAGAAGGTATCACTAACGGATATTGCCAGAAGACTTCGTGTATCGACGTCCACTGTCTATCGTAAACTTGACCAGTTTACTTTCAAGGAACATTATGACAAACTCCCAGCTGTTATGTCCTGGGATGAGTTTGGGTTCAAGAAAGGTGAACTCGCTTTTGTGGCTCAAAACTATGAGACCAACAAACTCATAACCATCCTTGATAATCGCTGCCAAACTACTATACGAAACTATTTTTTGAAGTATCCATTGAAAGTCCGACAACAGGTACAGTTTATCACGATGGACATGTCAGGAGCTTATATTCCACTGGCTCGCAAACTCTTCCCTAACGCCAAAATTGTTCTTGATCGATTTCACATTATCCAGCACCTTGGACGTGCCTTTTTAAAGACAAGAATTGCCATTATGAATCAGTTTGATAAGAAGTCACTACCTTATCGAGCTTTAAAAAATCACTGGAGACTCTTCCAAAAGGACAGCCGTAAGTTATCTCTCAACCCTTTTTACTCAAAGACCTTCCATCAAACATTATGCCCACATGAAGTCGTTGAGAAGACACTGAATTTCTCAGAAGAACTCTCCAATTATTATAACCTCTATCAGCTTTTGCTTTTTCACTTTCAGGAGAAGAGGGGGAATGAGTTTTTTGAACTCATAGAGGAGAATATAAGCAAGGTCAATCATTACTTCAAAACAGTCTTTAGGACTTTTCGTAAACATAAACAATACATCAAAAATGCACTAGAAACACATTACTCAAATGCAAAATTGGAGGGGACCAATAAGCTTATCAAAGATATTAAACGTCTAGGCTTCGGTTTTAGAAACTTTATTAACTTTAGGAAGCGTGTTTTCATCACTCTGAACATACAAAAAGAGAAAACCTATCAGGTTCTCTCTAGATGTTAGCTTTTCGTCACCCACTACAGTTGACAAAGAGCCATTATTATTTCATCGTTGGGAACAACAAGACATCACGGATAGTTGTTGTATCAGTGAGGAGCATGCAGAGACGGTCGATACCGATTCCGAGTCCACCTGTTGGCGGCATACCGTATTCGAGGGCTTCAACGTAGTCGTAGTCGATGCCTGTTGCTTCGTCATCACCGAGTTCTTTAGCAGCAGCTTGTGCTTCGAAACGTGACAATTGATCGATTGGGTCGTTCAATTCGGTGAAGGCATTTCCGTACTCTTTAGTCATGATGAAGAGTTCGAAACGGTCAGTGAAGCGTGGGTCTTCTGGGTTTTTCTTAGCCAATGGAGACACAGCAACTGGGTGACCGTAAACGAATGTTGGTTGAATCAATGTTTCTTCAACGAATTCTTCGAAGAAGGCGTTGATGATGTGACCAACTTCAGTGTAGTGCTTTTCAACTGGAACATTCTTTTCAGCAGCGATAGCTTTGGCTTCATCCAAAGTCATGTCTTGCCAGAAGTCAACGCCAGTGATTTCCTTGATAGCGTCAACCATGTGGATGCGTTTGAATGGTTCGTTGATCTTGATTTCAGTTCCTTGGTAGTTGATAGGTCCGTCACCTTTAACAGCTTTAGCAGCGTGTTGGATGATACCTTCAGTCAAGTTCATGATATCGTGGAAGTCAGCGTATGCTTGGTAAACTTCAATAGATGTGAACTCAGGGTTGTGAGTAGCATCCATACCTTCGTTACGGAAGATACGTCCGATTTCATAAACGCGTTCCATACCACCAACGATGAGACGTTTGAGGTGAAGCTCAGTCGCGATACGAAGCACCATGTCGATGTTTTGAGCATTGTGGTGAGTGATGAAAGGTTTAGCAGCAGCACCACCAGCTTCATTGTGAAGAACAGGTGTTTCTACTTCAAGGAAACCTTGAGCATCGAGGTAGCGACGGATTTCAGAAATGATTTTTGAACGTGTGACAAAGCGGTCAAAGCTTTCACGGTTAGAAATCAAATCGAGGTAACGTTTACGGTAGATTGTTTCAACGTCTGAAAGTCCGTGGAATTTCTCAGGCAATGGACGAAGGGCTTTAGACAAGTGAGTGATATGAGTAGCCTTGATAGAAAGTTCTCCCATATCTGTACGCATAACTTCACCTTCGACACCGAGGAAGTCACCAAGGTCAGCTTTCTTGAAGATTTCGTAGTTTTCTTCACCGACAGCATCTTTACGCACGTAGATTTGGATTTGACCATCGCGGTCTTGGATGTGGGCGAAGCCAACTTTACCTTTACCACGTTTAGTCATCAAACGACCTGCGATAGTAGCAGTTTCGTTGATTTCGTGCAATTCTTCTTTTGTTTTGTCAGCGTATTTTTCTTTTAATTGACCAGATGTAGCTGTGCGTTCGAATCGCTTACCAAAAGGATCGATTCCTTGTTCAGCCAAAGCCGCCATTTTTTCACGACGGACAATCTGTTGATCGTTCAATTCTTCCATGTGTTGATTTGACATGTTAGTCCTCCATAAAATAGTCGTAATTATTGTATCATAAATCACCTTCTAAAGATAGGACAAATGATTAAATGTCAGATAAATAAAGCTAGGATTTATCTATTTTTAGGACAAATTGTAAACTAGCATTAACCTTTGATTAGAAAGTTATAGAATTTATTGACAAATATAATAAAAAGGGTGTACAATAGCAAAGTAAGTTTCGTATGATATAAGGAGGAAATACGATGAAAAAGAAAAATTATGTTAGTAAAGCCGTGATGCTTGGCGCTTTACTAGCACCTATTGGGATGCCTACGGTATCTGTGTTAGCAGATAGCTTTTATCAAAATCAAACGAGTGCTCACGCTGCTGATATTACAAACTGGATTGCCAGCACACCTGAACAAATTACAAATAATTTGACAACTCAGAATATCAATCCACAGCAGTTAGATGGCCAACAGTACGTGATTCAATGGGGAGATACCTTGTGGGGTATCTCTCAAGCAACTGGAATTTCTATTGAGAAATTAGCCTACGATAATAATATTCAGAATATTGACCTTATCTTCGCAGGTGACGTCCTCATCTTGAAACGTGATGGTGATGTCCCAGCAGGTTACCATGTGACTGGTAATGGTTACCGTTGTGCACATTCTAAGATTGTTATCAACAACTACTACGGTGATAACAACCGAGTGATTATCAATAACAGCACTTTTGTCTCTGATGACCATTCTAAGAATACAGTGATTTACGCTCCAGATAATTCTGACAATAGCGTTTCATTCTCAAATAGCACTACAAACAATAACAACGATAAAGACAAAGATACTAAAGATTCTAAAGATGGCAAGGACTCTTCTTCATCATCATCTGAATCTAAAGATGCTTCATCAAGTTCAACAAGTGGATCTTCATCTTCATCTTCTGCATCAAGCTCAACAGCAAGCAGTAGTGAAAGTAAAGCAAGTACAGAAAGTTCTAAGGAAAAAGAATTGACTGATGATGCTTTCCAAGACAAGGTTCAAGAAGAATTCTCAAATATTTATCGACAAAATCGTTCAGGTGGTCCAGCATGGACTTTCTTCTCACATGCAGATGATAAGACTGGTGTAAATGCTACTGCGAAGAAGGACACTGAAAGCAAAGCCCTTTATCTTCAAGGTGAAACACCTAAGGCTCAAGACATTGTTGATGGACCTAAAGATGGTGCCAAAACGGAAGCTAATGCGAAAGCTCTCGCTGAAAAGATTTACGACACCCTTAGCAACGGAGGTAAGCTGTCAGATCTTATTAAGGCAAAATATGCTCAAATTCAGGTAAGTTATAAGGGTGATAAGTGGGCTTTCAACGTTGATGTTTACAAAGAAAAAGAAAGTTCATCATCAAGCACTGAAAAATCATCAGAATCTAAGGCGTCATCAAGTGATGATTCTCAAACAGAAACACGCATGAGTTCAAGCTCATCAAGTGTTGAACGTTCATCATCAAGTTCTTCAAGTCACACTGAAACAGACTCAGAGGCAACTTTCTCTGACCTAACTGGTGACGAATAGAGAGGGGCAAGACATGTCAAAGAGAAATATCATTATTAGTGTCGTTCTCGCCTGTCTCTTGGTTACGGGAGCTGGATTTGGTGCTTTCTATTACTGGGGAACACACCATTTGGATAGTGTTGTACCTGGTAAGGTTTACCAATACTCAAGTTCTCTAAACGGTGAGGTCAATAATCGTGTCATGTATGTAGCCTTCCAAGAAGGTGGTAACAAGGCACTTGTGAGTCAAGATCGTACGACAGTGGTTAATGCTGCTAAGAGTCAGACTGATTTTGACAAGGCCTATAATGACCAAACAGCTAAGTGGGAATACAGTGTGACAAAGACAACATTGACTCTTGGTAAAAAAGAGGACGATCAATTGTCACAATGGCAGTACAACAAGGTCTTTGCTTATGGTGACCACTTCACATCAAAAGATTTCTATTACCAGATTGCCAAGGGTGGTCAGGGTGAAGTCAAACAAAAAATGACCTTCAAAGAAATTAAATAAGTATCTGAATATGACAAGATGCTTTAGGTTTGGGACAAATTGTTCCAAACCTTTTTCTATCTTCAAAACACGAATAATATTCTCTTAAGTAGGGTCCAAAATTGAAATCAGAGGGTAAAAACGGTATAATAAGACTGTTTGGGCAATTGTATTCTGGTCAAAAAACAGACGAGCAAGATTGCCCATAGACAGTTGACTTAAAGCTAACTTTTACCGGGCTTAGACCTAGAAGCTGACTAATATCATATTAGTCGCTAGTTAATCAGACGTGTCTAAGACTTTGGTCAAGAGAATGATATAAGAAAGAACGGACAGATGATTACTTCTATTGTTTTTGACGTTGACGATACTATTTATGACCAACAGGCACCTTATCGTATTGCCATGGAAAAATGTTTCCCTGACTTTGATATGAGTCACATGAATCAAGCCTACATTCGTTTCCGCCACTATTCTGATGTTGGTTTTCCACGTGTAATGGCAGGTGAGTGGACAACCGAGTATTTCCGTTTTTGGCGCTGTAAAGAGACCCTTTTGGAGTTTGGCTACCGTGAAATTGATGAAGAAACGGGCAACCATTTCCAAGAGGTTTACGAGCATGAGTTGGAAAACATCACCATGCTTGATGAAATGCGCATGACCCTTGATTTCCTCAAGGAAAAAAATGTGCCTATGGGGATTATTACCAATGGACCAACAGAGCACCAACTTAAAAAGGTTAAGAAGTTGGGACTTTATGATTACGTTGATCCTAAGCGTGTCATCGTCAGTCAGGCGACAGGTTTCCAAAAGCCTGAGAAGGAAATCTTCAACCTCGCAGCTGAGCAATTTGACATGAATCCATCGACGACGCTCTATGTTGGAGATTCTTATGACAATGATGTCATGGGGGCCTTCAATGGTGGTTGGCATTCTATGTGGTTTAACCACCGTGGACGTAGCCTTAAACCAGGTACTAAGCCAGTCTTTGACTTGGAAATTGATAGTTTTGAGCAACTCTTTGGAGCGGTGAAAGTCCTTTTCGACCTTCCAAATAACAAATATATCTTTGATATCAATGATAATGAAAATCCAGTACTTCAACTAGGTATCAATAATGGTCTTATGATGGCGGCTGAACGTCTTCTTGAGAGCAATATGAGTATTGATAAAGTGGTTATCCTTCTTCGTTTGAATGCGAACCAGGAAAAAATCCTTCGTATGAAATATGGAAGATAATAGAGCGGCCTCGTGTGGCCGTTTTATTGTCTAGAACGTGAGATAAGGAGTTTGAAAATGGTAGAAATCAACAACTTAAAACATGATATTGAAGCAGTAAGTGCTGAACGTGAGGCTTTGAGAAAAGAGGTCGAATCACTCGAAGCCAAACGTGACGATCTCTTTGAAGGTGTTAGAGATGCAGAACAGATGAAGTGTCTTGCCTGGGATTCCTATAATGCATTATCAGACCACCTTAATACTGAAGAAAAGCAACGAGAGTTTGCTAACAACTATTGGGAACATGTTCATAGAACTGTCAAAATAGATATGGAATTTGTTTTGAGTCGTGGTCTTCGTTTTAAGCGTTTATTGTCTGAAGGACAGTATGATCTTGTCTTACAGGAACTAGACGTTTTCGAAAAGGAATTAGATGATTTGGCTCGAGGATTTGGTGTTGAATTAGACCGTTTGCCAGAGGAACCGAGTTGGAAATAATGGAAGTGAAGCTCTTGAAGTAGTAGGCTTTAAGGGCTTTTTGAGTGCAAAAAAGCGACCCTTGTTCAGGATCGCTTGTCTTATGAAGTCAGTCGATGATTTAGCTGATCTTGTTTTGTTCATCCATATAAGATGTATCATTCCAACATTTGAGAGTGAAGTGCTCGAAATCATTGGTTTCGAGAATAGTGACAGAAGCATTGTCAAGACCTCCTGCCTTACGAAGAAGACCCGGTTCAAAACCAAGGAGGGTACGGATAGAAGCTGTTAGGTTAGCTCCGTGACCAACAATGAGGACATTTTTAGCATCACTATCTTTAAGTGTTTTGACAAATTCGGCCACACGTTTGGTTGTCTGGTAAACAGATTCAGCTTGGAAGTCATTAGCACGGAAGTTGGCTAGGTTATGACGGAAGGCATCCATTTCTTTTGGATAGATGGCCTGAACGAGTGAAATTTTTTGTCCTTCCAGTTTGCCAAGCTGCCATTCACGCAAAGCTTTAGTGTAGGTAACTTTAGCTTTAGGTTTTTGAGACTCCATGATGAGCTCTGTAGTTTTTTTAGCACGTGGTAGGTCACTTGAGAAGACCAAGTCAAAATGAGTGTCACTAAGATAGTGACCTAGCTCACGTACTTGTTCAACAGATTCTTTAAGCAAAGGCGAGTCTCCCTTGGCGCCTTGAAGTCGGCCTTCCAAGTTCCACTCAGTTTTACCGTGACGTACAAAATACAGTTTCATGATTACTCCTTAATATCAGCAAATTCAGCATTAACAAAATCAGCAAGTTCTTGACTATTGATACGGATAGAGCGCCCAATTTCTCCCGCTGAGACAATAAGGAAACCAGCTTCTTGGGCAGACTGATCGATGTAAATAGGGAAATTGTGTTTTTGGCGAATTCCCACTGGGTTGTTGGCTCCGTGAACATAGCCAGTCGTTTTTTGGAGATCCTTTTGTGGAATCATTTGAACTTTCTTGTTCCCTGAAATTTTAGCTAATTTCTTTTCAGACAGGTGCTCGGTGATAGGGACGATGCCGATGACTGGTCCTGTCTTATCTCCCTTAAGGGCGAGGGTTTTATAAATGCTCTCACGTGCCACATCTTCTGGAAGCTCTCCTTCTAAACCATTGAAGGATAAGCTATCATGGTCAATTTTAGCTTTATCAAGAATTTGGTCAACCAAGGTTTTCTTGACTTTGCCTTTCTTAGCCATTGTCATATCTCCTTTTAAAGTTATACATTTCTACCATCCATTATAACACAATCGTCTTAACACGCCTAAACCAATTTGACAAGAAGAAAACCAGTGCCTTAGACACTGGTTTTTACTGACTACTAGATGAACTTGTCGAAGTAGTCTTCTTATTTTTAGTTGGTTTTTGCTTAATCTTACCAAAGAGTTTTTCAAAGGTTTTACGTTTGTTTTTCTCTGGATTGATTTGGTTAAGATCTAGGATGTTGTCGAAACCTGGAAGGCTTCCTTGAGACGTATACTGGTGAAGGTCATAGTCGATTTCAGTGTTTGGTAAAGCCTCGTAATAACCAGAATCGGTACCGTAGGCTGGAATCCAAACAGCGTCGAAGTTTTTAGTTGAAACTTCTTGCTCGAGCATGAAATAAGCACCAATATAGAGACCAACATTTTCAGCTCCAAGTCGTTTGAGCTCAGCGAGAAAGGCTTGGACACCTTGCTCCATGTTAGACATGGTTTCCTCTTCGACGTCAATCCAGTAATAAGTCGGTTTGTATGGAGAAGCATTTTTGTAGAAAATACGAGCTTCTTCCTTCATCTCCTTGACAGAAGTACCTTGAGCGTAGGAATAGACGGCAACTGGAACGTCACGTTTTTTGAGTTCTTTAATATGTGTTTTAAAAGATTTGTCGACCCCATTCGAACTAGCGGCATTGCTATCCTTACTAATCAGTGATCCACCGAAGACGCGGACGATAGCACCAGAAATATGATTTGACAAGACATCGTAATCGATATCCTGAGGTAGTTGCCACCCTGAAAGGTCGATAATGGGATTGAGTATCAGCTCCTCGTCGGAACTGCTAGATGTACTACTGGTTGTTGTTTTTGGTGTAGTAGCATAAGGAATAGCAGATTTCACGTTTTGAAGATGCGCCTGTTGTTTGGACGTATTGTGAATATTTGCAATAACTAATGCTAATCCTAAAAGAGCTAGAACCACGTAAACAACGATCGGTTTTATTCTTTTTCTCATTACTCCCATTCTACCTTAAATAGCGCAAAAATGCAAAATAGAATGTTTATAAATTCTGTGAGAGATATTAAAGTGACTGATTTCCAAAAAGCCTTTGTAGTGCTGACTTAGGCACATTTTATGAATAAAGGTGTTTTGAGCTATCCTTGAATTAAGTGAATTTTTCATTTATTAAAGCAAGAAATTTAGCTTAAAAGTCAGTTTCTTCCTTGAAACTAGCGCCACTAGTGGCATCAGACCAGGCGACAAGAGCTTGAGCAGAGTTATCCAGATAGGTCTTGAGAGGTTGCTTCAAATCATAAATAGTCTCCCAAAATCCTAGGACCTTTCCTTCGTTGTCGATAGCAGCTTGGTAGGTCTGGATGAGGACTTGATCAAAACTGTCTGTTGGAATCTGATAACTTCTTTCTTTGGTAGGAGATGCTAGAACTTCAGACATGATCCAATCGGGCAGATTTTCAGGCTCACGGGGGAAGAAACTACCGTCAGAGCCACCGTTGTCGTAGAGAAAGTTTCCTTGGGCATCATAGGCTGCTAATTTATAGGACAGGTGATTCAGTAGTGTTTTTAAATCGTTCATACCTTCATCATAGCTTCTTTCAGGAGAAATGGCAATGCTTTGGATTGGAGACAATACTATCGTAGGATAGTATCAGTTTGTCCAAGGATAGTAGTATCTCTTGTAGCATTATCAGGGTATAATAAAGTAAAAGAAGACTTGAGGTGAAAACATGTCAAAACTTATTTTTCTAGATGTTGATGGGACCTTGGTAGATTATCATAACCGCATTCCAGTGTCAGCAATCAAGGCTATTCGTCAGGCCCGTAAAAATGGCCATCTGGTCTATGTTTGTACTGGTCGTAGCAAGGCAGAAATGCAGCCAGAATTATGGGAAATTGGCTTGGATGGGATGATTGGTGGTAATGGCTCTTATGTAGAGCATCATGGCCAAGTCCTCATGCATCAGCTGATTTCTAAGGAAGATGCGGCTAAGATTGTGGATTGGCTAACAGAACGCCATCTGGCCTTTTATCTGGAGAGCAATAACGGTCTCTTTGCCAGTCCTGATTTTCGGGAGCGGGCACGTGAGACACTTAAGACTTATGCCATTCAAAAGGGGCAATCTGCAGCGTCTGTTGAGGGGAAAGAACCAGAAGATTTTCTTCATGGCCTTCAGTATGGTGGGGAACTCTACCGTGATGACCTAAACAAGGTCAGTTTCGTTTTAGAATCCTATCAGGATCATCTAGATTCAAAAGAAGCTTTTCCACAGCTTGAACCCCATACTTGGGGAGGGCGAGGTGAAACAGCCTTGTTTGGTGATCTAGGTGTTAAGGATATTAACAAGGCCCATGCCATCGATGTCCTTTTGGAACATTTGGGGGCTGAGCGTTCGGAAACCATTGCTTTTGGTGATGCCAAGATTGATATCCCTATGTTGGAATACTGTGAGGTTGGGGTTGCCATGGGAAATGGTGGGCCGGAAATCTTAGCTATGGCAGACCTAATCACAGACGATGTTGAAGCTGATGGTCTCTACAAGGCTTTTGAGAAATTGGGTTTATTGCAATAGAAAAAACTGAGTTCCGTTTGGGAGCTCAGTTTGTGTTTTATGCTGGTTTACGACCGATAAATTTTTTCAAGAGGTACAAGAGATAGCCGACAGCGATATACCCGGCACTGATAACTAGGACATTTACCAAGACCTTGTTCCAGCCAAATTTATTAACATTGATAAAGAAGTAGGCGAAGGGGCTATCTTTGGCACCTGGGATTGGGAGTTTTAGAACCAAGCCATTTAAAAGGGCAAAGGCAAAGTAAGACAGAGGGACCACGGACCAGTAAATTGGCTCACGTAGACGGTAGGCTTTCTTAGCATCAAAAATGAGGGTATCAAGCACCAATCCCCAAGGCACAATATAGTGGACCAAGAAGTTACGGAGGGTCCAGAATTTCTCAGGTTCCGTAATAGGTGCCAAGAGGATATGATAGATGACCCCAGTGATGAGGATGGCCATAGTTACACCACCCTTGTAACGCAAGAGTTTGGTGTTAGTCGTCGCATCCCCTTTTTTGAAGTCATAGATGATAAAGAAAATCAAACTAGAAAAGACCAGAATATTGGATAAAACAGTGTAATAGAGCAACATGCCCCAACCATCGTCATGGATTTGGATAGAGACTCCTACTAGTCCACAGAGAGCTAGTAAGATACGGTAAAATCGTGAAATAGTCATAAGCTTCCTTTTCCTAATAAATAATCTCTCTTATCATATCACATTTTTCACTAACAATTTATTGAAAATTCTAGTAAAATCAAGGTAAGAAAGACTTTAAGGAGTAATGATGTCCAATTTAATCGATTATCTTGATAAGGTTAAGGATTTGCCTTTCGACCAAGAGCCTCTAAATATCTTGGATAAGGTTTGCATCAATGAGATTGGCTACCTGACTTATGAAAAATGGCTCTCAGCAAGTGATTTGAAGGAAACCATCAATTTACATGACTATGCTGAAGGGAAGGACTTAAATCCAGACTACAGCTTCATGGTGACTAAGGAACGGGTAGATTTGGCTGAAGCCATGGTCAGGTCTAGGCGTTTCGCTGGACTTAATCTAAGTGACTACTGTAGTGTCTTGGACAAGGAAGTGGAAAAACAGTTTGCGGCTATGATTTTCAGTCTGCCTGAATTGGACTACCAGCAGATTGTCTTTCGTGGTACCGATGATAGCGTCATTGGTTGGAAGGAGGATTTTCAGCTGACTTACAGTCGGGAAATTCCTGCTCATCGCTCAGCCATGGCCTTTCTGGAGGAGCACTTGCCAAACCTCAGTGGCCATATTGTTGTTTCTGGACACTCCAAGGGTGGCAATCTTGCTCTCTATTCGGCTGTTCAGAGTTCGACTGTCTTGCGTGAGCAAATAGCAGAGCTCTTGCTTCTTGATTCTCCGGGCTTGATGAAGCCCCTCTTAGAGAAGCCTTCTTACCAAGAGTTGAAAGCTAAGATGACGGTTATCAGACCTCAAGAATCAGTTGTGGGAGTCATGCTTTACTGGGACAAAACCGCAAAGCTCGTAGCAGCAGATGGCATAGGCATCGCTCAACACAATGTCTTGCTTTGGCAGGTTGACTTGGAAACAAATGATTTTGTTTATGAGGACCAGCCGACGGACTTGAGTCAACGCTTAAAAGAGACCTTCCAAGAATGGATTGAGACCTTGCCTAATCAAGAACTCAAGCAGGTTTGTGATTTGTTCTTTGATACCATCCTTGATTCTGGAATTGAAAGTCTGGATGATATTGGGATAAAAACTCTCCCTAAGCTAGGCCAGATGTTGCAAGAATTTGGCAATCTCACAGATCAACAAAAGAAGGTCTTGCAGGACGGTTTCAACCAGTTGCTATGGATATTTTGGAAGTCGGGAAACAAGAAATCTAACCTGCCCAAGCTAGAACTTCCTGATTTTATCAAGAAGTTGAGTGAATTAACCAACAACGATTAGGGGCAGCGGAATCATAGAAGTGGAGAATTTTATGTCTAAAAATGTACTTATTACAGGAGCAACATCAGGAATTGGGGAAGCAACGGCGCGTGCCTTTGCCGAAGAGGGAGAAAATCTCATCCTAACCGGTCGCCGTGTGGAGCGCTTAGAAGCTCTAAAAGAAGAGCTCCAAGCAACCTATCCCAATCAAAAAGTTTGGACCTTTGCCCTGGATGTCACTGATATGGCTATGGTCAAGGATGTTTGCCAAGCTATTCTCAAAAGCGTGGATCAAGTCCACGTCTTGGTTAACAATGCAGGTCTGGCACTAGGTCTAACAGCCTACCAAGACTATGAGGAGTGGGACATGCTGACCATGCTCGATACCAATGTCAAGGGCTTGATGATGGTGACACGTCAGATTTTGCCAAGCATGGTTGCTGCCAATGAGGGCCATATCATTAATATGGGCTCTACGGCGGGCATCTATGCCTATGCAGGTGCTGCCGTTTATTCAGCAACCAAGGCTGCAGTAAAAACTTTCAGTGATGGCTTGCGTATCGATACCATTGCCACAGATATCAAGGTGACAACCATTCAGCCTGGTATCGTTGAGACCGACTTTTCTCAAGTTCGCTTTCACGGTGATAAGGACAAGGCAGCTAAGGTTTATCAAGGTTTAGAGGCCCTCCAAGCACAAGATATTGCGGACGCAGTTCTCTACGTCACCAAGCAACCTCGACGCGTCCAGATTTCAGACATGACCATCATGGCAAACCAACAAGCCACAGGGTTTACCATTCATAGGGAGGAATAAAAAGTCTCCGATAAACCTTTTCCAGATGGAAAGGGCTACAAAATTTGGTCGCTTACTCGTATTTTTGCCATGTCTAGATCATAAATAATATACATTCTGAGCCACTATAGGTGGCTTTTTATCATTTTTCCTAACCTTTTACGAATATAAATTTAAATAGTGATATTTTAAAATAATAACTTATAAGTATTTACATGTAAGTACTTATAAGTTATAATAAAGGAAGAGAGATTTGTATGTATCCTATTCATTTTTATAAAGATAGAAATGGACATGAACCTGTTAGAGAGTATATTGAAACATTATCTATGAATTCAAGTAAAGATTCTAGAATTAAATTACATAAAATTCAAGACTACCTGACTATGTTAAAAAATAGAGGAACCATGATTGGTGAACCATTCATTAAACATTTGGAAGGAGAGATTTGGGAACTAAGACCCTTAAGAGATAGAATTTTATTTGCAGCATGGCTAGATGATGGTTTTATTTTGCTTCATCATTTTGTGAAAAAGACACAAAAGACTCCAAGACGTGAGCTGATGAAGGCTCAAAAGGCTTTAGATGATATTAGAAAGCGAGGATTGTAAGATGACTCCAGAAAAGAATCCAGCAATTGGAAGTAGTTGGGATGATTTACAGAAAACTATTTTCACTAAAGAGGAAATCGCGGCAAGTGAACTCCGTGTCGCACTGATGCTTGAGATTATTGATGCTCGTAAAAAACAAGGCATTTCTCAAAAGAAACTTGAAGAATTGAGTGGTGTCAAACAACCTGTTATCGCACGTATGGAGACAGGTAAAACGGCACCTCAGTTAGATACGGTTCTTAAAATACTGGCTAGTCTAGGTAAGACATTGGCAGTAGTCCCACTTGATTCACATGTGAAGTAAGTTTAGGGAAGATAACCTACTTTTATAACAATTATTATTTGCTATTCTAAAACGATTAACACGGACTTACCGTGTTTTTTTGTTCGAATTTTCCCAAAACTATGAAAGAAACCCTGAAAATGCTATAATGTAAGGGATTACGACAATGTTGAAAGGATAAGTCATGCCAGCAGTTACTCCAGAACTTGAGATAGAACGTCAATTAATCGAGCAGTTAACCTCTGGTGAGAGCCAGTGGACCTATCGACCAGACTTAAAAAATGAAGATCAATTATGGGACAACTTTTTTGAAAAGTTAGCGCAAAATAACGTTGCCCTACTTGCTGACCATCCCTTGACTGAGCAGGAGAAGCGCCAAATCAAGAACCAGCTTAACTTCATTAACTATTATGAAGCTGCTAAGTGGTTGGCGGGTGAAAATGGTATTGCCAAAGTCGAGGTTCAGCGTGAAGATGCTAGCCTTGGGACTATCCGACTTTCTGTCATCTGGCGTGACAATATCGCTGCTGGAAAATCCAGTTACGAAGTGGTCAATCAGGTGGAACGTGACAAGGCCTATCCACAAGATCAGGACCGTCGTTTAGATACGACACTGATGATTAATGGCCTTCCTCTTATCCACATTGAGCTCAAGAGTCCTCGTGTGGCCTTTTTGGATGCCTTTCATCAAATCAAAAAGTATGACCGTGAAGGTAAGTTACGTGGCATTTACTCTGCCCTTCAGATGTTTGTTGTGACTAATAAGGTGGACACACGTTATATCGCAGCTGCACGAGAGGATAAGCTCAATAAACAATTCTTGACATCTTGGGTGGATAAAGATAATAAACCCATGACCAGTCTCATGGACTTTGCCCATGAGGTCCTGTCTATTCCACGTGCCCATCAGATGGTGATGCAGTACTCCGTTATTGATGATAGTAAAAAAGCCCTCATCCTCTTACGTCCCTATCAAATTCATGCCATCGAGTCTGTTCAAGATGCCTCTCGCCGACAGGAATCAGGATATATCTGGCATACCACAGGTTCTGGTAAGACCCTAACTTCCTACAAGGTGGCTCGCAACCTCTTGCAGATTCCAGCCATTCAGAAGACGATTTTCGTCGTGGACCGTAGGGACCTTGACCAGCAGACGACGTCGTCCTTTCTTTCCTACGCCGCTAATGATGTCATCGATATCGATGAAACGGACAATACCCATGACTTGGTCAAGCGTTTGGCAGGAAATGATAAGCGTGTGATTGTAACGACTATCCAGAAAATCACTACCATGATGCGTAAGTTCCAAGAAGGTAAATATCAAAAGGATTCGGAGAAAATCAAGGACCTTCGTGTGGCTTTTGTTGTGGATGAATGTCACCGTGCGGTCACGCCTCAGACCCAAAAAGATATCAAAGGATTTTTCCACAATTCGCTCTGGTATGGCTTCACAGGCACACCGATTTTCAAGGAGAATAAACGCAAGCAATTAGGTGACTTGGCGCAAACCACCCACCAACAATATGGCGAACGCCTCCATGAGTATACGGTCAAAGAAGCCATCCATGACGGGGCAGTTCTGGGATTTAAGGTGGACTATCGTAATACCATTATTTCGCCGATTCCTGAAGAAGACCTTCCTGACTCTGTCTATGAAGATAAAGAGCACATGCTAGAAGTCTTGGATGCTATCCTAAACAAAAGTTATCAACAGTTGGGCTTCCCAAATGGTGAGGGCAAGACCTACGAGGCCATCTTAACCGTTAAGTCTATTCCACAGGCTCAGGCCTATTACAATCTGCTCAAGAGTATCAAGGCAGGACACGAACGTGTCAAGGTGTCAGAACGGGTTAAGCGCGTGCTACTTGACTTTCCAAAGGTGACGGTCACTTACTCCGTGTCGGAAAATGAAGAAGAATCTATCGGCTACCAAGAGCACATGAAGCAGGTCATGGACGATTACAATCAAGAGTACGGTACTCATTTTAATATGGCTGATTTGCGTGGCTTTAACACGGATATCAATAATCGTTTAGCTAGAAAGTTAGACAAATATATTCCTCGTAAAGAGCAGTTGGATTTGGTCATTGTCGTTGACCGTCTGTTGACCGGTTTTGATGCCCCATGTCTATCCACTCTCTTTATCGACCGTAAGCCCATGCGTCCACAGGATTTGATCCAAGCCTTTAGTCGCACTAACCGCATCTTTGACAGTAAAAAGCGTTATGGCCATATCATCACCTTCCAAAGGCCAGAGGCCTTTAAAGAGGCTGTGGATAACGCCCTTAGACTCTACTCAAACGGTGGTGAAAATGACGTCACTGCCCCAGACTGGGCAGAAGAAAAAGCTAACTTTATTCAAGCCTGGATCGACTTCCAAGTAAAAGTGGAAGATGTGGAAAACTATGTCATCACGATTGAGCAGGCTACTAGCCCACAACTCCGTCGCATTGCCAAGGCTTACCAAACCTTTGACAAGTATCTGGCATCTATCCGTGTCTATAGCGAATATGATGAAGCGGCTATCTATGCAGAGACAGGACTATCAGATGAAAAGCTCGAAACCTATCTAGGAATCTATCAAAATATCCTAGCAGAGCTCAAAAGCCGAGCTGAAGACGATGGTGATGATAATCTCTTTGATATCCACTACGAACTGGAATCCGTCCAAGTCGACGAGATTAACTATGCTTACATTCTGACCCTGATTCAAAGTATGATTCAGCAGGAAGAGGATAGTCCACAGACCCTCAGCGACAAGGATATCGAAACTGTTGATAACTATATCCAGAGTCTGGAACGCACCAATCCTAAACTAGCCGAAATCATCCGAAATCTATGGAAAGAAGTCCAAGCTAATCCTAAAGATTACCAAGGACAATCTATCACTGGTGTCTTGGACAGCATGATTGAAGCCATTATCGACGACCATCTCAAACGCTTTGCCAGAGAATGGTATGTCGGACTCGATGAACTTCGTTACTACGTCCAACACTATCGTAAAGGTGCTAAGAAGCAATCTGGAGAAAGCCAGCTCACCAAGAGCCAACGCTACAAAGACTATAAAGCAGAAACAGCTGATGCCCTCAACCCGCTCAGCTACAAAAAACACATCAAAGAAGCCTACACCAAACTCATTGAAGAAGTTATTGAACCATTGAGAGTGGGGAGGTAAGAGGAGTTATTGTGGATAAATTATTAGATAGTTTTGAAACTGTTTTTGGTAATGGGTTTCTCAAATATTTTAAGGAACAGGAAAAGAAGCACCATTACTTTAAATTGAATGACTATAAAAAAGTAATTCAGAAATTTGTTGAGGATGAACAGAGAGAACGAGTTAATTATTATAGTGGGACCCACGTTCATTTCACTCGTTTTCTGCTTGTTAGCATTGAGAAGTTTAAGAATAATGGAAGAGCAATAGATTTTACAGAATTAGATCATAAAGGTAAATTGATTTGGCAATTAGAACATATTGTACCTCAAAGTAAATTTGAACCGGGAGATTCTAACAAGAATAATTTAGGGAATTTAACTTTATTACATAGAGATACAAATGTAAAAATCTCAGATGAAACTTTTGTAGAAAAAAAGAAAGTATTACTTGATAAAGATGAGTCAAAGTTTTACATTAACGAAGTTTTTAGAAGAGATAAGTTTTTGAAGTCAGATATCGAACAAAGAACAATTGATTTACAACTTGAATTAAAAGATATTTTTGAAAATTATTTTGATGAATACTGTGAGAAGGTATTATCTTTACAATCGAAGACAGTTGGAAGGGTGATTATTAGTTCTGAGTCTATATATGGAAAGCGTCGGAAACATTTTAATGTTATGAATGGAACGGTATTTCCCGTAAAAAATCTAATGAAGAATTTCAATGAAAGTATTGGAGTTAATGGTAAAGAAATATTACAAAGTTTAAAGATATTGATACAAGATAACGTTAAAGATATTTTTAAACCTTTTGATAAAATAGCGTCAATTCAACCTAATTATTCAAACATACTTGAAGTATTATCTAAGCAATTTTCAAAATTACAAACACTCTATAATTTTAAAAATATAGGAAACTTTTTAAAAAATATTGACTTTGATGATTATCGTCGCGAACTTGATGAACAAAGAAAGCGTAAAATTGCTAAATGTTTACATTTTGATATATATCCTCCCATATTGTTTTTAGATGAGCTTGCTTCTATGCAGAAAGTAACAGAACAAGCTGAAGCAGACTACTATTTATATGAACATCTCAAATACTGGGAAGAGCAAAGAGGAAAGAGTATTTATGATTTTATTCCAAAATCGTTGAGAACATATAAAGAAGTTGCTCAACTTGAATATCTTGAAAGTTTAAAAATGTATAAAATGATGGTGATATTCTGCTTGGAAAGAATTGAGTTTATACTTTCACAAATTCAAATTCAAGAACAAGGGACTCACTTTTCAGAGATATTAACTTCAAATAAGTCATTTAGAAATTTTGTCAATACGTCTAATGATGATAATTTTTTGAATGAACTTGTATCTCAAATTACTTTTTTATCAGAATACCATGAAAAAGGTTTTGTTGAGGTTAATCTATTTAAAAATTTTAAAGATATTGAGAGTGATTATATTGAAAATAGATTACCTCTCAATAGAAATATCTTTATGCATGGATTGGTTGATGAGAAAGATGTTAGTTATTTGTTAGTACAAAAATCAGTATTGGCCTATGCGTTTTTTGAAGAACTCTATGTATTAAAGACAACAGATAAAAAATATTTGAGACTCCAGTTATTTAAGAGAAAAGGAATTTCAAAGAAAAGTAAGATTAGATTTTATATAAAAAAATGTAGGAGGAAATCACTGGTTTATGGTTGATTCTTTTATCCCCCAGATTAGATTCAAGATATGTAAGAATCAATGGGAAAAAAATAAATTATCCAAGCTTGCAAAATTCAATCCTAAGTCAACATTGCCAGAGAAATTTAAATATGTTGACCTTGAGTCTGTTTTAGGAACGGATTTAATTTCTTATAGAGAAGTATCACGAGAGAATGCTCCATCACGTGCTCAACGTTTAGCCCAAAAAGGTGATATTTTTTACCAAACTGTCCGTCCATATCAGAAGAATAATTATTTGTTTGACAGTGATGAAAAGGAATATGTTTTTTCAACTGGGTATGCACAATTACGACCACTAATAGACAGTGCTTTTCTTTTTGCCAGATTACAAGAAGAAAGTTTTGTCAATAAGGTTTTAGAAAGATGTACGGGAACGAGTTATCCAGCAATTAATTCAAAAGACCTCTCAAAAATTTCTGTTACAATTCCACAGACAACTGAAGAACAATCCGCCATCGGTTCCCTTTTCTGCACCATCGATGATCTTTTAGCTAGCTATAAGGAAAATCTTGCTAACTACCGATCACTCAAGACGACCATGCTTACTAAGATGATTCCTAAAGCTGGACAGACCATTCCTGAGATTCGTATGGATGGATTTAAAGGTGAGTGGGAAATAAAGAAATTTAAGAGCATAAGTACTAAAAGAGGGAAAACAAACAGCAAAGGGTATGATTATCCAGCATATTCTGTTAGCAACCAGAGTGGGTTGATTCCCCAATCAGAACAATTCGAAGGAAGTCGTTTAGAGAATCTTGAAAAAATTTCATATAAGACAGTTGGACCAAACGAGTTCGCATATAATCCGGCTCGTATAAATGTGGGTTCAATTGCATTTAATGATATAGAGGAAACAGTAATTGTTAGTTCTCTATATGTTATTTTTTCTTTAGATAAGTCAGTAAATAACAACTATGCGCTACTGTTTATAAAATCACCTGAGTTTAATAAAGAAGTTAGAAGGAATACGGAGGGTAGTGTGAGGGAATATCTTTTTTATGAAAACTTTGCAAATATTCGGATTCCAATTCCTCCGTCACTCGAGGAACAACAGGCCATCGGCTCTTATTTCTCAAACCTCGATAACCTCATCTCTACTCACCAAGAAAAAATTTCTCAACTAGAAACTTTGAAAAAGAAACTCTTGCAGGATATGTTAATTTAAGGAGGAATTATGTGTAGATCTATTAAAGATTTAGTTGAAAAGTTAGAATCCGAAAAGAAAAGACTTCAAGATAATTTTAGTCAATTGGCTGATTATGAAAAAGAATCAAATGAGAATAAGTACAAGAAAGTAGATGATTATTTTTCGACACTTATTGATTTGATTAATAAGGAACTAAATGATGAGTTTTTATCTGGTGATGTAACAGAAAAGTATAAAAAACTACGTGATAATTGGTTAGGAAATATATTTAGTTGTTATGGTAATGATGTTTTTACGTATGAAACAAATCTACTTCAAATTTTAGAGAATTTTAAAGCAATTAAACTTTTCTCTTTTATTTCAAAGGTGGATTCTACAACTGTTATAATAGGAGCTAATGGAGCGGGAAAATCTAGTCTTATTAATGAGTTAAGAAAGAATAGTATAGATGAGATGTATGTTTTGCCTGCTCAGAAACTACTGTATTTTATGTCAAATATTCTTGACCGTAATAATATTAGTAAAGAAAGATATATATCTGAATTTAAAGAAGTAGATATTAAATACGACACAATTGATTTATATCCATTCCAAATTGAAAATAGTATTTCAAATACCTTTACAAAATTAATAACATTGTTGGTAAAAGACTACACAAACATAGCTACTCGTAGATCAAGAAAAGAAAAAGATTTACCTTTAACTTTATGGGATAGATTAGAATATATATGGAACCAAATTTTTCCAGAAATAATATTTGAGCTTGAACCTGATGATAGAGTTGTTAAAGTTGAAAAAAATGGTTCTAAATATAGTATAAATGGCCTTAGTGATGGAGAACGTTGTATATTGTTTTATATTGGGAATGTACTTTTAGCTCCAAAAAATAGCTATATTGTTGTTGATGAACCTGAGACTTTCTTAAACGCTGCTGTCTATAATGAATTGTGGGATTTGCTCATATCAGAGCGATCGGATTGTCAATTTGTTTTTGCTTCGCATAATATGGACTTTGTCCAATCTAGAACAAATGCAAGTTATATATGGTGTAAGAAATTTGAAGCACCTTATGATTTGGAGTATCAGGTTTTGGAAGGTACACAAGAAATGCCTTTATCCTTATTAACTGAAGTATCTGGTACACAGAAGCCAATACTATTTTGTGAGGGAACAAAAACTAGTATAGATTATAAAATATATTCTAAGCTATTCAGTAAATTTTGTTTTGTAAAACCAGTTCAAGGACATAAACAGGTCATCCAGCATACAAAAGCCTATAATAATTTACAACTTTTACATGGTAATACGGCATACGGTATCATAGACAATGACTGGATGAATGAAAGTAGTATTCAAGAGCAAAAAGAACAGAATATTTTTGTTCTTCCATTCAATGAAGTAGAGATGATGCTTGTTGATGAAGCAGTCGTGAAGTCATGCTTACATTTTGATGATGACAAAGAAAAACAACAAAAATTTGAAAATTTTCAACAAAGTATCATTGAATCTTGTAAAGAAAAGAAAGATAAAATAATAAGTATTGCCTTGAAAAAAAGACTCGATGAATTTATGGAAGGTAACTGTATTGAAAATAATAAACCTACTAAAGAAGATGTTGAGGAATTTTTTAAAAATTTAGTAAATAAATTTGATGCATCTTCAACGGTTGATAATATAACTTTTATCGTTGAAGAAAGTTTGAATTCATCTGATTTTTCAGCAATTTTAAAGATTTGTAACTTAAAAAATGAAATAATTAATCATAGAGGAAACACGAAAATAGTTCAAAACTTTAAAGATAAAGCTTTAAGACGTATTGCATTGGATAATGATTTACAGAAAAAATTACGACAAAAATATTTTGAAGAATTAGAAATGAAACTATTGAAGCAATAGATAGATTTTTGAATTTATAAAAAAGAAAGAAACATTATGGAAACAACACAAACTTCCCAGTCGCTCTACCAAGCCCTGTGGAACTCAGCGGATGTGCTCCGCTCTAAGATGGATGCCAACGATTACAAGTCCTATCTTTTGGGTATGGTCTTTTACAAGTATTTGTCGGACAAGATGCTCTTTTTCGTGGCAGAGACCATGGAGGAAGAGACAGAAAGCTTGGAGGAGGCACTGGCAGTCTATCGTAAATACTATGAGGATGAGGAGACTCACGAGGACCTCTTGGCGGTTATCACTGATGAGATGAGCTATGCCATTCATCCTGACTTGACCTTTACGGCCTTGGTGGAGCGAGTGAATGATGGAAGCTTCCAGCTAGAGGACTTGGCTCAGGGTTTCCGTGATATTGAGCAGAGTGACGAGCTTTATGAAAATCTTTTTGAAGACATCGACCTCTACTCTAAGAAACTTGGGGCGACTCCTCAAAAGCAGAACCAGACGGTTGCGGCTGTGATGAAAGAGTTGGCTGTCTTAGATGTGGCAGGTCATGCTGGTGACATGCTTGGTGATGCTTACGAGTACTTGATTGGTCAGTTTGCGACGGATTCGGGTAAGAAAGCTGGTGAGTTCTATACACCGCAACCTGTTGCCAAACTCATGACCCAGATTGCCTTTTTAGGTCGTGAGGACAAGCAAGGCTTTACCCTCTACGATGCGACAATGGGGTCAGGCTCGCTCTTGCTTAATGCCAAACGTTATTCACGTCAACCCCAGACCGTGGTTTACTTTGGTCAAGAGTTGAATACCTCAACTTATAACCTGGCACGTATGAACATGATTCTGCATGGTGTGCCGATTGAAAATCAGTTTTTGCACAACGCTGATACCTTGGACGAGGATTGGCCAACTCAAGAGCCAACTAACTTTGATGGTGTTCTCATGAACCCACCTTATTCAGCCAAGTGGTCTGCTAGCTCAGGATTCATGGATGATCCTCGATTCTCACCATTTGGGAAACTAGCTCCTAAGTCTAAGGCTGATTTTGCCTTTCTCTTGCATGGTTACTATCACTTGAAACAAGACAATGGTGTTATGGCCATCGTCCTACCTCATGGGGTGCTCTTCCGTGGTAATGCCGAAGGGACTATTCGTAAGGCTTTGTTAGAAGAAGGTGCTATTGATACGGTTATCGGTCTGCCTGCTAATATTTTCTTTAACACAAGTATTCCGACGACGGTTATCATTCTGAAAAAGAACCGCACCAATCGTGATGTTTACTTTATCGATGCCTCTAAGGAGTTTGATAAGGGGAAAAATCAGAACATCATGACGGATGCCCATATTGAGAAGATTCTCAATGCCTATAAGAGCCGTGAGGATATGGACAAGTTCGCCCATCTGGCTAGCTTTGAAGAGATTGTGGAAAATGACTACAACCTTAATATTCCTCGTTATGTGGATACCTTTGAGGAAGAAGAAGTGGAGCCCTTGACAGAGATTGTGGCTAAGATTAATCAGACTAATGCGACGATTGAAAGTCAGACAGCGTCCCTTCTTGACATGCTTGGCCAACTTCATGGAACGACACCAGAAGCAGACGAAGAACTCAAGGCTTTTGTGGAAGCATTTAAGGGCTAGTTGCAAGCTTTCATTTGCTTTTTCCGAATAGATAGAAGTAGAGGGGCCAACCCTCTATTTTTCTTAAGGAGAAGTAGATGGAAAAAAGACACAAGCATGTCTCACCGACCCTGGATATCATGGCTAAGAAGATTTTTAGCCTGCCTGAGGTGACGGTGGCATTTATTCGAGATATTTTGGATTTGGATGTTGTGGATGCTCAGATTTTGGAGGGGACACAGCTTCATAAAAAGGACTTTGATGAGGATGAGCTCTTTTCAACCTCGGTGGATGTTCGAGCCAAGTTGAATGATGGAACCGAGGTTATCATTGAGATTCAGGTGCGTAAGCAGCATTATTTTCTCAATCGTTTTCATTATTATTTGGCTAACCAGCTAGTAGAAAATGTGCAACACTTACGTCAACAAGGGCAGACGCATAAGATGTATGAGCAGATGGAGCCGGTCTATGGTATTGCTATCTTGGAGAAGACCTTGTTGCCAGATGAGGAGTCCCCGATTAATACTTATTGGATGGCCAATAGTAGGACGGGGAGGCCTTTGAATGCTTACTATAAGGATGGGAAACAGCAGAACCTTCTTCAGATTGCCTTTTTAGAGTTGGATAAGTATAATAAAGATAAGCATATTAGGGATGAAGGGCGGCAGTGGCTAGAGTTCTTTGGAAATCTCCCATTTTCAATGGCACCTAGTCACGCGGTCACGCATGCCGATTCATTACTGGATTCATCCAGCTGGACACAGGAGGAAAAGGCGATGATTGATGAACGCATACGTATTCAAGAAAATTATGACATGACCATGGAAACAGCAATTGATGAAGCGCGTGAAGAAGGTATAGAGAAAGGGTTAGAGCAGGGACTAGAGCGAGGTCGTTATGAGGGACAACTAGAAATGATTCGTAAGATGCTGTCAAAAGGCCTATCTCTAGAAGTTGTCTCAGATGTGACTGGTCTATCGCTTGAAGAATTAGATGGTTTGTTATCGTAAGAGCCAACCGATAGGAGGAAAAGGCGATGATTGATGAACGCATACGTATTCAAGAAAATTATGACATGACTATGGAGACAGCAATTGATGAAGCGCGTGAAGAAGGTTTGGAACGAGGTCGTCATGAGGAGCGTTTAGAGTTGATTCGTAAGATGCTCTCAAAAGGCTTATCTCTAGAAGTGGTATCAGATGTGACTGGTCTGTCGCTTGAAGAACTAGAGGCAATGTTATCGTAAAATCTAGTTAGGTTAGTTATTTTTTTGAAAAATCAGAGACAGATTATTGTCTCTTTTTTTTATTTTTGGGTGTTTAACATTTGTAATACTAAAACATTCGGAAAATAATACTTTGAAGCGGAAAATTAAAAAAGACTGTCAAACGTTTGACAGAAATCTGAGAAAACAGATTTAAAACATTTTGATAGTTTTGGCCGATAACTCTTGCTAAATAAGCCTTTATGGAAATTTAGAGTCTTTTCTTTCTTACACGTGAAAGAAATCACCTTTTTGTGCGACATTTTTAGACTATAATTTAGACGTGAATGACTGAACTTTCTAATATGACAATTTTGTTAAGGCCTTGTTAAAATGGATAGCCTAGCCTTTTTTTTTACTTTTTCATCCCTTATAATTTACTTTGGTTTGTTTTTAATAAGAAAAACAACAGCATTATTAACAATATTTAATATGAGGGAATCTTTATTTTCTTTCAAAGGACGGCTTGGTCCTAAGATAGAGAGATTGTGAAAAAAAGTATCAGGAGAATAGACTTGTTTAAAGAAAGAAAAACGAAACCAAAGTACAGCATCCGTAAATATTCCATTGGGGCAGCATCAGCTTTGATTGGCTTTATGGCTCTTGCCAATGGGCAAGCAGCTCAGGCTGATGAGGCACAATCGATTGGTGATTTGACTGATGCCTCAAATCAGGCACAGACACCTCAAACAGCCTCAAGGGCACAAGTGGCGACTTCCGAACCAGCATCAGTTGAGACTGTGCAAGCGTCACAGCCTGCTAATATTGCTCCAGTTCAGCCTCAGGTAACAACTGTTCAAGCAGCTGAACAGACTCCGACCATTGATCAATTGGTTGAGGCAAGCAACCCTCAAACTCAAGAAACTTCAGCAAATGTCTTAACCAATGCGACTGAGGACCAAGGTCAAGCCAAGGAGTACAGCACAGATGGTTACGGTGCAAAAATGCCTTATACGACTCATGAGGCAGAAAATGCAAGTGTTGAAAATGGAGCTACAATTCAACAGTCAACGGACATGGAATCTACGGCTGTGGAAGCGACTAACCAAACTTATGTTGAGCTTCCTAAAAAGGATGCGGCAGTTACTTTTAATGTCACTGAGCCAGCCAATGCTTTGAATGTCCGTTATACAATACCTGATGGTGCATCAGGTCAGTTGGATGTGCAGGTCAATGGTTCAAGCGTTGGTAATCTTGATTTGTCATCTCACTCAGCATGGCAGTACCTTAAAGGGGACCATGAGTATGATCAAGCCATTGATGGTTCCAGTGCACGTTTTCGTTTTGATGAGACACGTCTTCTCCTAAAGGATATCCAATTGAAATCTGGAGATAAGATTTCTCTAGTTAAGAAGAAAGATGACAATGTCCCTTACGGTATTGACTTTATTGAGCTAGAACAGGCTCCAGTGCCTGTTGCCCAAGGTGAAAATAGTATCAGTATCTTGGATAAGGGTGCATCTGCCAATGATGATAGTGATGACACTGCTGCCCTACTTGCGGCTGTGGAAGAAGCTAAAGCCAGCGGAAAATCTGTCTATATTCCAGAAGGATGTTTCAATTTTGACAAACAGGTTAATATCGAAGCTGATAATCTAAAAATCTCAGGTGCCGGTGTTTGGCATACGCAACTACACTTTACAAGTGACAAACGCTATGGTGGTGGTATTGTCTTCGGTCATAATAGTAATGGCATTGAGTTGAGCAATCTTTACATGGATTCCAACTTGACGTCTCGTTATAACGAGGATGCACAGTACAAGGCTATTTCGGGAACACTTGGTAAGGATTCGAAAATTCACGACATCTGGGTTCAGCACTTTGAAGTCGGTATGTGGATTGGAGACTACGACCAGACGGGGAATATGAAGTATACGGACGGTCTTGTTGTTGAAAATGCTCGTATCCGTAATAACTTAGCTGATGGTATTAACTTTGCTCAAGGGACCAAGAATTCAACAGTTAAAAACTCTAATATCCGTGGGAATGGTGATGATGGTTTAGCTATCTGGTCAAGTATTTCAGATGGTACAAATGCCGCAGCTGAGGAAAATAATAAATTCCTCAACAACACCATTGAATCAGGCTGGCGTGCGGCTGGTATCGGTATTTTTGGTGGTAAGGGGCATGAAATCTCAGGAAACCTCATCAAGGACGTCTTTGCTGGAGCAGGTATCCGTGTAAACACTGTCTTTGCAGGTCACAATTTTGACCTCAATGATTCTGGAATTAAGATTCATGACAATACCATTCTACGTTCAGGGACAACTAATGACCTCTATAAGCTCCATCGTGGTGCCATTGATTTCCAACAAGTTCGTGGAACAATCAAGAATGTCGATGTCTATGATAATAAACTATTGAATACCTTGGCTGAGCCGGTGATTACCAAAAACTTTGAGATGGGTGACAATGGTAATGGAGAAATCCGTTTATCTAATAATACGATTGACAATAAGGCGACGATTGTTGGGGCTGTCTCAGCAGTTTCTCCAACAAAACCTGAACCAAAGCCTGTCAATAATCCAGTCTCCGAGACTTCAGTTTCTGAAGCACTGAAGAGTGAAGCAAGTTCAAGCACTCCAGTTTCTGAAGCCTCAACTAGTGAAGTGATCTCAGAGTCTTCAGTTTCAGAAACACCAAAGAGTGAGGCAGGTTCAAGTACTCCAGTTTCTGAAGCATCAACTAGTGAAGTAGTTTCTGAGACTTCAGCATCAGAAACACCAAATAGTGAGGCAAGTTCAAGTACTCCAGTTTCTGAAGTATCAAACAGTGAAGTAATTTCCGAGACTTCAGTTTCTGAAGCACCGAAGAGTGAGGCAGGTTCAAGCACTCCAGTTTCTGAAGCCTCAACTAGTGAAGTAATTTCTGAAACTTCAGCATCAGAAATACCGAAAAGTGAAGCAACTTCAAGCGCCCCAGTTTCCGAAGCATTGACTAGTGAGGAAAGTTCAACAGACCCAGTTTCCGAAGTATCTAACAGTGAGGTAATTTCCGAGACTTCAGTTTCAGAAACACCAAAGAGTGAGGTAGGTTCAAGCACTCCAGTTTCTGAAGCATCAACTAGTGAAGTAATTTCTGAAACTTCAGCATCAGAAACACCAAAGAGTGAGGTAGGTTCAAGCACTCCAGTTTCTGAAGTATCTAACAGTGAAGTGATCTCCGAGACATCAGTTTCAGAAACACCAAATAGTGAGGCAAGCTCAACCGCTCCAGCCTCTGAGTCACCAAAGAATGAGGAAACTTCAGTAGCTTCATCTACTAGTCAGGTTGACGTAGCAATTACTTCTGATAGCCCAGAGAAATCTCCAACTTCAGAAAGCACACAAAAAGATCCGATAAGTGAGGTTTCTTCAGAAGTTATTGAAAAAGGTTCAACAAGTCAGGTTGATGTCAAAGTTTCTGAATCTCCAACAATAGCACGTAGATCTGAAGTTGTCAGCATCTCACCAAATAGTCAGGTCGCTTATAACAATGACCTAAAAATCTCTGTAACAAGCAGTCAGCTCGCCTCAGAAGCTATTCGCTATAATTCTCTTTTGAATGAGAAGTCTGTGGATATGATTGCAAGTAAAGTTATGGCGGTTATGGCCTCTGAAACATTAGCCTCAGAAGCGGCATCACTTACAAGCTCTGAAGGTGTTGCCAAAGAGATTAGCAGTGATTTGTCAGAATTGGCGGAAAGCAAGAAGGATGACACACCTAAGAATGTCGCTCGTATTGATAAAGCAACTGAGGCAAAACAGGTGGCCAAGAGTTCTGAAAGCCAAGCTAGCACTTCAAAAGAAAAAGGTAAGTCTAATACGACAACGGTCTTCCTTCTTGTCGGAGTTGCTGCAGCACTAAGTATATCTACAGTTTACCTTACAAAACAAGGTAAAAAAGCAGGTAAATAGTAGGTAAGAAGCATCCATTAAAATGGGTGTTTTTTATCTATGCCAAAAAATACCAAGAAAACAAATGTCGTTACAATGACAGAAGCAGATGCCCTAGCCCAAGGTAAACGACACACGTCTAAAGAGTAATACAAAAGCTGGACATCTTGTCCAGTTTTTTTTGTAAAACGACTCACATTTTACCACTTTTATCTGAAAATTTGATATACTGAGACTATCAAAGATACTTGAAAGAGAGGTTAATTGACTCTTTTTCAGTACAAGAAAGGAATAAAAATATGATTTGGATTATTATTGCCATTATCGTTGTTCTTGTAATTTTTGTTATTGCAAGTTATAACGGCTTGGTTAAAAGCCGTATGCAGACTAAGGAGGCATGGAGTCAAATTGATGTTCAATTGAAACGTCGTAATGACCTTCTTCCTAACTTGATTGAGACTGTTAAGGGATATGCAAAATACGAAGGTTCAACGCTTGAAAAAGTAGCAGAACTTCGTAATCAAGTAGCAGCTGCGACTTCACCAGCAGAGGCTATGCGTGCTAGTGATGAATTGACACGCCAGGTTTCTGGAATCTTTGCGGTAGCTGAAAGTTACCCTGACCTTAAGGCTAGTGCAAACTTCAGCCAGCTTCAAGAAGAGTTGACGAACACTGAAAACAAAATTGCCTATTCACGTCAACTTTATAACAGTGTGACAAGTAACTACAATGTGAAATTGGAAACATTCCCAAGCAATGTTATTGCTAAAATGTTTAGCTTTAAGGCTGCTGAATTCCTTGAAACACCTGAAGAAGAAAAAGCTGTTCCTAAGGTTGATTTCAGTGGACTAGGTAACTAATATGTTATTTGATCAGATTGCTCGAAATAAGAGAAAGACTTGGCTTTTGCTCCTGGTCTTTTTCCTCTTGTTGGGCCTTGTTGGTTACGGTGTCGGCTATCTTTGGTTAGGTTCAGGCTTCGGTGGTTTGATTCTTGCTCTAGTTATCGGTTTTATCTATGCCGTTACCATGATTTTCCAATCAACCAATGTCGTTATGGCTATGAATGGTGCACGAGAGGTTGATGAACAAACCGCTCCAAACCTTTATCATGTGGTTGAAGATATGGCTATGGTGGCACAAATACCGATGCCACGTGTCTTTATTGTCGATGATCCTTCAATGAATGCTTTTGCGACGGGGTCTAGCCCTAAAAATGCTGCTGTGGCTGCTACGACAGGTCTTCTTGCAGTTATGAATCGTGAGGAACTTGAAGGGGTCATAGGGCACGAAGTCAGCCATATTCGTAACTATGACATCCGTATTTCGACTATTGCAGTAGCCTTGGCATCTGCGATCACCATGCTAGCTGGTATGGCTCGCAATATGATGTTCTGGGGTGGAGGCCGTCGTCGTAATGATGATGATCGTAATGGAAGTAGTGGCTTGGAGATTATTCTTCTCATTATTTCCTTGATTGCCATTATCCTTGCGCCTTTGGCAGCTACCCTGGTTCAGCTGGCTATTTCTCGTCAGCGTGAATTTCTAGCTGATGCTTCTAGCGTCGAATTGACACGTAACCCACAAGGTATGATTAATGCTCTTCTTAAACTTGATCATAGTGAACCGATGAAACATCACGTAGATGATGCTAGCGCAGCTCTCTATATCAATGATCCTAAAAAGGAATCTGGTTTGCAGAAGCTCTTTTATACGCACCCACCGATTTCAGAACGGGTGGAACGCTTGAAACAAATGTAAAAAAAGTGAGACTGATGACACTTCTAAGGGTGTTTATCAGCCTCGCTTTTTTAGTTTGATTCAATATAAAGGTTGCTAGCAACAGTTTCTGGAATTTGAATTTCTTTTCCATCAATATTCAGGCGGTAGAGTTGTGTAAAAGGGTCAAAGCCTTTCAAGGTAAAAGTTACTCCAATTTTAAGACCGACAGTTTCCAAATAATGGAGTAAATCAATTTGATCCTGAACTCGACGAAGTACATAGTTTCCAGGAGTTAGGTCTTGTGTAAAAGTCTGGTTGTAGATTTCCTCTATGAGCTGACCTGACTTGGGGATTTGCCCACCGTGTGGACAGGTTTGGGGGTAATTGAGTAGGCGGTCAAGGGCATTGATAAAGTGATCAGAGACAGTATGCTCTAAAATTTCAGCCTCTTGATGAATTAGGTCGCAAGTATATTGCAAGTGGTCCACCAAAAAGACTTCGATGAGACGATGTTTCCGATAGAGTTCAGCGACATTGATTTTACCAGTTTTCGTTAGAAGATAGCCCTTGACTTTGTCTTTGATGATGAGGTCTTCTGAAATCAATTTCTTAATCATTTCCGTCACAGCAGGTGGAGACACCTGCATACGGTTTGCGATTTCCTTATTGCTTATTTTACCTTCTTCAGTACCAATCTCATAGATACATTTGAGGTAGTCTTCTTTATTAGGTGTCATTTCTCTTCCTTTGAAAATAGTCTCACCTTAGTATAACAGATTTATCATAAGAATACAGAATATTTCTTAGATGAGATTTTTACTGATTCAAGCCTTGGGTGATTTTATCCAGATTATATTTCATCATGTTGTAGTAGCTATCACCGTCTTGCCCTTTTTCAGCAATAGAATCTGTAAAGATCTTTGCATAAATAGGAATATTGGTATCCTTAGATACTGTTTTCATAGGGCGTTCATCGACACTAGATTCGACAAAGAGAGCTGGTACCTTTGTTTGGCGTAGTTTTTCCACGAGTGTTTTGATTTGGTCTGGTGTGCCTTCTTCTTCTGTATTGATTTCCCAGATGTAGGCAGATGGTATGCCATAGGCTTTAGAGAAGTATTTGAAGCATCCTTCACTAGTGACAATCAGTTTTTTCTCATCGGGAATCTTGTTAAATGTCTCTTTAGCTTCTTGGTCCAGTTTACTAAGTTTGTCAGTATAGGATTTTAGATTCTTTTCGTAGTAGGTCTTGTTTTTAGGGTCCTTAGCAATCAGTTGCTTGGCAATATTTTGAGCATAAATAATCCCATTTTCCAGATTAAGCCAAGCGTGGGGATCTTCCTTACCTTTTTCTGATTGACCTTCAAGGTAAATTACCTCAACACCATCACTAACTGCAAAATAATCTTTATTTTCTGTCTTATGAGCATTCTTGACTAACTTAGTAAACCAAGCATTTCCACCAGTTTCTAAATTGATGCCGTTGTAAAAAATTAAGTCAGCTTGTGAGGTCTTCTTTACATCATCAGGAAGAGGTTCGTATTCGTGAGGATCCTTACCAACGGGGACAATAGAGTGGAGAGTGATTTTATCTCCAGCAATATTTTTGGTGATATCGGCAATAATGGAATTGGTCGTAACGACTCGTAATTTATCCATGTTACTGCCTTGTTTATTGGTACAAGCTGTTAGAGTAACTACCGCTAAAAGTAGTAGTACTATTGTTGATAGTATTTTTTTCATATTATTTTCATCCTATTTTTTATTGTTTAGAAGTTTTATTCATGCCACTTTGTTTTGGGGCGATGAAAAAGCTGATGAGAAAGAGTAGAGCAGACGTTAATACAATGCTCGAACCAGCTGCAATATTAAAACTATAGCCGATAAAAAGACCTAGAACAGATGCCAGAGCCCCCAATCCTGATGAGAGAAGAATCATTGTTTTTAGGCTATGAACATAAAGGTAGGCAGTGGCAGCCGGTGTAATTAAAAGTGCCACAATAAGAATAGTACCGACACTTTGCATGGCAGTTACAGCAACCAAGGTTAAAATAACCATAAGTAAGTAGTGGTAGAAGGTGACCTTAACTCCCATAGACTTGGCCAAAATTGGATCAAAGGATGTTAGGAGTAGAGGGCGAAAGAAGATTGTAATAGTTGCTAGTACGAGAAGTGAAACGATAATCGTTATCCACATATCCATGTCTTGTACAGCTAGAATATTCCCGAAGAGAATATGAAAGAGATCTGTGGAACTATTAGCAACACCGATGAGAATAATACCGAGAGCTAGAAAGCTCGAAAAGGTAATCCCAATTGCCGTGTCACTCTTAATAATGGAATTACTTTTGATATAGGTAATCATTGTAGAAGCTAAAAGTCCAAAGATGATGGCTCCTATGAAAAAGTTAATACCCAAGATAAAGGAAATGGCTACCCCAGGTAGAACCGCATGTGAAATTGCATCACCCATAAGTGACATCCCTCTTAGAATAATAAAACAACCAACAGCACCCCCGACAATTCCAATAACTAAAGCCGTTATAAGAGCATTTTGTAAGAAGTGGAAATTTAGCAAACCATCAATAAATTCAGAAATCATTTACATCTCCTTTATAAAATAAACTGTTACCGTAGGTTTTACGGAGATTATCCTCATTAAAAATAAGATTAGTAGGCCCACTAGCAATCAGTTTACGATTTAGGAGGATAACTTGGTCAAAATAATGAGGAACTTTGCTCAAATCATGGTGGACAATAAGAATAAGCTTACCTTTGTCCCTAAGTTCTCTCAAGGTGTTCATGATAATATCTTCGCTGACAGAGTCAATCCCTACGAATGGCTCATCTAATAAAATAATATCTGCCTCTTGTACAAGACAACGAGCAATTAAAACACGTTGAAATTGACCTCCTGATAATTGGCTTATTTGGCGATGGGACAAATCAGTTAGACCGAGTAGTGTTAAAGCATCTGTGACTTTAGACCAATCACTTTTAGATAGACGTTTAAAGAACTTGGTTTTGGGATAGAGTCCTAGAGAGATGCACTCTTTGACAGTAATCGGAAAGTTAAAATCAATATCAGCCTTCTGTGCAACATAGGAAATACGATTCAATTGCTGACGAATAGGTTGTTTATTGAAAAGGATTTTTCCAGAGTGAGGAATAATACCAATTAATGCTTTAATTAGAGTTGATTTACCAGCACCATTTGGTCCAATAATCCCAGTAATACTAGGTCCCTCCAAGTTTAAGGTGATATTATCCAGAGCTAATGTCTCTTTGTAAGACACATTAATATTTTCAATTTGAATCATTAGCTACCTCCTTGAGTTTAATATACTTTAAAATAATAATTAAGTCAAGTTAACTTTTGTAATTAACTTAACTTAATCATGTAGTGTTATCAAGATGACAGAGGATAGTGAATGAGAGTACATTTTTATATCAAATATTCAGCCTGATCAAACTGTTTGATATTTGGGAGAGGCTACAAGGAACATTATTTTTACAATTTGTACGATTTCACTCTGTATTTCAAGAAATCTTTAGTTTTTATTTTTTAAAACTAGTCATATTTCCTTATTTCTGGCATAATAGATATATGAAACTAACGATTCAACGAATGGCTCGAATTGCCATTCTGTCAGCTCTGGCGGTAGGATTGCGGTCAGCATTTATAGGATTGCCAAATATTCAGCCTATTACAGCTATGTTTTTTGTGGCTGTTCTTTATTTGGGTTTGCTTGATGGTCTATTGATTATGGCTTTAACCATGTCCATCTCAGGATTCATCTTTGGTTTTGGTCCTTGGGTCTTTAATCAGATTCTGGCCTTCGGCGTCTTGATGGCTTTTTGGAGTTTGATTGCACCTAGGTTATCACTTGTCTGGCAGATTGCTTTGGTAACTCTTTTGTCCTTTTTCTATGGAGTTCTCCTTGATTACGGGTATGGCCTTCTATTTAAAAGTGGGATTACCTTTGTTATTTCTGGTCTACTTTACGACACCTATCATGCAGTATCGACGCTTCTATTTTATCCATTCATCCAGTCTATTTTTAGGAGGTTTTTGAAATGAAAAAATTATCGACCTATCTCTTTCTCGCCTTATCACTTGTTACCCTAGCAGCCTGCGGAAAAAATGAGGCAGCTAAACTTACTAGTAGCACAAACAATCATCAGTCTAAGGTTCAAGGTCAGGTGACTTTGATTTTGAAAACGGAAAAGGAAAGTAAGAAAAAATCAGTAGAAATCCAAAAAGGTGATACAGTGCTTGATGTCTTGGAAGAGGTATATCCTGTTCAAGAAAATGATGGCTTCATCACTGAGATTGATGGTATTTCTCAAGATAAAGATAAGGGCATCTATTGGATGTTTGATGTTAATGGGAAACTTGGTGAAAAAGCAGCCAACCAACTTAAGGTTGAAGATGGCGATGAAATCAAATTCTATCAAGAAAAGTATAATTAAGATTCTGAACTCTGTTTCAGAGTCTTTTTTATAAAGTTCGGAAATAGCCTTGAAAATTTGTTTGAAAAAGTCGGAAAATTGCAAAATAACTGACGATTTAAAGGAAAATAGTTTACTTTTGTTTTAAAAGTGATATGATAAGAGGGTACTACATAAAGTAAGGAGAATAAGGTTTGGCTTTTAACAAATTGGAAAGCAGTAACAACCAGGAAATCATCTCTGAAGAAGTTGGTATCTTGAAAGAATTGTTGGATGATGCAACACGAGGCATGGCTGGAGAGCAAGGTCTCACAACTATCCAACATTTGGTTGAACTTTATGATGAAGGTGACTATGTGGCCCTTACACAAGCCATTTCAGAAATGACAAATGACGATATGGTCGTTGCATCACGTTATTTCTCTTTGTTACCTCTTTTGATTAATATCTCTGAAGACGTGGATTTGGCTTATGAAGTCAACCACAAGAACAATATTGATGAATCTTATCTAGGTAAGTTGTCTGAAACCTTTGATGTTGTCGCTGAAAGTGAAAATGCACGTGACATTCTTGAACATGTCAATGTCGTGCCAGTATTGACAGCCCACCCAACTCAGGTTCAACGTAAAACCATGCTTGAATTGACTAACCACATTCACGAACTTCTCCGTAAGCATCGTGATGTTAAGGCTGGTCTTATCAACAAGGATAAATGGTATGCAGATTTGCGTCGTTATGTAGAAATCATGATGCAAACAGATATCATTCGTGAGAAAAAACTTAAAGTTAAAAACGAAATCACTAACGTTATGGAGTATTACAACTCCTCATTGATTAAGGCGATTACAAACTTATCACATGAATTCAAACGTTTAGCAGTTGAAAAAGGTATCGAACTTGACAATCCAACACCTATTACTATGGGAATGTGGATTGGTGGTGACCGTGACGGGAACCCATTTGTAACAGCAGAAACTCTTAAACTTTCTGCCACTGTACAAAGTGAAGTTATCCTTAACTACTATATTGAAAAAGTTGATAATCTTTACCGTTCGTTCTCCCTCTCATCACGCTTGACTGAGGTTTCAGATACAGTAGCAGAGATGGCGAAACATTCTCCAGATACATCTGTTTATCGTGAAAATGAACCTTACCGTCGTGCTTTCAGTTACATCCAGTCTAAGTTGATTCAGACACTTCTTTTCTTTAAAGAAGGAAACTTTAGCAAGGAAAGAGTTGCTAAACGTCTTTCTGAAAATGTTCGTCTAGGCTCAGCTTCAACGGGTGAAGTAGTAGCTGATTACGTGCAACAACGTCTCAGCCAAAGTCTTCAAGCTGTCTCACAACAAACGACTGAATTTTATGAAACAGCTGAGGATTTCCATGATGATCTTTTGGCAATCAAAAATTCACTTCTTGAAAACGACGATGCTGTCTTAATTTCAGGTGATTTTGAAGAGCTTCTCCAAGCTGTAGAAGTCTTTGGTTTCTATCTTGCTACAATCGATATGCGTCAGGATTCAAGCGTTCATGAAACTTGTGTGGCAGAATTGCTTAAGTCTGCTAATATTGTTGATAACTATAGTGAATTGACTGAGGTTGAAAAGGTTGCGGTTCTTCTCAAAGAATTGCAAGAAGATCCTCGTACTTTGTCATCAACTAATGTGCCTAAGTCAGAAATTCTTGAAAAAGAATTGGCAATCTTCCGTACAGCTCGTCTTTTGAAAGACTATATCGGTGAAGATGTCATCAAACAACATATCATCTCTCACACTGAGAGCGTTTCTGATATGTTTGAGTTGGCTATCCTTCTTAAAGAAGTTGGCTTGGTTGATACAGAACGTGCGCGTGTCCAAATCGTTCCACTTTTTGAAACTATCGAAGACTTGGAAAACTCTAATGATATCATGAAACAATATCTTGGTTATGATATCGTTAAACGTTGGATCAAGAATAGCAACAACTACCAAGAAATCATGTTGGGTTACTCAGATTCTAACAAAGATGGTGGTTACTTGTCTTCAGGTTGGACGCTTTACAAAGCTCAAAACGAATTGACTAAGATTGGTGAAGAGCGTGGCATTAAGATTACCTTCTTCCATGGCCGTGGTGGTACTGTCGGTCGTGGTGGTGGCCCATCATACGATGCTATTACGTCTCAACCATTTGGTACCATTAAAGACCGTATTCGTTTGACTGAACAAGGTGAAGTTATCGGTAATAAATATGGTAATAAGGATGCTGCCTACTACAATCTTGAAATGCTTGTTTCAGCTGCCCTTGACCGTATGGTAACACGTCAAATTGCGGACCCAGATGAATTGGTTGATTTCCGTGAAATTATGGACGGTATTGTTAATGATTCTAATGTTATCTATCGTGATCTTGTCTTTGGAAACGAACATTTCTATGATTACTTCTTTGAAGCAAGCCCTATTAAAGAAGTGTCAAGCTTGAATATCGGTTCTCGTCCAGCAGCTCGTAAGACTATTACTGAGATTTCTGGTCTTCGTGCGATTCCTTGGGTATTCTCATGGTCACAAAACCGTATCATGTTCCCAGGTTGGTATGGTGTGGGTTCTGCCTTTAATCGCTTTATCCAAGCTGAAGAAGGCAACCTTGAGAAACTTCAACATATGTTTGAAACATGGCCATTCTTCCGTTCACTTTTGTCAAACGTGGACATGGTGCTTTCAAAATCAGACATGAATATCGCCTTCCACTATGCACAATTGGCAGAGAGTGAAGAAGTACGTAGTGTCTTCAATATTATTTTGGATGAGTGGCAGTTGACTAAGGATGTTATTCTTGCTATTGAAAAACATGATGGCTTCCTTGATGAAAGTCCATCGCTTAAAGCAAGTTTGGACTTCCGTTTGCCATACTTCAATGTCTTGAACTACATCCAAATTGAATTGATTAAACGTCTTCGTAACAATGATTTGACCGATGACGAAATTAGCCTTATTCACATTACCATCAATGGTATTGCAACAGGTCTTCGTAACTCTGGTTAATAAAGTAAAGTTCATCACGTTAGTGGTGGACTTTTTGTTATGGTGAAAATTCTGTTATAATAAAACCATGATTGCTATGGAAACGATTGAAAAGCTGTCCAAAGAAAAGCTCCCCATGATAACGGTCTTGGCGGGCGAGGATTTAGGGCAGTATAGTCAAGCTAAAGAAAAATTTTTAAAACAAATTGGTTTCGATCCCAGTGACTTAACCTTTTCTTATTTTGATATGTCTGAGACTGATTATCAAGATGCTGAGCTCGATTTAGAAAGCATGCCTTTTTTTGCAGATGAAAAGGTGGTCATTTTTGATCATTTCGCGGATATGACTACTGCTAAAAAATCGTATCTGGATGAGAAAGAGTTGAAGCGCCTTGAAAATTATCTTGAGTCTCCTGTTGAAACAACACGTCTTGTCTTGATGTCTGCAGGAAAGCTAGATGGAAAGCGTCGTTTAGTCAAACTTCTCAAACGTGATGCCATGGTGCTTGAAGCCAGTCCCTTAAAAGATGCAGAACTTAGAACCTATTTTCAAAAGCAGGCGCATCAAGAGGGACTTACATTTGACACAGGAGTCTTTGAGGAACTTTTGATTAAGTCAAATTTTGACTTTTCAGATGTTCAAAAAAACTTAGCTTTTCTAAAGGGGTATAAAACGGAAGGAAATATCTCATCGCAAGATATTGCTGATGCCATTCCTAAAAGTTTGCAAGATAATATTTTTGATATGACGCAACTTCTTTTGCGAGGCCAGATTCAGAGTGTTCGTGAATTGGTTCATGATTTACGGCTTCAGGGTGAAGATGAGATTAAGTTGATTGCTGTGATGTTGGGACAATTTCGTACCTATTTACAGGTTAAACTCTTATCTGCTCAAGGCAAAAGTGAGCAGCAAATTGTTTCAAGTCTGTCTGATTGTTTAGGGCGTAAAGTCAATCAATTTCAGGTTCGTTTTGCACTGAGAGATAGTCGTCCTTTGTCAGTAGCGTTCTTAAAAATGACGATTAAGATTTTAGTAGAGACAGATTACCAGATAAAGACAGGAACTTTAGATAAAGATTACTTGTTTGATTTAGCACTTTTAAAAATCGCATCAAACCGCTAGAGATTTAGAGTTTTCTTTGATTTTGTAAGCAAAATTTTTGAAAGCTCTACCACTTTACGGTAAAATGAAGAAAAAATGAAAAGAGGACCTTTACTATGGCAATTATCCTTCCAGACCTTCCTTACGCTTACGATGCTTTGGAACCATACATTGATGCTGAAACAATGACTCTTCACCACGATAAACACCACGCAACTTATGTAGCAAATGCTAATGCTGCTCTTGAAAAACACCCAGAAATTGGTGAAGATCTCGAAGCACTTTTGGCTGACGTGGAACAAATTCCAGCAGATATTCGTCAAGCACTTATTAACAATGGTGGTGGACACCTTAATCACGCACTTTTCTGGGAACTCTTGTCTCCTGAAAAACAAGAACCAACTGCAGAAGTAGCAGCTGCTATTAACGAAGCTTTCGGCTCATTTGAAGCCTTCCAAGAAGCTTTCACAGCAGCAGCAACAACTCGTTTTGGTTCAGGTTGGGCATGGCTTGTTGTTAACGCTGAAGGTAAGCTTGAAGTCGTTTCAACAGCTAACCAAGACACTCCTATCTCAGACGGTAAGAAACCAATCTTGGCACTTGATGTTTGGGAACACGCTTACTACCTAAACTACCGTAACGTACGTCCAAACTACATCAAAGCTTTCTTTGAAATCATTAACTGGAATAAAGTTGCTGAGCTTTATGCAGCAGCTAAATAAGTTTAAAATTATCCTCACTATTGGGGATAATTTTTTTGTAATATGATTGTAAAATCTCCTTGATTTTTAGTGAATTATAGCTTAAACTATAATTGTTATGAAAAAAAAAGAAAAAACATTCAAGCAAAAAGTATAGTGGAAGCCGCCGAAAAACTAAAGATAAAAAGAAAGATTCGGTAAAACAAGACCTTCAAAAAGACACTAAAGATACTAAAAAAGATGTCAAAAAAGGCGCTAAGAAAGACAACAAAAAAGCATCGAAAAAAGATGCTAAAAAGACTTCTAAAAAATCAGTAGAGAAGAAATCTGCTGAGGAATCAGTAGTACCAGTTGAGCACAAGGAAAATGAAGCAAAAACTGAAACCTTGGCACTTAGAAGTAAGCGCTCTAAGAAATCTAAAGCTAAATCAAAATCATCTCGTGATGATAAAAAAGCTTATATTATCTTAGCCTTCCTAGGTGTTTTGGTAATTCTTTTGTTTGTTGCCATGCTTGCTTTAGCAGGACGTGGTAAACAAGCTGGTCACACTGGTGGCCTTGGAAATATCTTCGGATCTAGTTCTAAAGTCACTAAAAAAGAAGACAAAGAAAAAGAGGAAAAGGTAACTCCAACTAATAAATCAGCCGAAGCTAAACAAGCAGTCATGGAAGCAGATGCAGATACTATGTATGGTAATGGTTTGTATTATGATTATGCTAACATGACATTGAACCAAGTAGTTGAAGCATTTATGGCTGACCAAGGTATTGAGTCTAGCCAAATTGCCTTTTCATATAAAAATACCAAGACAAATGAGCAATTCTCAATGAATGATACTCAGCCAATGACTGCAGGGTCAACTTATAAATTGCCACTAAACATGCTTGTCATGGATGAGGTTAACAAGGGTAAACTTTCTTTAACTGAACGTTTTGATATTACTAATACTGAGTATGAATACCAAGGTGAACATGATAATTATGTTGCTGCTTTCGGTGGTTCAATGACTATTCCAGAGATGCAAGAATATTCTCTTGTATACTCTGAGAATACTCCTGCCTACGCTTTGGCGGAACGCCTTGGTGGTATGGAAAAATTCTATGGCATGCTCGATAAATACGGTAAATCAAAAGGTGAAGTGAAGACTATCCAAATGCATGGTAATAAGACAACAACAGATTATTACATTCAAGTTTTGGATTATCTCTGGAAACATCAAGATAATTACAAGGATATTCTCCACTACATTGGTGAGTCATTCCCGAATGAGTATTACAAGACTTACCTTCCAGGTTTAACGATTTATCAAAAACCAGGTTACGTTCGTGAAGCACTTAACGTTGATGCTATCGTTATGGAAGACACACCTTATATGGTTGCAATCTATACACGTTACCTTGGTGGATCAACTGAAAATTCAGATGAAATCAGCGGTTGGGGTCTCCAACAATTAGGAATGCTCTCTTATGTCATTAATGAGTGGCACCGTGTCAATATGAACTAATAAAGAAAAGCCGAATTTATCGGCTTTTTTTCTATATAATTGAATAAAAAGTAAGAAGTAATATCCCTAGAAAAAGAAATGGGACAAATGGAATGCATTCCTTAAGATTTCTTCGTAGAAGGAAGTAAGCTAGTCCTAATAGGCAGGCAATTTCGATAATTAGTAGTATTTTTGAAAATGGGAAAATAAGTGAGGCACTTGCTAAGTAGAGAAAATCTCCTTCCCCAATATTTAGATGTTTCATATAAGAAAGGATAGCGAGGATTATACCTAAGGCAAATGTAATGTAGTAGTTGCCCATGAATAAGAGTGGGACTGTTCCAACTATCCAAATCAGAAGCGGATAGGATTTATGTTTCAAATCAAAAATCGACAGACAAAGGCTGAAGTAAAGAAAGTAGGTCACTTCAAGACTTAAAAAGTCATAGAAATATAGCAGGGATATTACTCCACAAAATAGTTCCATAAAGAGGTAACGAAAAGGGATAGGAGTCTGACATGAACGGCATCGAGATCTTAAGAAAAGTTGTGAGAGGATAGGGATCATCTCGAAAAAACGCAGCTGATGCTTGCAATGGCTACAGTGACTTCTAGGGAAAATAATCGACCTCTCAGGAAAACGATCACAAATTAGTCCGATGAATGAACCAAAAGAGGCTCCTAGAAAAAAATAAATAATACTTAACATACCTAATTATTCGAAAAAGAGTGAGAAAAAGCATTTTACTTGCATCTTATTTAGAAATATTCTAAAATAAAAGTATAAATAATAGTAATTCTAAATAAGGAGTATTAATATGGTAGATTCAATTAAAGAAACAATCAATGAAACAGTTAACCAACAAGCTGAAACACCTTCATATACAAAAACTAAAGCAGTTTTGAATCAAGCAGTCGCTGATTTGTCTGTAGCAGCTTCAATTGTTCACCAAGTTCATTGGTATATGCGTGGTCCTGGTTTCCTCTATCTTCATCCAAAAATGGATGAATTGATGGATAGTTTGAATGCTCACCTTGATGTTGTTAGTGAACGTTTGATTACTATTGGTGGGGAACCATACTCAACTTTGGTAGAATTTTCATCTAATTCAGGCTTGACTGAAACTACTGGTACATTTGATAAACCAATGTCTGATCAAATCCAATTATTGGTTGATACATACAAATATTTGTCAGTCTTGTTCCAAGTTGGTTTGGATATCACAGATGAAGAAGGAGATGCTCCTTCAAATGATATCTTCACTGCAGCTAAATCTGAAATTGATAAGACAATCTGGATGTTGACTGCAGAACTTGGACAAGCTCCAGGCTTGAGATAAGCATTTTTGAGTTAAGATGATTGTCAAGAGTTCCTCTAAAAGTGTATAATAGACATAAAATACTTTTAGACGAAGGGAGGCGGCGATATGTCTGAGCATCGACGTAGTCTAGGCGTTTATGAAGATGTCCTGAATCAGTTAAAAGCTAAAGGAATTCGGTTGACGGAATCTCGTAAAGCTGTTATTCGCTATTTGATGATGTCTGATCAACACCCTAGTGCAGATGTGATATATTATGACCTACTCCCTGACAATCCTGGGATGAGTTTGGCGACGGTCTATAACAACCTGAAGGTGTTGGTTGAAGAAGGGATTGTCTCTGAAATCAAGGTTAATAATGATAATACAACCTATTATGATTTTATGGGACATGACCACTTAAACATTGTTTGTGAAAAATGTGGTCACATTACTGACTTAGACTTACCGATTCCGTCTTTCAAGGAAGAGGTAGAATCACAAACTGGATTTCGCATTACTCGTGAACAGATGATTTTACATGGGATTTGCCCGAATTGTCAATAACCTGAGTCTAAATGACTTAGGTCTTTTTTGAAGTATACAATAATCTGTAAAGGTTTTCAAAACTATCTTGTCATGGCAGAAGCTTTTTGCTAAAATATTGCTATGAAAACTTTATATGACGTTCAACAGTTGTTGAAACAGTTTGGCATAGTAGTTTACCTGGGAAAAAGGCTCTATGATATCGAAATGATGAAGATTGAATTAGAAGCCCTCTACCAGAATGGTTTGGTGGACAAGGACAGCTACCTTACTGCTGAAATGATTTTACGACGTGAACATCGCATTGAAATGGAGAAAGAAAATGAGTAAAAAACTCTTGGGAATTGACCTTGGTGGAACAACTGTTAAATTTGGTATTTTGACTTCAGAAGGTGAAGTGCAAGAAAAATGGGCGATTGAAACAAATACGCTTGAAAATGGTCGTCACATCGTCCCTAACATCGTGGAGTCTTTGAAACACCGTTTGGAAATGTACGGACTTACTGCAGAAGATTTCATTGGAATTGGTATGGGTTCTCCAGGAGCTGTTGATCGTGAAAATAAAACGGTTACTGGTGCCTTCAACTTGAACTGGGCAGAAACTCAAGAAGTTGGATCTGTCATCGAAAAAGAACTCGGTATTCCATTTGCCATTGATAATGATGCTAACGTTGCTGCCCTCGGTGAACGTTGGGTTGGTGCTGGTGCTAACAATCCTGATGTTGTCTTTGTGACATTAGGAACAGGAGTTGGTGGTGGCGTTATCGCTGATGGTAACTTGATTCATGGTGTTGGCGGTGCTGGTGGTGAAATTGGCCACATTATCGTTGAGCCTGAAACAGGATTTGAATGTACTTGCGGAAACAAAGGATGCTTGGAAACTGTAGCTTCTGCAACAGGTGTCGTACGTTTGGCACGTCATTTAGCAGAAGGCTATGAAGGTAACTCTTCTATTAAAGCTGCTGTAGATAATGGTGAGCAAGTAACAAGTAAAGATATTTTCGTTGCCGCTGCCGAAGGCGACAAGTTTGCTAATAGCATCGTTGACAAAGTCTCTGAATACCTAGGACTTGCAACAGCAAATATCTCAAATATTCTTAACCCAGATTCAGTTGTAATCGGTGGTGGTGTTTCAGCAGCTGGTGAATTCTTGCGTAGCCGTGTTGAAGGATACTTTACACGTTATGCATTCCCACAAGTTCGCCGTACAACAAAAGTGAAATTAGCAGAGCTTGGAAATGATGCTGGTATCATTGGAGCTGCTAGCCTTGCACTTACAATTGATAACTAATGAATGACAGAAGGTGTGTCTGACCAATTATAGGTGGACAGCACCTTTTTCTTGTTGAAAAACGTTTACAATCAGCTGAGCTCTGCCATTTTGTTGAAAATGTGGTATACTTTAAAAGTTGAAATAAAAATTAAAGAGGAAAAAATGACTAAACTTAGAGAAGATATCCGTAACGTAGCCATCATTGCCCACGTTGACCACGGTAAAACAACACTTGTTGATGAATTGTTGAAACAATCACACACTCTTGACGAGCGTAAAGAGCTTGATGAGCGTGCAATGGACTCAAACGATCTTGAAAAAGAACGTGGAATTACAATCCTTGCCAAAAATACAGCCGTTGCTTATAACGGTACGCGTATCAACATCATGGATACACCAGGTCACGCGGACTTCGGTGGAGAAGTTGAACGTATCATGAAAATGGTTGATGGGGTTGTCCTTGTTGTCGATGCCTACGAAGGTACAATGCCTCAAACACGTTTTGTGTTGAAAAAAGCACTCGAGCAAAACTTGACACCTATTGTTGTTGTTAACAAGATTGATAAACCATCAGCTCGTCCTGAAGAAGTTGTTGATGAAGTTCTTGAACTTTTCATCGAGCTTGGTGCCGATGATGATCAGTTGGAATTCCCAGTTGTGTATGCTTCAGCGATTAACGGAACATCATCATTGTCAGATAACCCTGCTGAACAAGAGCACACTATGGCTCCAATCTTTGACACTATTATTGACCACATCCCAGCTCCTGTAGATAACTCAGATGAGCCTCTTCAATTCCAAGTGTCACTTCTTGACTACAATGATTTCGTTGGACGTATCGGTATTGGACGTATCTTCCGTGGAACTGTAAAAGTTGGTGACCAAGTTACCCTTTCAAAACTTGATGGAACAACAAAGAACTTCCGTGTTACTAAACTTTTCGGTTTCTTTGGTTTGGAACGTCGTGAAATTGAAGAAGCAAAAGCTGGTGATTTGATTGCCATCTCAGGTATGGAAGACATCTTCGTTGGTGAAACAATCACACCAACTGATGCTGTTGAACCATTGCCAGTTCTTCGTATTGACGAACCAACACTTCAAATGACTTTCTTGGCTAATAACTCACCATTTGCAGGTCGTGAAGGTAAACACGTGACATCACGTAAGGTTGAAGAACGTCTTTTGGCAGAGTTGCAAACAGATGTTTCTCTTCGTGTTGATCCAACTGATTCTCCAGATAAATGGACTGTCTCAGGTCGTGGTGAATTGCACTTGTCTATCCTTATCGAAACAATGCGTCGTGAAGGATACGAACTTCAAGTGTCTCGTCCAGAAGTTATCATCAAAGAAATTGATGGCGTGAAATGTGAGCCATTTGAACGTGTTCAAATTGATACTCCAGAAGAGTACCAAGGTTCTATTATCCAAGCCCTTTCAGAACGTAAAGGTGACATGCTTGATATGCAAATGGTTGGTAACGGTCAAACACGTCTTATCTTCCTTGTACCAGCTCGTGGACTTATCGGATTCTCTACTGAATTCTTGTCTATGACACGTGGTTACGGTATCATGAACCACACCTTCGACCAATACTTGCCAGTTGTTGCTGGTGAAATTGGTGGCCGTCACCGTGGTGCCCTTGTTTCTATCGATACAGGTAAAGCGACAACTTACTCAATCATGCGTATCGAAGAACGTGGTACAATCTTTGTTAACCCAGGTACTGAAGTTTATGAAGGTATGATTGTTGGTGAAAATGCTCGTGAAAATGACCTTGGTGTCAATATCACTACAGCAAAACAAATGACAAACGTGCGTTCAGCAACTAAGGACCAAACGGCTGTTATCAAGACTCCACGTATCTTGACTCTTGAAGAATCACTTGAATTCTTGGATGACGATGAGTACATGGAAGTAACGCCTGAATCTATCCGCTTGCGTAAACAAATTTTGAATAAAGCAGAGCGTGATAAAGCCAATAAACGTAAGAAAAAAGCAGCAGAAGCTGAATAATATATAGAGAGGAGAAGAGATGTTTTATCTGATTGTTGCTATATTGATTGCATCATTCTATTTCTTTATTGCACCAAAGTCGGTAAAAAACACCATGAATCTTCTCTTTGTCATGGCTACCTTAGCATTGCTCCTACTTTTAGCAGTGCTATCAATCATTAAATTCTTCAGTTTACCTGGTGAGTTCTTTGTTACGGTGGGAATGCTTGTATTGAGCTATTTCACCTTGAAAGATTTTTTCGCTATGTCAGAGCTTAATCATGAAAAAGCTGAACATGAAGATAAATAAGTAGCATGAGATTAAAAGTCAATCGAATAGATTGGCTTTTTCTTTTGCCAAGAAGAGGTAACTCCTTGAAATAGCTTGGGATAAAGGGTAAAATGATTATGATACAATTTGAGAGAATGGACGAATTATGAAATCAGTAACACAATTTGAAAATAAAAAAGTTTTGGTCCTTGGTTTGGCTAAATCTGGTGAAGCAGCTGCCCGCCTATTGGCTAAGTTGGGTGCTATTGTCACAGTAAATGATGGGAAACCATTTGAGGAAAATCCATCAGCACAGACGCTTCTTGAAGAAGGGATTAAGGTTGTCTGTGGCGGACATCCTCTTGAACTATTGGATGAAAATTTTGAATTAATGGTGAAAAATCCTGGAATTCGTTATGACAATCCAATGGTAGCTCGTGCACTTGAAAAAGGCATTCCTGTTTGGACTGAAGTGGAATTAGCTTACCTAGTATCTGAAGCACCTATTATCGGTATTACAGGCTCAAATGGTAAGACAACAACGACAACTATGATTGCTGATGTCCTAAACCATGGTGGCAAATCGGGTGTCTTGTCTGGAAATATCGGTTTCCCTGCGTCAGAAGTTGCACAGTCAGTTACTGCTCAAGATACCTTAGTTATGGAATTGTCTTCGTTCCAATTGATGGGGATTGACAGCTTCCATCCACATATTGCTGTGATTACTAACTTGATGCCGACACATATTGACTATCATGGTAGTTTTGAAGAATATGTGGCTGCTAAATGGAATATTCAAAATCAGATGACTGCGGATGATTTTGTTGTTTTGAACTTCAATCAAGATTTAGCTAAGGAATTGGCTACACAAACTAAAGCACAAGTAGTTCCATTCTCAACAGTGGAAAAAGTAGATGGTGCCTATCTTGAAAATGGTGGTCTCTACTTCAAAGGTGAATTGGTGATGCAAGCCGATGAGATTGGCGTTCCTGGTAGTCACAATGTTGAAAATGCCTTGGCAACTATAGCTGTAGCAAAATTGTCAGGTATTTCAAACCAAGCTATCAAGGAAACTCTCGCAAGCTTTGGTGGGGTTAAGCACCGTCTCCAATTCGTTGACACTATCGATGAAGTGAAATTCTATAATGATAGTAAGTCAACAAACATTTTAGCGACACAAAAAGCACTTTCTGGTTTTGATAATAGCAAAGTCATTTTGATTGCCGGTGGTTTGGACCGTGGTAATGAATTTGATGAACTCATTCCTGACATTACTGGTCTTAAGAAAATGGTGATTTTAGGAGAATCAGCTCCCCGTGTCAAACATGCTGCTGATAAAGCGGGCGTGACTTATCTTGATGCCAAAGATGTGGCAGATGCGACACGTATTGCTTTTGATCAAGCAAGTGCAGGAGATGTTGTCTTGTTGAGCCCTGCAAACGCAAGTTGGGATATGTACAAGAATTTCGAAGTGCGTGGTGACGAATTTATCACAACTGTTGAGCAATTGAAGGGATAGTCTATGGCAAAAGCGAAAAAGATTGTTTTTACCGGTGGTGGAACCGTTGGACATGTGACTTTAAATCTTATCTTAATTCCAAAATTTCTCAAAGATGGATGGGAAGTGCACTATATCGGTGACAAGCACGGGATTGAACATGAGCAGATTGATAAATCTGGCTTAGATGTGACTTTCCATAGTATTGCTACAGGTAAACTACGTCGTTATTTCTCATGGCAAAATATGTTGGATGTCTTTAAAGTTGGTTGGGGGATTCTACAGTCTATTGCAATTATTGCCAAGATTCGCCCCCAAGCACTCTTTTCAAAGGGTGGATTTGTCTCAGTGCCACCGGTAATTGCTTCTAAATTATTAGGAGTTCCTGTATATGTGCATGAGTCTGACCTTTCTATGGGCTTGGCCAATAAAATTGCCTATAAATTTGCGACTACTATGTTTACGACTTTTGAACAATCAAAAGGATTGGCAAAGACAAAACATGTAGGCGCTATTACAAAGGTAGGAATGGCGACATCTAATCAGTCTGGTGCCCTTGATAAGATTAAAGAACAGTTTGATGACAACTTAAAAACTGTCCTTTTCATTGGTGGTTCAGCTGGTGCAAAGGTATTTAATGATTTTATTAGTAATACTCCACAGCTGACTGAAAAATATAATGTCATTAATATTTCTGGGGACTCTTCATTGAATACCTTAGAACGTCATCTTTATAGAGTTGATTATGTGACAGATTTGTACCAACCTCTTATGGATACGGCAGATTTAGTTGTAACTCGTGGTGGCTCAAATACGATTTTCGAATTGTTGGCTATGAAAAAACTTCATTTAATTATTCCTTTAGGGAAAGAAGCTAGCCGAGGAGACCAACTTGAAAATGCTGCCTATTTTGAACGAAAAGGCTACGCACGTCAATTACAGGAAACAGAATTAAGTTGGGAAACCTTGAATCATGAGCTTGAACAACTTGTTGAACATGCAGAGACTTACAAAGAAGTGATGGCTAAATCTGATGAAATCACTTCTCCTGATGATTTTTATAACCTATTAGTGACTAGTATTTCAAAAAAATAAAGGAATTTCATGGCAAAAAAGGATCAAGAATCACAAGAAAAACAAGTTCTTACAGAGTGGCAGAAGAGAAATCTCGAATTTTTGAGAAAAAAAGAAACCGAAGATTCTGAAGAATTTGCGAATGGAAAGGTCGTTCATTCACAAGAAGCGACTTCAAATGAGAGCCAGCCACCAGTGAAAAAGAAGGTTAAAAAGAAAAAAAAGACCAAAAGGAAGAAACGAAAAAAAGGTAATACAACTAGTAATATTCCAATTGCACAACAAAATCTTGCAGGACTAGTTGTTTTTATCGCTGCACTCCTAATCGTATTTTCACTTTTCTTTATTTCACCTTGGTCAAAACAAAAGGTTCTCACTGTATCAGGAACAAAAAATGCTTTACCAGAAGATGTGAAAGTTGCAAGTGGTATTCTTGATACAGACTATATCACTCATGTCTTTTTCAACCAAGGAAAGGTTGCATCAACTGTTGAAAAAACTAATGTTTGGGTTAAAAAGGCTACAGTTACATATAGTTTTCCAAATCAATTTAATATTGCAGTAAAAGAATACCCAATCGTGGCTTATCGTCAAACTACAAATGGTTATGTTTCTATTCTTCAAAGTGGTAAGACAGGAGGAACAGTTTCAACTAGTAATCTACCTGATAAATTCATCACCTTAAAGATGGATGACGAGAAGAAAATCGAAGAGTTAGTAAAAGAATTAAATAAACTTGATACAAAAATCAAGAATAATATTCAAATTATTAATCTTACGCCTACTAAAGCAACTTCAGATTTACTAACGATTGAGCTGTATGATGGCAATTCCATTCGTGTTCCACTTTCTCAATTAACAGTTAAGCTTCCTTACTACGAGAAAATTAAGAGTCAACTTTCAGATGGAAGTATTGTAGATATGGAAGTTGGACTTTATACAACGACTCCTGAAGTTGAATCATCAAAAACTGATGGGGATAAAAAGAAAGATAAAGATAAGACTGATAAAAAAGAAGAAAATGCAACTTCTGAAGAAGGTCAAGATACTACAACATCAACGGAACAGCATTCTGAAGAAGAAACTATTTCTGAAAATTCAGGTATTCAAACAGAAGAAAATCCACCAGTTGGTCAGGAAACAACTCATCGGACTTCCCCTGCTCAAGGCTAATATTGAATAATAAAAAACGTAAAATGCTGACATTTTACGTTTTTTTATGGTACAATAGTATCCGAATAATTCTGTTTTTATACAGTTTACAAAGATATTGAATGGAAAGATTGAGAGGTCGAGTGAATGGCTAGAGATGGCTTTTTTACAGGATTAGATATAGGAACTAGCTCGATTAAGGTTCTTGTTGCTGAGTTTATTGATGGATCAATGAATGTCATCGGAGTAAGTAATGTTAAGAGTTCTGGTGTGAAAGATGGCATTATTGTTGACATTGACGCTGCAGCGAAATCAATCAAAACAGCTATTGAACAAGCAGAAGAAAAAGCTGGGATTGTTATTGAGCAAGTGAACGTTGGGCTTCCAGCTAATCTTCTTCAAATTGAGCCTACACAAGGTATGATTCCTGTAACAAGTGAATCAAAAGAAATCAAAGATGAAGATGTTGAAAGTGTTGTTCGCTCAGCCTTGACAAAGAGCATTACACCTGAGCGTGAGGTTATCTCACTAGTTCCTGAAGAGTTTATTGTTGATGGCTTCCAAGGAATTCGTGATCCTCGTGGAATGATGGGGATTCGTCTTGAAATGAGAGGTCTCATATACACAGGTCCAACAACAATTCTTCACAACCTTCGTAAGACAGTTGAACGTGCTGGTATTCAAGTAGAGAATATTATCATCTCTCCTCTTGCAATGACACGTGCTGTTCTAAATGAAGGTGAACGTGAGTTTGGTGCTACTGTTATTGATATGGGTGGCGGTCAAACAACTGTTGCAAGCATGCGTGCTCAAGAACTTCAATTTACCAATATTTATTCTGAAGGTGGCGAGTACATCACTAAGGATATTTCAAAAGTTTTGAAGACTTCAATGCAGATTGCTGAAGCACTTAAGTTCAATTTTGGTAATGCAGATATTGAAGAAGCAAGCGAAACAGAAACTGTCCAAGTAGAAGTTGTAGGTGAGAATTCACCAGTTGAGATTACAGAAAAATACCTTGCTGAGATTATCTCAGCTCGTGTGAAGCATATCCTTGATAGAGTTAAACAAGACTTGACTCGAGGACGTCTACTTGATTTGCCTGGTGGCATTGTCCTTGTAGGTGGAACAGCTATCATGCCAGGTGTGGTTGAAGTTGCTCAAGAAATTTTTGAGACAAATGTTAAACTTTACGTGCCAAATCAAGTTGGTATCCGTAATCCAATGTTTGCAAATGTGATTAGTCTTGTTGAGTATGTTGGTCTTCTTACAGAAGTTGATATCATTGCACAACAGGCTGTGTCTGGTGAAGAGTATCTTCGTCGTAAACCAATCGACAATGAGGCTCCTGCCTTGAGTTTTGATAGAACTCCTGCTCCAGCACCTCGAGTGGCTCCTCAGCCAAGTCCTGTTCCAGTTGAGAACACCATTGAGGTACCTCTGCCAGTTGAAGAAGAAAATCATGAACAAAAACAAAAACTTGGTGATCGTGTTCGTGGTATTTTCGGCAGTATGTTTGATTAATTGAATCTAGTAAAAGCGAGGAAATAAAATGAGTTTTTCATTTGATAGCGCATCAGTTCAAGGTGCGGTAATTAAAGTTATCGGTGTCGGTGGAGGTGGCGGAAACGCCATCAACCGAATGATTGAAGAAGGTCTTGCTGGTGTTGAATTTATTGCAGCTAATACTGATATTCAAGCACTCAGCTCTTCTAAAGCAGAAACAGTAATCCAATTGGGCCCTAAATTGACTCGTGGCCTTGGTGCCGGAGGTCAACCTGAAGTTGGTCGTAAGGCAGCTGAAGAAAGTGAAGAAACACTTACAGAAGCACTTACAGGAGCTGATATGGTCTTTATCACTGCTGGTATGGGTGGTGGCTCTGGTACAGGGGCAGCACCAGTTATTGCACGTATTGCGAAAAGCTTGGGTGCATTGACAGTTGCAGTTGTGACACGTCCATTTGGATTTGAAGGTAACAAACGTGGTGCCTTTGCTGTCGAAGGTATTCAAGAATTGCGTGAGCAAGTTGATACCCTTCTTATTATCTCTAACAATAACCTTCTTGAAATCGTTGATAAGAAAACACCACTTCTTGAAGCTCTTAGTGAAGCAGATAATGTTCTTCGTCAAGGAGTCCAAGGTATTACGGACCTTATCACTAACCCAGGTTTGATCAACCTCGACTTTGCCGATGTGAAAACAGTTATGGCAAATAAAGGTAATGCACTTATGGGTATTGGTATTGGTTCAGGTGAAGAACGTATTGTTGAAGCTGCGCGCAAAGCAATCTATTCACCACTTCTTGAAACTACTATTGATGGTGCAGAAGATGTTATCGTTAACGTAACTGGTGGTCTTGATATGACGCTTACAGAAGCAGAAGAAGCATCTGAAATTGTTGGTCAAGCAGCTGGTAGCGGTGTTAACATTTGGCTTGGTACATCAATCGATGATACATTGAAAGATGAAATCCGTGTAACTGTTGTTGCAACTGGAGTTCGTCAAGATCGTGCTGAAAAAGTATCTGGTATGAAAGCTCAGCCACGTAAAGTGACTACAGCTCCTTCACAACCATCAGCTCCTGCTCAACAAGTTGTTCAAGAAGAGCAACGTCCAGTTTCTCAACCTTCATTTGAACGTCAACCAAATTTTGACTATAATGAAACACCTTCAATGCCACAACCAGGAGTTCGTCCTGCAGCGGCAGCTCCTCAACAAGAGCAGTCAGCTTTTGGTAATTGGGATTTGAGACGTGACAATATTTCTCGTCCTGAAACTGGTCAACTAGATAGTCAATTGACTATGTCTACATTCTCAAGTGATGTTGAAGATGATGATGAATTGGAGACACCACCATTCTTTAAAAATCGTTAATAATGACTATAGAAGAGAATAAAAATAATGTTTATCAAGCGGTAAAAAGAGCTTGTGAAAAGGCTAATCGCTCTAGCGATGACGTCAATATTGTTGCCGTAACCAAATATGTTTCAAGTGATGTCGCTGAAGAATTGGTTAAAACGGGAATCAAGCACATTGCTGAAAATCGCGTTGATAAATTCTTAGATAAGTATCAAGCTTTAAAAAATTATGATTTGACTTGGCACCTTATTGGTACCTTGCAACGTCGTAAAGTAAAGGATGTTATTAATTTAGTTGATTATTTTCATGCTTTGGATTCTGTTAAATTGGCAGAGGAAATTCAAAAGCGTGCCGACCACACCATTAATTGCTTCCTACAAGTTAACGTTTCAGGTGAGGAGTCAAAACATGGTTTTTCACCTGAAGAACTTGATACTGTTCTAAAACAAATTGAAAATCTTGATAAGATTTGTATAGTTGGACTCATGACTATGGCTCCAATTGATGCAGATGCTCAAGAACTTGATAAGATTTTTGCTGAGACAAATGAACTTAGAGAATCAATTCAAGAGAAAAAACTAAAGAATGTTCCTTGTGATCAGTTAAGCATGGGGATGAGTCGAGACTATGACATGGCTATTCAGAATGGATCAACCTTTGTCAGAATAGGCAGTGCATTCTTTAAAGAGAACGGAGAATAACCTTATGGCATTAAAAGACGCAATTGATAAAATTGTTTCATATTTTGATACCGACGAAGTAACAGATTATGAAGATGCTGCTAAAGAAGAGGCTAAAGAACGTCCAGTGAAAGCACAGAAACCTGTGCAGACACCACCACCTCGTCAGCAACGTCAACCTGAGCGTTCTCAGGCAACAGTCCCTCCTCGTCGCCAACATGTTCATTCAGACTTACAGGAAACTCAAGTCCTTCGTAGTTTACCTCTGAGTCGTTCACAAGCAAATCAGGGACCACAACAGATGAATACAACTAAAACAACAATTGCAATTAAATATCCTAAAAAGTATGAAGATGCTCAGGAAATTGTAGAACTATTGATTGAAAACGAATGTGTTTTAATCGATTTTCAATATATGTTGGAAGCGCAAGCTCGTCGTTGTCTTGACTTTATTGATGGTGCTAGCAAGGTACTTACAGGCAACTTGCAAAAAGTTGGCTCTTCAATGTATTTGCTTACGCCAATTAATGTCGTTGTTGACATCGAAGAGATTGGGTTGGCTCATGGCAACCAAGAAGCTAATTTTGACTTCGACATGAAGAGACGTTAAGCGATGTCTGTATTACTTTATGTTATTTGGGCACGTGTTGTTAACGTGATAGAGATTCTTCTTGTAGTCTATGCTTTGTTGTCCTGGTTTCCAGGAGCTTATGATACTAGCCTTGGAAGAATCATTAGACAAATTGTTCAACCGATTCTCGCACCATTTCGTCGCCTGAATTTAGCTTTTGCTGGTATTGATTTTTCAATATTGGTAATTGTACTTCTACTAAACTTTTCACTTAGAATTCTTAGATTTATTCTACTCTGATGTCAGATATTAAAAATATTGAACAGCATTACTCGTTAGATGAACGCCCTTTTCTAGAGAAGGTTAGGGGATTTTGTCAATTAGTTGATGAAAGGTACAGTCCTTACTTAACTGATTTCTTGAATCCTCGTGAAATTCAGATTGTTGAAGAGTTAGCTCATTACTACAATTTAAAATTTTTTGTGAGTTCTACTCCTGAATCTGAAGAATATGGAAGAGTTATTCTTGCTCCCGAATATTACGAGCTTGATGACGAAGACTTTGAAATTAAACGCCTAGAAATCTCTTATGCGAGACAGTTCAATAAATTGACACACCCAAAAGTTTTGGGAGCACTGATTAATCAACTTGGTCTTGATCGTCAAGTATTTGGAGATATTATTCTTGATGAAGAAGGACGTGTTCAATTTTCCATTGCTTCTCATTTAGCAAGTTATGCGATAATGACGATTACTAAGATTGGAAATGTTTCGGTTACTCTAAAAGAAGTAAGCAAAGACGATTGGATTTCAAATCAAGAAAACTATTCACAATCTTTTGTTTTACTTTCCAGTATGCGTCTTGATAATGTGTTGGCGACGGTACTAAACCTATCCCGTTCTAACGCCTTAAAACTTATTGCTTCTGGAAAAGTTAAATTAAATTATAGACAAATTGAGAAGGCTAATCAGACGGTTATGATTGGTGATATGATTTCGGTTAGAGGTTATGGTCGATTTCGACTAGCTCAACAAGACGGATTTTCAAAGTCCGGGAAAGCTAAAATCGTTATTGAAAGTCTGTTAAGACGGAGAAAAAAGTAGTTATTTAATTTAAACCATCAGATATGGTAATGAAAAATAAAGGAGGCCTGTAATGGCTATTACAGCACTTGATATTAAAGATAAACAGTTTACAACTAAATTTCGTGGATATAATGAGCAAGAAGTTGATGAATTTCTTGATATTATTGTAGATGATTACGAAGATTTGGTTCGTGACAATCGTGAACTTGCTGCTCGTGTAAAAGAGCTTGAAGAAAAATTGGCTTATTTTGATGAAATGAAAGAATCATTGAGTCAATCAGTTATTTTGGCTCAAGAAACAGCTGAAAAAGTTAAAGCTTCAGCGGCTGATGAATCAGCTAACTTGATTAATAAGGCTAACTTCAATGCTACTCATTTGGTTGAAGAAGCTAAATCTAAGGCATCTGAAATTCTTCGTGATGCAACAGATGAAGCCAAACGTGTTGCTATCGAAACGGAAGAACTTAAACGTCAAAGTCGTGTCTTCCACCAACGCCTATTGGCTGCAGTTGAAGGTCAGCTTAGCTTGGCAAGTGCTCCAGAATGGGGTGAATTGTTGCAACCAACAGCTATTTATCTTCAAAATTCAGATGCTGCCTTTAAAGAAGTTGTTGAAAAAGTTTTGGATGAACATGTACCTGATTCAAATGATGCAGCTTCATTTGATGCAACTCGTCAATTCACTCCTGATGAAATGGCTGAACTTCAACGTCGTGTTGCTGAAAGTAATAAACAAGTTGAAGATTTCTCTAGTCCAGAAGTTGATGAAACAAACGAAGTTGTTTCAACTCCAGTTGATTTTGGTATTCCAGACACTTTCGAGAGTGAAGTAGCAGATTTCCCAACTTCAGCACCAGTAGATGAAGATTTTGATTTGCAACCTGAGTCAACAGGTGAAATTAATCTTAACGAAACACAAACGTTTAAATTGAATATTAGCGAATAAGAAAAATACAACTTACCAAGTATATTAACAGCGAGTGGGAGATGGTGTGAGTCCCACATTCCCTATTTGGATAGTTATCATTTTCAAGCATTCTAACTGAACTAAGTAAGTTAGAAGGATGTTCCTCCTTACGGACATATGAGGGAGCAAATATTTTTTGCTCTGAATTAAGGTGGTACCACGAGCTTTCGTCCTTTTTGATGAAGGCTCTTTTTATTTAGTAAATTAAATTAAAGAGGAGATATAATGAAACTCAAAGAAACCTTAAATCTAGGTAAGACAGCTTTTCCAATGCGAGCTGGACTTCCTAACAAAGAACCAATCTGGCAAAAAGAGTGGGAAGATGCTAAGATGTATCAACGTCGTCAAGAGTTGAACCAAGGTAAACCTCACTTCACTCTTCATGATGGTCCTCCGTATGCCAATGGTAATATTCACGTTGGACATGCGATGAATAAAATTTCTAAGGATATCATTGTTCGTTCAAAATCAATGTCTGGTTTCTATGCTCCTTACGTTCCTGGTTGGGATACGCATGGTCTTCCAATTGAACAAGTGTTGGCAAAACAAGGTGTGAAACGTAAAGAACTTGATCGTGCTGAATACCTTAAGATGTGTCGTGATTATGCACTTTCACAAGTTGACAAACAACGTGAAGATTTCAAACGTCTTGGTGTTTCGGCTGATTGGGATAACCCATATGTTACTTTGACACCAGACTATGAGGCTGCACAAATCCGTGTCTTTGGTGAGATGGCTAAAAAAGGTTACATCTATCAAGGTGCAAAACCAGTTTATTGGTCATGGTCATCAGAGTCAGCACTAGCTGAAGCCGAAATCGAGTACCATGATTTAGTTTCAACCTCACTTTACTATGCCAATAAGGTTAAGGATGGTAAAGGAGTACTAGACACAGATACATATATCGTAGTTTGGACAACAACACCATTTACAGTAACAGCTTCACGTGGTTTGACTGTTGGTGCTGATATTGAATACGTTCTCGTAAAACCTGCTGGAGAAGACCGCAAATTTGTCGTTGCTTCTGAATTACTTAATAGTCTTTCTGAGAAATTTGGTTGGACTGATGTGGAAGTACTTCAGTCATACCGTGGAGAGGAATTGAATCAAATCGTCACTGAACACCCGTGGGATACAGAAGTTGATGAGCTTGTTATCCTTGGTAATCACGTAACTACAGATTCAGGTACAGGTATCGTCCATACGGCTCCTGGTTTTGGTGAGGATGACTATAACGTAGGTATCGCTAATGGCCTTGAAGTTGCCGTAACCGTTAATGAGCGTGGTATCATGATGGAAAATGCTGGTCCTGATTTTGAAGGTCAGTTCTACGATAAAGTGGCTCCAATTGTTATGGAAAAACTCGGTGATTTGCTCCTTGCTAAAGAAGAAATCTCACACTCATACCCATTTGACTGGCGTACGAAGAAACCAATCATCTGGCGTGCCGTACCACAATGGTTTGCTTCTGTTTCTAAATTCCGTCAAGAGATTTTGGATGAGATTGAAAAAGTTAAATTCCATTCTGAGTGGGGTAAAGTTCGTCTTTACAACATGATTCGTGACCGTGGTGACTGGGTAATCTCTCGTCAGCGTGCCTGGGGTGTGCCACTCCCAATCTTCTATGCTGAAGATAAAACACCAATCATGACTGAAGAAACAATCGAACATGTGGCTAAACTTTTCGAAGAGCACGGTTCAGTTATCTGGTGGGAACGTGATGCCAAAGATCTTCTTCCAGAAGGCTTTACACATCCAGGTTCACCAAACGGAGAGTTTACTAAAGAAACTGACATTATGGACGTATGGTTTGACTCAGGTTCATCATGGAATGGTGTCGTTGTTAACCGTCCTGAGTTGACTTATCCAGCTGACCTTTATCTTGAAGGTTCAGACCAATATCGTGGATGGTTTAACTCATCACTTATCACATCTGTTGCTAATAATGGTGTTGCACCATACAAACAACTCTTGTCTCAAGGTTTTGCGCTTGATGGTAAGGGTGAAAAGATGTCTAAATCCCTCGGTAATACTATTGCTCCTAGTGATGTTGAGAAACAATTTGGTGCTGAAATTCTTCGTCTTTGGGTAACAAGTGTTGATACAACTAATGACGTTCGTATCTCAATGGATATCCTTAGCCAAGTATCAGAATCTTATCGTAAGATTCGTAACACACTTCGTTTCTTGATTGCTAATACATCTGACTTCAATCCAACAACTGATGCAGTAGCCTTTGAAGACTTGCGTTCTGTAGATCAGTACATGACTATTCGATTTAACCAATTAGTTAAGACTATTCGTGATGCCTATGCAAACTTTGAATTCTTAACTATCTACAAAGCCTTGGTTAACTTTATTAACGTTGAGTTGTCTGCTTTCTATCTTGATTTTGCCAAAGATGTGGTTTATATTGAGAGTGCAGAATCACTTGAACGTCGTCAAATGCAAACAGTCTTCTACGATGTTCTTGTTAAGATTACAAAACTATTGACTCCAATTCTTCCTCACACTGCAGAAGAAATTTGGTCATATCTTGAATTTGAAACAGAAGACTATGTTCAATTGTCAGAGTTGCCAGAAGCAGAAGATTTCGCTGGTCAAGATGCACTTCTTGAAAAATGGAATGCCTTCATGGATTTCCGTGGCCAAGCTCAAAAAGCTTTGGAAGAAGCGCGTAACGAAAAAGTTATCGGTAAATCACTTGAAGCTCATTTGACAATCTATCCTAATGCTGAAGTCAAAGAACTTCTTGAAGGTTTGAACACTAACCTTGCTCAACTTTTGATTGTTTCAGCATTGACTATTGCTGAAGGAGATGCTCCTGAATCTGCTGTAAGCTTTGAAGGTGTAGCATTCACAGTAGAACGTGCTGAAGGTGATGTCTGTGATCGTTGCCGTCGTATCGATCCAACTACCAAAGAACGTAGCTACAATGCGACTATCTGTGATCACTGTGCTAGCATTGTTGAAGAAAACTTTGCTGAAGGTGTCGCAGAAGGTTTTGAAGTAAAAGCAAAATAAAAGGCTCTTTGTCAACTGTAGTGGGTGACGAAAAGCTAACATCTAGAGAGAACCTGATAGGTTTTCTCTTTTTGTATGTTCAGAGTGATGAAAACACGCTTCCTAAAGTTAATAAAGTTTCTAAAACCGAAGCCTAGACGTTTAATATCTTTGATAAGCTTATTGGTCCCCTCCAATTTTGCATTTGAGTAATGTGTTTCTAGTGCATTTTTGATGTATTGTTTATGTTTACGAAAAGTCCTAAAGACTGTTTTGAAGTAATGATTGACCTTGCTTATATTCTCCTCTATGAGTTCAAAAAACTCATTCCCCCTCTTCTCCTGAAAGTGAAAAAGCAAAAGCTGATAGAGGTTATAATAATTGGAGAGTTCTTCTGAGAAATTCAGTGTCTTCTCAACGACTTCATGTGGGCATAATGTTTGATGGAAGGTCTTTGAGTAAAAAGGGTTGAGAGATAACTTACGGCTGTCCTTTTGGAAGAGTCTCCAGTGATTTTTTAAAGCTCGATAAGGTAGTGACTTCTTATCAAACTGATTCATAATGGCAATTCTTGTCTTTAAAAAGGCACGTCCAAGGTGCTGGATAATGTGAAATCGATCAAGAACAATTTTGGCGTTAGGGAAGAGTTTGCGAGCCAGTGGAATATAAGCTCCTGACATGTCCATCGTGATAAACTGTACCTGTTGTCGGACTTTCAATGGATACTTCAAAAAATAGTTTCGTATAGTAGTTTGGCAGCGATTATCAAGGATGGTTATGAGTTTGTTGGTCTCATAGTTTTGAGCCACAAAAGCGAGTTCACCTTTCTTGAACCCAAACTCATCCCAGGACATAACAGCTGGGAGTTTGTCATAATGTTCCTTGAAAGTAAACTGGTCAAGTTTACGATAGACAGTGGACGTCGATACACGAAGTCTTCTGGCAATATCCGTTAGTGATACCTTCTCAGTTAGAAGTTGTGCAACCTTTTGTCGGATAAGGTTGGAGATTTGGTGGTTTTTCTCAACGATTGAGGTTTCAGCCACCGTTACTCTCTTACACACTTTACACTGGAAGCGACGTTTCTTCAGACGTAGTAGTGTTGGAGTTCCAGCTTGTTCAAGAAGAGGGATTTTAGAAGATTTTTGAAAGTCGTACTTGATCATCATTCCATGGCAATGAGGGCATGGTGGTGCAGAATAATCAAGTTTTGCATGAATCTCGATATGAGTATTAGTTTCCAAAACAAGAGAAATAATGATGTTAGGGTCTTTAATTCCGATTAATTCTGTGGTATTCTTAATAAGTCTCATAAGTTCTTCCTAATGATGGTTTGGTTGCTTTTCATTATAGTTCTTATGGGACTTTTTGTTTACACTCAAAAAGCTCTATAATCTCTACAGTGGTTTTACCCACTACAGAAATTATAGAGCCAAATAAAATAAAAAGAGTTCAACTTGAACTCTTTTTCTGTTTGTTTTTCGAATATAGTATTGAACACAATAAAAAAACTAGCTCAGCTAGTTTTTTCTTATAGTCCGTAGTTATAATCATCGTCTTGCATGGCTTCAACAGTCCCTAGAAGGTAACCATTACCAACTTGAGAGAAGAAGTCGTGGTTAGATGTTCCTGTAGAAATACCATTCATAACGATTGGGTTAACATCGTTCGCACTATCTGGGAAGAGTGGATCTTGTCCTAGGTTCATGAGAGCCTTGTTGGCGTTATAACGTAGGAAAGTCATGACTTCCTCAGTCCATCCAACAGCATCATAAAGAGATTTAGTGTAGAGCTCTTCATTTTCATACAATTGGTAGAGAAGATCATACATCCATTCACGGAAACTTTCTTGCTCTTCTTCAGGTAATTCGTTGAACCCTAGTTGGAATTTATAGCCAATATAGGTTCCGTGAACAGATTCGTCACGGATAATGAGCTTGATGATTTCAGCGACGTTAGCCAGCTTGTTATTACCAAGATAATAGAGTGGAGTAAAGAACCCTGAATAGAAAAGGAATGTTTCAAGATATGTTGAAGCAACCTTTTTCTGAAGAGGTGTTCCATTTTCATAGATATCGTTAATGATTTTCGCCTTGGTTTGTAGGTATTCGTTACTGTTAGTCCACTCGAAAATTTCTTCAATTTCAGATTTAGTATTCAAAGTTGAGAAGATTGAAGAGTAAGATTTCGCGTGAACAGATTCCATGAACTGAATGTTGTTCAATACAGCTTCTTCATGAGGTGTACGGACGTCTGCACGAATGGCTTCAACACCAGTTTGAGATTGCATGGTATCTAGCAAGGTTAAACCACCGAAAACTTTTCCAACTAAATCCTTTTCTTCAGCTGAAAGTTTACGCCAGTCATCAAGGTCATTTGAAAGTGGGATACGTGTATCTAGCCAAAATTGTTCGGTCAATTTTTCCCAAGTAGATTTATCAATCGCATCTTCGATTTCATTCCAGTTAATGGCTTTGTAGTAAGTTTCCATTAGAAACCTCTTTCTTTATTGATGTCGTTACTATTTTATCATAATTCAAAATCATGATATAGTTTTTTGAGTTGATCTATTAAAAAAGTCGGCGAACCGACCTTTTAATGCATTTTGTAAATAAGAGTAGCGAGGTTGTTATCGTTAAATCACCATCTTAGATGACACAGCTTTCACATTGGTTAGAACCAACCTCTTCACCGTCATCTGTATAAGTACGGATGTAGTAGATTGATTTAATTCCCTTGTTAAAGGCGTAGTTACGAAGGATAGAAAGATCTCGAGTCGTTTGTTTATTTTCTGTTTTCCATTCGTAAATTTCTTTTGGTAACTCACTACGCAAAAATAGGGTTAATGACAAACCTTGATCAACGTGTTCAGTTGCAGCGGCATAAACGTCGATAACTTTACGCATATCCATGTCGTAGGCTGAAGTGTAGAAAGGAATTGTGTCTGTTGAAAGACCGTTGGCTGGATAGTAGATTTTTCCGATTTTCTTTTCTTGACGTTCTTCAATACGTTGTGTAATTGGATGGATAGAAGCCGAACAGTCGTTAATGTAAGAGATTGAGCCATTTGGCGCAACAGCCAAACGGTTTTGATGGTAGAGTCCATCTTTCTTAACGAGTTCACGGAGTTCCTCCCAATCTTTAGCTTGGGGGATGAAGTGGACATCGAAAAGTTCTTTGATACGGTCAGATTTAGGAACGTATTGGCCTGTAACGTATTTGTCAAAGTAAGAACCATCAGCATATTTTGATTTTTCAAAACCGACAAAGGTTTCTTGACGTTCACGGGCAATGTTGTTAGATTCAACTAAAGTCCAGTAGTTCATAAGCATGAAGTAGATATTAGTGAATTCAACAGATTCAGGGCTACCATACTCGATATGGTGTTTAGCGAGGTAAGAGTGAAGCCCCATAGCTCCCAAACCAAAGGTATGAGCTTGTTGGTTACCATTTTTGATAGATGGAACAGCATCAATACTTGAGCTATCTGTAACAAAGGTAAGCGCACGTGTCATTGCTCTAATCGAACGACCAAAGTCAGGTGAAGTCATCATGTTAAGGATATTAGTTGATCCAAGGTTACATGAAATGTCTGTACCGAGTTTAACAAACTCTTGTGCATCGTTAAGTTCACTTGGTGTTTGAACTTGAAGAATTTCAGAACAGAGGTTTGACATGATAATCTTACCATCGATTGGATTGTGTCGATTGGCTGTATCAACATTGACGATATATGGATAACCTGATTCTTGTTGGAGTTTAGAAATTTCAGTTTCTAGCTCACGGGCATTAATCTTGGTTTTTGTGATATTTGGATTGGCAACCAACTCATCATACATAGCTGTAATATCAATGTAGTTATATGGTTTACCATACTCTTTTTCGACTGAGTAAGGGCTGAAGAGGTACATATCTTCGTTATTACGTGCCAACTCATAGAACTTATCTGGAACTGTAACACCAAGTGACAGTGTCTTAACACGCACCTTCTCATCAGCATTCTCTTTCTTAGTAGAAAGGAAGGCAAGAATATCTGGGTGGAAAACATCCAAATAAACAACACCAGCACCTTGACGTTGGCCAAGTTGGTTTGAGTAAGAGAAGCTATCTTCGAAAAGCTTCATAACAGGCACGACACCAGAGGCTGCCCCAGCATATCCTTTGATAGGAGCACCAGCTTCACGAAGGTTAGACAAGCTAATACCTACCCCACCACCAATACGTGATAACTGGAGGGCAGAGTTGATAGAACGTCCGATAGAATTCATGTCATCCGTTACTTGAATAAGGAAACATGACACGAGCTCACCACGACGGCTACGTCCAGCATTTAAAAACGAAGGAGTAGCAGGTTGGTAACGTTGGTGAATCATTTCGTTGGCAAGGTCACTAGCTAGTTTTTCATCACCATCAGCAAAGTAAAGGGCGTTGAATAGAACACGATCTTCAATACTTTCGAGGTAAGACTCGCCATCGTTTGTTTTGAGGGCATATTGTTGGTAGAACTTGTAGGCTGCCATGAAAGATTGGAAGCGGAATTTTTGAGAATGAATTTCTGCAGACAATTTTTCGATGAAAGCAGGTTCGTATTTACCGATGAATTCAGACTCAATATAATCGTTCTCAATCAAATAATTAATTTTATCTGTGATGCTGTTGAATGCCATTGAATTTGGCTTAACGTTTTCAAGGAAGAAGGCACGAAGCGCTTCTTTATCCTTATGCAAAGGAATTTGACCGTTAACAGGACGGTTAATTTCGTTGTTGAGGCGGAAGTATGAAACATCGCCAAGATTTTTTAAAGACATAATACAGATACCAGGCTCAGTTTAATAGTAGATTAAGGTTAAAACATTAAACTAAGCAAACAAGTTCCTTTCTATATAAAAACTTGATAATTAAAGGATTTCTTTAAGTTTAGCAGGTTGAAAACCTGAAAAGACGATATCGCCGGCTTCAATAACTGGAGCAGCAGTGAAACCGAGGCTTTTAACGTAATCGATTTTTTCTGGCTGTTCATCAATGTTGATTTCTTCGAAATCAGCACCTTCCTTTTCCAAGAATTTTTTAGTCATTTTGCACTGCATGCAGTTGTTTTTTAGAAAACAATGTAATCTTTGCCATTGCAAATACTCCTTTATAAAAAGATTTTAAGTGGCCAAGAGCCACTTTTTCGACTCTAATAGAATACCCAAAATATAGGGAAAAATCAAGCTAAATATCTTAAGGAAATACAAGATTTTGTGTTTAGTATTAAAACACAACCCTATATCTTGTGTTTTAAAGGCTTTTTTAAGTTTCCTAAATTAAATAGGATTTGTTTATGGAATTGACTAAAAAAGAAATATCTCACCACTGATGTTATATAATATAACATCAAAATGCCAATTATATTTGTTTTTTCCAAAAAAACAGTGTAGAATAAAGAAAATTTTTAACTAATGGAGGTTCAAGTATGCAAGAATACTGTTCAAATCTAACTGTAAATGGTAAGACATTCTCTTTCTATGATCTCGAAAAAGCAGCAAAATCTCATGATGTTAAGGTCGGAGAACTACCTTATACCATTCGAATACTACTTGAAAGTCTCCTCCGAAAAAAAGATGGCGTCGATGTTAAGGAATCTCACATTTCTGACCTGATGAAATTTCCGAATTTTCCGACAGTTTCCGAAGTGCCTTTTAAACCAAGTCGTGTTATCTTACAAGATTTTACAGGAGTTCCTGTTGTTGTTGATTTAGCTTCAATGCGTGATGCTATAGTGGCTAATGGTGGTAAAGCCGAATTTATTAATCCCGAGATTCCAGTAGATTTGGTCATCGACCACTCTGTCCAAGTAGATTCATATGGATGTGATACTGCTCTTGAAGATAATATCAATCTAGAGTTTAAACGTAATAACGAGCGCTATGAGTTTCTTAAGTGGGCTGAACAGTCTTTTGAAAATTATCGTGCGGTTCCACCAGCAACAGGGATTATTCACCAGGTTAATATTGAATTTTTGAGCGATGTCATTATTGAAAAAGATGGGTTACTCTATCCTGATTCTATGTTTGGTACAGATAGTCACACGACTATGATTAATGGTATTGGCGTTCTTGGTTGGGGTGTTGGAGGAATCGAAGCTGAAGCAGCTATGCTCGGTGAAGCATCTTATTTCCCAATTCCAGAGGTTATTGGTGTACATCTGACAGGAGAGTTGCCTAAAATTGCAACGGCAACAGATTTGGCTCTCAAGATTACTCAGGTGCTTCGTTCTGAAAATGTGGTTGGTAAATTTGTTGAGTACTTTGGACCTGGCTTGAAGAGTTTATCTCTAGCTGACCGTGCTACAGTTGCTAATATGGCACCAGAATATGGTGCGACTTGTGGTTATTTTCCTATTGATGACGAGACTCTTAACTACATGCGTTTAACTAACCGTGATGAGGAACATATCCAAGTCACCGAAGCCTATACGAAAGCCAATCATCTTTTCTATGATCCAAGTAAAGAAGCCAAGTATACTAAGATTGTTGAAATTGATTTGTCATCTATTAAACCTTCTATCTCAGGTCCTAAACGTCCACAAGATTTGATTCTCTTATCAGATGCTAAGCAAGAATTTCAAGATGCAGTGGTACGAGAAGCAGGTGTCCGTGGTTTTGGTTTGGATAAGGAAGAGTTAGCAAAAACTGCAAACGTTGACTTTGAGGATCATTCAGAAACAATTCAAACAGGTCATGTGGCCATTGCAGCTATCACATCATGTACCAATACTTCAAATCCTTACGTTCTTATGGCAGCCGGTCTTTTAGCTAAAAAAGCGGTTGAGAAAGGATTAAAAGTATCTCCAACAGTGAAGACATCTTTGGCACCAGGTTCTAAGGTTGTTACTGGTTATCTCAAAGCTTCAGGCTTACAAACCTATCTAGATAAGCTTGGCTTTAACTTGGTAGGTTACGGTTGTACAACCTGTATTGGGAACTCAGGAGACTTACGTCCTGAGGTGGCTAAGGCTATTGTAGACACTGATTTATTAGCGAGTGCCGTTTTGTCAGGAAATCGTAATTTTGAAGGGCGTATTAATCCACTTGTTAAAGCGAATTTCTTGGCTAGCCCACCATTGGTTGTTGCTTATGCCTTAGCTGGTAACACGAATATTGATTTGACAACTGAACCTTTAGGTTTTGACGACAATGGTCAAGCTGTTTATTTAGAGGATGTTATGCCATCTCGTGAAGAAATTGAGACTTATGTTGATAAATACGTCACTCGTCAACTTTTCCAAGATGAATATGCTTATGTCTTTTCTGATAGCGAGAAGTGGAATGCCATTCCTACTGAACAAAGTCAAAATTATAAATGGAATCAAAACTCTACCTATATTCAAAACCCACCTTACTTTGATGCTTTAGGAGATGATTTGAGCATTAAACCATTGAAAGATTTGAAGGTTTTGGCTAAATTCGGAGATACGGTTACAACAGACCATATTTCTCCGGCAGGTAATATTGCCAGAAATAGTCCAGCAGCTCGTTATTTGACTGAGAATGGTGTTGATTATCAAGAATTCAATTCTTATGGTAGCCGTCGTGGTAATCATGAAGTCATGATGCGAGGAACCTTTGCTAATATTCGTATCAAGAATGAGCTAGCAGATGGAAAAATTGGTGGATATACTAAATATGATGGCGACATTCTACCTATATATGATGCTGCTATGAAATATAAAGAAGCTAATCAAGGTACGCTTGTAATTGCCGGTAAGGATTATGGTATGGGCTCAAGTCGAGACTGGGCTGCTAAAGGTGCAAATCTCCTTGGTGTAAAAGTAGTGCTTGCTGAGAGTTTTGAGCGTATTCACCGTTCAAATCTCGTTATGATGGGGATTTTACCAGTCCAATTTATGGAAGGAGAAAATGCTGAAAGTCTTGGATTGACAGGACAGGAGACCTTTAGCTTTGACCTTTCAGAAAATCCAGGTGTCCATGATGTTATCACTGTTACAGCTTCAACACCTGAACAAACCAAAACTTTTAAAGCCTTGGTACGCTTCGATGCAGATGCTGATATTCGCTACTATAAAAATGGTGGTATCTTGCCAATGGTTGTAAGAAAAAAATTGAAGGGAGCCTAATATGACAACAGTTGAAATTAATGGACTTAAGGATATGATTGCCTGTAATACTAGGATTTCATCTATTATCGATGACCATTTATCGTATTCGGGATATGATATTTCCGAGTTTATGGAAAATAAAGCGTCTTTTGAGGAAGTGATTTATCTCTTGTGGAATGGTCATCTTCCTACGCAAATGGAACTTAAGTATTTTGAAGCTGAGTTGCGTAAGAACTATGATATTTCTGATGCTGTAGAACAATGCATTCTTATCCAGTCTCGTCCACATTTGCACCCAATGAGTGTTTTACGTTCAACAGTCTCCCTTCTTGGGGTTTACAATGTGGACGCCGAGGAAAGATCCATGGAGGCAATTTATCAGCAAAGTATTGAATTGATGGCTAAATTGCCTACAATTATTACGACTTTTGCACGCTTACGTACTGGTAAAATGCCCCTCAAACCAAGAGAAGATTTAGGTTTTGCTGCTAATTTTCTCTACATGCTGAATGGTGTTGAACCTTCTGAAATTGAAATTGAAGCTATGAATAAGGCTTTAATTCTTCATGCTGATCATGAGTTGAATGCCTCAACTTTTGCAGCGCGTGTTTGTGCTTCAACCCTGACAGATATCTATTCTTGTGTTACAACAGCTATTGGTGCTCTAAAAGGTCCCTTGCATGGTGGTGCTAATGAACGCGTCTTTGATATGCTTAAAGAAATCCGTGAATCTGGTGATGTTAATGCTTACTTGCAGGAAAAACTAGACTCTAAAGAGAAAATCATGGGATTTGGACACCGTGTATACAAGAAACAGGATCCTCGTGAAATTTTCTTAAGAGATATGGCTAAAAAGTTGACAGAGGGTACTGAGAATGAAGAATTCTTTAACATGTCTCAAGAAATTGAAGAATTCATGAAAGAAAAGAAGGGATTGATTCCCAATGTGGACTTCTATTCAGCCACCGTATACCATACTCTAGGAATCGACAGTGATATCTTCACACTTATCTTTGCTATGAGTCGTGTTGCCGGCTGGATTGCTCATATTCAAGAGCAGCAAAAAAATAACAAATTGATTCGTCCACGCTCACAGTACATCGGACAAGAAAATATGACCTATATTCCTTTAGAAAAACGCTAGGGAGGAAAGCTATATGGCAGAAAAAATCGTAATGAAAAATGGACAGCTTCAAGTTTCTAATCGTCCAATTATCCCTTTTATTGAAGGGGATGGTGTTGGACATGATATCTGGAAGAATGCCCAAGCAATCTTTGATAAAGCAGTAGAAGTAGCCTATGAAGGAAAGCGTCATATTGAGTGGCAAGAGCTTCTAGCCGGTAAAAAGGCTTATGACAAAACAGGTGAATGGTTGCCGAAAGAAACTTTGGAAGCTATTCGAGAAAGTTTAGTAGCTATTAAGGGACCGCTTGAGACGCCAGTAGGTGGTGGTATTCGTTCTTTAAATGTAGCTTTACGTCAAGAACTTGATCTCTATGCTTGTGTTAGACCTGTTCGTTACTTTGACGGAGTAGCAAGCCCACTTAAGGAACCAGAAAAAACAAATATTACTATCTTCCGTGAAAATACCGAAGATATTTATGCGGGGATTGAATGGGAAGAAGGAACGGCAGATGTCAAGCGCGTGATTGAGTTTCTCCAGACAGAAATGAATGTTAATAAAATTCGCTTCCCAGAATCAAGTAGTATCGGAATCAAGCCAATTTCAATAGAAGGAAGTAAACGTCTCATTCGCTCGGCTATCGACTATGCTCTCAAGAACAATCTAAAGAAAGTGACATTGGTTCATAAAGGGAATATTCAAAAATTCACAGAAGGTGGCTTCCGTAAATGGGGTTATGAAGTAGCTCAGGAAGACTATAAAGAAGAATTGCTGGCTGGTCGTTTAGAGATTAATGATATAATCGCTGATAACTTTCTCCAACAGATTCTTTTAAATCCAGAAAAATTTGATGTTGTTGCCTTAACCAACTTGAATGGTGATTATGCCAGTGATGCCTTGGCTGCACAAGTTGGTGGTATCGGCATCTCCCCTGGAGCCAACATTAACTATCAAACAGGCCATGCTATTTTTGAAGCAACACATGGAACAGCTCCGGATATTGCAGATCAAGATAAGGCTAATCCTTGCTCAGTTTTATTATCTGGCTGCATGCTTCTAGATTATATTGGTTGGACTGAGGCAGCTCTACTGATTACAAGTGCTATTGAGAAGACATTTAAAGCTGATATCTTTACAGCTGACTTAGCATTTGGGAAACAAGCTTATTCAACGAGTGCATTTAGCAATCAAATTCTTTCAATTATGTGATTGTTTTTGCTCGAAAATGAAAATTAACGATTGAAAACACCATGAAAGAAATTTTCTGAAAATGTTGTAAATAACTAGAGACTAGTATTTGCTTATGTTTTGAAAAATGAAAATGACCAGTAAAATGAGAGACAAGCTTTCGAAAAACTTGTAGAAAGTGCGTTTTAACCTTGATAATCTCAATTAGCTATGTTATAATTCTAAATTGTAAGGGTTATCATTGATAACTCAAATATTCCAAATGAAGAAGGAGAATCCATTATGGCTTCTAAAGATTTCCACATTGTTGCAGAAACAGGTATCCACGCACGTCCAGCTACTTTGCTTGTTCAAACAGCTAGCAAATTTGCTTCAGATATCACTCTTGACTACAAAGGTAAAGCAGTTAACCTTAAATCTATCATGGGTGTTATGAGCCTTGGTGTTGGTCAAGGTGCTGACGTAACTATCTCTGCAGAAGGTGCTGATGCTGATGACGCAATCGCAGCAATCGCAGAAACAATGACAAAAGAAGGATTGGCATAAGAATATGACAGAAATGCTTAAAGGAATCGCAGCATCTGATGGTGTTGCAGTTGCTAAGGCATATCTGCTTGTTCAACCGGACTTGTCATTTGAAACTGTAACAGTTGAAGATACAAGTGCAGAAGAGGCTCGTCTAGATGCTGCTCTAGCGGCGTCACAAGACGAGCTTTCTGTTATCCGTGAAAAAGCAGTTGAAAGCCTTGGTGAAGAAGCGGCAGCCGTTTTTGATGCTCACTTGATGGTTCTTGCTGACCCAGAAATGACTGGTCAAATTAAAGAAACTATCCGTGCTAAACAAGTTAATGCTGAAGCTGCTTTGACAGAAGTAACAGACATGTTTATCGCTATTTTTGAAGGTATGGAAGACAACCCATACATGCAAGAACGTGCAGCGGATATTCGTGACGTTACAAAACGTGTGCTTGCTAACTTGCTTGGTAAGAAATTGCCTAACCCAGCAACAATCAATGAAGAATCAATCGTTGTTGCTCATGACTTGACACCATCTGATACAGCTCAGTTGAACAAAAAGTACGTAAAAGCTTTTGTTACTAATATCGGTGGACGTACTAGTCACTCTGCAATCATGGCTCGTACACTTGAAATCGCAGCCGTTCTTGGTACAAATAACATCACAGAACTTGTCAAAGATGGCGACATTTTGGCGGTTTCAGGTATTACTGGTGAAGTTGTTATCAATCCTACTGAAGAGCAAATTGCTGAGTTTAAAGCAGCTGGTGAAGCTTACGCTAAACAAAAAGCTGAATGGGCTCTCCTTAAAGATGCTCAAACAGTTACTGCTGATGGAAAACATTTCGAATTGGCTGCTAACATCGGTACACCTAAAGACGTTGAAGGTGTAAATGATAACGGTGCAGAAGCTGTTGGTCTCTATCGTACAGAATTCTTGTATATGGATTCTCAAGACTTCCCAACTGAAGATGACCAATATGAAGCATACAAAGCAGTTCTTGAAGGTATGAACGGTAAACCTGTTGTCGTTCGTACAATGGATATCGGTGGGGATAAAGAACTCCCTTACTTCGATCTTCCTAAAGAAATGAACCCATTCTTGGGTTACCGTGCTTTGCGTATTTCTATCTCTGAAACTGGTAACCAAATGTTCCGTACACAATTGCGTGCGTTGCTTCGTGCATCTGTTCACGGTAAATTGCGTATCATGTTCCCAATGGTTGCTTTGTTGACTGAGTTCCGTACTGCTAAAGGTATTCTTGAAGAAGAAAAAGCTAAATTGGTTGCTGAAGGTGTTGCCGTTGCAGATGATATCGAAGTAGGTATCATGATTGAAATCCCTGCTGCAGCTATGCTTGCTGACCAATTTGCTAAAGAAGTTGATTTCTTCTCAATTGGTACAAACGACCTTATCCAATACACTATGGCTGCTGACCGTATGAACGAACAAGTTTCATACCTTTACCAACCATATAACCCATCAATCCTTCGTTTGATTAACAATGTTATCAAAGCGGCTCATGCTGAAGGTAAATGGGCTGGTATGTGTGGTGAAATGGCCGGTGACCAAACTGCTGTTCCACTTCTTGTCGGAATGGGCTTGGATGAGTTCTCAATGTCAGCGACATCTGTTCTTCGTACACGTAGCTTGATGAAGAAACTTGACACAGCTAAAATGGAAGAATACGCTAACCGTGCGCTTACTGAATGTTCAACAATGGAAGAAGTTCTTGAACTTTCAAAAGAATACGTTAACGTAGACTAATCATAAAAAGTGGAGGCCTAGGCTTTCACTTTTTTTATAACTAAACAAAGACAAAATAATTGACTCATTCATTGGTTAGGAGTAGAATACGGCTAACCTAGGTTAATAATTAAAACTATTTTTTGTCAAAATTTTCTGAATAATTCTCGTTTAAATCTTGGATTATTTCTAAAAAAATGATAAAATAGGTCTTATAATAGATAAAAGGAGTTACTATCTTGGCTAAACAATACAAAAACTATGTCAATGGTGAGTGGAAAACATCTGAAAACGAAATTACTATTTACGCACCTGCAAACGGTGAGGAACTTGGATCAGTTCCAGCGATGAGCCAAGCTGAAGTAGACGAAGTCTACGCAGCAGCTAAAGCAGCACTTCCAGCATGGCGTGCGCTTTCATATGCTGAACGTGCAGCTTACCTTCATAAAGCAGCAGATATCTTGGAACGTGATGCAGAAAAAATCGGACAAGTTCTTTCTAAAGAAATCTCTAAAGGTTTGAAATCTGCAATCGGTGAGGTTGTTCGTACTGCTGAAATCATCCACTATGCAGCTGAAGAAGGTTTGCGTTTGGAAGGTGAAGTGCTTGAAGGTGGTGCATTTGACGCTGGTAGCAAGAAAAAAATCGCTGTTGTTCGTCGCGAACCAGTAGGTCTTGTCCTTGCTATCTCTCCATTTAACTACCCAGTAAACTTGGCTGGTTCTAAAATTGCTCCTGCCTTGATTGCTGGTGACGTTGTTGCCTTCAAACCACCAACACAAGGTTCTATCTCAGGTCTTCTTTTGGTTGAAGCATTTGTTGAAGCTGGTATCCCTGCAGGTGTCTTGAACTCTATCACAGGTCGTGGTTCTGTTATCGGTGACTACATCGTTGAACACAAAGCAGTTGATTTCATCAACTTCACAGGTTCAACACCAGTTGGTGAAAACATCGGTCGTTTGGCAGCTATGCGTCCAATCATGCTTGAACTTGGTGGTAAAGATGCCGCTATCGTTCTTGAAGATGCTGACCTTGACTTGACTGCTAAAAACATTGTTGCTGGTGCTTTTGACTATTCAGGTCAACGTTGTACAGCTATCAAACGTGTCCTTGTAATGGATAGCGTTGCAGATGAATTGGTAGAAAAAGTAACTGCTTTGGTAGGTAATATCACTGTTGGTATGCCTGAAGAAAGCGCAAGCGTTACACCACTTATCGATACAAAAGCTGCTGACTTCGTTCAAGGTTTGATTGATGATGCAGTTGAACAAGGTGCTACTGCTAAAACTGAATTGAAACGTGAAGGGAACCTTATCTACCCAGCAGTCTTTGACCATGTAACAACTGATATGCGTCTTGCTTGGGAAGAACCATTTGGTCCAGTATTGCCATTCATCCGTGTATCTTCAGTTGAAGAAGCAATCAAGATTTCTAACGAATCTGAATTTGGACTTCAAGGTGCTGTCTTCACACAAGACTACCCACGTGCATTTGCAATTGCTGAACAACTTGAAGTTGGTACAGTTCACATCAACAACAAAACACAACGTGGTACAGACAACTTCCCATTCCTTGGTGTTAAAGGATCTGGTGCCGGAACTCAAGGTGTGAAATACTCTATCGAAGCTATGACTCGTGTGAAATCAACAGTATTTGATATCGCAAACTACTAAGAGTGTAGCTATTCAATCATTAAAAAAGTGTAAAGAGTCCCAATAATAGGGGCTCTTTTTCTTTTAAAATATGGTATAATAGAATTAAATTTCGAATATAGAGAGTTTTCTGACAATGAATAAATCTTATTTTTACTTGGTTATGAAGACGCATGAGTTAGAGGTACCATACACTGGTCAACTTCGTCGTGTGCGTGTTCTTCTACCTAAGAACTATGAAACGGATACAGATCGTTCTTACCCTGTCGTGTATTTCCATGATGGTCAGAATGTTCTTTATAGTAAGGAGTCGTTTTCTGGCTATTCTTGGAAGATTATCCCAACAATCAAGCGTAATCCTGATATTTCGCGCATGATTGTTGTAGCCATTGATAATGATGGTCCTGGCCGTATGAATGAGTATTCTGCGTGGAAGTACCAAGAATCTAATATCCCTGGTGTCCAGTTCGGAGGTAAGGGTGTAGAGTATGCAGAGTTTGTCATGGATGTGGTTAAACCCTTTATTGATAAGGAATACCGTACCCTCATTGACCGTCAGCATACAGCTATGATTGGTTCATCTCTCGGTGGTAATATTACTCAGTTTATGGGGCTTGATTATAAGGAGCAGATTGGTTGTCTTGGGGTATTTTCTTCAGCTAACTGGTTGCATCAGGATGCTTTTGATCGTTACATGTCGCGTCAAAAGCTCGATTCAGATCAACGTGTCTACATATATGTAGGAACTGAGGAAGCTGATGATACTGACAAGACCTTGATGGCTGGTAATATTAAGCAGGCTTATATAGACTCTTCATTGAGCTATTATCATGATTTGATTGCTCGTGGGGTTGATTTGGAAAATATCAAGATTCACATTCAATCTGGTGCTGAACACAATGAAGAAGCTTGGGCCGAGAATTTACCAGACTGTTTTCGCTTTTTCGCTGAAAAATGGGACTAGTCTTTATTAACGCAAATTAATTTAATTTAGGAAAAGGAATATAAATATGAATATCGAACATCTTAGCCACTGGAGTGGTCAACTTAACCGTGAAATGTATGTTAACCGTTACGGGCACGCTGGTATCCCTGTTGTGGTTTTTGCCTCATCAGGTGGTAGCCATAACGAATACTCTGACTTTGGTATGATTGATGCTTGTGCACGTTTTATCGAAGAAGGACGCGTACAATTCTTTACACTTTCAAGTGTGGATAGTGAAAGCTGGCTTTGTGATTGGAAAAACCCACATGATCGTGCTGAAATGCATCGCGCTTATGAACGTTATGTTATTGAAGAAGCTATTCCATTTATCAAACACAAAACTGGTTGGTTTGATCCAATGATGACAACAGGTTGTTCAATGGGGGCATACCATGCGCTTAATTTCTTCTTGCAACACCCTGATGTTTTCAATAAAGTAGTAGCCCTTAGTGGTGTCTACGATGCTCGTTTCTTTGTGGGTGAGTTTGGAGGGGACGAAGCTATTTACCAAAATTCCCCATCAGATTATATCTGGAACCAAAATGATGGTTGGTTTATCGACCGCTACCGTCAAGCTGAGATCATCGTATGTACAGGTCTTGGTGCTTGGGAACAAGATGGTCTTCCATCTTACTATAAACTCAAGGAAGCCTTTGAACAAAAGAATATTCCAGCTTGGTTCTCTGAGTGGGGTCATGATGTCGCTCACGATTGGGAATGGTGGCGTAAACAAATGCCTTATTTCCTTGACAATATGAACCTATAATTTCTTTGTCCATCCCATCTAAATAACTATAAAAGAGGAATTACTAATGAATTATCTTGTTATTTCACCATACTATCCACAAAACTTCCAACAGTTTACAGTTGAACTTGCAAATAAGGGAATCACAGTTCTTGGTATTGGTCAAGAGCCTTATGAGCAATTGGATCAACCTTTGAAAGAGGCTTTGACTGAGTACTTCCGTGTAGACAATCTGGAAAACTTGGATGAAGTTAAACGTGCGGTAGCCTTTCTTTTCTATAAACATGGACCAATTGACCGAATCGAATCTCATAACGAATACTGGTTGGAATTGGATGCTGCTCTTCGTGAACAGTTCAATGTTTTTGGTGCTAAGCCAGAAGATCTTAAGAAGACTAAATTCAAGTCTGAAATGAAAAAACTCTTCCAAAAAGCTGGAGTTCCAGTTGTACCTGGTGCTGTCATTAAAACTGATGAAGATGTGGATAAAGCTGTGAAAGAAATCGGCCTTCCAATGATTGCTAAGCCTGATAATGGGGTTGGTGCAGCTGCAACCTTCAAACTTGAAACAGAAGATGATATCAATCACTTTAAGGCTGAGTGGGATCATGAAACAGTTTATTTCTTTGAAAAATTTGTAACTTCAAGCGAAATCTGTACTTTCGATGGTTTGATTGATCATGACGGTAATATTGTCTTCTCGACAACTTTTGATTATGCCCACACACCACTTGACTTGATGATTTACAAGATGGATAATTCTTACTACGTTCTTAAGGAAATGGATCCTAAGTTACGTAAGTATGGTGAGGCAATTGTCAAAGAATTTGGTATGAAGGAACGTTTCTTCCATATTGAGTTCTTCCGTGATGGTGACGATTATATTGCTATTGAATATAACAACCGTCCAGCAGGTGGTTTCACAATCGACGTGTATAACTATGCTCACTCTCTCGATTTGTACAAGGGGTATGCGGATATCGTTGCTGGCGAACCATTCCCAGCTTCTCAGTTTGAGCCACTTTACTGTTTGGCGACTTCACGTCGTGCAAGCTCTCACTATGCTTACTCAGAAGAAGAACTTTTTGATAAGTATCGTGAACAACTTAAAGTTAAGAAAATTATGCCTGCAGCCTTTGCAGAGTTGCAAGGTGACTTCCTCTATATGTTGACAACTCCAAGTCGTGAGGAAATGGAACAAATGATTGAGGACTTTGGTAAAAAAGCCTAATCTGTATATGTTAAAAGCACTTCAGAGTAAACTGAAGTGCTTTTGTAATGCCTTATTTTTCGTGAAGTTCTTGATTTTTAAGAACCAGTTCTGAAATTTTAGCGAATTTTTTAAGTTTTTTGAGGTCTTCTGGATGGGTTACAAAGCTAATGACGCTGCCTTCATTTCCCATACGACCAGTACGTCCTGCACGGTGAGTATAGGCTTCGCGATCTCGAGGAATATCGAAGTTGATGACTACCTCTAGATTTTCAATATCGATGCCGCGTGCCAAGAGATCAGTACCTAGTAAGAGTGAAATCTCATGATTCTTGAATTTTTCCAAGATAACCTTACGGAATTTGACGTTGATGTCACTAGCCAATGATACCGCTGAAGCCCCGTTAAATTGAAGGCGTTCTTCAGTAGCCCCCAGGTCAGATAGACTGTTAAAAAAGACAAGACAACGGAAGTCAGGTATATTGGAGAACTTACGGAGAAGTTCGACACGGTTGCGTTTATCAACACTGATAAAATAATGTTTGATGGTGTCAATTTCTTGATCAGATAGGTCATAAACGATGGTATTTTCGACAAGATTTTGATCATCAATTTTGTTGGTTGCCGAAATATAAATCATTTGATGGTCACGAGGAACATGGTGGCTGATTTTTGTCACAAAGTGGTATTGGCTATCACTGAGAAGCTCATCAAATTCATCTAGGACGATGGTGTTGACATTCATCATCTTGATCTTTTTGAGTTTAATCAGCTCAAAGACACGGCCAGGTGTTCCGATGAGAATTTCCGGTCCTTTCTTCAGGCGTTCAATTTGTCTCTTTTGACTAGAGCCAGAAAGGAAGAGTTGGGCAGTGAGTCCTAGTGGCTCAGCCCATTGTTTGGTCACATCAAAAATCTGTCCAGCAAGCTCTGAATTGGGTGCTAGGATAAGCAATTGCTGAGATTTTTTGGGCTTGAGTGAGAGGAGCAATGGGAGAAGGTAGGCTAGAGTCTTACCTGTTCCTGTAGGACTGATACCTAGGATATTGTCTCCTTCAGTGATTGGGGCAAAGAGTTCTTTTTGAATGGCAGTCTCTGTAGTGATTCCTTTTTCTTTAAGGAGGTCTTGCCATTGTTCAGGAAAGTTTTTAAACATAAAAGTCTCATTTTCTATATGGATTTGCTTTTATTATATCATGATTTAGTGTAGAATAAATAAGAAAGACTATATTAGATAGGAATTTACCATGCCTAAAAAACCGATTATTATTGGGGTTACGGGTGGCTCTGGTGGAGGTAAGACCAGTGTTTCTCGTGCCATTCTATCAAATTTTCCAGATGAGAAAATTGCTATGATTGAGCATGATTCTTATTATAAGGATCAGTCACATTTGACTTTTGAAGAGCGTGTATCAACTAACTACGACCATCCCTTTGCCTTCGATACAGATCTTATGATTGAACACATCAATGAGCTGATTGCTGGGCGTCCAGTGGATATTCCGATTTATGACTACACCCAACACACTCGTAGTGAAAAGACTTATCGTCAGGAACCACAGGATGTCTTCATTGTTGAAGGGATTTTGGTACTTGAGGATAAACGCTTGCGTGATTTGATGGATATCAAGCTTTTTGTAGATACTGATGATGACATTCGTATTATCCGTCGTATCAAGCGTGACATGGAAGAGCGTGGCCGTAGCTTGGATAGTATTATTGAGCAATATATCAGTGTGGTTAAACCTATGTACCACCAGTTTATCGAACCTACGAAACGCTACGCAGATGTGGTGATTCCTGAAGGTGTCACAAATACTGTTGCTATCGATTTGATTAATACTAAGGTAGCAAGCATTTTGAAAGAAAGTCAGAAAGCCTAAGCAGGAGCTTGGCTTTTTTGGTATAATTGAAACGTTATGATTATTTTACAAGGAAACAAGATTGAGCGCTCTTTCTCAGGGGATGTGCTCTTTGATAATATTAATATTCAGGTAGATGAACGCGATCGTATTGCCCTTGTTGGACGTAACGGTGCTGGGAAATCAACCCTATTGAAAATTTTGGTTGGAGAGGAAGCGCCGACAAGTGGTGAAATCAACACCAAACGTGATTTGAATTTGTCTTACTTAGCTCAGGATAGTCGCTTTGAGTCTAGCAATACCATCTATGCGGAAATGTTAAATGTTTTTGCAGGTCTTCGTGCAGACGAAAAACGCCTTCGTGACATGGAAATGAAGATGGCTGAGTTAACTGGGTCAGACTTGGACAAGTTAATGACTGACTACGATCGCCTTTCTGAGGATTTCAGACAGCGAGGTGGTTTTACCTATGAATCTGATATCAGAGCCATTCTCAATGGTTTTAAGTTTGATGAAAGCATGTGGGAGATGCCTATTTCAGATCTTTCTGGAGGGCAAAACACGCGCTTAGCTTTGGCGAAAATGCTGCTTGAGAAGCCTGAACTCTTGGTACTGGATGAACCGACTAACCACTTGGATATCGAAACCATTGCCTGGTTGGAGAATTACCTGGTCAATTATCAGGGAGCTCTAATCATTGTCAGTCACGACCGTTATTTTTTGGATAAGGTGGCGACAGTAACCCTGGATTTGACCAAACATAGTTTAGATCGTTATGTCGGAAACTATTCAAAATTCATGGACCTTAAGGCTGAAAAGTTGGCCACTGAAGCAAAGAACTTCGAAAAACAACAAAAGGAAATTGCTAAGTTGGAGGACTTTGTTAATCGTAATATTGTCCGTGCTTCTACAACTAAGCGTGCTCAAGCCCGTCGTAAACAGCTAGAGAAAATGGAACGTCTGGATAAGCCAACAGAAGGCCAGAAGTCAGCTAATATGACTTTTCATGCGGATAAGGTCTCTGGGAATGTGGTCTTGACAGTTAAGGATGCTGCTATTGGTTATGACGATGAGATTCTCTCAGAGCCTATTTCCCTGGATGTTAAGAAGATGGATGCCATTGCCATTGTGGGACCTAATGGTATCGGAAAAACAACCTTTATCAAGTCGGTAGTAGGTAAACTACCATTTATCAAGGGGACATCAACTTATGGTGCCAATGTTGAAGTGGGTTACTATGACCAAACCCAATCTGCCTTGACACCGTCAAACACTGTTCTTGATGAGTTGTGGAATGATTTTGCGACAACTCCTGAAGTTGAGATTCGTAACCGTCTGGGAGCCTTTCTCTTCTCAGGTGATGATGTCAAAAAGTCGGTTTCCATGCTTTCGGGTGGTGAGAAGGCTCGCTTGCTCCTAGCTAAATTATCAATGGAAAACAACAACTTTCTCATCCTAGATGAGCCGACCAACCACTTGGACATTGATAGTAAGGAAGTCTTGGAAAATGCCCTCATCGACTTTGATGGAACGCTTCTTTTTGTCAGCCACGACCGTTACTTTATCAACCGAGTGGCAACCAAAGTGATGGAAATTTCTGAGGATGGAGCGACCATTTATCTTGGAGACTACGATTACTACCTTGAAAAGAAGGCGGAGCTTGAAGAGTTAGCACGTCTTGAGGCAGAGGAAAATCAAGTATCAGAGGAAGTCCAAGTGGCTTCAGCGGGAGCTAGTGATTATCAAGCTCAAAAAGCCAATCAAAAAGAGATGCGTAAACTAAGTCGACGCATTGAGCAAATTGAAAATGAGCTAGAGACGATTGAGGAACGCTTGGAGGAAATTTCTGCTGCCATGCTTGAAACAAATGATGTGGCAGAATTGTCTGACTTGCAGAAAGAGCTGGATGACTTATCAGTTTCTCAAGAAGCTCTGATGGAAGAGTGGAGTGACTTATCAGAACAGTTGGAAGGTTAAGGAATGATGAGAGCCTTTTCATGTTTTGAGTTGTGAAAGGCTTACATTGTTGGTATAATAGTCTTAGTATATAAAAGGAGACTAACTTTATGAACAAAGTAAAGAAAAAAAGTGTATCGTAACACAACATCTTTCAACATGATGGCATGGGGATCATTTGCCTTCTTCGTAATCTTGATGTTGGTAGGCCTCTATACCCTTAAAGAGCCTTTGATGGTTAAGGGTTACTACCTCATGGGATGTGTTGGCTTGATTTCATCTTCCTTTACAGTATCTAAGGTTGTCCGTGATAATCAAGAAGATGAAGAAAACTATAACAAACTCATCGCACAACAAACTTTCGAACAATAAGAAGAGAAGCCTGAAAAGGCTTTTTCTTTTTTGCAGAAAATGCACAAATATTCTGACTCTTTCCTAGTGGAAGTGTTATAATGGAGTGAAGAGGGTTAGATGGTTTTGGAATGAGATAAGTCCAATTCATCAGCCTCAATGCCTTATAAGACTAATTATCGTATAAGAATGCGTTAGTGAAAAGGTAGGTAATATTATGGAATTCAAAGTGAAAGATGGTCAAATCATCTATTATCGTGATCTCGGTAAAGGCTTTCCAATTGTTTTTTTGCATGGCAATAATTTGTCAGGAAATTACTTTGGTAAGCAAGGAATTCTGTATCGAGACTATCGTTTAATTTTCATTGATAGTCGTAATCACGGCAGGTCCAGTCGTCATAGTGTTAAGATGACCTTTGAACAGATGGCTGCCGATTTGGAGGAAATTTTGCAATATTTGAATATCAAGAAGGCCTTATTTGTCGGTCATAGTGATGGTGCCAATTTGGCTATGGTTTATGCTAGTCGTTATCCTGACCGGATTGCAGGGCTTTTGCTTAATGCGGGAAATATGACCTTTAATGGGTTGACGAGACGCTCAAGATTCGCGGTCTATCTACAATATCTTTGCTTAAAAGCCTTGTCACCATTTTCATCTAAAATGGATATCATGGCTCAGGTAACGGGGCTTATGCTTCATGACTTGCCACTAGATAGGGAACGTCTACATCAGGCTGCCTATCCTGTTTGGGTAGTTATGGGGCAAAGGGATGTTATCAGTATCAGGCATTCTAGGGAGATTTCAGAACTCTTTCCGATTCATAAGCTCTATGTCCAACGTCGTGAAGGGCATCGTCTAGCTCAACGTAAATATAAGATTTTCAATCAAATGATTCGTGAGCTTGTGAGAATTAGTCGAAAAGAGGTGGTGGCATGAAGCGTCTTTTAGAGAGACTTCAACCTTTAAAAGCGGCCGTTAAATCTATCTTCTTTATCTCGATTACGGTTCTTGTCGTCATAGAATTGGTTCGCCTCAAACGGACCATCACTTTAGAGTCACTTGAGTCAGCTCTGGCCGGTTTGTCTATTTGGCATCTTGTTTTGATGGCTATCATCGGACTAGTCGCTGTCTCCCCTATGCTCTTTTATGACATCATACTGAATAAGGAGCTAGAAACGGATTATTCCAAATCCTATATCTTAGAAACAAGTTGGGCTGTTAACACCATCAATAATTTAGCTGGTTTTGCTGGTTTGGTCGATGTGGGTCTGAGATATTCCTTTTATTCTGAGGATGGGCAGGAAAAGACGGGTGTTAAGGCACTTTCTCGTTTATTGCCTTACTTTATGTCTGGCCTATCCCTTTTAAGTGGTTTGGTATTCGCTGTCTTTTGGTTCTTCCCTCTAAGTCCAGATTTAAGAAAGTATTGGTTACTGTTATTGGGTATTTTCCTTTATCTGCCTTTTATTTTCTTTGTTTCTAGTCGTGAAAAATTAGCCTATTTTGGTCAAGTACCATTGAAAACGAGGCTAAGTCTTCTTTTAGCTTCGACAGCTGAATGGGGAACGGCCCTTGGAGGCTTTGTAAGTGTAGCTTATTTAATGGGCTTGCATGTTCCTCTTTATAATCTGATTCCTCTTTATTTCCTAGCGGTTATTATTGGTATCTTCTCTATGATTCCGGGCGGGATTGGTAGTTTCGATTTGATTGTGATTACCGGTCTGACCTCTATGGGGGTTAGTAATGCTCTTGCGGTTAGTCTGCTCTTGCTCTTTCGTTTAACTTACTACGTTATTCCCTTCTTGTTAGGTGTTGTCTTCTTTTTCAAACACATGGGAGGGCGTATCAACGAGAAATACTTCAAACTTTCTTCACGAGTATTTGGTGGAACTCTCCACCGTTTTCTCGTGTATTTGCTGCGTTTTTTAGGGATTTTCTTGATTTTGTCAGCCTTAATCCCTGAACGCTTGGCAAATGTCTACTTTATTAGCAGTTTTGATCCTATTCAGGAACAGTTGATTTGGCAATTCCCAAGTATCCTATTTGGAACCCTATTCATTTTCATGGCTCGTCTCATCAGACGTCGGGTGAAGGGAGCTTTCATTGCTTCCTTAATAACCTTTGTCTTGACTTTGATTTATGTCAATCTCAATGGTATTTCTTGGGCTATGTCTTTCCTAATTGTACTCTCTTTGGTGCTTATGTTGATCATCAGAAAGAGGTTGTATCATCGTTACTTTGTTTATAGTTGGGAAGACAAAACAAAGGATTTCCTTTTCCTAGCCTTTACTATTCTGGTTCTTCTTGTTCTGGGTGGCAGCGGTTTTTGGTCTCATTTATTGCCACCTAAGAACCGGGATGTTCTTGGACATTTTGTTCATATTTGGTTTGATATTTTACTGGCATCAGTTATCATTGCAGCTATTGTTTGGGGAGTCTTGAGAATTTTGGCACCCCGTAGGCCTTTTGGTCAAAGTATGGATGATGAGCGCTTCACAGCTCTCCTTGAGAAATATGGGGGTGCATCAGAAAGTGCCTTGGCTTATTTACATGATAAACGCCTCTTTTGGTATCGTGTCGATGGACAAGACCAGGTAGTTTTCCAATTTGCACAAACCAGCAATAAATGTGTGGTTATGGGAAATCCAATAGGTAATGAAAACTATTACCGAGCAGCTTGGGAATCTTTCTTGAAGACACTATCAGATTGGAATTTACAAGCCTTGTTTTATGAGGCAGACGAGAGTATTACCCTGATGCTTCATGATTATGGCTTTGATTTTATGAAATTTGGGGAAAACGCCATGGTTGATTTGACGACATTCTCTGTCGATGGTAAGCATGGTAAGAAGTTCCGTAAACCAACCAATCGTGTCGAAAAAGCAGGTTTCCAGTTTAAATTGCTTGATCCTCCATTTTCAGAGACTCAGATGCAAGAAATGAAGGCTGTCTCAGATATTTGGCTTAACGGTCGTAAGGAGAAGGGCTTCTCTCTTGGTTTCTTTGATGAAGCCTATCTGCAGCAGGCACCGATTGCTATTGTGGAGAGTGAGGAAGGAGAAATTGTAGCCTTTGCTAATATCATGCCAACCAAAAACAAACGGGTGGCGACGATTGACCTTATGCGTTATGATTTTGAAAAGGCACCTGAAGGCATCATGGATTACCTCTTTGTCAAACTCTTCCAGTACTTCCAAGCGGAAGGAAAGCAATACTTTGATATGGGAATGGCTCCACTCGCGAATGTGGGTACTGAAGAAGATAGCTTCTTGGAAGAGAAGGTTGCCAATTTGGTCTATGTCTTTGCCCAGCGTTTTTACTCTTTTAGTGGACTCCAACGTTATAAGGAAAAGTTCTCTCCAATATGGTCTCCAAAATACATTGTTTATCCTAAACGAACTTGGCTCTTGTTTGATATGATTGCCATTTTAAGAATTGATAATCGTAAAATTGAAGATAGATTGAAGAAAAGACGTCTTTGGAAATAGATATGAAAAAATAGCGAAACCCTAGGGTTTCGCTATTTTGCTATGTCATAGAATTATTTCTCAAATTCTGCTTTTGATTTAGTATCTGCGTATTCTTCTGCAATCTCACTTGAGAGAATGTCATCGTAACTTGGCAATTTAATGTCTTGGCCATATTTGTTACGAAGGGCAGTTGTGACCAAACGGTAGGCGAGGTTGGCGTTACGAGAAAGAATTGGTCCATGGAAGTAGCTACCATAAACATTTTTATAGTGGACACCTTCAGTACCATCTTCCTTGTTATTACCATTACCGTAGACCACTTTTCCAAGTGGTTTTTCATCCTCAGAAAGGAAGGTGCGTCCTTGGTGATTTTCAAAACCATAGTAAGTTTCATCAAACTCTTCGTTATGGATTTTGATATCACCGATGTAACGGTTATTTTCTTGATTAAGGGTGTAGTGGCCCATGACGCCGATACCATCAATACGGACACCGTTAGCCTGGATATAATATTGTCCAAGAAGTTGGAAACCACCACAGATGGCTAGGATTACTTTATTATCTTGGATGAATTGACCAATGGCATCACGTTTAGATGGGAGATCTTTGGCAACGATAGATTGTTCGTAGTCTTGACCACCTCCAAAGAAGACCATGTCGTAGTGGTCCTTGTCAAAGTCATCTCCAACTGAAACGATGTCGAAGGTCATCTTAGCACCAAGTTTCTCCCCCACGTATTTGATCATAAGGACATTACCGTTGTCACCGTAGGTATTGAGCAGATTACCATAAAGGTGGGCAACATTTAGGTCATAGGTGTAGTCACGATTTTCTGGAGATTTGAGTGAAGTATAGGTCATTAGTTCATCTCCTTTCCGACAGCATGACGTTGAGCAAGAATATCACGGAATTCAAGCATGGCAGTATAGGTCGCCAAGATATAGGCATGATCGCAATCTTGTTTTTCAATCAAGGCCATAATATCTTCAAGTTTTTCTGCTTGCGTAATCTTATCCTCTGGATAGCCAGTCACACGAAGGCGGCGAGCAATTTCAGAATGGCGAACACCACCAGCATTAATCTCAGGGATATCCATCTCGAGAATGCTTTCAAAGTTGGCATCCCAAATCCAGCTGGTGTCAATACCATCAGCATAGTTAGCATTAAGAAGGACTGACAAGCTAAATGGATAATCTGCAAGTTTAATCATGTCAAGAGCTTGGCTAGCTCCTACGGGATTCTTAATTAGTACGAGGGTACATGATTTGTCACCAATCTTAAAGGTTTCTTGGCGTCCAAAGACAGCACGACTCTTATCAAAACCAGCTTTGATTTGCTCTGGAGCCACTCCGAAGAATTCAGCGACAGAAACAGCAGCAAGGGCATTGTAGATGTTATAAAGACCACCGACATTAATCTTGTAATCTTGTCCATCAATGACAAATTCAGAAGTAGTGTTGGTGATTTTAGTCAACTCTGTCAGCTTATAATCTAATTCTGGACGGTGGAAGTCGCAGTTAAGGCACACATAGTCACCCAAGTTAGCGTAGGTATTAAGGCGATACTGAAGAATACTCTCACATTTAGGGCAGACAATACCTTCAGTATTATAATGAGCCAGCTCTGGATCATGTTTTTCAGTGTCAAAACCGTAGAAACGCACGGGATTGACTACCTCTTTAGAATTGAAAAGAGGACTGTCTCCATTGGCCAAAATAGTAGCCTCAGGTGCCTTAGCAGCACCATCTAGAATCATCTGATAAGTGGTATAGATTTCACCATAGCGGTCCATTTGGTCACGGAAAATATTTGTGAAGACAAAAAGACTTGGAGTGATGTATTCAGTGATTTTTGGAAGGCTAGCCTCGTCAATTTCTAAGACAGCGATTTTCTTACCAGACTTGGCTTTTTTTGCTGTTAGGAAAGTAGAAGTGATTCCTGTGATCATGTTGGCCCCACTAGGGTTGGTCACAATCTCACCAAAAGCTTCTTTAAGAATTCCTACTGTTAAAGCTGTTGTCAGAGTCTTACCATTGGTTCCAGTGACAACAACAATCTCGTAATCCTTGGCTAAAGTGTCTAAAATATCTTTGTCAAATTTAAGGGCGATTTTTCCAGGCAGGGTTGAGCCACGTCCCAATTTTGAAAGGACGAAATGGCTAGCTTTTCCCGCTAGAATTCCCATGGTAGTTTTCATAGTCATGAATTTATTTTATCACAAAAAGTAGTGATTGTAGTCTCAAAATAGTTAGAATTCGTGGTATAATAGAAACTGTTTAAAAATTAAAAGAAAGTGTGATATGTATGGGAATACTTTCGTCCATTGATATTGATTTTTGGCGGTCACTCTTTGATAGTCCGCTGAAAGTTGTCGTCAATAGTTTGGACATATTGATTGTTGCTTTTTTAATTTATCGCTTTATTAGGGCCCTACGAGGGACAAAAATTATGACCCTTGTTCAAGGGGTTGTCTTATTTATTTTAGTCAAACTGATTTCTGATTTTATAGGCTTCACGACGATTTCTTATTTGATGAATCAGGTTATCAACTATGGAGCCATTGCGGCGGTTGTAATCTTTGCGCCAGAGCTTCGTTCTGCGCTTGAAACCTTTGGACGTACGCCTCAGCATTTTTTGCAAAATAAAGAGGTTAGCTCAGATGAGAAGTTGGTTCAAGCCTTCGTTAAAGCTGTTAAGTACATGAGTCCTCGTAAGATTGGGGCGCTGGTTTCTATTGAACAGACTCAGACCTTACAAGAGCAGATTGCGACGGGTATTCCACTTGATGCAGTGGTGACTGGGGAACTGTTAATTAATATTTTCATCCCAAATACACCGCTTCATGATGGGGCTGTTATCATCAGAGATAACAAGGTTGCGACGGCTTGTTCTTATCTGCCATTGACGGAATCTAATAAGATTTCCAAAGAGTTTGGAACTAGACATAGGGCTGCTATTGGTCTTTCAGAACAGACAGATGCACTGACTTTTGTTGTGTCTGAGGAAACTGGTGCGATTTCAATTGCTTACAAGGGGAATTTCATCCATGATCTCTCGGTTCAAGAATTTGAACAAGAGTTGAGTCTTATCTTGTTGAAAGAACAAGAACCACGTCAGTCATTCTTCCAACGTTGGATTGGAGGTAGTAAAAAATGAAGCGTTTCGTAAATTTCTTTAAAAACGATCGTTTATGGCAGATGCTAGTTGCTCTCTTCTTTGCTGTGGTACTCTTTTTCACGGCATGGTCGGGAAATACGCAAAATAAAAACAATAGTTCAAGTGCATCTAATACCTTTACACAAACCGTTGAGTCGGTTCCTGTGGATATTAAATATGATAGTGATAAATACTTTATCAGTGGTTATTCCTATGATGCCGAAGTCTATTTGACAGCGACAACACAGCTGGCTTTAACGACTGAGACAAGTAGTGATACGCGTCACTTTAAATTAGTTGCTGATTTGTCGAATCTGGGTCAAGGAACCAGTCGAGTACCTATTCAGGTTAAGGATCTTCCAGCTGGAATGTCTGCGCAAGTATCGCCATCAACCTTGACAGCGACTATTGGTAAAAAAGCCAGCAAGACCTTTGACGTCGTAGCTAACATCACATCAGATAAGTTAGCAAATGGCTATGAAGTTAAAAAAGTTAGCCTGGATGCAACCAAGGTAGAGGTGACTTCGAGTGAAGATATCATTAACCAGATTGATCATGTTCAAGCAGTATTGGAAGGCGATTCCAACCTGTCTGAAGATTATGATGGGAACTTGGTCCTTCAAGCAGTTTCGACAAATGGAACAGTCCTAGCAAGTTCAATCTCACCAGCTAAGGTGCATGCCAAGATTAGTTTGCGAAAATTAAGCAAATCTGTTCCTGTTAAGGTCGAACTGACTGGAGATAAGGCTAGCAATGTGTCTAGTATCAGCTATAGCTTTAATCGTGGACATGTGACTATTGTTGGTAGCCAAGAAGCTATGGATAAGATTGATAGCATTACAGTCCCTGTGGACATTAGCCAAGTGACTAAGGACACTTCAAAAACAATAGACCTTAAGGCAGAAGGTGTTACGGTTCAGCCTGGCACTGTTAAGGTTAACTTAAAAGTCACGCAAAAATAGGGGAGTTACATTTTTCTCAAATTCATGTATAATGGATGGGATTGAGAGGGACTAATCTCATAAAAATGTAACCAATTAAAAATGTTTAAAATCAAGGGTTGAAAATATTGGCGAAATCTTATAAAGTTAGATTGTCTAGATAGATTTCACTAGATTGACTCTTGCTAAACAGCATCACAGTTTAAGGAGGATTTAGTGCTTAAGCACTAATAATAGAATTATGGGTAAATATTTTGGAACAGACGGTGTTCGTGGAGAAGCAAACGTTGAACTTACGCCTGAATTGGCCTTTAAATTAGGTCGTTTTGGTGGTTATGTGCTTAGCCAACATGAGACTGGCCGTCCTAAAGTTTTTGTGGCACGTGATACACGTATCTCTGGTGAGATGTTGGAATCTGCCTTAGTAGCAGGTTTGCTCTCAGTGGGTATTGAAGTCTACAAACTTGGAGTACTTGCGACACCTGGCGTCTCATACTTGGTCCGTACGGAAAATGCAAGTGCTGGTGTTATGATTTCAGCCAGCCATAATCCAGCTCTTGATAATGGTATCAAGTTCTTTGGTGGCGATGGCTTTAAATTGGATGATGCGCGTGAAGCGGAAATTGAAGCCCTTCTCGATGCTGCAGAAGATACGCTTCCACGCCCTTCAGCTGAGGGACTTGGAACACTTGTGGATTATCCAGAGGGTCTTCGTAAATACGAAAAATTCTTGGTGGCTACAGGTGTTGACCTCGGTGGCATGAAAGTTGCCTTGGATGCGGCTAATGGAGCAGCTGCGGTATCTGCACGTAACATTTTCCTTGACTTGAACGCAGAAATCTCTGTTATTGGTGACCAACCTGATGGCCTTAACATCAATGCTGGTGTTGGTTCGACACACCCAGAGCAGTTGCAAGCCTTGGTTAAAGAAACTGGCTCAGCTATTGGTCTTGCCTTTGATGGTGACAGTGACCGTCTCATCGCTGTTGATGAAAATGGCGATATTGTTGATGGTGATAAGGTGATGTATATCATTGGTAAACATTTGTCTCAAAAAGGCGAGTTGGCTAAAAATACTATTGTAACAACAGTTATGTCAAACCTTGGTTTCCACAAGGCACTTGACCGCGAAGGCATTAACAAGGCAGTGACAGCTGTTGGTGACCGTTATGTTGTCGAAGAAATGCGTAAAAACGGCTACAACCTTGGTGGTGAACAGTCTGGACACGTTATTATCATGGATTACAACACAACAGGTGATGGTCAATTGACAGCTATCCAATTGACTAAAGTCATGGTTGAAACAGGTAAGAGCTTGTCTGAATTGGCTTCAGAAGTGACCATCTATCCACAAAAATTGGTTAATATCCGTGTGGAAAATAGCATGAAAGATAAGGCTATGGAAGTTCCTGCAATTGCCGCTATCATTGAAAAAATGGAAGCTGAGATGGATGGAAATGGACGTATCTTGGTTCGTCCAAGTGGTACTGAACCTCTTCTTCGTGTTATGGCAGAAGCCCCAACAGATGATGAAGTGAACTACTATGTTGATACGATTGCTGATGTTGTTCGTGCAGAAATTGGATTGGACTAAGTATGATAGCTAAGCTCAGAGCCTTCATGGCCACCGAAGTTTTCAAGTACCTTTTCTTTGGTGTCTTGGCAACTTTGGTCTATATGGTCAGTCGTACTTTGATTTTCCAGTTTACCCAACAAGGAACACTTTCAGCAGTCTTAGCGAATGCGATTGCCATAATCTTTGCCTTTTTTACAAATGACATGTTTGTCTTTAATCAGGAAAAGACAGGTATGGTTACGCGCTTTGTTAAGTTCGTGGGTGCTCGCCTATTGACCTTGGTCTTGGATTTGGCTCTGGCCTATTTCTTGGTCGATACCTATCCAGAAATTATTGGTCAATTTGTTGGTCATAGTCATGCTTGGGTAAACGGTATCGAGAGCCTCTTCTCTCAGGTCCTTATCATTGTATTGAACTATATTATTTCTAAATTCTTCGTCTTTACAGGCGAGAAAGTATAAGCAAAAAGGAAGTTGTTAGGAAATGTGTTAAAAGCATTTCTTACCAACCTCCTTTTTTGATATAATTGAAGAGACTTAAAAAAATAGAAAGATGAAACATGTACGTACAATTATCTCAACGCCTTAAGGATGTAGCAACCTATGTTCCCAAAGGCGCAAAACTCTTGGATGTAGGCAGTGATCATGCCTATCTTCCGATTTATTTACTTGAAAAAGGTCTGATTACTTCAGCTATTGCTGGAGAAGTGGTAAAAGGGCCCTATGAATCTGCTCTTGCTAATGTCTCAGCTTCTGGTTTCCAAGATAAAATCGAGGTGCGCTTGGCTAATGGCTTGGCTGCCTTTGAGCCTGCTGATGACGTAACCACTATCACGATTTGTGGTATGGGAGGACGTCTTATTGCGGATATCCTTGATGCTGGAAAGGACAAACTTAAGGGCGTAGACCGTCTGATTTTACAACCAAATAATCGTGAAGATGATATCCGTATCTGGTTGATGCAAAATGGTTTTGAGATTATTGCAGAGTCTATCATGACTGAAAATGGCAAATACTACGAAATCATGGTGGCAGAAGCTGGTCACATGAGCCTTTCGGACAAGGAAGTGCGTTTTGGTCCTCATCTCATGAAAGACCAATCTCAGGTTTTCCAGCTCAAATGGCAACGCGAAATCAATAAATTAGAGATTGCTTTAGGATCCATTCCACTGGCCAATCAGGCTGATCGTACAGCTATTGAAGATAAAATTCAAACCATTAAGGAGGTTTTGAATCATGTTAGCTAGTGAACTTATTAAGACTTATGAAGAATTTTGTCCACAGGAGCTTTCTATGGAAGGTGATGTGGTTGGCTTGCAGATTGGTAGTCTGGACAAAGAGATTCAGAAGGTCACGGTTACCTTGGATGTTCGTGAGAATACGGTAGCCGAAGCCATTGAAAAAGGTGTGGACCTCATTATTGCTAAACATGCTCCAATTTTTCGTCCAGTTAAGGATTTGGTGTCTTCGCCTGACCGAGATATTTTACTTGACCTGGTTAAGCATGATATTGCAGTCTATGTGAGTCATACTAATATTGATGTCGTTAATAATGGGCTTAATGATTGGTTCTGTGACTTACTTGATATTAAAGACACCACTTATTTAACGCAGACTTCTGAAAATCATGGAATCGGTCGAGTAGGTGATATCGTGCCTCAGACTATTGAAGAACTTGCTCTTAAAGTAAAAGCAGTTTTTGGTTTGGACAGTGTTCGCTTGGTTCGTTATGACCATGATAATCCTCTTGTTAGCCGTGTGGCTATTTGTGGGGGTAGTGGTCAAGGATTTTACAAGGATGCTTTGAAAAAGGGCGCACAAGTCTTTATCACTGGTGATGTTTACTACCATACAGGGCAAGAAATGATTACTAATGGTCTCTTGGCTATTGACCCTGGGCACCATATTGAAGCCCTCTTTATTTCAAAGATTGCTGAGAAACTTGAGGCTTGGAAACGTGAGCATGATTGGAATGTGATCATACTTGAAAGTCAGTCCTCAACAAATCCTTTTGACCATTTGTAGGAGGATGTGTCTGTGACTTGGCTTCTACATCAAAATGTGGTCTTTTTGGCCTTGCTTGCTGGTCTTTTTACTTGGGGCTGTACCATTGTCGGCTCGGCCATTGTTTTCTTCTTCAAGAATATTAGTCGTAAATTATTAGATATCATGATGGGCTTTGCAGCTGGTGTCATGATTGCGGCCTCTTTTTGGTCACTTTTGGATCCCTCTTTAACTTATGCGACTCAAAATGGCTATGGGAAATGGTCCTGGTTTCCTGCAGCAGCTGGCTTCTTGCTTGGTGGTGTTGCCCTTCGTTTGATTGATGCTGTCGTTCCACATTTGCATTTGGGAAATGACATCTCAAAAGCAGAAGGGATTCAACCTCGTAAGAAAAAGTTGTCCAAGACAGCCCTGCTCTTTTTGGCTATCACGATTCATAATTTTCCAGAGGGATTGGCGGTTGGTGTTACCTTTGGTGCCCTAGCTGGTGGGAATATGACACTTGCTGGTCTTATGGGAGCCATTGGCCTAGCTATCGGTATTGGTTTGCAGAATGTCCCTGAAGGTGCAGCCCTCTCTATTCCCATTCGAGCAGATGGAAAATCTCGTATCAAGGCCTTTTATTGGGGATCTATGTCAGCCATCGTGGAGCCTATAGGGGCTGTTATGGGAGCTGCTCTTGTCATGTGGATGATGGCGATTATTCCTTATGCTTTGGCTTTTGCGGCAGGTGCCATGATCTTTGTGGTAACGGAGGAATTGATTCCTGAATCACAAACCAATGGTAATACTGACGTCGCAACCTTGGGGCTCATGGTTGGCTTTGTTGTTATGATGGTCATGGACGTGGCCTTAGGTTAAAAATACTAAAGAGCTGTGCCTATTGATATAGGACTCAGCTCTTTTCAAATAGATGGAGTAAAAAATGAAAATTGCAATTGTTGGTGCAGGTATCGTCGGCTCAACGGCTGCCTACTACTTATCAAAAGAAAAAGACGTAGAGGTTACAGTATTTGATCATGGTCTTGGGCAAGCAACCAAGGCGGCAGCAGGGATTATCAGCCCCTGGTTTTCCAAGCGTCGTAATAAGGCCTGGTATCGAATGGCCCGTTTGGGAGCCGATTTTTACCAAGATTTAGTTTCAGATCTTGAAAATGATGGTTATGACACGAGCTTCTATGATCAGTCTGGTGTAGCCCTTCTCAAGAAAGATGATAGTAAGTTGGACGGTTTGTATCAGCATGCAGAAACTAGGCTAGAAGAATCACCCATTATTGGTGAACTCTCTATAAAAAATGCTGTCGACCTCCCGGAATTTACTGGATTTGACCGTTATCTCTATGCTTCTGGAGGTGCCAGAGTGGAGGGTGCAGAATTAACAGCGACTTTGATTGAGGCCTCTAGTTTTGAAAAGGTAGAGGGTCTAGTCACACTATCTCCTCTTGATAATGGCACTTACGAGATTAATGGGCAAACTTTTGACAAGGTCATTCTCTCTTGTGGTGCCTGGCTAGGTCAAACGCTTGAACCCCTTGGTTTTGAAGTAGATGTTCGCCCCCAAAAGGGGCAATTGCGTGACTATTTCTTTGAGGGCCTGGATACTGGTAGATTACCTGTTCTGATGCCAGAGGGCGAATTGGATGTCATTCCTTTTGCTGGTGGAAAGATTTCGGTAGGGGCCAGCCATGAAAATGACCAAGGCTTTGATTTGACAGTTGATGAGACTGTACTTGCAAGTCTGGAGGAAGAGGCTAAGACCTATTTCCCTGACTTAAGTACGGCTAAGTCCATCTCAGAACGTGTGGGAACTAGAGCCTACACGAGTGATTTCTCACCTTTCTTTGGAGAAGTTCCAGAACTTGAGGGTGTCTTTGTCGCCTCAGGTTTAGGATCTTCAGGGCTTACGACGGGGCCACTGATTGGAAAAAATCTGGTTGATTTGGCCATGAACCGACCTGGTAGTTTGGACAGTGCAGACTATCCAGTGGCTCAGTACGTTAAGAAAAAAGACTAATAGTATTAAAGCCCTCCAATATATTGAAATTTATGAATCAGTTAGCTATTTCTCTTTATTGAGGGATGCTAGCTGATTCTTTTTTTTATTAGAGCTCATCATATCTATTTCTTATTTAATTAGAAGATGATAAAATAGTAACTGTTCATCGATTGTAGGTGAATACTAATAAAAAAGGGGAGGGACTATGTTCCAAAAAGTTAAAGTATATGTGACAGTCATTGTTACTTTGCTAGCCATCAGTTTAGGCCTGTCTGTCAAAGCAGGGGCAGCAGAAGACTTGGCTGTGACAAAGACAAGTATTGTTCTAGAAAGTTATGAGTTTGGACCGGCTGTAACCAAAGTCATTTTTGAATTTAATCAGAAGGTCACGCCAGAGGTTGTTCACAGCTCAACTCAGGTTACAACAGCAGGGGTCAGTCGTCAGGTAACGAACTCTTATGTGTCTGATGATCGGGGGCATGTGGTCTATTATGACAACAGTAAGTACGTGACGCTTGAATTGAGCCTGCCGTCTTATAATCGCTACAACATGGGTGGGAATGCTGAACCTATGTATTTTAACCTTTCTACTTGGACCAATCAATGGCTGGAAAGTTATATGGTGTCGATGAAAGATTTGTCAGTAGTGGCAGAGGGTAGTAGTCAGTCACAGATGGTTTCATCTGAGCAAGATGCCATCAACAATCGTTTGATGCCAACGACGGAAGTTTTCGACGAGCGAGGACAGGTAGGTAACATGCAGTATGCGGCTTATAGTGCCCAGACCGGTACGGGAAATAGCACCAAACCATTGATAGTCTGGTTACACGGCATTGGTGAAAGAGGGACAGACATGAATATTCCGCTTCTTTCAAATGACGTCTATGCGCTTACCCAGCCTGAGATTCAAGGCCATTTCTTAACAACTGGTGATCAGGCGCGTGGGGTTAATGTTTTAGCTGTTCAAACCCAGACACCTTGGGGGTCAGATAATGCAGCCCAACTCAAAGAGACCATTGATACCTACCTAGCTAATCACCCTGAGGTAGATAAGGGACGAATCTATCTTGCGGGAGTTTCAAATGGTGGTGGTATGGTTTTGACCATGGGAGCAACCTATCCAGATTATTTTGCAGCACTCGTTCCAATTGCAGCGCCACTAACTGTTGACCAATCTGGAATTGATAAACTGAAGAACCAGCCTATGTGGTTGATTCACACAAAGGCAGACGCAACAGTACAACCAGAAAATAGTGTCTTGCCTTTATATAAGAGCTTGATTACCTCTGGAGCTACTAACAAGTGGTTCTCATATTTTGAAACAGCTACTGGGACTGATCTTCCTGGGACAGAGTATGATGGGCATTGGGCTTGGATTTATTTCTTCCATGACCAGGTGATTGGCGTTCAGCATCCTGAAAATACGAAAAATTGGGATGGTTACAGTGGTATGGTAGCCACTGATCCAACCAATGGAGGTGGCTCTCGTGCCAGTGTCAATGGACAAACTTATAACAGTATCTTTGACTGGATGAGTGCACAACGACACTAAGAGGATGATAATCACGCTCCCCAAGGGGAATATTGCGAGATATTATCTTCAATCGAAGGGGTTTCAAGTGAAATCCTTTTTTGATTGCATTAAGAAAATGGACACTTGTGATTTTCTTAATGAAAGCTTAAGAACATAGGGTTTACCGTGACAAGAGGGCTGAAAAATGCTAAAATATAGGTAATATATTAGAGAAAAAAGGAGCCTTCTTATGAAAGGTATTATTCTTGCAGGCGGTTCAGGGACACGTTTGTATCCATTGACACGTGCTGCATCAAAACAACTGATGCCGATTTACGATAAACCAATGATTTACTATCCACTTTCAACGCTTATGTTGGCTGGTATTAAGGAAATCCTCATCATCTCAACGCCACAGGACCTTCCACGTTTTGAAGAGCTCCTTGGTGATGGTTCTGAGTTCGGTATTTCACTTTCTTATGCAGTACAACCAAGTCCAGATGGATTGGCTCAAGCCTTTATCATTGGTGAAGACTTTATTGGTGACGATAGTGTTGCACTTGTCCTTGGGGATAATATTTTCCATGGCAATGGTCTTTCTGCCATGCTTCAACGTGCTGAAGCTAAGGAAAAAGGCGCTACAGTCTTTGGTTATCAAGTTAAGGACCCAGAACGTTTTGGAGTTGTTGAGTTTGACGACAATATGAATGCCATCTCTATCGAGGAAAAACCTGAGCATCCAAAATCAAACTTTGCTGTAACTGGTCTTTATTTCTATGACAATGATGTTGTGGAAATTGCCAAAAATATCAAGCCAAGCCCTCGTGGCGAACTTGAAATCACGGATGTTAACAAGGATTACCTAGAACGTGGAGACCTCTCTGTTGAGCTTATGGGACGTGGCTTTGCTTGGTTGGATACAGGCACTCACGAAAGTCTCTTGCAAGCTGCTCAGTACATCGAGACAGTTCAACGTTTGCAAAATGTCCAAGTAGCTAACCTTGAAGAGATTGCCTATCGCATGGGTTATATCACTAAAGAACAGGTTCTTGAATTGGCACAACCACTTAAGAAAAACGAATACGGACAATATTTGCTCCGTTTGATTGGAGAAGCATAATGACTGAACAATTTTTTGGTAAAGAACTAGCTGCCCGCAAGATTGATGCTATCCCAGGTCTGCTTGAATTTGATATTCCAGTACATGGGGACAACCGTGGCTGGTTTAAAGAAAACTTCCAAAAGGAAAAGATGTTGCCACTTGGTTTTCCAGAGTCATTCTTTGCAGAAGGAAAATTGCAAAATAACGTTTCTTTCTCACGTAAAAATGTCTTGCGTGGCTTGCACGCTGAGCCTTGGGATAAATACATCTCAGTAGCAGATGAAGGAAAGGTTCTTGGAACTTGGGTTGACCTCCGTGAAGGTGAAACGTTTGGAAATACTTACCAAACAGTGATTGATGCCTCAAAAGGAATCTTTGTTCCTCGTGGTGTTGCCAATGGTTTCCAAGTTTTGTCTGACAAAGTATCCTATAGCTACCTCGTAAACGATTACTGGGCACTTGAACTTAAACCTAAATACGCCTTTGTCAACTACGCTGACCCAAGCCTTGATATCAAGTGGGAAAACTTGGAAGAAGCAGAAGTCTCAGAAGCAGATAAAAATCACCCATTGCTCAAAGACGTTAAACCCCTCAAACCAGAGGATTTGTAAGAATATAGCTCTTAAAACAATTAAGAAAATCATTATATAGTTTTTAGCTTTGTTATAAACGAGCGAAGCGAGCTATATGATTAGCTTTCCGCCGTGAGAAAAGCACCTGAACCATTGTGTTTCAGGTGCTCGGAGGTTTTGAGACATTAGGCTCAAAACTTAGTCATGGAACTTCTTCGAAGTTCGCTGACGTCCGTACTCACCTAAGGAAAGCTAAAAAAGATTGATTTAAGGAACGATTAAGAAAAAACAATATTTTTTGGAGAAAAAATGACTGAATATAAAAACATCATCGTAACTGGTGGCGCAGGTTTCATCGGTTCAAACTTTGTACACTATGTCTACAACAATCATCCAGACGTACATGTGACTGTCCTTGACAAACTCACTTACGCTGGTAACCGTGCTAACATTGAAGAAATCCTTGGTGACCGTGTTGAATTGGTTGTTGGTGATATTGCTGATGCTGAATTGGTTGATAAATTGGCTGCTAAGGCTGATGCTATCGTCCACTATGCGGCTGAAAGCCACAATGATAATTCATTGAACGACCCATCACCATTTATCCACACAAACTTTATTGGTACATACACACTTTTGGAAGCTGCTCGTAAATACGATATTCGTTTCCACCACGTGTCAACAGACGAAGTTTATGGTGACCTTCCATTGCGCGAAGATCTCCCTGGACACGGTGAAGGTCCTGGTGAAAAATTCACAGCAGAGACAAAATACAACCCATCATCACCATACTCATCAACTAAGGCTGCTTCAGACCTTATCGTTAAAGCATGGGTGCGTTCATTTGGTGTTAAGGCAACTATTTCAAACTGCTCAAACAACTATGGACCATACCAACACATCGAAAAATTCATCCCACGTCAAATCACCAATATCTTGTCAGGAATTAAACCAAAACTTTATGGTGAAGGTAAAAACGTCCGTGACTGGATCCACACTAACGACCACTCAACTGGTGTTTGGGCTATCCTCACTAAGGGTCGTATCGGTGAAACTTACTTGATTGGTGCCGATGGTGAAAAGAACAACAAGGAAGTTCTTGAACTCATCCTTGAAAAAATGGGTCAACCAAAAGATGCTTACGATCGTGTAACAGACCGTGCTGGTCATGATTTGCGTTACGCTATTGACTCAACAAAATTGCGTGAAGAACTTGGTTGGGAACCACAATTTACAAACTTTGAATCAGGTTTGGAAGAAACAATCAAGTGGTACACAGATAACCAAGACTGGTGGAAAGCCGAAAAAGAAGCTGTTGAAGCTAACTACGCTAAGACACAAGAAGTGCTTAAATAATTGGAAAATCTATCACTTCCAAGCTAGTGATAGATTTTTCTATTAAGAAATCTTAGGAGAGATGATGAATAGAAAAGAATGGATTGAATATTTTGAAGCGATTAATAATCGTAAGCCCACTATTCAGGAGTGTCAGCAAGCCCTTCTAAATGGTGAATTTGTTATGGAAGGAAAACAAGCTACTTTTTCTAACAATGGAAAGTCTGTGACTGAAGGAGCCATGCCTTTACCAAATCAAATGACTGGTCAAATGGTCAACCCAGCTTATTCACAACAAATGGTCTTTGTTAAGAAGAAAAAGTTTGGCAAGAAGACTTTTATTGGTCTTGGGATTGCTTTATTTCTTGTTGTAGCAACAAGTCTTGGCCTCTTTTTGTTTTCTTCCAAAGGAACAAACTTGGGTGGCTTGTGGGTAAATGGTAACAATACCGCTCTTGTTTATGAGTTAAATGGAAAGAAGTCAAAACTCGTTGCTGGTTATCCGGAAGAAGAAATCACAGAAATTTCTATTGGTAATAAAGTTAGACAGAAGTTTGAAGTACGTTTAGAAGATGTCAGTAATTCAAAACTAAAAACTATTGCTGATTTTGACAAGAAATATCAATTACAGACCAAAGAAATCATACTGGTTAAGACGGGATGGTTTGGCTACTATAATCTGATTCAGAGGGATGGGACAAATGTCATTTTAGACATAGGCTTATCAGAAGTATTTTCCCACGGATCAAACACTAAAGAATTTAAAAAGAGATGTCTTTTTTATAAGGCAGAGGTTCCAAAAGACTTTGTTGGAAAATGGAAGACATATGATGATGAAGATGAATCAGAAGGAGAATTGACTATCTCTGAAAATGGTGTTATGACTACAGATTCTGATGATATAGATATCTTAATTGCTAAGCCTTTAGATATCTTAATTGCTAAGCCTTTAAAAGAATATCTGGCGGATCAATCAGGCAGCGTAGATAATGGTAAGGTGCAAAAAGAGTTTGCTAAAATACAGAAGTCTCTTAAGTCACATGGTTATCAGGCTAAGAGTGTTAATGACATCTACCACAATGCGAGAAAGTCATACTATTATGTCGTTGTAGATGGTGGCAAGCGCATTATTGTCTTGGAGGATAGATCCAACCTTCCCTCTATACGGGTTATATTGAAAGAGAAGACAAATAGTAATTAGGATACCTCTAGCAGGTAAGAAGTACCTAAATAAGATGCAGAAGTCTATCATTCCTCTAGGAGTGATGGGCTTTTTTTACTTGTAAATACGACATTAACTTATGACAGTGATACAATTAATTACATAAACGTTACAAAAATTACATAAAATACTTGATTTTTGTAATAAAATATATATAATAGACATATAGAAAAGAGGTTTATGAAAATGAAAAGAAAAGTGATCCGTGTTTGTTCCCTTGTTTTGTTGTCTGTAGCTGTTTCTACAGCACTTGTCGGATGTGGCTCTAAGTCAGAAAAAGACACTGCAGCATCATCTACAACTTCAACTTCTAAAGTAATGAAGTCATCTGCTAAAACAAAAACATCTGAGAAGAAGTCTGCTAAAAAGGCAAAGACAGAAGCTTCATCTTCAAAGGATTCTCAAGGTCAAGAAGAAGTGAGTGCTCCTGAATCTAGCTCTGCAAAAAGTCAAGCTACAGCTGAAAATGATGGTCAAGCAGGGACAAGTGGTAGTGCTACATCTGAGTCAAACAAGTCTAGTCAAGCAACAGCAGATACCCAAAGTGACGCTCCTGTTCCAGCAGCTTTGGTTGGAACTTGGACTGGTACGAGTCCTCAAGCAACAGACATTAGTTTTACAGTTGATGCCGAAGGAAACATCACTTCAAAGGCAAATTTCAATGTGGATTACGAACCTTATCGTCAAAGCTCAACAACAGCAAAAGCCGTTCAAATTTCTGGAAATCTCTACGTTTGGGAGGGTGGCGATTTTTCAACCTTGCTTCCTGGTATTACAGGACTAGGGGGAGCTGGTTTCCAAGCTAAGCCTGGTTTTATTCTTGAAAATGGAACCTACACGCCAGTGCAATTCATTTCAGACTTGGGACCAACCTTTGATTATAGCAACTACAACGCTTTCCCATTCTCATTAACAAAATAATAGGAAGAGGCTATCTGAAGAGGTAGCTTCTTTTTTGCCTCAACTCTTATCATTCAAGATCTCATTTCTGCTTAAAAAATGGTAGAATAGTTACATGCAAACAAAACCAACGTCAGCCTATGTGCATATCCCATTTTGCACACAAATTTGTTATTATTGTGACTTTTCTAAGGTCTTTATTAAAAATCAGCCCGTTGATGACTACCTACGGGCTTTGATTCGTGAGTGGGAGCTTTTAGATATCAAGGAGCTTCGCACTCTTTATATTGGTGGTGGTACACCGACAGCTATTTCTGCGGAGCAATTGGACTACCTTTTAAGTCATCTTCAGAAGAACTTGGATTTATCTAAGTTGGAGGAATTTACTATTGAGGCTAATCCCGGTGATTTGACGGTTGATAAGATTGAAGTACTCAAACAATCAGCTGTTAATCGCGTATCTTTAGGGGTTCAGACCTTTGATGACAAGCACTTGCGTCAAATTGGTCGCAGTCACAATCAAGCACAGATTTATGAAAGTATTGATAGCTTAAAGGCTGCTGGTTTTCATAATATTTCCATCGATCTCATTTATGCACTACCTGGTCAAACCATGGATCAGGTCAAGGAAAATGTGAGAAAGGCACTGGAACTGGATATTCCACACCTAAGTCTCTACAGTTTGATATTGGAGCATCACACGGTCTTTATGAATAAGATGCGTCGGGGTAAGCTCAATCTGCCAACTGAGGACTTGGAAGCAGAGATGTTTGACTATATTATCCAAGAGTTGGAAAACAATGGTTTTGAGCACTACGAGATTTCAAACTTTACCAAACCTGGGATGGAGAGTCGTCACAATCTCATGTATTGGAATAATGATGAGTATTATGGTGTGGGTGCTGGAGCCTCTGGTTATGTCAATGGTGTTCGTTATCGCAATAGAGGCCCTATCCAGCATTACCTAAAGGCTATAGCTGAGGATGGTCATGCTAGACTTCACGAGGAGCATCTGACTAAGGCAGAGATGATGGAAGAGGAGTTCTTCCTTGGTTTGCGTAAAAAGTCGGGGGTGTCTATTAAACGTTTTGAAGAGAAGTTTGGCTTGTCATTCGCGGATACTTATGGAGACATTGTAAAAAAACTACAGGAAGATGGGCTCTTGGTCAAGGATCCAGAGGTGGTTCGTATGACTAAACGAGGACTCTTTTTGGGTGATAGTGTCGCTGAACAATTTATCTTGGAGGATTAGATGGGATTAAAATTTAGTATTCCTTATCAAATTCCGTTTTATGAGACGGATATCACGCATCAGGTAAAATTACCGCACTTATTGGCGTTTTCATTGCAAGTATCTGGTATGCAGTCAGAATCTCTGGGAAATACGGATAAGAACGTTTTTGATAAGTACGGTCTGGTTTGGATTGTGACAGACTATGCGATTGAGATTGACCGTTTGCCTCGCTACAATGAAAAGGTGACCATTACAACGGAAGCTATTTCCTATAATAAGATTTTCTGTTACCGTAATTTTTACATCACAGATGAAACTGGTCAGCAAATTATGCTCTTTAAGACTACTTTTGCTCTCATGGATTATGAAACGCGTAAGGTAGCAGAAGTGCCAGATGAGGTGGTAGCACCTTACGAAGCAGATAAGACTAAAAAGTTGCTTAGAGGGCCTCGCTATAAGGCTTTGGAAAATCCAATTGAGACGCTTTATCGTGTGCGTTATTTTGACTTAGACATGAATGGCCACGTTAATAATAGCAAGTACTTGGAGTGGATGTTGGATGTTTTTGATTTGGACTTTTTGACCAAGTACACACCAGCCCATATTGACCTCAAGTATGTTAAGGAAATTCATCATGGGTCAGAGATTTATTCAGGCTATGAGTTTGACCAAGAAAGTTTGAGCAGTCAACATCAGATTTGTGTTGATGGCAATATCCATGCTCAGGCCATTATCCAATGGAAAGAAATAGGAGACGAGTAAGATGACATATAAAGGTTATTTGATTGATTTAGATGGAACCATTTACAAGGGCAAGGACCGTATTCCTGAGGGAGAGGCCTTCGTTAAGGAGTTGCAAAAGCGTCAGATTCCCTATCTTTTTGTGACTAATAATAGTATGCGTACACCAGAGATGGTGCAAGAGCTTTTGCGTAATCAGTGTGAATTGGAAACGTCTCTTGAGACCATTTACACAGCTACTTTGGCGACAGTTGACTACATGAACGATATGAATCGTGGCAAGACGGTTTATGTTATCGGGGAGACTGGACTTAAAACTGCTATTGCGGATGCGGGATATACGGTAGATGAGGAAAATCCTGCTTATGTTGTGGTGGGCTTGGACCGTGAAGTCACTTATGAAATGTTGGTTAAAGCTACGCTTGCTATCCACAAAGGGGCTATATTTATTGGAACTAACCCAGATTTGAATATCCCAACTGAACGTGGTCTTCTTCCAGGTGCTGGTTCTCTCTTAGCTCTTATCGAGGCGGCTACCCGTGTGGAACCAATCATTATTGGTAAGCCTAAAGCTATTATCATGAACAAGGCTCTTGAAATCCTTGGGACAGAACGTTGCCAAACTATTGTGGTTGGTGACAATTACTTGACTGATATTACAGCTGGTATTAAAAATGACTTTCCAACACTTCTTGTGACAACTGGATTTACCAAGGCGGAAGAAGTTGCGAATTTACCAGTAAAACCAGACCATGTGCTTTCTAGTCTAGCGGAGTGGGATTTTGATGCGAACTAAGATTGAGGCTGTTCTGACTCCGATTTGGCTCTTGGCCCTGTCTATCCTAGTGACGATTTATCTGGCATGGGGCTTTTATTATTTTGATATTGATTGGATGCATCTTTTGGACTATGTCATTCTTGGCAAGACAGAGCTCTGGCATAATTTCAATATCCTAATGCAGTATCTGACATTTCCTTGGGTTGGTCATCTGTCCATGCCTGATTTTCCATCGTCGGAGAGTGGGCTTAAGCATTTCCATGATGTGAAGTGGCTCTTTCATTTGGTACAGGGGCTTGTTATTCTACTAGCTTATCCAGCAGTAAGCTCTCTTTGGCGTAATGTGAAGAAAGGGACCTTTGGTCTTTACGTTAAACTTTATATGAGTCTAGCACTCTTGCCGGTCCTTATTGGGGTTGTGGGGCTTTTTCTCGGATTTGATGAGTTTTTTACGCTCTTTCATGAAGCACTCTTTCCTGGGGATAGCAGTTGGCTCTTTAATCCAATCTTGGACCCGATTATCAACGTTTTGCCAGAAGAGTATTTCCTTCAGTGTTTTGTCATTTTCTTTCTTGTCTATGAGGGAATCATGGTGAGTTTGACTTGGTTGGCCCGTAAGCAACTTAAAATGTATTTGAAAAATAAGGAGTAGTTATGTCTATTCGTGATAACCATTTGCATACCCATCATTCTTATGATTCGGATGCGAACTTTACTGACTATTTGACGCATTTTGATGGGGAGATTGTAACGACTGAGCATTATGATCTCTCTAATCCTTATACCAAACAGGATGATGTGCCCGAGTACGAGGCCTATAGTCGTGAGATTGAAAGTCTTAACCGTAAGTATGGCAATCGTATAAAACGTGGTATCGAGATTGGTTATTACCAGCCTAGGGAGAGGGATATTTTAGACTTTCTGGATGGTAAGGACTATGATCTCAAACTTTTATCTGTTCACCATAATGGGGTCAATGATTATCTTGATGATGAGGTAGCTGATATGGATAAGGCAAGCATTATTCAAGAATATCTGGACAAGTTGGAGTACGCTATTGGTCGTGTGGACGCAGATGTTTTGGCCCACTTTGACTATGGTTTTCGCCTGTTTGACGTGACTGTTGATGAGCTAAAAGCTTATGAAGAACAGCTCAAACGTATTTTCCAGAAAATGATTGCTAATGATTTGGCTTTTGAGCTGAATGCAAAGAGTATGTACCTCTATCATCACGAAGACCTCTACCGTTATGCCCTAGGTCTTGTTAAGGATTTGGGATGTCGCAAGTATTCTATTGGGTCTGATGGTCATAAATTAGAGCATTTCCGTCTGAACTTTGATAAGATTCAAGAGCTCTTGAGAGAATTTGGCATTACTGAAGATATGATTATATAGCAAAGACAGCTTCAACTGAAGCTGTCTTTTTCTTAAGGAAAGCTTAAAGAAAAGGCGTTGTTGTGGGAATTATAGAAGATTTTAAGCTTTGCTTGTTATGCTAATGTCAAGCAAAAGGAACTTATGGTTTCTATCTTATCTTTCAAAATTGGAGGTCTTCTATGAAATTTCTCAAAAGGCATGCCTATGCCTTACTCTTTACCCTTTTTCTGATGGGGGCAAATGTTTACTCTCTCTTAAAGGTCTTTGTCATTCCCTCAGCGGTCTCAACGGTTTCGGCCAATACGACTAGTTCAACCACAGCGTCGTCGACGGCATCTACTAGCACTGGTAAGGTGACTAAGACGGATACGACTTATAAAGATGACAATATGGATATCAAAATCACAACAGGTAAAACCAGTGATACCACTTACTATGTGGCAGATATCCAGCTTTCGAGTGCAGATTACCTTAAAACGGCTTTGGCACAAAATACCTATGGGACCAACATCACTGACACTACTTCAAGTATTGCCCAGCAAAACAATGCAATCTTTGCCATCAATGGTGACTATTATGGCGCTAATCAGTCGGGTTATGTGATTAAAAATGGTCAAGTCTATCGTGATACTGATCGAAACAGTGACTACGAGGACCTTGCAGTCTACTCAGATGGTAGCTTCAAGACCTTTAAGGAGAGCGATACAACGGCTCAAAAATTGGTCGATTCAGGTGTGGTCAATACCTTTGCCTTTGGTCCAACCTTAGTTGAAAATGACAAGATAGCTGTATCGGAAAATGAAGAGGTTGGTCAAGCCATGGCCGACAATCCACGTACAGCCATCGGAGTCATCGAAGAGAGTGATGGCAGTGTGCACTATATTGTCATTGTCTCTGATGGTCGTACCAGTGAATCGTCAGGGTTGACCCTCTATGAAATGGCAGAGTTGATGAAATCCTATGGCGTGACGACAGCTTATAACCTTGACGGTGGTGGCTCATCTACTATGTACTTCAATGGTCAAGTCATTAATAAGCCAACCACAAACGGAAACAAAATTTCAGAAAGGGCGGTGAGCGATATTGTTTACATCGGTTACTAAAAAATCAGCCAGCAAACACTTTTTCACTTACATTGCTTTAACTATTTTTAGCCTTCTATTTACCTTTGTCTATGAACGTTTCTCTTACGGGGAATCATCCATGTTTATGCGTATGATGTTTTTAGCCCCATTGGCTGGAGCACTTATCTATCTGCTAACAGGAGTGGGAATGTCTTGGGTGAAAACACGTCTTTCAAAACTACTCTTTAATTCGTCTATTGCAGTTGTTGCTAGTGCCTGCTTGGTTAAGGGAATCGTTGAGGTTTCAGGTCGTACAACTAGCGTGGATATGCCTTATTGGTATGTTGCTGTAGGGCTGCTTTGTTTGAGTATTATGACAGGATTTATCAGACCTAGAAAATTGGCTTAAAATAAGAGCTTGGAGCTGTGCTTCAGGCTTTTTGTCTTGCATTGAAAAAATATTTAGGATAAATATACAAATCATAAAATGAAGAAATTATTTTAAATGAGGAATTTGCTTAAAGACATTTTCATAAAAAATTACTGAGCCTGTTTTTTTTGTGATAGGAATTTAGATAGAACGAGACTGTCTATAGTGATGGAAGTGCCTGAATCTATCGTGTTTCCGGCGCTAGGGATTTTTGAGACATGAGGTTCAAAACTTAGGCATGGAACTTTTGGATGGCTAGAATTATCCACAGAATCATTTCACCCGCGTCCGCCATCACCTAAGGAAAGTCTCAAAAGGTTTGTTACTGCTATTAAATATACATGATTTTCAACTTTTTATAAAAATATACAAAAAAGACTTGCTTTGTTCTGAATTTTCAGGTAAAATAAACTAAAATCTAAATCGTTGATAGAAAAAGTCAGATCGTTTCACAGAGAATGCGGGAAGCTGAGAACGCATGAGATCAAAGACGACACATTCTTGAGAGCGTATGCGAACTCTGGATGACAGTAGTGTACGACGGGTGGTTCCGTTAGAGACTGGGAGTTACAAGTGAGTCTTTGTGACTTCATGAGGAAGAGGGGGTGACCCCTGTTCGAATTAAGGTGGAACCACGTGCCAACGTCCTTGCAAAAGTTGTTTTTGCGAGGGCGTTTTTTGTTACCCTTGCTTTTAGTATTTGTAGCTAGCGGTACACTTGGTCGGAGTTGAACAGAAAGGATAAACTATGGAAATCAAAGGATTACGAAAGATTGAACCCTATGTGGCAGGTAGTCAGCCTGCTGAAAAAAATATCATTAAGTTGAATACTAATGAAAATGCCTATGGACCAAGTCCAGCGGTCCATCAAGCTTTAGCATCCTTTGATGCCCATCAGTTACGTAAGTATTCGACTTTGGATCAAGCGGCTTTACGTCAAGCCTTATCTGAACAGCTAGGTGTTCCTGCCGATCAAGTGATTATTGGAAATGGGTCAGACGATATTTTGTCAATGGCTTTCCTAGCTTTCTTTAATAGCGAGGAAGACGTTTTGTTTCCAGACTTGACCTATGGATTTTACAAGGTTTGGGCAGATTTGTATCGCATCCCATTTAGAGAAGTGCCCTTGAACTCTTCATTTGAGATTGATACTCAAGATTATCTGGTTGAAAATGGTGGGATTGTCCTTACTAACCCAAATGCGCCAACAGGTATTTATAAACCTCTCGATCAAATTGAGAAAATCGTAAAGGCCAATCAGTCAGTAGTTGTGATTATTGACGAAGCCTATATTAACTTTGGTGGGGAGACTGCCCTACCTCTTCTAGAAAAGTATGACAATGTGTTTATCACAAGGACCTTTTCTAAGGACGCCTCACTTGCAGGCTTGCGTGTCGGCTATGGCATCGGAAGTCCAAAGCTAATGGCTGTGATCAATGCCGTCAAGAATTCAGTCAATCCCTATAGTGTGGATAGCATTGCGGAAGTCTTGGCGACTGCAGCCGTTCAGTCTTGGAATTATTATGAAGATAGCTGCGCTAAGATTATGGCCACACGTGACTGGTTTAGCCAAGAATTGAAAGCTATTGGCTTTGATGTTCTTCCTTCAAAAACCAATTTTGTTTTGGTCAAACCGCACGGAGTGACTGCAGGCCAATTGTTTGACTATCTCCAAAGTAAGAAAATTTATGTCCGATATTTTCCAAAAGTGGAGCGTATTTCAGACAGACTACGCATCTCTATTGGAACTCAGGATGAGATGGAGCGCGTACTAATGACAATACAGGAGTTACAAGCATGAAAAAAAACGACATTAGCCTTAGGAATGCACGATAAACTTTTCAAACGTGCCCGTACCATGTATCAGATTGAGCATCGTATCTGTGACTTGTTGATGACAAAGGGTTTCCTTCGAATTGAGACACCAACCCTAGAGCATTTCGAAGTCTTTAGCGATGTTGTGGACAATGGTAACTACAATTTCTTTGATAAAAATGGAGATCTTGTTAGCCTACGTCCTGATATTACCAGCCAAATTGGGCGCGTGATTGCTTCGACACAAGTTCATACACCGATTAAATTTTCTTACTCTGGAAAAGTCTTTAACTACAATGAGGAGATGCGTGGCCTATCCAATGAGCATACGCAGGCTGGTATTGAGATTATAGGATTCCCTGTTCACCAGGCCATGGAAGAAGCTGTAATATCTGCTAAAGAGGCTCTGGATGCTGCCGGTGTCAAAAATTACAAGTTTGAGTTTTCACATGCTCGCCTCTTGCAACTCATTTTTGAAGAATTAGACCTTCCAGCTGTAAAAGAAGCAGAGCTGGCGGCCTATATCCGTGACAAATCAATCACAGGCCTCAAGGAATTCACCAAAGAAAATCCAAGTCAATATGACAAGGTTTTGGAGCAGTTGCCCTTCCTCTTTGGTGAGACAAAGGATGTCTTGACCAAGGCTAGACAGTTAACAGACAGTGAAGCCTTTTTGACGGCCTTGGATAGTTTGGAAGTCTTAACCAATCGCCTAGCAGATAGTCTCCCAGAGACGACGCTTGATTTGGCTCAATTGCCAGCAGTGCTTTACTACACAGGCATGATGTTTAAGGTCTTTGGTGATAAGGTGCCAGATGCCTTTGTATCAGGTGGCCGTTACGATAAACTGTTTGAACGCTTTGGTGCTACCGAGTTAACAGCGGTTGGTTGGGCGATTGATGTTGATTCGGTCTATCAAGCAGTGCATGATGATGTGGAATTTGGAGGTGACTTGGATGACTAGCAATCAAATCACAATTGCCTTAACCAAGGGGCGAATTGAGAAAGATACAGTTAAATTACTAGAAAAAGCTGGCTTTGACATGTCCTTCATGGCTGATAAGGGCCGTAATTTAATTTTCGAAAGTCCTGACAAACGTTTCCGTTTTCTCCTGGTCAAAGCACCAGATGTGACCACCTATGTCCGACATGGTGTCGCAGATATTGGGATTGTCGGGAAGGATGTTTTGGTTGAACATCCGACAGGCTATTTGGAAATGTTAGACCTTAATTTTGGCCTTTGTAAATTCTCTGTAGCATCAACAGAAGACTATAATCCTGATGACCATAAGCGTAAACGTATTGCTACCAAGTATCCAACCATTGCGACGGATTATTTTAATCAAAAAGGTGAGGATGTTGAGATCATTTCAATTCAGGGGAGTGTTGAGATTGCCCCAGTCATTGGTCTAGCGGATGCTATTGTCGATATTGTGGAAACAGGGAATACCCTTGTTGCTAATGGCTTAAAAGTTTATGAAGATATTTGCAGGATTTCAGCACGAATGATTGTTAATAAGGCTTCTTTGAAAAATAACAAGGAAGTTCTACCATTCATTTGTAAGATTGAATCACTTGTAGGGAACGAGGAGGTACCGTTCGAATGAAACGATTAACTGGAACAAATAAAGAAATTGCGGAGCTTCTTTATCAGGAGCAATTGGAACTGTCAAAAGAAAATAGAGACGTTGAAAGCACGGTTCAAGCCATTATTGAAGACGTTAAAAAACGTGGAGACGAGGCCCTTCGTGACTATTCAGCTAAATTTGATAAGGTTGACTTGACTGATTTTGAAGTTGGACAGGACTTGATTGATCAAGCCTTTAAAGAGATTGATCCAGAGGTTTACCAAGCCCTAGTTAATGCCAAAGAAAACATTGAATCTTATCACAAACATCAGTTGGAGGCTGGTTTTGAGGACCAACCAAGTGAGGGTGTTATTCGTGGTCAATTGATCCGTCCTATCAATCGTGTGGGTGTTTATGTGCCTGGAGGAACTGCGGCTTATCCGTCATCAGTTCTTATGAATGTTATTCCTGCCAAAATTGCTGGGGTTAAAGAGATTATTATGATTACGCCGCCTCAAGAGCATTTTGTTCCTGCGATCCTGGTAGCTGCAAAATTGGCTGGTGTGGATAGCATTTACCAAGTTGGTGGGGCTCAAGGGGTTGCGGCCTTGGCCTTTGGTACAGAAACAATTCCAAAAGTGGACAAGATTACAGGTCCTGGTAATATTTTCGTGGCGACTGCCAAGAAACAAGTTTACGGTATTGTCGGTATTGATATGATTGCAGGGCCATCAGAAATTGGTGTCATTGCTGATAGTAGTGCCAATCCAACCTATGTGGCAGCTGACCTCTTGTCTCAAGCAGAGCACGACACACGCGCACGTGCCATTTTGGTCACAGATTCTGAAGCCTTGGCTGATGCGGTTGAAAATGAGATCGAACGTCAACTCAAGCTTTTGCCACGTGAGGCGATTGCTCGTCCATCTGTCGAAAATAACGGCCGTATTATTATTGCCAATGATACAGATGCCATGTTCGAACTCATGAACTTGGTTGCGCCAGAACATTTGGAAATTGCTATGGACAATGCTTATGATTACTTGGAAAAAGTGGAAAATGCTGGTTCCGTCTTTCTTGGTCACTTTACCAGCGAACCAATTGGCGACTACTATGCAGGTGCCAACCACGTTCTTCCGACGACAGCGACTAGCCGCTTTTCATCAGCTTTAGGCGTGCACGATTTTGTCAAACGTATCCAATATACGCAATATGATAAGGCAGCAGTCAATAAGGCTCAGCACGATATCACAACCTTGGCTTATGCGGAAGGCTTGCAGGCCCACGCCAAGGCAATTGAAGTCAGAAACGACAATAATTGAGAGAGTAGAGGAAGAAGTTATGAGACAAGCAGAAATTGAACGTAATACCTTTGAAACCAAAATTAAGTTAAGCCTCAATTTGGATGCTCAAGAACCAGTAGATATTCAAACAGGTGTCGGATTTTTTGACCACATGTTGACCTTGTTTGCCCGCCACGGTCGTATGTCTTTGGTGGTGAAGGCTGATGGTGACCTTTGGGTTGATAGTCACCACACCGTTGAAGATGTCGGTATTGTCCTTGGTCAAGCTCTTAAAGAGGCCTTGGGCGATAAAGCAGGGATCAACCGTTATGGAACGGCTTTTGTACCTATGGATGAAACCCTCGGAATGGCAAGTTTAGACTTGTCTGGACGTAGCTTCTTGGTCTTTGATGCTAGTTTTGATAATCCAAAATTGGGTAATTTTGACACAGAACTGGTTGAAGAATTTTTCCAAGCCTTGGCTTTCAATGTTCAGATGAATCTCCACCTCAAGATTCTCCACGGAAAAAACAATCACCACAAGTCAGAAAGTCTTTTCAAGGCAACAGGACGTGCCTTGCGTGAGGCAATCACAATCAATCCTGATATTCACGGCGTAAACTCGACAAAGGGGATGCTATGATTATCGTCATTGATTACGATGCGGGGAATACCGCAAATGTTCTACGTGCCCTTGAAAAAATCGGTGTGACTGCAGAATTGTCTGCTGACAAAGAAAAAATCCTAGCTGCAGATGGGTTGATTTTACCTGGTGTAGGTGCCTATCCAACGGCTATGGCAGAGCTTGAGCGAAGAGGCTTGGTAGCTGTTATCAAAGAGGCCGTCGCACAGGGAGTTCCCCTTTTGGGAATTTGTTTAGGCATGCAGATTTTAACACAAAAAGGACTGGAACATGAAGAAACAGATGGTCTTGGCTTTATTCCAGGTGTCTGCCGTCCTATTCCAGCCAGCAAGGAGCAACCTGTCCCACATATGGGGTGGAATGATTTGGCTGTTAAGCAAGCCAGCCCTTTGACAGATGGTTTAGATGGCCAAGCTGTCTACTTCGTTCACAGCTATTTCACAGATGTCCCTAGCCAATACATTGATGTTACCGCAGACTACAGTATTGAGGTGCCAGCCATGATTCATAAAGACAATGTTTATGGGGCTCAATTTCATCCTGAAAAATCAGGGGATATTGGCTTAGGTATTCTTGAAAAGTTTGCAGGGTTATGTAAAGCCTAGAAGCTAGTGAGAGCAAAGACTTTTTGTTAGAAAGGATGGTAGGGGAGATGCAAATTCTACCAGCAATTGATATTAAGGATGGACAGGCTGTTCGTCTCTTTAAAGGAGATTTCAACCAACAAACCGTTGTCAATCCAGATGTTATTGAGCAGGCAAAGACCTTTAAGAATGCGGGCATTCAATTTATTCATGTCGTCGACTTGGACGGTGCCCTTGATGGTCGTGCCACTAACCGTGACTTGATTGCAGAGGTCAAGAAGGTTTCTGGACTTGGCATCGAAGTTGGTGGCGGTATCCGTACTTTGGAGCAGATTCGTGACTATTTGGAAGTTGGCATCGACCGTATCATTATCGGTTCAATGGCCGTTAAAAATCCTGACTTCGTTCGAGCAGCTTTAGAGGAATTTGGTGCCGATAAAATTGTCGTAGGTATTGATGCCAAGGCAGGGTTTGTCGCTACTGAAGGCTGGTTGGAAACCAGCAATGTGGACTATATTACCTTGGCCAAGGAAATGGAAAAGATGGGCGTAACCCTCTTTGTCTATACTGATGTTGATCGAGATGGCACACTGACAGGACCCAATCTTGATCACTACAAACGTTTGGTATCTGAACTCACAACCGCCAAAGTCATCGCTTCCGGTGGGATTGCAGAAGTAGCCGACTTAGATCACCTACAAGAGATTGGTGTGGCAGGAACCATTGTCGGTAAAGCTTACTATAACGGCAATATCACATTAGACCAACTCAAGTCTTTCGGAGGTTAAGATGCTTAAAAAACGTATTATTCCTTGTTTGGATGTCAAGGACGGTCGTGTCGTTAAGGGGGTTAATTTTGTGAATCTGACAGATGTTGGTGATCCTGTTGATTCTGCACGTGCTTACTATGAGGCTGGCTGTGATGAACTCGTTTTCTTGGATATCACAGCGACTTCAGACAATCGTGAAACAACGGTTGACATGGTACGCCGCGTTGCCGATCAGGTCTTTATCCCCTTCACAGTTGGTGGTGGTATCCGTTCAGTTGAAGACATGAACAAGATGCTTAAAGCTGGTGCTGACAAGGTTGCGGTCAATTCCTCAGCCCTTGCCAACCCGCAACTAATCGCTGATTGTGCTCAAAAATTTGGGAACCAGTGTGTAGTGGCTGCGATTGATGCCAAAAAGATGGCTGATGGGAGCTGGCATGTTTTTGTGGCGGGTGGCCGTAAGGATACAGGTAGGGACCTCATCCAATGGGCTCAAGAAGTCGTCGCCTTGGGGGCTGGAGAAATTCTCTTAACCAGCATGGACAAGGACGGCACTAAGTCTGGTTTTGATTTGGAAATGCTAAATCGTGTGGCGGAAGTCGTTGATGTTCCGATCATCGCTTCTGGTGGCGCGGGAAATATTGAGGACATTGTAGAGGTCTTTGAAAAGACAACAGCGACTGGTGCACTGGCAGCCTCTATCTTCCACTTTGGTGAGGTAAATATAGGCGAAACCAAACAAGTCTTGGCAAATGCAGGAATTGAGGTGAGACGATGACAGAGGTTAAACTTGATTTTGACAAACAAGGAGGACTGGTACCAGTCATTGTGACCGATTTCAAGACGGGGCAGGTGCTCATGTTGGCCTATATGAATGAGGTGTCCTATCAGTTGACCCTAGAGACCAAACAAATGCATTACTGGAGCCGTTCTAGAAATGAGCTTTGGCATAAGGGAGCCACATCTGGTCATTTCCAACATGTTAAAAGCATTAAGACTGACTGTGATCAGGACACCTTGCTTATCGCCGTGGAACAAGAAGGAACAGCCTGCCATACAGGAGCCTACAGCTGTTTCTTTACGGATATATATGATGACAGACAAGACAGATAGGAGTAGCTATGTTAGAAACACTTTATAAGGAAGCCTTAGATCGTAAAAAGAATCCCAAAGAAGGGTCTTATACCAATTACCTTTTTGATAAGGGGCTAGACAAGATTCTTAAAAAGGTTGGCGAAGAAGCGACAGAAGTTGTGATTGGAGCCAAAAATGCTGATAAAGAAGAAATTGCCAACGAGACAGCAGACGTCCTCTATCACCTAGCCGTTATGCTCGTTGAAACAGGGGTTAGCCCTGAAGACGTTGAAGCCGTACTTAAAGCACGTCAGGGCAAGCAAAGCAATGTCCATGACCGAAAAGAAGTAACAGATTATTGAGGATTATCTCAACCGATTTGAACTAAGAGGAAAAGCCTGAAGTGATGATTCAGGCTTTTTTGCTAGAGGAATTCAAATCATTTTGTTCCTCTAACTACCATGAGAAAGCGCTTTAAAATGCTATAATAGGAGTGAAGAAAGCTCGTTTTATTTGAAGGATTTGGTGTGCTTATTTATACAAATCATTGAGGAAAGGAAGGATGTCCTATGAAGAAAAATACTCCTTATATCATAACTCTTTCTCGTTTAGCAATTCTCCTCCTTTGTTCTAGTCTTTTAGTTGGTTGTACAGGAGCACTTCCAAATGCTTACTCAAAAGCCAGGGAAAAAACGCAAAAAATCTTGGCTTATAATGGTTTTAAGGGAAAGGTCCAAGTTAAGAATATCAAAAAGGTGATTCTAGATAGTGTAGGCATTTATGTCGATTATACCTATTCAGAGGAAACCTACGACAATCAAAACATATCATTAGATTCAAAAATTACTTTTAATCTTGACTGGACAGTTAATGGTGAAGAATATAAGACTCCTGGCCTTTACTCGGAAACCTATTTACAACAAAAATCTGTAAAAAAAGAAGAGCAGCAACTCTTCAAGGAACTTAAGAAGCAATCTTTAGGCCTTGATATCGAAGATTTCTCCTTCAGAGATAATACACTGATAGATCAAGAGGCTGGTAATCGTCGAAAACATTTAGCCGAAGAAAACCGTAAAAATGGCAAGCATGATTTTTATGGGTATTATCAAATTCCTTATCAAACAATGATTGATGAACATATTGTTGCTATGTCAATAAGAGTAAGTGATACAGAAAATACTAGTAAGAAAGATTTAGAAGAGGCTGCAACTAAACTGGATGCTAGCAAGCTACCAGACGGAGAGTACGAATTTTATTTTTTCACAACTGATGAAGAAAATTCCGCTTACTATGACAATTCCGGATATATTGGCTATACCTTTAACATACAAGACGGTAAGGTTGTCCAAGATGAAGATGATTAGATGATACTTTGATTCCTGCGATAATCTCGCACTCCATACTGGCGGCATAGAGGTATAGGCTATAGCTTAGTGAAAATGTTAACCTCAAAACATGCAAAAACATCTCCAAAAACTAGTTGGAGATGTCTTTTTATCTTACAAATTCTTTTTCTTTTTAGCTTTTTTGGTTAGGGCAAGATCACAATTTTCAATACTTGAGATAAGGTGGTTAGTCAATTGGAAGTCATCCACTTGGGGATTCAAATCCACTTCGTAGACCAGCTGCATGGTCTCCCCCCCACCAGTGGTGTTAAGGGAAATCAGGTCGCATTCACTGGTGAAATTGAGCAAGGTTTTAGTGATTTTTTGATCAATCAAGTCTTGGTAGGAGACGTTAATGGTCAGGAGTCTACGACGTTGGTTGTCGGTACGACTTTGACGATTTTCCAAAAGAAGCCAAACAGCTAGAAGGAAAATGGTAAAGAGGACAGCCAGTAAGAGATAGCCGGTCCCAGATGCCAGACCAATAATCATGGCCATGAAGACAGCGATTAGTTCTCTAGAACCGCTGGTGGCAGAACGAAAACGAATGAGACTAAAGGTCCCTGCCACGGCAATAGAGGTCCCCAAACTACCATTGACAAGGAAGATAACTAGGGTCATCAAACATGGAAGTAGGGTCAAACTGATGACAAATTCTCTGGTGTAGAGGGTCCGGTATTTGTAAGTCCAGGTTAGGGCCAATCCTAAAACAAGGCTGACCAGTAAGGCCAGCATGAGTTGAAGGGGACTAGCGGTTGCGGTCGCATCATTAAAGATAGAATTGAAGAGATTAGACATAGGCAGCAGCTCCTTTTTCTTGTGCTGGACGTGGTCTGTAGTCTAGACCTTGAGACTTATGATAGGCACAGCTGTATTTTGAGAATTTCTGCTCTTCCAAACCATGTTTATCTAAGATAGCTTGAAGCCAGTCAGGCTTTTTGCCAGGTGCCTTGATTTCCATGATAATCGTATCTTCATCAAGAAGGGGAAAACCATGATTTCCCTTAAAGAGACTGACATCTTCATCACGGTAAGTCAAATTTTGGTCAAGGGTAACACGAACTTTATTGTAGGCATAGCCTTCGATAGTCTCTTTTTCTTTCATCGAAAAACGGTCGTAGTAGATATACATACGAGGTTTAAGCCCCTCATCATAGCGTTGACGTAAGTGGTGGATATCCTGTAATAGCTGGCGGTCAGTGATTTGACCATGATTCTTACCGTCTGTCATCAAGTTAGTGATGGCAAGCGGTGTTGAAACGAGACGAAACTTATGACCGATTCCTTCATCATCTTTGGCTTTAACCTCTAAAAAGACCTTACTATCAATTTTGGGATTGGCTAGGTAGGTACGCATGCGGATTTTCTCTTGACGGTGATTACCATCTAGGGCATCTTGGATGACGTCAAAATTATCCGTATCAAAGTAAATATTTGAAATGGTAGATGTCGGATAATCATCCTCTACCAAATACTCCTTAAGATCAGTGAGCAGGTCCTCAAGATTGTCCTTTGAGACCACATATTTTGTTTCAATACGTTTAAAACGTGTTTCCAATTGTTTAACCATGAAAAAACTCCTTTTTTAGATAAGATACAAAGCCGTGAAGCAACTCTCAGGATAATAGGGGGACCAGTCGAAGGAGTTTAACTCCAAGCAGGTCCCATCTTTTCCCACGAGTTGTAGGCGAGTTCACTTAGATAAGATACAAAGCCGTCACTTCAAGATTTGGCTTTTATTTTTTAGTAGAAAATTAAATTGAGAGCAAAAGTACTACTATATAAAGTATTCATTTGCTTGCCTACTAGTCTATGGGACTTTTCTGAAAGTTTTCCTAAGTCAAACTTTCACCAAACTTAACTTAAGATAAGTTTCAGTTATCCTTTAGAAATGTTTTAGGTAAGTCCCGTAAACTGTAATCATCCAAACGAACCCGAGAGGAAAAATATATGAAATCAAAAAAACTAAAAAAATGGACGACTTTATTAACCTGTGCGACAGCCCTAACAGTCATGACGGCTTGTAGCCAATCAAGCAGTCAGTCAACTGGGACGACGTCAAGCACGACTTCAAAAACAAGTGCTGTAACAGCAACGACCAGTAAGAAAACAAATAAGAACAACAGCAACTACTTTACTTCTAAAGATTCTGATACCTCTTATAATGAAAGTTCAGCTACTAAGATTAAGTTATCAGGCTCATCTGCGGATGTTTCAGGTGATGGTGCAGCCCTATCAGGTTCAACTGTAACCATCTCCAAAGCTGGTACCTACGTCATTTCAGGAAAATCCGACGGTTTGCAAATCAAGGTAGACGCTGGGGATTCAGATGATGTCCATATTGTTCTAGATGGTGTTACCATGACTAATACAAATGCAGCAATCAACGCCACAAAAGCTGGTCATGTCTATCTGACACTTAAAGATGGCACTGCAAACACACTTTCTGATTCAAGTTCTAATAGTGATGAAGATGCGGATGCTGTGATTTTTTCTAAAGGAGATTTGACCATTAACGGTTCAGGTACCCTAAATATTGATGCCAAGAAAAACAACGGTATTAAAGCCAATGACAGCCTTCATATGACTGGCGGTACCTATAAGATTTCCTCAGTTGGTGATGCCTTCAATGTCAACGATGAACTCAACATCACAGGAACAACTATGACCATTGAAGCGGAAGAAGATGGTGTTAAGGTTGACAATGATGACGACACCTCAGTAGGTACCATGTATCTGTCTGACAATACCATGACCATTAAGGCTGGTGACGACGGTATTCATGCGTCTGGGGACCTGATTATTGATAGTGGTACTTACAAGGTTGAAAAATCAACTGAAGGTATCGAAGGTAAATCTGTGACCATCAATGACGGAGACATCGATGTCTATGCGACGGATGATGGTGTTAATGCGGCCAATGCTAATGCCAGTCAAAGTGAGATTTTCTTCAAGATGACTGGTGGAACCCTAAATGTTGAGGTTGGCCAGGGCGATACAGACCCAATTGATTCTAACGGCGATATTTTTGTATCGGGTGGAACAATCAATTTGACTGGTCAGTCTGGCTTTGACTTTGATGGTTCAGCGACCTATACCGGTGGTGACATTACTATCAATGGTGAGAAACAAACTAAGATTGAAAACTCAATGCCTGGCGGCGGTGGTCTCCAAGGTGGTGGGCAACCAGGTGGCTTTGGAGGAGGTCACTAAAGAGTCATAGGATGAAACAGAAAGGAAGTGCCTATGTATATTATTATTCCAGCTTATGAACCAGACAAACGCCTGATTCAGGTGGTTCAAGATATTACCATAAAACTCCCTAAAGCCCGTATTATTGTTGTTAATGATGGGAGTGGCCCAGGCTATAACGACTATTACGACGAAACGGCTTTTATTGGAGCGACTGTCCTTACCCATCCTGTCAATAAGGGTAAAGGAGCAGCTCTCAAGACTGCTTTCGCTTATATTCAAGAAGAAGTGGTTAGCCAACATCAATCAGCTCAGCCTATAGTCACGGTCGACAGTGATGGTCAACATCTAATTAAGGATATTGTCCGTGTGGCCGAGGCAACCGAGAATAATCCAAGCCATCTTATCTTAGGTGCGCGTGCCTTTGTTGGTAAGGTACCAGCACGTAGCCGCTTTGGGAATAAGGTGACTGCTGGACTTTTCCGTCTAGTAACTGGTCAGAAAGTCACAGATACTCAGACGGGGCTTCGAGGCATGTCAACCGACCTGATTCCATGGCTTCTTAATCTGGATGGCAATCGTTTCGAGTACGAGTTTAATATGTTGCTTGAAGCCAAAAAGTCAGGCCATCAAATCTCTGAAGTCCCTATTGAGACCGTTTATCTGGAGGAAAATAAAAGTTCGCACTTTCGCCCTATTCGTGATTCCATCCGTATTTACAGCCCTTTTTTAAAGTTCTCTGGCACGGCCGTTTTGGCCTCAGTCATTGATGCAACAGCCTTATTCGTGCTCTTTGCCTTGACGAAAAATCTGCTCCTTTCGGTCGTGCTAGCTCGTGTGATTTCGGCTTCCAGCCAGTGTCTACTGAACGCTAATGTGGTCTTTAATCCGACAAGCTCCCTCTTTAGGTCGAGTGTTCGCTACTTTATGTTGGTCCTAGTCCTCCTGGCCTGTAATTATTTTTTACTTAGTAGTCTAGTTGCTATTGGTTTAGGCCTGGTTCTGGCAAAATTGGTTACAGAAACCTTGCTCTTTTTAGTCAGCTATAGGGTCCAACATAACGTCGTTTTTGCTTAATAGCTGACTTGAAAATCGCTAACTGATTGAATAGAGATAGCTTATTTACCTCCCGATTACTTCTAAAAATTTTCCTAAAAATAGAAAAAAACTACCGTTTTCGATATTCGGTAGTTTTTAATGATTGTCGAAATGTTTTTCAATTTACATTATGATTAAAAATTGAAATGACTTGATAAAGACTCGAAATGGCTGAAAAAAAATATGCTATAATGAAATTGTTTGAATTATGTAGATTTCATTCAAACTAGGAAAATGAAAAGAGGACCTAAAATGGGAAAAAAGGTACATTATAAGCTTCACAAAGTTAAGAAGCAGTGGGTGACGATTGCCGTCACTTCGGCAGCACTTGCCTCTATCGTAGGTGGTGCTACAGTTGCCAATCAAAAGGTTTCAGCTGATGAAACAACTCAACCAGTTGCCTCTACGACAGCTGAAAGCGATGTTGTCGTTGAAACGCATGAAGTAGCCGCTCCTGCAGCAACTGCTACGACAGATGCGACAGCAACAACAACTGACAAGGCTGCTGATACTGCAACGGTCGAAACTCCTGCGGCAGCAACCACTGCAGCAGATACAACTACTAATACTGCAACACCAGCAACAACTGATCGTGCAGCAGTAGCAAATGGTGCGACAACAGAAACACCAGTTGCAGCAGCGACAGATACAACGCTTACAGTAGCTGAAAAACCAAAATCTGGTGTTACTGAAAAAGAAGAAACAGCAGCACTCTCTTTGGACAACATCAAACAAGTTGATGGTAAATACTATTATGTCAAAGAAGATGGTTCATACAAAACAAATTTTGCTGTTTCAGTAAATGGCCAGTTACTTTACTTCGGTAAAGACGGTGCTTTGACAAGCACATCAACACACTCATTCACACCAGGTACAACTAATCTAGTTGATGCTTTCTCTTCACATAATCGTGCTTACGATTCTAAGAAAGAAAGCTTTGAGTTGGTAGATGGTTATTTGACACCTAATAGCTGGTATCGTCCAGTCACTATTTTGGAAAATGGTGAAAAATGGCGTGTATCAACGGAGAAAGACTTCCGTCCACTTTTGATGGCATGGTGGCCTGATGTAGATACACAAGTTGCCTACCTCAATACTTTCTCTAAACACTTTAACCTTAACGCAACTTATTCAACCAGCCAAAGTCAATCTGAATTGAATGCAGCTGCTAAGACAATTCAAATTAAGATTGAACAAGAAATTTCAGCTAAAAAATCAACTGAATGGCTTCGTCAAGCAATTGAGTCTTTTGTAAAAGAACAAGACCAGTGGAATACTACAACTGAAAACTATACCCTTGCTGACCACCTTCAGGGGGGAGCTCTTCTTTATGTCAATAATGACAAGACACCTTGGGCAAATTCTGATTACCGTTTGCTTAACCGTACACCAAGTAACCAAGATGGTTCTCTAAATGGTACAGGAAGATACTTGGGTGGTTATGAATTCCTACTTGCCAATGACGTTGATAACTCAAATCCAGTTGTGCAAGCTGAGCAGTTGAACCAAATTCACTATCTTGTGAACTGGGGATCAATTGTTATGGGTGATAAGGATGCTAACTTTGATGGTATCCGTGTTGATGCAGTTGACAATGTCGATGCAGACCTTCTCCAAGTTTATACAAACTACTTCCGTGCGGCCTTTGGTGTGGATAAATCTGAAGCCAATGCACTCGCTCACATTTCTATCCTTGAAGCTTGGGATTTAAATGATAATGCTTATAATCAAAAACATGATGGTGCAGCCCTTGCCATGGATAATAACCTTCGTTATGCAATTATGGGTGCACTTTATGGATCGGGCTCTTCATTGAAAGATTTAATTACTAGCAGTTTGACAGACCGTACAAATAATAGTAAGTATGGAGATACACAAGCTAACTACATCTTTGCGCGTGCTCATGATAACCTTGTTCAAGATATCATTCGTGATATCGTTCAAAAAGAGATCAATCCAAAATCAGATGGTTATACCATGACTGATGCTGAATTGAAACGTGCCTTTGAAATCTATAATGAAGATATGAAGAAGGCAGAAAAACGTTATACTATTAACAATATTCCAGCTGCCTATGCTTTGATTCTTCAAAATATGGAGCAGGTAACTCGTGTTTATTATGGAGATCTTTATACGGATAACGGCCAATATATGGCTACCAAGTCTCCTTACTACGATGCTATCACAACGCTCTTGAAGAACCGTATGAAATATGTTTCAGGTGGACAATCGATGAAAGTCGACACGTTCAATGGAAAAGAAATCTTGTCATCTGTTCGTTACGGTAAAGATATTATGACTGCTGACCAAACTACGGGTGTAGCAGAAACAAGTAAACATTCTGGTATGTTGACACTTATTGCCAATAATCAGGATTTCTCACTGGGTGATGGTACTTTGAAAGTTAACATGGGTAAACTTCATGCTAACCAAGCCTACCGTCCATTACTTCTTGGTACTGATAAGGGAATTGTCACTTACGAAAATGATGCAGCAGCAGCTGGAAAAATTAAATACACCGATGCTGAAGGAAACTTGTCTTTCAGTGGAGATGAAATCAAGGGGTATCGAACTGTTGATATGAGAGGTTATCTTGGTGTTTGGGTACCAGTAGGTGCACCTGATAACCAAGATATCCGTGTTAAAGGTTCAGATAAGAAACTTGACAAGACATTTTCTGCTACTGAAGCATTGGACTCACAAGTTATCTATGAAGGTTTCTCAAACTTCCAAGATTTTGTTGAAAAAGATAGCCAATATACTAATAAATTGATTGCAGAAAATGCAGAACTCTTCAAGTCATGGGGAATCACATCATTCGAGATGGCTCCTCAATTTGTATCGGCTGATGACCGTACCTTCCTTGATTCTGTTATCCAAAATGGTTATGCCTTTACTGACCGATATGACCTTGCCATGAGCAAGAATAACAAATACGGTTCTAAAGAAGATCTTCGTGATGCACTTAAAGCCCTTCACAAGCAAGGTATTCAAGCAATTGCTGACTGGGTACCAGATCAACTTTACCAATTACCAGGACAAGAAGTTGTAACAGCAACACGTGCTAATAGTTATGGTACTCCAAAGGCCAATGCTTATATCAATAACACTTTATATGTTGCAAATTCTAAATCATCAGGTAAGGACTTCCAAGCTCAATATGGTGGTGAGTTCCTTGATGAGCTCCAAAAGAAATATCCACAGTTGTTTGAAGATGTGATGATATCAACTGGTAAGAAGATTGATCCATCTGTTAAAATCAAGCAATGGTCTGCTAAGTACATGAATGGTACTAATATCCTTGGTCGTGGTAGTCGTTATGTTCTCAGCAACGATGCTACTGGTCGCTACTATCAAGTTACTGATAATGGTATCTTCTTGCCAAAACCTTTGACAGATCAAGGTGGTAAGACAGGTTTCTACTATGATGGTAAGGGTATGGCCTACTTTGATAATAGTGGTTTCCAAGCTAAGAATGCCTTCATTAAATATGCTGGAAATTACTATTACTTCGATAAAGAAGGTTATATGTTAACTGGTCGTCAAGATATCGATGGTAAGACTTATTTCTTCTTGCCAAACGGTATCCAGCTTCGTGATTCTATTTATCAACAGGATGGTAAATATTATTACTTTGGTAGCTTTGGTGAGCAGTACAAAGATGGTTACTTTGTATTCGATGTACCGAAAGAAGGTACTTCAGAAACAGAAGCTAAATTCCGTTATTTCTCACCAACTGGAGAAATGGCTGTTGGCTTGACTCATGCTGGTGGAGGATTGCAATACTTTGATGAAAATGGCTTCCAAGCTAAAGGTACTAAGTATGTTACTCCAGACGGAAAACTCTACTTCTTCGATAAAAATTCTGGTAATGCCTACACAAATCGTTGGGCTGAAATCGATGGTATCTGGTATGAATTCAATGATCAAGGCTATGCACAAGCTAAGAAGGGTGAATTCTACACAACAGATGGCTCAACATGGTTCTACCGTGATGCAGCTGGTAAAAATGTGACAGGTGCCCTTACTTTGGATGGTCACGAATACTACTTCCGTGCAAATGGTGCCCAAGTTAAAGGTGAATTTGTTACTGAAAATGGCAAGATTAGCTACTACACTGTAGATAATGGTTACAAGGTTAAAGACAAGTTCTTCGAAGTAAACGGCAAGTGGTACCATGCTGATAAGGATGGTAACCTCGCTACAGGTCGTCAAACAATTGACCACCTTAACTATTACTTCAATGCTGATGGAAGCCAAGTCAAATCTGATTTCTTCACTCTTGATGGTGGTAAGACATGGTACTATGCCAAAGATAATGGTGAAATCGTGACAGGTGCCTATAGCATTGGCGGTAAAAACTATTACTTCAAGGAAGATGGTAGCCAAGTTAAAGGTGACTTTGTTAAGAATGCTGACGGTTCACTTTCATACTATGATAAAGATTCAGGTGAACGTATCAATAACCGTTTCTTGACAACTGGTAACAATGTTTGGTACTACTTCAAAGATGGTAAGGCTGTAACAGGACGCCAAAATATCGATGGTAAAGAATATTACTTTGATCATTTGGGACGTCAAGTTAAAGGTAGCCCAATCAGTACACCAAAAGGAGTGGAATACTACGAATCAGTTCTTGGAGAACGTGTGACAAACACATGGATCACTTTCCAAGACGGTAAGACTGTCTTCTTCGATGAAAATGGTTATGCTGATTTTGATAAATAATCAATCAATCTAATCTTAATCTGAGAGATTAAGTGAAAAACGATATGATTTGACATGAATTTATAGGTGAAATTTCTTGAAAACGAGAATCGTTTAAAGAAATTTTGCCTTTTTTTTGCTCCTTAAAGAAAAAAATCTGACAAATATCAATTTTGAGTCAGAATCGTTGTAAAAGCCATTGTATCAAGGGTTTTAGTGGTTTTTATAGAAAATAGTTTTACTTATCAAATGATATGAAAATGAGAATTGAAAGCCTATGAAATAGGTGTGTTACAAAACCTTCCTAATATTACTATTAAGTTACATATATTTTATAAAAAAACAATTAATTCGAGAAATAGTTAGAAAATAATGATATAATGTAATTGTTTGAAATCGGATAGATTTCAGTCTGATTTTGACAAATAAAATCACGGGGAAAATTATAATGGAAAATAAGGTACACTATAAGCTTCATAAAGTTAAGAAGCAATGGGTCACAATTGCAGTTGCCTCTGCAGCACTTGCTACTGTCGTAGGAGGATTGTCTGCAACAACATCTTCAGTTTCAGCGGATGAAACTCAAGATAAGATAGTAACTCAACCAAATTTAGATACAACAGCCGATTTAGTTACTTCTACAGAAGCAACCAAAGAAGTCGATAAACGTACAAATACAAAAGAAGCAGATGTTTTAACGCCTGCTAAAGAAACAAATGCCGTCGAAACAGCAACTACAACGAACACACAAGCAACAGCTGAAGCAGCTACAACAGCAACAACTTCTGATGTAGCGGTGGCAGCTGTTCCAAATAAAGAAGCAGTTGTGACAACAGATGCACCAGCTGTTACAACTGAAAAAGCAGAAGAACAACCAGCAACAGTGAAGGCTGAAGTTGTAAACACAGAAGTTAAAGCGCCAGAAGCTGCTTTGAAAGATTCAGAAGTAGAAGCTGCGCTTTCCTTGAAAAACATCAAAAACATTGATGGTAAATATTACTATGTTAATGAAGATGGTTCACACAAAGAAAACTTTGCCATTACTGTAAATGGTCAATTGCTTTACTTCGGTAAAGATGGTGCCCTTACAAGCTCATCAACATACTCTTTCACACCAGGAACAACAAATATTGTTGATGGTTTCTCAATAAATAACCGTGCCTACGATTCATCTGAAGCTAGCTTTGAATTGATTGATGGTTATTTGACTGCAGATAGCTGGTACCGTCCAGCTTCTATCATCAAAGATGGTGTAACTTGGCAAGCATCAACTGCAGAAGATTTCCGTCCACTTTTGATGGCTTGGTGGCCAAATGTAGATACACAAGTTAACTACTTGAACTACATGTCTAAAGTATTTAACTTGGATGCTAAATACACTAGCACAGATAAGCAAGAAACTTTGAATGTTGCTGCTAAGGATATCCAAGTTAAGATTGAACAAAAGATTCAGGCTGAAAAATCAACACAATGGTTGCGTGAAACTATTTCTGCTTTTGTTAAGACACAACCACAATGGAACAAAGAAACTGAAAACTACTCTAAAGGTGGCGGCGAAGATCACCTTCAAGGTGGTGCCCTTCTCTATGTAAATGATTCACGTACACCATGGGCTAACTCTAACTATCGTCTTTTGAACCATACGGCTACTAATCAAAAGGGTACAATTGATAAGTCAGTTCTTGATGAGCAGTCAGATCCAAACCACATGGGCGGTTTCGACTTCTTGCTAGCTAATGACGTAGATTTGTCAAACCCAGTTGTTCAAGCGGAACAATTGAACCAAATCCACTACCTTATGAACTGGGGTTCAATCGTTATGGGTGACAAGGATGCTAACTTCGATGGTATCCGTGTCGACGCGGTAGATAATGTCGATGCAGACATGCTTCAACTCTACACAAACTACTTCCGTGAGTACTATGGTGTTAACAAATCTGAAGCAAACGCTCTTGCTCACATCTCAGTCCTTGAAGCATGGAGTCTTAATGACAACCACTACAATGACAAGACAGATGGCGCTGCGCTTGCTATGGAAAACAAACAACGTTTGGCTCTCCTCTTCTCATTGGCTAAACCAATCAAAGAACGTACACCGGCTGTAAGTCCTTTGTATAACAATACTTTCAACACGACACAACGTGATGAAAAGACTGATTGGATTAACAAAGATGGAAGCAAGGCCTATAACGAAGACGGAACAGTTAAACAGTCTACAATCGGTAAATACAACGAGAAATACGGAGATGCGTCAGGAAACTACGTCTTTATCCGTGCCCATGATAACAACGTTCAAGATATTATTGCTGAAATCATCAAGAAAGAAATCAATCCAAAATCAGATGGTTTCACAATCACTGATGCTGAAATGAAGAAAGCCTTTGAGATTTATAACAAAGACATGCTCAGCAGCGACAAAAAATATACCTTGAACAACATCCCAGCAGCATACGCTGTTATGTTGCAAAACATGGAAACAATCACTCGTGTCTACTATGGAGACCTTTATACAGATAATGGTAATTACATGGAAACTAAGTCTCCATATTACGATACCATTGTTAACTTGATGAAGAATCGTATCAAGTATGTATCTGGTGGACAAGCTCAACGTTCATACTGGTTGCCAACTGATGGTAAGATGGACAATTCAGATGTTGAACTCTACCGTACAAATGAAGTCTATGCTTCAGTACGTTATGGTAAAGACATCATGACAGCTGATGATACAGAAGGTTCTAAATACAGCCGTACATCTGGTCAGGTAACACTTGTAGCTAACAATCCAAAATTGACTTTGGATCAATCAGCTAAACTTAATGTTGAAATGGGTAAAATCCATGCCAACCAAAAATACCGTGCTTTGATTGTTGGTACAGCTGATGGTATCAAGAACTTTACATCTGATGCAGATGCAATCGCAGCAGGTTATGTGAAAGAAACAGACAGCAACGGTGTCTTGACTTTCGGTGCTAATGACATTAAGGGTTATGAAACATTTGATATGTCTGGTTTCGTAGCAGTTTGGGTTCCAGTTGGAGCTTCAGATGATCAAGATATCCGAGTAGCGCCTTCAACAGAAGCTAAAAAAGAAGGAGAGTTGACTCTTAAAGCGACTGAAGCTTATGATTCACAATTGATCTACGAAGGATTCTCTAACTTCCAAACTATCCCAGATGGTTCAGATCCTTCAGTTTATACTAACCGTAAGATTGCTGAAAATGTTGATTTGTTCAAGTCATGGGGCGTAACATCATTTGAAATGGCACCTCAATTTGTATCTGCTGATGATGGTACTTTCCTTGACTCAGTTATCCAAAATGGTTATGCCTTTGCGGACCGTTATGACCTTGCTATGAGTAAGAACAATAAATACGGTTCTAAAGAAGACCTTCGTGATGCTCTTAAGGCACTTCACAAAGCTGGTATCCAAGCAATCGCTGACTGGGTTCCAGACCAAATTTACCAATTGCCAGGTAAGGAAGTCGTAACAGCGACTCGTACTGATGGTGCTGGACGTAAGATTGCGGATGCTATCATTGATCACTCGCTTTATGTAGCTAATACTAAGTCATCAGGTAAAGATTACCAAGCTAAATACGGTGGTGAATTCTTGGCTGAGCTTAAAGCTAAATACCCTGAAATGTTCAAGGTTAACATGATCTCAACTGGTAAACCAATTGATGATTCTGTTAAATTGAAACAATGGAAGGCTGAATACTTCAACGGAACAAACGTTCTTGAACGTGGTGTTGGCTATGTACTTAGCGATGAAGCAACTGGTAAATACTTCACAGTCACTAAAGATGGTAACTTCATTCCTCTTCAATTGACAGGTAAAGAAAAGGTTGTTACTGGATTCTCAAGTGATGGTAAGGGAATCACTTACTTCGGTACAAGTGGTACTCAAGCTAAATCTGCCTTTGTAACCTTCAATGGTAACACCTATTACTTCGATGCTCGTGGTCACATGATTACAAACGGTGAATACTCACCAAATGGTAAAGACGTTTATCGTTTCTTGCCAAACGGTATCATGTTGAGTAATGCCTACTATGTTGATGCTAATGGTAATACCTACCTTTATAACTCTAAAGGTCAAATGTACAAGGGTGGTTACACTAAATTTGATGTTACTGAAACTAAAGACGGTAAAGAGTCTAAGGTTGTGAAATTCCGTTACTTCACTAATGAAGGTGTCATGGCCAAAGGTGTTACGGTTATTGATGGCTTCACACAATACTTTGGAGAAGACGGTTTCCAAGCTAAAGATAAGTTAGTAACCTTTAAAGGTAAAACTTATTACTTTGACGCACACACTGGTAATGCTATCAAGAATACTTGGAGAAATATCGATGGTAAGTGGTACCACTTTGATGCAAACGGTGTTGCTGCTACAGGTGCCCAAGTGATTAACGGCCAAAAACTTTACTTTAATGAAGATGGAAGTCAAGTTAAAGGCGGCGTTGTTAAGAATGCAGATGGTACTTATAGCAAGTACAAAGAAGGTTCTGGAGAGCTAGTGACTAACGAATTCTTCACAACTGATGGCAATGTTTGGTACTATGCAGGCGCTAATGGTAAGACTGTTACAGGTGCTCAAGTTATCAATGGACAACACCTCTACTTTAATGCAGACGGAAGCCAAGTTAAGGGTGGTGTTGTTAAGAATGCAGACGGTACTTATAGTAAGTATAATTCTGCAACAGGTGAGCGCTTGACTAATGAGTTCTTCACAACAGGAGACAACAATTGGTACTATATCGGTGCTAATGGTAAGTCAGTGACTGGTGAAGTTAAAATTGGTGACGATACTTATTACTTTGCTAAAGATGGTAAACAAGTAAAAGGGCAAACAGTAAGTGCTGGCAATGGTCGAATCAGCTATTACTATGGTGATAGTGGTAAGAGAGCTGTCAGCACATGGGTAGAAATCCAGCCAGGAGTTTACGTTTACTTTGATAAGAATGGTCTTGCTTACCCACCTAGAGTGCTAAACTAATAGACATGAAAAGGAGAACTTCGGTTCTCTTTTTTATATTTTCTGAGAAAAAGTTCTTTTTGAAAAATACCCTTTCAAGTCGCTTACATGACGGATTTTTAATTTAATGTTAAGATGGTAAAAAAGTCATTAAAATAAGTTGTATTAAGTTTTTTTGATAGTGAAAAATGATATAATAAGTAAGTCTTTAAGGTGTAGATTTTAAGACAAAAAATATATTGGGGAAAAATTGAATATGGAAAATAAAGTACGCTATAAACTGCATAAAGTGAAGAAGCAGTGGGTTACTTTGGCTGTCGCTTCAGCAGCTTTGGCTACCATTGTAGGTGGTAGTGTTGCCACATCTTCACTCGCCTCTGCAGAAGAAATAAATAATACTAATGGATCACCTTCAACAACTACAGTCGGGGAGAATACAAATCCTGTGGTTGAAAAAGAGGTAGGGACAACAACTGAAGTGGCAAATACTTCAAATGCCACAACAACAGACCGAGCAGCAGTTACTGCTGATAAACCAGCTGAAACGACAGTTCAACCAAATTCAGGAGCAACTAGTGATAGAGCTGCAACAGTAGATACTGAAGCTAAACCTGAAACGACTGCTAAGCCAGAAGTAGTAGCTAAACCAGAAACAGCTACAACAACTGATGTAGCAACTAATGCTGGAGTTGCTGCTCCAACGACTGAGAAGTCTAAGGAACTTTCTGAAGCTGAGATTAAGGCCGCAGTCTCACTCGATAATATTAAAAAAGAAAAAGATGGTAAATATTACTATCTTCTTGAAGATGGGTCACATAAGAAAAACTTTGCCATTACTGTAAATGGTCAGCTCCTTTATTTTGATGAGAATGGTGTCCTTTCAAGCACATCAACTTATTCATTCACACAAGAAACAACAAATCTTGTCACTGATTTTACTAAAAACAATGCTGCTTACGATTCAACAAAAGCAAGCTTTGAACTTGTTGATGGTTATTTGACAGCTGATAGTTGGTACCGTCCAAAAGAAATCCTTGAAGCAGGAACAACTTGGAAAGCGTCAACTGAAAAAGATTTTCGCCCACTTTTGATGTCTTGGTGGCCTGATAAGGATACTCAAGTAGCTTACTTGAACTACATGACTAAGGCTCTTAGCAATGGTGAAGAAACAAAAGATGTCTTTACGATTGAAAATTCTCAAGCTAGCTTGAATGCCGCTGCTCAAATCATTCAACGTAAGATTGAGGTTAAGATTGCTGCTAATAAGTCAACAGACTGGTTGCGTCAGTCAATCGAGGCCTTTGTTAAAGACCAAGATAAATGGAACATTAACTCTGAATCTCCAGGTAAAGAACACTTCCAAAAAGGGGCTCTCCTCTTTGTTAATAGTGATTTAACGAAGTGGGCTAACTCAGACTACCGTAAACTTGACCAAACGGCAACAAGTCGTTTGGCAAACGATAAGATCAAGAGTGGTAGTGATGCTGGTTATGAGTTCTTGCTTTCAAGCGATATCGATAACTCAAACCCAATTGTGCAAGCTGAAATGCTTAACCAATTGTATTACTTCATGAACTGGGGACAAATCGTCTTTGGTGACAAGGACAAAGATGCTCACTTTGATGGTATCCGTGTTGATGCCGTGGACAATGTCAGCATCGATATGCTTCAATTGGTGTCTTCATACATGAAGGCAGCCTACAAGGTTAATGAGTCTGAAGCACGTGCCCTTGCTAATATCTCAATTCTTGAAGCTTGGTCACAAAATGACCCATATTATGTGAATGAGCACAACACAGCTGCCCTTTCTATGGACAATGGTCTTCGTTTGTCTATTGTTCATGGATTGACTCGTCCAGTAACTAATAAGGGTACTGGTGCACGTAATGCTTCAATGAAAGACCTTATTAACGGTGGTTATTTCGGTCTCTCAAACCGTGCAGAAGTCACATCATATGATCAACTTGGTTTTGCAACCTACCTCTTTGTTCGTGCACACGACTCAGAAGTTCAAACAGTTATCGCAGACATTATCAGCAAAAAAATTGATCCTACAACAGATGGCTTCACTTTCACATTAGATCAATTGAAACAAGCTTTCGATATTTATAATGCTGATATGTTGAAAGTTGATAAGGAATATACGCATTCGAATATTCCTGCAGCCTATGCTTTGATGCTTCAAACAATGGGTGCGGCAACACGTGTTTATTATGGAGATTTGTATACTGATAATGGTCAATACATGGCTAAGAAATCACCATACTTTGATCAAATCACAACTCTTCTTAAAGCACGTCCTAAGTATGTAGCTGGTGGACAAACATCTTATATCCACAACCTTGCTGGAGATGGGGTGTCATCTGCTAAAGACAATAATGAAGTTCTTGTCTCTGTCCGTTATGGTCAAGATTTGATGTCTAAGACAGATACAGAAGGTGGAAAATACGGTCGCAATTCAGGTATGTTGACCCTTATTGCTAATAACCCAGATTTGAAATTAGCAGATGGTGAAACGATTACTGTCAACATGGGTGCAGCCCACAAGAACCAAGCCTACCGTCCACTCTTGCTTGGTACGGATAAAGGTATCGTGTCATCATTGAATGATTCAGATACTAAGGTTGTTAAATATACAGATGCACAAGGAAATCTTGTCTTCACAGCTGATGAAATCAAAGGCTTTAAGACTGTTGATATGAGTGGTTACCTTTCAGTTTGGGTACCAGTAGGTGCGACTGAAGATCAAAACGTTCTTGCTAAACCATCAACAAAAGCCTTCAAAGAAGGGGATAAGGTTTATAGCTCTTCTGCAGCCCTTGAAGCACAAGTGATTTACGAAGGTTTCTCAAACTTCCAAGACTTTGTTAAAGAAGATAGCCAATACACTAATAAATTGATTGCAGCTAATGCAGACCTCTTCAAGTCATGGGGCATTACTTCATTTGAAATTGCACCTCAATATGTCTCATCTAAGGATGGAACTTTCCTTGATTCTATTATTGAAAATGGTTATGCCTTCACAGACCGTTATGACTTTGCCATGAGCAAAAATAATAAATACGGTTCAAAAGAAGACCTTCGTGATGCCCTCAAGGCTCTTCACAAACAAGGTATTCAAGTCATTGCTGACTGGGTTCCAGACCAGTTGTATACTCTCCCAGGTAAAGAAGTAGTGACAGCTACTCGTACAGATACACATGGTAAGGTGCTTGATGATACTAGCTTGGTTAATAAACTCTATGTGACAAATACTAAGTCATCAGGAAATGATTTCCAAGCACAGTATGGTGGTGCCTTCCTCGACAAACTTCAAAAACTTTATCCAGAAATCTTCAAAGAAGTTATGGAAGCGTCAGGTAAGACAATTGATCCATCTGTCAAGATTAAACAATGGGAAGCTAAGTACTTTAACGGTACAAATATCCAAAAACGTGGTTCAGACTACGTTCTCAGCGATGGTAAATTGTACTTTACCGTTAACGATAAAGGTACCTTCCTTCCAGCAGCCTTGACTGGTGATACAAAAGCTAAAACTGGATTTGCTTATGATGGTACAGGGGTAACTTATTACACAACATCTGGTACTCAAGCTAAGAGTCAATTTGTGACATATAATGGCAAACAGTACTACTTTAACGATAAGGGTTACCTTGTAACTGGTGAACAAGCTATCAACGGTTCAAACTATTTCTTCTTGCCAAATGGGGTTATGTTTACTGATGGTGTTATTAAAAATGCCAAAGGTCAATCAATGGTTTATGGTAAGTCCGGTAAATTGACGACTCAAACTGGTTGGAAAGAAGTTACTGTTAAAGATGATAGTGGTAAGGAAGAGAAATTCTACCAATACTTCTTCAAGGGTGGCATCATGGCTACTGGTTTGACTGAAGTAGAAGGTAAGGAAAAATACTTCTATGACAATGGTTACCAAGCTAAAGGCATCTTCATTCCTACAAAAGACGGCCATTTGATGTTCTTCTGTGGTGATTCAGGTGAACGTAAGTACTTAGGCTTCTTTGAACAAGATGGTAACTGGTACTACGCTAATGATAAGGGCTATGTTGCCACTGGATTTACTAAGGTAGGTAAACAAAACCTTTACTTCAATGAAAAAGGTGTTCAAGTTAAGAACCGCTTCTTCCAAGTTGGTGATGCTACATACTATGCAAATAACGAAGGTGATGTTCTTCGTGGTGCGCAAACCATCAATGGTGACGAGCTCTACTTTGATGAGTCAGGTAAACAAGTTAAAGGTGAGTTCGTGAACAATCCTGATGGAACCACTTCATACTACGATGCCATTACAGGTGTGAAACTTGTGGATACATCACTAGTAGTTAATGGTCAAACCTTTAATATCGATGCTAAGGGTGTTGTGACTAAGGCACATACACCAGGCTTCTATACTACTGGGGACAACAACTGGTTCTATGCAGATTCACATGGACGTAATGTCACAGGTGCTCAGGTCATCAATGGTCAACATCTCTACTTTGATGCAAATGGTCGTCAAGTTAAGGGTGGATTCGTAACGAACACTGACGGTAGTCGTTCATTCTACCATTGGAATACTGGTGATAAATTGGTATCAACCTTCTTTACTACCGGTCATGATAGATGGTATTATGCTGATGATAAGGGTAATGTCGTTACAGGAGCCCAAGTTATCAACGGTCAAAAACTCTTCTTTGCTACTGATGGTAAACAGGTTAAAGGTGACTTTGCAACAAATGCGAATGGCAGTCGTTCATACTACCATGGAGCTACTGGTAATAAGTTAGTATCAACCTTCTTCACTACTGGAGACAACAACTGGTATTATGCTGATGCCAAGGGTGAACTTGTTGTTGGCGAACAGACGATCAACGGCCAAAACCTTTACTTTGACCAAACTGGTAAGCAAGTGAAGGGGGCAACTGCTACGAATCCTGATGGCTCAATCTCTTACTATGATGTTCATACAGGGGAAAAGGTTATTAATCGTTGGGTTAAAATTCCTTCAGGGCAATGGGTATACTTCAACGCTCAAGGAAAAGGATACGTGTCAAATTAAGATTAATGAATGAAAGAAGTCAATCACTTTTGTGGTTGCTTTTTTCGTTAAAAAAATTGTCTCTTTTTTATACATTCAGGTCATTTGTCTGGCCAAAAAAGTGGTATAATAACTCTTGCTAAATCTTTATTTTGGAGTACACATGGCTAAGTCAAAAAATACTATTGAAAGTCGGATAGATTACTCGATTCTCCTGCCAGTTCTCATATTGCTACTGGTTGGTCTGGTTTCGATATTTATCGCGACAAATTTTGATTACCCAAAGAATCTTGTGCAAGTCATGTCTCAGCAAGTACTATGGATTTTTCTAGGTTCAGTACTTGCTTTTGTTGTCATGTTATTTAATACAGAGTTTCTTTGGAAGGTAACCCCCTGGCTCTATATTTTCGGTCTGGGGCTTATGGTTCTACCTCTCGTTTTCTATTCCCCTGCTTTGGTAGCCTCGACGGGAGCTAAAAACTGGGTAAGCATTGGATCAGTCACCCTTTTCCAACCATCTGAATTCATGAAGATATCCTACATCCTTTTTCTATCGAGAATAGGTGTTTGGGCTAAGCAAGGTAAGGAAGTGACCAACCTTCAGGATGACTGGTTATTGCTCTTCCAATATGTTGCAGTCACACTCCCTGTGTTAGGTTTACTGGTTCTTCAAGGAGATATGGGGACTGCCTTAGTCTTTCTGGCTATCTTAGCCGGTATAGTAGTGGTTTCGGGGATATCCTGGCGTATTATCTTACCGGTAGTTCTAGCTTTTGCAACAGGATTAGCCTTGTTTGTGATGGTATTTACCACAGATTGGGGTAAGGAAGCCATGCTCAAGATGGGGGTGCAAACCTACCAGATTAACCGTATCTCAGCTTGGTTGGATCCTTTCACTTATGCAGATGGTATCGCCTTTCAACAGACACAAGGGATGATTTCGATTGGTACTGGAGGAATCTATGGTAAAGGCTTTAATCATCTGGAGTTGAACGTACCGGTTCGTGAGAGTGATATGATTTTCACAGTCATTGCGGAAGATTTTGGTTTGGTAGGTGGTGGATTGGTTCTTCTAACCTATCTCTTCCTCATTTACCGCATGCTGCGAGTGACGTTCAAATCTAACAACCGTTTCTATACCTTTATTTCGACAGGCTTTATCATGATGATTGTCTTCCATATTTTTGAAAATATTGGGGCAGCAGTTGGGATTCTTCCTTTGACAGGTATTCCTTTGCCCTTTATTTCTCAAGGGGGATCATCGCTCATCTCTAACTTGATTGGTGTTGGATTGGTGCTTTCAATGGCTTATCAGACTAACCTCAACGAGGAAAATAAAATTCTCTTGGCTATGTCTCGACGTATGCGTACGTCTGGAACTAGTCAAGTGAAACCTATTTCTAAGAGTAAGTCTAAGAAAAACAAGTCTTCGAAGAGTGTTACTATGGCCACTCAAGAATTGGGCAAGGCTAAAGATAAGGTTGATAAGGCCACTGAGAAAATGCGTCAAACCATTTCTCAAAATACGCCAAGCATTCATCAAGGCAAGCGTCGTAAGGGTTCGAAAAAGAAACCGACACGTAAACATTAAGAGAAAGCAAGTTGGTTAATCCAACTTGTTTTTCTTTGAAAAAAATTAAGGCCTGTGACCTTTTCTTTGCCCCTGCCTGTGGTATAATAGAAGTTGACTATTTTGAAAAGGGGTTTGCTATGATAGAGACAGCCAAACAGCAAGAACGTGCTATTTTAGTAGGTGTTGAATTGCAAGAAACAGAGCATTTTGACATGTCAATGGAGGAACTTGCCAGTCTTGCCAAAACTGCAGGAGCAGAGGTTGTAGCTAGCTATACCCAAAAACGTGAACGCTATGATAGTAAGTCTTTCGTAGGTTCAGGAAAATTAGAAGAAATCAAGGCTATGGTGGATGCGGATGAGATTACTACGGTCATTGTCAATAACCGTTTAACGCCTCGTCAAAATACCAATCTTGAGGCGGCATTTGGCGTAAAAGTTATTGATCGTATGCAATTAATTTTGGATATCTTTGCCATGAGAGCTAGAAGCCATGAAGGGAAACTTCAGGTTCACCTAGCTCAACTAAAATACATGTTGCCCCGTTTAGCTGGTCAAGGGATTATGCTCAGCCGTCAAGCAGGGGGCATTGGTAGCCGTGGACCTGGTGAAAGTCAGTTGGAGCTTAATCGTCGTTCGATTCGTAACCAGATTGCTGATATTGAACGCCAGTTAAAGGTTGTTGAGAAGAACCGAGAAACCATTCGCGAAAAGCGTGTTGATTCAAGTGCCTTTAAAATTGGTTTGATTGGTTATACCAATGCTGGGAAATCAACAATCATGAACCTTATGACGGATGATAAGCAATATGAGGCTAATGAACTTTTCGCGACCTTGGATGCAACGACTAAGAAATTTTACTTAAAGGATCAGTTTCAAGTGACCTTGACAGATACGGTTGGTTTTATCCAGGACTTGCCAACAGAATTGGTTGCTGCCTTTAAGTCAACACTTGAAGAAAGTCGTAATGTGGATCTTCTTTTGCATGTTATTGATGCGAGTGATCCTAATCACGAAGAGCATGAAAAGGTGGTCTTAGACATTCTCAAAGACTTAGACATGACTGATATTCCTCGCCTAGCAATTTACAATAAGATGGATGTAGCTGATAACCTAGTAGCAACAGTCTTTCCAAATGTTCGTCTCTCAGCACGTGACAAGGGAAGTCGTGAGGCACTCAGAAGACTCTTGATTGATGAAATTCAACAGATTTTTGAACCCTTTAGTATTAAGGTCCATCAGGATCAAGCTTATAAACTTTATCAGTTGAGTCAATTAGCCTTGCTAGATAGCTACACTTTTGAGACAGAAGTGGAAGAAATTACAGGTTATATTTCACCGAAAAATAAATGGAAATTGGAAGAATTTTATGACTGATTATATGGATTTAGCTTTAAAATATGGTGGTTTTACAAGTTTAGATAAGGTCTATTTGGAAAATACCTTGTCAGACCTTTCGGACAGTCAAAAATTGGCTTTCATTACGCCACCACCAAGCGTGATTAATGCTTATTTTGCAGAGATTTACCAAAAACAATCTCCTGAAGCAGCGACGGATTACTATTTGGACCTTTCAAAGGAGTTGAACCTCTTTAACCCTGAACCATCTTTTGATGAGCACAAGCCTTTTATTCGTCTCAATCTGTCAGGAAAATCTTATGGATTTTGCTATGAAAATGCTGATGAGGTGGCCTTAGTCTTTGCCGAGCATTTAGAGGTTCCAACGGCTAGTATTTTGTTTGAGCTTGCTCAAGTTTTTCCGCAGTATAAGGTTTATCTTGAAGGCACTCAAATTAAGATGGCCAAGGTTGATTTTGACGAAGAAGTATTGGAAGAGTTAACACCTGAGACACAGTTACTTAGTCGTGTAACTAAGTTGAAGGGGAATGTCATTAAGTTGGCTAGCTTCAATCAAGATGAATTAGTGGAACTTTTGTCTCAATATAAAGGGCAAACCGTTTATTACGGATTTGCTCAGCGTGAATGCCTGGCTTATATTGTCCAGAAATAAGAAGAACGATAGATAGAAAGTATAGGAAGTCATGGAATTACAATTTTTAGGGACGGGTGCCGGGCAGCCCTCCAAGGCCCGTAACGTGTCGAGTCTGGTTCTGAAGTTACTCGATGAAATCAATGAGGTCTGGATGTTTGACTGTGGAGAAGGTACCCAACGTCAGATTTTAGAAACAACAATCAAACCTCGTAAAGTTAAAAAAATCTTTATCACACATATGCATGGAGACCATATCTTTGGCCTACCTGGTTTCTTGGCTAGCCGTTCTTTCCAATCGAGTGAAGAACAAACAGATTTAGAGGTTTATGGTCCAGTCGGCATTAAACAATATGTTATGACTAGTCTTCGTACCTCTGGAACACGCCTCCCTTACCATGTGCATTTTAAGGAAATTGATGAGCATAAGCTTGGCTTGGTTATGGAAAATGACAAGTTCGCTGTTTATGCAGATAAGTTGGATCATACCATTTTTTGTATTGGTTACCGTGTGGTTCAAAAGGATCTTGAAGGAACCTTGGATGCTGAGGCCCTTAAAGCAGCAGGTGTACCATTTGGTCCGCTTTTTGGTCAAATTAAGAATGGGCAAGATGTGGTCCTTGAAGATGGAACAAAAATCATTGCCAAGGACTTTATTTCCGCACCTAAGAAAGGTAAGGTTATCACTATCTTAGGTGACACTCGTAAGACGAATGCCAGTGTTCGTCTTGGCTTGGGAGCAGATGTCTTGGTGCACGAGTCTACTTATGGTAAAGGTGACGAAAAAATTGCCAAGAGCCATGGGCATTCAACCAACATGCAAGCAGCACAGGTCGCTAAAGATGCGTCAGCTAAACGTCTTCTTCTAAATCACGTATCAGCACGTTTCTTAGGGCGTGATATCGGTAAGATGGCAGCAGATGCTAAAACAATTTTCGAAAACACCCACATCGTTCGTGACCTAGAAGAGGTAGAGATTTAATGGCTAAACAACGTATTATCGCTATTACTGGTGCCTCAGGAGGGCTTGCACAAGAAATTGTCAAGCAGCTCTCACCCAGTGATGGCATTATCCTCTTAGGAAGAGACAAGGATAAACTTGAGAAATGTTATCGCCATGTGGAAAATAAAACTTGCCTTGCCATTGACCTAAGAGACGACAAGGCCATTAAAGAGATGGTCGATTATCTCTATCAACGATTTGGACGTATTGATGTCTTTATCAATAATGCTGGTTACGGTGAATTCAAGTCTTATAATAACTACACTAGCCAAGAAGTCCGTGACATGTTTGACATCAATACCTTTGCAACGTTGACCTTTTCACGTCTGATGGCTGAGACAATGGTGAAACAGGGCAATGGGCATATCGTTAATATTGCTAGTATGGCGGGAAAAATTGCGACAGCCAATTCAAGTGTTTATGCAGCGACAAAGTTTGCGGTAATTGGTTTTTCAGATGCCCTGCGTCTAGAGCTGGCTGATAAAGGAGTCTATGTGACAACGGTCAATCCTGGTCCAATTGAGACAGGTTTCTTTGATCAAGCTGATCCCTCTGGAGACTATCTTGAGAGTGTTAAAAAGTTTGTCCTCAGTCCTAAATACGTGGCTAAAAAGATTGTCCGTATTCTGGGCAAAAATAAACGTGAAGTTAATCTACCACGACTCTTATCAGTTGCCCACAAAGGCTACACACTATTTCCACGAATCTCGGACAAACTAGCTACCAATGTGTTTAACTACAAATAAGGGGATGCCAGATGGCGGCTAATATTCAAGCCTATTTAGAAAATCTCCAGCAACCCTGGGGGCAAATCTATTATGATATCCTTTTTGAGCAATTAAAGGACATCAAGGGAAAGCGAGTGCTTGATTTTGGCAGTGGCTTTGGCCTTGTGTCCAACCACCTAGCGTAAGAAAATAGAGTCCTAGCTGTGGAACCCAATGAGGAAATGGTAGGTTTACGGGCTCAGGACAACCCCTATTAGCAACTAGTCGGAAGTTTGGAGAGGAGTTAAGATGTTAAATTATAAAAAAGAGATTCCAGCGATGACAGACCTACTCGCACTGTACAGTTCAGTCGGCTGGACCAATTATACTAACAATCCAACCATGTTGGAAAAAGCTGTCAAAGCCAGTCTCTGGCAGCTGGCAGTCTATGATGAGAAAGAGCTGGTAGCCTACATTCGCTTGGTAGGAGATGGTCACTCTGTCCTTTTGGTGCAAGACCTCTTGGTGGGACCAGATTACCAGCGCCAAGGCATCGGAAAAAAACTCTTAGAAAAGGCTTTAGAGACGTTCCCCCATGTCTATCAACGGCTCCTTGTCACTGAACGTAGCGAGAAAAATTTAGACTTTTACCAGTCCTTGGGCTTTGTCGAACTTTCAGAGCAAGCTTGTACAGGGATGATTTATAAATATTGATGTAGAGGATTTCCAAATAGGGAATCTTTTTCTTGTTTTTTCTAATATTACTTGAAAATGATAGTAGAATAGAGTTAGTTAACGTAAAGAGGAGAAAGGAATATCTGAGAAAACACAAGTCAAAAAGGGAGCAATATCCAGACTATTATTTTGTCTAGAAAAGCAGGTCTTGATTGGAAATGTACCACAAGTCTAAGCAACTTACGATGTTTGACATTCTCTTTTTAGGAAACTTAGCTTTCTATCCACTATGATAAATTTTTTCATGTTATAATAGATAGACTAGATGACAGGGAGAAAATATAAGTAACATGATTACATCAACGTATGATTGGAAAATAAACACAAAAGAGCCAGATGCTGGCTTTTTTAAACTTGCCAAAGAACGTGGGTTGGCAGAAACAGCAGCCAAGATTGCCTATGAACGTGGCATTACGACAGAAGATACTCTTGAAGACTTTCTAAAGGCTGATTTATCACACCTTCATGATCCTTATCTTCTTCATGATATGGATAAGGCAGTGGCTAGAATTCGTCAGGCCATTGAAAATTATGAGCAAATCTTAGTCTATGGAGACTATGATGCGGATGGAATGACGTCAGCATCGATTGTCAAGGAAGCCCTTGAAATGATGGGGGCTGAAGCTAGAGTCTATTTGCCTAACCGGTTTACAGATGGTTATGGGCCAAACGAAAGTGTCTACAAGTACTTCATTGAACAGGAAGGCATTTCACTCATTGTTACAGTGGATAATGGAGTAGCGGGTAATGAGGCTATCGCTTATGCGCAAGAGCAAGGTGTGGACGTTATCGTTACAGACCATCACAGTATGCCGGCACAGCTTCCAGATGCCTATGCCATTGTCCATCCAGAGCATCCAGATACCGATTATCCTTTTAAGTATTTGGCAGGTTGTGGTGTAGCTTTCAAATTGGCAACTGCCCTCCTTGAAACTATTCCTACTGAGATGTTGGACTTGGTAGCCATTGGTACCATTGCCGATATGGTTAGCCTAACGGATGAAAATCGTATTATGGTCAAGGTCGGCCTGGAAATTCTAAAGACTACTGAGCGTATTGGACTGCAAGAGTTACTCCGTATTTCAGATGTAGACCCAACAACGATTTCTGAAGAAACGGTAGGATTTAAACTGGCCCCTCAACTCAATGCCTTGGGGCGCTTAGATGATCCAAATCCAGCCATTGAACTGCTGACCGGATTTGACGATGAAGAAGCCCAAGCCATTGCTCTGGAAATCAATGCTAAAAATGAAGAACGTAAGGAAGTTGTTCAAAACATCTTTGATGAAGCCATAACCATGGTAGACCCGGACAAACCTGTTCAGGTTCTGGCCAAGGAAGGCTGGCATCCTGGCGTTCTAGGTATTGTGGCGGGGCGTATCATGGAACAAATCAGTCAGACAGTAGTGGTTTTGAATATTGAAGATGGCTTGGCTAAGGGTTCCGCTCGTAGTTTGGAATCTATCAATATCTTCCATGCCCTTGATGACCACCGAGACATCTTTACTGCTTTTGGAGGACATGCTGGAGCGGCGGGGATGACCCTTCCTGAAGAAAATCTTGGACGACTATCAGAGATTTTGTGTCATTATGTCTACGATAATGACATTGATACGAGTGCCAAAAATACGTTAAATTTAGACGAGGAGCTCCAGCTCAGTGAGCTTAGCTTGGATACCATCAAGAGCCTTGAAAAATTAGCACCTTTTGGTATGGACAATAAAAAGCCAGTCTTTTGGCTACATGATATTACCGTTACTCAAGCTAGGACTATGGGACAAAACGGAGCCCATCTTAAGTTTAAGGTGAAGCAAGGCAAGGATAGCTTTGACGTTGTCGCTTTTAATAAAGGTAATCTGCTTCAAGAATTTCAACAAGCTCAAGGTTTGGAATTGGCAGTGACCTTGTCTGTTAATGTTTGGAATGGACAGACAACGCTACAGCTCATGCTAGAAGATGCGCGTGTGGATGGTGTTCAATTATTTGATTTTCGATCAAAAAACATGTCACTGCCTGAAGGTCTACCATCGGTAGAAGAAGCAGCAGACACAGAGCCTGCGGTTGTCCTCAACACCCTACCTGAATCAGCGACAGAATTAAAAGAGTGGTTTGAAGGTAAAGATTTTCAGGCTATCTATTTTAAAAATAGCATTAAGGAAGCCTATTATCTGACAGGTTATGGAACAAGAGAGCAATTTGCAAGGCTCTATAAAACCATTTATCAATTCCCAGAATTCGATGTCCGCTATAAACTGGATGAACTCAGTCATTACCTTAAAATCGACAAGATTCTCCTGATTAAGATGATTCAAATCTTTGATGAATTGGATTTTGTGACTATTGATAATGGTGTTATGACAGTCAATAAAGAAGCTGAAAAACGTGAGATTGAGGACAGTCAGATTTTCCAAGATCTGAAACGACTCGTTAAGTTCCAAGAACTTATGGCTTTGGGAACACCACAGGAAATTTATGACTGGCTTTATAAGTAGGGGAGTCTGAATCCAAAGGATTCGTCTCGAAATGAGGGTTAGCATTTTCTAAATTTAATATTTCATGCTATAATGGTATGTAAATATTTTTTTGGCGAAAAGCCTATAGGAAGAACAAATGAAATTAGAAGATTATATTGCATCTATTGAAAACTACCCTAAAGAAGGGGTTACTTTCCGTGATATTAGTCCTTTGATGGCTGATGGAAATGCTTATAGCTATGCTATCCGTGAAATCGTTCAGTATGCGACTGATAAGAAGATTGACATGATTGTTGGTCCTGAAGCGCGTGGTTTCATCGTTGGTTGTCCAGTTGCTTTTGAACTTGGTATTGGTTTTGCTCCTGTTCGTAAACCTGGTAAATTGCCACGTGAAGTGATTTCAGCCGATTACGAAAAAGAGTATGGTGTTGATACACTTTGTATGCATGCCGATGCAATCAAGCCAGGCCAACGTGTACTTATCGTTGATGACCTTTTGGCAACTGGTGGTACCGTCAAAGCTACAATTGAAATGATTGAGCGCCTAGGTGGTGTCGTTGCTGGTTGTGCCTTCTTGATTGAGCTTGATGGTCTTAATGGACGTGAAGCTATCGAAGGTTACGATACTAAAGTATTGATGAACTTCCCAGGATAAATCTATCTATGAACTAACAAAAGGCCTTAGGGCCTTTTTAACTCTTTTAAAGCAAAGGTGCTCTCTAAATATAGTTTAAAGCTATAGCTAACTAGAGAAAATATATATTTGATAACAATACCTCCCCGGTTTATAATATGAAGATAGAATAAATAAGGATGGAGATATTGTTATGCCTATAAAACTTGATAATAAGTTACCAGCTCTTGATGTATTGCGTTCGGAAAATGTCTTCATCATGGATGAGAACAGAGCTAGTAGTCAGGATATTCGACCAATGGAGGTCTTAATCCTTAATCTTATGCCTACTAAAGAAGTTACGGAAACTCAATTGCTACGTCTTTTGGCCAATACGCCACTTCAAATTAACGTCGAGTTTCTTTATATGGCTAGTCATAAGTCAAAAAATACCCATGCCGAACATATGGAAACTTTTTATAAGACTTTTAATGAAATTAAGCATAAGTATTATGATGGTCTCATCGTAACAGGAGCTCCTGTTGAGCAAATGCCTTTTGAAGAAGTTGATTATTGGCAAGAATTGACACAGGTTTTTGACTGGTCTAAAAAGCATGTCTATTCAACCCTTCATCTGTGTTGGGGAGCTCAAGCAGGTCTCTATTATAAGCATGGAGTCGACAAGGTCCCATTGTCAGAGAAACTATCTGGTATCTATAAACAAACGGTTGACATGCCTGAAAACTTCCTTATGAATGGCTTTGATGATAGCTTTGTGTCACCACACTCTCGCTATACTGAGGTTACGCTCGAGGATATTAAAAACAAGACGGATTTAGATATTGTTGTGTCAGGACCAGAGGTCGGTTTATCCATCTTAGCAAGTAAGAATCTTCGTGAAGTATATAGTTTCGGTCATTTTGAATATGACCGTGATACTCTTGCCAGAGAATATCGAAGAGATTTGGATGCAGGGATTAATCCAGACGTACCAGCAAACTATTTCCCAGACGATGATCCAAGTCAGGAGCCTAAACTGCGTTGGAACCTTGCGGCATCTGCATTCTTTAGCAATTGGATTAATTATGCGGTATATCAAGAAACACCTTATCGTTTAGAAGAGTTGGAAGACGATTTTTCATTCTACGGTTATTTGTAGTAGACAGTCTCAAAAGATTTATGTGAGCGCATAAAGACTTTTTGGGGTGTCTAGCTACTCTGAAAGGTAAATATGAGTTTTTTTGAACAGTATCGATCAGGCAATCTGGTCCTTCCTAATGCTTTATTTTTCCACTTTAAGGATATTTTTCCATCTGCGGATGACTTTCTGGTTTGGCAATTTCTCTATCTACAAACGACAACTCAGATTGGAGAAGTGGCTTCTAGTCAGATAGCGCAAGCAACTGGAAAGACACCAACAGAGGTTAATAAAAGTATTACGACATTGACTGAGGCTGGGCTCCTTGATTTCACGACTATCAAGGTTAATAATGAAATTGAGATGGTTGTAGATGCTTCACCTGCCTTGGCAGTTTTGGATAAGTTAGTGAGCAATGAAAAGACAACGACGGGGCCTGTAGTAGGTCAGCCAACAAATACACAGCTCATCAAGCAATTAACAGATGAGTTAGAACAAGCTTTGGGAATCTTGAATCCTATGGTTATCGAAGATTTAAACAAGGAAATTCAAGAAGAACATACTGATCCCGAACTTATCCGTGAGGCTTTGAAAGAAGCAGTATTTAACCGCAAGACAAATTGGAATTACATCAAAGGGGTTCTGCGTAACTGGAAATTGAGTGGTATTACGACGAAAATTCAAGTTGAAGAGCGACGTTTGGAGCATCAAGGTAAGAAGCACCATCACCAAGTTTCGGATGACTTCAAAACAGGTATGGATGCAGCCCGTCAATTATGGGGTGGCCAATAATGTTAGGAAGAAAACGTGTTAATGAGGCTCTAGCTCTCATGGGGGAGATGTTTCCCAATGCTCATGGAGAGTTGGAGTGGGAAACTCCTTTCCAACTGTTAGTTGCTGTTATTTTATCAGCCCAGACAACTGATAAAGCTGTTAACAAAATTACACCAGACTTGTGGGCGCGTTATCCAGAAATTGAGGATTTAGCTTCTGCTAATCTCGATGACGTTGAGATGTGTTTGAGAACGATTGGTCTTTACAAAAATAAAGCAAAGAACATCATCAAGACTGCTAGAGCTGTTTTAATGAATTTTGATGGACAGGTTCCGAAAACGCATAAGGAATTGGAAAGTCTACCTGGTGTGGGACGAAAAACAGCTAACGTAGTATTGGCTGAAGTCTATGGCATTCCTTCTATTGCTGTAGATACGCATGTCTCACGTGTATCTAAAAGGCTAAATATCGTGCCAGAGGATGCTAGTGTAGAGGAAATCGAAGCGGAACTGATGAAGAAAATCCCAAAGAGGGATTGGATTATCAGTCATCACCGTATGATTTTCTTTGGGCGTTATCATTGCTTAGCTAAGAATCCTAAATGCCAGACATGTCCTCTTCAAAGTTATTGTAAGTATTATAAAGAAACAACCAAGAAATAAGCTGGAGAATGTGACTTTCTTCAGCTTTTTACAGCTGTAAGAATTTGTTACAAACTAGTAACTTGACAAAAGTCTCAGGCTTTAAGAAAATAGAAGAAACGATTTAGAAGCAGGAGCGATATAGTGAATGGCTGAATTCAGTAATGAAGAGTATCTGAGAGCCTTAGCTGATAATGGTGATAGAGAAGCAGCCAAAGAATATGAGCAAGCTTTGGATAATCGTATTTTTCAGTTGCAGATTTCATTGGCTCAAACGAGTGATCCGCAGGGTCGTAGGGAAGTGCAAAAACTCTTGGAACAAGAGGAAAAGAAAAAAAGGGACTACTTTCAAGAAAAAGAGGAAAAAGCTGTGAGCGAATTTAGACGTCGTAAAAATGAAACTACAAAGGGAAGAAAAGTTTCGAGTTTTGATAAACTCAAAGATCCTAATATCATTAGATGGGTAATTGGAGTTGTTGCAGTACTTGCAGTGGTTATTCCTGTGGTTACCTTGATGTGGTATAGTAATAACCAAAAAGAGAGTGTAACAAATCCATGGAAAAACGGTCAGTTGGCTAAAAGCAAGGAAGCAGCTGCAGCATCATCTGATAACCAATCCTCTCAAGTTGATACCTCATCTTTGTCTGACCAACAGTTAGAAGACTGGGTTGTTTCTACCTATGCTAAAGAACAAGGGTCAACTGGAGAAAATTATAAAAATTTAGGTTGGAATGTCTATTCATGGACCGATGATGACGATGAATTGGTATACGCTCAACTTTATGATGCCTATGGTAATGATGTTCTTCTTTTCCGTGTAGATAAGAAGGGACAACTCGAAGCCTATGGTGGTATTGACGGTTCAAGTGATTCTTGGGACGTCGTTTCAAAAAAATATACAACCGATTAATGAAACTATATAAAACACCTGACAATGGTGGTTGAGACTGTCTTTTGACAGTCTTTTTTGGTATAATTTTAAGTAATCGTGTATACAATTAAAAAGCCGACTGAGAAGATTTGGGGATGATAGTTCTGCAGAACTTTTTTAATGTCTTCAGTTTTTCAAGGATAGCTTAAATAAAGGAGAGTTGTCGTGTCAGACTATTTATCGGTCACATCCTTAACCAAATATTTGAAAATGAAATTTGACCGTGATCCTTATCTAGAGAGGGTATATTTGACGGGGCAGGTTTCCAATTTTCGTCGACGTCCGAGTCACCAATATTTCTCGCTAAAGGATGAAGGTGCTGTTATTCAGGCGACGATTTGGGCTGGAGTTTTCAAAAAGCTTGGTTTTGAACTCGAAGAAGGGATGAAGATCAATGTCGTTGGTCGGGTCCAGATTTATGAGCCTAGTGGTTCTTATTCCATTATTATCGAGAAGGCTGAGCCTGATGGTATTGGGGCTTTGGCCATCCAGTTTGAGCAGCTTCGTAAAAAATTGACTGCAGAAGGCTACTTTGATGATCGTCATAAGCAAGCTCTGCCTAATTTTGTCAAAAAAATTGGGGTTGTCACGAGTCCTAGTGGTGCGGTTATTCGAGATATTATTACGACCGTTAGTCGTCGTTTTCCTGGGGTAGAAATCTTACTTTTTCCTACCAAGGTTCAAGGTGAAGGAGCTGCACAGGAAATTGCTGAAAATATCCAAAAAGCCAATCAAAGGGATGACCTAGATTTACTTATCGTTGGTCGTGGTGGAGGTTCTATTGAAGACCTCTGGGCTTTTAACGAGGAAATTGTAGTTCAGTCGATTTTTGAGAGTCGTCTCCCTGTGATTTCAAGCGTTGGCCACGAAACAGATACGACTTTGGCTGACTTTGTTGCAGATCGTAGAGCTGCTACGCCTACCGCAGCGGCAGAACTTGCTACTCCGGTATCAAAGGCTGATACCTTGGTTTGGATTCGTGAAAGACAAAATAGAGCCTATCAAGCCTGTTTGAGACGTATACAATATAATCAGGAACGCTTGGCCAAATTGTCACAATCTGTTGTCTTTAGACAACCTGAACGCCTTTACGATGGTTATCTACAAAAGTTGGATCGACTAACAACAAGGCTTGAAACCTTTATGAGTCAAGATTTCGCACGCAAACAAAAAGAAGCGGAACTTTTGAGACAACGATTACAAGGCTTAAATCTTCTAACTAGTGTTCAGAACTACCAAGACCGTCGAGAGTCTTTGCAACGTTTATTGGTGACTACAACTAGGAACACCATTAATGGTAACCGTGTGAGGTTAGAAAAGGCACAGGATGCCTTATTGTCTCTAGATACTAGCCGTATTGTTGCAAGGGGCTATGCCATTGTCAAGAAAGATGATAAACCTTTAACAAGTACGAAGAATATTACCGAAGGTGATCAATTAACCGTCCAAATGAGAGATGGAGAACTAGAAGTAGAGGTGAAAAATGTCAACTAAAAAAACATTTGAGGAAAATTTACAGGACTTAGAAGCTATCGTCACTAAGCTCGAAACAGGTGATGTTGCTCTTGAGGATGCTATTGCTGAGTTCCAAAAAGGTATGGCCTTGTCTAAAGATTTGCAGAAGACCTTGGAAGATGCTGAAAAAACACTAGTTAAGGTCATGCAAGCAGATGGTACAGAAACGGAAATGGATGCCTAATGAGCAAGTTAAATAAAATTGATGCGGCTATCCGTGATTATTACCAAAAAAAGAATCTTCCTGTATCAAGTGATTTAATCACTGCCATCCTTTATTCAGTTGATAGTGGAGGCAAGCGTATTCGTCCACTGATTTTCTTAAATTTACTTGAAGGTTTTGGTTTAGAGCTTACTCCTAGTCATTTCGATGTCGCAGCAAGTCTTGAAATGATTCATACTGGAAGTCTTATTCACGACGATTTGCCGGCCATGGATGATGATGATTACCGTCGAGGACGTTTAACCAACCATAAGAAATTTGATGAAGCAACGGCAATCTTGGCTGGAGACTCTCTCTTTTTGGATCCATTTGACCTCCTGGCTCAAACAGACCTATCCGCAGAAATTCGAGTTCAATTGATTCAAGCATTGTCTCATTCTTCAGGCACCTTCGGTATGGTAGGTGGTCAGATGCTGGATATGAAGGGTGAAGGTCAGGAACTTGATTTATCGCAACTGGCTAAGGTTCATGAGCATAAGACAGGTAAGCTTTTAACCTTTCCTTTTGTGGCGGCAGGTATTGTTGCTCAAAAAGATCAACAGGTCTTGGAAAATCTTCAAGAAGCTGGTCGCCTGATTGGTCTTGCCTTTCAAGTACGTGATGATATTTTGGATGTGACTGCTGATTTCGAAGAACTTGGGAAGACACCTGGAAAAGATGTAGTTGCTGGAAAATCAACTTATCCGGCTCTTCTTGGTCTGGAAAAATCACATGCTATCCTCGAGAAATCACTTAATAAAGCGGAGGCTATTTTCCAAAATCTAGCTGAGACTCAAGGTTTTAAGAAAGACAGTATTATAGAAATCATAGAAAGGTTACGACTCCATGCCTAAGGAAAGAGTAGACGTTTTGGCTTATAAACAAGGCCTTTTTGAAACACGAGAACAAGCTAAACGTGGCGTTATGGCTGGTTTAGTTGTTAATGTTATCAATGGTGAACGTTACGATAAACCCGGTGAAAAAATTGATGACGGTACAGAGTTGAAGCTTAAAGGAGAAAAACTCAAGTATGTGAGCCGTGGAGGACTCAAACTTGAAAAAGCTTTGGAAGTATTCAATCTGTCAGTTGAAGACATGACGACCATCGATATTGGAGCTTCAACAGGTGGATTTACCGATGTTATGCTTCAAAATGGGGCCAAACTGGTTTATGCTGTGGATGTCGGCACCAATCAGTTGGTTTGGAAATTACGTCAAGATGAGCGTGTTCGTTCCATGGAGCAATATAATTTCCGTTATGCTGAACCTATTGATTTTACAGAAGGTCTACCGTCTTTTGCATCAATCGATGTCAGTTTCATCTCGCTAAATTTGATTCTGCCGGCCTTGGCTAAGATATTGGTTGATGGAGGGCAAGTTGTTGCTCTTGTGAAACCGCAATTTGAGGCGGGCCGTGAACAAATTGGGAAAAACGGGATTGTTCGTGAGAGCAGTGTCCATGAAAAAGTGTTAGAAACAGTAACAGCCTTTGCGCTTGACTATGGCTTTTCAGTTAAGGGACTGGACTTTTCACCTATCCAAGGTGGTCATGGTAACATTGAGTTTCTCGCACATTTGGAGAAGACAAATTCTCCTCAAAATGATGCTCAAACCTCTATTAAGGAAGTTGTAGCACAAGCACATAAGGAGTTTAAAAAGAATGAAGAAGAATGATCGTTTGGAGTTAATCCGAAAGATTGTCCAAGAAAATAAAATTACGACTCAGGGAGAATTGGTAAAATTACTCCAAAATGAGGGATTGAAGGCTACTCAGGCGACAGTATCGCGTGATATCAATGAAATTGGTATTACCAAGGTACCAACGGAAGACGGTTCTTACATTTATGGGCTCTCAACTGCTCCTAGACGAGTGGGTGGAACCTCTGTTGTGACTCGTCGATTGTTGCGTGTTGATCGTCAACATGCCTTAATGAATATCGTTGTTCAACCTGGGACAAGCCGCCTCATCAAGAAGATTCTTTTGGATGAGTACAAACATTTGATTTTTAGTGTCATTGCTGACGATGATACCCTCTTTTTAGTGGCTCAGTCAGAGTTAGCAGCTATCGAACTACAGGGGCAAATCATTAAGTGGGTTGAAGAATAGGAGGGCCTATGCTTCTCGAAATTACGATAAAGAATTTCGCAATTATTGAAGAGATTTCTCTAAACTTTGAGAATGGTATGACCGTCCTTACTGGTGAAACAGGTGCTGGTAAGTCCATTATTATAGATGCCATGAATCTTATGTTGGGCGCACGTGCTTCTAGCGAAGTCGTCCGTCATTCAGCATCTAAGGCTGAAATTCAGGGCTTCTTTTCAATCGAACAAAATCCTGCCTTGGTTAGTATCTTGGAAGATAATGGGATTCCTGTCGAGGATGAATTGATTATCCGTCGTGAAATCTTCCAAAATGGTAGAAGTGTTAGTCGTATCAATGGACAGATGGTCAATTTAACGACGCTTAAAGCTGTTGGGCACTTCTTGGTAGATATCCATGGACAGCATGATCAGGAAGAGCTTATGAAACCTGCTCTGCATATTACCATGCTTGATGCCTTTGGTGACAAGGAATTTTTCCAAACTAAGAAAGAATACCAAGAGTATTTTGACCGCTATCGTGAGTTAAGAAAAGCCGTTCTTGAAAAGCAAAAAAATGAGCAGGAGCATAAGGCTCGAATTGAAATGCTAGCTTTTCAGATTGCAGAAATTGAAGCAGTCTCTCTAAAATCAGGAGAAGATTTGGCATTGATGAAGGAGCGAGACAAGCTTCTTAACCATAAGCAGATTGCGGATACCTTAACCAATGCCTATGTCATGCTGGATAATGAAGATTTTTCAAGTCTTTCAAATGTCCGTTCTGCTATGAATGATCTTCAATCTCTTGAAGAGTATGACTCTGATTACAAAGAACTTTCTGGAAATCTATCAGAAGCCTATTATGTTTTAGAAGATGTCACTAAGCAACTAGGTGACCTTTTGGATAATTTGGACTTTGATGCTGGGCGTTTGCAAGAGATTGAACACCGCTTAGATACGATTAATGCAATTACTCGTAAATATGGTGGAACTGTTGATGACGTCTTGGATTATCTGGAAAATTCAAGTAAAGAGTACAATCTTCTGACTGGCAATTCCAGTTCGTCAGATGCCATGGAACAAGAGCTTAAGCAACTTGAAAAAGATCTGCTAGCGTCTGCAGAGACACTACAAACGGCACGCCATCAAATAGCTAAGGCTCTTGAAGCTGAAATTAAGAACGAGTTATGCGACCTTTACATGGATAAGGCTGATTTTAAAGTTACCTTTACTAAAGGGAAATTTAACCGTGATGGCAATGAGCAGGTTGAGTTTTACATTTCAACCAATCCAGGTGAAGGCTTTAAACCGCTTGTTAAGGTTGCTTCAGGAGGAGAATTATCTCGACTCATGTTAGCGATTAAGTCAGCCTTTGCCCGCAAAGAAGACAAAACAAGTATTGTCTTTGATGAGGTTGATACTGGCGTTTCAGGTCGTGTTGCCCAAGCCATCGCTCAGAAAATTCATAAGATTGGGAGTCATGGTCAGGTTTTGGCCATCAGTCACCTTCCACAAGTTATTGCCATTGCTGATTATCAGTTCTTTATTTCTAAGGAAAGTGATAATGAGACAACTGTCTCTCGTGTTCGTCTCTTGACACCTGAGGAAAGGGTGCAAGAAATCGCTAAGATGTTAGCAGGTGATAATGTGACGGAGGCTGCCTTGAGCCAGGCAAGAGCCTTGTTAAAGGTGGATGACTCTCTTTAGAAAAAGACTTGGGAAAAGCTTTCCAGTCATGCTATAATAGAATAAAAATTTGTGTTAAGCGAGAAAAATATGAGTAAAATCAGAATTGTAACCGATTCGTCAATTACGATTGAACCAGAATTGGTTGAAAAATATAATATCACTGTTGTTCCATTGTCGGTTATGGTGGACGGTGTCATCTATTCAGATAGTGATCTTCGAGAAGAAGGTCGTTTCTTGGATATGATGAAGCATAGTAAAGAGTTACCAAAGACAAGCCAACCACCAGTAGGTTTGTTTGCTGAGACATATGAAAAGCTTGTCAAAGAAGGTGCAGAACAGATTGTGGCTATCCACATCATGCACACCCTCTCTGGGACATGTGAAGCCTCACGTCAAGGCGCTAGCCTTTCAGGAGCAGATGTAACCGTCATCGATTCAGGCTTTACAGATCAGTGTCTAAAGTTTCAGGTTGTTGAAGCAGCTAAACTAGCCGAAGCAGGAGCTAGTCTTGATGAGATTGTAGCACGTGTGGAAGAAGTGAAAAGTAAATCTGAACTTCATATCGGTGTGTCTACCCTTGAGAACCTTGTCAAGGGTGGCCGTATTGGACGTGTAACAGGTCTACTATCTTCATTGCTCAATATCCGTGTCATTATGGAGTTGAAAGACTATCAGTTAAATACCATTGCTAAGGGTCGTGGTGCTAAGACATTCACAAAATGGTTAGATTCTTATATTAATGGTATCAAGGACCGCAAAGTGGCAGAGATTGGTATTTCTTATGCAGGGACACCTGATTTTGCACATGAAATGGCTGAAAAACTTGGGGTTTTGGGCGCTCCAATTTCAATCCTTGAGACTGGTTCCATCATTCAAACGCACACTGGTGAAGGCGCCTTTGCCGTAATGGTTCGTTATGAATAAGTGGAAAGAATCAGAATTAGTTAGAAGCCTCCTAGGCTTCTTCTTGCTTTTTCTTTTATTTGTCGGTCTCTTCATTTTTGTAGTTCCTAGTACGCATCAGTCATCAAAAATTGCAGAAAAAATCAAATCTATTAAAAATGAAAAGGTCACCTATGTTGCTATCGGTGATTCCCTTACGCAAGGTGTAGGTGATAGTAGTAATCAAGGGGGCTTCGTTCCTGTTTTGTCTCAGGCCTTAGAGTCAGATTTTGACTGGCAAGTGACCTCTCGCAACTATGGTATCGCAGGGAATACGAGCAATCAAATTCTCAAGAGAATGCAAGAAAAAAAGGATATTCAAAGAGATCTCAAGAAGGCTAAAGTGATGACTCTGACAGTTGGTGGTAATGATGTGATCCATGTCATTAAGGACAATATCACTAATCTTAATGTAGACACCTTCACTAAGCCAGCTCAGGCCTATCAAAAGAGATTGGGACAGATTATTGAGCTAGCTCGTAAGGATAATAAAACATTGCCAATTTATATTGTTGGTATTTACAATCCTTTTTATCTTAATTTTCCAGAGATGACAGAAATGCAAACTATTGTAGATAATTGGAACCAATCTACTGAAGAAGTGTGCAAGAAGTACGATAATGTCTATTTTGTTCCTGTAAATGATTTGCTTTATAAGGGAATTGACGGTAAGGGCGGTGTTACAAGCTCTGATGATTCGTCTCAGTCTAGTAAATCTTCTCAAGATAGCCTGAATGATGCTCTTTTTGAGGATGATCATTTTCATCCAAATAATACAGGTTATCAAATTATGTCAGATGCCATTTTGAAACGTATTAACCAAACAAAGAAGGAGTGGTCAGGTGAGTAAGATATGGAAGTGGTTATTTTTAGGACTCTTGGCCTTAAATCTAGCCTTAGTTAGTGTTGTGGCCTATAGAATCATGACTCCGGTGGAGACGACGAGTTCTGTGTCCCTACCTAAGGGAGCAACTAAAATTGGTAAGTATAGTATGACAAGGGAGGAGCTTGACGCTGCTCTTACAGGCTTTGCCCAAGATTATTCGACCGATAAGATGCGTTTCAAGGTCAAGGTTACCAATTCTAAAATTGTTTTTGAAAGTAGCTATAAGGTTTTAGGTCACCCTGTCCCTCTTTATGTCTACTTTACGCCGGTTGTTAGTGAATCAGGAGCAATTGTACTTCATGTTTCTGAGCTTTCAGCTGGAACCTTGAAACTGCCTGTTTCGGATGTCCTTAAGATGATTAAACGTTCAACTAACCTTCCTGATTACATCGCCATCGATAGTAAGAAGGGAAAGGTTACCCTAAATATTCAGTCTATGAAGAATGAGAAGGGGATAACAGCACGTGCTCAAAGCCTTGATTTGGTTAATGACCGTATCGAATTTGACATCTATAAGACAATAAATTAAAAAGCCTTTACTTTTTGCAAAAAAGCGATTAAATTAGCGTTTATTACTTGACCTCATAGGCCTTTTAGGATAAGATAATACTTGTTCAAGCGCTAAAAAAACTATTCGCTTAGAAATAAATTGGAGGATTGTTACAATGGCTAACAAACAAGATTTGATCGCTAAAGTTGCAGAAGCAACTGAGCTTACTAAAAAAGATTCAGCAGCAGCTGTAGATGCAGTTTTCGCTTCTATCGAAGAATTCCTTGCTGCAGGTGAAAAAGTACAATTGATCGGTTTCGGTAACTTTGAAGTACGCGAACGCGCTGCTCGTCAAGGTCGTAACCCACAAACTGGTGAAGCTATCTCAATCGCAGCTTCTAAAGTTCCTGCATTTAAAGCTGGTAAAGCTCTTAAAGACGCAGTTAAATAATGTAAAAACCCCTAAGATTTTAGGGGTTTTGATTTATACGAAATAAGTTAAGGAAATCTATGAAAACCATAACAGTGGTATTGATTTTTCTTTTGGTTTTTACTGTTATTAAACTATCAGGTATTGTTGCTATTAGCAAACTGATGAAGCCAAGTGAAAAACAAATCGAAGAAGCTCGTCAGAAACGTCTTCAAGCTGAGAAAGAGGGCAAGGATCCTTTTGAAGACTGGGATGAACGTGACGATGATGGTCTTGTCTAATAAGAGAATCCTCATCAAATAATAAAAAAGTTTGGAAGACCTTCCAAACTTTTTTTGTAGACTAGTCAATGTAGTGAAGTTTTCCTCGGAAGTCTTCAAGAGTTTCGTAACCTTTTTCTTCCATGATTTCTTTAAGTTCTTTAGTAATACGGTCAAAAACAGCGACACCTTCTTTTTGAAGGGCAGTACCTACTTGTACCATACTTGCACCACAAAGGATGTGTTCAAAGGCATCACGACCAGATTTGACACCACCAGTACCAATAATTTGGATTTCAGGTTTCAGACGTTGGTAGAAAGCGTGAACGTTTGCCAAGGCAGTAGGTTTGATGTAGTCACCACCGATACCACCAAAACCATTCTTAGGTTTGATGACAACAGACTCATCTTCGATGTAAAGGCCGTTACCAATTGAGTTCACACAGTTAACAAAGACAAGTGGAAATTGGTTGAACACTGCAGCAGCCTGGTCAAAGTGCACAATATCAAAGTATGGTGGTAATTTCACACCAAGAGGTTTTGTAAAGTAAGAGAAGACTTCAGTAAGGATCTCGGTTGTTGTTTCAAAATCGTAAGCGATTTGAGGTTTTCCTGGAACGTTAGGACATGAAAGGTTGAGTTCAACCAGCCCCTCGTAGTCGCTATCTTGAACTTTTTTAAGAATAGTATGCGTTTCCTCAGGTGAGAGACCAACAAGTGAAAGAAAATGATTTTTTGTATTGGGTTGCTTTTGCAATTCAATGACATAGTCAAGGTAGTATTCAAAACCGTTATTTGGCAATCCCATTGAGTTGATTGACCCAAGAGGGACATTCACATAACGTGGTTCAGGATTACCAGGGCGGGCCTCAAGTGTCCCAGTTTTTGTGACAAATGAACCTGCAGCTGAAGCCTCAACCTCTGCCAATTCTTCCTTAGTCATACAATGAACACCAGCAGCATTCATAAGACAGTTAGCAAATGTAAACTGACCAACTTTTGTAGCAGTAGAAACCATAAGATCCTCCTTAAAGATCACAAAGCAAAATGTTACTATTTCATCTCATTTTAGCATGAAAAGAGGCCTAAAACAAGGAAATATTGGACGAGCTAAAGCATTCAAAACGAAATTCTGATACCGTCTCTTTTTGCCAAGACAAGAAGCAATAGAATTTTACAGAATTTTTTGGATTTTGCTAGCTTTTTCAAGGTTTTTTGGGTAGAATAGATAGAGTAAATGGGTATAACCCAAAATAAAAAGGAGACATAACTAATGGTAAAATTGGTTTTCGCTCGCCACGGTGAGTCTGAATGGAACAAAGCTAACCTTTTCACAGGTTGGGCTGACGTAGATCTTTCTGAAAAAGGTACTCAACAAGCTATCGACGCTGGTAAATTGATCAAAGAAGCTGGTATCGAATTTGACCAAGCATACACTTCAGTATTGAAACGTGCGATCAAAACAACTAACTTGGCTCTTGAAGCATCTGACCAACTTTGGGTTCCAGTTGAAAAATCATGGCGCTTGAACGAACGTCACTACGGTGGTTTGACTGGTAAAAACAAAGCAGAAGCTGCTGAACAATTTGGTGATGAGCAAGTTCACATTTGGCGTCGTTCATACGATGTATTGCCTCCAGCAATGGATCGTGATGATGAGCACTCAGCACACACTGACCGTCGTTACGCTTCACTTGACGACTCAGTAATTCCAGATGCTGAAAACTTGAAAGTTACTTTGGAACGTGCCCTTCCATTCTGGGAAGATAAAATCGCTCCAGCTCTTAAAGATGGTAAAAACGTATTCGTAGGTGCACACGGTAACTCAATCCGTGCCCTCGTTAAACACATCAAACAATTGTCAGACGACGAAATCATGGATGTTGAAATTCCAAACTTCCCACCATTGGTATTCGAATTTGACGAAAAATTGAACGTTGTTAACGAATACTATCTCGGAAAATAAGCTGAGATAAGTAGTTATCATTAACAATAAAAAAAGTTGACTTCGGTCAGCTTTTTTTCTTTTACTGAAAATAAATGTAAATTATGGTCAGAAAAGTCAGTCAATTCAGTAATTTTTCCTTGACTTTCAAGTTGGAAAGATGTATCATATTAACCAAGATACATCGAAAGGAAATGAGTCAAATGACATTCGCAACTACAACTGTTTTGCTATTGCGTAATGAGGGCTAGTGCAAAAGCATTAGTCCTGTTTGGCTTACCAAGCGGGAGGTAAAAACATCTCGCTTGGGTTTCCGAGTGAGATGTTTTTTTACTACTATCGTTTTTACTTTTAGAAAGAGGATTGTCTATGCGTAAAGTTGAATTTTTTGATACAAGTCTTCGTGATGGGGAACAAACACCAGGTGTTAACTTTTCAATCAAAGAAAAAGTTGCCATTGCTAAGCAACTTGAAAAATGGGGAATTTCTGTAATCGAAGCAGGTTTCCCTGCAGCTAGCCCAGATTCATTTGAGGCAGTAAAACAAATTGCGGAAGCTATGACAACAACTTCTGTTACTGGTTTGGCTCGTTCAGTAAAATCTGATATTGATGCTTGTTATGAGGCTTTGAAAGATGCTAAGTATCCACAAATTCATGTCTTTATCGCAACAAGTCCGATTCATCGTGAGTTTAAATTGAAGAAATCAAAAGAAGAAATTCTTGAAGCTGTAAAAGAACATGTGTCATATGCACGTTCAAAATTTGAAGTTGTTGAGTTTTCTCCTGAAGATGCTACTCGTACTGAGCTTGATTTCTTGACTGAAGTTGTTCAAACAGCAGTTGATGCTGGTGCCTCATATATTAATATTCCTGATACAGTTGGCTTTACGACTCCAGAAGAGTTTGCACGTATTTTTGATCACTTGACTGAAAATATTAAATCAGATCATAAAGTTGTCTTTGGTGTTCACTGCCACGATGACCTTGGTATGGCAACTGCAAATACTTTGACAGCAATTAAACATGGTGCTGGACGTGTTCAGGGAACAGTCAATGGTATTGGTGAGCGTGCGGGTAATGTTGCTCTTGAAGAAGTAGCTGTTGCTTTGAAAATTCGTGAAGACTTCTTCCAAGCAACAAGTGATATTGTTCTTAATGAAACAATGAATACTTCAGAGCTTGTTTCTCGCTTCTCTGGAATTCCTGTTCCTAAAAATAAAGCTGTTGTTGGTGGAAATGCCTTCTCTCATGAATCAGGTATCCACCAAGATGGTGTTCTTAAGAACCCACAAACTTATGAAATCTTCACACCAGAATTGGTAGGTGTGAAGAGTAACAGTCTTCCTCTTGGTAAATTGTCAGGACGTCATGCCTTTGTTGAAAAATTGAAAGAACTTGAGCTTGACTTTGTTGAAGAAGATATCAAACCACTCTTTGCCAAATTTAAAGTCTTGGCTGGGAAAAAACATGATATCACAGATGCAGACATTCGTGCACTTGTTGCTGGTACTAGTGTAGATAATCCAGAAGGTTTCCACTTCGAAGATCTTCGCTTGACTACTAATGCTGATGAAACAATCACTGCTACAGTAAGCTTGGCTAATGAAGACGGTGAATCTGTAGAATTTTTGGCCAATGGTCAAGGGTCAGTTGAAGCTATCTTCAATGCTATTGACAAATTCTTCAACCAAACAGTTCGCTTGACTTCTTATAATATTGACGCTGTAACTGATGGTATTGATGCGCAAGCGCGTGTACTTGTAACTGTTGAAAATGTAGATACAGATACTATTTTCAATGCATCTGGTTTGGACTTTGATGTCTTGAAAGCATCAGCAATTGCCTATATCAATGCTAATACATTGGTTCAAAAAGAAAATGCCGGTGAGATGGCACGTAAGGTTTCTTATCGTGACCTTCCATAAGCCAAAGAGGAGTTAAACATGACAAAGAAAATCGTAACACTTTCAGGTGATGGAATTGGACCTGAGATTATGGCAGCGGGTCTTGAAGTTCTTGAAAAAGTAGCTTCAAAAATTGGATTTGATTATGACATCGATGCCAAACCATTTGGTGGTGCTGGTATTGATGCTGAAGGTCATCCACTTCCTAAGTCAACTTTGGATGCTGCTAAATCAGCAGATGCTATCCTCTTGGCTGCAATTGGTGGACCAAAATATGACAATGCGCCAGTTCGTCCTGAACAAGGACTTTTGGCCATTCGTAAAGAGCTAAATCTCTTTGCTAATATCCGTCCTGTCCGCATCTTTGATGCTTTGAAACACTTGTCACCTCTTAAACCAGAGCGTATCGAGGGCGTAGATTTTGTCGTTGTTCGTGAGCTTACAGGTGGGATTTACTTTGGTGAGCATATTATCGAAGAAGATAAGGCTCGTGATATCAATGATTATTCAGCAGATGAGATTCGTCGTATCATGCGTCGTGCTTTCAAGATTGCCCAAGGTCGTGGCAAAAAGGTCACTAGCATTGATAAACAAAATGTTTTGGCAACTTCTAAATTGTGGCGTAAGATTGCTGATGAAGTTTCTTTGGAGTTTCCAGATGTAACTCTTGAACACCAACTCGTTGATAGTGCCGCAATGATTATGATTACCAACCCAGCTCGTTTTGATGTGGTTGTGACAGAAAATCTTTTTGGAGATATCTTGTCTGATGAATCAAGTGTCCTTCCAGGAACTTTAGGCGTTATGCCATCTGCCAGTCATTCTGAAAATGGTCCTAGTCTTTATGAACCTATCCATGGTTCAGCACCAGACATTGCCGGTCAAGGTATTGCCAACCCAATTTCAATGATTTTATCAGTAGCTATGATGTTGCGTGAAAGTTTCAATGAAACTGAAGGGGCTGAATTGATTGAAAATGCTGTTGATAAGACCTTGAACCAAGGCATCTTGACACGTGATTTGGGTGGTCAGGCTTCGACTGCTGAAATGACAGCAGCTATTATTAGCAATCTCTAAACTCATGACACTAAAACTAGTGTTACTCAGTGTTTTGTTGGTATGGAATCTCCTTGTTTTATGTGCTTATGGACTTGATAAAAGCAAGGCTATTCGACATAAGAGACGGATTTCTGAGAAGGCATTATTATTGCAGACTCTGATTTTCGGTGGTATTGGTGCTTTTCTAGGTGGAAAACTTTTTAGACATAAAATTAACAAATGGTATTTTAAGCTATGTTGGCTTATGGGAATTGTTATTGATGTCGTTATTTTATACCTTATTCTAACAAGACTTTCGGATTAGCTAATCCTTAGATTATATTTGGAGTATTTTATGAGCGGAAAATCAATTTTTGATAAACTTTGGGAACGCCACGTCGTTACTGGAAACGAGGGCGAACCACAATTGATGTATGTGGATCAGCATTATATTCACGAGGTTACAAGTCCACAGGCCTTTCAAGGACTTCGTGATGCTGGACGTAAAGTTCGTCGCCCAGATCTAACTTTTGGTACGACAGACCACAACGTTCCTACAGTTGATATTTTTAACATTCGTGACCTTATTTCTAAAAACCAAATTGATACTTTGGCGAAAAACGTCGAAGAATTTGGTATTGATGCGGCTACCCACGGTACTGCTCGTCAGGGGATTGTCCATATGGTTGGTCCTGAAACAGGTCGTAGTCAACCCGGAAAATTTGTAGTTTGTGGGGATAGTCATACGGCTACGCACGGTGCCTTTGGTGCCATTGCCTTTGGTATTGGTACATCTGAGGTGGAACATGTCTTTGCGACACAATGTTTGTGGCAAGTAAAACCTAAGAAAATGAAGGTTGAATTTGTTGGTAAACCACAGCCAGGTGTTTATTCAAAAGACTTTATTCTTGCACTTATTGCACGCTATGGCGTTGATGCTGGTGTAGGATACGCGGTTGAATATTGTGGTGAAGCTATTGATGCCCTTTCAATGGATGAACGCATGACTATCTGTAACATGTCTATTGAATTTGGTGCTAAGATGGGTCTTATGAATCCAGACCAAAAAACTTATGATTATGTTGAAGGGCGTCCTTGCGCACCTAAGGGTGAGAAGTTTGAAGAAGCAGTAGCTGACTGGAAAACCTTGGTCTCAGATCCAGATGCTGAATACGATAAAGTAATCACTATTGATGTTTCAGAATTGGCACCTATGGTTACATGGGGAACTAACCCTGAAATGGGTGTTGAGTTTGATCAACCATTCCCAGAAATCAAAGACTTTAATGATGAACGTGCTTACGAGTATATGGATGTTAAGCCTGGCGAATATGCTAAAGATATCGATCTTGGCTATGTCTTTATTGGTTCTTGTACTAACGCACGTCTTAGCGACCTTGAGTTAGCTGCTAAATTCGTTAAAGGAAAACATATCGCACCAACATTGACAGCTATTGTTGTTCCAGGTTCACGTCCAGTTAAGAAAGAAGCTGAACGTCTTGGTTTGGATAAAATTTTCTTGGATGCAGGATTTGAATGGCGTGATCCAGGTTGCTCAATGTGTCTTGGTATGAACCCAGACCATGTTCCAGAAGGCGTTCACTGTGCATCTACAAGTAACCGTAACTTTGAGGGACGTCAAGGATATGGAGCTCGTACTCACCTTTGTAGTCCAGCAATGGCAGCAGCTGCGGCAATCGCTGGTAAATTTGTAGATGTACGCTATATGCCAGAAGTTCAAGCATAAGGGAGAAGATAATGGAAAAATTTACCGTCTATACAGGGAAATCAGTACCTTTGATGAATGATAACATCGATACGGACCAACTCATTCCCAAACAATTCTTGAAAGCTGTTGATAAAAAAGGCTTCGGTAAGAATTTGATGTTTGAATGGCGTTATCTTAATGATGACTACGAAGAAAATCCTGATTTCGTCTTCAATAAACCTGAGTATCGCGATGCGACTATTTTGGTTACTGGTGATAACTTTGGTTCAGGATCATCTCGTGAACACGCTGCGTGGGCATTGGAAGACTATGGTTTCCGCTGTGTTATCGCTGGATCATTTTCAGATATCCACTATAACAACGAATTGAAGAATGGTATGTTGCCAATCGTTCAACCCCTGGAAGTACGTCAAAAATTGGCTGCTCTTCCTGCAGGTGAGGAAATCACGATTGACCTTCCAAACCAAGTCATTAAATCTTCAGCAGGAGAGTTTCCATTTGATATCGATCATGAGTGGAAACGTAAATTGGTTGAAGGGCTTGACGATATTGGAATCACTCTTCAATATGAAGATTTGATTGCTGCCTATGAAAAACAACGCCCATCATATTGGCAATAAGGGACTAAGTTGTTTTTCTAAACTTTGATATTCAATCTTGCTATCAGAAGCAATGATGTGTTAGTAAAAAAATAATGATCACTTAAAAGAATGGGATAAGGACAATGTCTAAAATGTTGTTCTATCTCATTCTTTTTGTTTGAAACAGTTAATATGGTAGAGGCGTTTTTACTAGTAGCGTATGCTATAATAGAAAGATAGAAAGGAGGCCTTCATGTTTGCACAATTGGATACAAAATCCGTCTATAGTTTCATGGATAGTGTCGTAGATTTGAACAGCTACGTTGCGCGTGCCAAAGAGCTTGGCTATCAAGCCCTTGGTTTGATGGATCGTGACAATCTCTATGCTGCTTATCATTTTGCCCAGCTTGCAAGTAGAAACGGTTTACGTCCTTTGATTGGTATGGAAGCTAATCTATTTTACGAGGGAAGAAAAATTCCTTTTCGTCTATTAGCAAAAAATAATCAGGGCTATAAAAATTTGATGAAGTTGGCAACAGAGCTTTCCTCAGGACAACGTGAACTTACAGCTTTTTCGGACTATCTGAATGCTATTGCCCTCATCCTTCCGAGTGAAGACTGGGAGTCAGGGATGACACTTGGTTCAGAGGTTTTCATTGGGGTAAGGCCAGAAGATGCTGGCAAAGAGTTTGATTATCCTGTGGTTCCCTTACATACAGTGCGTTACTTTGAGAATTCAGACCGCTCGACGATTCAGATGTTGCATGCCATCTCACAAAATGTTTCCTTGTCAGAGGCCTCTATTTGTCCTATGAATCAGCTACTTTTCTCGCCTCAAGAAATGGAAAGTGCCTATAGCGATATTCCAGAGGCTTTGAACAATTTGGAGCAACTTGTTTCAGACATTACTTATCAATTTGATACAGATTTGAAGCTTCCACGTTTTAATCGAGATATGCCTGCTGTTGACCAATTACGTCAATTAGCTCAATCTGGATTGGAGTCTAAAAAGTTAACATCACCAGTTTATCAGGAACGTTTAGACAAAGAATTGTCTATCATTCATCAGATGGGCTTTGATGATTATTTCTTGATTGTCTGGGACTTGTTACGCTTTGGGCGTAGCCGTGGTTATTATATGGGAATGGGACGTGGATCTGCTGCAGGAAGCTTGGTGGCCTATGTTCTTGACATTACTGGAATTGATCCCGTTAAAAATGACTTGCTTTTCGAGCGTTTCCTAAATGAAGAGCGTTATAGCATGCCTGATATTGATATCGACTTGCCTGATATCTATCGAAGCGAGTTTCTTCATTATGTTAGGGACCGTTATGGTAGTAAGCACTCTGCTCAGATTGTTACCTTTTCAACCTTTGGAGCCAAGCAGGCTATTCGAGATGTTTTTAAACGTTTTGGTGCTAAGGAATTTGAACTGTCCCAACTAAGTAAAAAGATTTCTTTTCGTGATAACTTGACCTCTGTCTATGAGAAGAATATGTCATTCAGACAGCTGATTAATCAGAGACAGGAATTTCAGAGGGCATTTGAAATTGCTAAGGCTATTGAAGGCCAGCCAAGACAAACCTCAATTCATGCTGCCGGTATAGTGATGAGTGATGATGACCTGACTAATCATATTCCTCTAAAAGCTGGTGAGGATATGATGGTTACTCAGTACGATGCCTCCGCAGTTGAGGCCAATGGCTTGCTTAAGATGGATTTCTTGGGTCTCCGTAATTTGACCTTTGTTCAAAAAATGAAGGAGAAGCTTGAAGAAGAGCAGGGCATCACTATTGATATCAAATCCATTGACTTGGAAGATCCACAGACCCTAGCACTTTTTGCCAGTGGTAAGACAAAGGGGATTTTTCAGTTTGAGCAGGCGGGTGCCATAAACCTCCTTAAACGAATTAAACCTGCTAAGTTCGAAGAAGTCGTAGCGACAACCTCTCTTAACCGTCCTGGAGCCAGCGATTATACAGATAATTTCATTGCTCGTAAGTATGGTAAGGAAAAAGTAGATCTGATTGATCCAGTAGTTGCACCAATCCTTGAGCCTACTTATGGCATCATGCTCTATCAGGAGCAGGTTATGCAGATTGCCCAAGTATTTGCGGGCTTTACACTTGGAAAAGCCGATTTGCTTCGTCGAGCGATGTCTAAAAAAGATGCCAATGAAATGTCCAAGATGTCCGAACAATTCATGGAAGGAAGTCGTCAGTTAGGACGTGACCCACAGATTGCTGAAAGACTCTTTAGTATGATGGCTAAGTTTGCGGGTTATGGCTTTAATAGAAGTCATGCCTATGCCTACTCAGCTTTGGCCTTTCAGTTAGCCTATTTCAAAACGCACTACCCACAGATATTCTATGACGTTATGTTGAATTATTCGTCTAGTGATTACATTAAGGATGCAATTGAAAATGGCTTCTCCCTAGCTAGACTCGATATTAATAGGATTCCCTATCTGGACAAGATTTCAGATGGCAAGATCGTATTAGGCCTTAAGACTATCAAAGGCTTGCCAAGAGATTTTTCCCTTTGGATTATTGAGGATCGCAAACAAAATGGCAAATACATTTCTATAGAAGACTTTTTGACACGTATTCCTAGTAAATATCAGAAAGTCGATATTTTGACACCTCTTATTCAAATTGGTTTGTTTGATATTTTTGAACCAAACCGTCAGAAAATCATTGGCAATTTAAACAACCTCTTTACTTTTGTCAATGAGTTAGGAAGTTTGTTTGCAGAGTCCTCTTATTCTTGGGTTGATTATGAAGACTATAGCCAGACGGATCGTTATAATTTAGAACAGGAGTTACTAGGAGTTGGGCTTAGTCCTCATCCTTTACACCTAGCTCAAAAAATGGCCTCTCGTCCCTATCAACCAATTTCTGATTTGACGGTTAATACTAAGGCGACGGTTTTGGTTCAGCTAGAGTCCGTTCGAATTATCAGAACTAAAAAAGGTGATCAGATGGCCTTTCTGAACGTAACTGATGGGATCAATAAACTTGATGTTACTCTATTCCCAGAAACTTATTTCTATCATAAGGATAAATTAAGTGAAGGTGGTCTCTTTTATCTTGATGGGCGGACCCAGGAGCGTGATGGACGCATTCAGTTAATTTTGTCCAACATGGAGGAAGCTAGTACGGAGCGTTTCTGGATTTTACTTGAGAATCATGATCAGGACTTAGACGTTTCTCAAATCTTAGCTAAGTATCCTGGAAACATCCCTGTCATTATTCGTTATCAAGGAAGTAAGGAAACCATCGTTAGTCAAAGATATAGAGTATCCAAGAACGAGGAACTTAATCAGGAATTAGCACCTTATGTGTTGAAAACGGTTTTACGATAAAAAAACAATAAATCTTTTCAAATTTAAAGCCATTTAGAATTCTTTATGTTATAATGAAAATGTTAAATATATAAAAGGAGTATCAGGAATAATGAAACGTATTGCTGTTTTGACTAGTGGTGGAGATGCCCCTGGTATGAACGCTGCCGCTCGCGCAGTTGTTCTCAAAGCAATTTCTGAAGGAATTGAAGTATTCGGCATTAACCGTGGATACGCTGGTATGGTTGAAGGAGATATCTTCCAACTTGATGCCAAAGGCGTAGACAACATCCTCAGCCGTGGTGGTACTTTCCTTCAGTCTGCTCGCTATCCTGAGTTTGCCCAACTTGAGGGTCAACTTAAAGGTATTGAGCAACTTAAAAAACATGGAATCGAAGGTGTAGTAGTTATTGGTGGAGATGGTTCTTACCATGGTGCTATGCGTTTGACTGAACATGGTTTCCCAGCTGTTGGTCTTCCAGGAACTATCGATAACGATATCGTTGGTACAGACTATACAATTGGTTTTGATACTGCTGTTGCAACTGCAACAGAAGCTATCGATAAAATTCAAGACACTGCTTTCAGTCACGGACGTACTTTTGTCGTTGAAGTTATGGGACGTCACGCTGGTGATATCGCTCTTTGGGCTGGTATCGCTTCTGGTGCAGACCAAATTATCGTACCTGAAGAAGAGTACGACATCAACGAAGTTGTCCGTAAAGTTAAAGAAGGTTACGAATCAGGTGTTAAAACTCACCACGTAATCGTACTTGCTGAAGGTGTTATGGGTGCTGAAGAATTTGCAGCTAAAATGAAAGAAGCTGGAGATACTTCAGATCTTCGTGCAACAAACATTGGACACGTGGTTCGTGGTGGTTCGCCAACTGCGCGTGACCGTGTTCTTGCTTCATGGATGGGTGCACATGCGGTTGACCTCCTTAAACAAGGTATTGGTGGTGTAGCTGTTGGTATCCACAATGAACAGCTTGTTGAAAGCCCAATCCTTGGTACAGCAGAAGAAGGCGCTTTGTTCAGTCTTACTGAAGACGGTAAAATTATCGTCAACAATCCACACAAAGCTCGTCTTGACTTTGCAGACCTTAACCGTTCATTGTCTAACTTGAGCTAATCTCAGTTACTTAAATTATTGTTAATCCGTCGCTAAGGCGACAAAAAATATAAGGGAGTTTTTATTTATCATGAATAAACGTGTAAAAATCGTTGCAACACTTGGTCCTGCGGTTGAAATCCGTGGCGGCAAAAAATTTGGTGAAGATGGTTACTGGGGTGAAAAACTTGACCGTGAAGCATCTGCTAAAAACATTGCTCAATTGATCAAGGAAGGTGCCAACGTTTTCCGTTTCAACTTCTCACATGGTGACCACGCTGAACAAGGTGAACGTATGGATGTCGTTCGTATGGCAGAAGACCTTGCTGGTCAAAAAGTAGGTTTCCTTCTTGATACAAAAGGACCTGAGATGCGTACTGAATTGTTCGAAGGTGATGCTAAAGAGTATGCATACAAAACTGGTGAACAAATTCGTGTTGCTACTAAACAAGGTATCAAATCAACTCGCGACGTTATCGCTTTGAACGTTGCAGGTGCACTTGACGTTTTTGACGATGTAGAAGTTGGTAAACAAGTTCTTATCGATGATGGTAAACTTGGTCTTCGTGTTGTAGACAAAGATGCTGAAAAACGTGAATTCATCGTTGAAGTTGAAAATGATGGTATCATCGCTAAACAAAAAGGTGTAAACATCCCTTACACTAAAATTCCTTTCCCAGCACTTGCTGAACGTGATAACGCTGATATCCGTTTTGGTCTTGAACAAGGTCTTAACTTTATCGCTATCTCATTCGTACGTACTGCAAAAGACGTACAAGAAGTTCGTGCTATCTGTGAAGAAACTGGTAACGGTCATGTTCAATTGTTGGCTAAAATCGAAAACCAACAAGGTATCGATAACATCGATGAAATCATCGAAGCTGCTGACGGTATCATGATCGCTCGTGGTGACATGGGTATCGAAGTACCATTCGAAATGGTTCCAGTTTACCAAAAAATGATCATCACTAAAGTAAACGCTGCTGGTAAAGTTGTTGTTACAGCTACTAACATGCTTGAAACAATGACAGAAAAACCACGTGCAACTCGTTCTGAAGTATCTGACGTATTTAACGCAGTTATCGATGGTACAGATGCTACAATGCTTTCTGGTGAGTCTGCAAATGGTAAATACCCAGTTGAATCAGTTCGTACAATGGCTACAATTGATAAAAACGCTCAAACTCTTCTTAAAGAGTATGGTCGTCTTGATTCATCAACATTTGACCGTTCAACTAAGACTGAAGTAGTTGCATCTGCAGTTAAAGATGCTACTAACTCAATGGATATCAAACTTATTGTTGCTCTTACTGAATCAGGTAACACTGCTCGTTTGATTTCTAAATACCGTCCAGAAGCTGATATCTTGGCTGTAACATTCGATGAAATTACTCAAAAATCATTGATGCTTAACTGGGGTGTTATTCCAGTAGTTACTGAAAAACCAAGCTCAACTGATGATATGTTTGATGTTGCTGAAAAAGTTGCATTGGAATCAGGTCTTGTAGAATCTGGTGACAACATTGTTATCGTTGCTGGTGTTCCAGTAGGTACAGGTGGTACAAACACTATGCGTATCCGCACAGTAAAATAATTTAAGTAGTACTTAAATAGAAGGAAGATCCTTGGGGTCTTCTTTTTTTTGCTCTATAATCTTTTTAGTGGTTTAGCTATTGAAGAAATTATGGAGCTATTTTTCGTAGGTAGGTAAATCAATCGGATAATAATAAGAAATGAAGAAGTGGCGAATTTAATATTTATTACATTTGGCATTTTAAATAGCTTTAGTCCTAAATGTCGTATAAAACGAGAATCTGTGTCATAGGACCTAGAAGATTTTTAGAGAAGAGGGAAAATATCTTTTCTAAGAAATACTGTTTTCTTGAAAACTACGAGTTACAGAAAGGCGCTAAATAGGCTTTTAAACCATAGTTAGTACGATTGTGAACCATATTTTCTAGGTAGACTTCTTAAATAACTATCTATTTATATTTAAATAATGACTTATTAATTTAAAATATCTAATAAATTGTTAATTCTGAAAATCGATTTTTGAAAAAAATGAAATCATAAGTTTCTTTTTACTGACAATTCTAAAAGTATATAATTATAAAATTATTAATTGAAATTTTTATAAAAATAGTGATATCTATAATCATTCTACTGTTTACATGATTATTTTTAAGTGAACCTTATAAAAAAATTGAAAATAAGAGCATTTCTTTTCACAAATATTAGGAATTTTGTTAAAATATTTAACGATTAGTATTTTTAAATACTTTTAATCTCATTGAGGGGTGAGATACTTAATAGTATAAGTGTGGAGGATTACCAAAGTGGGTAAAGATTTATTTAATGATCGTATAAGTCGATTTTCGATTCGTAAGCTGAATGTAGGGGTTTGCTCCGTTCTTCTTGGAACTCTGGTTATGGTTGGTACTGCTAGTCAAGTATCTGCCGATGAAACAGCTAACCAAGTCCAAGCAGGAGATGTAGCTAGCACTACTGCTACAGTGAGTGATGAGACATCTTCTCAGAATGCTGTTGCTACTCAAGCTTCGACGGAAGTCGCAAATCTCTTATCAAGTTATGAGACTAATAGTCAGTCTCAAACCGTTTCAAATGCTAGCGCAGCTACTTCTGAAACGTCTACAACACAAGCTTCTAGTGAGACAACATCTCAAGCAGCTTCGTCAACGTCAGCAAGTACTGCAGCATCTACCACTAGTGTTGCTGGCTCTACAAGTGTAGGCAATACTACGGGAGTTTCAACGACAGCCTCTGTTACATCAGCATCATCTGAGACACCTGCTTCAGAAACAGCATCTGAAGCACAAGGTGTGGACGTTCAAGCAGAAGCTTCTACAACGAATGCTCTTTCAAGTGGTGCCGAAGCATCTGCTGTAGAGCAACCTGTTGTAACAGCAGAAACTTCTGGTCGACGTCGTACACGTCGTGCAATCGGTGACCCTAATGACGAAAGCTTGATTGGGGATGATGTTGAAGATGCAACTTCAACTCCAAAAGTTGAAAAACCTGGCTTTACAACAAATGTTGATGCCAAATCTATGGCTAGCCAAATCTCATGGTTGGACTTTGGAGATGTAGCTAACTGGACAGGAACTACTACAGTATTAGTTCCTAAAAGTGAAGTTAAACCAACTGAGAACTTAGAAGAAAAATTGGCTCTTCAAGTTGGGTCTACCTATACCAAGGAAATCATGCCTGGTTATGTAGTTACTGTAAAAGTCAAATCTTTGAAACCTTTCCAAGCGACTGAAATCTATAAGAAACGGATGGAAAATCAAGGGGCTACAGAAGCTGAAAAAGCAACCTATGATCCAAATGCAAAAAATGGTTATGTAAGTGGAGTCACTTCAAATGCTGCTAAGCAAGCTTTTAACAATGGTGAAGAGGCCAAAATCGTCGCTGATGCCCAAAATAATTGGACTGAAATCAGATTTGAGAATATTGATACGAAAACCAAGAAGACTACCATAAGTTCAGCTTTGAATGGTGGAAATATTGGAGTTCAGTTTGAAATCTCTGCAACCTTCCGTGGTAAGACAGTTAAGCCAGCTATTGTTATGGCTGATGGGGAGTCTGCTAACCCAGGTGAATTAGTTATGTTTACTACCAATGGAGAAGGTTGGCAGCATATTGGAGAATGGAAAAAGTTTACCAGACCAACTACTTCTGTAACATATTCACCACAAGATACTGAAAATCTTTTTGGACCTAATCCTAAATTTAATAATACCAACTTAAACCAACTTCGTAGATCTACTCAAGTTGGACCAGAAAAGAAACCAGTAGCTTGGAAGTATTTTGGAAATCCTGACAAAGTTACAGGTGGTCTAGGAACCGGTATCTTTGGACCAAACATTTCTGAAGGTAATTATACTGTTCCAATCGTTATGACGCGTGGTGCCTCTGAAGTTGGACTTTATGTCGCTTCAGGTGGTAAACAGTCAGCAATGCTAGGATTCTTCCCAATTGATGAAGGGGACGCTCCTGAGTCATACGGAAAAGCTATGCATACCATTGCAACTGTAGATGGTATAACTGGTGCTAAAGTAAATCAACCATATATTGGTAATGTGAGCCCAGATATGGATGAGAATACTGTTCTTGACTGGTTCGGTGATGATAAGGCAACTACGGCCGATGAAGGAATTGACCAATTGCTTCCAGATGAGCTTAAAGGTACAACCAATGAGATGATCAAGATGGATCGTACACGCCCAGGTAACTACAAGCTGTCAATAGAAGCCCATACAGATGGAGCTTCAGAAGCTTATATCTACGGTTGGATAGACTTTAACCAAAATGGTACCTTTGATGAAGATGAACGCTCTGATCTTGCAAGAATCACAAATGACGGTACAGTTGAGTTGACTTTTGCAAATAGCAAGACTTATATCGACCCTAGCGTTAAAGAACTAGGTGCTCGTGTTCGTATTGCCAAGAAAGCTAACGAGATTGAGAGCCCAACTGGTATGGCCCTCTCAGGGGAAGTGGAAGACTTCAGAACTCAAATTACGCACCCACCAAAAGGGGAATTCAAGGAAACAAGTGGTCCTCAAGGGGCGAAGCAAACTGCAACTGTAACCTTTACAGCACGTGGAGAACACAAGTATGAGCTTAATTCTAGTGCCGTTATTGACGAAACGGTAGAACCATACATCGTTGATAAAGATGGCAACCGTGCTACTCTTGATGGGGACGGTTACTATGTCGTTCCAGGACAAGGTAAGTACAAGATTACTGCCAACGGTAAAGATGTCGATGTTGAATTTATTCCTGAAGATAACTTCCTTGGAACAGCTGATGGTATTTCTATCCGTCGTTCAGATAACAACGGTTATGATACTGGTTGGTCAACAAAATTCCCAGATCAAGAACCAAACATTAATGGTCAGTTGAATACCATGGATGGTCAATACGTTCCAACAGTCACTCCAATTGAAATCGAAGGAGTTGACAAAACTTCGACGGATGTTCAAGGGGCGACTCAAAAAGAAACTCCGACCTTTAACACAACTGAGACTAACTCAAATGGTGACAAGATTGCAATCACTCCAAGTGCAGAATATCCTGCTAAGTTGGTGGATCCTGCCACAGGTCTCACTACTGATGCGCCATCTGTAACAGTTGAAGGGGAAGGAACTTATACGATTAATCCTTCAACGGGTGAAGTAACCTTCACTCCAGATCCAAGCTTTACTGGTACAGCAAAAGGTGTGGAAGTTACATTGTCAGCGCCAGTTGGTAGAAACAAAGATGGTAAGATCCAACAGGATTACATCAAGACTGCAACAGCTAAGTACACACCAACAGTCACACCAATCACAGTGACTCCTACAGACAAGGTTTCTGCGGATGTTCAAAACGTTCCTCAAACCCAAACACCAACCTTTGATTTGAGTAATGATAAGACTGCTGAAATCACAAGCAAGAAATTGGTGGATCCAGCAACTGGTCAACCAACTGATGAAACAACTGTAACAGTAGCAGGAGAAGGTAGCTATACTATCGACCCAACGACTGGAGCAGTAACATTTACGCCAGAAAAAGACTTTGTTGGTACTGCAAAAGGAGTAACTGTTCAGGCAACAGCTACTATTACAAATGCTAACGGTAAGACTGCAACCATTACTTCAGATGCGACCTACACACCAACTGTTGTAGCTGCTGTTCCAACAGCTCAACCAGCTACATCTAAAGATGTTCAAGGTGCAACGCAAACAGGGACACCAACCTTTGCAGGAACTACTGTCCAAGTAAACGGTGAAGATAAAGCTATTACAATCAAAGATAATAGCTACACGCTTTTGGATAATGATGGCAATGAAGTGACAAGTACACCAGCTTATGCTGCTGATGGTACAACTGAAATCGGTACTTACTCTATCGATTCAGCTACTGGTCAAGTCACTTTCACACCGACTGATAAATCATACACAGGTGTGGTAACTCCAGCCAAGGTTCAAGCGGAAAGTTCAAACGGTATCAAGGTGGATACAACATACACACCTGAAATCGTTCCAGTAACACCGACAGCAACACCAGCTGAAACAGAAGATATCCAAGGTGCAACGCAAACTGGTAAACCTGAATTTAAGGGCGGAACTGTAACAGTAGATGGCGTTGAGAAAACAGTAGCGATTAATGAAGCTGTTCCAGCGACCTTCGATGATGGTTCAACGACTAAGACAGTAGACGGCGTTGGTACTTACACAGTAGCAGCAGACGGAACAGTTACATTCGTACCTGAAAAATCATTCGTTGGAACTGCACCAGCAGTGACGGTTGTTCGTGAAGATAAGAACGGAACCAAAGCTTCTGCGACTTACACACCAACAGTTACACCGGTAACACCAACTGCGACACCAGCTGAAACAACAGGTGTTCAAGGTGCAACCCAATCTGGCAAACCAACCTTCACTGAAGGTAATAACCGTGTACCAATGAATGATGACGTTCCAGCAACCTTCGATGATGGATCTACTTCTAAGACTGTTGATGGCGTTGGTACTTATACAGTAGCTGCAGACGGTACTGTTACATTTGTTCCAGAACCAAGTTTTACAGGAACAGCACCAGCGGTTACAGTCGTTCGTGAAGACAAGAACGGAACAAAAGCTTCAGCGACTTACACACCATCAGTAACACCAATTACAGTGACTCCTACAGACAAGGTTTCTGCGGATATTCAAAACGTTCCTCAAACCCAAACACCAACCTTTGATTTGAGTAATGATAAGACTGCTGAAATCACAAGTAAGAAATTGGTGGATCCAGCAACTGGTCAACCAACTGATGAAACAACAGTGACAGTAGCAGGAGAAGGTAGCTATACTATCGACCCAACGACTGGAGCAGTAACATTTACGCCAGAAAAAGACTTTGTTGGTACTGCAAAAGGAGTAACTGTTCAGGCAACTGCTACTATTACAAATGCTAATGGTAAGACTGCAACCATTACTTCAGATGCGACCTACACACCAACAGTTGTAGCTGCTGTTCCAACAGCTCAACCAGCTACATCTAAAGATATCCAAGGTGCCACTCAAACAGGCACACCAACCTTCTCAGGAACAACTGTTCAAGTGAATGGTGAAGATAAAGCTATTACAATCAAAGATAATAGCTACACGCTTTTGGATAATGATGGCAATGAAGTGACAAGTACACCAGCTTATGCTGCTGATGGTACAACTGAAATCGGTACTTACTCTATCGATTCAGCTACTGGTCAAGTCACTTTCACACCGACTGATAAATCATACACAGGTGTAGTCACACCGGCCAAGGTTCAAGCCGAAAGCTCAAACGGTATCAAGGTGGACACAACTTACACGCCTGAAATCGTACCGGTAACACCGACAGCAACTTCGGCTGAAACAAAAGATATCCAAGGTGCCACTCAAACTGGTAAACCTGAATTCAAGGGTGGAACAGTAACCGTTGATGGCGTTGAGAAAACAGTAGCTATCAATGAAGATGTTCCAGCGACATTTGACGATGGTTCAACGACTAAGACAGTTGACGGCGTTGGTACTTACACAGTAGCAGCCGACGGTACGGTGACATTTGTTCCTGAGAAATCATTTGTCGGAACTGCACCGGCTGTAACGGTTGTTCGTGAAGACAAGAACGGAACCAAAGCCTCTGCGACTTACACCCCAACCGTAACACCAGTTACACCAACAGCAGAAGATACAACATCAACAGGTAAACAAGGTCAAACCCAAACAGGTAAGCCTGAATTTACTGAAGGTGATAGCCGTGTGCCAATGAACGATGACGTTCCAGCTACTTTCGACGATGGTTCAACGACTAAGACAGTTGATGGCGTTGGTACTTACACAGTTGCAGCTGACGGAACAGTAACCTTTGTTCCAGAGAAATCATTCACAGGTAAAGCGCCGGCCGTAACGGTTGTTCGTGAAGATAAGAACGGAACCAAAGCTTCTGCGACTTACACACCAACTGTGACTCCAGTAACTCCTACAGCAACACCAGCAGAATCAACTGGCCCTCAAGGTCTTGTTCAAACTGGAACAGTAACCTTCACTGAAGGTGACCCAGTTGCACCAATTGATAAGGATACCATTACTCTTCTTGATGAAACTGGTCAGCCAGCAGCATCAGTAGAAGCGAAATCACCAGCAGGTGACGTGATCGGTACCTTCACTGTTGATAAAGAAACAGGTGTTGTGACCTTCACACCAACAGATAAATCTTATTCAGGTGATGTTGTCCCAGTTAAGGTTCAAGCAGCTGATACAAATGGTACAACAGTAGAAACAACTTACACCCCTAAGATTACTCCAGTCGTTCCAACTTCTGAAGATGCAACAACGACAGATATCCAAGGTGCCACTCAAACAGGTAAACCAACCTTCACCGAAGGAAATCCAAATGTTCCAATCGATGAAGATACACCAGCTACCTTCGAAGATGGCTCAACTACGAAGACAGTAGATGGTGAAGGAACTTACACCGTTTCTCCAGATGGTACAGTAACTTTCGTCCCAGAAAAATCATTTACTGGAACTGCTTCAGGTGTAACAGTGAAACGTGTGGATAAGAACGGAACTGAAATCACAGCTAAGTACACACCAACAGTAACTCCTGTAACACCGACAGCGACACCAGTTGAAACAACAGGTAAACAAGGTCAAACCCAAACAGGTAAGCCTGAATTTACTGAAGGTGATAGTCGTGTACCAATGAACGATGACGTTCCAGCTACTTTCGACGATGGTTCAACTACGAAGACAGTTGATGGAGTTGGTACATACACAGTAGCAGCAGACGGAACTGTAACTTTTGTTCCAGAGAAATCATTTGTTGGAACTGCACCAGCCGTAACAGTTGTACGTGAAGATAAGAATGGAACCAAAGCCTCTGCAACTTACACACCAACTGTCACTCCAGTAACTCCAACTGCAACACCAGCTGAATCTGAAGCACCTCAAGGTTTGGTTCAAACTGGAACTGTAACCTTTACTGAAGGTGATGAAGTAGCGCCAATTGACAAGAATACCATTACTCTTCTTGATGAAAATGGTCAACCAGCAGCATCAGTAGAAGCGAAATCACCAGCAGGTGACGTGATCGGTACCTTCACTGTTGATAAAGAAACAGGTGTTGTGACCTTCACCCCAACGGATAAATCTTATTCAGGTGATGTTGTCCCAGTTAAGGTTCAAGCAGCTGATACAAATGGTACAATAGTAGAAACAACTTACACACCTAAGATTACTCCAGTCGTTCCAACTTCTGAAGATGCAACAACGACAGATATCCAAGGTGCCACTCAAACAGGTAAACCAACCTTCACCGAAGGAAACCCAAATGTTCCAATCGATGAAGATACTCCAGCTACCTTCGAAGATGGCTCAACTACGAAGACTGTCGATGGTGAAGGAACTTACACCGTTTCTCCAGATGGAACAGTAACCTTCGTTCCTGAAAAATCATTCACTGGAACTGCTACAGGCGTAACAGTGAAACGCGTGGATAAGAACGGTACTGAAATTACAGCGAAGTATACACCAACAGTAACTCCAGTAACTCCAACTGCAACACCAGTTGAAACTACAGATATCCAAGGTGCTACACAAACAGGTAAGCCAGTATTTACAGAAGGCGATAGCCGTGTGCCAATGAACGATGATGTTCCAGCAACATTTGACGATGGCTCAACTACGAAGACTGTAGATGGTGTTGGTACATACACAGTAGCAGCAGACGGTACAGTAACCTTTGTACCAGAAAAATCATTCGTCGGAACTGCACCAGCCGTGACAGTTGTCCGTGAAGACATGAACGGAACAAAAGCGTCTGCGACTTATACACCGACCGTAACACCAGTTACACCAACTGCAGAAGATACAACATCTACTGACAAACAAGGTCAAACGCAAACAGGTACACCAACCTTCACACCAGGTAATCCAAATGTTCCAATGGATGATGATACACCTGCAACATTTGAAGATGGCTCAACTACGAAGACCATTCCAGGTGAAGGAACTTACACTGTTGCTCCAGACGGAACCGTAACCTTTGTACCAGAAAAATCATTCACAGGAGAAGGTTCAGGCGTAACGGTTAAACGTGTCGATAAGAACGGTACTCCAGTTACTGCTAAGTACACACCAACTGTGACACCAGTAACTCCAACAGCAACTCCAGCTGAATCAGAAGCCCCTCAAGGTGTGGTTCAAACTGGAACTGTAACCTTCACTGAAGGTTACAGTTCCAGTTTGAACCAATCGACAAGGATACCATTACTCTCCTTGACGAAAATGGTCAGCCAGCAGCATCAGTTGATGCGAAATCACCAGCAGGTGATGTGATCGGTACCTTCACTGTTGATAAAGAAACAGGTGTTGTAATCTTCACACCAACGGATAAATCTTACTCAGGTGATGTTGTTCCAGTTAAGGTTCAAGGTAAAGATACGAACGGAACGGTTGCTGAGACAACTTACACACCTAAGATCACTCCTGTTGTACCAACTGCTGATCCTGCAACATCTACAGACATCCAAGGTCAAACTCAAACAGGTACCCCAAGCTTCACACCTGGTAACCCTGCAATCCCAATGGATGATGATACACCTGCAACCTTTGACGATGGCTCAACTACGAAGACAATTCCAGGAGAAGGAACTTACACAGTCGCTCCGAACGGAACTGTAACCTTCGTACCAGAAAAATCATTTACAGGAGAAGGTACAGGCGTAACGGTTAAACGTGTTGATAAGAACGGTACTCCAGTTACAGCAACTTATACACCAACAGTAACTCCAGTTACACCAACTGCTGAACCAACAACATCAACAGGTAAACAAGGTCAAACTCAAACAGGTAAGCCTGAATTTACTGAAGGTGACAGCCGTGTACCAATGAACGATGATGTTCCAGCAACCTTCGAAGATGGCACAACGACTAAGACAGTTGACGGTGTCGGTACATACACAGTAGCAGCGGACGGAACTGTAACCTTTGTTCCAGAAAAATCATTCGTCGGAACTGCACCAGCAGTGACTGTTGTTCGTGAAGATGTAAATGGTACTAAGGCTTCAGCGACTTACACACCAACCGTAACTTCAGTCACACCGACTGCAACACCGGCAGAATCAACAGGACCTCAAGGAGTAGTTCAGACGGGAACTGTAACCTTTACTGAGGGTGATTCAGTTGCTCCAATTGACAAAGATACTATTACCCTTCTTGATGAAAATGGCCAACCAGCAGCGGCGGTGTTTGCGAAATCACCAGCGGGCAATATTATTGGTACCTTCACAGTTGATAAAGACACAGGTGTCGTAACCTTCACACCAACGGATAAATCTTATTCAGGTGAGGTTGTCCCAGTTAAAGTTCAAGCAGCTGATACAAATGGAACAACAGTAGAAACAACATACACACCTAAGATTACTCCAGTCGTTCCAACATCTGAAGATGCGACATCAACAGATATCCAAGGTGCAACACAAACAGGTAAACCAAGCTTCACCGAAGGAAATCCAAATGTTCCAATCGATGAAGATACTCCAGCTACTTTCGAAGATGGCTCAACGACTAAGACAGTAGATGGTGAAGGAACATACACTGTTTCTCCAGATGGAACCGTAACTTTCGTTCCAGAAAAATCATTCACTGGAACTGCTTCAGGCGTAACGGTTAAACGTGTTGATAAGAACGGTACTGAGATCACAGCTAAGTACACACCAACTGTGACACCAGTAACTCCAACTGCAAAACCAGCTGAATCAACAGATATCCAAGGTGCTACACAAACTGGTAAGCCTGAATTTACTGAAGGTGACAGCCGTGTGCCTATGAACGATGACGTTCCAGCGACATTTGATGATGGCTCAACTACCAAGACAGTAGAAGGCGTTGGTACTTACACAGTAGCAGCTGATGGAACAGTAACCTTTGTACCAGAAAAATCATTTACTGGAACTGCACCAGCAGTCACAGTCGTTCGTAAAGACATGAACGGCACTAAAGCCTCTGCGACATACATACCAACTGTTACACCAGTCACACCGACTGCAACTCCAGCAGTATCTACTGACATCCAGGGTGCAACACAAACTGGTAAACCTGTATTCACCGAAGGTGATAGCCGTGTGCCAATGAACGATGACGTTCCAGCAACATTTGACGATGGTTCAACAACTAAGACAGTAGAAGGCGTTGGTACTTATACAGTAGCAGTAGACGGAACAGTTACATTCGTACCTGAGAAATCATTCGTTGGTGAAGCTCCAGCAGTGACAGTTGTTCGTGAAGATGTGAACGGAACCAAAGCCTCAGCAACTTACACGCCAACCGTAACTCCTGTGACTCCAACAGGTGAACCTGCAACATCTACAGACATCCAAGGTCAAACGCAAACAGGTAAACCAAGCTTCACGCCTGGTAACCCAAGTGTCCCAATGGATGATGACGTTCCAGCGACATTTGAGGATGGTTCAACAACGAAAGTTATCCCAGGTGAAGGAACTTACACAGTTGCTTCAGACGGAACAGTAACCTTCGTTCCAGAAAAAGCATTCACAGGAACAGGTACAGGCGTGACTGTGAAACGTGTTGATAAGAACGGTACAGCTATTACAGCTACCTATACACCAACCGTTACACCAGTAACACCAACTGCAGAATCAGTTACTTCAATTGGTAATAAGGGTCAAACGCAAACAGGTAAGCCAAGCTTTACTGAAGGCGATAGCCGTGTACCAATGAATAACCAAGTTCCAGCAACATTTGACGATGGTTCAACGACCAAGACTATTTCAGGTGTTGGTACCTACACAGTAGCAGCAGATGGAACTGTAACCTTCACTCCAGAACCTGAATTTACAGGAACTGCACCAGCAGTCACAGTGGTTCGTGAAGATGTGAACGGAACTAAAGCTTCAGCTACCTACACACCAACTGTCCTTCCAATCACTAAGTTTGTCGATAAAGAAGGTAAGGAAATCCCAGGATATCCTACAGTTGATGGTGAGCAACCAAAAGCTGACATTCCAGGTTACCGCTTTGTAGAAACTAAGAAATTGCCAAATGGTGATATCGAACATGTCTACGAGCAAGTAACGACATCATATGTTGATGAAAATGGTAAGCCAATTCCAGGCTACCCAACCGAAGATGGCCAACAACCGAAGAAAGACATCCCAGGTTATGAATTTGTGAAGACAGTTGTAGATGAAAATGGTAATACTCAACACATCTACAAACAAATTGTGACTCCAACACCAGTACCGGATACAACTCCGACACCAGAGCCACAGCCAGCTCCACAAACAGAAGAGCCTAAGGCTCCGGTCCTTCCAGAAACGAAAGAAGAAGCACGCTTTATCAATCCAACTGATAAGACAGCTCAACTTCCAGAAACTGGTAGCGAGGATTCAGACCTTGCAATCGTCGGTTTGGCGAGTCTTCTAGCAGGATTTGGACTCTTTGCCGGAAAACGACGTAAACAGTAAAATGATTTAACAGTCGTTTAGGATATTAAGAATCCAGAATCCAATCAAAATAGACCTCATGGTATTTGCCATGGGGTCTATTTGTATGGCCCAGACTGCGAGTTTTTTTAAGTCGTCATGATTGACTTTGCTCTCTAGGAAGCGTAATCTAGACCTTAGTTAAAGGATTATAAGGAGGTCCCTCGATGATTGAAGTAACTTATTTAAATACCGCCAAGCAAGAAAAACACACTTCCTTTGAAGATTACAATGAATTTGTTAGGGCACAGCAAGCTTGTTGGATTGCCTTACCAGATTCAACGCCAGTCACTAAGGTGACAATAAACGGACATGATATTGGCTACAAGGGACAATATGGTGACCTTTACTTTTATATTATGAAGTTAGACTTGGCACAATATCAGTAATAATAAGGGAAAAGAATCAGACATCGTGTTCTGGTTCTTTTTTTTAATCAGGGTAATTTTTATAAATTAAGAATATTGCTAATTGACTGAAAATGACTTACAATAGAAAGGAAGAATTTATAGAAGGAGACACATATGAAAAACAAGCGTTTAATTTGGACTTTGGTTTTCTTAGCTATCTTGACGCTCGGTTCTATTGGTACAGATCTGTTCAAAAAAGAACACCAAGATACCAATAAGGTCGTCAAAGTAGGGATCCTCCAGTTCGTGACTCACGACGCCCTGGATCAAATCGAGAAGGGAATTGAGGATGGCCTTAAGGAAGCTGGTTATAAGGGGGACAAGGTTAAAATCACCCTCCTAAATGCCGAAGGAGACCAGTCTAAAATTCAAACCATGTCTAAACAATTGGTTAATGACAAGAACGATGTTGTTATCGGTATTGCCACACCAGCAGCACAGGGGCTAGCGGCAGCTACCAAGGATATTCCAGTCATCATGGGGGCTATCTCAGACCCTGTTGGGGCAAAATTGGTTAAGGATCTCAAGCATCCGGAAGGCAATGTCACTGGTACCTCTAACCAAGTGCCGATTAAGCAGACAGTAGAATTGGTCAAATCACTGACACCAAATGCCAAAACGATTGGTATTCTCTATGCTTCAAGTGAGGATAATTCCAAATCACAGGTTGAAAGCTTTAAGAAATACTCTGAAAAAGATGGCCTGAATGTGGTCGAGTACGCCGTACCATCAACCAATGAAATCAATACAACCATGTCAGTCATGACTGGTAAGGTAGATGCCATCTGGACGCCTCAAGATAATACTATTGCTTCAGCCTTTTCAACAGTAATCTCATCAGCCAACCAGGCTAAGATTCCAGTTTATACGACGGTTGATACTATGGTGAAAGAAGGCGGTTTGGCTTCAGTGGCGCAAAGCCAATATGAACTTGGAAAGGCTACAGCTCGTAGTGCCGTTAAGGTTCTTAAAGGTAAGAGAGTTAAGGATGTTCCTGTAGATGTTATCGATGATGGCACACCAACACTTAACCTTAAAGTTGCTCAAGACCTCAACATCACCATCCCTGACGATGTGCTTAAACAGTCAGACATCGCTGTTAAAGCTGATAAATAAGGAGGACTTATGATTATTTCATCTATTTATCAGGGGCTTCTATACGGAATCCTAGGTCTTGGGATTTACATGACTTTCCGTATCTTGGATTTTCCTGATTTGACAACAGAAGGTTCCTTCCCTCTTGGTGGGGCAGTAGCAGTAACCCTTATGAACTTTGGTTGGAACCCAATTTTAGCAACCTTGGTTGCCGTTTTGGCCGGCTGTGGTGCTGGACTTGTGACTGGTCTCCTCTATACTAAGGGAGAAATTCCTACTATTTTGGCAGGGATTTTGGTCATGACCTCTCTTAACTCAGTCATGCTTATGATTATGGGAAGGGCCAACTTGGGACTTCTTGATATTAAGACTATTCAAGATTTGCTTCCTTTCAGCAAGGACTACAATCTCTTGATTGTTGGTCTCATTGCTGTGACCATTGTTATCACTGCCTTGATTGCCTTTCTTAACACGCGCCTAGGTCAAGCTTATATTGCCACAGGTGATAATAGAGACATGGCCAAATCATTTGGTATCAACACAGACAATATGGAAGTGATGGGTCTTGTTATCTCAAACGGTATTATCGCTCTCTCAGGAGCCTTGATTAGCCAACAGGACGGTTATGCCGACGTTTCTAAAGGGATTGGGGTTATCGTCATTGGTCTTGCCAGCATTATCATTGGTGAGGTCCTTTATGCGACTAACTTGACTCTGTTGGAACGTTTGATTGCCATCTGTATTGGTTCAATCCTCTATCAGTTCCTTTTGACAGCGGTTATTGCTCTTGGCTTTAACACTAACTACCTCAAACTCTTTAGTGCAATTGTTTTGGCTATTTGTTTGATTTCGCCTGTCCTACGCCGAAAATTCTTTAAGGGGGTGACCTTATCACGATGACAGCTATTGTAGAACTCAAAGATGCGACTGTTAAGGTCAATAACGGTTTTGACACCGAAAAAACAATCCTGGACCATGTTAATCTTACCATTAGAGAAGGTGACTTTATTACCATTCTCGGTGGAAATGGTGCCGGAAAATCAACCCTCTTCAACGTCATTGCAGGGACACTCATGTTGACCAGTGGTCAGATTTTCATCATGGGTGAAGATGTTACGGCTCTCCCTGCTGAGAAGCGTGCTAAGTACCTCTCACGAGTCTTCCAAGATCCTAAAATGGGGACAGCTCCTCGTATGACTGTTGCAGAAAACCTCTTGATTGCCAAATACCGTGGTGAAAAACGAGGGCTTAAATCACGCCAAATTCATCTCTACACAGAGGAATTTCAAGGTCTGATCGAACGTATCAGTAATGGTTTAGAAAAACACTTAGATACACCAGCAGGTCTCCTTTCAGGTGGTCAGCGTCAGGCTCTCAGTCTGTTGATGGCGACACTTAAACGTCCTGAGCTCTTGCTCTTAGATGAGCACACCGCAGCCCTGGATCCCAAGACCAGTGTAGCCCTCATGGAGTTGACTGATGAGTTTGTAACAGGTGACCATCTAACAGCCTTGATGATTACCCACCACATGGAAGATGCCCTAAAATATGGCAATCGTCTAATCGTTATGAAGGATGGTCAAATCATTAAAGACCTTACCAAGGAAGAAAAAGGCCAATTGGATATCACAGACTATTACGCTATGTTTGAGTAAGCCTAGTCTGACTCTAAATTGTAAAATAAGCCAAAAAGTTGTATACTTAAAGGGTATGCAACTTTTTGTTGTGGCCTGTAAATCGACAAGGAGACTGTTCGCACGAACGTTCAGCTTCTTGGACCGTCTGTAAAAATAGGCTCTAGAAGAGAGTCAAACTAAAAAGGAGAAAAACAAGCATGAGCGATATTAAAATTATTGCCCTAGGTGGAGTACGTGAAAATGCTAAGAACCTCTATATTGTTGAGATTAACGACTCTATCTTTATCTTGGATGCTGGTCTAAAGTATCCTGAAAATGAACAACTAGGTGTTGACTTTGTCATCCCTAACTTAGATTACTTGATTGAAAATAGAGATCGTATCCAAGGGATTTTCTTAACTCACGGACACGCCGATGCCATTGGTGCCCTACCTTATATCTTGCAAGACGTCAAAGCACCAGTTTTTGGATCATCACTCACAATCGAGTTAGCTAAACTTTTTGTCAAGAATGCTGGTGTTAAGAAATTCAATAATTTCCATGTTATTGACGCAGAAACTGAAATTGAATTTGAGGATGCTGAAGTTTCATTCTTCAAAACAACTCACTCAATTCCAGAATCAATGGGGATTGTTCTTGGTACTGACCAAGGCAATATTGTCTATACAGGTGACTTCAAGTTTGACCAAGCTGCCCGTCCTTACTACAAAACTGATTTAGGTCGTTTGGCTGAAATCGGACGTGAAGGTGTTTTGGCCCTCTTGTCAGACTCAGCAAATGCGACAAGTACGGAACAAACAGCTTCTGAAGCAGAAGTTGGCCAAGAAATTGACCAAGTAATTGCTGATGCAGAAGGACGTGTTATTGTTGCTGCAGTTGCCTCAAACTTGGTACGTATTCAACAAGTCTTTGATTCAGCTGCTGATCACGGACGTCGTGTTGTTCTTACTGGTTTTGACGTAGAAAATATTGTCCGCACAGCCATTCGTCTCAAAAAATTGACTGTGGAGCATGAGAAACTTATTGTCAAACCAAAAGACATGAACAAGTTCGAAGACCACGAGTTGATTATCCTCGAAAATGGTCGTATGGGTGAACCAATCGATGGCCTTCAAAAGATGGCTGTTGGTCGTCACCGTTACGTTCAAATCAAGGATGGAGATTTGGTTTATATCGTAACAACTCCAAGCATTGCTAAGGAAGCCGTAGTGGCACGTGTCAACAACGCTATCTATAAAGCTGGTGGAACTGTTAAGATGATTACTCAGAGCCTTCGTGTTTCTGGACATGCCAATGCTCGCGAACTTCAATTGATGATTAACCTCCTTCGTCCACAGTATCTCTTCCCTATTCAAGGGGAGTACCGTGACCTTCAAGCACATGCAGAGTTAGCCTTGGAAGTTGGTATTCTTCCAGAAAATATTTATATCGTTAAACGCGGTGACATCATGCACTTGTCTGAAGATCAAGGTTTCCTTCATGAAGGAGCTGTTCCAGCTGGTGATGTTATGATTGACGGTAATGCCATTGGTGATGTAGGTAATATCGTCCTTCGTGACCGTAAGGTCTTGTCTGAAGATGGTATCTTTATCGTAGCTATCACTGTTAACAAGAAGGAACGTAAGATTGTCTCTAAAGCGCGTGTGAATACACGTGGGTTCGTTTATGTGAAGAAGAGCCGTGACATTCTCCGTGAGGCTGCTGACATTGTCAATGCTACCGTTGAAAATTACTTGGCAGGAGACAGCTTCGACTGGGGTGAACTGAAAGGAGCCGTCCGCGACGATGTGGCTAAGTTCCTCTTTGACCAAACCAAACGTCGCCCAGCTATCCTTCCAGTAGTTATGGAAGTCCGCTAATAACTGACTAAAACATAAGAGTGTGAGCGTGTCGCTTGCACCATAGACATTGAGGAAAGTCTCAACAAGACTTTGTTTTAAAATCAAAAGCTGGGGTGTCCCAGCTTTTCTAACATTAAGAAAGGAAAATACAAATGGCTTTTTTTCAAATTGAATACTCATCAGATGTTCTAGGACAATACCGCCAAGTGGATGTCATCTATCCAGATCGTGATCAGATTGCTGAAACGGAAAGTGATACGGACATCCCAGTTCTCTATCTCCTTCATGGCATGGGGGGCAATCATAATTCTTGGGCCTTCCGTACCAATATTCAGCGTCTCCTTCGTAAGACTAATCTCATTGTTATTATGCCTAACTCTGAAAATGGCTGGTATACAAATACCAATTACGGGGTTAAGTATTACGATGCCATTGCTAAGGAGCTTCCTCAAGTCATGCAACGTTTCTTCCCTAGTATGACTAAGAAGCGTGAAAAGACCTTTATCGCTGGACTTTCTATGGGTGGCTATGGTTCTTTCAAACTAGCCTTAACGACAAATAACTTTGCTTGTGCGGGTTCCTTCTCTGGTGCCCTTGGATTATCAGTAGAGATGATTACAGATGAAACGAGTGAGTCTAAGGAATACTGGCAAGGTGTCTTTGGCGATTTGGAAGGAAAAGACATTGAGCAGCACAAATTGGTTAACCTAGCCAAACAACATGACAAGAAAACCAAATTCTTTGCCTGGTGTGGCCTTGAGGATTTCCTTTTTGATTCTCAAGATAAGGCAGTTGCTGATTTGAAGGCCCTTGGTTTAGACATTGACTACCGTACAGACCATGGAAGACATGAGTGGTATTATTGGGAAAAACAACTAGAAGCCTACTTAGAATGGTTACCTATTGATTACGTTAAAGAAGAACGCTTGTCTTAATAGGTCAATTTTGTAACATCTTATCAAAGAGATGATAAAAGCTTAAAGTGATATTTTTTGCTTGTCAGAACTATTAGAGCTTGATATACTAGGGGAAGTTTCGAAAAGGAGGCTCAATAATGAAAAAATTATTCAGAGTAATCTTCTATATTCCCAAACTTCTTTTACAATTTATTTGGAATCTTATTTGGGCTATATTTAAACTTGCCCTAGTTCTAGCCCTTATTGGTTATGGACTCGTCTACTATGCCAATAATTCTTCAAGTACCTTAGCCACAAACATTAACCAAGCCTTTCATCAAGTAGAGCTAGGTTTTAGTGGTACCAGTACTAGTGACGTTGAGAAAGTTGTCTCTAACCTATCAACGACAGATACCATTCCAGAGTCTAATGGAGCTAGATGGGCGCAAAATACAGCTAGCATCTATATACAATCTACAGATGAAACCTTGGTAGCAGCTTATAAGGAAGCTATTACTAACTGGAATAACACGGGTGCTTTCATCTTTACTTTAACTGATGATGCCTCAACAGCTGATATTGTTGCGACTGACTATTCCGATGCGAATTCACAGGCAGCAGGTTTAGCAGACACTCAAACCAATGTTTTGACCAATCGCATCACTCATGTAGATGTGAAGTTGAACCGTTATTTCCTCTTGAATAGTGATTTTGGTTATACTCACAAGCGTATTGTGAATACGGCTGAACACGAATTGGGACATGCCATTGGCTTAGACCATGATGACTCTAAGACATCCGTTATGCAATCAGCTGGATCTTATTACGGGATTCAACAGGTGGATATTGATACGGTCCATGCTCTCTATGCAAATTAAGGAGGAGTGTCATGCACTATTTGAAACGCCTTGCTAGACGTTACCCCATGCAAACCTTCCTTTTTCTTTTCAATGCTGGGGTCTTTACTTGGTTGCAAACAACAGGAACCATGATTGCCAATCGTTTGGGCCTATCAGGTGATGGCATTTGGATTTATATTCCCAATTGGGTAAAAACGCTGACCAGTCATTCTATACAGAGTATTCAAACCCTTTACGGAGCCTCTGGTTGGAGTTGGCTAATCACCTCTATGCTTCTCACTTGGCTCTTGACTTTTCTTAGAGGTCTCATGAGAGCAATGATTCTCATTCTGATAGTTGGTCTTGGCTTATGGCTAGTCTATCGACACTTTGAACTCTTACAAAATCTAAAACTGTCCTAATGGGCAGTTTTAAATTGAAATGAATTCTTCTTTTTAGACTTTTCTTAGGTGAGTACGGACGCTAGCGACTTCCTTCGGAATTCCATAGCTAAGTTTTGAGCCTAGTGTCTCAAAACTTCCGAGTGCCTAAAGTTATTTAACTTTAGGCACTTTTCTCACAGCGAAAAGTCTTGACTATAGCTCGCTCTGAAATTATTAAAGGGACTATCTCATTTCATCTACAGAAAGTTCTATATGTTTAGATAGCCAAGTCACTTGTAAAAAGAATCTAAAACTGTCCTGATGGGCAGTTTTTTTGAGTTGTTAGGTCATTTATTTTCTGAAAAAATATGATATAATATAGCTAATTTATTATTTTGGAGGACATTATGGCTTTAGCAAAAATCGTTTATGCCAGTATGACCGGTAACACGGAAGAAATCGCAGATATCGTTGCCAAAAAATTGGAAGAATTGGGTCACACTGTAGATGTAGACGAGTGTACAACGGTTGATGCCGCTGATTTTGAAGATGCGGACATCTGTATCGTAGCGACTTACACTTATGGTGATGGTGAGTTGCCAGATGAAATCGTTGACTTTTACGAAGATTTGGCTGACCTCGACTTGTCAGGTAAAATCTTTGGTGTTGTAGGTTCAGGAGATACCTTCTACGATTATTTCTGTCATTCAGTGGATGAGTTTGAAAATCAATTCACATTCACAGGGGCGACTAAGGGTGCTGATAGCGTCAAGGTTGACCTTTCTGCTGAAGATGAAGATATCGAAAATCTTGAAGCTTTCGCTGAAAAAGTTTCAGAAGCATTAGCATAATAAAAAAGCAGAGTAAAGTCTGCTTTTATTGTAGTCAAAAATGGAGTTTTTATGAATGAAATAGAAAGAGATTTTAGGACGCAATCTCAGCATCTCCTTTGGTCCGTTTGGCGAGGTCTCTTAGTGGGGGTGACAGCAGGAGCAGTAGTCAGTCTTTTTCGTTGGTTAATTGCCAAAGGGGCTGCATTTTCTGTAGCTATTTACGAAGACGCCCTTCATAATCCACTTCTGATTCTGGGAATTGTACTTGTTAATCTCTTGATTGCCCTTTTTATTGGTTACCTTATTAAACAGGAAAAAGACATCAAGGGCTCAGGGATTCCTCACGTTGAAGGGGAACTGATGGGGCTTCTACATCCGTCCTGGTGGTCAGTTTTATGGCGTAAATTCCTAGGTGGAGTCCTTGGGATTTCAATGGGACTGATGTTGGGACGTGAGGGACCTAGCATTCAACTAGGTGCCATGACTGCTAAGGGATTAGCCAAGGGACTTAAGCTCTCTGCACGTGAGAAGCGTGTCTTGATTGCTGCAGGAGCAGCAGCAGGGTTATCAGCTGCCTTTAATGCCCCGATTGCCGGTCTTTTGTTTGTCGTCGAAGAAGTCTATCATCATTTCTCTCGTCATGTTTGGGTGACAGCTTTAACGGCATCTTTAGTAGCCAATGCTGTTTCCCTACGCATCTTTGGCCAGGTACCAGTCCTTGCTATGACAGAAAAATTACCCGTATTTCCTTTGAAGGATTATTGGATTCTTATTGTTTTGGGGATTTTTCTAGGTGTGCTTGGATACGGTTATGAGTGGGTTGTCTTACGTATTGGTAAGGTCTACCAAGGGTTAGGGAAAATCTTCCACTTGCCATCTCATTTTCATGGCCTCTTGGCAGTTCTGTTTATCATTCCTATTGGTCTTTATTTTCCACATCTTTTAGGTGGTGGGAATGAATTGATTCTTGCCCTAAATGGTTTACATCCTGCTCTAACTGTGGCTATCCTCTATTTGGCTATTCGCTTTATTTGGAGTATGTTGTCCTTTGGTTCAGGTTTTCCTGGTGGGATTTTCTTGCCGATTTTGACTCTAGGTGCTCTTTCTGGTAGCGTTTTTGCGGCAGCTTTTGAAAATCTAGGATTCTTACAAGTCAGTCAGTTCCCTATTTTTATCATTCTTGGTATGGCTGGTTATTTCGGTGCTGTATCTAAGGCGCCTCTCACTGCTATGATTTTAGTGACTGAGATGGTGGGTGACCTTCACCAATTGATGACAATTGGAGTCGTGACCCTGATTGCCTATCTAGTTATGGATTTCATGGGAGGAGAACCTGTCTATGAAGCCATGCTTCACAATCTAATAGCTCACAAACCAGCGCAAGTTGATAATATACCGACGATGATTGACTTACCGGTTACAGATAGTCTAGCTGGTCGATTGGTTAAGGATTTAACCTTACCTGATGGGGTTTTGATTTCCACTCAGATTTTTCAAGACCAGTCTGAGGTTGTTCATGGAGACACACGTCTAAAAGCAGGAGCAACCCTGTATCTGGTTGTTAATGAAAGTAATATCAGTCAGGTAAGAAAACTCTTTTTATAAGCAATTCAATGGCTTGAGGCTCTTTTGTCCTCAGGTCATTTTTGTTATAATGGAGAGAAAAAAAGGAGGTCAGTATGGACTTAAATGAGATTCGCCAACAGATTGATACCGTTGATAATGAGATTGTGGCTTTGTTGGAAGAACGTATGAAATTGGTAACTCGAGTAAGTGCTTATAAACAACGCACTGGAAAGGCGATTTATGATCCCGAACGAGAGCAAGCCTTGCTAGACAAAGTAGACGCTAGTGTTCTTAATCCCGAATATAAAGAAGCTATCGTCGCTAGTTTCGCGGATATTATGAAGCATTCACGTACTTATCAAGCAAGTAAGTTAGAAGAAAAGTAGGCCTCTAGGATGAAAGTAAGACAATTAAGTGATAGTCAAGGTCTTTCTTACTTACATTTAGTAATGTTAAGTCTTTATGCAATCTTGTTAGGGGTACTGGTTGGACTGATTGATGCTATTTTTGGGCGCGTGCTGATAGGACTCTCGGAATTTCGTGACCACCATCTCTTTTATCTAGTCCCGGCACTTCCTTTGGCTAGTCTTTTGATAGTTTACCTTTACCAAAAGTTTGGGGGTAAGGCGGCACAAGGAATGGGCTTGATTTTCAAGGTTGGACATAATGAGGAGGATCAAGTCCCCCTAAGGTTAATTCCACTGGTGACTGTAACCACATGGCTGACCCACCTTTTCGGGGGTTCTGCAGGTCGTGAGGGAGTTGCTGTACAGCTGGGGGCCACAGTTTCTCATGCTTTTAGTCGCTATTTTAAGCTCCCGAATGCTTCACGTATTTTCTTGACCATGGGTATGGCAGCTGGTTTTGGAGGACTCTTCCAAACACCAATTGCTGCGACCTTCTTTGCGCTTGAGGTCTTGACCCTAGGACAGTTAAGTCTGCCAATCTTGGTACCGACTCTTATTGCATCTTTTGTGGCGAGTACGACAAGCCATCTCTTAGGTCTTGAAAAATTTAGCCACTTTGTATCTGAAAGTTTAACTATTGACCTTGGGACGTTTATTAAGTTAGCTCTTTTAGGTCTGGCCTTTGGTCTAGCAGGAAATCTCTTTGCTTTTCTCTTGTCACTAGCTAAAAAGAAAGTAGCAAGTCTGCTCCCAAATCCTTATTATCGTGTTCTCTTAGGAAGTGTCGTCTTAACCTGTCTTCTTTTGATTTTGTGGAAGGGACGTTATACAGGTCTTGGAACGAATTTGATTGCTTTAAGTGTTGGTGGTGGGACCATTTATCCATTGGATTGGCTCTTGAAATTGCTCTTGACCGTCTTTACCTTATCTCTTGGTTTCCAAGGAGGAGAAGTAACCCCTTTGTTTGCTATCGGAGCAAGTCTTGGTGCTGTTCTAGCACCAGTTCTAGGACTTCCAATTCCACTTGTAGCAGGTCTTGGCTATTTGTCTGTCTTTGGTAGCAGTACCAATACCCTTTTAGCACCTATTTTCATTGGCGTTGAAGTCTTTGGTCCCGCTAATGCACTCCCTTATGCGATTGTCATGGCTTTTGCTTATCTCATTAATCATAAGACGAGCATTTATGGACAACAAAAAATGCTAGAAATGCAATAAGATACTAGACATCCTGATAATTTTTTGATAAAATACTAAGAGTGTGTAATGGACACACAAAAATAACGGCTAATCCGCTGAGACACAGAGGTTGCTCTTAAGATTAGTAAGATAGGAGTATATAAAAATGAATCCATTGATCCAAAGTTTGACAGAAGGTCAACTTCGTACTGACATCCCATCATTCCGTCCTGGTGACACTGTTCGCGTTCACGCGAAAGTTGTCGAAGGAACTCGCGAACGTATCCAGATTTTTGAAGGTGTAGTTATTTCACGCAAAGGTCAAGGGATCTCAGAAATGTACACAGTTCGTAAAATTTCAAGCGGTATCGGTGTAGAACGTACTTTCCCAATCCACACTCCACGTGTTGAAAAGATTGAAGTTGTACGCTACGGTAAAGTCCGCCGTGCTAAACTTTACTACTTGCGTGCTTTGCAAGGTAAAGCTGCACGTATCAAAGAAATCCGTAAATAATTTACAGATTTCACATAAAAAATCTGTCCTCGTGGCAGATTTTTTCATAAGTCCTCTTAGTTAAATGGATATAACAACTCCCTCCTAAGGAGTCGTTGCTGGTTCGATTCCGGCAGGGGACATTTTTAAGCCTTTAACCATGCGGTTTTAAAGCATTTTGTCCACATTTGTTTTATCGCTATGTTCTTTTTGGGTTTGTAACGAAAAGGTTTTAAGCTAGTTTCCAAAATTTAAGCTAAATGTATTTGACGCCTATTGAATTATAGGTGTTTTTTTGATATGCAAAACCCTAGTCAGGATTAGTCCTAACTAGGGTTTCGGATAGAATACTAGTGATGTTAAGTATTCTGTTATCTCATTAATTGGAATTGGCAGTTGTATCTGTGCTTGATGAAGCTTGTGGGTACTCGTAAGGATTGTTATCAACGTCGTTAACCCACTCATTGCTCTGATCAGTTGAGCTTGCGTGATTGCTTCCTCCACCAGCACCTGCGGCGAAGGCTGCATCGTGACCTCCACCGCCTCCTCCGTTAGTGGCATAGGAGCCATCTTCTGGTCCGCCCCAACCTCGTCCGCCTTCAGCAGGCTTGGACTTTTCTTGATTTCCATCTTGATGAGGTGTTTGGTTGTTTTGTTTTTGATTTGCTTCTTGAGCAGAAGGAGATGCTTGATGCTTATTTTTGTCTTTAGCATCCGTCTTATGATCTTCCGTCGAAGTAGTAGTTGATGATTTAGTGTTCTCTTTTTTATGAGAAGAGCTTCTTTTTGATGAAAGGCTGTGAGAGATGTGATGCGTTTTTGCTGCTGGCTTTACAGGTTCTTTTAAATGTTTTGATAAAAAAACGAAGAGAAAGAAGAAAGCTAGCAAAGAGAAGGTGATGATATTATATTTTTTTCTTTTCAAATTTGGCTCCGTTCCTAGTCATAGATGAAGAGTTAAAAATAACAGTAAAAAACCAGGTTTCCCTGGTTCTCATTATTAGCGGCTTACACGACGACGAGCTGCTTTTTTACGGTTTTCTTCGATGAAAGCCAATTTCTTTTCTTCTGGTTCGATAATGGTTTTCTTAACTGCGAAGACAGCACCTGCTACAGTAGCAGCAGTTCCGATAACGCCAGTAGCGACACCTTTAGCGAATGAATGTTTTTTAGCCATGAGACTATCCTCCGTATATGTTATAATATGCTTATATTATCTAAAAAAATATCTAGAATAGCAAGTGAAAACATTATGAAAACCAAACTTATTGTAGTAGCTGGTCCTACTGCTGTGGGAAAAACAGCGCTTGGAATTGAATTGGCCAAGCGTTTTAATGGCGAAATTATTTCAGGAGATAGCCAGCAGGTTTACCGACAATTGAATATAGGAACCGCCAAGGCCACTCCTGAAGAGCAAGCGGCAGCAGTGCACCATCTGATTGATGTTCGCGATGTTGATGAGACCTATTCAGCTTATGATTTTGTGGCAGAGGCAGAGGCTGCCATTACAGATATCGTTAGTCGTGGTAAGCTGCCTATTGTAGTAGGAGGAACAGGTCTCTATTTACAAAGTCTCCTAGAAGGGTATCACCTAGGGGGACAGGTAGATCAGGAGCAGGTTTTAGCCTATCGCTCGGAATTAGAGCAATTATCTGATCAGGAACTTTTTGAAAAAATTGATCGCTTAGGTATTGAGATTAAAGAGATTAACCGTCGTCGTGCTATTAGAGCACTTGAGCTTCATCGTTTTTCGGAGAATCTTGAAAATACTGAGACGACTTATGATCCCTTTCTTATCGGATTAGATGATGAACGTTCCTTAATCTATGACCGAATTAATACACGAGTAGACAAGATGGTTGAACATGGTCTCTTGGAAGAGGCTAAGTGGCTGTACGATAATTATCCTGATGCCCAATCAGCTCGTGGTATAGGCTACAAGGAGTTGTTTCCTTATTTTGCTGGAAACCAAACCTTGAACGAAGCCTTGGAAAAACTCAAGCAAAATACGCGTCGATTTGCTAAACGGCAATTAACCTGGTTCAGAAATCGAATGACTGTTAAGTTCTATCAGATTTCTAGTCCAGAATATCCTGAAAATGTCGTTCAAGATCTTGAATTATTTTTAAATGAAAGGGAAGGAGAAAAGGTAGGTCAATCTTAGTTTTAAGAACCAATCTTTGCTATAATGGTAGTTATGACTAACGAAGAAAAAAAATCAGCCTATGAATTAATGCTAGCACAGGCTAAGGTGCTTTTTGCCAATGAAGACAATGCTTTGGCCAACTTTTCTAATGCCTCAGCTCTATTGAATACAACCCTGCCGAATTCTGTGTTTACAGGCTTCTACCTGATGGATAATGTTAAGAATGAGTTAATCCTTGGCCCTTTCCAAGGTAATGTTTCTTGTGTTCGAATTGCCCTAGGTAAGGGTGTTTGTGGTCAGTCTGCAGCAGAAAATAGAACTCTAATTGTCGAAGATGTCACCAAATACGCTAACTACATCGCTTGTGATTCCGCTGCTCGAAGTGAAATTGTTGTACCAATGGTCAAAGATGGCAAATTAGTTGGTGTTCTCGATTTGGATTCTCACCAAGTAGGAGACTATAACCAAGTAGACCAAGATTATCTTGAAGCATTTGTCAAAATTTTACTTGAGAAAACCGAGCTTACATTTGGAATGTTTGAGGTAAACTAATGTATCAAGCCTTATATCGTAAATACCGTAGTCAGACCTTTGGCGAAATGGTTGGTCAAAAAGTGATTTCAACCACGCTCAGACAGGCGGTAGAGTCGGGGAAAATCAGCCATGCCTATCTCTTTTCTGGGCCACGTGGTACCGGTAAAACCAGTGCAGCAAAAATCTTTGCCAAGGCTATGAACTGTCCTAATCAAGTTGATGGTGAGCCTTGTAATCACTGCGATATTTGTCGCGATATTACAAACGGAAGTCTTGAAGATGTTATCGAGATTGATGCGGCTTCCAATAATGGTGTAGATGAGATTCGTGAGATTCGTGATAAGTCAACCTATGCCCCAAGTCGTGCGACTTACAAGGTCTATATTATCGACGAGGTTCACATGCTTTCGACAGGTGCCTTCAATGCTCTTTTGAAGACTTTGGAAGAACCAACTGAAAGTGTGGTCTTTATCCTAGCGACCACTGAATTACATAAGATTCCTGCAACCATCCTTTCTCGCGTTCAACGTTTTGAGTTTAAATCGATCAAGCAGGGAGCTATTAAAGAGCATTTGGCTTCAATTCTGGAAAAAGAAGGATTGACCTTTGATGATGAGGCTTTGACCATTATTGCTCGTCGTGCGGAAGGTGGTATGCGTGATGCTTTGTCAATCTTAGACCAAGCACTGAGTCTGTCTCCTGACAATCATGTCAGCCAAGCCGTAGCTGAAGAAATCACTGGTTCTATTGGTTTAACAGCCTTAGACAGTTTTGTCGCTAACGTTCGCAATCAAGAGACTACGCAAGCTTTATCAAATCTCGAAACTCTTTTTGATAATGGTAAGTCTATGAGCCGTTTTGCGACTGATCTCTTGGAGTATTTCCGTGACCTTTTGATTGTCAAAGCGGGCGGAGAGAACAGTCACCATAGTCCCCTTTTTGAGGAGAATCTTTCTCTGGAGCAAGACCGACTTTTCCAATTGATTGACTTGGTTACAAGTGCCTTGCCAGAAATTAAAACTGGAACACATCCTAAAATCTATGCGGAAATGCTGACTATAAAATTGTCAGAGACTCATACTCAGGTTTCACAAGAAATCCCAGGGAATTTACAAGAAGAGTTAGATAGTCTTCGTCGCGAGGTAGAAGGTCTACGTAAAGCTCTTAAAGAGGGCAAAGTCCAAGGAGAAGTAGCACCAACTCGAAAAGTCAAACCTGCTTATCAGTACAAGGTGGATCGTGAAAAGATTCTCACGATTATGCGTGAAACCATGGAAAATCCTCAGAAATCACGCCAGTGTCTGGATGCCCTAAAGGCAACTTGGCCTGAAATCTTGGATTCTATCAGCCCACAAAATAGGGCACTTTTGAATGGTTCCGAACCTGTACTGGCCAATCAGGAAAATGCTATTCTGGCATTTAATGCTGCCTTCAATGCTGAACAGGTTATGAAACGCAGTGATCTTAATGATATGTTTGGTAATATCATGAGTTCAGCTGCCGGTTTCTCACCAAATATTATGGCTGTTCCAAAAGCAGAATTTGAAAAACTCCGAACAGAATTTGCACGCAGTCTCAAATCCAAAGAAGAATTGGAAAAAGAAGATCGTGAAGAGTATATCCCTCAAGAACTCGAGTTTCTCTCTGATGTAGTAGAAATAGAGGACTAAAAAGGTCCACTGGACCTTTTTAGGTCCGAGCCAAGAAACACAAAAGCGAGGCTGTCCAGTGTAATTTGATAGATTTCTGAAGCTGTTCCATCCGTGTAAAAATGAAAAGAGCCTAGACTGCTTGTCCTAGGCTCTATCTATTGATATAATAATCCTATGATTCAACAAATTTTGTTTATTACGCTTGAAACTATTTTTGAAACGGTTTGTTTTAATTACAGTTTACAGCACGGCTATTACTTTTTTACCGCCTTTTTTGGGTATTTACTGTTTCGTCGTCTTTGGACAACCTATGTTGTTTCACGCATTGCGCGTGCAGCCGATAAGTCTACCAAGAAGTAAGGCTCACTTCGCCAGCGGTCAACCATTTTTCCTGACCATCATCAGTAAGAACGAGAAGTTGGCCCTTATCGCCAATTTCCTTGGCAATACCAGTATAAGTCCTTCCAGCTTGTTCAAAGGTCACTTGTTTGTCTAAAACGAGGGACTTTTCTTTATAGACTTTGACCAAATCGCTAGTAGGAATAGTTAAAAAGAGTTTCCAAATTTCTGAAATGAGCTGGTTTCGAGTGATGCTTGGTTTTTCAGAAGTAAAAAGACTAGTAGCTTTATTAGCTAACTCTTCAGGAAAATCAGTGATTGAGAAGTTAAGCCCAACCCCGATAATGACATCTGTGATGCGACCAGATTCGATAGAACTAATGGCTTCGGTAAGGATACCAGCCATTTTTTTGTTGTTGAGGTAAATGTCATTAACCCATTTAATTTCTGTATTGATTCCGGTTAGACGCTGGATAGCTTTGACAATAGCAGCGGCCGCCATCATCGTATAAGGAGGTAATTCCTCAAAATGACAGTTGGGCTTTAAGTGGATACTCATGTAGATACCACCTTGTGGACTGGCAAAGAAGTGACGTTCAAATCGTCCTTTGGCTGCCTTTTGACTTGATGCCAGGTAAAGTGCAGGCGTCGGATTATTCTTTTCCATGCCATGTTTAGCATCTAGTTGGGTAGAGTTAGAATCTGGATTAAAGTAGACTGGAATGTTGAGTTGCTTAGAGATGTCTTGAGGAAGAAGAATATCTCCCTTTTCTAAATAGTAGCCTTTCTTGCGGACACTGGTAATGTCAATTCCTTGTTCTTGAAGTGTTTGAATTGCCTTCCAAATGGCTGTCCGTGAGACACCAAGGCTTTTAGCAAAGCTCTCTCCCGTTACAAAGTCAGGACTCTTCGATAAGATGTCATAAACGTGTTCATAAGTTTTCATATCCTAAGTATAATACAAAAGATGGTAAAATGCTCACTATAAATTATTGATAAGGCTTGATAATAAATAACTATATGACTAGACTGAAAAAACATGATATAATGGAAGGTAGTTATTAAGTCCCGATAAGGCAACAGTCATCCTAGAGTTGGCTGTTGGTTCTTTGTAACTTTTTAACGGCGTTTAGCTCTACCAGGAGCATAGCGTTTTACCTATTAGGAGACGGTTAAATCCGTGCTATCTAATACTATTTTTCATATTAAAAGGGGGACATTTTATATGTCAGAACGTAAACTTTTCACGTCTGAATCAGTATCTGAGGGGCATCCAGATAAAATTGCAGACCAAATTTCAGATGCCATTCTTGATGCGATTTTAGCAGAGGATCCAGATGCACACGTTGCAGCAGAAACAGCTGTCTACACTGGTTCTGTCCATGTTTTCGGTGAAGTTTCTACAACAGCTTATGTGGACATTAACCGTGTGGTTCGTGATACTATCGCTGAAATTGGTTATAACAATGCAGAATACGGCTTTGCGGCAGAATCTGTAGGGGTTCACCCATCATTGATTGAACAATCACCAGATATTGCTCAAGGTGTCAATGAAGCACTTGAAGTTCGTGGAACTGGTGATCAAGACCCACTTGATCTTATCGGAGCTGGTGACCAAGGTTTGATGTTTGGTTTTGCTATTGACGAAACTCCAGAGTTTATGCCACTTCCAGTTAGCCTTTCACATAAATTGGTTAAAAAATTGGCAGATTTGCGTAAATCTGGTGAGATTTCATACCTTCGTCCAGATGCTAAATCTCAGGTTACCGTTGAGTATGATGAGAATGACCAACCAGTACGTGTTGATACAGTCGTTATCTCAACGCAACACGATCCTGAAGCGACTAACGACCAAATTCGTCAAGATGTCATTGAAAAAGTCATTAAGGCAGTTATTCCAGCCGAATACTTGGATGATGAGACTAAGTTCTTTATCAACCCAACAGGTCGTTTTGTTATCGGAGGACCTCAAGGGGACTCTGGTTTGACTGGTCGTAAGATCATTGTTGATACTTATGGTGGCTACTCAAGACACGGTGGTGGTGCCTTCTCAGGTAAGGATGCCACTAAGGTTGACCGTTCAGCTTCATATGCAGCTCGCTACATTGCCAAAAACATCGTAGCTGCTGGTCTTGCTAAGAAAGCAGAAGTACAATTGGCTTATGCTATCGGTGTTGCTAACCCTGTGTCTGTCCGTGTTGATACTTTCGGAACGGCGACAGTTGCTGAAAGTAAACTTGAAGCTGCTGTCCGCGATCTCTTTGACTTGCGTCCGGCAGGTATCATTCAAATGCTGGATCTTAAACGTCCTATCTATCGTCAAACAGCGGCCTATGGTCACATGGGACGTACGGACATCGATCTTCCATGGGAAAAATTGGACAAGGTAGATGCCCTCAAAGCGGCTGTAGAAGCTTAAAAAGATTTAATATTACTTTCAATTTAATAATATCAAAGTAACAGAATTTAATTTTTTTTGAATTCTGTTTTTTTGTTTTGAAAATAAATAATATGAATTTTCTGACTTTAAACACTTGTAAAGCCTATGGATTGAGTGATTTAAGGATAAAAACTACTAGCTATAGATAAATTCTTTTGGTGAAAACCTTTGAAAGGAGTTGAAAAATAAGAATAAATTGCTATAATAAAAGTGACGATGTAAATATAAAACTAGAGTCATTTTAGATTGATAGAGTAAGAAGAAATACCTTTAAATAAGGTTTAACAGGTGTTAGATAATCTAAAGTGATCTGGTTAGTTTGTGATTTCTTGGGGAAGCTAATCAACATAACAAGATATTTAGTTAGTTAATTTAATCTATTCTTTAATAATATTAATTTACGTTAATGTTTATTTAGAATGATCTTGTTCTTTCTTATATTTTTAAAATCTTTAAGAATCTTCGAAAGAGATTCAGATGAGAGTTACGTGCTCACTCATTGGGGAGGAGGCCATAACTTTCAAAGAGCTTTCTTAAGAAAGGCATTACATGGTGGTCTTGAGATTATTGGGAAATACTTGAGACTAATGATTAGAATGGGTAGAGAGTGTAGTTAAGGGGACACTCTTAAAAGTGGGGAGAAGTTTATGAATATTTTGATACTTGGTAATACTGCTGGATTAACAAACGATTTCATTTTGAAAACGTTTCCTAATCAAGCAGTTTTTATTTTTGGTCATACAGGTGTAAAGAACTCTCGTAAGAATAAAATCACCGTATATACCAAACATTATGAGAACAATCAATTAGAAGATGTTTTTGATTTTCATGATTATGATCAAATCATCTATTTTTCGGAATATCTCAATTATGGACATGAAAGTTCAGGGGAGATTGAAAATCTCATCAGATTGTTAGAGTGTCTTAAAGATAGAAAAAACAAACGTTTACTTTACATTACAGGTCCTGTCCTTGAGGATGGGAAACGAAGCTTACAGACGACAACTAAGGATACCTTATTATCTTGGACTCGAGAATTTGGGGTCAACCTTAAAGTTCTGCATAGTCCCTTTCTTTATTCAGTCATTAATAAAGAAGATTATCTATATAAACTGTTTGTACGTTTAGACGATCATGAGCAGGTGGAGTTGAAGGAGTCATCACAAAGTCAGGCGACTTTTATCAGTCTATCTGACTTGGGAGATTTGCTTCACAAATTATGTGAGCGATGGAATGACATCTATGAAAGTATTATTATTCCGGATCCCTTCCAACTGACTTTTGGTGAGCTCTTGCAAGCTTTGGATAAATATTTCCCTAACAAGCAGGTTCATTTCTTAGAGGAAAGAAGAATTAGGAAATATGATAACGATCCTGAAAAGCACCATGATTTGCGTGATCGATTCGCTTGGTTTATGCGTTATGCCTTGGTGCGTGACTTGCCAGATATTTACGAAGACTATCAAAAGCAGCGAAAAGGTTCTTTACGTGTTTCTAAGTTCCGCAATATCGTAGATAATATCGTTAAGCAAAAGAGAAATAAGAAACTTGCTGCTGTTGTCGTGACTTTCTTAGTCTTTGAAGCTTTTCGATATATGACTCAAGGTCAGTTACAGTTTCAATTGATCGACCTACGTTTGCTCTTTGTTGTCTTGATTAGTACAGTTTTGGGTATGGGTTATGGCTTGTTCTCAGCAGTCCTTGCAATTATTGGTTTGACAATTAGTCAAATTTTGTCTGGAACTAGCTGGCAATTACTTCTATATAATACGGATCGTTGGGTTGCTTTTATTGCCTATATCTTTATCGCTGTTGTTTGTGGTTTTGTGGAAATGAAGAAAAAAGATGACAAGCTACAACTAGACAAACAATTGGAAACAGTTAAGGAAGACTATCTTATCCTTAATCAATCCTACCATACATTACTCAATGAAAATAAAGACCTGAAAAATGCCTTGTTAGCAAGTCAAGATGGTCTTGGAAAAGCCTATTCTTACTTTGTGACTTTAGATCATGCTAGTGTTGAGAAGGTTCTCAGACAGACGCTTGATTTGGTTTCAGAGATTTTGAATGCTCCTGTTTCACTTTATGGTGGTGGTCCTTTCCAATATGAGCTCCTTTTGGGAGATAACGATAAGAAGCAAGTATCTTTGACAGATTTTAAAGAAGTTGGAGATGCCTTCGGTCATGGACGTGTCTGGGCTAATAAATCATTGCTTGAGAATCGTCCAGCTTATGCCATGGAAGTTAAGACCAAGGCAGAGGGTACCTTTATCATTTGGGTAGAGGCTGTTCCTTTTGAAGCCATGTCTACTAAAGTGTTAAACGAGCTTGAGGTTCTTTCAAAAATGAGTCGTTCTTTCATTGAAAAGGCAGAACTTCTTGAACAAGCTAGTCATCAAGGGAGGGTTGCACAATGATTCCAGTCCTAATTACTAGTATTTTAGCGGTTTGTTACTTCCTATCTATAGCACTTGTCTATAAAGCTATTGTTAGTGGCAGATCAGATTTAACCATTTTTTACTTGATTTTCCCAATTGCTTTACCTTTCTTTGGTGCCGGTCTGATTCATATGATTTCTAAGCCAAATCCTGGTAGACACCGTCGTGGTCAAGAAGCAGCAGTTGGCGGCAAAATTAAAGATTTGACCATTGATTTTGGAAATATCGATGATTTTCAACGTCCTAAGGAATTGGTTGAAGAAGACATCGTTCCTCTTGAAGAATCTCTCTATTTGAATAAGGCTAAGGAAGCTCGTCAGCAATTGATGGGATTGGCTAATAATGATCCATCTCATTTTATGGATTTGCTCTACTTGGCTCGCTTAAATGAGGACAGTGAAATTGTTCACTATGCGACAACCTTTATTTCTGAAATTTCAAGTCAATACGATGAGAAGTTGAGTGCCTTTGAGAAACGTTTTGAAAAAGGTGAAGCAGACTTTGACCTCTTAACCGAGTATTGTGATTTTATGGAAGATTACCTCTCTAAAGAACTTCTAAGTAAACAAATGGAAGGTTTGCTTCGTAAGGAGTACGAGGAACGTCTCTTACAGAAACTTAGTCACGGAACGACTGCTAAAGACTTAGTGAGAGTTATCCATAATGAACTAGCTCTTGGTTTGTATGATTTGGCTCAAAAGCATTTGACGCAGCTTTCAATTAAATCAAATGCGGATGATGTGTATTATTTGTATTTGGAATATTACTATCAAACTGGTCAGTTTGATGAATTTAAAAACATGATTCGTGAGATGCAAGGCAAACAGGTTGTTCTTTCTAAGGACAAGCAAGATCTCTTGAACTTCTGGCAAGGAAAAGAGGTGATGGCATGAAATTAGGTAAAAAGAATGTTATCCGAAAAGAAACCTTGCTAGGGGTTGGCCTTATTTTGTGTTTGGCCATCGGACTCTTTGTTCAAAAGAAGGGGGAATGGTACCCAACTCAAGGTAAGGAAGCCTATCTTACAGGAAAAGTACCATCTACGGCCTCAGTGGTCAAGGATTTAGATAAAGATACACTGGTTCTTTATGATAGTGAAAACGAGACGAGTCAAAGGGCTTGGAAACAGTTCGAGCAAATTTTAAAAGATATGCGTATGGGAGCTAAGTTAGTCGATGTGGCTAAACACGAGTCCTATTCACTTTCAGACTATAAAAAAGTAGTCCTTCTTGTCACTGACCTTTCTCGAATGGAGGACCAGGTTCAGCCTCTCATGGATTGGACTGAAAAAGGTGGTCAAACACTTTTTGCAGTAACTATGGGGAAAGAAAGTAATCTGGATGCCATTGATCATAATCTCGGCGTAAGTTATTCCAATTTTGAGATGGATGAGGTCAAGGAAATCTACGTAGATCCTGACTTCATGATTGGTGGGGGACGCAATTATAAAATTGAAGAATCTTTTGAGTCAGCCAGAAAAGTCTCTCTTGAAAGTGATGTTAAGGTACATGCTAAAACAACAGATGATTCTCATACACCGTTGATTTGGGAAAAATCATACGGCAAAGGGAAGTTTGTCGTTGATAACCTTGGAATTTATGAGCGTAATGTTCGTGGTATTTATGCTGCTTCCTATAGTCTTTTGACTGAAGCGACAGTTTATCCAGTAATCAATGGTTCTACCTATTATATAGATGATTTCCCATCACCTGTTCCAGCCGGAGATGGTCGTTTCGTTAAACGTGACTATGACATGTCTGTGTCTGAATTTTATACCAATGTTTGGTGGCCAGACCTTCTAAAACTACATGAAAAGTATGGTATTGTTCATACAGGTGTGGTCATCGAAAACTATGAGGCCCAGACAGATGGTAAAATTGTTCAACAAAATGATTTAGATCGTTTCAAGTATTTTGGAAATTCGCTTTTGGCTAATGGTGGTGAACTTGGTTATCATGGTTACAACCACCAACCTTTGAGTCCTTCATCTGTTAATTATGGTGAAAAGTATGCCAGCTACAAGACTTGGAAGGATAAGGCTGCTATGAAGGCCAGTCTGTCTGAGTTGATTCGTTTTGTCAACCAACTCTTTCCTAAAGCGCAAAAATCAGTATACGTTCCACCATCAAATATCCTTTCAAAAGAAGGGCGAGAGGTAATCGTTAATGATTTCCCAGAAATCAAGGCTATCTCAAGTAACTATTTCCCAGGAGATTTCACTTATTCGCAAGAGTTTGAAGTGTCACCTGATGGAATGATTGAAGAGCCACGTACAGTTTCTGGTGCGGTTTGGGACGATTTTTCACAGATGACGGTCTTTTCTGAAATGAATATGCACTATGTCAATAACCATTTCCTTCACCCTGATGATGTTCTTGATGTCGATCGTGGTGCAGAATTGGGTTGGGCAAAGATGTATAAGGCCTTGGACAAGGAAGTTAGTTGGGTCCACAATATGTCACCTTCGCTCAGGAATCTAACAGGTTCAGAATTAGCAGGTGCTGTTCAGCGTTACGGTATTTTGAAAGTTTCTCAAAAATATACCAAAGACGCCCTAAAAATTGATCTTGAGAATTTTCATGATCATGCTTACCTTATGGTTCGTTTAAATCAAAACGAGGTTAAGAAGGTAAAAAATGGTAAGGTTACGCATTTAACGGGTGATCTTTACCTATTGGAGGCTACGAATAAGTCAGTCACCATCACATTAAAATAAGGCAAAATAGGGGAAAATGCCGATGAAGATATGTTTAATTCTTGAAGGGTCCTATCCGTATGTTCACGGTGGTGTCTCTACTTGGATGCATCAATATATTACAGAAATGAAAGAGCATGAATTTGTTCTCTGGGTTGTGGGGGCAACACATGAGCAAAAGGGAAAGTTTGTTTATGAACTTCCTGAAAATGTCGTAGAAGTACACGAAGTCTTTTTGGACTATGTTGTGCCAGATAAAGAAGAAGACATAGAGCCACATCAGTTTACAGATGAGGAAAAACAAGCCCTTAAAGATATGGTTTTTTGTCAACAACCTGATTGGAAAGTCTTGTTTAAAATTTTACAGGATGGTAAGGTCGTTCCTAACGATCTCTTGAGTAGTGAGGCCTTTTTTCAGGTCTTGAAGGATCTCTGTAGTGAGCGCTACACGCAGCTATCTTTTTCAGATGTTTTTCACACGATCCGTTCTATGCTGTTTCCACTTTTAAATATTTTATCTTGTCCACCTCCTGAAGCAGATGTTTACCACTCAATCTCTACAGGTTATGGTGGTATTCTTGCAACTTTGGGAAGTTTGACTTATGACAAACCTCTCTTCTTAACTGAACACGGGATTTATACGCGTGAACGTGAGGAAGAATTGCTTCGTGCCAAGTGGGTTTTACCTACAATGCGCCAACAGTGGGTAAGGTTCTTCTATATGTTGTCTGATGCGATTTATCAAAATGCTCAAAAAATTACCAGCCTCTTTACTAAGGCCAAGGAAATTCAGATCGAGATGGGTTGTGATCCAGAGAAATGTCAGGTTATTTCAAACGGGATTGACTACGATGCCTTTTCTCAAATTCCTTTGAAAGAACCAGATGGTTGGATTGATATTGGAGCCGTGGTACGTTTGGCTCCAATTAAGGACATCAAAACCATGTTGTATTCTTTCTACGAACTGGCTCAGCAAGTGCCAAACGTTCGTTTGCATATCATGGGTGGTATAGATGACCAAGAATATGCGGATGAGTGTTTTAGCTTGGCCGATAAGATGGATTTGGGAGATCGTCTCCTATTCACTGGTCGTGTTAATATTCGAGAATATATGAAGAAAATTGATTTTACGCTTTTGACCAGCCTTTCTGAAGGTTTGCCACTTTCTGTTTTAGAATCAATGGCAGCTAGTCGTCCTTGTGTGACGACAGATGTCGGATGTTGTCGAGAATTGCTAGAAGGTCGTGAGGATGACAATCTAGGGATTGCAGGATTTTGTGCGCCACCTACTTGTACAGGGCCTCTTGCAGAAGCTATGAAGAAGATGGCGATTAATGATGCTAGACGTCTTGAAATGGGTGAAATTGCGCGTAAGCGTGTTGAAGCGATATATCAATATCCGCAAATGATCGGTCAGTACCGACGCTTATATGAGGAGGTGGCTGTTTAATGGCCGGTATTGGATTTGAATTACGTAAAATTTACAACGAGGATAGCCTTTTTTCAAAACAAAAGGCCTACGCTTATGCTGGAATTGTTTATACCGGTCCTATGCTTTTGGGGATTTTACTTACAGCTGGTGTCGTTGTTCTGACAATGGTCGCGGGAATCAGTGAAAATGAGCGTGATTATATTCTTTCGAACTTAACCTACGCTATCATCTTTTCACTTGTGATTACCAGTCTCTTTTCTCTGGTGGTAACCCGCTTTGTTGCAGACATGCTCTACGAGAAGAAATTTGAGACTATTATCCCTTCATTTTATGCGTCGAGTGCCTTGATGCTTATGATTGGGACACCGCTGTATGCGATTTATCTAGCATTGGCTAGTCGAAGCTTAGCAGAAGTGGCTATGGGAGTTTTGCTCTTTGGTGAGCTCTGTCTCGTTTGGAATGTGATTACCTACTTGACAGCGATTAAATCCTATAAAGAAATTATCAAAGGTTTCTTTTTAGCGATTGGTGTGACGATTGTCTCTGGGTTACTTAGTATTTTCCTACATCAAAAGTATGGTATCTTCCTAAGTGTTTGTTTGGGATACGGTGGAATGATGTTTTGGATGGTTCGTCTCATCCATGACTATTTCCCATCTAATCTTAAAATGTCCTTTGAGTTTTTGAAATGGTTTGATCAATTTTCTGATCTTGCCAAGACAGGGCTTTACATGTTGGTAGCACTCTTTGCTCATATTATTATTAACTGGTTTGGGCCAATTAGTAAGAGTTTTGACGGCTTCTTCCGTACAGCTCCAGTCTACGATGTGCCAGCCATGCTAGCCTACTTAACGACTTTAGTATCAACACTTAATTTCGTTATGTCTGTCGAGGTTTCCTTCTATCCGCATTTCCGACGTTATTTTAACCTCTACAATGAAGAGGGAAGTCTTTCGGATATCCAGGAAGCTGAAACTCAAATGCTGGATGTCATGAGTAACGAGCTCAAATATGTTTTTTGGAAACAATTGCTAGCGACAATTTTCATTATGTTTTTCGGAAGCGTGGCCTTGACTTATTTACCAATTGGTTTTAACAATCAAATGCATGGGTACTTTTTAACGCTATGTCTTGCTTATGGCCTCTATGCTGTTGGTAATGTAAATATCTTGCTATTGATGTATTTTGCAGATTATAAGGGGGCCAAGAAACTTGCCAAACACTTTGCTATTTTGACAGTAGTTTTGAGTTTTGGTTCTCAGTTCTTGGACTCAGCCTTCCTAGGCTACGCCTTCTTGATTTCTTCTCTTGTTCTTTTTATTGAAAGTGGTCAGGAAATCGATAAATACACAAGTGATCTTCAGTATCATTTCTTAGGAAGCCAAGCCATGGTATCTAAGAAAGACGTGGGCTATTTTGAAAAATGGACTGAGCGTTTAGAAAACGTACAAAAGAGGTGGGGGAAATGAATAGGAAAAAGAGTTTAGCAGCAGTTTTGTTGCTCTGTACGGTCTTTGGTTTTACAGCATGCGGGACTAAGGAGCAAACAAAAAATGGTGTGACAACTAAAAAAGTAGATAAACAAGCAACTACTGATATCACGAATTTGCACTTAAGAGATAAGAAGAGCCTCTATGATAAGGATCATACAAAGGTAACGACCATGTACCTGACAGTACGTCGAGGAGATGCTACAGAAAATCAAAATCACTCATGGTCTGAGGTCAATCAATATTCCGTTGAAGATTATCAGAAAATGCATGTTAAACGATATCAAGTAGCAGGGCTCCTCCAAGTAGGTAACGAGGACGGTCCTGTCTCTGGTGAGTTAGGTTATGACCAAGACGTGCCAAATGCCAGTGTTCAGATTCGTGGGGAAAGTTCAAGTAAGAACGCCCAAAAGAACTACAAAATCAAGATTAAAAAGAACAAGGGTGAGTGGAACGGTCAACGTACGATCAACCTTAACAAACACCAGACTGAAGCCCTTCGCTTTAGAAATAAGTTGTCCTATGATCTAATGGAAGAAATTCCACAACTCATGGGTGCTAGAACGAGTTTTGTTCACCTCTATGTTAAAGATGAAACCTCTGACAATCCTTCAGGTAAATTTGAAGATTATGGTCTCTACACGCAAGTCGAACAGATTAACAAAAACTATCTGAAAGATCACGGTCTGGATGAAAATGCCAACCTTTATAAACCAAACTTCTTCGAATTCTTCCGCTATGAAGATACGATTGTTAAAGAAGATGATCCTAAATTCGATAAGGATAAATTCGAGAAACTTTTGGAAATTAAAGGTAGCCATGATCACACCAAACTTATTGATTTTCTAACCAAGCTCAATGATCCATCAGTGAAGATTGAAACTATCATGGACAAGTATGTAGATCCTGAGAATATCCAATATTGGATGGCCTTCCAGATGTTGCTTGGTAATGATGATACACAGAGTCGTAACATGTATCTCTATAGCCCACAAAACTCAACCAAATGGTACATCATTCCTTGGGATAACGATAGTATCTTGATGAAGAATGAACGTCGTTTGGTAAGTAAGGACAGCGACCAAGCCAATAGCTGGGAAGTCGGTGTCAGCAACTATTGGGGTAACCAACTTTTCCAACGTTTGCTCAAATCAAAAGAGTTCCGCAAGGGACTAGATGAGAAGATGGATGAGCTACGTAAGACAATTACTGGTGACAAGATTTCTTCAATGAGTAATGAATACGCAGCAGTCATTAAACCTTACCTAGCTAAGATGCCTGACCAAATGCATGCTAAGACAACACCTGATAATTACGACAAGATTTTGGCAGATTTGCCAAATGAGTTGGAGAACAACTACAAGATTTACAAAACAAGTCTTGAAAAACCACAACCATTCTTTATCAATAAGCCGGAAGTGGCCAATAACAAATTGAAATTAAGTTGGGGTGCCTCTTACGACTTCAATAACAGCAGGTTGACTTACACAGTTGAGTTAGCTAAGGACTATGAATTTAAAGACAAGGTCTTTGAAAAATCTGGTCTCAAAACTCTCAGTGCTGAAACAGATACCTTGCCTAAGGGACAATATTTTGTACGTGTGACTGCAACTAATGAAGCTGGACAATCACAACGTGCCTTTGACTACTATGTCAATAGTGATAATTCAAAACAATTTGGTATCATGAGCTTCTTTGTTCTTGAAGATGGAAAAATTGGGGTAGATGGCTATGAAGACTAAAGAGAAGCCCTTTCGTCATGAGTTGAAATATGTCATTGGTGAACCAGAAAAGGCTCTGCTAACTGAGCGTTTTAAACATTTGATTCAATTGGATAAGCATGCGACAAATGGTGGTTATACCATTAGGAGTCTTTATTTTGATGACTATTGGAATAGTGCCTATGCTGAAAAAGATGCAGGTATTCTAGTTCGTAAAAAATATCGGATTCGTATCTATAATTTCGGTACCAATAGTATCAAACTAGAGCGTAAGAAAAAGGTAGATACCTACATTTTGAAAGAGGATGCACCTCTAACCGTTGAAGAATTTTATAAAATTATTGATGGGGACTATGACTTTCTCTTAAAAAGTCCATATCCTCTCTGTCAGGAATTTTACTATGAATGCGTTAGTAACATGATGCGTCCACGGACCATCGTTGACTATGAGCGAGAGCCGTGGGTCTATGACTTTGGAACAGTTCGCTTAACCTTTGACCAAAATGTTAGAGTAGCGGTTGGAAGTTTTGATATTTTTGATCCAGACTTACCAACAATTCCAGTCATTGATCCAGAAAAGATGGTTTTCGAAGTTAAATACACAGAGTATCTGCCAAAGATTGTCCAGAGTGTCTTGCCAGGGAAAGCAGACATGATGGCTGTCTCTAAGTACGTATTGGCTTATGAAAAATCTCAGTATCTAAATGGTTTTGAATACTGGGAAGATGGGAATATATAAATAGGAAAAGGCTAAGTTTGGAAGAACTTAGTATAAGAAGGGGAGTTTATGAGTGTTCAAGACTTTATAAAAAAATCAATTTTGCAGTCTGATAACTATGCGACACAATCACCGTTACGTATTGTTATCGTCTTGCTACTTGCCTTGTTGATTGGAGCCTTTATCTATAAGGTTTATCAGCATTTCTTTACAGGCGTTATTTATTCACGCAGTTTTGCCATGACCTTGGTCGGTATGACCTTGCTCACGTCAATGGTAACACTGGCAATCAGTTCAAACATCGTTATCTCACTTGGTATGGTCGGTGCCCTCTCTATCGTCCGTTACCGTACCGCAGTTAAGGATCCTATGGACTTGCTCTACCTTTTCTGGGCAATTACCTCAGGGATTACGGTAGGGGCAGGTATGTATGTCCTAGCCGTTGTAACGTCTATCGTTATCCTTTTAATGCTTATTGTCTTTAGCCGCTTGCAAGAGACTGGTAAGGTGTATATCGCTGTGGTTCACTATGATGGTGAGCACACAGGTGACAAAGTTATTCAAGAACTTGGTCGCATCAAACACTTTATCAAGTCTGAAACCATGCGAAAAGACAGTGTTGAGATGGCTATTGAAGTCTTTGTGAAAAATAACGACCTTACCTTCGTTGAAAACATTAAATCTATCGAAGGTGTCAAAGACCTTACGCTGATCCAATACAACGGCGAATACCATGGCTAGTAAACGTGAGAAGAAGAGTTGGAGTAGTCGAAAGAAGAAACTTTGGCTCGTCATCTGTCTAATCATCATTACGAGTGGTCTTTATGCTATTTTTGTGTATTTGAATACCAGAAATACAGGTACCAAGTTTGAATATACGCTTTCAGACAAGAGTTTTGGGAATCCGCTCATGGGTTATGTCCCTTCAGCGGAAGAAAAAACAGTTTCTGAAGATGTTCATCTTGTCTATGTTGATATCACATGGAAAGAATTAGAACCTAAAAAAGGCCACTATAACTGGGAAACAATTGAAGAAAGTAACCAGTTCAAACGATGGAAGAAAGAAGGCAAGCAGGTCGTCTTACGTTTCTTGCTAGATTACCCTGGCAAATCAAGTCATAAGGATATCCCTGACTGGTTGGGAAATGAAATTTCTGACCTTGGGGATGCTTATAACACATCCTACGGTAAAGGATTTTCACCAAATTACCAAAATAAACTGCTTAGAAAATACTATAAAGAAGCTGTTACTGCTATGGGACAGCGTTGGGGCAATGATGATTTTATCGCCTACATCGAACTTGGTGGCTTAGGACACTGGGGTGAGTGGCATGTTCACTCAGATGCTGGCATTCGCCAATTGCCACGAAAAGAAGTTCGTAAGGACTATATTGCACCGTTTCAACCAGCCTTTCCTAAAGCGAAGATTCTTATGAGAAGACCTTTTGATACAGGTTTGGAAGGTGATTTTGGAATCTACAATGATGTCTTTGGAGACAAATCAGCAACTAAAACCTGGTTAAATTGGATTCAAAATGGTGGCTCATACGATCAAACTCAAGAGCAAGCAGCCTTGAAAGCCATGCCTAAGGCTTGGGAAAAGGCTCCTATCGGTGGTGAATTAACAAGTTCACAGTCTATGTCAAGCTTACTCGGTAATAACTTAGATGAGTTAACTGAAGAAGCTAAGGCAGCTCATCTGACCTTCTTGGGTCCAAAGGTTGCTGAAGATATCGGTGACGGGCATGCTGCTTATAAGGAGCTTTTGAAGAACATGGGCTATCGCCTCTGGGTATCAGGTTTGACAATCTCCAAAGGAGAGAGCAAGGTTGATATTACCCTTAATTTGGAAAATTCTGGGGTTGCCCCTTTATATGGGGATTGGCCTGTGGTATTATACTTGTGTAATACTAATGGCAAGGTTCTTCAAGCACAACAACTTGAGTGTCGTTTGTCTGAATTGCTTCCTGATCAAACAACTGAACTTAAGGCAAGTTTCGCCTATTCTAAAGATCAGAACTATCAAGTGAAGCTAGGAATTCTATCTCCAATGACACAAGAGCCTTCGGTTCATTTTGCCATGAAAGGTTTTGAAGGAGAAGTTATGCCTAAATTAGCAACGATTCAAAAGGATCAAAAAGGCACTGGCAAGTAAGAAAGGAAAAATAAATGTCTATTTTAATTACAGGAGGAGCTGGCTATATCGGTAGCCACACAACCGTTGAACTCCTTAATGCAGGTTTCGATGTAGTCTTAGTTGATGACTTTTCAAATAGTTCGCCAGCGGTACTTGAACGTTTGGAAAAGATTACGGGTAAAAAGTTTCCATTTTATCAAGGCTCCATTTTAGATACTGATTTTTTGGATAAGGTTTTCACAAATGAAGATATTGAGTTAGTTATTCACTTTGCGGCCTTCAAGGCAGTGGGTGAATCTGTTCAAAAACCTTTGAAATATTATAAGAACAACATCAGTGGTACCATTACCCTCCTTGAAAAAATGAAGGAATATGATGTTAAAAACATCGTCTTCAGTTCAAGTGCAACAGTTTACGGTACCAATAATCCTTCTCCAATGACCGAAGATATGCCAACGTCAGCGATTAACCCATATGGTTATACTAAGTTGATGATGGAACAAATTCTTACAGACGTAGCTGCTTCAGATCCGTCATGGTCTGTCACAAATCTTCGTTATTTCAATCCTATCGGTGCTCATGAAAGTGGTTTGATTGGGGAATTGCCAAACGGTATTCCAAACAACCTGATGCCATATATTACACAAGTAGCTATCGGTAAACTGCCTGAGCTTAACGTCTTTGGGGATGACTATCCAACTCCAGATGGTACAGGTGTGCGTGACTACATTCACGTTCTTGACCTGGCCTCAGGTCACTTGGCTGCTGTCAAATATAATTTGAGTCATAAAGGTGCTGAGATTTTCAACTTGGGTACTGGACATGGTTATAGCGTTTTGGATCTCGTTAAGACTTTCGAAGCTGAAAACAAGGTTGCTATCCCATACCGTATTCAAGGACGTCGTGCTGGCGATATTGCTACTTGCTATGCCTCTCCTGAAAAGGCCAAAGAAGTCCTTGGCTGGGAAGCTAAGAAGACCTTGAAAGAAATGGTTAGAGATTCATGGCGTTGGCAAACGACTAACCCAAACGGTTATGAAGACTAAGTAGCATAACTCAAATTATCAGTTCCTAGGGAGTGTAAGATAAGCACTAGATTATTTTAAACTATGCCTAATCTAGTAGCTTCAAAAATAAAGAGAAGAGGAGTGGGAGCGGTCACTAAATGATTACAGATTTAGAACTGTCTCACCCTCTTTTTATGTTTAAGCTTAGCTTTCTATGGTATAATGAAACTATGACTATAATTAATCAATTCGTCACTTTGGCGAGTCACCTTGTATTTATAGGATTGAGCTACCAAATGCTGATTAGCCTTTTTGATTGGGCGAAGATCATCAAAAATCCGATTGAAAATACTGGTAAATTGAAACTCTTTTTGCTCTTTATCAGTATTGCCTTAGGCTACCTTATCAGCTCCTTTGTTCTGGCGGTTTTAGCTTTTGGACAGAATATGGCTAGCTCGATTTCTTAAATTAGTGATTTTAAAAGACTTTTGATATAATACAAAAAGATGAAAATGACCCTTGAAAGGAATCCTTATGGATAAAATTATTGTGCAGGGTGGCAACACTCGATTAAGTGGTGAGGTTGTCATTGAAGGTGCTAAAAACGCTGTCCTCCCTTTGTTGGCAGCGACTATCTTGGCCTCAGAAGGTCAAACAACCTTAACTAATGTTCCAATCTTGTCAGATGTTTACACGATGAATAATGTTGTTCGTGGTTTAGATATTGCTGTAGACTTTGACGAGGAAAATAATACCGTTGTCGTTGATGCTAGTGGAGAAATTCTCGATCAAGCACCATACGAGTATGTTAGCAAGATGCGTGCGTCAATCGTAGTTCTTGGACCTATTCTTGCCCGTAATGGTCACGCTAAGGTTTCAATGCCTGGCGGTTGTACGATTGGTAGTCGTCCAATCGACCTCCACCTCAAAGGTTTAGAAGCAATGGGTGCTAAAATTACCCAAGTTGGTGGTGACATTACTGCGACAGCAGAAAACCTTAAAGGTGCAACTATTTATATGGACTTCCCATCTGTTGGTGCCACTCAAAACCTTATGATGGCAGCAACTTTGGCTGATGGTGTTACAACCATTGAAAATGCTGCGCGTGAACCAGAAATTGTTGACTTGGCCCTCCTTCTTAACGAGATGGGAGCAGACGTCAAAGGTGCTGGAACTGAAACGCTCGTGATTAAAGGTGTTAAAGCTCTCCATGGTACTAAACATGCGGTTGTTCAGGACCGTATTGAAGCCGGTACTTTTATGGTAGCGGCAGCTATGACTTCTGGAGATGTTCTCATCAAAGATGCTATCTGGGAACATAACCGTCCTTTGATTTCAAAATTATTGGAAATGGGTGTCGATGTTAAGGAAGAAGAAGGTGGCATTCGTGTTAAATCTGATATTTCTCAATTGAAACCAGTAACCGTTAAAACTCTACCTCACCCAGGTTTCCCAACTGACATGCAGGCTCAATTTACAGCACTTATGGCAGTGGTAAACGGGGAATCAACCATGATTGAAACTGTCTTTGAGAATCGCTTCCAACACTTGGAAGAAATGCGTCGTATGGGACTTCATTCAGAAATCCTTCGTGACACGGCTATGATTCACGGTGGTTTGCCACTTCAAGGTGCTCAGGTTATGTCTACTGACCTTCGAGCTTCAGCAGCACTTATTCTTACAGGAATGGTAGCTGAAGGAACAACGACTGTTGGTAAATTAACACACTTGGATCGTGGTTACTATCAATTCCATGAGAAACTAGCTAAACTAGGAGCAAATATTTCACGTGTAAGTGAGGCTTAGTATGGAAACTGGTAAAGGCTATGTTTTTCGTCAATTATTACTTGTTTTGAGTGTGTGTGTGATTGGCCTTGCTTTTCTAGCTATCGGTTTGATGGTTGGCTATGCTGTTTTAGGAGAGGGCAAGGATCCAATAAGCATCTTAAAACCAGAAACTTGGCAGGCAATTGTTGCTAAATTTACAGGAAAATAAAGGGAGTGGGAAGTAATCCCGCTCCTTTAGTCATGACATTCATATAAAAGAAAGAGAACAATGGCAAAAAGAAAGACATCTTTAACAAATAAACAGAAACGTCAGCTAGTCTCGTTACTGATAGCGGTTTTGATTGCAGTTTTAGGTTACGTTGGAACGAGTAATAAGCTCTCACCTAACAATCCAATCAAGCAGGTAGCTAGTCTAGTCTCGGGAAAATCCAATAACTACGTCAAATCAAACGGCTCAACAAGTGGGCAGTCTACGCCACAAGAGCAACTCGCAGAGACGGTGATGACCAGCTCTGTCAAGAGTCAACTAGGAAACGCCATAGAATGGAATGGGGCTGGTGCCTATATTGTTAACGGTAATAAAACCAATCTTAATGCTAAGGTATCTAGCCAACCCTACGCTAATAACCAAGTTAAAACGGTTCAAGGACAAACGGTTCCTACAGTTGCGAATGCCTTGTTAAGTAAAGCGACCAGACAGTACAAAAATCGTCAAGAAACAGGGAATGGCTCAACCTCTTGGACACCAGCTGGATGGCATCAAGTTCACAATCTTTCAGGAGAGTATAGCCATGCCGTAGACCGAGGCCATTTGTTAGGTTATGCACTTGTAGGTGGTCTCAAAGGATTTGATGCCTCGACTTCAAATCCAGAAAATATTGCCGTTCAAACTGCTTGGGCTAACCAAGCTAATAGCGAAACTTCCACAGGCCAAAACTATTATGAAAGCCTGGTACGTAAAGCTCAGGATAAAAATAAACGTGTCCGTTATCGCGTTACCCTCATTTATGAAGGAGATAACCTGATTCCATCAGGATCACATCTTGAAGCCAAGTCAGCAGATGGCTCGCTTGAGTTCAACGTCTTCGTTCCAAATGTCCAACAGGGAATTACCCTAGATTATTATTCAGGGAAAGTAACGGTGAATTAATGAAAAAACGACTCCGGTTGGAGTCGTTTTTAGTATCTAGAAAAACAAAAACCCACCCGCAGGTGAGTTTTTATTTTATTCACTAGCTTGCTCCCATTGTTTAGAGAGGTAGCGAGAGTAGCTAGAAATAGCAAAGTTAACCACGAAATAAGCTAAAGCCACAATTCCGTATAAGGTAAAGATTTGGCTAGGTTCGTAGTAACCACCCATCAAAATCTGACTCTTACCAAACAATTCTTGTAAGGCGATAACAGAGTAAAGGAAAGAAGTATCCTTGATAACTGTTACGAATTGAGAAATGATAGATGGTAACATCTTACGAATAGCTTGTGGGAAGATGATGTAAATAAAGATTTGTTTGTTGTTAAATCCTTGAGACAAGCCGGCTTCCGTTTGGCCATGGTCGATAGAGTTCAGTCCCCCACGAATGATTTCCGCCAAGGCAGCAGAGGTAAAGACCGTGAAAGAGGTAATCCCTGCCGCAGTTGATTTGAGTTGGAAGACCAGGAAGATAATGAAAATCCAAAGCAAGTTAGGAACATTACGGACGAACTCAACGTAGATAGAAGCAATCCAACGCAGAATAGGATTCTTTCCGTTACGCATCACCGCCAGAATAGTTCCGAACAGGGTAGATAGCACGATGATGAAGAAAGACAAGTAAAGAGTCGTCCACATCCCTTGTGCCAAGAATTTAAGGTTAGTAGCTGATAAAACTTCTGACATAGTGGACCTCCTTAGTAAGCTTTCTTATTCTCTTCTTCTTTACGACGTGCCCAAGTAGCTAGAGGGAAACACATGATAAAGTAGAGGAAGGCAGCCCCAGCAAAGGCCGGCACATAGTTAGTGGTATCATAAGCCCAAGCCTTAGCAGTGAACATGATATCTGCCCCAGAGATAATGGCAACTGTAGAAGTATTCTTAATCAAGTTAACCACTTGGTTGGTCAATGGTGGCAAGATAGTACGCACGGCTTGAGGCAAGATGATGATACGCATGGTATCAGCGTAGGTGAATCCTTGAGACAAAGCGGCTTCGGTTTGACCTTTAGGAACTGCCTCGATACCTGTACGAATAATTTCAGAGATATAGGCTCCTGTGTAGACACCCACACAAAGGATAGCTGTCAATGAAATTGGAATCATGACATGACCATCAGTCAAGATTGAAATCCCATAGAAGACAACCACGAATTGCACGAGCAAGGGTGTGTTCTGGAAGATTTCGACATAAACACGTGAAATGCCACGAAGGACTTTGTTATGAGTCGAACTCATAGCCCCAAAGATAAGCCCAAGAAGAAGGGCAACAATCAAGGCACCAATTGAAATACCGAGGGTATAGAAGAAACCTTTGGCAAACTGACCAAAGTTAGCGAAGAAAGCAGCCCAACGTTCAAGAGCGAAAGGACTAGCCGTTTCAGTTAAAAGATACATAAATTCAGGACTCCTTTCTATTTATCTTCAGCCTTAGCTGGTTTCAAGTGATACTTATCGTAGAGTTTTTGAAGGCTACCATCTTTTTGCCATTTAGCAATCAAATCGTTGGTATAATCAATCAACTCTTGGTTAGACTTACTTGAAGCAATACCGTACTCTTGTGTTTTGAAACCTTCATCAAGGATCTTGGTTTTATCACTTTCGTAACCTGACAAGATTGATTTATCACCAGCAAAGGCGTCAATACGGTAAGCATAGAGTGATACGGCTAACTCAGGATAAGATCCAAGTTGAACGTAGTCAAACTTAAGGTTATTAGCTGAAGCGTACTCTTCAACAGCAGCTTTGGCAGATGACCCTTGAGACACTCCAATAGTTTTACCGTTTAGGTCAGAAAGTTTCTTATAGCCAGATTTGGTTTGAACGAGGAAACCGATTTGGTCGTAGTAGTAAGGATTTGACATGGCATATGAAGCCTTACGCTCATCTGTAATGGTATAAGTAGCGATAAGCATGTCAATAGTTCCGTTATCCATAAGGGCTTCACGAGTTTGTGGGGTAACCGCTGTAAAATTCACCTTAACCTTAAGTTCTTTGGCAATTTTCTTAGCGAGGTCAATTTCCATCCCTTGATAGGTATTAGTTTTGGCTGAATAGTAACCAAAGTTTGGGACATCCTGTTTGACACCAACGTTTAGAGTCCCTTTTTTGACAATTTTTTGAATTGCAGCACTATTGAGTAGTTTACTGCTTTCATCTGCCTGACTACTTTTAGTGTTCCAGAGGAGAACTGCTAGAAAAGCTATAACAGAGATAGCTAAAATGCGACTAAGTTTCTTGATTAACATAAGTCCTCCTTAGGCGTCCACTTGGACACGATCAGAGTTGTGGTCGATAATCTTAGAAAGGAATTGAACTGCACGAGGTTCAGTTGGATTGTCAAAGAAACCATCCACATCCGTAGTGTCTACAAGAACTTGACCTTCAGCCATGAAAATGATACGGTCAGCCACACTGCGGGCAAAGCCCATTTCGTGGGTTACGACAACCATGTTCATGCCACCTTTGGCAAGGTTTTGCATAACCGCAAGCACGTCACCGATAGTTTCTGGGTCAAGGGCTGACGTTGGTTCATCAAAGAGCAAGAGCTCAGGATTCATGGCAAGACCACGGGCAATTGCGATACGTTGTTTTTGCCCACCAGAAAGCATGCCAGGGTATGAATCTTTCTTGTCCCACATGTTAACGTAGCGAAGGAATTTTTCAGCAGTCTTTTCGGCGTCTGCCTTACTGATTCCAAGAACCTTGATTGGTGCCAAAGTTACATTTTCAAGAACGGTTTTGTGTGGGTAGAGGTTGAAGTGCTGGAAGACCATCCCTGCTTCCTTACGAAGTTCCACCAAGTCTTTGGCAGAAGCTTCTGTCACATTATGTCCGTTAACGATTAGGGTACCGTTATCAATTGATTCCAAGGCATTGATTGTACGGATAAGGGTAGATTTCCCAGACCCAGAAGGTCCCAAGAGAACCACAACTTGTCCTTTTTCAATTTCTAGATTGATATCACGAAGTGCATGATAATCTCCGTAGTATTTATTGACATTTTTAAATTCGATAAGTGCCATAAGAGCCTCCTAAAATTTTACATTTATATATGTAACAACAAGTGTGTATTTTACTATATATATCGGTAAATGTCAAAAATGTTTGAAAATTCAATCATAATGTTCGCCTTTTAACCGATTACAGGTTACAAAACTATCTCAAAAAACAAAGAAAGCTTGTCTATCAGCGTGATATCTCGTGATATCTATAGTAGAAACTTGGTCCTTGACCTAATTTTTGGTATAATGTGTTTGATATGTAAAGTTTTTTTCTACTTTGCAGAAATGAAATGACTTAAGAAAACCGATGAGGTGTTTATATGAAAAAAATTCTAGTTGTTGATGACGAAAGACCGATTTCGGACATCATCAAGTTTAACCTGACAAAAGAAGGTTATGAAGTGGTTACGGCTTTTGATGGTCGTGAAGCTTTGGAGCAGTTTGAAGCTGAAAAGCCAGACTTGGTCATCCTGGACTTGATGTTGCCTGAACTAGATGGTTTAGAAGTTGCTAAGGAAATTCGAAAGACAAGTCATACACCAATTATCATGCTCTCCGCTAAGGATAGCGAGTTTGATAAGGTTATCGGACTAGAAATTGGGGCGGACGACTATGTGACGAAACCATTTTCTAATCGTGAATTGTTGGCACGTATCAAAGCTCACCTGCGTCGTACAGAGACTATTGAAACAGCAGCAGAAGAAAGCTCTAACTCTGGCAAGCAGGAGATTTCAATTGGTGAGTTGATTATTGTTCCAGATGCATTTGTTGCTAAAAAACGTGGAAATGAAGTTGAGCTCACACACCGTGAATTTGAGTTGCTTTTCCATTTGGCAACTCATATGGGACAAGTGATGACGCGTGAGCATTTGCTTGAAACTGTTTGGGGCTATGACTATTTTGGTGATGTTCGTACGGTTGACGTAACCATTCGTCGTCTCCGTGAAAAAATTGAAGATACACCTAGTCGTCCTGAATATATTTTGACGCGTCGTGGTGTTGGTTATTATATGAAGAATTATGACTAGTATTGGCTTAAACATCACAAGCTTTGAACTAGCCTTACTCTTTACGCTCCTTTTTGTGGCTTTCTACTTTATTTTTCTTGCTTATCGTGATTATCGACAAGTCAAAAATATTCGAAAGTTGACCAAGAGGGTCAAGTCCTTAATGGCAGGTAACTATAATGAGGAGTTACGTTTAAAGGGTGATCCAGAGCTTTTAGAGCTAGCTGATAGCTTAAATGATTTATCGGACGTCTTTCGTTTGACACATGAAAATCTAGCCCAGGAAAAAAACCGCTTATCATCAGTCCTCTCTTACATGAGTGATGGAGTCATTGCGACAAATCGTCGTGGTCAAATTACCATGATTAATAGCACAGCTCAGCGTTTGTTGAATCTAGATTTTGAGACAGCGACACAGATGTCCATTTTAGACTTATTAGATGGTGAAAATCCCTACACCTATAGTGAATTGCTGTCTAAGACTCCTGAAATTCATTTGTCTCGTCGAGATGCCAACGATGAATTTGTGACCTTACGCGTTAACTTTGCTCTTATTCGTAAAGAGTCTGGATTCATTTCAGGTCTGGTTGCCGTTCTTCATGATGCTACTGAGCAGGAAAAAGAAGAGCGTGAACGTCGTCTATTTGTTTCAAACGTTAGTCACGAGTTGCGTACACCTCTGACTTCTGTAAAATCTTATCTAGAGGCACTTGATGATGGAGCTCTCAACGAAGATATCGCCCCTAACTTTATCAAAGTTTCGCTAGATGAGACCAATCGTATGATGCGAATGATTTCTGACCTCTTGGCACTTTCTCGTATTGACAATAAGAGCACTCAACTTGATGTTGAAATGACTAATTTCACGGCCTTCATGACCTATATCTTGAATCGTTTTGATCAAATCAAAAGTCAAGAAAGCAATACTGGTAAGACGTACGAAATTATTCGAGATTACCCTGTAAATTCTATTTGGGTGGAGATTGATACGGATAAGATGACTCAGGTCGTGGATAATATTCTTAACAATGCCATCAAGTATTCTCCTGATGGTGGTGAGATTACAGTGTCCATGAAGACAACTGATTCACAGTTGATTGTTTCTATTTCTGACCAAGGTTTAGGTATCCCTAAGAAAGATTTACCTTTGATTTTCGACCGTTTTTACCGTGTTGATAAGGCCAGAAGTCGTGCCCAGGGTGGAACGGGTCTAGGCTTGTCCATTGCCAAAGAGATTATTAAACAACATAAGGGCTTCATTTGGGCTAAGAGTGAGTATGGTAAGGGTTCAACATTTACAATTGTGCTTCCATATGACAAGGATGCCATGATGGTTGATGAATGGGAGATGGAGTAGAAATGATCTCAGATTTAGGGTTTAAATATAGTATTTTGGCTTCAGGGTCAACTGGTAATTCCTTTTACTTGGAAACTCCAGAGAAGAAGATTCTTGTAGATGCTGGTTTGTCTGGTAAGAAAATCACAAGTTTGCTAGCTGAGATTGATCGTGACCCGAGTGATTTGGATGCAATCTTAGTAACGCATGAACACAAGGATCACATCCATGGCGTAGGCGTTTTAGCTCGTAAATATGGCATGGATATCTACGCCAACGAGAAAACCTGGCAGATTATGGATAGTAAAAATATGCTTGGCAAGATTGATAATAGCCAGAAACATGTTTTTTCTCGTGACAAGCTTCTGACCTTTGGAGACCTTGATATTGAGTCTTTTGGAGTTAGTCACGATGCTATTGATCCACAGTTCTATCGCTTTATGAAAGATGGAAAGAGTTTTGTCATGTTAACGGATACGGGTTATGTTTCTGATCGTATGGCAGGTATTATTGAGAATGCCGACGGCTATCTGATTGAGTCCAATCATGATGTTGAAATCCTTAGAGCAGGTTCATATCCTTGGTCAACCAAGCAACGTATCCTCTCTGATCAAGGTCACTTGTGTAATGAAGATGGAGCGGATGCTATGATTCGTACCATCGGTAATAAAACTAAAAAGATCTACTTGGGTCACCTTTCCAAAGAAAATAATATCAAGGAGTTGGCCCACATGACGATGGAAAATCAGTTGGCACGTGCTGACTTTGGTGTTGGAACTGACTTTAAAGTTTATGATACCTCACCAGACACAGCGACTCCACTGACAGACATTTAAAAATAGCAGAAGAGCTGCACTAATACGTTTAGTGCAGCTTTTTAAAAGGAATGTATTTATGAAAGTAATTTATCTCTCGTTAGGGTTTGTCTCGCTCGGTTTGGGAATTCTTGGGATTCCCCTCCCTATCTTACCCACAACACCTTTTCTACTTTTAGCCATTGCTTGCTTTGCTAGAAGTTCCAAACGTTTTGAGAAATGGTTATATCATACTAAGCTGTATCAAAGTTATGTAGCCGATTTTCGAGAAACCAAATCAATTGCCAAAGAACGAAAGAAAAAGATTATCATCCAAATCTATGTTTTGATGGCAATTTCAATCTTTTTTGCCCCTATACTATGGGTGAAAATCGGACTCTTTTGCCTGACGGTCTTCATCACTTATTATCTCTTTAAGGTTATTCCTGATAAAGACTAAGCTATCATCAAAAAATGAGACTTCCAAGATGGAGTCTCATTTTATATATTATTAATGTTTGCTACGTAATTTCTTACGGAGTTTATAGGCAAAATTGGCTGGTCCGTATAGAGGGCTAACTGGAAGGTTGAATTCCCCAATGAATTGTTCAATACGTGGGTTAAATTTGGACTTGAAATTATACAAACCACCATCTAGTGAATTTTCAATTCCTCCCATGTTTTGCCACTCAGCACCACGCTCAAAAGCATGATTAGCTGTTTCATACCATGTCAAGATAGCCGGTTGATAACGGCGGTAATCTTCATCCATTCCTGCATAGATATTCTCAGATGTCTTGCCAAATTCGAGAACGAGTGTACCAGAGAGTGGGACCGTCTTATTTCCAGCATCAACTTTTTCTTGAAGAAAGTCAATTTCCTCTTTAAGTCTCTTGTGCTCTTGTTTATTGTTCTCGATTTTTCCTGGTTTAGTTTTTTCAGTGAACTTGGCTGCATCAGCAATGTTCTTTTCGAGTTGCTTATTGAGGTCTTTGAGACGAGCTGGTAAATCAAGAGTTGAGAGTGTAATGTAAGAAGATTTTGGGTAGGTAGTCAACAACTTTTCATAATAATCAATGCCACGAAGGTGGATGTTCTTACGGGCCTCAGTCTTTTTCATCAAAGATGCGAATTGTTCAAGAAGCTCAGTGCCACCAAATTGGACTGAAATCCCCTTATTTCGAGCAGTACGAACAGCCTGCTTGGTACTCTTAGAGAGTTGTTCCTCAGTGAAATCTTCCTTATGGATATTAGCCTGGAAGCGTGGTTGAATATTTTCAGCCATATCTTCAGTGAGGCCAGTCCATTCAACGCCAAGGGACTGGATATTTTTAGCAATAGCTAGTGTTTCTTCACGAATTTCAGCTTCTTGTGAAATCAAGTTTTTAGTCACAAAGAGGCTTGGATCAAATTTAACAAAGAGGGCACGCTTTGTTTTAGCATATTTTTTAAGCGAAGCCATAACAAAGGCGAGCAACTCTTTATCTTGATAGTCCATAATAGGTCCACGAGGGATATAAATCATAGAAAAGCCAAGAGGGAGCGGCTGAATAAGGACACTAGCGACAGCAACGATATTACCATCTTGATAGAAACCTAGGCGGTCATTTCCCCAGCTGTCCTTGATTTTAGCCCATGAACTACTCTGTAATAAATTCGTTTGAGGACTATCTATAACAAAACGGTCATGCTCAGAAGTACTGAGTCCAGTTTTATAGGTATACATATTATTCTAGAACCCACTTTCTAATAGCGTAAGCGACACCAGATTCATCATTTGATTTTGTGATGTGTTTCGCAATTTTCTTCATTTCTGGATTACCATTTTCCATAACAACAGGAGAGCCAACGACTTCAAGCATAGCACGGTCATTTTCTTCATCACCGATAGCCATTGTTTCTTCTTTAGAAAGACCGAGTTTTTCAGCAAGATGGGTTACAGCAATCCCTTTGTTGGCTGTTTTCTTAAGAATTTCTAGGTAAAATGGTGTTGATTTTACAATGGTAAAGCGGTCATAAAATTCCTGTGGAAGTTTGGCAATGGCTGCATCAAGAATTTCAGGCTCATCGATATACATGGCCTTAACAAATTCCTTGTCAGCTACCTCTTCAGGTGTACGATAGTAAATCGGCATATGAACAAGTGTAGACTCATGAACCGTGTAGCGGCCAATATTGCGATTACTTGTGTAGATACCATCTTTAGTAATGGCGTGAGAATGAACACCAAGCTTGTTAGCCAAAACCTCAATATCAAGGTAGTCTTCGTATGAGAGTGTCTCACGAATTAATTCATTACCAGTAGAAGTTTCTTGGACAAGCCCACCATTGAATGTGATAACATAATCTCCGTCTTGGTTGAGGTTAAGCTCTTCAAGAAGTGGAAGAACTCCTGGAATAGGGCGACCAGTCGCGATAACAACCTTTACACCAGCAGCTTTAGCATCTTGGATTGCTTGAAAGACTTCCGGTGTAACTTGACGTTGGCTATTTAAAAGCGTTCCATCAATATCAACAGCAATAAGTTTAATAGACATAATAATTACCTGTTTCGTTTAGTTAGTTTCCCTTCTATTTTACTAAAATTTAGGCGCTTTGTCATAGTTCTTCCTGAGAAAAGTATTATTGTCTCTTTAAAGAAGTAGATTAGGTAAGAATTGCCCAAATGCTTTTTAATTGGTAAAATAAGGTCAGACAAATAAAGGAGAGATAAAGTGATTCGAGCAACCAACCAATTGACGGAGCAAGAACGGAAGTCAGCAAAAGCATTGATTGCTAGCTGCCAAGCCCATGATCAAACCTTTCGAGAACCTTATCTCTCCAATATGCTTAATTTTGATTCCAATATGCCGGCCTTTTTCCTCTATTGTCAAGAGGGAGAGTTGCTTGGCTTATTAACGGTTTATGCGGATGATGAAGACATTGAAGTGAGCATCCTAGTGGACCCTAGTCATCGTCGCGAGGGTATTGCCCATGCGATGTATAGAAGCTTTGAAAAAGAAATGGCATCTTACCCTATTCGCTCAGTGACCTTTCAGACGGAGCGTGTTTTTCTCGATCATCATCCTGATTTGGCAAGTCATTGGGATTTGGTTGAAGATGAAGAGACGGAAACCTGGCTAGGGAGAGACAGAACACCATATGCTCTGGATTCCTGTTCAGATGTCAAGGTGCTCTTAGCTGAACCTTCTTACCTAGATGCAATTGCCCATCTCCACCACCAAGCCTTTTCTGATGCAGAGCAAACACTCGAAGTAAGTCGCAGATACATTACAGAGGCATTGAAGGACTCTGATGGCCTACTTTACATCCTCATCAAAGAAGGTCAAGTGATTGGAGTTTGTACGGTCGATTTATCTGGGAATAGCAACTACCTTTATGGACTTGCCGTAGCAGAAGCCTATCGTGGCCAAGGCTATGGAAGCTATCTGGCAAAATCAGTCGTCAATCAACTCATTGCGCAAAATGACAAGTCCTTCCAAATTGCAGTGGAAGATAGCAATGTAGGTGCCAAACGCTTGTATGAAAAGATTGGCTTTGTCAAACAAACCCAGGTGGTTTACTTGAAGCAGAAAGGGTAAACGCAATGTTGAAACTCTCTTTGAGGTTAGAGTTGCTATCGTCTTAAGTAAAAAGTAGTTATAGAACAGAAAGGAGTAATCAATGGAAATTAAAATCAAAAACAAAATTAAAGTAGGCGATCAAACGGAAATTATCGAAGAAATCCACACTTGTGAGGTTATGGAAAAAGGGGATTATACCTATCTTGTTCATCATAATTCCGAGAAAGAAAAAGTGGTTATTAAGTTGAATCAGGATGAGCTAGTGATGACACGCTTTTCTAATCCTAAATCCATTATGCGTTTTTCTGCTAAAGTACCTGCCTTGGTCCACATTCCGACACCGCTTGGTACCCAACATTTTCTGACAGACACTAGTTTATTTGCTCATGACCCGAATGGACAGACAGTTGATATTCATTATCAATTGAAACATCCAGAAACAGAAGACGTTTTTGCTGATTATGAATTAGAAGTTTCTTGGTTTTAATTTTTGAAAAAATAGAATCATTTTGCTTGAATTAATAATAATTTATGATAAAATGTAAAATACAAATAAGGGAGTAGCAGGCAACTTTAATCATGAAATTTGATTAGTAGTTGCGATTATGTCGTCATTACGAAATTTTATATTTCCGGCATATTCTTAAACAGCGAGACTTGTTTTTAATGAAACAAGTCTCTTTTTGTATATAAAAAGAGTCTTGTTAGCCATTTTTCCCTATATAGAAGGAGGAGATTATTTTGTCTAAAGAACAAAGTAAAGCCTTGTTTTACACACAAGGAGAGGAAGAAGTCCTAAAAAGCTTGGACACTTCTGTTGACGGTTTGTCTACTGCACAAGCCAAGGAACGTTTAGATGCCTACGGCTATAACGAGTTGGATGAAGGTGAAAAACGCAGCCTCTTGTCAAAATTCATCGACCAGTTTAAAGATTTGATGATTATCATCCTACTTGTTGCTGCGGCTCTTTCTGTTATTACAGAAGGTATGCATGGTTTGACTGATGCCTGCATTATTTTAGCCGTTGTTGTTTTGAATGCAGCCTTTGGTGTTTATCAAGAAGGACAAGCAGAAGCGGCTATTGAAGCCCTCAAAAACATGTCTAGCCCTATGGCTCGTGTGCGCCGTGATGGCCATGTCGTTGAAATTGATGCACGCGAATTAGTTCCAGGAGATATCGTCTTGCTTGAAGCAGGTGATGTCGTTCCTGCGGACATGCGTTTGCTCGAAGCAGCCTCACTTAAGATTGAAGAAGCTGCCCTTACAGGTGAATCCGTTCCGGTTGAAAAAGACGTTACCGAGGCGGTTGAAGCAGAGGCAGGTATCGGTGACCGTGTGAATATGGCTTATCAAAACTCGAATGTAACGTACGGTCGTGGTGCAGGTGTTGTGACCAATACAGGTATGTATACTGAGGTTGGTAAGATTGCGGATATGCTAGCCAATGCGGACGAATCCCAAACACCGTTGAAGCAAAGTTTGGAGCAACTATCTAAGACTTTAACCTATCTTATTGTCGCTATTGCTTTGGTAACATTCTTGGTTAGTGTCTTCATTCGTGGCGAACAGCCTCTTGAAGGTTTGATGGTTGCTGTTGCTCTTGCCGTTGCAGCCATTCCTGAAGGTTTACCTGCTATTGTAACCATTCTTTTGTCATTAGGTACAACAACTCTTGCCAAACGTAATTCGATTGTTCGTAAATTGCCAGCAGTTGAAACGCTTGGTTCGACTGAAATTATCGCTTCAGATAAGACTGGTACCTTGACCATGAACCAGATGACCGTTGAGAAGGTCTATACAAACGGTCAATTGCAAAGTGCTGATACAGAACTTGGTGCTGATAATACGACCCTTCGTATTATGAACTTTGCCAATGATACTAAGGTAGACCCAGACGGTAAACTAATCGGGGATCCTACTGAAACAGCCCTTGTTCAATTTGGTTTGGACCACAATTTTGATGTGCGTGACGTCTTGAAATCGGAGCCTCGTGTGGCAGAATTGCCATTTGACTCTGACCGTAAGCTCATGTCTACTATCCACAAAGAAGCGGATGGTACATACTTTGTAGCCGTTAAAGGTGCGCCTGACCAATTGCTCAAACGTGTGACTCGTATTGAAATCAATGGTGAGGTCCGTCCTATCACGGATGAAGACAAACAAGCTATCCTTGCGACTAATAAGGACTTGGCAAAACAAGCCCTTCGTGTCTTGATGATGGCTTATAAGACAACGAATGACATTCCTACCTTGGAATCTGCAGTTGTTGAGTCTGATTTGATTTTCTCAGGTTTGGTAGGTATGATTGACCCAGAACGTCCAGAAGCAGCAGAGGCTGTCCGTGTCGCTAAAGAAGCGGGGATTCGTCCAATCATGATTACTGGGGACCACCAAGATACAGCAGAAGCAATCGCTAAGCGTCTTGGTATCATTGATCCAAATGATACGGAAGATCATGTCTTTACTGGCGCTGAGCTTAATGAGCTTTCTGATGAAGAATTCCAAAAAGTCTTCAAACAGTACTCTGTCTATGCGCGTGTATCTCCTGAACACAAGGTTCGTATCGTTAAGGCTTGGCAAAATGATGGCAAGGTTGTTGCCATGACAGGTGATGGGGTTAATGATGCGCCTTCACTTAAGACAGCTGATATCGGTATTGGTATGGGAATCACAGGTACAGAGGTTTCTAAGGGAGCTTCAGATATGGTTCTTGCCGATGATAACTTTGCGACAATTATCGTTGCCGTAGAAGAAGGACGTAAGGTCTTCTCAAATATTCAAAAATCAATCCAATACCTCTTGTCAGCCAACATGGCAGAAGTCTTCATTATCTTCTTTGCCACACTATTTGGTTGGGATGTGCTTCAACCAGTACACCTTCTCTGGATTAACCTGGTCACTGATACACTTCCAGCTATCGCACTTGGGGTTGAGCCAGCTGAACCAGGTATTATGGCTCACAAACCTCGTGGTCGCCAATCAAACTTCTTTGATGGTGGTGTCTTCGGAGCGATTATGTATCAAGGTGTTTTCCAAACTATCCTTGTTCTTGCAGTATATGGTTGGGGTCTTGCCTTTCCAGAGCATCATACACAAGCAGAAATTCATGCGGATGCCCTTACAATGGCCTTTGCCACACTTGGATTAATCCAGTTGCTCCATGCCTTTAACGTTAAATCTGTTTATCAATCAGTCTTTAAAGTTGGTCTCTTTAGGAACAAGACTTTCAACTGGGCAATTCCAGTGGCCTTCGTTCTTTTGATGGCAACTATCGTAGTTCCTGGATTTAATAACCTTTTCCATGTGTCACACCTTAGTCTGACACAATGGCTTGCGGTTATTGTAGGTTCCTTCTTGATTGTGGTATTGGTTGAATTAGTCAAAGCTATTCAACGTGCCCTTGGTAAGGATAAAGACGCTATTTAAAACATAAAGTCAGAGATAATGGTCTCTGGCTTTTTCTTATCACATCTTGAATTCAGGAGAAGTCTTGTTTATAATTGAAGAGAAATGATCACAAGTTAAGGAGAAGGCCATGAACGAGACCATTAAGACACAACTCAATCACCGCAGCATCCGTCAATTTAAACCTCTAGCTTTGACACAGGAAGAAGTTGACCTTCTGGTTGATGTTGCCAGACATACGGCAACTAGTAATTTTAGACAATCCTATTCGATTATCAGTATTACTGATCAAAAATTGAAGGAAGAAATTGCTGAAATTGCGAATCAGCCTTATATTCCAAATGCTGGGCATCTTTTTGTCTTTGTTGTAGACCAAAGACGTAATACTTTGATTGCAGAGGCAAAGGGTGCTGAAGCCTTGGTGCAAGGTAGTCCCGAACGCTTTATCTCGGCCTTTTCAGATGCAATGATTGCTGCTCAAAATGTGGTAGTAGCTGCTGAGAGTTTAGGTATGGGAACAGTTTATTTGGGTAGTATCTTGAATGATAATGCCAAGCTTTCGGAGCTTCTCAAACTGCCTAAGTATGTCTATCCTGCAGTAGGCCTAGCAGTTGGTTGGCCAGATCAGGAACCACAGCTTAAACCTCGTTTGCCACGTCACGTTATCCATATGGAAAATTATTATCAGGATTTAGAAAATCCTTTAGAGGAGCTAAAAGATTACGATGCTGAAGTCCATGAGTATTACGACCTCCGCGATCTCAATAATAGAGTTGATGAATTTACGACTCAGATTGCTAAGACCATGGATAAATCAGTTGCTAACCGTGCTAATACCTTGAAGGACCTTCAAAAGCAGGGATTTTTCACCGACTAAAAAAACGACTCCCATAAGAGTCGTTCTACAAATCGAATAGTGTCATAGAGGAAAGGAACTCATTTGCTAGTTCCTTTTTTTCATACTCTAAAAACTCTTGTCGTTTCTTGACTAGGTTGTACCGTTTAGAGAGATTCCATGTTCCAGTAGGATTGAGTTCAGGGTGATTGGAAACAAAGTCAATGGTTAAGTCCCATTCTCGTCGGTATCCAAGAGGACGCGAGTGATAGGTTACACCGTCAATAGTTACCGTCCCATAACTGCGGTGGGCATGACCAAAAACAACATCTTTAACGCCATGTTTGACGAAAATCTGATGGAATTGTTCAGATCCCAAATAAGCGTTAAAAGGTTTAAAACGTTCGTGCGTCATGGTGAAACGACTATGAGGAACAAAATGCATGGCAACTATAAGGTTATTCGTGTCTAATTCACTTAAGATATTATCTAGCTTCTGGAGACTAGTTTGACAGATTTCGGGATCTGTACCCAATCGTTTAAGTCGTCGGTCGAACCAGAGTTGTTTCTTACGTTTAAGAATTTTATCCAATTTTTCATCAGAATAGGAATAATCATACCATCCATGAAAAGCCAATAAGGTCTTACTTCCTAAATCAATCACCTGAAAATCAAGATTATCAATAAGGTCATCCTCTAAATCAAGCATATCATGATTGCCTAAATTATAGGTAACCTTGACCGCCTTGGACAGTTTTCGTAGGAAAGGTTTCGTGTCGATATAATAATGGTTAGAAATATCACCAGCGATATGGAGATGACTAACTTCTTGATCTTTTAGGCACTTTATTAGAGTATCGATTTCATATGTTTCAAAGTGATTCAAATCAATATGTAAATCACTCATTACTGCAAGTCTTGTCATAGGAACATTGTAACAAAAAGGTTAAGGCTTGTCTCTAAATGAAGATGATGGAAAATACTTGCCCTTGGACTATATTTTCATTATGATAAGAATATGGATATCAAGTTAGAAATACAAAAGATGGCCAAGGAAATTGGCATTTCAAAAATTGGTTTTACAACCGCTGATGATTTTGCCTATCTGGAGAAATCCCTTCGACTTGGTGTCGAAGAAGGGCGAACAACAGGGTTTGAACATAAAAATATTGAAGAGCGTATTTATCCTAAGTTGACCTTAGAATCAGCTAAAACCATCATTTCCATTGCAGTAGCTTATCCGCATAAGTTGCCGCAACAGCCCCAAAAAACAGAATTTAAGCGGGGCAAAATCACTCCAAATTCGTGGGGGCTAGATTATCACTATGTTTTGCAGGACAAACTAAAACGCCTGGCAGAAGGTATTGAAAAACTGACGGAAAACTTCGAATATAAAGGTATGGTGGATACTGGAGCCTTGGTCGATACAGCAGTGGCCAAGCGAGCTGGAATAGGCTTTATCGGAAAGAATGGACTAGTGATTTCAAAAGAATACGGCTCCTACATGTATCTCGGTGAGCTTATCACTAATCTAGAGATAGAACCTGATCATGAAGTAGACTATGGCTGTGGGGATTGTCGTCGTTGTCTGGATGCCTGTCCGACATCCTGTCTCATTGGCGATGGGACTATGAATGCCCGTCGTTGCCTATCCTTCCAGACCCAAGATAAGGGGATGATGGATATGGAGTTTCGAAAGAAAATAAAGACTGTTATCTATGGCTGTGACATTTGTCAGATTTCCTGTCCATATAACAGAGGTATCGACAATCCTTTGGCTTCAGACATAGATCCTGAGCTTGCCATGCCCGAATTGCTTCCATTTCTTGAGCTGAGCAATAAGTCCTTTAAGGAGAAATTTGGTATGATTGCCGGTTCATGGCGAGGGAAGAATATTCTTCAACGTAATGCCATTATTGCCTTGGCCAACTTACATGATCGCAATGCTATTGTCAAACTGATGGAGATTATCGATAAGAATAATAATCCCATTCACACGGCAACTGCCATTTGGGCTCTCGGAGAGATTGTTAAGAAGCCTGATGAGGCTATGTTAGACTATATGCGGGAACTGTCACCTAAGGATGAAGAATCCCAAGCCGAGTGGGAGCTTGTGTGTGCAAAATGGCAAATTTAAGTGATTTATGCTAGAATTAAGCATAATACTATAAAATGGAGGAAACCTATCCATGGAAGTGGCAGAAATTCGCCAAAAAATCTCTGAAAATCAAGAGAAGCTCGTGAGCTTCGGGAGGTCTCTTTGACTTAGATCGTTTGGAAGAGGACATTGCGCTCCTTGAAAACCGAATGACTGAGCCAGATTTTTGGAATGATAATATTGCAGCTCAAAAGACTTCACAAGAGTTAAATGAGCTCAAAATGAAATACGAAACTTTCAACAATATGCAAGAACTCTCTGACGAGACAGAGCTTTATTTAGAAATGTTGGAAGAAGATGATAGTGTTCAAGAAGAGCTCGAAGAAACACTCGAAAAACTTGATAAGATTATGACAAGTTACGAGATGACACTGCTCTTGTCTGAACCATATGACCATAACAATGCCATTCTGGAAATTCACCCAGGCTCTGGTGGTACAGAAGCTCAGGACTGGGCTGATATGTTGCTCCGTATGTACCAACGTTATGGAAATGCCAAAGGGTTCAAGGTTGAGACTTTGGATTATCAGGCGGGGGATGAAGCTGGAATCAAATCTGTCACCCTTGCTTTTGAAGGACCTAATGCTTATGGTTTCCTCAAATCAGAAATGGGTGTCCACCGTTTGGTTCGTATTTCACCATTTGACTCTGCCAAACGTCGTCATACCTCATTTACATCTGTGGAAGTCATGCCTGAATTGGATGATACCATCGAAGTTGAAATCCGTGATGATGATATCAAGATGGATACATTCCGTTCAGGTGGTGCTGGTGGTCAGAACGTCAACAAGGTTTCAACTGGTGTGCGTTTGACCCACATTCCAACAGGTATTGTTGTAGCTTCAACGGTTGACCGTACACAATATGGGAACCGCGACCGTGCGATGAAGATGCTTCAAGCTAAACTCTATCAAATGGAGCAAGAAAAGAAAGCAGAAGAAGTGAATGCTTTGAAAGGTGATAAGAAAGAAATCACTTGGGGAAGCCAAATTCGCTCATACGTTTTCACGCCATATACCATGGTTAAAGATCACCGTACAGGCTATGAAGTTGCCCAGGTTGATAAGGTAATGGATGGGGATATTGAAGGCTTCATCGATGCCTACCTCAAGTGGCGCATGGAAGAATAGTAATAACATACTTATTTTAAGTATTAAGATACTCTATCTCAATGAAAGGAAGGCGTTCAGCTACTTTAGTAGTTGAATACTGACATTATGGCTCTTATTGAATTAAAAGATGTTACTAAGAAGTATGATAAGTCAACAACAGCCCTTAGACACATTGATTTGTCTGTTAACTCTGGGGAGTTTGTTTACTTAGTCGGCCCTTCTGGTGCTGGTAAATCAAGTTTAATTCGCTTGTTCTACCAAGAAGAAAAATTAACGAGTGGTTCTATGAAGGTTGGAGAGTTTGATTTAACTCGACTTCGTAAGAAAGACGTTCCACTCTTGAGACGTTCCATTGGAGTTGTTTTCCAGGATTATAAACTCCTTCCAAAGAAAACAGCTTTTGAAAATGTTGCTTATGCCATGGAAGTTATTGGTGAGAAACCTCGTCATATCAAGAAACGAGTGGCAGAAGTACTCGAGTTGGTTGGTCTTAAACACAAGATGCGTTCGTTCCCAAATCAGTTGTCTGGTGGTGAGCAACAGCGTGTTGCTATTGCGCGTGCTATCGTCAATAATCCAAAAGTGTTGATTGCAGATGAACCAACAGGGAACTTGGACCCAGAGATTTCATGGGAAATTATGCAAGTCCTTGAACGTATTAACTTGCAAGGGACTACCATTATAATGGCAACCCATAACTCAACTATCGTTAATAACCTTCGTCATCGTGTCGTAGCGATTGAAGAAGGACGTATTGTTCGTGATGAAGAGGAAGGAGAGTACGGTTACCATGATTAGACGCTTTTTCCGCCATTTAGGAGAATCGATTAAGAATCTCAAACGTAATCTATTGTCGACACTTACGGCAGTATTTTCGGTAATGATTGTTCTTTCACTTTTAGGTGTCTTTGGATCTGTTATCTTAAATACGCAGAAATTGGCTTCAGATATTGAAAAGAATATTCAGGTCAATGTCTACTTGGATCCTGATTCATCAGATGCCTCGAAAACAGTCAAAGAACTTTCTGGACAGATTGTTGCTAATAAAGACTACCATAAGATTTATGATGCTTTGACCAAAATCAAAGGTGTAGATAAGGTTACTTTCTCTAGTAAAGAAGAGCAAAAGAAACAACTGATTGAAACAATGGGTTCAAGTTTTGAGACAGCTACTGGAGATGCCAACCCTCTTTCAGATGTTTACATCGTCCAAACGAAATCACCAGATGATGTGAGTCGAGTTGCCAAGGAAGCAAAAGCCATTCAGGGTGTTGATAATGCTAACTTTGGTGGCTCAGATACTGAAATTCTGATGTCCACTATGAAACGTGTTCAATTTTGGGGAATCATTGCCACAGCACTCTTAACTATTGTGGCTGTCCTATTGATTTCAAATACCATCCGTATTACCATTATGTCACGTGCGACTGAAATTCAAATCATGCGTTTGGTAGGTGCTAAGAATTCATATATTCGTCGTCCCTACTTGATGGAAGGTGCTTGGATTGGAGCACTTGGTGCCATCATTCCTTCTGGGCTCATTTATCTTTTGTATCACATGGTTTACTCATCTTTGAATCCAGATTTTGTCAAAGGTGGTATTTCGATGTATGATCCAGAGTGGTTTGTCTATGCGGTTATCGGAACCCTCTTTGCAGTCGGTATTATTATCGGTTCGATTGGGTCACGTATGGCAATGCGCCGTTATTTGAAATACTAAGAGATTAAAGGAGAACTATTTTGGTTCTCTTTTTGTTTGTCCGGAGGTTCAGAAAAGCAGATTTTCAACTATATCTCAAAATCGTCTGCTCAAAGCCCAAATCCAATCCCATATTTGGTATAATATTTAAAAAACATTGGAAAAGAGATGCATTATGACAAAGTTAGCTACCATTTGTTATATTGACAATGGAAAGGAGCTTTTGCTCCTACATCGTAATAAAAAGCCTAATGATGTTCATGAAGGAAAGTGGATTTCTGTCGGGGGAAAACTAGAAGCTGGAGAGACACCAGATGAATGTGCTCGTCGTGAAATTCTCGAGGAAACACATTTTACAGTGACTGAGATGGATTTTAAAGGTATGATTACCTTTCCAGAATTTACCCCTGGTCATGATTGGTACACCTATGTCTTTAAGGTAACTGGCTTTGAAGGAGAACTCATCTCAGATGAGGAGTCTCGTGAAGGAACGCTTGAATGGGTACCATATGATGAGGTCTTATCTAAACCAACTTGGGAAGGTGACTATGAGATTTTTAAGTGGATCCTTGAAGATAGACCATTCTTCTCTGCAAAATTTAGCTACGATCGTAACCAGAACTTGGTAGATAAAACTGTAACATTTTATGATAAATAGGGAGGAACTATGAAGCGTAAAAAAACAGAAAATTTTTCAGAAACATGGTTTTTTAAGTGGATATTGAATAATCAGGCTGTCGTAGCTTTTTTCATCTTACTTTTGATTGGTTTGACGGTTTTTATTTTTACCAAGATTAGTCCCATTTTTTCACCCGTCATCCAGTTTATGACCATTATTATGTTGCCATTGGTTATTTCCATGCTCCTTTATTATTTAATAAAACCTTTGGTACTACTTGTAGAAAGAACGGGATTGAGTCGAACCATGTCTATCTTGGTCATCTACGCTATACTTGGCTTGCTCTTGGTTTGGGGGATTTCAACAGCTATTCCAAGCTTACAAAATCAAATTTTGATCTTGATACGAAATGCACCATCATATATTGCACGTGCCAATAGTGAAACGGAACGTTGGATTAATCTGCCTATTCTTTCTAACTTCCATGGTGATTTAGAGTCCATGCTTAGTGATTTCTCAGCGAGAATGGTCAATTATGCTGAGAACTTTTCTTCATCGGCTTTGACATGGGTTGGAACTTTTGCGAGCACAGTAGCAAGGGTGACAGTAGCTATCATTTTGGCACCTTTCATTCTCTTCTACCTTTTAAGAGATAGCCAAAAGATGAAACATAGCTTTGTCTCAGCCTTACCAACTCGCTTTCGTGAAACTACTGTTCGTATGCTTTCAGATATTAATAGTCAGCTCGAAGGGTATGTTCAAGGCCAGGTTACAGTCGCTATTGTTGTTGCCATCATGTTCTGTATTATGTTTAAGATTGTAGGTCTTCGATATGGTATGACTTTCGGTATTATGGCAGGTTTTCTAAACATGGTTCCTTATCTGGGAAGCTTTCTTGCTATGGTACCAGTTATAATCATGGGACTGGTGCAAGGACCCGCTATGTTGATCAAGGTCCTCATCATTTTCTTCATTGAGCAAACTATTGAGGGACGTTTTGTTTCTCCACTCGTTTTGGGGAATAAACTAAGTATTCACCCGATTACCATTATGTTCATTCTCTTGACAGCAGGTTCTCTTTACGGTGTTTGGGGCGTCTTATTGGGGATTCCAATTTATGCCTCTGTCAAGGTTGTTGTTAGAGAGATTTTTGATTGGTACCGTTCTGTAAGTAATCTTTATCAAGATGATTTAGAAAATGAAGGACAAAAAGACGATGTTAAATAGTGAAAAAATGGTTGCCTCTATTGGAAACCAAGATTTAGACCACGCAGACAAATATTTTAAAAAAGCTTTACGAGAGGACCCTGCAGAGGTTCTTGTTGAGTTGGGCCAATACTTAGAATCTATTGGTTTCTTACCACAGGCACAGGAAATTTATGAAAAAGTTCGCTTTGATTTTCCAGAGGTTAATGTCAATCTAGCACAAATTGCTGCCGAAGATGGTGATATTGAAGAGGCTTTTCTCTATTTGGATGTCATACCTGAAGAATCTGACGACTATTTGTCTGCTTTAATTGTAAAGGCTGACCTCTACCAAATGGAGGGCTTAACTGATGTGGCACGTGATAAGTTGTTGGAGGCAAGTCAATTATCAGATGACTCATTGATTATTTTTGGTTTGGCTGAGATGGAGTTTGAACTTGGAAATTTTGAACAAGCAATTCATTACTATGCTAAATTAGATAATCGTGACCTTCTTGCGATGACTGGCGTTTCTACTTATGAACGCATTGGTAAGGCTTATGCCAGTCTTGGAAAGTTTGAAGCTGCTCGTGAATTTTTGGAAAAAGCTATTGAAATTGAGTATGATGATACCGTTGCTTTTGAGTTAGCCACTTTGCTCTATGATCAAGAAGAGTATCAAAAAGCTAATTTTTACTTTAAGCAGATAGAAACCATGTCTTCTGACTTCGAAGGTTATGAGTATATTTACGCCTTGTCGTTACATGCAGAACATAAAACCGAAGAAGCTTTACGAATGGCACAACAAGGGATTTCTAAAAATGCCTTTGATGTTCAATTACTTTTGCTAGCGTCACAGTTATCCTACGAGTTGCATGACACTCAATCTGCTGAATCTTATTTGAAGCAAGCCTTGCCATTGGCTGAGGACCAAGATGAGATTATCTTACGTTTAAGTACGCTCTATTTGGAAGAAGAACGTTACGAGGATCTAGTGGCTTTAGCCGATTATGAAGTTGATTCTGTTTTGGCTCGTTGGAACATTGCCAAGGCCTACCAAGCACTTGATGATGAAGAAGAAGCTTTTCAAATCTATCAAGATTTGGCTAAAGATTTATCTGAAAATCCTGAATTCCTCCATGATTATGCATATATTTTGCGTGAATTTGGTTACAGGGATCAGGCGCGTGCAACGGCTGAAAAATACCTTGCTTTAGTTCCAGATGATGTCAATATGCAAACATTTTTTGAGGACTATTAAGCTGTGAAACGTTTTAATCATTGGTTTTAAGAGAGGGAGAGATACATTGAGCTTGCTCACTCCCTCTTTTTTTATTTCTCTATTTATGTTATGATTTTATTAGAACCCATAAGGAGTGAGTATGGTTAAGAGAGATTTAATTCGAAATATTATCATAGCAGTTCTTGCCATTGTAGTGATTTTGTTGTTGAGAGCTTTTGTCTTCTCAACACACCGTGTGACTGAAGGTCAGGCTAATGACTATATTCATGCTGGTGACTATGTTACTTTCAATAAAAATGTTGAGCCTCAGAAAAAAGATTTTATTCTTTATACAGTTAATGGTAAAGAATACATTGGGCGTGTTATTGCTGATGAGGGTAAGAGCGTGACAGCTATGGATGATTTCCTTTATGTTAATGATAAGTCAGTTGACGAAGCCTATATTAGTAAGGGTAAATCAGCTTATTTAGCGACAGTTTCACCTGGGAATTTCTTCACTGATGATTTTTCCATTGCAACATTGACAGATAATAAACAAACTAAGATTGAAAAGGGGCAGTACCTTGTACTGAACGATAATCGTCGTAATACAGATGATAGTCGTAAGTTTGGTCTCATTGACAAAGATCAAATTAAAGGTGTTATCTCTTTCAGATTGTATCCTCTATCACGTTTTGGTTTCGTTGATGTCGATTAATATTTCAATACTACTAAAAAAGCTAGGAACTTTTGATAAGTTTCTAGCTTTTTTTGCGAATAAATTGGTGATGGTTCATATTATGACGTTATGATACTGATAGTTTCATCGTTTTAAAATGAATTAGCAGAAATTGTAAGTAGAGAAGGAAATTAAGATGCAATTAGGATTTCATTTTGGATTTAAGAAAAGTAAAGCTTATGGATTGTGCGGTGTCATGCTGACAATCTTATTTTTAGGAATGTCTGGTCATTCGGCGAAAGCAGATGAGATGTTGTCGTCAATTGATACTTCTCAATCTTTGAAAGAAAGTACTGATAATCATACGGCAAGCTATTCTGAAGTAGGAGTACACGATGATTCAATGAGTCAAATGAATCTACAAAGTGAAGAGGTATTAGAGGAGAAGCAAACAAGTCTGAAAGATTCTTCAAAAATAGCTGTCTTAACCAATAGTTCTGTGGCCACAAGCTCTTATCAAGAGGCAGATGATATTAGCGAAATTGACCAGAATCAACGTCATTTTCTTAGTGCTATTAAGCAAGGAGCCATGGATGGAGCCAAGGAAGGAATCCTTCCATCTATCACGGCAGCGCAAGCTATTCTAGAAAGTGGTTGGGGAAGCTCTGAACTTGCTAAGGTTCCCAACAATAATCTTTTTGGCATTAAAGATTCAGAGGACTGGCATGGAGAAATAGTAACTGTACCTACACAGGAATATCTTAATGGTGACTATATCACAGTCAATGCTGCTTTTCGAAAATATGCCTCATGGAATGATAGTGTAGTAGACCATGCAAAATTTTTCACGAGTACCGAGTGGCGAAAAGACAATTATCGAAAAGTTGTGAATGAAACAGATTATCGCATTGCGGCTCAGGAACTGAAGAATGCAGGATATGCGACAGATCCAAATTATCCCGGAAAACTTATCCGTTTAATTGAAGCCTATAAACTTTATGAATGGGATGCAGTGAGCAATACGACTAACTCCGTCCAAGAAAATGAAGGAGTAGAGAGCCCAAATCCCAAAGCCGACCTTGCCATCACTGCTCTCAACAATGCTACTGGTAGCTATGATCTTGTTATCTCAAACTTGATTGCGCCACGTGGTTTCAAAGAAGTTCTAGTTCCAACCTGGTCAGAAAAGAATGGTCAAGATGATATCATCTGGTACAAGGCAGCTAAGCAAGCTAATGGAGATTATAAGGTAACCGTTCGCTCAAGCAATCATAAGGGAGATAGCGGCCTTTATAATTCTCATGTCTATTTGGTTGACAATGATGGTAAATTCATTGGCCTAGGTGGCAAACAAGTGACACTTGATATCACTAAAACTCAAGGAACATTGACTATTGCCAATAATGATAAAAATCGTGGAACTTTTGACGTTCTTATCACCAATCTGACGAATTCAAGCGGTATTTCAGGTGTGGTAATACCTGTTTGGTCTGAGCAAAATGGTCAGGATGATCTTGTTTGGCATAATACTACAAAGCAGGAGGATGGTTCCTACAAGGTGACTATTTCAGCCAGTCAGCACAAGTGGAATTCAGGCAAGTATATCGTTCATGGCTATATTGTTGATGCTTCTGGTAAGAATATTGGCTTTGGCGCTACCTCAGCTGATGTGGTAGCACCTAAGAAAATCGGTTCGGCATCAAGAGGAAACTACGATGTTTTAAATAAGGTTGTCTATCTAGATGCTGGCCATGGTGGCTATGATCCAGGAGCTTCGTACTTTGGTATTTCTGAAAAGAGCTTGACCTTGGCTATACAAAGCCGAGTTAAGGCCAAATTAGAAGCAGAAGGCTATCAAGTTGTGACCACACGTACCAGCGATACCTATGTCGATTTGACGGATCGCTCTCGTGCAGCTAATGCCTCTGAATCAGATATCTTCGTAAGTATCCACATCAATGCTTCAGGCAGTTCAGCAGCACAGGGAATCGAGACTTATTATTACCAACCTTATGCAGAATACCCATCACGTATTAATGCGACCTACCATGCTAATCCGACGCGATTGAGCATGAGTGACACTTTGGCCAATGCCATCCAGTCCAGCCTTATTAATGCGACTGGCGCTCAGAATCAGGGCGTGAAACGTCAAACCTTTGCAGTCTTGCGTGAAACAACGGCGCCAGCAGTTCTCCTTGAACTTGGCTTCTTGTCAAATCCTCAAGAAGCCGCTCGCTTGAATACCTCTGCTTATCAAGAGACTTTAGCTAACGCAATTGTGGCAGGGATTAAGTCTTACTACGAAAAAGAATCTAAAGTTTAAGTTATACGGTTAACCCATCAATATGATGGGTTTTTATGCTATAATTGAGGTAAATACTAAATACAACTAAAGGAGTGCTTATGGGCTACGATTTACTCTTAGAGCGTTTTTTACGTTATGTTAAAATCAATACACGTAGTGATGAAAATGCGACAAGAACACCAACAACACAAAGCCAGGTAGATTTTGCCTTGAAGGTTCTAAAACCAGAATTAGAAGAACTAGGTTTAAGTAACATCCATTATTTGGAAAGTAATGGTTACCTAGTGGCAACCCTTCCGGCTAACGATGACCAATTAACACGTAAGATTGGTTTCATCTCACATATGGATACTGCTGATTTTAATGCAGAAGGTGTGTCACCTCAAGTCATTGACTCTTATGATGGAGGTATCATACCCCTTGGAAGTTCAGGTTTTAACCTAGATCCAGCAGATTTTCCAAATCTCAAGAATTATGTTGGTCAGACACTTATTACGACAAATGGCACCACTCTTCTTGGAGCTGATGATAAGTCTGGCATTGCAGAAATCATGACAGCCTTGGCTTATTTGAAGGCTCATCCTGAAATCAGACATTGTGAGATTCGTGTAGGCTTTGGTCCTGATGAAGAAATTGGAATTGGCGCAGATAAATTTGATGTCAATGATTTTGATGTTGATTTTGCCTACACAGTTGATGGTGGCCCATTGGGTGAATTACAGTATGAAACCTTCTCTGCTGCGGGAGCAGAACTTACCTTCCATGGACGTAATGTTCACCCTGGAACAGCAAAAGACCAAATGGTTAATGCCTTGCAGTTGGCAATTGATTTTCATAATCAGTTACCAGCAGAAGAACGCCCTGAGTTGACAGATGGCTATCAAGGTTTCAACCATCTTCAAACCATGACAGGTACTGTTGAAGAAGCAAAAGCATCTTATATCATCCGTGATTTTGAAAAAGAGTCTTTTGAAAATCGTAAAGCAGCCTTCCAAAAGATTGCCGATGAAATGAATAAAACTTATGGTCAGACACGAGTTGATTTGGTACTCAAAGATCAATACTATAATATGCGTCAGGTTATTGAAAAAGATATGACGCCTGTTGAGTTGGCTAAAGGAGTTATGGAGGAATTGGATATTAGCCCAGTTATTGAACCCATTCGTGGTGGAACAGATGGTTCAAAGATTTCATTTATGGGTATTCCAACTCCAAACCTTTTTGCTGGGGGCGAGAATATGCATGGTCGATATGAGTTTGTTTCCTTGCAGACAATGGAAAAAGCTGTAGATGTTATTCTTGGAATTGTCAGTAAACCTTAATAGAACTTGCTAAATACTGATTTTATGGTAAAATTAGAAGTAATGGAGGTGCTGAGATGATTAAAATTTTCGGCAAGTATCGTTACCATTGGCAACCCGAATTATCTTGGCTAATCATCTACTGGTCTTTAGCCATCACGCCAATCTTTATTGCGGCGGCCCTTCTATTCGAGTTGTACTCGGTGCCCTCACATATTTTGATGCTTTTCACTATTTTCGTTGCCTTGTTTGGTTTAGGATTCCATCGTTACTTTATTATTGAAGATCATGGGATTCTGCGTATTGTTTCTTTCAATATTTTTAAACCACGCAAAGTGAAAATTAGTGATATTGAAAAAGTCGAAGTTATTAAAACTGGCTTGAGCCTTATTTTTAAAAATGGTAAAAAACGTCAGTTTTATATGAGAAAGTGGCCAAAGAAATATTTCTTAGATGCTTTAGCGCTTCACCCTGATTTCAAAGGTGAGGTAGAGCTATTGGATCATATGACCAACTTTGATTACTTTGCCTTTTATGAGGAATCAAAAAAAGCCCTCAAGCTTAAACTTCGCAAATAAGGGCTTTAGTGGGACAAGACTTGACAGCAGTCAAAGTCTCAGGGGTGTTTTCAATAATTTGATTGAGTTGGTCGCTATCTCTGAACCTAACAATACCTTCGTCATCATAATCGAAGACGGGAGAGTAGGTTTGGCACAAACCACAAGCGATACATTTTTCTGGAATTAATGATACTTTCATAGTATTATTTTAAAATAGATTTATTGTTTTTACAAGGAGAATATCATGAGTAAAAAACCATGGGAAGATAAGGTTTCTGACGAAGAGTTGGAAGAAGTAGTTGACGCTGATTTTCTAGATGATGAAGATGAGTTTGAGGATTATGAAGAAGAAGAGGATGTAACTCCTTCTGATGAAAAATGCGAAAAAGGTGGTGGCTTCATTAATTCATCATTCTTGACAGTCTTGCTTGGATTATTCTTTGTTATTGTTGTATGTATTTTGTTCTTTGTTTTCTATACTTCAAATGTCGGTGGAAACAAAACTGCGGAATCTAAGGAATCATCTGGATTCTACTCATCATCAACTAGCAAAGTTGTTAAATCTTCATCTAGCGAGAAAGACTCAAACAAAGATGAGGAAAGTGAGAAATCTAATACAGAAAAATCTTCAAAAGAAAAATCATCAAAAGAGAAATCATCTTCAACTAAAGCATCAAGCTCTTCTAAACATGTAGTAAAAGAAGATGCAACTGAGTCAGCTGAGACAACACCATCAAGCGCTACGGCAGCAGCAGATGGTTCATCAATTGTTGTTCAATCTGGTGAAGGTGCTGGTTCAATCGCCGCACGTGCAGGTATTTCTGTAGATGAATTGGAACGTCTTAACCCTGATCACATGACAAATGGTTACTGGTATGCTAACCCAGGTGACGTCGTTAACGTTCAATAATTTTTAAAGCAAAGGAACATCATGAAAGATATTAGAATTGCTATTGATGGTCCTGCGTCAAGTGGAAAAAGTACAGTAGCCAAGATTATTGCAAAAAATCTTGGCTATACTTATCTTGACACAGGTGCCATGTACCGATCTGCAACTTATTTGGCCTTGCAGAATGATTTAACTGAGGAAAATGTACCAGAAATTTTGGAGCAACTATCTCAACATCCGATTTCATTCGGAAAAGCAGCAGATGGTAGTCAGCAAGTTTATGTAGGTGATGTCGATATTACACACCCAATTCGTGATAACCAAGTTACAAATAATGTTTCTTGGGTCGCAGCTATTCCTGAAGTGCGTCAAGAACTCGTTGCGCAACAACAACGTATCGCTCAAGATGGGGCTATTATCATGGATGGTCGTGATATCGGGACCGTGGTTTTGCCTGATGCAGAACTCAAGATTTTCTTGATTGCTTCAGTTGATGAACGTGCGGAACGTCGTTATAAGGAAAATATCGAAAAAGGTATCCCTGCTGACCTTGAGACTCTAAAAAAAGAAATTGCTGAACGTGACTATAAAGATAGTCATCGTAAGGTGTCACCTCTTAAACCAGCGGAAGATGCCATCACTTTTGATACTACAGGTGTGTCTATTGATGGTGTTGTGGAATTTATTCAAGAAAAAGCAAAAAAAAATTATTGACAAAGGATGACTCACTTGTTATACTATTAACAATGAGAAAAGCAGAAGTGAGAACTTCTCGCCTTGCGACTTAGGTTGTCTGGCCCAACATGTCAAATCCCTCTAGGGATATTATGTGTGCGGGCTTGTATATCAAGTCCGCTTTGTTTTTCTCTAAAAAAATAAAGAGGTGAAGATCATAGCTAAGAAAGATCTATTCATTAACGATGAAATTCGCGTTCGCGAAGTTCGTCTTGTTGGTCTTGATGGTGAACAATTGGGAATTAAACCATTGTCAGAAGCACAAGCTATTGCAGATGATGCAAATGTTGACTTGGTTCTCATCCAACCACAAGCTACGCCACCTGTTGCGAAGATTATGGACTACGGTAAGTTCAAATTTGAGTATCAAAAGAAACAAAAAGAACAACGTAAGAAACAAAGCGTTGTTACCGTTAAGGAAGTTCGTTTGAGTCCAGTTATTGATAAAGGTGACTTTGAAACTAAACTTCGTAATGGCCGTAAATTCCTTGAAAAAGGAAACAAGGTTAAAGTTTCTATCCGATTTAAAGGTCGTATGATTACTCACAAAGAAATCGGAGCTAAGGTCTTGGCGGAATTTGCTGAAAAAACGCAAGATATTGCAATTATTGAGCAAAGAGCGAAGATGGATGGACGTCAAATGTTCATGCAACTTGCACCAATTCCTGACAAAAAATAATTGTCAAACTAACACTATTTTAAGAGGAGAATTTTAAAATGCCAAAACAAAAAACACACCGCGCATCAGCTAAACGTTTCAAACGTACAGGTTCAGGTGGATTGAAACGCTTCCGTGCCTTCACATCTCACCGTTTCCACGGTAAAACTAAAAAACAACGTCGTCACCTTCGTAAAGCATCAATGGTACATTCAGGTGACTTTAAACGTATCAAATCAATGCTTTCACAAATGCGTTAATTCGCTACAAGCATTACAAATTAACTAAACTAGAATTAATTCGGAGGAATATATAAATGGCTCGTGTTAAAGGTGGCGTTGTATCACGCAAACGTCGTAAACGTGTATTGAAACTTGCTAAAGGTTACTATGGTGCAAAACACATCTTGTTCCGTACTGCAAAAGAACAAGTAATGAACTCTTACTACTATGCATACCGTGACCGTCGTCAAAAGAAACGTGATTTCCGTAAACTTTGGATCACACGTATCAATGCGGCAGCTCGTTTGAATGGTTTGTCATACTCACAATTGATGCACGGTTTGAAATTGGCTGAAATCGAAGTTAACCGTAAAATGCTTGCTAATTTGGCAGTTAACGATGCAGCAGCTTTCACAGCTCTTGCAGATGCAGCTAAAGCAAAACTTGGTAAATAAGAATTAAGGTGGGTCTTACCCATCTTTTTTTGTGGAGGTAATCATGATTCGTTTAGCAAAATTTGAAGATATTCCAAGATTACAGGAGTTATTGGAGGAGATTCTTATTGTTCATCATCAAGCACGCCCTGATGTTTTTAAGTCAAAAGGCAGTAAATTTACAGATGCAGAGTTAGAAGTAGTAATTAATGATTCAAAAAAACCTGTTTTTGTGTACGAAGATGACGAAGGACGTATCTTGGGCCATCTTTTCTTAATGATTAAAGAAGAAACTGAAAATGATGGTCCACAAAAGGCTGTTAAAACTCTTTTTATAGATGATTTATGTGTTGATAAGGAATCTCGAGGTCAAAAAATAGGAGAAAAGCTTTACCAATTTGCCTTGGACTATGCTAAGGAGCTAGGTTGTTATAATCTGACACTTCACGTATGGAATGATAATGCAGGTGCTCTACGTTTTTACGAACGTTTAGGTATGAAACCGAGATATACAGAAATGGAAACTATCCTAAAATAATACGTTTTCATGAGAGAAATTTAACTTACGAGGAAAAAATATTTTTGATAGGCTAAAAGAGAACTTTTAGAAATGGAGAATTTTAATGCCTCGTAATTTTAAAGAAGCTTTGCTTTTTACGTTTTTGATGTGTGGAATGATGGTCTGTGGGATGAGTCTCTGGAATCTTCTCATCCTTGATTGGACTGGAGTAGTTCCCTTTGCTTGGGGTAACTTTTTCCAAGGTTATTTTCCTGGATTTGTGGTTGCTTTCTTACTTGATATGCTTTTGGTGGGGCCACTAGCCAAAACAATAGCATTTGCAATTTTGCATAAAGTAAAAGCCCATGATAAACGATGGGCAAAGATTTTAGTGATTTCTGGGACCATGGCGCTACTCATGGTAACGTTTATGTCATTCTATGGATTAGTTTACAACAGTCAGTCGGTGACGTTATTATCCTATGGTCGTGCTTGGTTGACAAATGTTATCATGGCTTTACCACTTAATTTTCTAGTGGTTGGTCCAATCTCACGTTTTATCTTGGGAAAACTACAAAAACCATTGCCTGGTGAAGAAGTCGTTGAGAATTTTGACGACGATGATGAACTACCAACGATAATATAAAAAAACTGGAGTTTCTTTCCAGTTTTTTATATCAAAAGCAGCCACGGATGTGACTGCTTAACGATGATTAGTTTTTCTTCTTCATTTCACCATGTGGGTAGTAAGTTCCCTCTGGCATATCATTAATGAAAACATGAATAGCTTCTTTAGGTGCTTTGGCAACACGTGATACAACCTCAGTAACTTCGCGAGCAAGTTCGATTTTTTGTTCTTCAGTACGACCTTCAAAGAGATCAATCTTTACAAATGGCATAATGCATCTCCTTAGTTTTGATAGTCCTATTATAGCATTAATGAAGAGAATATTCTAAAGTTTATGGAAATTCTTGAAATGATATTATCGAGATGCTACAATGTGCTGACTCCTAATAGGAGGGCCTAAAGTATAAAGAGCTAGATAGTCAAGAGTTTTACCTCTTAGCTGATATAAATGCTATTACTTTAGATTCGAGTGTTCCTGATTTAGGAATTTTTCACATTCTATTGAAGATGGTATGAAGTCTTTTGACATTCGGTAAGGGATTGCATTTTTTATTGGCTTTGTTTATAAGGGATGAAAACTCTTACTAAAAATGGTAAAATAGTGCTAACTAGAGACAGTAAGGAGTAAATTATGACAATTGATTTTCGTGCCGAAGTTGATAAGCGCAAAGATGCCTTGATGGAGGACCTTTTTGGTCTTTTGCGTATTAACTCAGAACGTGATGACAGTAAGGTTGATGATAAGCACCCATTTGGTCCTGGACCAGTAAAAGCTTTGGAACATTTTCTTGCTTTAGCTGAACGTGATGGTTATAAAACTCGCAATATTGATAATTATGCTGGTGACTTTGAATTTGGTCAAGGTGATGAAGTATTGGGTATCTTTGCACACTTGGATGTGGTTCCAGCTGGGAGTGGTTGGGATACAGATCCTTATGAACCTGTAATCAAAGATGGCAAACTTTATGCTCGTGGGTCATCAGATGATAAAGGCCCAACAATGGCTTGTTACTATGCCTTGAAAATTATCAAAGAACTCGAGCTTCCAGTATCTAAGCGTGTGCGTTTCATTGTTGGTACTGATGAAGAATCTGGTTGGGGCGATATGGATTATTACTTCGCTCATAATGGGTTGAAAGATCCTGATTTTGGTTTTTCACCTGATGCAGAATTTCCAATTATCAATGGTGAAAAGGGTAATATTACAGCTTATCTCCATTTTGAAGGTCAAAATGATGGAGAATTTAGTCTTGTGTCTTTTAATGGTGGTTTGCGTGAAAATATGGTTCCTGAATCTGCAAGTGCAGATTTCACTGGACCTATCACTTTGAAAGAACTCGAGGCCAAATTAAAAGACTTTGTTGCTGACCAAGAGGTGACTGGTCAAGTGATTGAAGAAGCAGGTATTTTTCATGTGACTATTCATGGGAAATCTGCTCATGGTATGATGCCTCAAAATGGTATTAATGGAGCAACCTACTTGGCACTCTTCCTTAGCCAATTTGATTTCCAAGGTAATGCTAAAAAGTATTTGGATTTAATTGCTGAAACATTGCATAAAGATTTCTTTGGTGAAAAAGTAGGTCTTGCTTACACAGATCCTAAGATGGGTGAATTGACCATGAATGCTGGGGTGTTTCATTTCAATAAGGAATCAGCAGATAATACAATTGCTTTGAATTTCCGCTACCCTCAAGGCGTTGATGTAGACGGTATTAAGGCCGGCCTTGAAAAACTTGAAGGTCCTAAGGCTGTTAGTCTCTCAGAACATGGTCATGTGCCACACTATGTACCAGTTAATGATCCTATGGTAGAGATCCTTCTTTCAGTCTATGAGAAACAAACAGGGCTTAAAGGTCATGAACAAATTATTGGTGGTGGGACATTTGGACGTCTCCTAAAACGTGGTGTTGCCTATGGAGCTATGTTCCCTGGTTATGTCAACACTATGCACCAAGCCAATGAATTTACTGAAGTTGAGGACTTGTACCGTGCAGCTGCCATTTATGCAGAGGCTATCTATGAGTTAATCAAATAAAAAGAAGAGACAGACTGTCTCTTTTTTTTGGAGGACATTATGGAAACACTTGAAGAATTGACACAAGCCATTATGGCTGATGAACAAAATAAAGTTTATACGGAACAAGGTATAAAACCCTTGTTTTCCATTCCAAAAACGGCTCGGATTAATATCGTGGGACAAGCTCCTGGTATTCGTGCCCAAGAGTCTGGCCTTTACTGGAATGATCCTAGTGGTGATAATCTCAGGGATTGGATGGGGGTCTCACGCGAAGAATTCTATGAATCTGGTATGTTTGCTATTGTACCAATGGATTTTTATTTCCCAGGTCATGGTAAATCAGGTGATTTACCTCCTCGCAAAGGATTTGCAGATAAGTGGCATGAGAAAGTTCTTGCTTTAGCTCCTGATATCCAATTGACGATTTTAGTAGGTAATTATGCACAGCATTACTATTTACATCAAAAATCGTCAGCAAAATTAACGGATACAGTTAAGCATTACAAAGATTATCTACCAGAGTTTTTCCCTCTCGTTCATCCTTCTCCTCGAAATAATATTTGGCAAGCAAAAAATCCATGGTTTATGGAAGAAGTAGTTCCAGATTTGAAGGCCTTGGTCAAAAAAAATCTTAAGTCGATGATGTCTGATATCTGCACTTGGATTGTCGTTAGGTATTGTTTCAAATCAATGAAGCAACTATCAGAACATACCCAAATATTGTAAAGATTTTAGCCCTTTGGGGCTTTTTTTGATACTTTAACAAAAAGAGTCGCAAAAATAATTAACAAAACTTTAATATCAAGCTTATATCATGTAATTTAATTCTAATTTTCAGAAGAAGTAACATATAAAATTAAGGTAGCTATCCTTTTAAACTAAAGAATCAATTAAATAATACTTACAAATTGAAAATGAGTGTAAATTTTTAAAAATATTAAGACAATTCCATTGACAGAAAGTTTAAAAGTGATAGACTTTAGGTGTTAAGAAAATTTAGAAGGAAATTTGTGATATGGGAAGAAAAGATTCACAACGTTTTTCAATCAGGAAGTATAGCTTTGGAGCTGCTTCTGTTCTTTTGGGTACAACAATTCTTGCGATGGGTGCAACTGGTGTACAGGCAGATGAGGTTTCAACTTCAGCTGCTACTGATACACCACTTAGTGCTTCTGTGCTAACAGATACTGCTGCCGATCCGGCAACGACTGTTGATCATTCAGAGAAGCAAGTTGTTTCTGTCAAAGAAGAAGGAAATACCACTGTAACAACAAGTGTTGTTACAACTGATAGTCTTGAGGATGCTAAAACTTCTGCGGTAAAAGAAGGGGTAGAAGTCGAAGAAACTGCACCTCAAACACATACATCCCTAGAGGGTGCTATAGCTGACAATCAAGCTCAATCAAAAGAGATTAACACGGTTGTTTCGGATTATCAGAAAGCAAAAGAAAACCACAAAAAAGATGTAGCTGAGTATGATAAAGCTAAGGCTGAGTACGATGCTAAAGTGGCCGAAAAAGCAGCAGCTGATAAAGCAAACGCTGCTTCTAAAGCACAGTATGATACTGATCAAGCTGCTTATGAAAAAGGTTTAGCTAAATACCAAGCTGATAAAAAAGCCTATGATGCAGCATTGGAAGAGTATAATGCTCAAAAATTAACTTACGATTCCAAAGTAGCCGAAAAAGCAGCAGCTGATGCAGCTAATGCTAAGTCAGAAGCCGATTACAAGGTACAGTTGGCTGTTTATGAAACTGCTAAGAAGAACTATGAAGCTGCTATGGCTCAGTACAGCAAAGACAAGGCAAAATATGATGCTGAGAAGGAAGCTTATGATGCTAAAGTAGCTGAAAAAGTTCGTACAGAAATCGAAAACAAGGCAGCTCAAGAGCAGTATGAGAAAGATTTAGCTACTTATAATTCCGCTTACGAAAAATATCAAACCGATTTAGCTGCCTACAAGACTGCCAAAGCCGCCTATGATGCTAAAGTAGCCGAAAAAGCAGCAGCTGATGCAGCTAATGCAGAAGCTAAAGCTAAGTATGACTCAGAAATGGTCACTTACGAAGCAGCCTTGTCTGAATATAGGACAAATAAGGCTTCGTATGATGCCGCTCTAGCTGAATACAATACGAAAAAAGCAGCCTATGATGCTAAAGTAGCTGAGAAAACACAAGCAGAAATTACTGATAAGGCTGCTCAAGAGCAATATGAGAAAGATCTTGCTGCTTACAATACGGCTTACGAAAAATATCAAACTGATTTAGCTGCCTACAAGACTGCTAAAGCAGCCTACGATGCCAAAGTAGCCGAAAAAGCAGCTGCTGATAAGGCAAATGCGGAAGCTAAAGCCAAGTATGATGCAGAAATGGCTGTTTATAATACAGCTAAAGCACAATACGATAAAGATTTACAAGAATACCAAGCTAAGAAAGCGCAATACGATAAAGATAAAGCAGCCTATGATCAACTTGTTGCTATTAAAGCAGAAGAAGATGCTGCAAAAGCTAAGTATGAGGTTGAGCTTGCAAAATACAATGTAGATTTAGAGCAATACGGCAAAGATTTTGCTACATACCAAACAAAACTTGCTGAATATCATACAGCTTTGGCACAGTACAAAGATGCTAAAGCAGCCTATGATAAGTACATGAATGATAATGGTTTCCAAGATCTAAAAGATGTAGAAACTGTTCAAGATTTGACCTTCCAACGTGAAGGTGGAGCCATTCATACCATCGATGGCATCAGTGCTTATCTCACTCGAGATGCTCAAGCTCGTTTGAATACAAGCAACGTACATCAGTATGATTCCAATAAATTGGAAGCTTCCGATATTGTAGCAACTAGTCCTTGGGCCAATAATGAAACTGAGTATATTCAAGTTAAGGAAGGCGATAAATTTGTTGTTACTTATGATAACTTGAATCAGTCAAGCATGCGTGAAAATACGGATATGCATCCAATCAAGCGCGTGATTTATCGCTATGAGATTTTGAGTCTCCCATCAAATGACGGTAAAGGAATTGCAGCCGTTAGCTCAGACCCAACTGTAACACTAACAGTCGGTGCTTCAACAGACCAAAACAAACCAGTTAAAGTTGCTGTAGATGTTGAATTCTATGATGGTAATGGCAATAAATTTGATTTGACACAGCACAATGCAATTGTAGCGTTGAACTCTCTTAACCACTGGACAGGTGCTTCCTATGTAGATAGTGGGGATAAACCTCGTGCCCTTACAGTAGAAGCCAAGGATAAAGATGGTAACACTGTTCGAGGATCTTGGAATCCGTATGCAGATGGTTCATCAATGAGCATTGAAAACAATGCGGTTGTTGTTAAAAATGGAACAGCTGACTTTGGTACTGCTGATGTCACTATCTCTGCTGAAAACCCAATCAAGATTGTGGCACAAAAAGCAACGTGGAATGGTAGTGAATTTACAGTTAGTGAAGAAACTGTTATTGACGCAACTTCAGTCAATGTTTCAGGTGCTGGGAACGGTCACTCTATTGGAACAGATGAGTTCACATTAGATGGTAAAGATGATGTTATCGGTTCTTATACGATTGATCCAACTTCAGGACGTATCATCTTTACTCCTAAGAAGAAATTTGAAAATGTAGAGCACCAAGAATCTGTAAATGTTGGAAACAATAAATACATTCCAATTCCAAATTCAAGTGTTTCTTATGATTCTGCTACAAAAGAGGTGACATCATTTAAAGATAACCAATACATTGAACATGGATCTATCTTTAATGGTGAATCTTCAGCGACTCTTGAAGGTTGGGACAATCCATCTTCTCCATACCTCTATTATGGTGGAGCAGGATTGAAGATGGCTGATGGTCACTTGGTATTTACGGCCAATGGAGCTAATGCTGCTGGTCAACCAACGGTTTACTGGTTTGCGATTAACTCAAACGTTGGTATTCCAAAAAATCCAGGTGAGGCACCAAAAGAGCCAACAGCTCCTGAAGAACCAAAGGCTCCAACACCACCAACGATTACATTGGAAGTTCTTCCAGCGGTACCAACAGAACCAACTCCGCCAACAGCTCCTACGGCACCAACAGAACCTAACTATACAGTTGTTACAGTTGATGCAGAGGAACCAAAGGCTCCAACAGAACCGAAAGCTCCAACGCCACCAACTCCGACAGTTGTTGAAGTTCCAGCGGAACCAAGCAAACCAGAAGAACCTAAAGCTCCAACACCACCGACAGAACCTAACTACACTGTGGTTACAGTTGATGCAGAGGAACCAAAGGCTCCAACAGAACCAAAAGCTCCAACGCCACCAACTCCAGCTTTAGTTGAAGTGCCAGTAGAGCCACGTAAGATTACGGCACCAGTAGAACCTAAGGCTCCGACTCCACCTACACCTGTAGTTGTAGAGGTACCTGGTGAGCCAACAAAACCAACGCCACCAACAGAGCCAACAGCTCCAACACCACCAACTATGGTCACAGTTAATGTTCCTAATAAACCTGTTTCACCTAAAGAACTTGTAGCTCCTAAGGTAAAATGGCATAAAAATTATCTTGTTGAGCGCGTAACACGTCCAGTACCAACGACGCCACCAACTCCTCAAAAACCAAAAACTCCTGGAACACCTACAGGACCAAGCGTTACACCAACTTCTTCTGTGGTTGCTAAGCAAGAAACAGAAAGAACTAATAGCGCCGTATTGCCAGAAACAGGTGACTCTAACCAAAAATTAGCATCTGTAACAGGTCTAGGCTTGCTTTCAATGGCCCTTTCAGGTCTATGGTCAGCTCGCAAACGTAAACATTAATAAGATAAAATGAAAGATTAGGTTGTTTTGCCATGCAAGACAGTCTAGTCTTTTTTGTTACCTATTATTTGCTCTTTAACGAACTGAATAAGTTTGAATGTTAAAACTAATAGGACAAACGAGAGGACATGATTTAGGTGAAATAGCTATCCTAAAGCTGAATATCACTATGAAAAGTAAAATGAAAGCTTATAGTTGATTGTTTTTCATAATCTTTTCAATAAAAAAACATTAAAGCTAATCGGACTAGATATTATAAAATTAAACCGCCTATTTGTAACGTAAACCCTATTAATAATAGGGTTTTTTCTATCAAATGTTTTGATATTAAAAAGTATTTGAATTTAAGAATCTAATCGAATTTAAAGGAATGGGTGTTTTTATGAGATATCTCAAATTGACATGGTTCTTTCTTTTGTTAGAATATGAACATAACTAAATATAGAAGGACGTAATTTAAATGGGGAAAAAGGAATTACAACGTTATTCACTCAGAAAGTCTAGCCTTGGTGCGGCTTCTGTTCTTTTGGGGACTGCAGTTCTTGCAGTAGGAGCTTCAAATGCAAGCGCTGATGAGGTAGCAACAACTACAGATTCAGCAACACCAGCAGTTGAAGCAACAGATGCTGTTGAAGAAAACACTTCAGCCGTAGCAGATTCAACTGAAAAGAAAGTTGTTAACGTTACTGAAGAAGGCAACACAACTGTTACAACGAGTGAAGTAACAAATACAAGCTTAGAAGCTGCAAAAACAGCTGCAACTAACGAAGGGGTTGAGGTTAAGGAAGAACCTGCTCAAACCAAAGAAACTGTTGAAGCAGCTGCTGCAGATAATAAAGCACAAGCAGAGAAAATCAATACAGTCGTTTCTGATTATAAAGCGGCTAAAGAACAATACAAGTCAGATAAAGCTGACTATGATAAAGCAAAAGCAAACTATGATGCCAAATTAGCTGAGAAAGCACTTGCTGATAAAACAAATGCTGAAGCTCAGGCTAAATATAATACTGAAAAAACAGCTTATGATAAAGCTTCAGAGCAATACCAAATTGCTAAGCAAGCTTATGACTCAGCTCTTTCAGAGTACAAGACTAAGAAAGTTACTTATGATGCTAAGGTAGCAGAAAAAGAAGCCGCTGATAAAGAAAATGCGCTTTCTGCAGCTAAATACCAAGCAGAATTGGCAACATATAACCAAGCAAAAGCTGATTATGAAGCAGCTCTTGCTCAGTACAATAGCGATAAAGCCAAATACAATGCTGAAAAAGCTAACTATGATAATAAAGTAGCTGAAAAAGTTGTTACGGAAAAACGTAACGCCGAAGCTGAAGCTAAATATCAAACTGAGCTAGCAGCATACAATGAAGCAAAAGCTAAATATGATGTAGAAAAAGCAGCGTATGACAAGAATCTTGAACTTTATAATGCTAAGAAAACAGCTTATGAAGCAGATCTTGAAACAAAACAAGCTATTGAAAAATACAATGCAGATGCTAAAGCTAAATACGAAGCAGCCTTGGTTGTCTACAATGAGCAAAAAGCTAAATATGACCAAGAGTACCTTGAGTATCAAAACAAATTAGCTGTTTACCAAACAGCACTTAAACAATACCAAGATGCTAAAACAGCTTACGATAAATACATGAATGATCCTGTATATCGTAACCTTAAAGATGCTGAAGTTGTTCAAGAATTGACTTTCCAACGTGAAAACGATGCGACACACAAAGTTGAAGGTGTAAGCAACTACTTGACAAAAGAAGCACAAGAGCGTCTTAACACAAGTAATGTTTTCCAATATGACTCTAACAAGTTACAAGCATCTGACATTGTTTCAAATAGCCCTTGGACAAATACTGAAGACGAGTGGATTCAAGTTAAAGAAGGTGACAAATTTGTTGTTACTTATGATGGTTTGAACCAATCAAGCATGCTTGTTGAGAATGAAGCATCAGCAATCAAGCGTGTTGTTTACCGTTACGAAATTGTTAGCCTTCCATCAAACGACGGAAAAGGTATCGCGAAAATCAGTAAGGATCCAACAGTAACTATGACAGTTGGAGCATCGACTGATCAAGATAAACCGGTTAAAGTAGCTGTAGATGTTGAGTTTTACGATAAAGATGGTAAAATGTTCAACCTTAGTGAGCGTAATGCTATCGTAGCACTTAACTCACTTAACCACTGGAACGGTGCAGCTTATGTTGAAACATCTGAGCGCCCACGTCCACTTACAGTAGAAGCGAAAGACGTTAATGGTAATACTGTTCGCGGTACTTACAATCCTTACGCAGATGGTTCTACTTTGGCAATCCAAAACGGTGAAGTTGTTACAAAATCTGGTTATGCAGATTTTGGTGGAGCTACAGTCAACATTTCAGATGAGAACCCACTTAAGGTAGTGGTTCCTATCACTGACTGGAATGGTTCAGAATGGGTTGTCTCACGTGAAATTCCATCTGATGTAACAACTCTTAATGCTTCAGGTAGCGGTAATGGACACGCTCTTGGTAACCAAGATTATACGTTTGGTGATAAAGATGATGTTATTGGTTCATACAGCGTTTCTGCTGAAACTGGTTTGATTACATTCACACCTAAGAAAAAATACCAATCAACACGCCACCAAGAATATGTAAATATTGGTGATAACCAATTCATCGCTATTCCAAAATCATCAGTTACTTATGATGCTGCTACTAAAGAAGTAACATCAGTCAATGATAACCAATACATTGACCATGGTGCAGTCTTTAATGGTGAGACAACATCAGAATTGACAGGTTGGGATAACGCTGATTCACCTTACCTCTACTATGGAGGTGCAGGTATCAAGATGACTAATGGTCATTTGGTATTTACTGCTGAAGGTGCAAATGCTGATGGTGCACCAACAGTTTACTGGTTCGCAATCAACTCTAACCTTGGTTTGCCTAAGAATCCAGGTGAAAAACCTGAAGAACCTAAGGCACCAACACCACCAACAGCACCGGTTAAACCAGTCGTTAAAACAGTTGGTATCAATCCACAAGAACCAACACCACCAACACCTCCAAAAGAGCCAGTGGCACCAACGCCACCAACTCCAGAGGTAGTTGAAGTTCCTGGTAAACCACAAGAACCAACACCACCAACAGGTCCAACGGCACCAACGCCACCAACACCAAAAGTGGTTGAAGTTCCAGAAAAACCGGTTGAACCAACACCACCAACAGGTCCAACGGCACCAACGCCACCAACACCAAAAGTAGTTGAAGTTCCTGCTAAACCAGTAGAACCTAAAACTCCTGAAAAACCAAGTGTTGTATGGCACAAGAACTATGTCGTTGAGAGAGAGTCTCACGTGGTACCACCAACTCCACCGACTACTCCACAAACACCACCAACACCTGTTACTCCTCCAACTCCAGTGACACCACCAACTACACCAACTCCAGATACTGAAGTTCCTGTAGTGCCTCAAGCTGAGTTGCCACAAACTGGTGAGCACACTAGCAATGCTGGATTTATTGGACTTCTTTCAATGATTTTTGTAGCCTTTGTAGGATTCTTCAAACGTCGTAAAGAAGATTAAGTGGTGCTATTAAATTAGTTCCCCATCAAAACTAGATTCTATTAGGATCTAGTTTTTATTTTGTTTATTTTTGGTCTGTTTTCCTCCCTCATATCATTTCTATTTACTGGTGAAACATGTTATAATTGTTTTGAACGACTATTTATAGAAAGATGCAAGGAGACTAGCATGGAAGAACTTAAGAAAATCGCTGGTGTAACCGCTGCCAAATATGTTGAAGATGGAATGGTTGTTGGACTCGGTACAGGGTCAACAGCTTACTTCTTCGTAGAGGAAATTGGCCGTCGTATTAAGGAAGAAGGTCTTAGTGTTGTTGGTGTAACGACATCAAGTCAAACCACTAAACAAGCTGAGGGCTTAGGCATTCCTTTGAAGGCAGTGGATGACATTGACAGTATTGATGTTACTGTTGATGGAGCCGACGAAGTAGACCCTCAACTCAACGGGATTAAAGGTGGCGGTGGCGCCCTTTTGATGGAAAAAATCGTCGCTACACCTACAAAAGAATATATCTGGGTGGTTGATGAGTCTAAAATGGTTGATCAATTAGGTGCTTTCAAACTACCAGTTGAAGTGGTTCAATATGGTGCTGACCGTCTGTACCGTGTCTTTGAGTCTAAGGGCTATAAGCCATCATTCCGACTTACGGAACAAGGTGACCGCTTTGTTACAGATATGAAGAACTATATCATCGATCTTGATTTAGGTAAGATTGAAAATCCAGTAGCTCTTGGTGAAGAACTAAAAGCTATGACAGGGGTTGTCGATCATGGATTGTTCAATGGCATGGTTAACAAAGTCATCGTTGCAGGAAAAGACGGTGTTAAGGTCGTTGAAGTTAAGGCCTAGTCCGATTTTTATTCCCCTCACTTTTAATGAGGAAAACTAATTAATTATTTTCAAACTATTAAATAATATAGAAAGGCAAGAGGTAATTTCGAAAAGATTTTAGCTCTTTGTGGTGTTATTATGTCCAAATTTAACCGAATGCATTTAGTCGTTCTTGATTCAGTAGGAATTGGTGCTGCTCCAGATGCCAATGACTTTGTCAATGCAGGTGTGCCAGACGGTGCTTCAGATACCCTTGGTCACATCTCTAAATCTGTAGGATTGAATGTGCCAAATATGGCTAAGCTTGGTCTAGGAAATATTCCTCGTGAAACACCTTTGAAAACAGTACCAGCAGAGAGCAACCCAACTGGTTATGCAACAAAATTGCAGGAAGTTTCTCTTGGTAAAGATACGATGACTGGTCACTGGGAAATCATGGGTCTCAATATTACTGAACCTTTTGATACTTTCTGGAACGGATTCCCAGAAGAAATTCTCACTAAAATTGAAGAATTCTCAGGACGTAAAGTCATTCGTGAAGCTAATAAACCATACTCAGGTACGGCTGTTATTGAAGACTTTGGACCTCGTCAAATGGAAACTGGTGAATTGATTATTTACACTTCAGCTGACCCAGTTCTTCAAATTGCCGCACACGAAGACGTTATTCCTTTGGCTGAATTGTATCGTATTTGTGAATATGCACGTTCAATTACCCTTGAGCGTCCAGCTCTTCTAGGGCGTATCATTGCGCGTCCTTACGTTGGTGAGCCTGGAAACTTCACTCGTACATCTAACCGTCGTGATTTGGCTGTCTCACCATTTGAATCAACTGTTTTGGATAAATTGAATGAAGCTGGTATCGATACTTATGCCGTTGGTAAAATCAATGATATTTTCAACGGAGCTGGTATCAACCACGATATGGGACACAACAAATCAAATAGCCATGGTATTGATAATTTGATTAAAGCTATGACTTCTGAAGACTTCAAACATGGCTTCTCATTCACAAACTTGGTAGACTTCGATGCCCTTTATGGACACCGTCGTGATCCACATGGATACCGTGATTGCTTGCACGAATTTGACCAACGTTTGCCTGAAATCATTGCTGCTATGCGTGAAGATGATCTCTTGATGATTACAGCAGACCACGGAAATGATCCAACTTATGCAGGTACGGACCATACTCGCGAATATATTCCATTCTTGGCTTACAGTCCATCATTCAAAGGAAATGGACTTATTCCAGTAGGTCATTTCTCTGATATCTCAGCAACAATCGCTGAAAACTTTGGTGTAGATAAAGCCATGATTGGTGAAAGCTTCTTGGATAAACTTATCTAAAATGAAGCGCTATGCATTTTTGGTTCGTGGGATAAACGTTGGTGGTCGTCACAAGGTAGTCATGGAGGAATTTTGTCGTGAGTTAGAAGAACTCGGTATGTCACATGTTTCTTCCTATATAAATAGTGGAAATCTTTTCTTTGATTCTACCTTGATGAAAGAGGAACTCCTCTTAGTTTTAGAGGAATTTCTAAATAAGGTTTATCCATTTATTAAGGTATTTTCTCTTTTTACTCTTGAAGATTATCAAAATGAAGAGGCCTCATTACCTAAGTGGTGGGAAGATGATTTCTATAGAAAAGACGTCCTCTTATTCACTGAAAGACTTGATAAGACCGAAATGAAGAAGATTATTAACTCTTTAGAGTTGAAAGATGAAATACTTCATTTTGGTCAACTTGGTGTCTACTGGGGAAAGTATGATAAATCAACTTATAGCCAAACAGCTTATCATAAGAAGTTATTGAAAACACCTTTTTATCCTGATATAACCATTCGAAATGCAAGAACTTTTTCAAAAATTGGTCACTTTTTAAGAATGAAATAAAATTAAGGGAGAAATAACATGTCGCTACTTGAAAAAATTAGAGTTACTCAAGCATTTTTGGAAAGCAAAGGAATTGAAAAACCTGAGTTTGGTTTAATTTTAGGTTCTGGACTTGGTGAGTTGGCTGAAGAAGTTGAAGACGCAATTGTCATTGACTATGCGGATATTCCAAACTGGGGACAATCAACGGTTGTCGGTCATGCTGGAAAACTTGTTTACGGAACTTTGTCTGGACGTAAGGTTTTGGCTCTACAAGGACGTTTCCATTTCTATGAAGGAAATCCGCTAGAAGTGGTTACTTTCCCTGTACGTGTTATGAAAGCTCTTGGATGTGAAGGAGTTGTTGTAACCAATGCAGCAGGTGGTATCGGCTATGGTCCTGGTACTTTGATGGCCATCACTGACCACATTAACATGACTGGTCAAAACCCATTGATTGGTGAAAACTTGGATGATTTTGGACCACGTTTCCCTGATATGTCTAAAGCTTACACACCTGAATACCGTGAAACCGCTCATAAAGTGGCTGATAAACTTGGTATCAAATTGGATGATGGTGTTTATATCGGTGTGACAGGTCCAACCTATGAAACACCAGCTGAAATCCGTGCATTCAAGACACTGGGTGCAGATGCTGTTGGTATGTCTACAGTTCCAGAAGTTATTGTAGCAGCTCACTCAGGATTGAAAGTTCTTGGAATTTCAGCCATTACAAACTTTGCAGCTGGCTTCCAATCAGAACTTAATCATGAAGAAGTCGTTGCTGTGACTGAACAAATTAAAGAGAACTTTAAAGGCTTGGTTAAAGCAATTTTAGCTGAACTTTAAAAAGGAATAATTGATGTCAAATTTAGTGAATAATCCATTATTTCGTATCATTCGTGGAGTTTTTATAGTAGCTTTATTGACCTTCGTTTGGTTGGTTATATTTTCTGCAATAGATTCAAGTGGTAGTGATATAAACTATGAACCGTTTCAAGGCGCATCTATAGTATTTGCAATTTTTAGCTACATGATAATAGCATTTCTATTTCAATACCATAAAGCTGTTAACTTAAAAGAATTGATCAAATCTTCATACAGTGCAATTGAAATTAAAGAAAAATATGTGGAAAAGCTAATTGCGCAACTGCGTGAATTAACTGATAAGATTGTTGACCATGAGTTGAAAATGTCTGTTAGGAAAAATGTCTCAGAATTATTGGAAGAAAAAAAGTCTGTCAACAATTTTACTAACGATGAAAACAAAGCTAATCATTCAGAATCTAAGCGTAAGTTTTATGGTGAATCTGGAAATTCTTCTAAACACGAATACTCTACTAAAGTTGAAGAAACAAAGAATAAGATTTTAGAGGAAATAGAAAGGGATACAAGTATTACCGCTGATCAAAGTATAAAAGATCTGATTGCTGAGATTAAAGAGTCAGAAGTACTAGTTGCTAATCAAAAATTACACTATAATGAAATGGTATCGCAATATAATAAAACAATTTACACTTTGCCATTTGCGTTTTTAAGAACTACTTTAGGTTATTCAGAAATAAACTATTTATAATATTTACAAAATCATTATTACTAGAATATAGTCTAAAAGTCAAAGTAATGATATGAAGCCTAAAAATAAAGCAAGAAAGGAATTGACTCCACTCTTAATGCAGTGGGAAAAAGTTGGTTAAACCAATTTAGTCTAACTCTAATATATGGGTGCTCAAGGAAGAAATAGTTTAACTTGGCTTCCCAAGTCGCTTAGGTTATTTCTAGCTGTTTTGGCAACTGGAATAGCTTCTGGAATGGTCGGTATTCTTTGCCATTACCTTATAGAATTTATACAATTTCTTGCTTTTGGCAATGATAACTCAGACCTGTTGTTACAGTATCATTCTGTAAGTGCCTGTCGACGCTTCTTCGTTATTCTGATAGCTGGTGTTTTTGCTAGTCTCTTTTGGTATTTCCTTCAACGACGGATATCGCTTCTGTCCATTAGTAAAACGAAACAACTGGTTGGTAAAAGAAGTCCAAATTTTCTAGGTCAGACTCTACATGCTTTAGTACAGGTAGCAATCGTTGGAGCAGGTGCTTCAGTAGGTAAAGAAGGAGCTCCACGGGAACTAGGTGCCTTATGTGCGGGTAGTCTATCTAAAGGACTAGGCTTAGAAATTTCTGAAAGACAACTCATGATTGCCTGTGGTGCAGGTGCGGGCTTAGCTGCAGTTTACCAAGTTCCCTTTGCTAGTGCTTTGTTTGTTTTGGAAACTCTCGGAGTTGGATGGAAACTAAAAAATATAGTCGTCATTCTTTTCTCAACCTACCTATCGGCCTATTGCGCCCGACCAATTGTTGGTGGTGAAGCTATCTATGCAGTTAACAAGGTGAGCCTTTATCCCAATAGTTTGATACAGGTTTTCGTTTTGGCATTGACTATAACTCCGCTTGCTCTTGTATTTAAAGTCTTAGCTAAAAGTGCGAGTAAGAGTCGTATGACTGATAAACGTATTCTGTGGACCATGCCACTATCTTATGTAGTATTAGGTGGGATTGCAGCTTTCTATCCTTTAATCATGGGAAATGGTCAGGTTCTAGCACAATGGTTATTTTCAGGTGGGGGTTCAGCATACCTACCTCTTATCCTTGTCGTCAAAGGTCTTATGGTATGTTTACTTTTATGGGCAGGCTCTTATGGGGGAACCCTAACCCCTTCCTTTACCTTAGGTGCCGGATTGGGTTTCCTATTGACAAGATGTCTTGAGATTTTTGGTTTATCCCTCAATACTACTCTAGGAATGTTACTTGGTGCAACCGTATTTTTAGGAACAACTTTAGATGCTCCTCTAACTGGGATAGCCTTGGTTTTAGGTTTTACTGGTCAAGGAGAGCTGGTAGCAGTACCACTAATCTTAGCGAGTCTACTATCGAGGATAATTAAAAATAGATGGAAGAAAAAACAATGAATATTCATTTTATCTTACACGAAACGTTCGAAGTTCCAGGAGCCTATTTAAAATGGGCTCAAGACCGTGGGCATAATATCACATCAACCAAGGTATATGAGGAAGAGGTTCTTCCTGAAACCGTTGAAGGTATTGATTTTCTAATTGTGATGGGTGGCCCTCAGTCACCTGATGAGGATTGTCAGGCCTTTCCTTATTATGACCCAGAGGCTGAGATTGCATTTATGCAAAAAGCAATTGCTGCTGATATCTATATTGTTGGGGTTTGCCTAGGTGCTCAACTTTTATCTGTAGCCTATGGTGGTAAGTATGAGCATAGTCCAGAACGCGAAATTGGTGTGTTTCCAATAACACTTACGGATGATGGATTAGCTGATGAGCATGTCAAAGGTTTTGGCACAACTCTAAATACTGGCCACTGGCATGGTGATATGCCTGGATTGACTGATAATGCAGTTGTTCTTGCTACTAGTCAAGGTTGTCCACGTCAAATTGTTCGCTTCAGTCCTAAACACTATGCCTTTCAGGCACACTTGGAGTTTGATCTTGAAGCCATTGATTTACTTATAGCTGCTGACGGTGAAGAGCATTTACGTAAGCAAAATAAAGACTTGCCTTTTGTTCAAACACCTGAACAATTACGTGCCAACGATTATTCTGAAATGAACAAAAAGTTATACGATTTTCTTGATTCATTGACTCAAGCTTAATCCACTTTTAAAGTAGTTATTTATCCACTATATAATAGTAGAAAAATATTTAAAAATAAAAATTAAGAAAGGTAGAGCGTGTGTTCTGATTTGAACACGAGCGGAAAGCTCGGAAAATAGATAGTCTTCATTTGTTTTCTGTCTGCTCCTTTACCATCAAAAAATGAAAGGAAGGGTAGTTCGGGTTTGAAACTGAACCCGGGCTAGAGGCTGTGTAAAAAAGATAAATCCTCCTAGATGCGAAGCATCTTTGTCGGATTTCCTATTTTTACTTTGCCTCTTTAATGCCCTTGGTATATTATATTATGTCTATTCATATTGCTGCTAAGCAAGGAGAAATTGCTGATAAAATTCTTCTTCCAGGGGATCCATTGCGTGCGAAATTCATTGCTGAGAATTTCCTTGAGGATGCTGTATGTTTCAATGAGGTTCGTAACATGTTTGGTTACACAGGAACATATAAAGGTGAACGTGTCTCAGTAATGGGAACAGGAATGGGGATGCCATCGATCTCTATTTACGCGCGTGAGCTCATCGTTGACTATGGTGTTAAAAAATTGATCCGTGTGGGAACTGCTGGTTCATTGAACGAGGATGTTCACGTTCGTGAGTTAGTTCTAGCACAAGCCGCAGCGACAAACTCTAACATTATCCGTAATGATTGGCCACAATACGATTTCCCACAAATTGCAAGTTTCGATCTCTTGGATAAGGCTTACCATATTGCCAAAGATCTCGGTATGACAACACATGTTGGTAATGTTTTGTCTTCTGATGTTTTCTATTCAAATTATTTCGAAAAAAACATTGAGCTTGGTAAATGGGGAGTGAAGGCTGTTGAAATGGAAGCAGCAGCACTTTATTACCTTGCAGCTCAACACCAAGTAGATGCTCTTGCCATCATGACTATTTCTGATAGTTTGGTCAATCCAGATGAAGACACTACAGCTGAGGAACGTCAAAACACTTTCACTGACATGATGAAAGTTGGTCTTGAAACACTAATTGCAGACTAATCTGTAAAAGGACGCCATTAGGTCGTCCTTTTGTGTTGTAACTAAGATCTACTCGAAGAATCAATAGGTTAAAAATTTTCAAACTACTAGAAAAAAAATAAAAATATTTGGAAGAAAAAGACTTGTAATAAATAGGTAAATATCCGACAATTTAAGGTTCAACCACTAAAAATGTGAAAATAAGTTTACAATATTATAAAAAATGATAGAAATTAAATGCTAGATATCATAATGAAAAACGGTTTCTTCTTTTTTAAAAAGAATGACAATTGAAATGAAGTTATAGTAATGTTATAATGATAATGGGAAATGTCTAATTTTAATTTTTAGGAGCAATTTATATGAGTTCGCGTACGAATCGTAAGCAAAAACGTACGAGTAATAGATCGTGGGGGATGGTCAACGTTGGGTTGACCATTCTGTATGCTATTTTAGCATTGGTCTTATTATTCACAATGTTCAATTATAATTTCCTATCATTTAGGTTTTTGAACATCATTATCACCATTGGTTTGTTGGTAGTTCTTGCTATTAGCATCTTCCTTCAGAAGACTAAGAAATCACCACTAGTGACAACGTCTGTATTGGTTATCTTCTCGCTAGTTTCTCTGGTTGGTATTTTTGGTTTTAAACAAATGATTGATATCACTAACCGTATGAATCAGACGGCTGCATTTTCTGAAGTAGAAATGAGCATAGTGGTTCCTAAGGATAGTGACATCAAAGATGTTAGTCAGCTTACTAGCGTACAAGCACCAACTAAGGTTGATAAGAACAATATCGACACCTTGATGTCTGCTCTAAAGAAAGACAAAAAGGTTGATGTTAAAGTTGATGATGTTGCTTCATATCAAGAAGCATATGACAATCTTAAGTCTGGCAAATCTAAAGCTATGGTCTTGAGTGGCTCTTATGCTAGCCTACTAGAGTCTGTCGATAGTAACTATGCTTCAAATCTAAAAACAATCTATACTTATAAAATTAAAAAGAAGAATAACAATTCTGCAAAACAAGTAGATTCAAAAGTCTTCAATATTTATATTAGTGGTATTGATACCTACGGTTCAATTTCAACAGTGTCACGTTCAGATGTCAATATCATTATGACCGTTAACATGAACACACATAAGATTCTCTTGACGACCACTCCACGTGATGCGTACGTTAAGATTCCTGATGGAGGGGCAGACCAGTATGATAAATTAACCCACGCAGGTATTTATGGCGTTGAAACATCTGAAAAAACTCTGGAAAATCTTTATGGCATTAAGATTGATTACTATGCACGTATTAACTTCACATCTTTCCTTAAGTTGATTGACCAACTTGGTGGTGTGACAGTTCATAATGATCAAGCCTTCACGAGTCTTCACGGGAAGTTTGATTTCCCAGTTGGAGATATCCAAATGAATTCTGAACAAGCCCTTGGCTTTGTTCGTGAGCGTTATAGTTTGGATGGAGGAGACAATGACCGTGGTAAGAACCAAGAGAAAGTGATTTCTGCGATTGTAAACAAGTTAGCTTCACTAAATTCTGTATCAAACTTTACTTCAATCGTTAACAATCTACAAGACTCTGTTCAAACGAATATGTCTCTAGATACCATTAATGCTCTGGCCAATACACAACTTGATTCAGGTTCTAAATTTACGGTGACTTCTCAAGCAGTAACAGGTACAGGTTCAACCGGACAATTGACCTCTTATGCTATGCCAAATTCTAGTCTCTACATGATGAAACTGGATGATTCTAGTGTGGAAAGCGCCTCTCAAGCTATCAAAAATTTGATGGAGGAAAAATAAGTGATTGACGTTCACTCACATATTGTTTTTGATGTTGATGATGGTCCTAAAACTTTAGAAGAAAGTCTTGACCTCATTGGCGAAAGCTATGCGCAAGGAGTGCGTACGATTGTTTCAACATCCCATCGTCGTAAGGGAATGTTTGAAACCCCAGAGGATAAAATCTTTGCAAACTTTTCTAAGGTAAAAGAAGAAGCAGAAGCACTTTATCCAGACTTAACTATTTGTTATGGTGGTGAACTTTATTACACCTCAGACATTGTGGAGAAGCTTGAAAAGAATCTCATTCCACGCATGCACAACACTCAATTTGCTTTGATTGAGTTTAGTGCTCGCACCTCTTGGAAAGAAATTCATACTGGGCTTAGCAATGTTTTACGAGCAGGGGTGACACCAATTGTTGCTCATATTGAGCGCTATGATGCCCTCGAAGAAAATGCTGATCGTGTTCGAGAAATCATCAATATGGGCTGCTATACTCAAGTCAATAGCTCACATGTCCTCAAACCAAAGCTCTTTGGCGATAAAGATAAAGTAAGAAAGAAACGTGTCCGTTATTTCTTGGAAAAAAATTTGGTTCATATGGTTGCTAGTGACATGCATAATCTTGGTCCAAGACCACCATTTATGAAAGATGCCTACGCTATTATTGAAAAGACTTACGGAACGCGACGTGCTCGTAACCTTTTCGTTGAAAATCCACAAACACTACTTGAAAATCAATACATATAGGAGAAACTATGACTCAGGAAAACACGAAGCGTGTTGAAATCGACGTGCTTGCATTATTGCACAAACTTTGGACTAAAAAGGTATTTATTCTATTTACAGCCTTTTATGTCGCTGTCTTTGCCTTCTTGGGAACTTATTTCCTCATTCAACCAACGTATACGTCTTCTACACGTATCTATGTGGTTAACCAAGCTAATGATGGCAAAAACCTTTCTGCTCAAGATTTGCAGGCCGGTACATTTTTGACAAAAGACTACAAAGAAATTATTACATCAAACGATGTCTTGTCAGAAGTTATCAAAGATGAAAAATTGAATATGACAGAAGCTGAACTTGCTAAAATGATTTCAGTTAATATTCCTACTGATACTCGTCTTATCTCAATTTCAGTTAATGCTAAAACTGGTCAAGATGCGCAAACACTTGCCAATAAGGTTCGTGAAGTTGCTTCAGAAAAAATCAAAAACGTGACAAAAGTTGAAGATGTCACAACACTTGAAGAAGCTAAATTGCCAGAGTCACCATCTTCACCAAATATCAAACGTAACGTGCTTCTTGGAGCAGTGCTTGGAGGATTCCTTGCAGTTGTTGGTGTATTGGTACGTGAAATCCTAGATGATCGTATTCGCCGTCCAGAAGATGTAGAAGATGCCCTTGGAATGACACTTCTTGGAATTGTCCCTGATACAGATAAAATTTAAGGAGAAGAAATGCCTCTATTAAAGTTAGTAAAATCTAAAGTAAACTTTGCCAAACAAACAGAAGAGTATTACAATGCCATTCGCACAAATATTCAATTTTCTGGTACACAGATGAAAGTGATTGCGATTAGCTCTGTTGAAGCTGGTGAAGGAAAATCAACGACATCTGTTAACTTGGCGATTTCATTTGCTAGTGTTGGGCTTCGAACACTTCTCATTGATGCTGATACTCGTAATTCTGTTTTGTCAGGTACATTTAAGTCAAATGAGCCTTATAAAGGTCTTTCAAATTTCCTTTCAGGAAATGCTGATCTGAATGAAACTATTTGCCAAACTGATATTTCTGGTTTGGATGTCATTGCATCTGGTCCTGTACCACCTAATCCAACAAGTCTTTTGCAAAATGACAATTTTAGACATTTGATGGAAGTTGCTCGTAGTCGTTATGATTATGTCATCATCGATACACCACCAATTGGTTTGGTCATTGATGCGGTTATTATTGCCCATCAGGCTGATGCCAGTCTTTTGGTTACAGCAGCTGGAAAAATCAAACGTCGTTTCGTAGCTAAGGCTGTTGAACAATTGGAACAAAGTGGTTCTCAGTTCTTAGGTGTCGTCCTTAATAAAGTTGATATGACAGTTGATAAGTATGGATCATATGGTTCTTACGGATCATATGGCGAGTACGGAAAAAAATCAGACCAAAAAGAAGGTCATTCAAGAGCACATCGTCGTAGAAAAGGATAGCATTAATGGGGATGATGCGGCTCCTTATACCTTAACAGATAAAAAAGGGGTTTAGAGTGAAAGAAAAACAAGAAATTCGTCGCATTGAAATTGGTATTATACAGTTGGTTGTGGTTGTTTTTGCAGCCATGGTAGCTAGTAAAATACCTTATACAGAGATTACCCAAGGAAGCATTGTCCTTTTAGGTGTCGTACATGTAGTATCTTACTATATCAGTAGTTATTATGAAAATCTTAAGTATAGAGGCTACTTGGATGAACTCATTGCAACTGTCAAATATTGTTTCGTATTTGCTCTAATTGCAACTTTCCTCTCGTTTTTTGCAGATGGAAATTTTTCTATCTCACGTCGCGGACTTCTTTATGTTACCCTGATTTCAGGTGTTCTCTTATACTTTACAAATACTGTTCTTAAGTATTTCCGCTCTTCTATCTATACACGTCGTAAAAGTAACAAGAATATTCTCTTGATTTCTGATCAGGCACGTCTAGAAAATGTTTTGTCTCGTATGAAAGACAATATGGACGGTAGGATTACAGCAGTTTGTGTCTTGGATAATCCTTATTTCACTGATCCATTTATCAAGTGTGTTAAACCTGAAAATTTGATTGAATATGCGACACACTCAGTGGTAGACCAAGTTTTGATAAATCTGCCAAGTGAGCAGTATAAGATTTGGGATTATGCATCACCTTTTGAGCTCATGGGAATTCCAGTTTCTATTAATCTGAATGCCCTTGAATTTATGAGTCAAGGTGAAAAACGTATCCAACAATTGGGTCCTTTCAAGGTTGTTACGTTTTCAACACATTTTTATAGCTATGGAGATATCTTGGCTAAACGCTTCCTTGATATCTGTGGAGCTCTAGTAGGTTTGGTGCTCTGTGGGATTGTTGGTATCTTCCTTTATCCACTTATTCGTAAGGATGGTGGACCAGCTATTTTTGCTCAAGACCGTGTGGGTGAGAATGGACGTATCTTCAAGTTTTATAAATTCCGTTCTATGAGAGTAGATGCTGAAGAAATCAAGAAGAATTTGATGGCACAGAACCAAATGTCTGGTGGTATGTTTAAGATGGACAATGATCCACGTATTACTAAAATCGGACATTTCATTCGTAAAACGAGTCTTGATGAACTTCCACAATTTTGGAATGTTCTAAAAGGTGATATGAGCTTGGTTGGAACACGTCCACCAACATTGGATGAGTACGAATCTTATACACCGGAACAAAAACGTCGCCTCAGCTTTAAACCAGGTATTACTGGTCTTTGGCAAGTAAGCGGTCGAAGTGAAATTACGGATTTTGATGAAGTTGTAAAACTAGACGTTGCTTATATGGACGGATGGACAATCTGGCGCGATATCAAAATCTTATTGAAAACAATTAAAGTAGTAGTAATGAAGGATGGAGCAAAGTGATGGCTTTCTCCATTTCTTTTAATGGTGATTAAATGACAAAAACAGTTTATATTGTTGGTTCTAAGGGAATTCCAGCAAAATATGGTGGATTTGAGACCTTTGTTGAGAAGTTAACAGAGTTCCAACAAGACAAAGATATCCAATATTATGTAGCTTGTATGCGTGAAAACTCTGCTAAATCAGGTATTACAGCAGACACTTTCGAACATAATGGTGCTAAATGCTACAATATCGACGTCCCAAATATCGGGCCTGCACGTGCCATCGCTTATGACATCGAAGCTCTCAATAAGGCCATTGAAATTGCTAAGGAAAATAATGACCAAGCACCAATCTTTTATGTTTTGGCTTGCCGAATCGGTCCATTTATCTCAGGTATTAAAAAGAAAATCAAGGCTATCGGTGGTACCCTTATGGTTAACCCGGACGGTCATGAATGGCTTCGTGCGAAATGGAGTCTTCCAGTTCGTAAATATTGGAAAATTTCTGAGCAACTCATGGTAAAACATGCAGATCTTTTGATTTGTGATAGTAAAAACATTGAATCTTATATTCAAAAGGATTATGCGAAGTATCGTCCTCAAACAACTTATATTGCCTATGGGACAGATACAACTAAATCTCGATTGACTAAGGTTGATGATAAGGTACGCACGTGGTACTTTGAAAAGGGTGTCATTGAAAACAATTATTACCTTGTTGTAGGACGTTTTGTGCCTGAGAATAACTATGAGGCTATGATTCGTGGCTTTATGGCGTCTAACTCTGACAAGGACTTTGTTCTCATTACCAATGTTGAAGAAAACAAGTTCTACGACAAGTTGCGTCAGGAAACTGGTTTTGATAAGGATCCTCGTGTGAAATTTGTAGGGACTGTCTATGACCAAGAATTGCTCAAATACATTCGTGAGAATGCCTTTGCTTACTTCCATGGTCATGAAGTAGGTGGTACCAATCCATCCCTTCTTGAGGCTCTTGAGTCTACTAAGCTCAATCTCTTGTTGGATGTTGGCTTTAACCGTGAAGTCGGTGAAGATGGTGCTCTCTATTGGAAAAAAGACCAATTGGCAAGTGTCATTAATCAAGCTGAGCAATTAGATGAACAAGCTATCGCAGACCTCAATCAAAAATCAAGTAAACGTATTGCTGAAGCCTTTACTTGGGAAAAAATTGTTACAGACTACGAGAAAGTATTTAAAGGATAGAAATGCAGAAAATTTTATATCTTCACGCTGGTGCCGAAATGTATGGTGCTGACAAGGTTTTGTTGGAGCTTATTAAGGGGTTGGATAAAGATGCCTTTGAAGCTCATGTCATCTTGCCTAACGATGGTGTCTTAGTGAGTGCATTGGAAAAGGTTGGGGCTAAGGTAAAAGTTATCGATTATCCAATCTTGCGCCGTAAATATTTTAATCCTAAGGGAATTCTTGAGTATTTTGGCTCTTATAATCGTTATTCAAAGCAAATTGCTAAATATGCTAAGGATAATGGCATTACTCTTATTCACAATAATACGACTGCGGTACTTGAGGGGATTTATCTCAAACGTAAGTTGAAATTACCTTTGATTTGGCATGTGCATGAAATTATCGTTAAACCAAAAGCAATCTCTGATTTTATCAACTTTTTGATGGGGCGTTATGCGGATACGATTGTGACAGTTTCAAATGCTGTGGCTAACCACGTCAAGCAGTCTCGCTTTGTAAAAAATGACCAAGTTCAAGTTATCTATAATGGTGTTGACAATGCCGTCTATCATGAAATGGATGCTAGTGCAGTCCGTGATCAGTTTGGTATCGCACAGGATGCTTTGGTTATCGGAATGGTTGGTCGAGTGAATGCATGGAAAGGTCAAGGCGACTTCTTAGAAGCTGTGACTCCAATCTTAAAGGCTAATCCAAAAGCAGTAGCCTTTCTGGCAGGGAGTGCTTTTGAAGGTGAAGAATGGCGAGTTGATGAGCTGGAGAAGGCTATATCAGACTCACCTGTAGCTGGGCAGATTAAACGTATCGATTATTATAGCAAGACGACAGAGCTCTATAATATGTTTGATATCTTTGTCTTGCCAAGTACCAATCCAGATCCTCTACCAACTGTAGTTCTCGAATCAATGGCTTGTGGCAAACCCGTAGTCGGCTACCGTCATGGTGGTGTCTGTGAAATGGTTAAGGAAGGTAAAAATGGCCTTCTTGCCACACCAAATCAGCCTGCAGAATTGTCTAAGGCTATTCAAGAATTGGCTGATAACACCGAGAAGAGAGAGCAATTTGGCAAGGCATCTGTCAAACGCCAAAAAGAACTCTTTTCATTACAAAGTTATATTCGTAATTTCTCGGAGTTGTATAAGAAGTACTAAGAAGTACTATTATGAACAGCGAAACACTAAAAAATAAATTAAAACGTATCGTTTATCCAATTATTAATTTTATTCCTAGACGAAGACTCAAGAATAAAAATTTCACGATTATTTGTGATAATTGTTGGGCTGGGAAAGTTTATCAGGAGTTGGGCTTGCCTTATCAAACACCATTTGTCGGGATGTTTGTCTTTTCGCCTGATTACATCAAGATGCTCAAGAATTTAAAACACTATTTGAGCGGAGACATCCCCTTGAAATTTGTTAAGGAATCAAAATATATCAAAGACTTTGATAATGCTTATCCTCTTGCACTTCTTGATGATATTGAACTTCATTTTTTGCATTATGCAGATGAAGAAGAAGCTACTCAAAAAAGGGAACGCCGTTTGAAGAGAATGCATTGGGATAATTTGTATTTCAAGTTCAATGATAATGATGCCTGCACGTATGAGTTGATGAAAGAGTTTGAAGAGCTTCCATACAAGAGTAAGGTCATTTTCTCTTCAAAGAATTATAGTGACTTACCTTCATTGGTCCACTTTAAATCGGCTGAGAAGCAAGGGCATGTTGGTATCGATTTAAAAACTTACCACCGTTATTTTAATACCGTTACTTGGTTGAATAAGGGTGGAGAAGACTTAACATAAAAAATTAGGTAAATAATCTATGAAACCACTTTTAACTGTTGTCATTCCAGTTTATAATGTTGAAAAATATTTAAAACGTTGTATTGAGAGTATCCTTATTCAAGAGTGGAAGAACTATGACATCTTACTTGTAGATGATGGAAGTACCGATAATTCTCCTCAAATTTGTGATGACTATGCTAAAGCATATGAGTTTATATCAGTTATTCATAAGAAGAATGGTGGACTATCTGCAGCTCGTAACACTGGTATTTCTCATGCTGAGGGAGAATATGTCTATTTCCCTGATTCAGATGATTGGATTGAACCAGACACCTTTATATCGTTAGCAGAAGTGGTGGAATCCCAGAAGTTTGATATTATCTCTTTTAATCGTGAGTTCGTGAAAGGTGAAGAAGATGCTATAGTTTCGGATTCATTAGTGACTCAAGTTTTTGAGGGTAAAGCTGCTTTTGTGCAAATGCTTAAGCATAGTTATATTACTGGTTTTGCTAATGATAAAATCTATAGAAAGTCTTTATTTACTGATAATGACATTCAGTTTCCTATTGGTAAATACTATGAGGATCTTGGCACTAATTACAAACTCTTTCTATCAGCTAAAAAGGTCTATGCAACCAATCAAAAGTATTATCACTATCTAATCGATAATCCTGATTCTATTACTCAGTCATGGAATGAAAAGAAATTTAGTAATATGTTTGGATTCTACAAAGAACTTTTCTATTCTGACTTTGTCCGTTCACAATTAAATAAAGAAGAGTTGCAAATATCTCAACTTTATTATGTAAACGGATTGGTTCATATACTAGCAAGTTTGTATAAATCTAAATTAGATAAAAAATATATAGAAATTACTAACGAAGTGAAACAAGAATTGCTTAAGAATAGTGTTTCTCTTTCTCAAATGAAAGACCAACCAAATAAGTTAAAATATGTACTGTTTAGACTAAAATTGTTAAAACTAGCCTTCAGTATACAAAACGTTTTTTGAAATTATTTTAGGAGTCAAATTTGAAATACTCTGTTATTATTCCAGTTTATAATGTTGAGAAATACATTGATCGTTGTTTGAAAAGTATTATTTCTCAAAATTATGATGACTTGGAAATTATAGTGATAGACAATGGATCTACTGATAGTAGTGGTAGTATTTGCGATACTTATGCTAGCGAGTACTCAAATATCTCAGTCTATCATATTGAAAACCATGGTGTTGGTGCGGCACGTAATTTTGGCTTGTCCAAAGCCAGGGGAGAGTTTATCTACTTCGTTGATAGTGACGATTATCTTGTTGGTAATCTCTTTGCTGATTTTGCAGATAAGCTAGTCTCAGATTTGGATTTGGCTGTTTTTAGTTATTACAATTCTTTTGAGGAAGATTTAACTGAGAAGCAGCGTACTGAAAAGTCACTTCCGTTTAAAGGGAGTTACGACAAGGATGGTTTTATCAAGATATTTATTGACTTATTCTTATCGGATATGCTTTACACAATTTGGAATAAGATATATCGCAGAGAATTTCTTCTTGAAAATAACCTTTCTTTTGAGCAGTATGAGTTAGGTGAAGATGTTCGCTTTAATCTTGATGTTTATCGTAAAGTCAACAAGATTTATCTTTCTCAAGATTCCTACTACGTTTATGTCATTGGTAGAAAAGGTTCCGCCATGTCGGGCTATAACCCTAAACGTCTTCAATATCAGCTTCAAGAATTGAAGATGGTTGATAATCTACTTTCTGACTGGAATTTGGATAGTTCAAACTTCGTTAATACTGTAAAATCAAGAATACTGATGAGTAACATCTACAATATAACGAAACAGAATTTATCTGTAAATAGAAAAGTTAAGCTTGTTAAAGATACATGTGAAAGACAAGAGATAGAGGATTTTATAAAGAATGATTCTTCTGCATTGAATCCACTCATAAAACTGTTGTTGAAATGTCGAATGTATGTTGTTCTGATTTATCTTAAAAAAATACAGATGGTATTACAACATTTATAAGAATAATTGAAAGGTATGGAAAGTACTTGTGAATAGCAGTCGCTTTATCTCAGAGAAAATCTATTTATTTACTCTTTTTATTTGGGTATTATTTGCATCTCTGGTAACTACAACTTATTTTGTAAGAGTGGATGGTTTTTTGTCACTCTATCGTATCTTGCTCTATTTTACAATAGGTATGATTACGATAAAGGAACTCATTAATCTTCCTGATACCATTAATTATTTCAGATACCACTTGAAGGAATTAATAATTTTCCTATTATTTACCTTGACCATGTTAATTGTGTCAAAAAATCGAGATGGTCTTCCTGATATTAACGTTTTGCTGTTAGTTTTTTCAGCTAGGGATATAGAGTTCAAGAAGTTATTAGGGACTTTCTCCTTCGCCACATTTTTAGTGCTGTTTGTAACTATTCTAGCTAGTAAGATGGGTATTATTTCAAATATGTTGATGAGTGCTGATAGTGGTTATCGTTATAGTTTAGGATTCAACTATGTGTCCTTTGCCTCTCAGCGTATGTTTTTTGCCCTATGTAGTTACTTAATGTTCAGAGGAAAGAAAGTTTCTTATCTGGAGTTGTTAGCTTTGCTGTTTGCTACGTTTTATATGTACCAACAGACCTCAACCTCAAGTCCACTTTATCTAAGTCTCTTGATTTTGACTTATGCGTTATTCAGTCTTAAGGTCTTTAAGTTTGATTTCATAGATAGTAATGTTATAACAGCGAATCTTGCCAAATATGGTTTTATTATTGCATTGGCTATAACCCTCTATTTCTGTTTCTATTCAACTGGTGATTTATTCCATCTTGTTGACCAATTTACACATAATCGTCTAAGACTGAGTGTTCAAGGATTCCGAAACTTCGGAGTTTCCTTATTAGGTCGACCAATTTCATTTACCACCCTGGACATCTTCGGTAATTTTTCAAGCAACTATAACTTTATTGATAGCTCGTTTGTGCAGTTACTCGTAATTGATGGATTGGCTGTTAGTGCATTCATGTTATTTGCATTAACACGTGTCATGAATTATTTTGTAACTAACCGAAAAGATATCATTCTTGCCTGCTTGGGGGTTATGATCATTCATGGCATGTTTGACCCCCAAATGCTGGTTCTTCGTTACTCACCTCTTATCCTATTGATTAGTCGACTCTTTGTGATGAAGACTGATAAAGATTTTTTGTAATTGAAGCAGAGGTATATCATTTAGAAAGTCTAAACAGAGTCATATACTTATGAAAGTTTTAAAAAATTACGCCTACAATCTTTCCTATCAATTACTGGTCATTGTTTTACCAATTATTACGACACCTTATGTTACTCGTATTTTCAGTTCAAAGGATTTAGGTACTTATGGTTACTTTAATTCGATTGTGACCTACTTTATTCTTTTGGCTACTTTGGGAGTTGCTAACTATGGTACTAAGGAGATTTCAGGGCATCGAAAGGATATTCGTAAAAATTTCTGGGGTATTTATACTCTCCAATTGATTGCGACTATATTGTCTCTAGTCTTGTATACATCATTATGTTTGTTCTTTCCTGGTATGCAAAATATGGTGGCTTATATCTTAGGTCTAAGTTTGATATCGAAAGGAATGGACATTTCTTGGTTATTCCAAGGTTTGGAGGATTTTCGTCGTATTACCGCAAGGAATACAACAGTAAAGGTTTTAGGAGTTATTTCTATCTTCCTATTTGTGAAAACACCTGGTGATTTGTATCTCTATGTTTTCCTATTGACCTTCTTTGAATTGCTTGGGCAATTAAGTATGTGGTTACCAGCGAGACCTTACATTGGAGAACCACAATTTGATTTATCCTATGCTAAGAAACATCTTAAACCTGTTATTTTGCTGTTTCTCCCTCAGGTTGCCATTTCACTATACGTGACTTTGGATCGTACCATGTTGGGTGCCTTGTCATCGACAAATGATGTAGGGATTTATGATCAGGCTTTGAAAATAATTAATATTTTGTTGACGTTGGTGACTTCATTGGGAAGTGTAATGCTTCCAAGGGTATCTGGTCTTTTGTCTAGTGGAGACTATAAGGCTGTTAACAAGATGCATGAATTCTCTTTCTTGATTTATAATCTCGTCATTTTCCCAATTATTGCTGGTCTCTTGGTTGTCAATAAAGACTTTGTTAGTTTTTTCCTAGGAAAGGACTTCCAAGCAGCTAATATTGCCATTGCCATCATGGTCTTTAGGATGTTCTTTATTGGTTGGACAAATATTATGGGAATCCAGATTTTGATTCCACACAATAAACATCGTGAGTTTATGCTCTCTACGACTATTCCGGCTGTTGTCAGTGTTGGACTTAATCTCTTGTTAATTCCTCCATTTGGCTTTGTTGGGGCCTCAATTGTATCAGTTTTAACAGAGGCTTTGGTATGGTTCATTCAATTGTACTTCAGCCTTCCTTACCTCAAAGAAGTACCGATTCTTGAGTCTATGGCAAAAATTGTATGCGCATCTGCTATGATGTATGGCTTGTTGCTAAGTGCAAAACCATTCTTGCATTTTCCACCTACTTTAAATGTTCTTGTGTATGCAGTGCTTGGTGGCCTCATTTACCTTCTTGCTATTCTAGTTTTGAAAGTGGTAGATGTTAAAGAATTAAAACAAATAATAGGAAAAAATTAGAAATGAAGAAAACACGGAATATAAACTTAGACTTGATAAAAGTAATTGCTTGTATAGGAGTTGTTTTGCTTCATACTACGATGCCAGGGTTTAAGGAAACAGGGCGATGGAATTACTCATCTTATTTATATTATCTAGGTACTTATTCAATTCCCTTGTTTTTTATGGTAAATGGTTATTTATTATTGGGTAAGAGCAAGATAACATATCCCTATATACTACATAAAATAAAATGGGTTCTAATAACAGTGTCTTCATGGACCGTTATCATTTGGTTTCTTAAAAGAGACTTCACAATTAATCCAATTAAAAAAATTTTGGCTTCTTTGATACAAAAGAGTTATTTCTTCCAATTTTGGTTTTTCGGCTCACTAATACTTATTTATTTATGCTTGCCGATATTGAAGAAGTATTTACATTCAAAAAGAAGTTATTTATACTTTCTATCTGTATTAACAATTATTGGTTTGATTTTTGAATTGATAAATTTTTTGCTTCAAATGCCAGTGCAAATTTATGTTATACAGACGTTTAGATTATGGACTTGGTTCTTTTACTACATTTTAGGTGGTTTTGTAGCACAATTCAATATAGATAATTTAAAATCAATCTTTAAGGGATGGATGAAAATAGTTAGCTTACTTTTGTTATTGATTTCACCGATAATATTATTTTTCATAGCAAAAACTACTTATCATAATCTTTTTGCTGAATATTTTTATGACAATCTTTTGGTAAAAGTAATTAGTTTAGGACTATTTCTTACCTTATTGACGCTAACCATGGATGCTTCTAAACATAGAATGATCTACTTGTTATCAGTCCAAACGATGGGGGTATTTATTATACATACCTATGTTATGCAAATATGGCAAAAGTTGATAGGGTTTAACATAGAAGGTGCACACTTATTTTTCCCTGTTTTCACATTAGTGATTAGTTTTCTAATAAGTATGATATTAATGAAAATCCCTTATATCAATCGAATAGTTAAATTATAAAAAGGAGTTTATAATGTACGATTATCTTATCGTTGGTGCTGGTTTGTCTGGAGCAATCTTCGCACATGAAGCTACAAAACGTGGCAAAAAAGTAAAAGTGATTGACAAGCGTGATCACATCGGTGGCAATATTTACTGTGAAGATGTTGAAGGTATCAACGTTCACAAGTATGGTGCTCACATTTTCCATACCTCAAATAAAAAAGTTTGGGATTATGTCAACCAATTTGCTGAGTTTAATAACTATATCAACTCACCAATTGCTAACTACAAGGGCAGTCTTTACAACCTTCCATTTAACATGAATACATTTTATGCTATGTGGGGCACTAAGACTCCGCAAGAAGTTAAGGACAAGATAGCTGAGCAAACGGCTGATATGAAAGATGTTGAGCCTAAAAACCTTGAAGAACAAGCTATCAAGTTGATTGGTCCAGATATCTACGAAAAGTTGATTAAGGGCTATACTGAAAAACAATGGGGCCGTTCTGCTACAGATCTTCCACCATTTATCATCAAACGTCTTCCTGTTCGTCTGACTTTTGATAACAACTACTTTAATGACCGTTACCAAGGAATTCCGATCGGTGGTTACAACGTCATCATTGAAAACATGCTTGGAGATGTAGAAGTAGAACTTGGTGTTGACTTCTTTGCCAATCGTGAAGAGCTTGAAGCTTCAGCTGAAAAAGTGGTCTTTACAGGGATGATTGACCAGTACTTTGATTACAAACACGGTGAGTTGGAGTATCGCAGTCTTCGTTTTGAACACGAAGTCTTGGATGAGGAAAACCATCAAGGGAACGCCGTGGTCAACTACACAGAGCGTGAGATTCCTTATACTCGTATCATTGAGCATAAGCACTTTGAGTATGGTACACAACCTAAGACAGTTATCACACGTGAATACCCAGCTGACTGGAAACGTGGAGATGAACCATACTACCCAATCAATGATGAAAAGAACAACGCCATGTTTGCTAAGTACCAAGAAGAAGCTGAGAAAAATGACAAGGTTATCTTCTGTGGACGTTTGGCAGACTATAAATACTACGACATGCACGTGGTCATTGAGCGTGCTCTAGAAGTCGTTGAGAAAGAATTTACTAAATGACACAAGAAAAAATTGATATCGTTGTTCTCTGGGTAGATGGAAGTGACCCAGAGTTTATCCGTGAGAAACAGGCTGTGACTGGTAAAGTTGCAGATTTGGACCAAGAAATTGATGGTGAGCAACGTTATCGTGATTATGGTATCTTTAATTACTGGTTACGAATGATTGAAAAGCATGCTCCTTGGGTAAATAATGTTTATTTGATTACCAATGGGCAAAAGCCAGACTGGTTGAATTTGGATCATCCAAAACTCAAATTGGTCACTCATAAGGAATTTATGCCTAATGAATACCTACCTACCTATAATTCAGCAGCTATTGAGCTTAATCTTCATCGTATTGAAGGATTGTCGGAGAACTATTTGTATTTCAATGATGATATGTACTTGATTAGAGATAGTCACCCTTCAGATTTTTATAAAAATGGTCAACCCAAGCTTTTAGCAGTATACGATGCTTTAGTTCCTTGGTCACCGTTTACTAATACTTATCACAATAATGTTGAATTAATCTATCGCCATTTTCCTAATAAGAAGGCTTTGAAATCCTCGCCTTGGAAATTCTTTAATTTCCGTTATGGTTCCCTAGTTTTGAAAAACTTGTTACTCTTGCCTTGGGGTCCGACGGGATATGTGAATCAACATTTACCTGTTCCAATGAAGAAAAGCACTTTGGCACATTTATGGGAAATTGAAGGGGAAACTTTAGATAAAACATCACGTAATCAACTTAGAGACTATGGAGTAGATGTTAATCAATATATCTGTCAACATTGGCAAATTGAAAGTAATCAGTTTTACCCTATGTCAAAGAATTTTGGAGAGTCGATAGATCTAAATCAAGTTGATAGGTTAGTGAGTATCTTTAAAGATAAACGTAAAAAACTGCTTTGTGTCAATGATGACATTGACTTTAAAGAAGAGTATATCATTCGTTTTAAGGAAATCTTGAAAGAACGCTATCCTAAAAAATCAGCTTTTGAAAAATGAGAAATAAGATATGAAATACTATTTAAAAGAAGAATTTTTACACGATAACAATGTTAAAAATGCAGGAAATAAGGCTCGTAATGACGTTGAAGAAATTGTAAAGAGAGAGGGCTATCAAGCCTTGGTTCTTTCAGTTGACAATTGGTACGAGATGAGCACTGTTAAAGCACAGCTTCATAAATCAAAGGCTTTTGGTCAGGCTTTGGATCAATTGCAACAAGGAGATGAATTGCTTATTCAATTCCCGATGCTTCACCATAGCTTTTTTACAACACATCATGTCAAGAAAGCGCAGAAAAAAGGGGTAAAAGTTAATTTTATTATCCACGATTTAGAAGCTCTTCGTTATGTCAATGTTGAAAATTTCCCTTTAAAGCATAAGATTCGTATTCAGATTCAAGAATCAGGTCTTCTTGGTGCAGCAGATGGTATCATCGCCCACAATCCAATTATGAAATCTGTTTTAGTTGATAAAGGGATTGAGGCAGATAAGATTGTTAGTCTTGGCATTTTCGACTATTTGATTCCAAATTTCCAAGAGAAGACTGGTCTTACTAAGAATCAGCCGATTATTGTGGCTGGTAATTTGGCACAAGAAAAGGCTGGTTATCTTTACTCTCTTCCTGCAGAACCTGCTTATAATCTTTATGGTGTTGGCTTCGACGAGAGCAGAGCTCTTGCAAATGAGACCTACTTTGGTTCATTCCTACCTGATGAGCTTCCTGCAGCCCTTGAAGGTGGTTTTGGACTTGTCTGGGATGGTGATAGTGCTGAAACATGTAGTGGTGTTTTTGGTGAGTACCTTCGCTACAACAACTCTCATAAGGCTTCCCTTTACTTGGCATCAGGCTTCCCGCTTGTAGTTTGGAAACAGTCAGCCTTGTCTCACTTTGTGCTTGAGAATGATTGTGGGATTGCAGTAGAGTCGCTTCATGATTTGAAGGCTACCATTGACAATCTTTCAGATACTGATTACCAAGATTTGCTTGAAAATACTAAGCGTGTTGGTAAAGGTATTCGTGATGGTCACTACCTACTTACCGCATTGAACAATTTGAAATAAGATAAAAAATCCTCACTAAGATGAGGATTTTTTGCATTATTTGGAGATTTTAAACTGGTATTGGGTTCCTGAAACTTTTCCGTTTGAGTAGATTGCTTTAATATAGTCGTCATAAGTAATTGACTTGGACTTACCTGCTTTTACGAGTTCAGGATCTCGCCATACATTTGGGTCAGTAGCATTGCTATCTCGCTTGGTGAGATAGAGGTACTCAATGTAGGTTCTATTGTCGACAAAGGCCCCAGCAACCTTTTCCGTACCATTATCAGATCGTGTATACATACGAGTCGTTCCTCCACCATCTAGCAGGAAGGCAAGACGAATATTCGAGTAGCCTAAATTTTTTAAAAGGTTGTATACGTCTTGGTGATTCAAGCCCTTATTGAGGGAGTTGTGACCATAGGTTTGGATAATACGGATAATACCGTCATAGGTTTCTACGTAAATAGAACGGGCATTTGGTTGGTCGGGGTCACCTTTCTCCCAGGTTTTATCTACCTTTTTATCCTTAATGATAATACCAAAGGCGCCTGTATCCCAACCATTACTTCCCATGTGAGTAAACATTTTAGCAGTGTCTATATTTGGGTAGGTTCCGGCAGTGATATTATTTTGATCATCTCCATATAGAAGGCCTGTTTTGCCCAATTCGATTTCCTTTTGAGCGAAAGGACGATCTAACCCTTCGTAGGACCAGAAACCAGCGTTAATGAGGGCAAGGGCATCTCGACGTTTGGCTTCATACTTAATACTTTGCTCTGTGAGTTCAGGATTATCATCTTCGGTTCTTCCTTTTTGTAGGACATATTTTCCGTCCTTCTTGAAGGATAGAATCTGCATGTCTACATTTTTAATAGTGCCTTTTTCAAGTAGGACAGACTGATCTAAGAGCTCTTTATTTTTTATGGTAAAGCTCAATCCATCCTTATTTGATGGCATGGAAAGCTTCTTAATATCTCGGTTGTTGAAGTAGATGGTGAGGTAGAGCAGTCCCCCAACGATGGCACCAATCATTAGAAGAGAAAACAGTATTCTTAAAATATTCTTCAATTTCATACTATCATTATAAACAATCTGGGCTTACAAAACAATCCTAAGACCATTAAATATCCAAGAATAGTATCAGTTTTTCTTAGTATGGTACTGGTAAGCGTTTTCTAAAAGGGTTATAATAAGAGTAAGTTAGTCAAGGAGGTTCTTTATGACCATTAAGGTGATTGCAACAGATATGGATGGAACATTTTTAGACGATAAAGGGAGCTATGACAAGGAGCGTTTTAGTCAGATTTTAGATGCTATGGCTGCGCGTGATATGCACTTTGTCGTTGCATCAGGTAATAGTATGAGTCGCCTTAAACCCATGTTTGCGGAGACTTTTGACCGCCTGCATTTTGTAGCCGAAAATGGTGGTCAGGTGGTTAGCTATGGCAAGCTTCTATGTCAGGAGTTTATGGCATCAAATGATGTTGAAAACTTGCTAAGCTATTTTAATTATGATTTGTTGGATAGGCCGACTATATTTAATGGTGCTCAAGGCTCCTATATGTTAAAAGGGACTAGGGTTAATTTTGCTGAGATGATAACAGAAGAAGAGCAAGCCGCCATGGAAGCATCCATTCAACGTTTGAATGGGCTGGAGGATTTAGATGATGATTTCATCAAGATTACCATGTTGCTCAGTCCTGAAGAGGCTAATCGTGTGTCACAGGCTTTTAATCGTGATTTTGATGGCAATCTAGTTGCTGTTCCCAGTGGTTTTGGTGCTATTGACTTCATTCAAAAAGGCATGCACAAGGCTTGGGGACTCAAGCAGCTTCTTAACCACTGGGACTTGTCTGAAAATAATATCATGGCTTTCGGTGATGGAGACAATGATCTTGAGCTCCTGCAAATGGCTGGCCGCTCTTATGCTATGGAAAATGCCAGTCCAGCTATTTTACAAGTGGCAGACCAAATAGCACCGCACCATAAGAATCAAGGGGTCTTGACTATCTTAGAAGATTATTTAGGTTTATCTTAAAAAAGGGTGGTAAAAGTAATGAAGTTATATTTAATGCGACATGGTGAGACATTATTTAATACACAAAAGCGTGTTCAGGGATGGTGTGACTCTCCCCTGACTGAAAATGGGATCTGGCAGGCGGAAGAAGCTAAGCAGTACTTTGCTAAGAAAGGTATTTCTTTTGACGCTGTCTATTCATCTACGCAAGAGAGAGCAACTGACACGGCAAAGATTGTGGCGCCCGAGTATACTGTAACTCAGCTTAAAGGAATTAAAGAAATGAATTTTGGCTCTTTTGAGGCACAACCTGAGCACCTCTTGCCAAAACATCGACCTGGCACACGATCTTTCGAAGATCTTTTGGTTCCATATGGAGGGGAAGATATCCGTCAGGTTGGCCAGAGGGTTTTAAAGACTGTTATAGAGAAAGCAGAAGAGCATACTAAAGAGGGTGATGAGAATCTTCTATTTGTTAGTCATGGAGCGGCTTTATGGGGATTGATCATTTTCATGGACTTGGCCTTTCCTGAAGGAGTGGGCTTTGGAAATTGTAATGTTTGTGTTTATGATTATAACCAAGGTCAATTGGAGCTTCTTCAGGTGATTGATCCGATTTCTGGTTTAGAGGTAACATTATGAAAGAATTTTATTTAATGAGGCATGGACAAACACGGTTTAATGTTCAGCATAGGCTTCAGGGGGTCTGCGATGCCCCTTTAACGGAAGTCGGGATCGAACAGGCTAAAAAGGCTGGTCAGTATCTAGCCAAGCAGGAGCCAATTTTTGATCATGTCTTTACGTCAACCTCTGAGAGAGCTAGTGATACCCTAGAAATTGTGACTGGACGAACAGACTATGAAAGACTTAAAGGTCTTAAGGGACAGGATTTTGGAGCTTTTGAGGGCCAGCCAGAGTATCTTACTCCTAAAACCTTACCTGATGGACAAGGCTTTGGTGATTACTTTGTTCAATTTGGTGGCGAGAGTACGACCCAGGTTCGGGATCGTATGGAGTTAACTATTAGGGCCATCATGGAGAGTGTGGCCGATGGTTCTAAGTCCTTGCTAGTTAGTCATGGACCATCTATTTTGCAGTTTTGTAGACGTGTTTTAAATCCCGCCCCAGATATTCGTGGTCTTAAAAATTGTTGCATCTTACATTTTACCTATGATCAAGGGCAATTTGAACTGGTTTCAGTATATAATCCTGTAGAAGAAGAGTATATCTTTGGAGGCGAAGAATGACACGACTCTATTTAATGCGACATGGACAGACACTTTTTAACACACTCAATCGGATTCAAGGTTGGTGTGATTCTCCATTGACCGAAAAAGGTCGGGACCAAGCTCGTCAGGTCCGTGCTTATTTTGAAAAACATGATATGACTTTTGATCAGTATTATTGTACGACAACTGAAAGAGCTTCTGATACCATTGAATTGGCGACTGGGCGTACTGATTATCAACGTGTTAAGGGGCTAAAAGAAATGCATTTTGGTATTTTTGAAGGTCAGCCAGAGTATCTTCATCCCAAGACACCTGTTGTGGGGCATTTTGGTGACCACTATGCCCAGTTTGGTGGGGAAAGTCAGGATCAGTTCGTTGCGCGTGTTGTTGCGAGTGCTAAGGAGATAGTAGATAAGCATCCTGACCAATCTATTTTAGCTGTTAGTCACGCTGGAGCCTTGATGACTTTTCTTCATGCCGTTGAGCCAGAGCGGGCCTTTCAGTCTTGTCCAGGCAATTGTGCCATCTTAGTTTTTGATTACGATGGATCGAGCTTTCACTTTGTCAAGCTGATAGATCCAATAGCTGATCAAGAGTTGGTGGAATTTTAGCGGCTTTCTATGATCAAAGATAGTAAGAAACCCTTTCTTAGTGTATAATGGAAGGGTATTTTAAATTTTGGAGTGCCTATGAAATTTACAAAAAATCAGTTCATTTGGTTGGCTGTCCTTTTTTTCAGCTGTTTCTTGATTTATACTTACTGGGAAACCGTTGTTTCAATTTGTAACACTATTTACATTGCCAGTCAGCCCTTCCTGGTTGGAGCAGGGATTGCCTTTGTGGTCAATATCCTGATGTCTTTTTATGAGAAGCTACTGGTCAAGTTTATTCCATTTGGTTTTATAGCTAAGATCAAGCGTCCTATTTCTTTGCTCTCGGCATTGGCGACCATTGGTTTGGTCTTTACTTGGGTAGTCTTCACTGTTCTTCCCGATTTGATTGACAGTATCAACACATTGATTAGTCAAGACCGTTCAGCTATTAATAATTTGATTAATTGGCTGCTTAAAAACAAGTCCTTGCAAAAAATTATTCAAGATCTTGGTGGTGTGACACAGGTTAGAGAGCTAATCAATAGCTACAGTGCTCAGTTGCTTCAACAAATCATGAATGGTTTGACAAGCTTCTTGACTTCGTTAACGAGTCTACCATCAACCTTGATTAATCTCTTTATTAGTATCGTCTTTTCTTGCTATGTTTTGGCTGGGAAAGAAAAACTTGGAAATCAGGTCAATCGTTTGGTAGATGTCTATTTAGGACGTTATGGTAAGACTTTCCACTATGTGGTTGCTATTCTCAATAATCGCTTCCGCAATTTCTTTGTTTATCAGTCGATTGAGGCTTGTATCTTGGGAACCTTGTGTTATATTGGGATGCGTATCTTTGATTTTCCATACGCCGCGACTATTTCTATCCTGATTGGCTTTTCAGCTATGATACCAGTTGTGGGGGCCTATATCGGTGTGACAATTGGTACCATCTTGATTATGACACACTCTGTGACCTTGGCACTTTTGTTTATTGCCTACGTGGTTATTTTGCAGCAGTTTGAAGGAAATCTCATCTATCCTTATGTGGTTGGTGGCTCTACCGGACTTCCTGGTATTTGGGTTATCTTCGCTATCACCATAGGTTCTGCTTTGGGTGGTATCTTGGGCATGTTGGTTTCTGTGCCAGTAGCCGCCACCCTTTATCAGATTGTTAAAGATAATGTTGTTAGGCGAGAAGAGGCCAAAGCAGCAAATGCTATTGAAAATAATGATTAATTAAAACAGACTTGGGTCTGTTTTTTTCGTACTATAGTATCAGATGTCAATAAGATAGTATAAGTGTAATCGTTTTCTAAGTGTTATACTATTAGTATATTAAACAAGACGAGGAGATAAAAGATGACTTACACATTTCCAAAAGAATTTCTCTGGGGTGGTGCAACAGCTGCCAACCAATTTGAAGGTGCTTATAACTTAGATGGCAAAGGTTTGTCTGTACAGGATGTGACGCCAAAGGGTGGTGTTCCACTTGAACCTGGGTCTTTGAATCCTTTGATTACAGATCAACCAACAGCAGATAATCTAAAGCTAGAAGGTATAGATTTCTATCACCGTTATAAAGAGGACATAGCACTTTTTGCAGAGATGGGCTTCAAGGTCTTTCGTATGTCAATTGCATGGTCTCGTATTTTCCCAAATGGTGATGATGCTGAGCCAAATGAAGCTGGCCTAGCCTTCTATGATAAAGTCTTTGATGAATTGGCTAAGTATGGCATCGAACCACTTGTAACCTTGTCTCACTATGAAACACCCCTCAACTTGGCGCGTGAATACAATGGATGGACTAATCGTAAATTAATTGGTTTTTATGAAAACTATGTCCGTACCGTCTTCACACGTTATAAAGATAAGGTCAAATATTGGTTGACCTTTAATGAAGTGAACTCTGTTCTACATGCACCTTTCATGTCAGGTGGTATTGCGACACCTATGGAAGAGCTCTCTAAACAGGATCTTTACCAAGCAGTCCACCATGAATTAGTCGCATCAGCTTCAGCAACCAAGATCGGACATGACATCAACCCTGATTTTAAGATTGGTTGTATGGTTCTTGCCATGCCTGCCTATGGGATGACAGCTAATCCTTTGGATCAGTTGGCTGTTCACGAGTTTGAAAATCAAAACTATCTCTTCTCAGATATCCATGCGCGTGGGAAATATCCAAACTATATTAAACGCTATTTCAAAGACAATGGTATTGAAATACAATTTTCTCCTGGTGATGAAGAAATCTTGAAGAATACCGTTGATTTCATTTCATTCTCTTATTATATGTCTGTGGCAACCGCACATAATCCAGAAGACTATACGATTGGTAAAGGAAATATTATGGGTGGTGTTGAAAATCCCTACCTTGAGAAATCTGAGTGGGGTTGGGCAATTGACCCAATCGGTCTTCGTCTAGTTTTGAATGATTTCTATGATCGTTATCAATTGCCATTGTTTATTGTCGAAAATGGTTTGGGTGCCAAGGATGTCCTTGTTGACGGTCCTGATGGTCCAATAGTTGAAGATGATTATCGTATTGATTATCTTCAAAAACACTTGATTCAAGTAGGTGAAGCTCTTCAAGATGGTGTGGAGCTTTGGGGCTATACGACTTGGGGACCAATTGATTTGGTCTCAGCTTCAACGGCTGAACTCAGTAAGCGTTATGGCTTCATCTACGTTGATCGTAATGATGATGGTAGTGGTAGCTTGGCTCGTTATAAGAAGAAATCATTTGCTTGGTATAAGTCTGTTATCGAAAGTAATGGTGAAGCTCTTTACAAATAGAAAATCGTTAAGAATCTCAGCAAAAGCTTGAGATTCTTATTTAGTATTTAGGTACAACGTTGATAAATAAGTATTTCGGCGAATGTATTTGCATATCGAGTATTAAACTACTACAGAATGTAATTTATGTTCATTAACACATTTTCTGAAAAAGTGGTAGAATAAAAGTGTGAAAACGTTCTTATATTTTCTGAAGAAGTAGCTAGTCTATTTCTTTGCTTTTCCTACTTAGATGGAGGTAACGATAATGAATGATTTGAAAAAAGTTCTCTTAGCTGGTATTGGCTTGACTGCTATGACAGTTGATAAAGCTGATAGTTTTGTCAAAGAGTTAGTTGAAAAGGGGCGTTTGACTGTTGAAGAAGGTAAGGAACTAGAACAAGAGCTCAAACGTCAAAGTAAGGAAGAAGCTCAAGAATTTTTGAATAAACTTGATGCTAAGAAATCTTCAATTGAGTATGCGACTAAGGATGATGTGAAACGTCTTGAAGAAAAACTTGACGCTTTGCTCAGTCAAAATAAATAAAATGTAAGGAGACTAAAATGGCAAGTAAACGATTGAGACATGTGTTGAAGGTTTTCTCGTCAGTTGGTCTCCTTTCTTATCGTGAAAAACACCTTCCTCAAGACCAACAGACAACACCTGTCAAGCTACGCCAAGCCTTTGAGCAATTGGGGCCTAGTTTTGTTAAAATTGGTCAAATCCTATCCACGCGCTCTGACCTTTTGCCAGAGGCCTATATCAGAGAATTATCAAAACTCCAGAGCTCAGTTCCTCCCTTGAATAAAGAGGAAGTCATGACGGCCATTAGGCGAGAATTACCTAGTGGGCTTTCTGACAGTTTCCTTGATTTCTCGGAAGAGCCCTTGGCTTCTGGTTCTGTAGCTCAGACCCATAGGGCTAGATTGTTATCTGGTCAGGAAGTGATTGTAAAAATTCAGCGACCTGGTATTGATGAGGTCGTTAAGGAAGATATTCAGCTTCTCATTAAGCTTGCACGCCATATTCCAAAGCATTTTATACCTATGGTCGATGTTCAGGAGGTTTTGGAAAATCTGCGAGAAACCCTAATTAAGGAACTTGATTTCAGAAATGAAGCAGAGGCCATGAAGCGTTTTAAGGCAAATAACAGGGCTGTTGCTTGTCTAGGTGTCCCGGAGGTCTATGATTCCTTTACGACGCCACACCTCATAGTCGAAGAGTACATCGATGGGATTCCACTTAATGACTACAGCCAACTGATTGAGGCTGGCTATGACCTGGAAGATGTGGGCAAGAAACTCATGTTGTCATTTATCAAGCAGGTTTTCAAAGACGGCTATTTTCATGGTGATCCTCATCCTGGAAATCTCTTGGTACGTGATGGTAAGATTTATTTCATTGACTTTGGGATTATGGGAGAGTTGGAAGTTGGGATGCGTGCGTCCTTAAATGACATCCTATATAGTTTTACTGCTCAGGATGTTGACGGCATGACTAAGGCTATCTTGTCAGTTACCCAGTTTGATAATGGTCTAAACCGTGCGGTCCTAAGTCAGGATGTAGAGCAGATGCTGGGGCGTTATTCTGGTGTTGACTTGGGAAGTCTATCCATGACAGATTTACTAGAGGATTTACTGGCTATTTTCCAGAAGAATCATCTTAAAGCCTCGTCTCAAATTACCATTTTGGAGAAGGCTTCGCTTCAAATTGAAGGTATTTTCCGAGAGTTGGCCCCAAATATGGATTTGATGACTTTGGCCAAGGATTATTTCCTAGAAAATATGGGCCCTGACATGCTTAGGCAGGCCCCGAATAAAGAGAGTATCTTGATTGAACTCTTTTATCTGATTCGCAATGGAAAAAATATTCCGCGTCGCCTACATCAGCTCTTAGAGCAGATTTTAAACGGACGAATTGTGGTAAACCATGATTTTATCAACTTTTCAGGTCGAATTAAAGTCTTTGAGAAAGTTTTAAATAATCTGGTTTTAGCCTTGTTGACATTGGGATTTCTACTTTCCGGTGCCCTTTTGGCCAATAAATCAGGTTTTGAAAATCTTGCCTGGCTATTTCATGGACTTGGAACTTTTCTAGCTTTGATCACGGTAGTGCGTATAATATTTAAGAAAAAAGGATGAAGTATGATTGAAACAACTAGGCCCGAGCTTGTGGCCTATCAAGAAGAGCGTTTAGACAAATTTGTGAATGAAAATCAGAAGTTAGACAAAGGCCAAATTGTTTTTGCAGGGGACTCCATCACGGAGTTTTTTGCATTGAAAAAATATTTGGGTCGAGAGGTCCCCTTGGTAAACCGTGGGATTGCTGGAACAGACTCGGTTTGGCTTTTAGAACACCTTAAAGAGCAAGTTTTAGATTTGGAACCCAGTAAATTGGTACTCTTGATTGGTATTAACGACATCGGAAGGGGCTACCCCATTCGAGATATTGTCAATCGTATTTCCGATATTATCATGACAGTTCGTCAGGAATCCCTCTTTACTGAGGTCTATTTGCTGAGTGTTTTTCCGGTTAGTGAAAATTCACAATATGCTTCTAAGGTTAAGATTCGAAATAATGCGACTGTCCGTGAACTTAATCAACAATTAGCTGTTCTCCCTGGTGTGACCTATGTTGATCTTTATGATTACCTGACAGATGCCCAAGGACAGTTAAATGACACTTACACAACGGATGGTTTACACTTGAGTCCACAAGGTTATCAAGTCCTAGCAGAACCAATCAAGAAGGAGATTTTAGAATGAAGGTAGGTTTAGTCCTTGAAGGCGGAGGCATGCGTGGCTTATACACTGCTGGTGTTTTAGATGCCTTTTTAGAAGCTGGAATCAAAGTAGACGGTGTTGTATCAGTATCAGCTGGAGCGCTTTTTGGTGTTAATTACCTTTCTAACCAGCCCAAAAGAGCCCTTCGCTACAACAAACGATTCATGGGAGACCGTCGCTACATGAGTTTCTGGTCATGGCTGACGACCGGTAACTTCGTTAATAAGGAGTTCTCCTATTATAAGGTTCCAATGGAGTTAGACGTTTTTGATCAGGAGGCCTTTGCTGATTCGGGCGTTCCCTTCTATGTGGTTACTACAGATATTGAGACCGGCAAACCAGACTATATCAAGATTGATCATGTCTTTGAGCAAATGGAAGCCCTTCGTGCAAGTTCCGCCCTGCCTTTGGTTTCTGAAATTGTCGAGTACAAGGGTAAACGCTATATGGATGGTGGACTGTCTGATAGTCTTCCCATTGATTTTATGGAGAATTTGGGCTTTGACAAACTTATTGTCGTTCTGACGCGTCCTAAGGGTTATCGTAAAGAGCCATCTAAAACGAGTAAGCGAATCTACAAGCTCTTTTACCGCAAATATCCTGAATTTGTCCAAGTAGCATCAAATCGCCATATCCACTACAATAAGAGTATTGAAAAGATTGAGGCTTTGGAAAAAACTGGCAATCTTTATGCCATTCGTCCAGAGCATGCGCTTGAAGTTGGTCGATTGGAGAAGGATCCTGAAAAATTTGAGGCCATCTATCAAGAGGGATTGGAACAAATGCGAAATGAGATGTCTCATCTCAAAACATTTCTTGGAGACAACTAAAAACGTGCTCGGTTGAGCACGTTCTTTTAGTTATTGATTTGTCGAGCTTGACGGCGTTTTTTTGACTTTTTGACGACGTTTTTTCTCATTGATAAAAATTAAGTAGAGCACGTAAAGTGGTAATAAGAGAAAGCAGAACAAGGCAAAATGTTTCATAAAGTTATGCTTATTGCTTTTTTGTTTCTCTTTTTTACCTCCTGAAAAGAGGAAGAAGCCAGTTTTAGTTGCCTTGACAGTACTTGCTGTAATCTTAGGTGACACTGTTTTTAAGCCATTATCGACAAGGACATAATCATCTTTAACACTAATCTTAGGCTCTTGTCCTTTTTTGACTGTGGCATAGACATCTTTTTGGACATCGTATTTTTTACCATCAATCTTTTGTTTGCCCTTGCTTAGGACTTTCTTGTAGGAATAGTCTTTAAACATTTTCTCAATGAGGGAGTTACCGAAGGCATGACGGATTTTTTCGCTACTTTCGTCTTCCCAATTTCCAACGCCCAAGATAACTGAAATGACACGTTGATTTTCTCGTTTGCATGTGGAGATGTAGTTGTAATCTCCACGAGGACTTGAGCCTGTTTTTAGGCCATCGACTCCTTTGAGGCCATAATCAGCACCAGGCAAGGAGTAGTTGTAATTTTCAAAGGTTTCCTCGTATGGTGTTCCTTTTTTGACAGTTACTGTCTGTTGGCTAGTGTATTTAAGGATTTCAGGGTGATGTTTGATAAGGTTATAAGCCATGATAGACAAATCACGAGCTGTCGTCTGGTTAGAGTGGTTATTGTCATAACGTTTAGGCGTGTAGTAGCCTTTGTAAGATGCCGCCCCAGCTCCAGAGGCATTATACCATTTAGTGTTTGTCATGCCGAGCTCTTTAGACTTTTCGTTCATGCGATCAATCCACTTGTCAGGATCATTATTACTGAGATAGTTGGCAAGCATGACTGTTGCTGCATTTGAAGAGGGAACAGCTGTCATAGTGATAAGTTCCGAAACCGTGTATTTAACTCCAGAAACAATCTTGTTGTTTGAGATTTCGTAGATATTAGCAATAGCCTCATCGGTTGGCTTGGCTGTAATCACGGTGTCTTCTTTGATTTCTCCCTTTGACAAAGCATCAAAAACCAGGTAGAGAGACATGGCCTTACTCATGGAAGCGGGGTCACGTACTTCATCAATGTTATCTTGCCAAAGGATGTCCCCAGTATTGGCATCAATCAAAAGTGATGATTTAGGTCGATAGGTCTCGGTGGCTTCCTTGTAGCCTGCTTTTTGTGCAATATCTACCAGTTGGTCAGCGGACGACAGACTGGGAGCTAAAGCCAAACTAGCTACCAGGAAGAGTCCTAACAATTTCTTTTTCAAAATAATTTCCTTAGTAACAACGTTTAGACACTCTTAAAAGCATCCTTTAATCTATTTTTGTTATATGTTTGTAAAAAAAGTCATACTCGTCTATTATAGCATAGTTTTGGGTGGTTTTATCAGTATTCTTGGGGGACTTCCTTGAATAGAGTATAAAAAAAACGTGTCATGGACACGCTTTCTTTTATTTATTGATTTGTCTTGCTTGACGACGTTCTTTGACTCTTTGACGACGTCCTTTTTCATTAAGGTAAATCAAGTAGAGGAGACCAACTGGGATAAGGCATAGCAACCAGAAATAAACTGGTAGTTGGCCATTATTTGTTGCTTTAGTAGCCTTTTTATCTTTTTGGTTACTTCCAAAATCGAACCATCCCTTAACTTTAGTTGCCTTAACAGAAGTAGCCTTGATATTAGGTGATACTGTCTTCAGACCATTATCAATGACAATGTGATCATCTTTAACAGAGATTTTAGGGTCTTTGCCTTTTTTGACTGTGGCGTAGACATCTTTTTCGACAGTGTACTTTTTACCGTCGATTTCTTGATCACCCTTGCTAAGAACTTTCTTGTAAGAGAAGTCTTTATACATTTTCTCAACGAGGGCATTACCAAAGGTATGACGGATTTCTTCACCTGTTTGGTCAGACCAATCACCAGAACCCATAATGACAGCAATCATACGTTGATCACCACGCTTGATAGTATCAATATAGTTGAAGGCACCTTCTGGGCTTGATCCTGTCTTCAACCCATCAACCCCATCAATTCCGTATTTAGCTCCTGGAATAGAGTAGTTATAAGTTTCGAAGGTTTCCTCGTAAGGTGTTCCCTTTTTAACTGTGACAACAGGTTTGCTAGTGTACTTGAGAATTTCTGGGTATTTCTTGATGAAGTTATAGGTCATGATAGCCAAATCACGCGCAGTTGTTTGGTTGGTTTGGTTGTTATCATAACGTTGAGGACTGTAGTAACCTTTGAAGGCAACAGCAACGGCACCAGAAGCGTTAAACCATTTGGTATTGGTCATCCCTAGCTCTTTAGATTTTTCATTCATCATGTCAAGCCATTTATCAGGATCATTATTGGTCAAGTAGTTGGCCAGCATCACGGTTGTAACGTTAGAGGAAGGCACCGCCGTCATAGTGATGAGTTCTGAAACCGTATAATCAACACCCGCAACAATCTTGTTGTTGGAAATTTCGTAAATATCGGCAATAGCTTGGTCGGTTGGAGTAGCTGTGATAACAGTATCTTCAGAAATCTCTCCTTTAGACATAGCTTCAAAGACCAAATAAAGTGTCATGGCCTTAGACATAGAAGCAGGGTCACGCACCTCGTCAGCATTTTCTTCCCAGAGGACATCTCCGGTATTGCCATCAATTAAGAGGGTTGATTTGGGGCGATAGGCCTCAGTGGCTTCAGTATAACCAGCAGCGCGTGTGATATCCATCAATTCGTCTGCACTAGACAAACTCGGTGCTAGGGCTAGACAAGCTGCTAAAAGGACGGCAACAATTTTCTTTTTCACAATGTGTCTCCTTTAATATCTATGGGGTTCTGTAGCTGTCAGAACCTATTTCTATCTATTAATAACATTTGCCTGTCAAAACCCTAAATTCAGTAGTGACAAACACTTTCATTATAACATATAAAAGTTATAGTTTTCCTAACATTCGGCATTTTAATGTAATTTTTAGAATCGATTGAAGGTTAAATAAAATATAGTTGGAAACAGAAAAAACGAGCTTACTTGCTCGTTACTTTTCATCTTTTATCCTTGTTACTTGGTGGTAAATCATGAACCAGGTTTCATTTCGACGCCAGATACTAGTGTGGAAATTTCCTCCCAACTCATAACTAATTAATTTCGTTTTTTGACTAACAGATGTCATCTTGAAGCTGTCAAAGTTATTGAGAAGTGGTTGTTGATTGGCGATGACTTCTTCACGAGTGTGATGATGACCATTTTCATCGATTAAGTAGAAGTCAGGTGCCAAGAGATTTTCATAGTCAGGAATTTTTGACAGAATAATCTTTTCATTGCGAGAGAGTTTGTGAAGGACATTGCCATAAATTTCATCTTCGGGAATAGCAGCGGGCTCTACGTGGACATCAGTGTCATAAACGGAGAAACGCTTGCTGAGGACCTCCTCGATTTGTTCGGTAATGGCATGACTCTCGTAAACAGAGAGGTCAGGATTCATTTCAACCACAATATCAAGATAGACGTTGCTACCATAAGAACGGCCACGTTGCTTTTTAACCTTAGTGACTTTTGGAATCTCAAGAATGGCTTTTTCATAGGCCTTGAGGTTTCTCTCATCGAAACCGTCTGACAAACTAAAGGTTGCTTCCATGAAGATATCATAGGCTGTCTTTAGGATGAAGAAGGTAATGATAATGGCAGTAATATAGTCGATAATCGTCAGGTTGAAGGATGCTGCAACGATAGCGATTGAGGTACCAATAGAAGTTACAGCATCGGAGAGATTGTCCTTGGCAGCAGCAATCAAAGCACTAGATTTTAGCTTTTTAGCAAGTCTTTTATTGTAAAAGTAAACGCCACACATGACGATAGCAGATAGGATACCAACAGTGGCACCAAGTGGATCAACCACAGTTTCCTCTCTTAGAAAAATCTTTCGGACTGTTTGAATGAGGACCTGGAAACCTACTACGAACATGATAAAGGAAGTGACTAGGCTTGATAAGTCTTCAATCTTCCAATGACCAAACCTATGATCTGCATCAGCTGGTTGACTAGCTAGGTGCAATCCAATGAGTAGGGCTACGTTCCCCAAAATATCTGACAAGTTATTGAAACCATCGGCAATCAAAGAGCTAGAGTTTAAAAAGTGTCCAGCTAAAAGTTTTGCAATGGTAAGAAGAACGTAGGCAGCAATACTGACAATAGGACCTCGTCTAGCTGCTCTTAAATTTTCATACGTAGTCATAGGATTACCTTTTCTCTTAAAATACAAGTTTAAATTATAGCATAAAACTATAATGAGTTAAAGGTTGTAAGCCCTTTAAACTTGTGGATTCATTCATTTTTAAAACTTTATAGAAAATGCCTAGTAATCAGGGTGTTTTTTCAGTATTTTCCGAATATTCCCTACAAATTATGGTATAATTTAGGGTGTAAAACAGTCTAAAAAGAGGTTTTTATGGAACATTCGACATGGCACAAGCTTCTGAAAGAGGAACTGCCAGATCATTATTTTTCAAAGATAAATCAGTTTATGGATCAGGTTTATAGTCAGGGAACGGTTTATCCGCCACGTGACAAGGTTTTTAATGCCTTGTTGGAGACCCCATTTGAAGAAGTGCGGGTGGTAATTCTTGGTCAGGACCCTTATCATGGGCCTCATCAAGCACAGGGACTATCCTTCTCAGTACCTGATAGCCTTCCTGCTCCCCCGTCTTTGAAAAATATTCTCAAGGAGTTAGAGGAAGATTTGGGTCCTAGACCCTTTCATGATTTAACGTCATGGGCTGAGCAAGGGGTGCTTTTGCTTAATGCCTGTCTGACAGTTCCAGCTGGTCAAGCAAATGGGCACGCCGGTCAGGTTTGGGAACCATTTACAGATGCTGTGATTAAGGTTCTCAATCAAAAGGATACTCCTGTTGTCTTTATACTTTGGGGTGGCTATGCTCGTAAGAAGAAAGCTCTGGTTACCAATCCAAAGCATGCCATTATTGAGAGTGCCCATCCGAGTCCCTTGTCGGTCTATCGTGGTTTTTTTGGCAGCAAGCCTTTTTCAAAAGCCAATGCCTACCTTGTATCTCAAGGCCAATCCCCAATTGATTGGTTGAAGTAAAATAGAAAGTTGGAAGATTATGTTACTGATTAAAAATGGTCGTGTTGTAGACCCTAAGTCTGGTTTGGATACGCAAGCTGATGTTCTTGTTGATGGTAAAAAAGTCGTTAAGATTGCGGAAAACATCGAAGCTGGAGATGCTCAAGTCATCGATGCGACTGGTCTTGTGGTTGCTCCTGGTTTGGTGGATATCCATGTTCATTTCCGTGAGCCAGGTCAAACCCACAAAGAAGATATTCATACTGGATCCTTGGCAGCGGCTGCAGGTGGTTTTACAACAGTTGTCATGATGGCTAACACTAATCCAACGATTTCAGACAAGGAAACCTTGGAGGAGGTCTTGACTTCAGCAGCTAAGGAAAATATCCATGTTAAGTCTGTTGCGACTATTACAAAGAACTTTGATGGTGAAAACATCACTGATTTCAAGGGCTTGCTTGAAGCCGGTGCTGTCGGATTCTCAGATGATGGTATTCCATTGACCAATGCTAGTATTGTCAAAAAGGCCATGGAGCTAGCTAAGGAGAATAATACCTTTATCAGCCTTCACGAGGAGGATCCTGATCTTAATGGTATTCTCGGTTTCAATGAAAATATTGCTAAAAAAGAATTCCATATTTGTGGGGCAACTGGTGTAGCTGAGTACAGTATGATTGCGCGTGATGTCATGATTGCTTATGATACACAAGCACATGTTCATATTCAACACTTGTCAAAAGCAGAATCTGTAAAAGTGGTTGAATTTGCTCAAAAACTTGGAGCTCAAGTTACTGCCGAAGTGGCACCGCAGCATTTCTCTAAGACTGAAGACCTCTTGCTCTCAAAAGGTGCTAATGCCAAGATGAACCCACCACTTCGTTTGGAATCTGACCGTCAGGCCGTTATCGAAGGGTTGAAATCTGGAGTTATCTCAGTTATTGCCACAGACCACGCGCCACACCATGCCGATGAAAAGAATGTCGATGATGTGACTAAAGCACCATCAGGAATGACTGGTCTTGAAACATCTCTATCTCTTGGATTGACCTACTTGGTTGAAGCAGGTCACTTAAGCTTGACTGAACTCTTGAAAGTAATGACTAGCAACCCATCTGATCTTTATGGCTTCGATGCCGGTTATTTGGCTGAAAATGGACCAGCTGACCTTGTAATCTTTGCGGACAAAGAAAAACGTCAGGTCACAGCAGACTTTAAGTCTAAAGCAGCCAATTCACCATTTGTGGGCGAAGAGCTTACGGGTAGTGTTAAATATACTATCTGTGACGGTGAGATTGTTTATCAAGCCTAAATAAGGGATCAGAGCAGGGCACATCGAGACACTTGGTGTTGCACCTGCTTTTTTAGTTCTTGAAGGAGCAAAATGATGAAAAAGATACTAAAAGGTCTTGTTAAATATGTTACTTTAACTGTTCTGTTAGTCTGTTTTCTGCCGTTGTCTTTGCAGCACGTTAAAGCTGATGAGGTAGAGTATAGTCTGCCTTCCTATGTTGGTCACCTTTCAATTCAAGATGATGGTAATGCGACGTTTACGCAGGAAGTGACTTATGATTTTGATAGTGATTATAAAGGTCAGTATGTAACCTTGGGGAAAATTGGTGGTTATTCTATTATGGATGATCCCAAGGTTTCAGCAACCGTAAACGGGAAAGAAAAAACAGATATTACAGTTGAAAAAACAGACTCCTATGAAGGTGTTAAACTCAAAGTTTATAATTCAGGTTCAGATGGTGATAGGGTTGTCCTCAAAGTTACTTGGCAAATCCAACACCTGTTGAATCTATATTCAGATATTGCAGTTTTAAATTGGTTTCCTATCTCTGATTGGGATAAAGGATTTGGACAGATTGATTTCACAGTTGATGGTCTAGATGCAAGTCAAGGAGAGCTTTACGCTCACGCTGGCTATTTTGGAAAAGATCCACAGGTTAAGCGTACTTCTACAGGTTATCAGGTTCATGTAGACAATTTACCAGCATCAGGTAAATTGGAATTACACGCCTACTGGCCGATGACCAGTGCTTTACGAGAAAATAATCAGGCTTACTTATTAAATAAGACGAATAAGGCAGACTTTCTAAAAAAAGAAGCAGATATCAAGAAATCTAAAGAAAACTTTCGCCGCATTTTTTATGTCATCTTACCACTTGTGATCTTAAGCTTTGTTCTTATTGGTATTTTCTGTTACCTCATTGTTCTTTATAGCACTAGGATGCCTTCTTTCCCTCGAGATGCCCGTCTTTATGAAGCCCCTCAAAATTTAGCACCTTTGGTCCTAGCCAAGAATGTTTATAATCAGTCCTTCGACAAAACAGGTCTAAAAGAAGAAACGGGTCCTCTGAAGTTTAAATATATGGTGCAAGCTACCATCCTTGATTTGATTGATAGAGGTCATCTCACCTATAGACAAGAAGGTGATAGTAATATTCTGACACGTATTAAAAAGGAGGGGCTCTCTTCATTTGAAGTGTCTTTCTTGGATATGTTGTTTGATGGTCGCATGGAAATTAGAGATACGGAAATGTTCTCGCGCTATTATCTTGATAAAGATGCTCTAGAAAAACAATTTAAGAGTGCTAGAACAAGCTATGAGCGTGAAGCAATACGTTCCCAAGGAAAACGTGTCAAATATCAATTCACTAATGACGGCTATCAAGTAGCAAAAGGCGTAGAAAAAGAGGAATTTGCGCTTGGACTTCCTAAAATTTATAGAGATTTTAGTCCGAAAGAAAAGACATTTAACCTATTGGGAGTAGCAGCTTTGGTACTTTCAATGTTGCTTTGTATTCTTTCAACCTTGTTCTTATTTGCTGCCTTTGGATCAGGACTAGGTTTTTACTATATTCTTGGCCTTCTACCTATAGCAGGAGTTACCATTTTATTCTGGTACTTAGTGAAAAGACGTCGTCAGAGATGTCTTGATGCAACTCAAATTTCAACCTATTACCAGTGGCATAGCTTTAAAAATATGATTAAGAGTATTCCTAGTTTTAAAGAATCCGAACTAGAATCTGTCATCCTTTGGAATCGTATCTTGGTTTATGCGACACTCTATGGACAGGCGAAAAAAGTTAGTGATGTCCTAAAACGTTACAACATTCACCTCAGCAATCCATCTCTAGATGAGTTTACTTATTCAGCAGCACCATTTATCATGATGAATAATGTCAATTATCTAGAATCTTACGTTTCTGCCTCAGATAGCGTAAGTAGCTTCTCTATCAATTCGAACAGTGGTAGTGGCGGCTTTGGAGGCGGTGGCTTCTCTGGTGGTGGCGGAGGAGGCGGAGGCGGTGCCTTCTAAGCCTACTAGTCGGAGTTTACTATTTGTAGAGACACTCAGTCTATATGATTTTGAGTGTCTTTTTGTTTGTCGAAGAATTATCCTTGTTCAAAAATGCTAGGAAGTTTGAGAGTGAAGAGATAAAAAGCAACAAAAAAAGAGCCGGTGGCTCTTTTTCAATATCATCTTAATAACCAGGTTCAAAGATTTCAATTATTTGAGTCAGATAACCTGCATGTAAACCGATACGATAGTCAACATTTGGCAAAGTCTTAACCAACTCATTCAGTTCTTTATCTTTGCTAACCTTATCAGCCAAAACTGGTAATTCAACGACAAGGAGTTGCGAGTGATCCAGTTGCAGGTAACTACTGTTGACCTTGATATCAGGACGAAGTAGTTTAAATATCGCTTTATCCGAAGCTTGGAGCAGTTGATATAAATCTAAGTCAGGTAAAGGAATCTCACCAAACTGAGGACTTATATTAATGGAAATATCGACATGTGACGCTCTCATTTCCAAAATACGATTTGAAAGAAAACTTGCTATTATTGGATTGCTAAGTCTATCCAAGTGTTCTTGAGTCTCTGGATTACCAATACTAGCATTGTCCGTTTTATAAATTTCAAGTAGACTCGTAGCTTTTGCGGTATCTTCATTTTCCAAGGCAAGAGAAACGTCCTTGAGATTTTTTTTGAATAGGTCGAAGGATTTTTGCTTTTGCGTGATAATTTGGATAAAGGATTTGCTGTAGTTAGTCATAGTACCCAACAATTTATGGCGTTCTTTGTTCAGCCTATCAATAGATTGTTGGTGGATAGCCTGGTTCCAATTGTAAAAATCCCATAGTAGTAGAGCAATGTATAGAACCAAGATAACAGACCTATTAGCATTGACCTTGAAAATTATTTCAAATAAATTTTTAGGATCATTAGTTGTCGTAAGGATACTGTTAAGACCATGGATAACAGTAAAGAAGACATAATAGACAGCTAGGAAGGCAGTGCTTCGCAACCAGTTACGTCTAGCCCAAACTTCGTCAAGACTACTCATCTGATTTAGGTCTATGGCGAAGATTTTAAGCGTTAGGAAAATGATTAATGGAGCTAAGATGTAGGTCAAGATATGTAAGTTCGTATCGAAAGAAACGTCACCTTTGATATGTAAGATGTGAGGGAGGATGACAAGTGAAAGTAGCCGTGTAGCCATATCAAAAAGGATAGTTGGATAAAAAGCGTAAAGCAAACGATGATAGAAAGAACGCTCTTTTACAAGAGCCAAATCAGCAACAAGGAAGAAAAGAGGGTCTACAACGATTTTTACGAGATTAAAATAGGATGCTGCAGCTACGTAGGACAAAAATAGAAGTAAGAGGTGTCCTCGTTGTGGCTTAACCTTAGACATAGTCTGGTAGAGGTACCAAATAGAAATGAAACTAACAGCCTGTAAGAGAGGATTGATAATATTAGTAATCATTGTAACCTCCTTTTGTCATGTCAATCTCAATTTGTAAGCGGTAAATACCAGCACGTGTATTAGAAACAATGTTAACGTTTGGATAAGTGGATAGGATCCTATTGACGCGTTTCAGTTCGGGATCAGAGAAATCAGAGGTAATAGCTGAATCTTCTTTAGTGCTTGAACTTTCAACGACAAAGTGTTGACTATCCTCGTCTTTAAAATAAGCATAGCTAAGATATTTCTGTTCACTATCTTGTGCTTGGTCAATGACATGATCCAAGATAGTTGATAGGACATATACCCAATCTAAAGGATAAATAGGATAAACGGTAATGGGTTCTGGAACCTCCATACTAACCCAAACCTCCAATTCTTTTGCCTTTAGAAATTTAGCTTCAAAGAGGACTCGCAAATCAGGGAGTTTAATATTTTCAAGTTTATCTCGATAAAAATGATCAATCTTCTTATCTAACGGATTCGGAGTCAGCAAGTAGTCAATTATCTCCTGAGCCTCCTCGTTTTGTTGGAAACGGATGATATCGTAGAGATTTTCAGCTTCGTCTTTGATGAAGAGTTCTTGGCTAGTTTTTTTCTGGTACCAAGTATTGATGTTCTGGCTTGATTTTTGAAGAAGCAGAGAATGTTCCTCTTGAGCTGCTTGTGTTTGTGCACTGAGGTCCTTTCTATAGAGATTAACCTGTCCAGATAGAATCAGAGCTGTAATAATAAGAAAGGTAATGGTAAAGTGAATGTCTGTTGAAAGAAGTTCAGAAGCAAAGTAAATAATGGCTAGAGCACAAAGAGCAACAGAGGTTGATTTGTACCATGGTCTTGCTTTGTCAATTTGCATCATTCGAGAGTAGTCCACTTGAAGAAGGGCATTTTGAGCGAACCATAGCAAAAAACGCAAGCAAAAGAATAAATGGACCAGCAAAATAATAATCTAGGACAGAAGGGAAAAAGATTGGAATAATCAGGAAAATTACCAGTCTCACCATTAAGGCAAAGGTGAAAGGTATGAAGGAAGTCTCCAAAATGGTATGTCTCAGATTTTTGTAGGATTTGTTAGCTAGAAAGAGCACAAGTGCAATAAAACCAGATTTTGGAAAGTAAATACCAAAATAACTAGAGGCAAAAATGACTAAAGCTGCTAAAATAAGAATCCAGTATCTTAAAGGCCTTTTCGTAGTTACCTTGAAGATAACAATTTGTAAAATAAAAGCTATACATGCCGTAAGCCCGTGAACGATGACGTCACTCAATATCAAATATTCTCCTATTCGGGTAAAATCTATACAATTATATCATAATGCGCTAAAAAAAAGCATACGGATTGCCTATAAGTGATAAGGTTGTAAGGCTTTTCATTTTTCAAGCATATTTCTTGCTCATTAAGTTTTTTTAACCTATCCTAGATGTATAGAAAAATTTCGATAGAGGAGATCGATATGGTAAAACTTTCTAAAGAGACACATCTTGAGATGTTCACTAAAATGGAACGTATTCGTGAATTTGATTCACGTATTAATAAATTGGTTCGTCGTGGTTTTGTTCAAGGGATGACTCACTTTTCAGTTGGTGAGGAAGCAGCCAACGTTGGTGCTGTTCAACACTTGAGCTATGACGATATCTTCTTTTCAAATCACCGTGGTCACGGACAATCTATCGCCCAAGACATGGATTTGAATAAAATGATGGCAGAGCTTGCTGGTAAGGCAACCGGTGTTTCTAAGGGCCGTGGTGGTTCTATGCACTTGGCAGACTTTGAAAAAGGTAACTATGGTACTAATGGTATCGTTGGTGGTGGTTACGCTCTTGCCGTAGGTGCAGCCCTCACTCAGCAATACAAAGAAACAGGAAACATTGTTGTGGCATTCTCTGGAGATGGCGCAACCAACGAGGGTTCATTCCATGAGTCAGTCAATATGGCAGCTACTTGGAAATTACCTGTTATCTTCTTTATCATCAATAACCGTTATGGTATCTCAATGGATATCCATAAAGCTACAAACACACCTCACCTTTATACACGTGCGGAAGCTTATGGTATTCCTGGTTTCTACTGTGAAGATGGTAACGATGTTTTGGCAGTCTATGAAACAATGGGCAAGGCTGTTGAGCATGTCCGTGGTGGTAACGGTCCTGCTATCGTTGAGGTAGAATCTTACCGTTGGTTCGGTCACTCAACTGCCGATGCGGGTGTTTACCGTACTAAGGAAGAAGTTGACGAGTGGAAGAACAATAACGACCCTATTATTAAATACCGTGACTATCTTGTTGCTGAAAATATCGCAAGCGCTGAAGAGTTAGATGCTATCCAAAGCCAAGTTAAGGCAGAGGTTGATGCAGCTTATGAGTTCGCCCAAAATAGCCCAGATCCAGAACTTTCAGTTGCCTTTGAAGATGTATGGGTAGACTAAAGAGAAAGGTTAAGGAATACAAGTATGAGTGAAACAAAATTGATGGCCTTGCGTGAGGCAGTAAACCTTGCTATGAGCGAGGAAATGCGTAAAGACGAAAATATCTTCCTTATGGGTGAAGATGTTGGTATCTATGGTGGTGACTTCGGTACATCAGTTGGTATGTTGGCAGAGTTTGGTGAAAAACGTGTTAAAGATACACCAATTTCAGAGGCGGCTATCGCTGGTGCAGCTGTTGGGTCTGCCATTACAGGTCTTCGTCCAATCGTTGACTTGACTTTCATGGACTTCATCACGATTGCCCTTGATGCTATCGTTAATAATGGTGCAAAAAACAACTACATGTTTGGTGGTGGTTTGAAGACTCCTGTAACCTTCCGTGTAGCCTCTGGTTCAGGGATTGGTTCTGCGGCACAGCACTCACAATCTCTTGAGTCATGGTTGACTCACATTCCAGGGATTAAAGTGGTTGCTCCAGGTAATGCTAACGATGCTAAAGGTCTTTTGAAATCTGCTATTCAAGATAATAACATTGTTATTTTCATGGAACCAAAAGCACTTTACGGTAAAAAAGAAGAAGTAACACAAAATCCTGATTTCTACATTCCACTTGGAAAAGGTGAAATCAAGCGTGAAGGAACTGACCTTACTATTGTCACATATGGTCGTATGTTGGAACGTGTTCTTAAGGCTGCTGAAGAGGTGGCTGAACAAGGTATCAATGTTGAGGTTGTTGACCCACGTACGCTTATCCCACTTGATAAGGAATTGATTTTCGAGTCAGTTAAGAAGACTGGTAAACTTATGTTGGTCAATGATGCTTATAAGACTGGTGGATTCATCGGTGAGATTGCTGCCATGGTTACAGAAAGTGAAGCATTTGATTACCTTGACCACCCAATTGTACGTTTGGCAAGTGAAGATGTGCCTGTACCTTATGCGCGTGTCTTGGAACAAGCGGTTCTTCCAGATGTTGAAAAGATTAAGGCTGCTATTATCAAGATGGTCAATAAAGGAAACTAACTTTCTAGCGACGGTTAAGTGATATTTCTCGCTAGTAAAATGTGTTTCTTGTTTTAACTGTGGGAGTATCGGAAATTATAATTTAAAGTAGAAAGGAGAGGGCGTTAAAGCGTTTGAGTCAATTTGAACTCGAACGAAATGCTTCGGAATTTAGATAGTTTTACTGGTGTGCAAGCACACTAACGTAAAACTCCTAAAATTCTGTCGCATTTTAGCGTTCTTAGTATCATAAAATATGGCTTTTGAGATTATTATGCCTAAGCTTGGTGTTGATATGCAGGAAGGCGAAATCATCGAGTGGAAGAAACAAGAGGGTGATGTGGTTAATGAGGGAGATATTCTTCTTGAAATCATGTCAGATAAAACGAACATGGAACTTGAAGCAGAAGATTCTGGTGTTCTTTTGAAGATTACTCGTCAGGCTGGTGAAACTGTACCAGTTACTGAAGTTATCGGTTATATTGGAGCAGAAGGTGAAGTTGTGGCTGATAATGCTGCGAGTGCACCTGCAGTTGAAGCTGCTCCAAAAGTTGAAGAAGTTGCCGCTGTAGAAACACCTGTAGTAGCAACGCAAACACAAGCACCTATCGTTCACGAAGGCGGCAAAGTACGTGCAACACCTAAGGCTCGAAAGGTGGCGCGTGAGTTGGGGATTGACCTCGCTCAAGTTCCAGGAACTGGAGCAAAAGGTCGTGTTCATGCAGATGACGTTGAGAACTTTAAAGGTGCTCAACCTAAGGCGACTCCATTGGCACGTAAGATCGCAGCGGACCTTGGTATTGACTTAGCTAGCGTATCTGGAACAGGCTTTGGTGGTAAGATTACTAAGGAAGATATCCTTGCAATCAGTACTCCAGCGCAAGTTAAAGAAGCGGCTGCTGCACCTGTGGTTGAAGCTAAACCTGAAAAAGTCTTGCCAGAAGGCGTGGAAGTTATCCCAATGTCTGCTATGCGTAAGGCAATTTCTAAGGGAATGACGCACTCATACTTGACTGCACCAACCTTTACTCTTAACTATGATGTTGATATGACTAACCTTATGGCTCTTCGTAAGCAAGTCCTTGACCCAATCATGAATAAGACTGGTATGAAGGTAACCTTCACGGATTTGATTGGTTTGGCAGTTGTGCGTACTCTTATGAAAGAGGAACACCGTTACCTCAATGCGTCATTGATTGATGATGCACAAAATATCGAATTACATAAATTTGTTAATCTCGGTATTGCCGTTGGTCTCGATGATGGCTTGATTGTACCTGTCGTTCACGGTGCAGATAAGATGAGTTTGTCTGAGTTCGTTGTGGCTTCTAAGGATGTCATCAAGAAGGCTCAAGCTGGTAAATTGAAGGCTGCAGAAATGTCAGGTTCAACTTTCTCTATTACTAACTTGGGAATGTTTGGAACTAAGTCATTTAACCCAATCATCAACCAACCAAACTCAGCTATCCTTGGTGTTTCAGCAACTATTCAAACTCCAGTTGTTGTTGATGGAGAAGTTGTCGTACGACCAATCATGGGTCTATGCTTGACAATTGACCACCGTATCGTAGATGGTATGAATGGTGCCAAATTCATGGTTGATTTGAAACATTTGATTGAAAATCCTATGGAATTGTTGATTTAAGAAAAAAATATCTGAAAACTGAAGTTTTAATAGAAAGGAGAGGGCGAACCAGAGGGTATAACTGAACCCGAGCGGAAAGCTTGGAAAATAGACCGTCTGTCTACGTCAGCAGGCTGACATGTCAGACGCCTAATTTTCAGTCGCTTTCTGGTCGCTCTTGGTATCTTATAAATGGCTTTTGAGATTATTATGCCTAAGCTTGGTGTGGACATGCAGGAAGGCGAAATCATCGAGTGGAAAAAACAAGAGGGTGATGTGGTTAATGAGGGAGATATCCTTCTTGAAATCATGTCAGATAAAACGAACATGGAACTTGAAGCAGAGGATTCTGGTGTTCTTTTGAAAATTACTCGTCAGGCTGGTGAAACTGTACCAGTTACTGAGGTTATTGGTTATATTGGAGCAGAAGGTGAAGTTGTGGCTGATAACGCTGCTAGCGCACCTGTTGCAGAAGCAACTGCTCAGTTGGAATCAGCTGGTCTTGAAGTTCCTAAAGCTCCTGTCCAAGCTGCTCCAACAGCTGCTGCAGAAAAAGCACCTCTTGCTGACAATGAGTACGATATTATCGTTGTCGGTGGTGGTCCTGCTGGTTACTATTCTGCCATTCGTGGTGCACAACTTGGTGGTAAGGTTGCCATCGTTGAAAAATCTGAATTTGGTGGAACATGTTTGAATAAAGGATGTATCCCAACTAAGACCTACCTTAAAAATGCAGAAATCCTTGATGGACTTAAGATTGCAGCAGGTCGTGGTATCAACCTAGCATCAACAAACTACACTATCGATATGGATAAGACAGTTGACTTTAAGAACTCTGTCGTTAAGACCCTTACTGGTGGTGTTCAAGGTCTTTTGAAGGCTAACAAGGTCACTATTTTCAACGGTCTTGGTCAAGTTAACCCAGATAAGACAGTTACTATTGGTTCAGAAACAATCAAGGGACGCAATATCATCCTTGCGACTGGATCAAAAGTATCTCGTATCAATATTCCTGGTATTGAGTCACAACTTGTGATGACATCAGATGATATCCTTGATTTGCGTGAATTGCCTAAATCACTTGCTGTTATGGGTGGTGGTGTCGTTGGTATCGAGCTTGGTCTTGTTTATGCCTCATACGGTGTAGAAGTGACTGTTGTTGAGATGGCTGACCGCATTATTCCTGCTATGGATAAGGAAGTATCTCTTGAACTTCAAAAAATCCTTGCTAAGAAGGGTATGAAGATTATGACATCTGTTGGGGTTTCTGAGATTGTAGAAGCTAACAACCAATTGACCCTTAAACTTAACAATGGTGAAGAAATTGTAGCGGATCGTGCCCTTCTTTCTATCGGTCGTGTCCCTCAATTGGATGGTCTTGAAAATCTTAACCTTGAATTAGACCGTGGTCGTATCAAAGTGAATGCTTATCAAGAAACATCAATCCCTGGTATCTATGCACCGGGTGATGTAAACGGAACTAAGATGCTTGCTCACGCTGCTTACCGTATGGGTGAAGTTGCAGCTGAAAATGCTATGCATGGTAACGTTCGTAAGGCTCACCTTGACTACACACCAGCTGCTGTATACACACACCCAGAAGTCGCAATGTGTGGTCTTACTGAAGAAGATGCACGCGCTAAATATGGTGATGTCCTCATTGGTAAATCAAGCTTTGCTGGTAATGGACGTGCTATTGCTTCAAACGAAGCTCAAGGTTTTGTTAAAGTCGTTGCAGATGCGAAGTACCATGAAATCCTTGGTGTTCATATCATTGGACCGGCTGCAGCTGAATTGATTAACGAAGCGTCAACAATTATGGAAAATGAATTGACTGTAGATGAGCTCTTGCAATCTATCCACGGTCACCCAACCTTCTCTGAAAACATGTACGAAGCCTTTGCTGACGTACTTGGAGAAGCAATCCATAACCCACCAAAGCGTAAATAATACGGATAAAATTCTCGGACAGATGTTCGAGGATTTTTCTTTTGTCGCAAATTTTCATCTTTAGATAAATCTCGTAAATTTCTTTGCATTTTTTGTGTTAAGTACGAATAGTTAGTTAAAGGGTTTTCAAATAAGATAAGTCGCTATTTTAGTAGCGTTTATAATTTTATAATATTTCTATTTTATTTAGAAAATTTTTAATAACGCCCTTTCCACGAGAGTTTTTCTGTGGTAAAATGGTTCAAGTATTACAAATGCAAAAGGAAAGTTAAATGCGAACGAAAGATTTTATCTACTATGCTAGTGCGGCTGTTCTCTTGGCTGTCACAACACAGGTTGCTCAAGCAGACGAAGTGGCAACACAAACGCCTTCTATTACTGAAGGAAATCAGTATCAACCTGCGACAGCGGCTGAGATTTTTGGTGGAGAAGCAGCCTTACCTGTAACCCCTAGCTCAACGGTTTCAGCACCCGCAGCTTCGAGTGAAGTGGCAAAAGCTAGTGTTCCAGTGGTATCTACGTCTCCTGCTTCACAGAGTTCCGAGGCTGCAACGGCAACTGCATCAACATCTGTAGCTAACTCAACAACGATTGTTACGTCTACATCAGCAGTGACTTCAAACGCTAGCTCTGAGAGTGTGACCGCTTCTGCACATTCAACAGCTTCTGAAGCCCCTAACAGCGCTGTTGCCACACCTGCTAAATTAACGAATTCTACGGATGTTCCTTCGCCAACTCTTAAGGTGCAACCGAAGACTTTTATCGATGTCAGCAGCCATAATGGTGAAATCAGTGTAGATGACTATCGTGCTCTTGCACGCCAAGGTGTTGGTGGTGTCGTTGTCAAGTTGACTGAGGATACTTGGTACAACAACCCTAAAGCACCATCACAAGTTCGCAATGCTCAAATTGCCGGTCTTCAAGTATCTACCTATCATTTTTCTCGATACACAACAGAGGAAGAAGCACGTGCCGAGGCTCGTTTCTACATTCAAGCTGCACAAAATCTTAACCTTCCAAAGAGCACTGTTATGGTTAACGATTTCGAAGACTCTAAGATGCTTCCAAATATCAACCGTAACACTCAAGCTTGGGTTAACGAAATGCGTAAGCATGGATACAACAACTTGATGTTCTACACAAGTGCCAGCTGGTTGGATGAGAATAATCTAGGCTACCGTGGACCTGTCTCAACCTCTCAATTTGGTATCGAAAATTTCTGGGTCGCACAGTACCCATCATCAACTCTTACAGCTACAAGCGCTAAAAACATGCGTTACAATGCTAAAACTGGTGCTTGGCAGTTTACAGCAACTGCTAATATCCTGCCAGGTAAACATGTCTTCGACCACAGCGTGGATTATACAGGACGTTTCACAGCTAATGCTAGTGCTGAGGTTGATGCAACTCAAGGCAATTTGAGTGGAACCATTTCTATTGTCAACAATAATCCAACTCTTGGTAGCTTTGATGTTGTCATCTCTAATGTCAAAGCACCAAATGGTGTTGAAACAGTCTCTGTCCCAATTTGGTCAGAAATTAATGGTCAAGATGACATTATCTGGTATACGGCTAACCGTCAAAATAATGGAACTTATACAGTAAACGTTAAGGCTTCAGCTCATAAAAACTCGACAGGGCTTTATAATATCCACCTTTATTATGTTCAAAAAGATGGTCAATTGACGGGTGTTGGTGGAACAACTACGCAAGTCTTCATTGGTAAGACACCTGAGCAGTTGAAACCTAAAGCAAGTTTTGCTATTGAAAACAATAATGCTAAGGCTGGAACCTTTGACGCCGTTATCACCAATATCTCAGCACCACTAGGTGTTAAAGAAGTTTTGGTGCCATCATGGAGTCTTGAAAATGGCCAAGACGACCTTATTTGGCATAAGGCGACTAAGCAAACTGATGGCAGCTACCGTGTAACCATTAAGGCAAGTGAGCATAAGGGCACTAAAGGAAATTACCGTGCCGATGCTTATATCGTGGATAACTCTAACAATCGCCATTATATTGCTGAAAAAGTAGTGGCTGTTGATTATGCTCGACCAAGTGGTGTCCTTACGATTGAAAACAACAATACTGCAGCAGGTACTTTTGATGCAGTTGTTCGTAACATTGTTGCTCCTACAGGTTTGAAAGAAGTTCTTGTTCCTTCATGGAGTTTAGCTGGTGGTCAAGACGACCTTATCTGGCATAAGGCAACTCGTCAAGCCGATGGTTCTTACCGAGTGACTATCAAAGCAACGGATCATAAGAATTCAACTGGTAAGTACCGTGCCGATGCCTACCTTGTAGATGACTCTAACAAACGTTTCTACCTTACTGAAAAAGTGGTAGAAGTTTCTCAAACTCGTCCTAGTGCAAGCCTCTTTATTGAAAATAATAATGCTGATTTAGGTACTTTTGACGCTGTTATCCGCAATATCGTAGCACCAAATGGGGTTAAGGAAGTTTTAGTTCCTTCATGGAGTCTCGTTAATGGACAGGATGATCTCGTTTGGCACAAGGCTAGTCGCCAATCTGATGGTAGCTACCGTGTCACTATTAAGGCTAGTGAGCATAAAAATTCACTAGGAAATTACCGTGCTGACGTTTACATCGTAGATAATGCCAACCAACGTCATTATGTCACTGAAACCATTGTAGACGTAAAACATAATAAGCCAGTCGGTACTATTTCAGTTGTTAATAACAATAATGATACTGGTACTTTTGATGTCATTATCAGTGATGTCTATGGTTCTAAAGGTGTTCGTACTGTTCAAGTACCTATTTGGTCTGAAAAAGATGGTCAAGATGACATTCGTTGGTATGAAGCCACACGTCAAGCTAATGGCACTTATACGGTAAATGTTCAAGCTACTAACCACAAAAATTCAACAGGTTTGTACAATATTCATTTGTACTACATTTTAAATGATGGGTCACAAGTTGGTGTAGGAGGGACAACGACAACTCTTGAATTCCGTAATGCTAAGACTAAAACGCAAACCTATATCACTAATGTTAACTCAGAAGCAGGTAGTTTTACAGTTGTAGTTGATCAAGCGCCACAAGGACGTCAGATTAAGAATATCCGTGTAGCTGTATGGTCAGAAAGCAACCAAGGAAACCTTTCTTGGTACAATACGGCACCTACTGGAACACATACTGAAATCAATGTATCGACTGTTAATCATAAGAATCTCATTGGTAACTATACGACTCATGTTTATGTAGACTATGTAGACAATACTGTAGACGGATTCAACCTTGGTGAGACAGCTCTTGCTCCACGTAATCGTCGTGTTGAGCCTCAGACGACTTATTATTCTCAACGTGATCCTCGTTGGGCTTCTAAGTGGTATGGTGTCAGCAATATGGATCAATCTGGCTGTGTTCCAACATCACTTGCCATGACTTTTACAGATATCTTGGGAACTGTCATTGCACCAACGACAGTTGCAGATTATTTGTACTACAATACAAATTCATTTAACAAAACATCAGTCGCTGGTACTGATGCAGATGGTATTGTATTAGCAAGTAAAAATTGGGGTCTGAAGAGCAACGTACTTTCAAGTATTGCTAACATTGCCTCAGCTTTGATGTCAGGGCAACACGTTTTGGCGGCAGTAGGAGCAAGTCAATTTATCAATTATCCTTACACGCATGAAATCGTACTTCATGGCTATGATAATGGTAAAACATATGTTCGTGATCCATTTAACGCCAATAACAATGGATGGTATTCATTGGATTACATTCATGGTGTTCAGAGTAGAGATGCAATGGATACTAAGCTTGGTGCACCATTCTTCTCTGTCTTTGCTTAATCTATCAATCAAAGGTCTTTAGAAGGAAACTTCTAAGGGCTTTTTTAGTGTTGATTTTTGATAGTTATGTTGTTATTTACCTATTTTCAGAATATTATATAAAGGATCAAAATCTTATATTTATAAGGTTTTTACGTTATTAATTTGGGTTGTGTTAGTACTATTAGCATAGAAATTACTTAAATTTTTATCATTTTTGTGGTTTTTTTAGAGAATTATCACTTTTCCTCTATTCGTAAGATATTTTCTATGGTAAAATGGGTGACGTATTAAAAAGTGTCAAAGGAAAGTTAAATGCGAACAAAAGATTTTATCTACTATGCCAGTGCAGCTGTCCTCATGGCGGTGACCACTCAGGTGGCCAGTGCGGATGAGGTATCCACTCAAATGCCTACAGTTACTGAAGGGAATCAGTATCAACCTGCGACTGCAGCTGATATTTTTGGTGGTGGAGCAGTTCTTGCGCAAGAGTCACCATCAGCAAGACCAAGTTCAACCGTGGCGGTAGCTGCTACTGCTACAAGTGAAGTAGCAAACTCAAGTGCTCCACAAGTCAGCCAAGCAAGCTCAACAACGATTGTAGCATCTGAATCAAGAGTCGTTGCCTCTGAATCTGTAGTTCAGGCGAACACACTAGCGAGTTCAGAAAATGCTTCGGTATCGACTGCTTCTGAGGTTTCAAGCAATAACGTGGCTGAACCTGCTAAGTTGACTCATGCCTCAGGTTCATCTTATGATACTGATGTTCTAAAACCTAAGGCTAGCTTATCAATTGAGAATAACAACAAGGTAACTGGTACCTTTGATGCTGTGGTTCGAGATATTGTGGCACCCTTGGGTGTTAAAGAGGTTCTTGTTCCATCTTGGAGTCTAGCCAATGGTCAAGATGACTTGATTTGGCATAAGGCAGCCAAGCAAATGGATGGCTCTTATCGTGTAACCATTAAGGCGGTAGATCACAAGGGTGAGGCTGGCAATTACCGTGCAGACGCCTACGTTGTTGATCGAACAAATAAGAGACATTATATTTCTGAGAAAGTAGTATCTGTTAATTACGCTCGTCCAAGTGCAAGCCTAACGATTGAGAATAATAATGCAGCTACAGGCACTTTTGACGCTGTGGTAAAAAATATCATTGCTCCTACAGGTGTGAAAGAAATCTTAGTACCGTCATGGAGTCTCGTTGGTGGTCAAGATGATTTGATTTGGCATAAGGCGACGAAACAAGCGGATGGTTCTTACCGAGCTACCATTAAGGCAAGTGACCACAAAAATTCAACTGGTAAATACCGTGCAGATGCCTACATCGTAGATAATTTTAATAAGCGTTTCTACTTGACTGAAAAAGTGGTGGAAGTTAGTCAAGCTCGTCTAAGTGCAAGCTTAGCTATTGAAAATAACAATGCTACAACAGGTTCTTTTGATGCGGTTGTTCGTAATATTGTTGCTCCTAATGGCATTAAAGAAATTTTGGTACCATCATGGAGTCTGGTTAATGGACAGGACGATTTGGTTTGGCATAAGGCAAGTAAGCAAGCAGACGGTAGCTATCGTGCGACAATTAAGGCTTCAGACCATAAACATTCAACTGGTAAATACCGTGCAGATGTTTATCTCGTCGATAAGGATGGCAACCGTCAGTATTTGACTGAGACCGTGGTTGATGTCGATGAAACTAAGCCAAGTGGTATTTCAGGTGTGGTTATCCCAGTCTGGTCTGAGCAAAATGGTCAGGATGATCTTGTTTGGCATAATGCCACAAAACAGGATGACGGTTCCTATAAGGTGACTATTTAAGCTAGCCAGCACAAGTGGAATTCAGGCAAGTACATCGTTCATGGCTATATTGTTGATGCTTCAGGTAAGAATATCGGCTTTGGGGCAACTTCAGCTGATGTGGTAGCCCCTAAGAAAATCGGTTCGGCATCAAGAGGAAATTACGATGTTTTAAATAAGGTTGTCTATCTCGATGCTGGGCATGGTGGCTATGATCCAGGAGCTTCGTACTTTGGTATCTCTGAAAAGAGCTTGACCTTGGCTATCCAAAGCCGTGTGAAAGCTAAACTAGAAGCAGAAGGTTATCAAGTTGTAACCACACGCACAAGTGATACCTATGTCGACTTGACGGATCGTTCACGTGCAGCTAATGCTTCTGAATCAGATATCTTCGTAAGTATTCACATCAATGCTTCAGGAAGTTCTGCAGCACAGGGTATTGAGACTTATTATTACCAACCTTATGCAGAATATCCATCACGTATTAATGCGACCTATCATGCTAATCCGACTCGTTTGAGCATGAGTGATACCTTGGCCAATGCCATCCAGTCTAGCTTGATTAATGCGACTGGTGCTCAGAATCAAGGCGTGAAACGTCAAACCTTTGCGGTCTTGCGTGAAACGACAGCGCCAGCAGTCCTTCTTGAACTAGGTTTCTTGTCAAATCCTCAAGAAGCAGCTCGATTGAATACCTCTGCTTATCAGGAGACTTTAGCTAACGCAATTGTGGCAGGGATTAAGCGTTACTATTCTATTTATAATTAATAGATTGAGAGAATCTTATGGTTCTCTCTTTTTTAATTTTTAAAGAGAGAAAACGCTTGCATAAATGAAAGCTAAATGGTATATTAAAAAACATGAAAACGTTAACAAAAGGAGTTTCTATGAAAAGAAATACTCAAGCTAATGATGGAAAAATCCTTCGTTATAGCCTTCGCAAGTACAAGTTAGGTTTGGCTTCTGTAACCATTGGAGCTATTTTTTTGAGCTTTTCTGCTGTTCAAGTCGTCAAGGCAGATGAAGCAGTATCAACGACCGAATCAAGCACACAGGTAGAACCAGCTGATTCGAGTCTTACTACCAGTGGTCTAGTAACTGAAACGCCAGCAGCTCCTGTAACAGCTGAGAGTACCTCTGTTTCCAAGGCAAATGAGCCAGTTTCTCTTCCAGAAGAAAATACTAGCCCTACTGAGACTACCAAGCTAACTGAAACTAGCGAAAACACGCCAAAAACAGTAAGTACTAATAATAGTCAAGCTCTTACGAATGCGTCTGAAAATCCTATTGCTGAGGGGACTATTCGCTTGCATTTCCAAGAGTTGCCAAGTCAAGACAAGTCGTCTCTTGGTCTTTGGACTTGGGATGATGTTGAGACACCATCATCTCAGAAGGGGACCTGGCCGACAGGGGCAACCTCATTTGCTGAAGCCAAACAGGATGATTATGGTGTCTATTTAGATGTGAAGTTGTCTTCAGCACCTAAAAAACTTAGCTTCTTGATTAATAATTCTGCTGGAACGAACCTTTCAGGGGATAAATCAGTCGAAATTCTTAGCCCTCAAATGAATGAGGCCTGGATTGACAAAGATTTCCAAGTTTACAGCTATCAACCTATCCCTCAAGACCACGTTCGTATCAATTATTTCCGTACGGATGGTGACTATAGCAATAAGTCTGTCTGGTATTGGGGTGATGTTAAGGACGCTCCAAGTAATTGGCCTGATGGTGTCAATTTCCAACCGAATGGTAAGTATGGTGCCTACTTAGATATTCCACTAACACAAGCGGCAAAATCGATAGGATTTTTACTCTTAGATGAGAGCAAAACTGGAGATGATGTGAAAATTCAACCAAATGATTATAAATTTAGTGACTTGAAAAAATCTCGTCAGCTTTTCGTACGAGATACTGATCCGACAGTCTACACCAACCCTTACTTTGTCAAGGATGTGCGTTTGACTGGGGTTCAGCAGCTTAGTCCAAGCAAAATCGAACTTAGCTTCACCAACTTAGACGAGGTCTCATCTGAGGATATTCTTAAAGACCTTAAGGTGACGGATAAGGATGGTAACAGTGTCACTCTTAAACAGCTTGACTTGGATGCTAAACTTAAAAAAGCTACTTTAACAGGTGATTTTGCTGCAGAAAATCTGCCTTACAAGGTCACTTTGGGCAGTGATAGTTTTAAAACATCTGAGAGCTGGCAATTAAAGGATGCCCTCTACAGTTATGATGGTGAGTTGGGTGCTCGACTAGAAGAAAATGGTACTAAGGCACATGTGACACTTTGGTCACCAAGTGCTGATCAAGTAGACATCATTGTCTATGATAAGAATAATCAAGACAAGGTGCTGGCTGAACACGCTCTAAGCAAAGGCCCTAGAGGTACTTGGCAAGCTGACCTCCTTGCGACTGATTTTGGCCTTGAAAACTTAACTGGTTATTTCTATCAATACCGCATTAAACGTGGAGATCAGTCAGTAATTGTTCTTGATCCTTATGCGAAATCTCTGGCAGCTTGGAATAGTGACGATGCCAACAAGGGACCTGAACACAAGATTGCCAAGGCTGCCTTTGTAGATCCTGCTAATTATGGACCAAAAGACCTTGACTACGCTAAGATTCCTAACTTTAAATCTCGAGAAGATGCCATCATTTATGAGGCTCATGTCCGAGATTTCACCTCTGACAAGGCTATCTCAACTGAATTGAGGCACCAGTTTGGTACTTTTGCAGCCTTTGCGGAGCGTTTGGATTATCTTAAAGACCTTGGGGTTACTCATATTCAGCTTTTGCCAGTATTGAGCTACTATTTTGTTAATGAATTGCAAAATGGCAAGCGTTTGGCTGCCTATGCATCAAGCGATAGTAACTACAACTGGGGCTATGACCCACAAAACTATTTCTCTTTGACGGGTATGTATTCTGAAAACCCTAGTGATCCAGCTAAACGTATTGAAGAATTCAAGAATTTAGTTGCAGCTATCCATGCCCATGGTATGGGTGTTATCTTGGATGTGGTTTACAATCATACAGCCAAGACAGCTATTTTTGAAGACCTTGAGCCAAATTACTATCACTTTATGGATGCTGATGGCACTCCTCGTTCGAGTTTTGGAGGCGGTCGTCTAGGTACGACTCACTATATGAGCCGTCGTGTCTTGGTGGATTCCATTGCTTATTTGACTAAGGAATATAAAGTAGATGGTTTCCGTTTTGATATGATGGGTGACCATGATGCTGAAAGTATCGAGCAAGCATACAATACTGCACGCGCCCTTAATCCAAATCTCATTATGCTTGGTGAGGGTTGGGTGACTTATGCTGGTGATGAAAATAGCCCTGTTCAGCCTGCCGATCAGTCTTGGATGAAAGACACAGATACCGTAGCTGTATTTTCAGATGATATTCGAAATACCCTCAAATCAGGTTATCCAAACGAGGGAACACCGGCCTTCATCACAGGTGGAAAACGTGATATTAATAAGGTTTTTGATAATATCAAGGCACAGCCAACTAACTTTGAGGCTGATTCACCAGGAGATGTTATTCAGTATATTGCTGCTCATGATAATTTGACCCTTTTTGATATCATCGCCCAATCAATCAAGAAGGATCCAAGCAAGCCTGAGAATAATGCTGAAATTCATCGTCGTTTGCGTCTAGGAAACCTCATGGTCTTGACTGCTCAGGGAACACCATTTATTCACTCTGGTCAGGAATACGGCCGCACCAAACAGTTCCGTGATCCTGCCTACCGTTATCCTGTATCTGAGGACAAGGTGCCGAACAAGTCGCACCTCTTAGTTGATGAAAAGGGCAATCCATTTGATTATCCTTACTTCATCCATGATTCTTATGATTCAAGTGATGCGGTTAACCATTTTGACTGGACTAAGGCGACTGATAGCCAGGCCTTCCCAGAAAATACGAAAACGCGTGCCTTTACCAAAGGGTTAATTGCCTTACGTAAGTCGACGGATGCCTTCAATTTCAAATCAAAAGCAGATGTGGATGCCCGTGTGACACTATTGACGGTTCCAGGTCAGGACAATGTTGCTCAAGAGGATTTGGTATTAGGATACCAAACAATTGCTTCCAATGGAGACCGTTACCTTGTCTATGTCAATGCTGATAGCCAGGCTCGTCAGTTTGATTTGAGCAAGCTTACAAATGGTCTATCCTATATGGTTTTAGCAGATGGCAATCAAGTTAATCTATCTGGAATTAGTGAGCTATCAGGTGTTGCGATCAACAATCACATCTTGACCTTGGACCCACTAACAGCGACGATTATTCGTTTAACCAATGCTCAGACACCAACTGAGGAAGTAGCTAAGCCTTCTGAGAAGACTGTGTCATTTGGTGGCAAAGATACTGAGGTAACTAAAACAAGAGTCAAGACCTCAAGTCCAGAGGACCTTGTCGGAGATGTAGAGCTTGTTGCTCATGGCAATAATCAGGCTAAGACTGAAGCTAGTCGTCAAACTGATAAGCAACTGCCATCCACTGGTGAAAAGACAAATCGTGGACTCTTTGTAACAGGTCTCTTAAGTATTCTTAGCCTAGGATTCCTTCGAAAACGTCGGACAAAATAATAAGTAACAACAGGTTATTTCCTGTTGTTTTCTTTTATTTAGAATCATTCTTATCTGCTCTTTAGAATAGTTCTTAAATAGCCTAAAACCGTTGACAGTGCTGGTTTCTTCTGTTAGTTTAGATATGTTCTCTTACATACGAGAGATCATTATTGACTTATCATCGTTCGTTCTTTATTAATGTTAAAACGACGATTCACATATATAACGACAAATGTCGAACACTATCTTGAAAATAGGAGACATTCATGAAAAAACTTAGCAAACTTGGTGTTGTTCTTTTGGCATCAGGACTTTTATTGACGGCTTGTGCCAAATCTGGTAATTCAAGTAATTCAAGCTCAACTAGCTCAAAACTCACAGCCAGTGAGCAAAAGCAATTGAAGCAGGCCACAAGTGATTATAAGACTTTCGTAGAAGGCGAAATTGATCAGCTTTTGAAAGATACTGAAGGATTCAGTGAAACCCTCAAGTCAGGAAATCTTGAAGAAGCTAAGAAACAATACCCATTGATTCGTATGGCTTACGAGCGTTCAGAACCGATTGCAGAAAGCTTTGGTGAGTCTGACGTGAAAATCGACTACCGTTTGGTTGATTACATGGACGAAAATAAATCAGAAGACGGTTGGTCAGGGTTCCACCGTATCGAACGTATCATGTGGCAAGACAACACGACAGAGGGTACAGCTGCCTATGTAGATCAATTGGTTAACGATATTAAGGAACTCAAAGCTAAAATTGCAACTGTTAAAGTTACTCCAGATATCATGTTGACAGGTGCTGTTGACCTTCTGAACGAAGTAGCAACTCAAAAGATTACAGGTGAAGAAGAGGTCTTCTCACATACTGATCTTTACGACTTCCGTGCCAATATTGAAGGGGCAGAAAAAATCTTTGAACTTTTCAAGCCGTTGATCCAAAAGAAAGATGCTAAACTTGTGAAGACTCTGGAAACTGAATTCAAGAATGTGAATGGTCTTTTGGACAAACACATGACTGATGAGAAAAACTATAAGTCTTATACAGATTTGAGTGAGGCAGATACTAAGGAATTGGCCGAAGCTGTAACTAAACTTGGTGAACCATTATCACAAATGGGTGTTATCCTAGATGGGAAATAAGAAAAATGACTGACGAAAAATTTTTAGATCAAAAAATGGACCGTCGTGAATTTCTTAAAAAAGCAGGTATTGGAGGGGCTGGGCTTGCGCTTGGTCTTTCTGGTGCATCTGCTTTTTTCGCTAATCAGGATAGTTCAAGTAAAAAGGCTTATGATGGTGATGAAGATATTAGCTTCTTTGGCAAGCACCAAGCTGGGATTACGACTCCTATGCAGAAGGCTTGCTACTTGGTGGTGCTAGATCTTCATACAACCGATAAAAAAGAAGTCATCCAGCTTTTTAAAGACTGGACCGATTATAGTAGTAAATTAGTAGAAGGTGAGCTAGTAAAAAAGGATGGTTCTAATGCCCTCTTGCCTCCTACGGATACAGGCGAAACGGTGGGACTCAATCCCTATCGCCTGAGTCTGACTTTTGGAGTTTCGGCTGATTTTCTTAAAAAACTTGGTTTAGAATCCAAACGTCCTAAGCTCTTCCGTGATTTGCCTCCATTTCCTAAGGAGCAGTTGCAGGACAAGTATACGGGTGGTGATATCGTGATTCAAGCCTGTGCAGACGATGAACAAGTAGCTTTCCACGCTGTTCGCAATTTGATTCGCAAAGGTCGTAATAAAATTACCATGAAGTGGAGTAAATCAGGTTTTGCTGCAATTGGAGACCGCAAGGAAACGCCTCGAAATCTCTTTGGCTTCAAGGACGGTACTGCCAATGTTACGACGGAAAAGGAATTCGACAAGGTTGTCTGGACTGATAGTAAAGATTGGATGAAGGGTGGCTCTTATATGGCTCTTCGTCTGGTACAGATGCATTTGGAGACTTGGGATCGTACTAATTTGCAGGAACAAGAAAACACCTTTGGTCGTTACAAGGAATCAGGTGCTCCCTTTGGTAAGAAAGATGAGTTTGACGAAGTAGATTTGTCAAAATTACCAGTCGATTCGCATGTCCGTTTGGCTAAAGAAGTAGACCTTCCTATCTTACGTCGTTCATATTCCTATTCAGATGGCATTGATGAGAGAACTGGCCAGTTTGATTCAGGTTTGATTTTCATTGCCTACCAAAAGGATCCAGACCGTTTTGTTAAAATTCAGACCAATCTTGGTGCTGTAGACAAGATGAACGAGTACATCACCCATATCGGAAGTGGGCTCTTTGCTTGCTTTGCTGGCGTGGAGAAAGGAGGCTACCTTGGTCAAGCACTCTTTGAATAAACTCCTCGTTTTACTTGGGCTTTTAGCCTTATTCTGGACCTATCCAGTAGCTGCTGAATCATACAGTGACCTCTATATCAAAATTACAGATGCGACAACAGCTGTTCAAAATAAAGATCAAGCTAAAGCTAAGGAATTGGTTGCTGAGATTAAGACTGATTTCGAAACAAAAGAAAATCACGATTCCAAGGCAGGTAAAAAAGTTAGCAAGGCTCTTGATATTAAGGGTGACGTGACAGAAGAGGACCTAACCTCCATTTCGTCAGCCCTTCTTAAATTTGAGAAAGAGCAAAATCCTGTTGATTTAGATGCCGAAAAGGAAAAACTTGAAACACGCCTAGAGCCTTATTTCAAAAACTTACAGGATGCCATTACGGCCAAAGACCTGGCTGCAACACGCAAAACTTACAGTGAATTAAATAATGCTTGGACGCGAAATGAAGCTGTTGTCCGTGACCACAGTACTGCCTACTACGGCAAGATTGAGACGGCCATTTCACTTTTGCGAAGTAGCATTGAGACGGAGCCTACTGATTTCACCAGCATCCAGTCATCTTATGATGATCTCAAGGGTGGGATTGATGACTTTATCAAGGGTGTCCCTCTTGATAGCACAAGCACAAGTTTAACCCTAAAAGATGGTATTAAGCTCTTGGAAAAGGCTCTAGGTCAATTCCAAGCAGGTGATGACAAAACGGCTGCGGCAACTATGAAGAAGTTCATCACTATCTGGCCAACCATTGAAGGCGATGTAAGCACAACTAATCCAAGCCTTTATACGCGTGTGGAAAGTGAAACACCTGTTATCATGGTTAAGGGAAAAGAAAAAGTTTATCGGGACAAACTGCAAGCCTTGATTACAGACTTATCAGCTATCGATACCAGTGCTTCTTATAATGCCTTTGATGCCATGTTGATTCTCTTACGTGAAGGGGTTGAAGCCCTCCTCATTGTTATGGCCCTTGTGACTACTCTTAAGGCAGCCAAGATGCGTAAGGGACTCAAATGGGTTTATGGCGGAGCCATTGCTGGTGTTCTTGCTAGCGCAGTTATAGCTGTTATCTTACAAGTTGTCTTTCCAGCTGTGACCTCGGGGGCTAACCGTGAAATTATTGAAGGTGGCGTTGGTATCTTTGCAGTTGCGATGATGATTCTGATTGGAGTTTGGCTCCATAGCAAGTCTTCAGTCAAACAGTGGAATGACTTTATGGACCGCCAGATGAAGACGGTGACGGCTACTGGAAGCTTTGTGTCCATGTTTGCACTCAGTTTCTTGGCTGTCTTCCGTGAAGGGGCCGAGACTATTCTTTTCTATGTCGGTATTATTCCACGTATCACGACAGCTAATTTCTTGATTGGTATTGCTCTAGCTATTGCAGTTCTTGTTATCATTGCTGTGGCTATGACTAAAGCGAGTCACTATATTAAACCGCACCGCATTTTCTTTATTTTGACTTGGTTGATTTATGCCTTGGCCTTCAAGATGCTCGGTGTCAGTGTTCATGCCCTTCAGTTAACTAATATGATGTCTAATCATTTGATTAGTGGTTTCCCAACCATTGATTGGGCTGGTATCTATCCAAGCTGGGAAGTCTTGATTCCACAACTTATCTTTATTGCTATTATTGTCTTTGTGACGGTGAAACAGCATGGCAAGAAATAAAGATGAGATGACTATTGTTGAGCATCTGGTGGAATTTCGGAGACGTTTCATTGCAGTAGTGTTATGCTTTTTCCTAGTTTTTTGTATTACTCTGTTGTTTGCTGGGCAACTCTATGCTTATCTAACCAGAGGATTTGACAAGCCTTTATTAGTTCTAGGGCCTAACGATATTCTTTGGATTTACATTAACTTGGCTAGTCTCATGGCTTTTACGGTCACTTTGCCTTTCACCACCTACCAGATTTGGCAGTTTGTGAAACCAGGTTTGAGGGACAATGAAGCGCGTGCTATCTTTGCTTATATCCCAGCAACTTTTGTCTGTTTTGTATTGGGTTTGGCTTTTGGTTATTATTTTGTTAGTCCAGCTATCTTAGAAGTGCTTTTAAAACTAGGCGAAGGGCTCTTTAATACACAAATTACAGCACAGAACTACCTTAGTTTTTTACTGCATACGACAGTGCCTTTAGCTGTTCTCTTTGAACTTCCCGTAGTTGTGAGTTTTTTGACATCTATCGGCATAATAACACCAGTTTTTCTGACACACTATAGACGCTATGCTTACTTTATTCTCTTGGTTTTGGCGGTCATTCTAACACCAGCTGACTTTATCAGTGACCTGGCCATGACGGCACCCTTAATCTTGCTTTATGAAGTTAGCGTAACTCTAAGTAAGTTCATTTATAAACGCAAACAAAGAAAATATAAAGATAAATAGAAAGGAAATCTCATGGGAATTCTACGTGATATCGGAGCCCCAGGACTTATCATTATTGTCCTAGGAGCCCTCCTCATATTTGGTCCTAAACGCTTGCCAGAACTCGGCCAATCCATCGGTAAAATGCTAGCCGAATTTAAAGCAGCTGTAAATAAGACTGATGAAGATAAAAAGGATCATGAGACTGAGAAGAAAGACTAGTTCCTAGATACTCTAGTTTCTTGACAATTCTAAGCTTTTATGACATAATACACCTGTATTGAATAGTAAGTCTATATCATAGGCAAGAAAAGACCCCAAGCTAACTTCCACATAAGCTCGGGGTCTTTTTTAGCACTATCTATCCTTGTTTAACCACTTGTCGATTAGACGAAGGATAACACCGACCACAATGGGTCCGATGATAGTTTTGAATAGTAAATCCATCATAGGCAAACTCACCTCCCTTCGTAGGCGGTGTCGAGGTGCCAAGGGATATTATATCATAGATTGAGAGAGTTGTTTAGTGAGTGTCAGGAAGTAAAAGTTAGAATGTGGTTTAATCATGCCAAACAAAAAATCAGCCTCTTGAGCTGATTTTTTTATATTACAAACTGATACGTTTTTCTGTTTCAGCGTCGAAGAAATGACCTTTTGCAACGCTGAAAGTAAGATTTACTTTTTCACCTGGATTGTGGAAGTCACGCGCATCAACACGGGCAGCAAATTCAGTTTCTCCAAGTTTTAGGTAAAGCATTGTTTCTGCACCAAGGAGCTCTGAAACGACGACTTCAGCATCTACATTGGCATCTGGATATACTTCTTGAACGATTGGACGGCTTGAAACATCTTCAGGACGGATACCAAAGATAACTTCTTTGCCTTGATAACCTGTTTCTTTCAAGATTTTAGCTTGACCTTCAGAAATTGCAATATCCAAGCCTTCAGAGTTAGTGATACGGTTGCCATCAACCTTAACATTAAAGAAGTTCATAGCAGGACTTCCGATAAATCCAGCAACAAATTTGTTGGCTGGTTCATTGTAAAGTTCCTGAGGTGTACCAATTTGTTCGATACGGCCGATAGTACCAGAACCATCAGGATTTTTAGTAGAACTCATGATAACGATACGGTCAGCAAGAGTCATGGCTTCTGTTTGGTCGTGAGTAACATAGATGGTTGTTGCGCCAATATTACGAGTAATTTTAGCAATTTCAGCACGCATAGTGACACGAAGTTTAGCATCCAAGTTTGAGAGAGGTTCATCCATGAGGAAGACTTTAGCATCACGAACGATGGCACGTCCCATAGCTACACGCTGACGTTGACCACCAGAAAGGTCTGCCGGCTTACGATCTAAGAACTCAGTCAACCCAAGGCTAGCAGCAGCTTCACGCACACGTTTGTCAATATCGTCTTTTTTATATTTACGAAGTTTAAGACCAAAGGCCATATTTTCATAAACAGTCATGTGTGGGTAAAGTGCGTAGTTTTGGAATACCATGGCAATGTCACGGTCTTTTGGTGATTTGTCATTAACCACTTCACCATCAATATAGAGTTTACCTTCACTGATTTCTTCAAGACCAGCAACCATACGGAGAGTTGTTGATTTACCACATCCTGAAGGACCTACGAAAACGATGAATTCCTTGTCTTTGATGTCGATACTAAAATCTTCAACAGAGTAGTGAGTTGCATTTGGGTATTTTTTGTAAATTTTATCCAGTTTAAGAGTTGTCATATCATTTATCCTTTATTATTTAACTGATCCGCCGGTTACACCTTCAACATAGTATTTCTGCATGAAGATAAAGAGAAGGGTGATTGGGATGGCGATGATAATAGCACCTGCGGTAAATGGAAGGAACCATTCATTGATAGCGTCTTGGTTAAGCATTTGGTAGAGTCCAAGGGCAACGGTATATTTATCTTTAACGTCACCGAGGATAACAGATGCAAAGATGAAGTCTACCCAAGGTCCCATGAAGGCCATGAGGGCAGTGTAGACGATGATTGGTTTAGAAAGTGGCAAGGTAATCTTGGTAAAGATTTGAAGACGAGTTGCCCCATCAATCATTGCTGATTCATCCAATGAGTAAGGAATGGTATCAAAGAAACCTTTCGCAATGTAGAAACCAAGTGCTGCCCCAGCAGAATAAACCAAAACCAAAGATGTCAAGGTTTGTGTCAAATTAAGGGCCTTCAAAATATAGTAGACCGCAATCATAGACATGAAACCAGGGAACATGTTAAGTACAAGTGCCAATTTCAAGAAGCCATTTCTGTGTTTGAATTTAATACGGCTAAGTGAGTAGGCCATCCCAACGGTAATCAAAGTTGAGAGGATACATGTACATGTGGCAACGATGAAGGTATTGATGAACCATTTTCCAAATGGATAAGCATCGCTGGTAAACAGTTTGATGTAGTTATTAAATGTGTAAGTCTTAGGGAAGAAGTAAGGCACCGCATTGGCTCCTTCACCACGGAAACTTGTAAGGAAGATCCAGATAATAGGAATCAACCAGATAACAGCTAGAACTGTCAATAGAATATAAGTACCAGTTAGGTAAAGATTTTTCTTACGTTTCATTATTTAGCAGCCCCTTCCTTGAATGAAGATGATCTTGTGTAGGCCAAGAGACTGAATGTTGCAGAGATGGCGAAAATCAAGATACCGATAACAGATGCCAAGTTATAGTCTTTAGCGCTAACAGTCAGTTTGTAGAGCCAAGTTACCAAGAGGTCAGTTGAACCCGCTTGATAGTATTCAGAATTTTTAGGTCCACCACCAGTAAGGAAGTAGATAACGTTGAAGTTATTGATATTACCGATGAATTGTTGAATCAATGATGGTGCCATAATCAAGAGAATTTGTGGGAAAGTGATGCTCTTGAAGATTTGGAACTTGCTTGCTCCATCAATTTCAGCTGCTTCAATCTGCTCAGTTGGCAAGTTCATGATGATACCAGTTGCGACCAACATTGTGAATGGAATACCAATCCACATATTAACAAAGATAATAGAGAACTTCGCCCAGAGAGGATCAGTCAAGAACGGAATAGGTCCATTAGTGATATGCAAGGTTTGAAGTAAACCATTCAAAGGCCCATGGTCATTAAGGAAGTTACGCATCAAAAGAAGTGATACAAACTGAGGAACGGCGATAGTGATAACAAAGAGTGTACGCCATACTTTCTTGAATTTAAGGCCCTTAGTGTTAAGCAAGAGGGCAAGGACAATACCGAAGAAGAAAGTAGTTGCTGTTGCAGCAACGGCCCAAATCAAGGTCCATGTCAAAAGTGGGAAGAAAGTACCAGCCATACGACCTTGTAAGACTTCACCAAAACTTGAGAAACCAACCCAGTCAAAGAGTGATTTAGGTGCTGGGTGATTGTGGTCAAAGTTAGTAAAGGCCAAACAGATCATGTAGATCAAAGGCAAGATTGTGAAGAGCAAAACTCCAATCAGTGGGACAGTCATAAGACCCATGTGGAAACGGCCATCAGCCAAGGTCTTGAAGTCTTCGATAAAGTTAGGAACTTTACGTCCAGACTGTTTGAGAGCCATGAGATGACGAGCACTCTTAAGATTACACCAGTAAATATAAGCGAAGACTGCACAGAAGATTAATGAGGCAAGTCCAAAAATCAACATAAGCATTGAATTATCTCCAGCAACCTGAACTGTAAGTTTAACGCCATTAACTTCTTTAACGGCCTCACCTTGTTCTTGAGTTCCCAAAGTAACCATTCCTTGAAGAGCTGGGACAATTTGAATAACGAATGCTACTAAGAAGGCAATCTCAGAAAGGAGGAAAAGCAATCCCTTGGTAAACTGTTTGTTAACCAAGTTTGCTAATCCCATTACCAGAAAGGATAATTTGACATCCCATGTACCTTCTTTAAAGACTTGGCGCATAGGAGTTGTGTCGTAGATTGTTTGTGACATAGATATCTCCTCAGATAAATGTGTGATTAATGATGGTTTCTATTTTGTCTACAATAAAAGATAAAGAGGATAGGAACTTGACCCACCTCTTTACCTTGTCATTGTTAGGATTCTTATTTAGCCGCTGCCAAATCTTTATCAAATTGTTGTAATTTAGTAAGGAATTGGTCTTCCTTGATTTTACCGTTATAAGCGTCACTCATAAGAGCAGCACTTTCAGTCCAGAAGACTGACATTTGACTAAGTTTAGGCATAACAGTTGTGTACTGCTCAGATGAACCCATAGTAATTACAGCTTGTGCAAGTGCATCCTTTTGAACAGCTTCAGAAGCTTGAACTTCTTTGTTGGCTGGGATGATGTGACGGTCTTCATTAGTGAATTGGTTATTTTGACTGTCTTTGCTTGTCAAAGCTTGTGCCAATTGGTAAGAAGCAGCAATACGTTCAGCGTTACCTTTAGATGGTGTTTGGTTAACTGCGTAAAGTTTTACACCCATGAAGGCTTTTTGTTGAACGTCTTGACCACCGATATTAACTGTTGGGTAAACAGCAATACCAAGATTGTCTTTACCGACAGCTTTAGCAGCTGCAGCGTAGTCCCATGGTCCTGATTGGAAAGCATCAACAGAACCATCTTCGAATTTAGCCATCATGTTAGCTGAATCAACATTAACAAATCCTTTGTTGTCTTTTTGAGCTGCGATGAATTTAAGAACGTTCACACCAGCTTCATTGCCCCAGTTAGTCCCTTTAACATCTTCACCGTTAGGGCCAAAGAGTGTGTCACCAACTGAAAGGAAGAGAGGACCAGTTACATAAGCATTAACTTCTTTCAAGTTGCTACCAAATTTAGCTTTAGAAGTGATTGTTTCATATGATTTAACATCTTCTTCGTTAAGTTTAGATTTATTGTAGTATGTAACTTGTGTTTCGATACCGTATGGGAAGGCGTAAGTTTTACCTTTGTATTGAGCACCTACAGTAGCTTGATCAGTATCTTGATCAGCAATTTCTTTTGAGTATTGCTCTGGGATTTCTTGGATAGCTCCAGCGTCTACCAATTTACCGAGTTGGTCATGTGGAAGTGAGAAGACATCTGCAGCAGTAGAAGCATCCTTAGTCAAGTTTTCTTGAGCATTTGGATCTTCCATTTCAACCATATCAACTTTGTAACCAGATTTCTTTTCAAACTGTGCTACTGTATCTGAGTAAGATTTCTTAGCGCCAGTTGGTACCCAAAGTTTCAAAGTCTTGCTATCTGAACTTGAGCTCTTGCTTGAATTTGAGCCACAAGCTACCAAGAGCGATCCTGCCACAAGTAATCCAGCACTACCAAGTAATACCTTTTGCCATTTTTTCATTTCTATTTCCTCCAGAAATTTAGTTTACGATAATCATTATGCAACCGTTTCCACAATCTGTCAAGTATTTTGTAAAAAAAAAATTATTTTTTCGCAAACGATTGCATAAAACACCCATCTAGTTTATAATTGTTCTTATATTTTACGACTATAAAGAAAATTTTATGAGAATGAGAGGGACATAATGGCTACAATTAAAGATGTTGCTAAGAAGGCTGGAGTCAGCCCATCAACGGTAAGTAGGACATTAAAGGATAACTCGGCTATATCAGAAGAAACAAAAATTAAAGTAAGAGCAGCTATGGAAGAATTAGGTTATGTACCAAACTCAGCAGCACAAATGTTGGCAACAGGCTTAACTCATAGTTTAGGTGTTGTTCTTCCTCCCTTAACAGACCGTGAAAATATCAGCCAGCCCTTCTATATGGAGATTTTAACAGCAATCAATGAAGAGGCTAGTTGTCATTCTCAGGTCGTTAGTATTGCTACGGGTGCTACTCTAGAGGAATTAGTCAAGCAAGTTGAGCTCATGCATCGCCAAAAACGGGCAGATGGCTTTATAATTCTCTATTCAGAAAAGAAAGATCCGGTTAAAGATTACTTATTAAAACAAAAAGTACCTTTTGTAGTGGTTGGAGCAGCAGTGGATAATGAAAATAAAGTAACCTATATTGATAATGATAATAAGGAATTAGGTCATGAAGCTGTGAATTACTTACAGGCAAAAGGTCACCGAAAGATTGGTTTTGTCACAGACGATTTATTTGGGCAAGTAGGACAGGAACGTTATCAAGGGTATCAGGAAGTGGCAGACAATCTAAATTTGGATGTCTTACCTGAACTTGTATTTTCAGCTCGAACAATCGAGACTTTTAAAAAGGAATTGGAAAGATTTTCTCCGACAGCTTTGATTGTTAAGGATGACCTTATTGCCCTTCGTCTCATTCAATGGTTAAACAACCAAGGATTTAGAGTTCCTGAAGATTATGCCATTATTTCTTTCGATAATTCGACTTTTGCTGAAATCATGCATCCTTTCTTGACCACATTTGACATTAATATTCAGGCACTAGCTAAAGAAAGTGTTCAAAACCTTCTTGGGATTCTTAAAGCGACTAAGATTAAGTCGCAAAAAGTCATTATTCCATTTAAACTTATAGAAAGAGAAAGCGTCTGAACTTATCCCTAATAGGTTAAGGAGCATCCAAGTAGTTGGTTAGAAAAACAGCCGGCTACTTTTTTCGTTTAAAAAGAAACCTATTTTTTCGAATTCAATAGAAATAAAGATTTAAGAAAATACTCCCGTAATGTAAGCGCTTGTTTTACGAACTTTATTTTAAAGAGCTATAAATTTATTTTATTTTTTTGTTAAAAATTCTTGACTAATGCAAACGTTTGCATTATAATAATAAGTGTAAAAAATAATTTGAGGTAAACGTTATGAACAAACGAGCAAGCGGTGTTTTGATGCACATCACATCACTTCCAGGTGACTACGGGATCGGATCTTTCGGTCAAGCAGCCTATGACTTTGTTGATTTCTTAAAAGAAACAAAACAAACTTACTGGCAGATTTTGCCACTTACTACAACAAGTTATGGGGATTCACCTTACCAATCATTCTCAGCGGTAGCAGGAAATACACACTTTATCGATTTGGATTTCCTTATTCGTGATAAATTTTTAACTAAAGCTGATGTTAAAAACGCTGACTTTGGGTCAGATCCTGAGTTTATTGACTATGCTAAAGTTTACGAAGCACGTCGTCCAATTCTTGAAAAAGCAGTTAAAGCAATTTTAGCAGATAAGAAAGAAACTAAAAGATTCGAAGCTTTTAAAACTAAAAATGCTAACTGGTTAGCTGATTATGCTGATTTCATGGCTATCAAAGAACACTTCGATAACAAAGCACTTCAAGATTGGGATGATAAAAAAGCAGTTAAACGCGATGAAGCAACTCTTGAGAAACTTCGCAAAGAACTTGCTGATGTTATCACATATCACCAAGTGGTACAATACCTCTTCTTTAGCCAATGGGCAGAACTAAAAGCTTATGCTAACAAAAATGGTATTCAAATCATCGGTGACATGCCAATCTACATTTCAGCTGATAGTGTTGAAGTTTGGACTCAACCACATCTCTTCAAACTAGATGCTGAATGTAAACCGCGTTACATTGCAGGAGTTCCACCTGATAACTTCTCAGCAACTGGTCAACTTTGGGGTAACCCAATCTATGCTTGGGATAAACACAAAGCAGAAAATTATGCTTGGTGGGTATTCCGTATTCAAGAATCATTTAAACTTTATGATTACTTGCGTATTGACCACTTCAAAGGGTTCTCTGACTTCTGGGAAATTCCTGGAGGAGATGAAACTGCTGAAAATGGTGAATGGGTTCCTGGACCTGGTTATGACCTTTTCAAAGTGGTTAAAGAAGAATTGGGTGATCTTAAAATCATTGCCGAAGACCTTGGTAACATTGATGATAAGACACGTAAACTTCTTGCAGACTGTGGTTACCCTGGAATGAAGATTGTTCAATTTGGATTCTACGATACTACTGGAAATAGCATTGACATTCCACACGTATACACACAACATTCAGTTGCCTACACAGGTACACATGATAACGAAGTAATCAACGGTTGGTACGACAACTTGACGCAAGAGCAACGTGATTATACTGATGCATACATCAACCGTCGTCAAGGTGAACCAATCACACGTGCTCTTCTTCGCACCCTCTTTGCTACTGTAAGCAACACAGCTATTGCGACTATGCAGGATATCCTTGATAAACCTGAAAATAGCCGTACAAACTTCCCTAACACAGTTGGTCAAAACTGGAAATGGCGTATGCTTCCAGGTGAAATTACTGTCGACAAGAAAGAATTTTTGACAGACATTACAGAAAGATATAATCGAGGTAATAACTAAAATGGCTACATTTACACAATATGTTGAAGCAAAAAACAAAAATCTTAAGGACCTTTCAAACGAAGAAATCTACTATCTTTTGTTGGAATTCGTAAAAGAAGCAGCTGCTCCAAAACCAAAAAACGATAGCAAACGTAAAGTTTACTATATCTCAGCTGAATTCTTGATCGGTAAACTTTTGTCTAACAACTTGATCAACTTGGGCATCTACAAGGATGTTAAAGCTGAATTGGATGCTGCTGGTAAATCAATCAGCGAAATTGAAGACGTTGAACCAGAACCATCTCTTGGTAACGGTGGTTTGGGTCGTTTGGCTTCATGTTTCATCGACTCTATGGCAACACTTGGCATCAACGGTGAAGGTGTTGGTCTTAACTACCACTGTGGTCTTTTCAAACAAGTCTTCAAAGACAACAAACAAGATGCAGAACCAAACTACTGGATTGAAGATCAATCATGGTTGGTACCAACTGATATCTCTTATGATGTTCCATTCAAAAACTTCACATTGAAATCACGTTTGGATCGTTTGGATATCTTGGGTTATAAGAAAGAAACTAAGAACTACCTTAACCTCTTTGACATCAATGGTGTGGACTACGATTTGATTGATAAAGGAATCACTTTTGATCAAGACGAAATCCAAAAGAACTTGACACTCTTCCTTTACCCAGATGACTCAACTCGTAAAGGTGAGCTCTTGCGTATCTACCAACAATACTTCATGGTATCAAATGCTGCTCAACTTTTGATTGACGAAGCTATCGAACGTGGATCTAACCTTCACGATCTTCCAGATTACGCTTACGTACAAATCAATGATACTCACCCATCAATGGTAATTCCAGAATTGATCCGTCTTTTGACAGAAAAACATGGATTTGAATTTGATGAAGCAGTAGCAATCGTAAGCAAAATGGTTGGTTACACAAACCACACTATCTTGGCTGAAGCCCTTGAAAAATGGCCTCTTGACTACCTTGAAGAAGTTGTTCCACACCTTGTTGTTATCATCAAGAAATTGGATGCTATCATTCGTGAAAAATTCGAAGATCCACGTGTTCAAATCATTGACAAAGACAACCGTGTTCACATGGCACACATGGATATCCACTTCTCTACAAGCGTTAACGGTGTAGCAGCACTTCACACAGAAATCCTTAAATCTTCTGAGTTGAAACCATTCTACGACCTTTACCCAGAACGCTTCAACAACAAAACAAACGGTATTACATTCCGTCGTTGGTTGGAATTCTCAAACCAAGAACTTGCTGATTACATCAAAGAATTGATTGGTGATGGTTACCTTACTGACGCAACTCAATTGGAAAAATTGGCTGCCTTTGCAGATGATCCAGCAGTTCACAAACGTTTGGCTGAAATCAAATATGATAACAAATTGTCTCTTAAACGTTATCTTAAAGCCAACAAAGGTATCGATCTTGATGAAAACTCAATTATTGATACTCAAATCAAACGTTTCCACGAATACAAACGTCAACAAATGAATGCTTTGTATGTCATCCACAAATACTTGGAAATCAAAAAAGGAAACCTTCCAAAACGTAAAATCACTATCATCTTTGGTGGTAAAGCAGCTCCTGCCTACGTTATTGCTCAAGACATCATCCACTTGATCTTGTCACTTTCTGAACTCATCAACAATGATCCAGAAGTAAGCAAATACCTCAACGTTCACTTGGTTGAAAACTACAACGTAACAGTTGCTGAACACCTTATCCCAGCAACAGATATCTCAGAACAAATCTCATTGGCTTCTAAAGAAGCTTCAGGTACAGGTAACATGAAATTCATGCTTAACGGTGCTCTTACACTTGGTACAATGGACGGTGCCAACGTTGAGATTGCTGAATTGGTAGGACCAGAAAACATCTTCACGTTCGGTAAAGACTCTGATACAATCATCGACCTTTACGAAAAAGAAGGTTATGTATCACGTGATTACTACAAAAAAGATGCTAACATCAAAGCAGCTGTTGACTTTATCGTAAGTGAAGACCTCGTTAAAGTTGGAGATAAAGAACGCTTGGAACGTCTCCAAAAAGAACTTATCTCTAAAGACTGGTTCATGACATTGATTGACTTGGCTGAATACATCGACAAGAAAGAAGAAGTATACGCAGCTTACGAAGATCAAGATGCATGGAACAAAAAAAGTTGTTTACAACATCGCTGAAGCAGGATTCTTCTCATCTGACCGTACAATCGAACAGTATGACAAAGACATCTGGCACACAAAATAAAAATCTAGTTGCATAGAAGGAAACAAGATCAGAAATGGTCTTGTTTTTTTCATGAAAAAAAACACAGCTAATTTAGATGGTTAGCTGTGTTTACATAAATTTAATTCTGTCAGTTATGATAATGATTCAATATATCATTAATATATGCTTCTTTATTTGATGCATCATAAGTTTTAGATGTTGAGTATTTTAGATAATGGATTTGATCTTTTGCAGTTCTGGATTCTTCTTGTAGGTATGAATCTGTAATGGTAATTTTAAAGTTCTCGCTCTTACCTGTTAAATCAAGGCTTAGTGGAAAATTTGTAAATTCATCTGAGTAAAAGGCCATCTTGTAAAAGTTGTATTTGTCACCCCTAAAGCTATTTAAGTGAGGAAACGTTATATTGTACATTTCATCCCAGTAATTCCCATACTCTCTAATATCGTAGTCATCGAAGAAGTCTTGGATTCTTTCTTTGTTAGCATCATCCTTATCAAAGGTAACAAAGGGAGTCTGCCAATCCCATATTGGAATGTCGCCTTCATTTCCATAGATAATATAACGTTGCATTTTTCCTGATTTAGGATTTTTCAACTGAAAACGGTATTCACTTACACCATCTTTGACAGCTCCAGTTTGATATAGGGCATCGCCAGGAACTATCAAAAAGAGAAAATCTCTTAGATATAATTCGAAGTCAGTATCCATTGTTTTATCATGTAATCCAGGGAAACGCTGAATCATTCGTCTGTAATTCTCTGCATTAGAAAACCATTCTTTATCAAAGCCTGGACCAACTTCAAAAACTTTATGATCTAAATAGTTTTCAAAACGTTCAGAATAGTTTTCAGTAGAAGTTACCTGTCCAAATGGTAAAGTCATGTTGGTATTATCTGTAAAAGTAATATGTAAGAAAAGTTTTCGTGGATCAATTCCTTTATCAGTATAATGACTGACCTTATATGTAGACAGATTATCAGGGAAATCGTCTTTTCCAAAGTGTAGAACTTCAATCTCTATATCTTTGACAATCTTCTTTTGTGATTTTATCTTCTTGACCTTGTAATGATAAGCCTTGTAATAGTAATTCTCCTTATCATAGAGGTAAGGCTTATAAGCTCTTTGGTAGGCATTATAGAGAAAAATTCCAAGGGTTACAAAAAGAAGCAGAGCTAAGGCTATTTTGAACTTTTTATTTATTTTATTAGTTAGCCTTGAGAAAAAGAGACTCAATTTACTAGGATTTTGTATCATGTCAAAACTCCCCATATATTTTATACTATTATATCATGAAAATCCTTATACCTAAGGCGTCTTCGTGTACTTTGCCACCGTTTTCCTTTATAATATAAGTATCACATTATAAGAGGAGACCTCATGAAATACATCGTAAACACATCAAATGATCCTGCCTATAATATTGCTTTGGAAGCCTATGCTTTTCGTGAATTGGTGAATGAAGATGAATTGTTCATTCTTTGGATTAACTGTCCAGCTATCATTGTTGGTAAACACCAAAATACCATTCAAGAGATTAACAAAGAATATACAGATGCTCATGGTATCAAGGTTGTTCGCCGTTTATCTGGTGGTGGCGCTGTTTATCACGATTTGAATAATCTGAACTATACCATCATCTCTAATAAGGCGGATGAAGGTGCTTTTGACTTTAAGACTTTCTCTCAACCTGTAATCGCCACACTTGCTGATTTGGGAGTTAAGGCTGAATTTACTGGCCGAAATGACCTTGAAATCGATGGTAAAAAGTTCTGTGGAAATGCTCAAGCTTACTATAAAGGTCGTATGATGCACCATGGTTGCTTGCTTTTTGACGTTGATATGTCGGTTCTTGGTCAAGCCCTTAAAGTCAGCAAAGACAAAATCGAATCAAAAGGCGTTAAATCTGTACGTGCTCGTGTGACCAACATCGTCGACGAATTGCCAGAAAAAATCACTGTAAATGAATTCTCAGATAAAATCTTGGAAAAAATGAAAGAATTCTACCCAGAAATGACAGAATACGTCCTTTCTGAAAGCGAATTGGCTAAGATTCAGGATTCTTATGAGAAACAATTCAATACATGGGATTGGACTTACGGACAGTCACCAGAATACACAGTAGAACGTAATGTTCGTTACCCAGCCGGTAAGATTTCAACCTATGCCAATGTTGAAAATTCAATCATTAAATCTGTTAAGATTTACGGAGATTTCTTTGGTATCGGAGATGTATCAGATATTGAAGACTTGTTGGTTGGTGTACCTTACGAGTACGAAGATGTCTTGGCAAAACTTAAAACTATTGACACAACACATTATTTCTCACGTATGACAACCGAGGAGGTTGCAAAAGCTATCGTAGCTTAATCATTGTTTGAACAATCTGGAAAACTCTAGATTGTTTTTTCTTGGGAAAAATCTTTCAAAGTGAAATAACAATATAGATATTTTAGCATTGGTTCTGGAAGTCAGTATCTGATTGACCTAGTGTGGTATTTTATATATTCAGATAGTAAACCTATAAAGCCTCTAAGAGAAAACACCCTATAACATCTTTCCGAAAAACTGTAATTTTCTTGAAAGAAAGATAAGGGTATGATATACTTCTATTAAATAACTTTGGAGAAAAAACAAATGAAACGTGAACTCTTACTCGAAAAAATTGAGGAATACAAATCTCTAATGCCCTGGTTTGTTCTGGAGTATTATCAATCTAAACTATCGGTACCGTATTCTTTTACAACCTTATACGAATACCTTAAGGAATATAAACGCTTTTTTGATTGGTTGATTGACTCAGGTATTTCAGATGCTGATGATATTGCCTCAATTGACATCAAAACCTTGGAAAATCTAACTAAAAAAGATATGGAGTCATTTGTCCTTTATCTACGTGAACGTCCATCTTTGAATACCTATTCCAAGAAACAGGGTGTCTCTCAAACGACTATTAATCGTACACTTTCAGCCCTATCTAGTCTCTATAAGTATTTAACCGAGGAGGTCGAGGGTCCTGACGGTGAGCCTTATTTCTATCGTAACGTCATGAAAAAAGTTTCTACTAAGAAAAAGAAAGAAACTCTAGCTGCACGTGCTGAGAATATCAAACAAAAACTCTTTCTTGGCGATGAAACCATGGAATTCCTTGATTATGTAGAAAATGAATACGAAGTCAAGCTCTCAAATCGCGCCAAATCTTCGTTTTATAAGAATAAAGAACGTGATTTGGCTATCATTGCCTTGCTACTGGCTTCAGGTGTTCGACTCTCTGAAGCTGTTAATCTGGACCTTAAAGATATCAATCTAAAAATGATGGTCATCGACGTCACTCGAAAAGGTGGCAAACGGGACTCAGTTAATGTAGCAAGTTTTGCAAAGTCCTATCTTGAAACTTATCTCAGTATACGTGATAAACGCTATAAGGCTGAAAAGCAAGACCTTGCCCTCTTTTTAACGGAATATCGAGGGGTTCCAAACCGTATTGATGCTTCAAGTATCGAAAAGATGGTTGCCAAATATTCTCAGGATTTCAAAATTCGTGTGACTCCCCACAAGCTTCGACATACTCTGGCAACACGCCTTTATGATGCTACCAAGTCTCAAGTTTTAGTGAGTCACCAACTTGGCCATGCTTCCACTCAGGTTACCGATCTATATACGCATATTGTTAATGATGAACAAAAAAATGCTCTAGACAATTTATAATTAGCTATCCTAACCATTCCAATTTGGAGTGGTTGTTTTTAGTTTACATAAATTTAATTATGCTATAGTTGTTTTGTTATTCCTTCAAACACACAACTATATTTATGTAAACTGTCGTACACAAAAAAACAAACTCTCCTTCACGGAAAGCTTGTTTTTCTTATTAATAATCTTTAAGAGCAGATTCAACGGCTGCTTTTTCTTTTTCAATCAAGTTTACTCGTGCGGCAATTGTCTTAATTCCCATTAAGATATTACGTTCCAAGGCTTTATCACTTGTTTGTGGCTCGAAGAAAGCAATATATTGATCAAGACGTTCTTGCGTTTTAAAGATTGATGCTGGGATATTTACAAAGCTATCAAAGCTCATATCACCACCAAGGGCTGCTTTAATCCAATCCCAGTTATCTTTTGCCCAGTTCCAAACGGTTTCTTGAGCAAATGATTTGCTGAGGAAATTCATATACCAGAGGTATAAGTCTTGAGGTTTAACGACATGTTTGTCTTTAAGCTGACTTAGCACGTAGTCGAGGCCTTCTTGATTTTTAAGGTATGAAACTGCTTGAGTTAATTGACGACGGAAGTTACTATCATTTGTTGTGACGTATGCGTTGACATAGTCCTCAACAAGGGTAAGACTGTCTTCTTGTTTCATTTGGTTAATGAGGACAAGACCACGGACACTTGCGGGGATGCTTTCAATGTTTTCTTTATGAGCTTGGAAAACACTTGCAGCTGCAAGGACTGCTGGTTGATAGTCTGCTTGAATCAAGTAGCTAAGTGCCGTTTGACGAACCATTTCATCTTCATCTGACTCTCCATCTTTGGCATCGAAACCAAGACGTTCAAAGTCGTTTTGGAATTGACGACGTACCAAAGCCTTGTAGTGCACTTCTGCTTCTGTATCCTCATCGATAAAGCGTTTCAAACCAGCGAGGATTTGAGACTTAGCTTGTGCAATCAAGAAGCTTTCTTCTTTTTCGACAAGATCAAGAAGAGCCACTAGGCTTGCGTAGGAGATACGGCCACTTTCAGCAAGAAGACGACGTTCTTGTAAGATTTGAAGTTTACTTACCGTATCAAGGTTAGCAAATTCCTCTAAGAGTTGGTCCAAGAGTTGTCCTTGGTAGTCTGTGATGTAATGTGCCGTATTTGCTGTATTAAGGCGAAGAGCTCCTTTATTTTCAGCAGCAAGCTGGCTATAATTTGGAATCTCAATACGCTCTTCTGAGAGTGTGTCTGGGAGTCCTTTCCAATTTGTGTTCAATGGAATTTCCCAAAGACGCCCTTTATCTTCATGTTCACCAATGAAGAATTGTTTTTGACTAAGAATAAGAGTGTCATCAACAACTTCTGCACTAACAACAGGGTAACCTGGTTGCTCCAACCAAGTATCCATGAAACTAGAGACATCTTTACCAGAAGCATCAGAGAGTGCATTCCAGAGGTCACGTCCAATAGTGTTGTTGTACTGGTGTTTTTCGAAGTAAGCTTTAAGTCCTTTGGCAAAGGCTTCATCGCCTAACCAACGGCGAAGCATATGCATGAGACGGCTACCCTTAGCATAAACGATAGCACTATCAAAGAGGGTATTAATCTCATCTGGGTGATTAACTTCCATGTGGACTGACTGAACACCATCTGTAGCATCACGCTGGAGGGCATGAGGCACACCAGTTGTTTGGAAATCTTCAAAGATGTTCCAGCTAGGTTCAATGGCATCTACTGAAACATACTCCATCATATTGGCAAAGCTCTCGTTAAGCCAGAGATCATCCCACCATTTCATCGTTACAAGGTTACCGAACCATTGGTGAGCCAATTCGTGGGCAACCACGAGAGCTACTTGTTGACGACTTGCAGCTGAGCTATTTTCGTCTACTAGTAGGTAAACTTCACGATAGGTAACAAGTCCCCAGTTTTCCATGGCACCTGCTGAGAAGTCAGGAAGAGCCAGATGGTATGACAATGGGATAGGATATTTGACTTGGAAGTAGTCTTCGTAGAAATCAATGACACGAACGGCAATATCAAGGGCAAAGTCAACGCTGTTTTCAGCTTGTGCAACTGTAGCGAAGACACCAACTTCAGTTCCGTTTTGCGTTTTCGCTGTCTTACCTTGAAGAGCTCCAAAACCAAAGGCAAGGAGGTATGTTGACATACGAGGGGTTGTCTCAAATGTCCAAACCCCAGTTTCTTCACGCAAATGGCTATTGATTTCAGGCATGTTTGACAAAGCGATATCGCCTTCTTCAGCATCAAATTTCAATGAGAAATCAAAAGTAGCTTTGGCTTCTGGTTCATCAACAGATGGGAAGGCTTCACGCGCAAAATGAGATTCAAACTGCGTTGAAATAATCTCTTTCTTCTCACCATTGTAGGTGTAATATGATGGGTAAATCCCTGTCATATTATCTGTAATACGACCAGAGAATTCAATGACAAGCGTCAAAACACCGGTCTCTGGAAGTTCAATATGGAAGGCTTCGTTAGCATCATCCATTTGGAAGTTCAATGATTCATTATCCAAGAGAACGGAACTAATGGTAAGGTCTTTTTGGTGAAGGGAGATATGGTTATCAAGGGCTTCACCTGTGATGGCAACATTCCCTGTAAAGGTCTTTTCAGAACGATTAATGTCCAAGAAAAGATTGTAGTTTTCAGGGATGAAACTTTCGATAAAACGAGCAACAGATGCTGTCATACGTATATACTCCTAATCTAACTTTTCGTATCGAAACAGACTGACATATGTTTCGATATCAGACTCTTTTGCAAAAGAAAAGGGTCTGAATTATTCAATACAGACCCATTATAACATAGATTGGAAGCTTTGCCTACAGTTCTATGATTTTCCCAGACTTGAGGTAGACAACCCACTCACAGAGATTGCGGGCATAGTCACCAATACGTTCCAAATACATAAGTACTTGGAAATATTCTTTGGCAGCGAAGGCAGCATCAGGATTCTTGCGAACACCTTCTACTGTCATGGCTTGAATATCACGGAAATAGTTATCAATGATTTCATCTGAAGCTGCGATTTCATAAGCGCGTTTTTCGTCACTGTTCAAGTAAACATCTAGAGCATCTTCGACCATGTGGCGAACTGCTTTCCCCATTTTCTTGATTTCAGCTTCAATTTCAGTTAGGCGTTCCTCACCTTTAATGCGGATAGTTGCTTGAGCAATAGCAACGGCATGGTCACCCATACGCTCAACGTCGCTAGATGCTTTAAGTGCGGTGATAACTGTACGCAAATCACTTGATACAGGTTGCTGTAGAGCAATAATTTCAAGTGATTTTTTCTCAAGTTTGGTTTCGTAGTTATTGACGATTTCGTCATTTTCAATGACTTCCTTAGCCAAATCACGGTCATGGCTGATAAAGGCACGTACAGCTTTCTTAAGCTGAGCTGCAACCTCTGTACCCATAGCGTAAAATTGGTTGTGGAGTTTTTCTAATTCTTCTTCGAAGGGAGTTCGTAACATCATAATTTTTTTAGTAATCTGTCCTTTCTTAACCGAATTTACCGGTAATATAATCTTCAGTTTCTTTATGTTGTGGATTTAGGAACATGTCTTTCGTTGATGAATACTCGATGAGCTCTCCATCAAGGAAAAAGGCTGTTCGTTGTGAGATACGACTTGCCTGCTGCATAGAACGAGTGACTAGCAACAAAGTGTATTGTTCTTTAAGGTTATAGAGGGTTTCCTCAATCTTACCAGCGGATATAGGGTCGAGGGCCGACGTTGGTTCGTCAAGAAGGATGACCTTTGGAGATGTGGCTAGCACTCGTGCAATACAGACACGTTGTTGTTGCCCTCCTGAAAGTCCAAGTGCTGAGTCATGGAGACGGTCTTTAACCTCTTCCCAGATTGAAGCACCCTTTAGTGATTCTTCTACTGCTTGATCAAGAACAGCCTTATCTTTGATACCATTGATACGAAGGCCATAAACCACGTTTTCATAGATTGACATTGGAAAAGGATTGGGTTGTTGGAAGACCATTCCGATTTCTTTACGGAGTTCAACGGTATCTGTTCGAGGACTGTAGACATTGTGACCGTTGTATGAAACAGCACCAGTAAGTGTCCATTCGGGATTTAAATCTCCCATTCGGTTGATAGAACGGAGCAGGGTTGATTTCCCGGATCCTGAAGGACCGATAAGGGCCGTGATTTCATTTGGATAGAAATCCATTGTCACATTATTGAGGGCTTTTTTTCTTATTGAAATACACCGATAAATCATTGATTGAAATGATTGGTTCAGTCATAAGTGCTCCTTTCTATCCAAAACGTCCTGATACATAGTCATTGGTCGACTGTAGGGCAGCGTCTTGGAAGATTTTCTTGGTTTCATCATATTCGATAAGATCACCAAGGTAGAAGAATGCTGTATAATCACTAGCACGCGCTGCTTGTTGCATATTGTGCGTCACGATGATAATAGAGTAATCTTCCTTAAGTTCAAACATGGTCTCTTCGAGCTGCATAGTAGCTACAGGGTCCAATGAAGCTGCAGGTTCGTCCATGAGGAGAATCTGCGGTTTCACGGCAATAGCTCTTGCAATACAAAGACGTTGTTGCTGACCACCTGAGAGGGTAAAGGCAGATTTATGAAGGTCATCTTTAACTTGATCCCAAAGTCCAGCTTGCTTAAGTGATGTTTCAACAATCTCGTCCAAGGTTTGCTTATCTCTTACACCTTTACGTTCGTGAGCAAAGGTGATATTTCTGTAAATAGACTTGGCGAATGGATTTGGACGTTGGAAAACCATTCCAATATGTTTACGCATTTCATAAACATTGATATTACTTGCGTTAACATCGACTCCTTGATAAAGGATTTGTCCAGTAACCTTGGCAATATCAATCGTATCATTCATACGGTTTAGACTACGAAGAAAAGTTGATTTACCGCATCCTGAAGGCCCAATAAGAGCTGTGATTTTATTTTTCTCGAATTGCATGTCAATGCCTTTGATGGCTTCTTTTTGACCATAGTAGACATGCAAGTCCTTTGTTTCAAGAGCGAGCTCCTTCTCTGGGAAGGTGATAATATGACGCTCGTCCCAATTATATTTTGTCATGATAACTCCTTTAAGCGGATGTTAATTTCTTATGGAGGTAAGCTCCCAAACGACGTGCACCAAAGTTGAAAATCAGAATGAAAATCAAGAGCACTGCTGCTGAACCAGCAGATACTGCAGTGGCGTCAGGTGTCGTACCTTCTGAGTTGACCTTCCAGATGTGAACAGCAAGTGTCTCTGCTTGGCGGAAAATCGAAATTGGACTAGAGATGCTAAGCGGATTCCAGTCGCTCCAGTTAAGTGCTGGTGCAGATTGACCTGCTGTATAGATTAGCGCTGCTGCTTCTCCGAAAATACGACCAGAAGCAAGAACGATACCAGTAACAATACCAGGTAAGGCCTCTGGAACAACAACGTGTAAGATTGTTTCCCATCGAGACAAGCCTAGAGCTAGCCCAGCTTCACGTTGGGTATGATGGACTGTTCGCAAACTATCTTCAACCGTACGAGTCATTTGTGGTAGGTTAAAGACCGTTAAAGCCAAGGCACCTGATAGGATTGAAAATCCATACTGGAATTGGACAACGAAAATCAAGTAACCAAAGAGTCCGACCACCACTGAAGGTAGTGAAGAAAGGATTTCAATACAGGTACGAACAAAGTTGGTAAGTCGTCCTTTTTTAGCATATTCTGATAAGAAGATTCCAGCTCCCATGGAAAGAGGCACAGAAATAATCAGGGTAATAACCAAAAGGAAGAATGAATTGTAGAGTTGAACCCCAATTCCTCCACCAGCTTTGTAAGATGATGATCGACTAGTCAAGAATGACCAGCTGATATGTGGTATCCCGCGAACCAAGATATAGAGAATCAAGGCTGCCAGGATTGTTACAATAATGCCAGCAATCACATAGAGTGTGCCGATGGCAATTTTATCAATTTTTTTAGCGTTCATAATTTCTCTTTCTCTCACGGGTAATGAATTTCACCAACATATTGAAACCAAGACTCATCAATAAGAGCACCAAGGCGAGAGACCAAAGGACATTGTTTGAAACAGTACCCATGACTGTATTCCCGATTCCCATAGTCAAGACAGATGTCAATGTTGCTGCTGGTGTCGTTAAAGAAGTTGGAATCACTGCGGAATTTCCGACAACCATTTGGATGGCGAGAGCCTCACCAAAGGCACGGGCCATACCAAAGATAACGGCCGTGAAAATACCTGGTTTAGCCGCATTAAGTGTCACACGCCAAATCGTTTGCCAGCGTGTAGCTCCCATGGCCAGACTGGCTTCACGATAGTGACGAGGCACTGCACGAAGCGTATCTGTTGTCATAAAGGTTACGGTTGGTAGAATCATGACGAACAAGACAAAGGTACCTGAAAGAATACCAAAACCTGTTCCACCAAAAATTAAGCGAACAAATGGAACCACGACTTGGAGACCAATAAATCCATAAACAACAGATGGAATCCCCACCAAAAGTTCAATAGCTGGTTGTAGGAATTTAGCCCCTTTCGGAGAAATTTCAGTCATAAAGATGGCTGCTCCAATGGCAAATGGCGTTGCTACCAAGGCTGAGAGCAAGGTAACTACGAATGATCCCAAAATCATTGGAAGAGCTCCGAACTTGCCTTCAGATGGCGACCAATCGCCACTAAAGAGAAACTCGATCAAGCTAACTTTATTAACAAAGAAAGTCGCCAGCCCTTTTTGAGCAACGAAAAGTAAAATCATGGCTACGATAAAAACAATCAAAGCTAGGCAAAGGAAAGTGATTGTTTTACCAAACTTCTCGAGGCGTGAATTTTTAGAGGGTGATGTTAATTGCTTCACCAATTCTTCATTTTTCATGCTTACTCCTCACTCTTCTTTGAGACGTTACCATCAGCATCCTTGGTAACTTTCATGCTATGGATGGAAATGTAACCCATTTTTGCGACGACATTTTCTTGGACTTCGTCACTCATCATGTAATCTAAGAATTGTTTGGTATAGCTATCCGGTTTTCCCTTGGTATACATATGCTCGTAGGACCAAATCGGCCAATCGTTAGTTGCAACATTTTCAGCTTTTGGTTCAAATCCATTTAACTTCAATGTTTTAACAGAATCATCAAGGTAGGCAAATGATAGGTATGAAATAGCACCTGGTGTCTGAGCAACGATTGACTTAACCATACCATTAGAATCTTGCTCTTGGGTACGGATTGGCGATTTACCGTCCATAATCACTGCATCGAAAGTTGCGCGTGATCCTGAGCTGGCTGCACGGTTAATAATAGTAATCTCTAAGTCTTTACCACCAAGCTGTTTCCAGTTTGTGATTTCCCCAGTGAAAATCTTGCGAAGTTGTTCGGTTGTCAGGTTATCGACAGAGACTTCTTTATTTGTAATCACTGCAATTCCAGCAACGGCAACTTGATAGTCAACAAGCTTACTGGCATCGATTCCAGATTTTTCCTCGGCAAAAAGGTCACTGTTCCCAATTTGAACAGCACCAGATTGTACCTGAGAAAGTCCAGTACCAGAACCGCCACCTTGGACGTTAACGATATTCTCAGGGTTCTTCTCAGCGAACCCATCTGCTGCCGCCTCCACTAAGGGTTGAAGGGCCGTAGAACCAACTGCTGTAATGGACTGGCCACGGTCAATCCAAGAGGCACAGCCAGTTAAGACTAGTATGGTCATTGCCAGTGACAGAATCACTGCAAGGACTTTTGTTTTTTTCATTTTTGTCCTCCGACATTTTGTAACTTAAGTAAGATAGTGTCTTATATATGCTGTAAAAAGACATCTATCTAATTATACCAAGTATAAGATAATAAAGTCATATTAAAGTTTGATTACAGGCCCTTATACATGGAATCTCAATCCCTTAGGATAGTAGTTTTTAACCGTGTTTCCAACGATTTTGGCAAATCCAAATCCATTGCCATCCACTAAAAGCTGATACCAACCGTTTGGTTGCGCTTGATCTAGAGTGACCACATTACCAGAAACATATTGGGCAAACTGGTCTTGAGTTAGCTCTATACTTGAAACAACTTCATCAGAGGTTAACGCAATTCCAAGCGCAAAACTTGGTTCGAAACGTTTTTTCTTGAAGACACCAAGATGCAAACCATTACGAGCAATTTTAACTTTAGAAAGATCTGGAAGTCCCTTAGGAAGCAGATAGAGATTGTCCCCAAAAACTTGGAGTAAACCATCTAGATCAGTCTTAAGGTGTTTCTTTGCAAAATCTTCCCAAAGTTGCTTCTGCTCCTTGTTTAGGTTAGATTTTCCTTCTCTGATACGAGTCTTTTCGGGCAAGCGCTTATCCTGGAATTTTGCCACAAACTGACCTTCACCCTTGAAACGATGCGGATACATGCGGGCTGTTTCTGGAAAATTAATGCCATCGCTCATGCCGTTTAGTTTAGGAATTTCCACCAATTCAAGGTCAGGATAATTCTCTAAAATCCAAGCGACAACGCCCTCGTTCTCCTCAGGCGACCAGGTGCAGGTTGAGTAAATAAGTTGTCCACCAGGAGCCAGCATCTTCAAACCGTCTGACAAGATATCCTTCTGCAATTGTGCCAGTTCACTAGGGTAATCCTTGTGCCAATATTGGATGGCATCAGGATCCTTGCGGAACATTCCTTCGCCAGAACAAGGTCCATCAAAGACAATTGTATCAAAATAATTTTTGAAAACTTTAGCTAGTTTGTCGGCTGACGTGTTAGTCACCACAACATTTCTTGCTCCAAAACGCTCTATGTTTTCAACTAGAATTTTGCTACGTTTTGGATTGATTTCATTGCTAACGAGTAGTCCTGTATTATCTAGGTAGCTTAAAAGATGAGTAGACTTTCCACCCGGAGCAGCTGCCAAATCTAAGACACGACTTCCCTTGGCTGGAGCTGCCACTTGAGCGACCATTTGGGCAGCTGGTTCCTGAGAATAGACCAAACCAGTCGCATGATCTGAGGATTTTCCAGAAATTTTTCCGTAATGGCCCCATGGCGTCTCTGGAATAGCATCGGGAAAGTCCTTCTGTTGCTTTTTCAGAGGGTTGGTACGGTAGGCGGACACGGCTTCTTGATCAAACGATGCAAAGAAATCCTCTGCTTCAGAACCTAGTAAATTGTTATATTTCTCTATAAAATCTGATGGAAATTGCATAGTTTCCTTTCTATTAAAAAACTGGACTAACCAAGAGAACTTGCTGTTCTGATTTGTCCAGTATGGTTTTTATGTTTCAAACTAATTTTCTGACCCCATGATGCTCTTAATTTCTTCAAGTCTGTCTTTGGGAACCAGCATAACAGCTTGACGACTAGAATAATCCAGTGGTTCTCCGGTAATGGTCTCAAGGTGATAACCCAATTTTTCTCCCATAATACTTGCTGCAGCATAGTCCCATGGGTAAATGACTGAAAAGTAAGCTAAAATTTGTCCTGAAAGAACCTTAGACATACTTAAACCAGCACCACCGTAGACACGAACACCTAAGATCTTGTCAATAAGATTTTTCAAGCCATGGAAATTCTTAGCGTACATAGCTGCATTACTGGCAACTAAGCAGCGTTCTAAAGGGCGATTCTTATATGTTGGGAGTGGTTTATCATTACAATAAACATCGAATTGCCCCCCACCGTAGAAAAGTTGATCAGCCATGACATTATAAATTAGGCCAAATTTCCCTTTTCCGTCTTCATAATAGGCAATCATCACACAAAAATTATCTTGTTGGACGATGAAATTGACCGTCCCGTCAATAGGGTCCAAGACCCAGACGTTCCCATCTTTGATATTATGAACTAATCCATTTTCTTCAGCGAAAATATTGTCCGAAGGATAGGCAGATTTGATTCGTGATACGAGTAAATCTTGCGTTTGTTTATCAATATTAGTTACTAAATCATCAAAAGCCGTCTTTTCTTCTACCGTGATTGTTTTGGACAAACTTTCTTTAATGAAAGCCCCGGCTTCCTTAATGATTTCTTTAGCAAAGAGTAGTTTATTTTCCAAGTGCTACAAATCCTTTATCTTTTGCTTTAGCAGCTTTGACAGCTTGATAGGTTGAAAAACCGCTAGCTTCTTCAAAGGCCTTATCTAGTTGTTTCTCAGGCGCCTTGCCAGGAACAACAGTTTTAAAAGCCTTATAGGCTTGTAAGAGTTGGTCACGGTCAACCTTGCTCTCGTATGCTTTTTCTACCTGACTCAAAAAATGAAGCACTGTGGTAATTTCCTCAGTGCTCCATGATGGATCGAGTGGGTAGGAATAATTTCCTTTAGTCATTGTTACCCTCAATCTCAGCTCGAATGGTCGCTTGACGCAATTCTTGCTTTCTATAATCACGAGGCAAAAAGGCACGAATTTCATCTTCGTTAAAACCAATTTGCATGCGTTTGTTGTCCATAATGATAGGTCGACGAAGAAGATTTGGGTATTCAGAAATCAATTGAATGAGTTCCTTTATGGTCAAATCATCCACATCGATATTCAGCTTCTGAAAGACTTTGGAACGGGTTGAAATGATATCTTCGGTACCATTTTCCGTGTAAGACAAAATCTTCATCAACTCATCGTGAGTTAATGGGCTCGTGATAATATTGTGTTCGTCAAAAGCAACTTCATGATTGGTCAACCAGGCTCGTGCTTTCCTACAGCTGGTGCAGCTAGGTGATAAAAATAAAGTTACCATGCAAACACCCCTTTCACTTTAACATTCCTAAACATTATACATTATTTGATTAGTTTTGGCTACGCTTTCTTAAAATTTTTCCGCGATTTTTTTATCGGCTTCCAGTTGAGCGCATAGTTCGTCTATATTATTGAACTTAATCATGTCACGAATATAATCTAGCCAGTATACTTCAATTGTTTTTCCATAGATGTCACCTTCAAAATCAAAGATATTAGCTTCAAGACGTAACTCTGTACCACCAAAGGTGACATTTTTTCCTAGGCTAGTCATCGAGCGATAACGTTTGCCATCAATCACAACATCGGCCACATAGACACCATCAGCAGGGAGGTAGGTTCTATCGATAGGTGCTAAATTAGCTGTTGGAAATCCAATGGTACGCCCACGCGCATCACCGTGTACCACGATGCCACGTGTAGAGAATTCATGTCCTAAAAGATGATTAGCTTCTTTAACCTTACCTTCCCGAATTAATTGGCGCACACGTGTTGATGAAATTTTTTCGCCATCACTCTGCTGCTCCTCAATCACATGGACGGTACCTGAAAAATTACGGGCAAGATAATCTGCATCAGTGCGATGGTGTCCAAACTTGTAGTCAAAGCCAACCACAACTTCTTGCGCTTTTAAACGCTTAATATAGCGAGCGATAAAGTCGTCTGAACTTGTTCTAGCAAAATCACTATTAAAATCTGTCAAATAAAGCTGATCTGTACCATAGGCTTCAAAAAGTTCACACCGTCTCTGAGGTGCTGTGATATGAAGAAGTAAATCATCCGTAAAGCGTTGGAAAGTTAGCTGAGGACTCTCATTAAAGGTAAGAACAGCTACCTCAAGCTCTTTCTCATTAGCAATCTGACGAGCCTTATCAAAAAGAACCTTGTGACCACGGTGGAGCGCATCGAAATAGCCTAGGACCAGGACTGTTTCCTTTTCCTGATGGATATCTTTATAATCGTTAATAGACGTTACTTTCATTGACTTAATACTTTTCTAGGTTTATAAACTTGACCTCGTTTTTCCATGATAGCTAGAACTTTGTCACCCAAAAAAGCGGCGACTAAGGGTTCTTGACTGTCTATGGAAATGAAGCGACCAAATGAGATTTCTTTGGCATCATCATCAGTGACTTGTACAGCTGGGAGATCCTGAACGCCAAATTCGATAGGAAGGAGGAAGGATTGGTCTCCTGCTTCTACCATTTCTGAAATTTGTGAGAGGGTTAGTGCTTCATCTAAGGTTAGGCCTGCTGAAGCAGTTCGGCGAAGAGCAGACATATGACTAGCGTAGCCGAGTTTTGCCCCCAAGTCGACAGATAAGGTACGGACATAGGTTCCCTTACTACAAGCAACACGGAAGGTAAATCTTGCAGTACCATTTTCTATCTCAATAGGTGAGGTACGGACAAATTCGGTAATTGTCACTTGACGTTGTGGACGTTCTACTTCTTGTCCAGCGCGTGCATACTCATAAAGTTTTTTCCCGTTGACCTTAACCGCTGAGTACATGGGAGGAATTTGTGTGATTTCTCCCTCGAAACTAGCCATTGCTTTGTCAACGGTTTCTTCGTCTAGCTCCCTTATCGGAGTAGTTTGGACGACTTCACCACTTGCATCCTCGGTCGTTGTTGAAAAACCAATGGTAATTTCTCCCTCATAGACTTTCCCTGCTTCAGTCATGTATTCAATGACACGAGTCGCTTTTCCAACTGCTATAGGTAGGACACCAGTAACATCTGGATCAAGGGTACCACCATGTCCGATTTTTTTCTCTTGTAATATTTTGCGTAGTTTAAATACTGCATCATGACTGGTCATTCCAGCCTCTTTTTTTAGATTAATAATTCCTGAAATCATACTTTTAATTATATCAAAAGCCATCCTAAAGAGCTAGGTAGAAACATAAAGAGGCAGAGAGCAAAGTCTCTAACCTCTTGAGTATTATAGTCATAAGCAATTGCAAGACTACTAGCTTTTTAATCAATATCTCTTTTAAGATCGCTTTCTAGTTCAAAGAAAGGTTTAATATCTTGTACATACTCTAAGACGCCCTGAAAGTCTCCCTTGTCATCCCTGACAGCTGCATAGGTAACATAGACGAATTTTCCTAAACGTTCAGATTTGAACCACATTGGGACTTGATCGCGCTCACCACTTCTAAGTAAGTTAAAGATTTTCTTGACCTTATCAAGGACTTTTGGCGGATGACAAAGTTCCACATTACGTCCAATTTGGCTCGGTGTTCGTTTGAAAACCATTTCATTCGCCGGAACATTGTCATTATAGTATTGGAAAATATCATCTTTATTAACGAAAGTGATTTCCAAAGGAAGGTGGTTGAGAATGAGATTAGCCTGCTCCACAGAAAGATAACCATTGCCAAAAGGTTGCGTTGTTTCTCTATCTACGACAGTTTCAGTTTTTGGTTTTGGGGTGAAGCTGATGGTGAATTGCCCTTCTGGGGTTTCAATAATTCGGGTATTGCCCGTATGTGCGTCAGTGCTCAGACCTGACTGTTCTTGCGATGTTTCCGTATTGTCTTCCTCAAAACGCTCACGCTTAGGTTGCCAGACGGCTGTAGGTTTTATAATTGCATAGCCATAGGCATCACTTTCTTCGGCAATTGAAAGCCAATCATCCTGCGTGAAGGTTTCAAGCAGAATCATCAGTAAGATAGCTTCTTCCTTGAAAATCATAGCTTCAAATTCTTCTGAAAAAGCTTCGAAGGACTTTGAAAATTCTTCTAAATCAGCATCTGGAAGTTCTTTTAGTTTAGCTTCTGCCGCTCTAAAAAGTTTTCGGATGTCATCGTCTACACCCCACATAACCTTTGGAGGAGAATCATGACCATAACGCTCCATTATTGGAAAGAAGAGCTTTTCTTTACGTGTGTAATGGTTATGAAATTGTCCCAATAAAGACATCTGATGTCTAAGCCCATTGAGTAGGTCAGATTTGAAATCTTCATTTTCAGGCTTACTAATGTTTTCGATGATACGTCGAATACGTAGGATAGCTGAACGTAGGGCTAAATTCTCTTGTTTAAAGACATAGACAGGGTGGCCCTCTTGATCAGCGTCTGCCACCTCCACATCTGCAATAGCTCCTTTAAAGAGGTTAGCGTGGACATTACAAAGGCTCATCACATCTTCAAAGGTAACCCCATCTTCAGATGCCATAAGTTCATGCTCCATCATAGAGATTTCAAGGGCAGATACTCCCTTGAAGTGTTGATTGAAGCGCTCTTGAACACTCTCAGGACTGGCTCCCTGGTGTAAATCAAGGAGAATTTCTTTGAGTATTTGAATACGATTGTTTTCCATATTAGTCTCCGATGACATCATAACCATTGAATAGTAAGGTTTTCTTGATTTTATCTAGGGGAATATTAGCTAACTTGGAGCCAGCTTTTAGACTGGTTACCTTACCGACAGTATTTAGCATAGCTGGGTTAGACAAGGGCTTAAAACCAAGGTCAATCAGTAAATCCTTAACCTCTGGATGCTCTTTTATGATTGTTGCGACTGGTTGTGATAAATCTATGGTGTTGGTAGTCATAATGACCTCCTAATAACATATTTGCTACTACCATTATACACGAGAATAATAAAAAAAGACCAACAAATCCTAGTTTGCTGGCTTTTGGTTAATTTCCAAATAGAGCTTCTGTAACATTATGCTGGATATTTTTCCACTCTTGCTCTGCACGGACCATCTTACGATGGAAATCGGCACGACCACGTAAATAGGCGGCAATTTGGTAATCTTGTTTAACAATCGGTATTTCAGGAATTTTGATGTCCAAGAGGTCAGCTGTCGACAAATTGAGGACAGCCTTTCCCTTATCAGCATAATCCAAATAGGCACGACCAATTTCGGTCTCAAGAAAGAACTTGATGTAGAAACCACGGAGTTTTTCCTTAGGTCGTAATACTGTGATATTTGATGAGGCAACAACTTCACGCTTGCCCTGATCTTCGAAAACAGCAACTTTTTTGAACAGTTCCCTTAGATGCAATAAGCACATCTCCATCTTCTAAGAGAAAGCGTAAAAGTTTGCGGCGTTCCTCAGAAAATGTTTTTAGGTCATCGTAAGCAATGCCGTTGGGTGTCATATCCGATAGATTAATGACAGCGAATTCGCCAGGTTCTGCCTTAGCAGGGACAGCTTTTCCTTTAAATTGATCGACAACATCGCCTAAACGAACAAGTTTGTCTGTGTTAGCTTCGTAATCGATAATCAGTTGAGGTCTTTCTTTTTCAGACATTGAATCTCCTTTTTTATATTTCACTATCCACATTGAGTATTGCTATACAATAATAGCAAGAAGCTAATACTTTTGCAAGTAAAAACTGTAAGAAAGGCAAAATAAAAAAGAGACCTGGGCCCCTTTTTATAAGCTTTTAGCTGCTGCTACTGCTGCTTCATAGTTTGGATCAGTATTGATATTGTCCAAATATTCGACATAAGTAATCTTGTTGTCAGCGTCTGCCACTATAACGGCACGCGCTAACAAGTGCCATTCTTCAATAAGGACACCATAGTCTTTACCGAAACTATTATCATAGTAGTCAGAGAGCATGATGGCATTTTCAAGGCCCTCAGCACCACACCAACGAGCTTGCGCAAATGGTAGGTCCACTGAAATAGTAATAACGACAGTATCATCTAGTTCTGACAATTCCTTGTTAAAGGTACGTGTCTGAGTTGAACAAATACCAGTATCGATTGATGGAACGATAGAGATAACTTTTTTCTTACCATCGAATTCTGAAAGTGATTTTTTCGTCAAATCTGTTGCTGTCAAATTAAAGTCACGCAAGGTATCTCCAACTTGAAGTTGTTTGTCTTCTGCTACTGTAACTGGTTTTCCAATAAATGTTGGCATGTTAATCCTCCAATACTTTTTTACTATTGTACTGCAAATAGAGCAAGAAGCCTAAGCATTTGTTTAGAACTTTTCAAACAGTAGTTTAATTTTTTCAGCAATCACTGTATTAATTGCAGGAATGACTTCGTCCGCAAAGTCTTTCAGATAGGGATAATCGCCAACTTGCACACTATATATAGCATATTTGAAAAGAGAAATATCATTTTGGTCATTTCCAAAAGCTACAAAGTCTCTACCAAAGTGGTTTAAAACAGTACTAGCCTTAGTCACACCTTTAAGATTAATGTAGAGACACCTTTCGATATCATGGTAAGTAAGGTCTAAACATTCCAGTTTGTTTAGATTAAAGATAAGATCTTCTCGTATATCCTCATGCTCTGCAAGTGGAATAACAGCTTTAATAGGCTTATTAAGTTCTTGGACAGGCAAAATCCTTGCTTTGTTTAATGGGTCAACATTTGAAAGGAAAGGAATCTGATCAGGATTTTGTATAGCATAATTAAAGGTATCATCAATAAAATAAGGGAGGTTATAGGTATCACAGTAGCTAACAATCGTTCCGAGAGCATTAGAAGGTATTGTGTATTGAGATACTAATAGTTCATCTTGAAAGACTTCACCACCGTTTAAGCCAACTACTGTCAGTTTTTTCAATTCTCCCTCCAAAATACTAAGACAGTCTCTGTAAGAGCGTGCTGTTGCAAAAATAATCTCATGACCGTATTTTGGTGCTGTTAAAAGAACCTCTTGTAGTTCTTTTGACATAGTCATACCATCAAAACATAGGGTTCCATCCAAATCAAAAACAAATTTCATAGGGATAGTATAACAAAAAACCAGCTATAGAGCTGGTTTAAATATTTAGTATCAGAATACTTAAATTTTATCAAGGGCTAGTTTTAAATCTTCAATCAAATCATCTGCGTTTTCCAAACCAACTGAGATACGAATTTGATTTGGAGTGACACCACAAGCCAACAAATCTGCTTCTGCCAATTGTTGATGAGTTGTTGTTGCAGGGTGAACCACCAAAGATTTTGCATCAGCAACGTTAGCTAAATCTGAGAAGATTTCAAGATTATCAATAACGGTACGTGCTTCGTCTTGTCCACCTTTAACATGGAAAGTGAAAATAGAACCTGGTCCTTTAGGGAAGTATTTTTGTGCCAAATCATAGTAAGGACTTGATGGCAATCCAGGATAGTTCACTTTTTCAACTTTTGGATGATTTTCCAAAAAGTCTACGATTTTTTTAGCATTTTCGACATGGCGTTCGACACGAAGTGAAAGTGTTTCAAGTCCTTGTAAAAGCAAGAAAGCATTGAAAGGTGCTAAGGCAGCCCCTGTATCACGCAAAAGTTGTGTACGAAGAGCAGTGATAAATGCTGCTGGACCAACATCACGTGTATAGCTGATATTGTGGTAAGATGGGTCTTCGTCAACCAACTGTGGGAATTTTCCTGAAGCTTCCCAGTCAAATTTACCAGAATCGACGATAAGGCCACCGATAGTTGTTCCATGTCCACCGATAAACTTAGTCGCAGAATGAACTACGATATCTACACCATGGGAGATAACATTGATGAGATATGGAGTACCAAAAGTATTGTCAGCAACCAATGGAATCTTATGACTGTGAGCAATTTCAGCAATCTTTTCAAAATCAGGAATGTTGATGAGCGGATTACCCAAAGACTCAATCAAGACTAGTTTGGTATTATCTTTGATAGCAGCTTCAATTTCTTCAGGATTGTCAACATCTACAAAAGTTGTTGTGACACCATAGCGTGGAAGAGTTTCTTTTAAGAGATTGAATGTTCCACCGTAGAGTGTTGTCGCAGCAACAACATGATCGCCAGCATGTGCCAAACCAAGGACCGCATAGGTGATTGCAGCCATACCTGAAGCCGTAGCCAAGGCACCAACACCACCTTCGAGGGCTGCGATACGTTCTTCAAGTACTGCTACTGTTGGATTGGTAATACGTGTGTAAATATTACCCGGTTTTCTAAGGGCAAAGAGATCTTCACCTTCTTGAGCATCGTCAAAGACATATGAAGTCGTTTGGTAAATTGGAACCGCACGTGATTTTGTTTCCTTATCAGGTGTTTGTCCAGCGTGTAATTGTAAGGTTTCAAATGAAAATTCTCGTGACATATGGGTGTCCTCCAAAACAAAAGTTGCCTTCATTCTACACCCATAAAAGCTAGCTGTCTAATAGAAATTTTTTATCAATGTGATAGGGAAGGCTTATTAAAAGGACCTTTCGGTCCCTTTCTATTTCTTCTCAATCGGTGCTACGCTTGCCAAAACTTTTTTAAGTCCAACTTCTGGGAATTTGATCTTAAGTTCTTGTGTCTTGCCACTTCCAGTTACTTCTAGGACGGTCCCATCTCCCCACTTCTTGTGGTGAGCGATATCTCCGATTTCCCAGTCAGTAGCTGAATTCCCAGAGTCTGAAGTCTTGCCAAAAGGTAGTCCGCCAGTAGCTTTTGAAAATGGCTGAGCGCCCGTATGTCTTTGAGGTTGTGCATTTGCTTTTCTGGTCTGAAGCGCTTGTTGTAAACTCATGCCTTGACCAAATTGTGTAGGCTCTTCCTTTGTAAAACGAACACCAAATGATGAATTGGCTGGGCGTGCTAGACCTTGATATTGTAATAAATCATCTGAAATTTCACGCAAGAAACGGCTAGGACGATTATAGCTAGTCTTACCAAAAAGCGTACGCGTATTAGCGTTCGTAAGGAAAAGAATCTCTTCAGCACGGGTAATACCTACGTAAGCTAAGCGACGCTCTTCTTCGAGTTCTTCTGGATCTTCTGAGGCACGAGACAAAGGGAAGACCCCCTCTTCCATACCAATAAGAAAGACAACTGGGAATTCAAGTCCTTTAGCAGCATGGAGGGTCATCAAGGTTACTTCTGCTGCTTCCATATCACCATCGTCCGTATCAGCAATCAAAGCTAGATCGTTCAAGAAACGACCTAAACGGTCAATGCCAGTCTCGTCTTCCGTACCATCGGTGTTGGTTTCATCAAAATTCTTAGTAACAGACATGAACTCTTCGATATTTTCAATGCGTGCTTGACTTTCAAGTGTTTGTTGCATAGAAAGAGCATCCAGATAACCAGACTTATCTAAAACTGTTTCTACAGCTTCAGTGATGCTTAGCCCATCTAGCTGGTCACGTAGGTTCAGAATCATGTTAGCAAAATCGTAAACGCCCTGAGCCGCTTTCCCCTTGATTGGTGACAACATTATATTAGCTGATGCATCTAGGAGACTCATGTTTTGCTCATAGGCAAAGGTACGAATCTTTTCAAGCGTACCAGGCCCAACTCCACGTTTAGGTTCATTAACCACACGTTCAAAGCTAATATTATCCGCAGGATTGGCAATCAAGTTTAAGTAAGAAATGACATCACGGATTTCTTTACGGCTATAGAACTTGGTACCACCAACCATGGTATAAGGAATATTTGACTTGAGCAAGGCTTCTTCAATAGTACGAGACTGAGCATTGGTACGGTAAAGTACAGCGAAATCCTTGAAGTTCTTACCTTCTTCACGAATGATGTTATCAATAGTTGAAGCAACAAAAACAGCTTCATCACGCTCGTCATTAGCACGGTAATAAACGATTTGTTCACCGTCGTCATTTTGAGTCCAAAGTTTCTTTGGACGGCGGTTTCGGTTGTTCTTGATAACTTCGTTGGCTGCCTGGAGAATCTTCTTGGTTGAACGGTAGTTTTCTTCCAAGAGAACCACCTTGGCTTCAGGATAGTCCTTCTCAAAATCAAGGATGTTCTGCATATCAGCCCCACGCCAACCGTAGATTGATTGGTCCGCATCACCTACGACACAGATATTCTTGAAGCGAGATGCCAAGAGTTTTACCAACTGATACTGAGCATGATTGGTATCTTGGTACTCATCCACGTGAATGTACTGATAACGCTGCTGATAATAGGCGAGGACATCAGGATTTTTGTCAAAGAGACGCAAAGTCATCATAATTAAATCGTCAAAATCCATAGCTTCACTACGACGTAGCTCTTCTTGATAGGCCTTATAACATTTAGCAACAATTTGGGTGTACATATCACCGGCCTGGTGCTCATAGGCCACTTCATCCAATAGATCATTTTTGGCGTTGGAAATCGTCCCTAAGATGGCACGTTCATTCCACTTCTTAGGATCGAGGTTAAGATTCTTGAGAATACGTTTCATCAAAGTACGTTGTTCACCAGGATCTACGATAGTAAAGTTTCGATTGTAGCCAATATGGTCCGCTTCCCGACGAAGAATTCGCACGCACATACTATGGAAGGTCGCAATCAAGGTTTCTGAAGTTGCTGGATTTAAAGCCATGGCACGCTCACGCATCTCACGAGCAGCCTTATTGGTAAAGGTAATGGCTAGGATATTCCAGGGATTAATCATTTTTTCGTCAATGAGGTAGGCAATGCGGTGGGTAAGCACACGCGTCTTCCCAGATCCTGCACCAGCCATAATCAATAAAGGCCCCTCAGTCGTTTGGACGGCTTCAGCCTGTTTGTCATTCATACCAGTTAATAATGGGTTCATCATATTCTCCATTCTCAAAAATAAGCTCTATTATTTTATCATTTTTTGGATGAAAATGCAGATTCTATTCATAATGCATATGAAATAACTTTAGAAAATAATTGTTTGTTTTTATTTGGAAGTACTTTGCTTAAGATTAATGATATTCCTAGATTTTTCTAGCTTTGGAGGAAGACATGCTAAAGAATAATATTCGGATTTTTATACTTTTTATGAAAATTAGTGTTGACACTGTTCGGTTTTTTCGATAAGATAGAATCACAATAAAATAAGAACCGAGTGATGTCATCAGGATGACTGGTGATTGACGGACTTCTGGAGAGATCTTGAAGCAGCCTTAGCTGTAAACAAGACACCGAAGGGGCAAGGGGTAACAACCGAAACTCTCAGGTAAAAGGACAGAAAGCATCGCAAGTTTTTTAACTTGTAGTAATAGCTTTGTATTCTCAGAGGTCTGGTTAAGCCAAACCTCTTTTTTGACGTCTCGGTTAAAGGAGATTGTAAATTTATGTTAGACTTTTTTTACTACCATTGATGATTTTGTCTGGGGCCCTCCCCTTCTGGTCCTTCTTGTAGGAACTGGGGTTTACCTTACAATTCGTCTTGGTCTTTTGCAAGTACTTCGTCTTCCTAAAGCTTTTAAACTTATCTTTGCTGAGGATAAAGGGGAAGGTGATATTTCTAGTTTTGCAGCCCTTGCAACGGCTCTAGCTGCAACTGTCGGTACAGGTAACATTGTCGGTGTGGCTACTGCCATCAAAACTGGTGGACCTGGTGCCCTTTTCTGGATGTGGATTGCAGCTTTCTTTGGTATGGCAACCAAATATTCCGAAGGTCTTTTGGCTATTAAATTCCGTACACTTGACGACCAAGGTAATGTCTCTGGTGGTCCAATGTATTACATCACACACGGTTTTTCTGGAAAATGGCAAACAATTGCTAAACCTTTGGCCTACTTCTTTGCCTTTGCAGGTGTGCTTGTTGCATGGTTAGGGATTGGTACCTTCTCTCAAGTTAACTCAATCACCGCTTCACTTCAAAATAGCTTTGACTGGTCACCAAAAATCGTAAGTGTCATTCTTGCTCTTATCACTGCTGCTATCATTTTTGGTGGTATCCAATCTATCTCTAAAGTTTCTGAAAAGGTCGTACCATTTATGGCTGGGCTCTATATCTTAGCAGCTCTTGTGGTTATCTTTACTAACTTTAATCAACTTCTTCCAGTCCTTGAAATGGTCTTCCAATCTGCCTTTACTGGTAAAGCAGCCGTGGGTGGTTTTGCTGGTGCGACAGTCATGGTTGCAATGCGACTTGGTATTGCGCGTGGTGTCTTCTCAAATGAGTCAGGTCTTGGATCAGCTCCTATCGCTGCAGCTGCTGCTAAGACCGAAGAACCAGTTGAACAAGGTTTGATTTCAATGACAGGTACTTTCATTGATACGATTATCATCTGTACGCTTACTGGTCTTGCCATCCTTGTAACGGGTCAATGGTCAGGTAGCCTAGAAGGTGCCCCAATGACACAAGCAGCCTTCTCTTCTGTTTTTGGTACATTTGGTGAAATTGCCTTGACACTTTCTTTGGTTCTCTTTGCCTTTACAACAATCTTGGGTTGGTCTTACTACGGTGAACGTTGTTTCGAATTCATTTTCAAATCAACGAAATTCCTTCCACTCTACCGCCTCATTTTTGTAGTCATGGTTGCTCTTGGTGGTTACCTCACACTTGATGTTGTTTGGAAAATTGCGGATATCGTAAACGGTTTGATGGCTTTGCCTAACTTGGTTGCCCTCCTAGTCCTATCACCAATTATCATCAAAGAAACCAAATCATACTTTGAACGCCACAAATAAACTAAAGAGCTTTGGCTCTTTTTTCTTGGCTTTGTCGGCACCAATCCTTGCGACTACTGCTCTTTTGCGTTACAATGAAATTAAATCATTTTATAACTTGTAAAGAATAAATCCAAAGGAATTACTATGTCAATTACCAAAGAATTTGATACGATTACTGCCATCTCAACACCTTTAGGTGAAGGTGCTATCGGTATTGTTCGCTTATCTGGAACTGATGCTGTTACGATTGCTAATAAGGTTTTCAAAGGAAAAAATTTAGAAACGGTCGCTTCACATACTATCAATTACGGTCATATCGTGGAAAATGATGAAACCATTGATGAAGTCATGGTTAGTGTTATGCGTGCACCAAAGACCTTTACACGTGAGGATGTCGTAGAAATCAACACACATGGCGGTGTCGCTGTAACTAATGAAATTCTTCAACTCCTTATCCGTTCTGGTGCTCGTATGGCCGAACCTGGAGAATTTACCAAACGTGCCTTCTTGAATGGTCGTGTGGACTTGACCCAGGCCGAAGCTGTCATGGATTTGATTCGTGCTAAGACTGATAAGGCCATGGCCGTTGCCGTTTCTCAACTTGATGGTTCGCTCAAGAACCTCATTAACAACACTCGCCAAGAAATCCTTAACACTTTGGCTCAAGTCGAAGTTAATATTGATTACCCAGAGTATGATGATGTTGAGGAGGTTACCACAAATCTTGTCCGTGAAAAGACTCAAGAGTTCCAGGCACTCTTGGAAAATCTTCTGGCTACTGCTAAACGAGGAAAAATTCTACGAGAAGGTCTTTCAACGGCAATCATTGGTCGTCCAAATGTCGGCAAATCTAGTCTTCTTAACAATCTACTACGTGAGGAGAAGGCAATCGTTACAGACATTGAGGGTACAACACGTGATGTCATTGAAGAATACGTTAATATCAAAGGTGTTCCTCTTAAGTTGATTGATACGGCTGGTATCCGTGACACAGACGATGTTGTTGAAAAGATTGGTGTGGAGCGTTCTAAGAAAGCTCTCGAAGAGGCTGACTTGGTTCTTCTTGTCCTTAATAGTTCTGAACCATTGACTGAGCAGGATCGTACATTACTCGAAATCAGCCAAAACAGCAATCGCATAATTCTCCTGAATAAAACAGACCTTCCTCAAGCAATCCAAATGGAAGAGCTTCCTGACGATGTCATTTCGATTTCAGTCCTCAAGAATGAAAACATCGACAAAATTGAAGACCGCATCAATCAACTCTTCTTTGATAATGCTGGTTTAGTAGAGAAAGATGCTACTTATCTCTCAAATGCCCGTCACATTTCACTCATTGAAAAGGCACTCGAAAGCCTTGAAGCAGTCAATCAAGGTCTTGAACTAGGTATGCCTGTTGACCTGTTACAAGTTGATATGACACGTACTTGGGAGATTCTTGGTGAAATTACTGGTGATGCTGCTCCAGATGAACTGATTACTCAACTATTTAGTCAGTTCTGTCTAGGAAAATAAACATAACTAAATTTATGTAAAAAGATGCTTTGTCATCTTTTTTTGTTCATAATATAAATACAGAAATATATTTATGTAAACAATGACCTATCAATATCATAAAACGATTTACTCATGCTTTTTAAGAAAGAAAATGCTATCATGGTACTATCCTATGATTTTGAAAGGTTTACGATGGGTCAAACAGCTACTGATACTGATTTTAAACATTTGATAGATTTTGACGATAACCTGCTTCCATTTCGACTGACGGAAACCAAGGTTGAAAATGGACGCCCTGATATTCTTTTCCATTGGCATCCTGAGCTTGAGATTCAGTATGTTTATGAGGGGACAGCTCGTTATCACATTGATTATGACTATTTTGACAGTCAAGCTGGAGATATCTTTTTAATTCGTCCGAATGGCCTTCATTCGATTCACCCAGTAGATAATCAGCCTCATCATACGGACACCCTACATTTTCATTTGGATATGTTGGGGCAGTCGCTGGTGGACCCGCTTAGTCTACGCTACCTACAGCCTTTACAGAATTCTAATTTCAAGTTTAAACAATGCCTGAGTCCGTCAGACGAGGGGTATAGGGAAATCAAAGCTCTCCTCTTTGACATTTTTAAAATGATTCGTCAGAAAGATCGTCACTATGAACTCCTTCTCAAGTCAAAACTAGAAGAATTAATTTACCTCCTCTACTTCTATCGTTTGGTAGAGCGCAAAACTTCTGATGATCATTATCGTAAGAATGAAAAGATTCGGGAAATCATTGATTATATTAATCAACATTATGCCGAAAATCTGACTATTGAAAAGTTATCAGAGCTTATGGGGTATAGTAAGACTCACTTTATGACGATTTTTAAGCAACATACAGGTACCTCTTGTACAGAATTTATCATTCAAGCAAGACTCAATGCTGCTTGCGAGGAGCTTCGTAATAGCGTTAAACCAGTTTTGGAAATTGCTACTAATGTTGGTTTTAATAACCTATCCAATTTTAACCGCCAATTTAAACACTATTACGACCAAACACCAAGCCAGTATCGTAAGACACATAGTAACAAGAAGAAAACAAAAAAAAAGTTAGCCAAATGGTTAACTCTTTTTTTATCTGTGAACTTCTTAGTTTTTCTCTTTACCTTTGTGTTTTCCACTGAGTCCAAAGAGAGTTAGCAACATACCAAGTCCAAGGAGACCTGCGTGTGAGCCCTTGTCACCTGTTGTAGGAAGAATTTCAGTTTGGGCAGAAGCTTCTGTCACTTTTTCTGTTTCTTTAAGTGCTTCGCTTCTTGTTGAAATGAAGAATACTTTGCCATTAGGAGTCGTCACTACTTTAGATACGACTGGTTTGCTAGTTTCTAAATCTTTAGCAATAGTTGATGGAGTGACTGGTGCCAATGGATTAAGTGTAGGATCTGCTGCATTTTCTTTCTTGTTCATGGCTGCAAAATCAGCACTTGAAATTGAAATGGTACGTGAGTTTGGATTGATAACGGCATACTTAGAAAGGTCTGCACGTGTCAAGTAATCCGCAAAGACGGTATCCATTGAAGGACCTTCTTCACGAGGACCGCCCAACATTGTGAAACCATCACCACCAGCAGCCAAGAAGTCGTTGGTTACAAGGTAGTAAGTTCCGTTTGTGTTGAGTGGTTTATAGGCACCAGTTTCTGGATCTAAAATGTCAATTGACAAGATACGTTTTTCAGCTGGAAGAGTTGTGTCATAGTAAACACGAGCTCCAGAGACTTGAAGGAAACCACCAGATGGTTCAAGGAGAGGTTGACCACTTTCATCCAGAACAGTTTTACCACTTTCGTCAACTTGGAGAATAGAACCAAGAGATTTGACAAACATATCATGGATATTTTGACCTGTTACTTGAATTTGAGCAACTGAGTTACCAAATGGAAGCACAGCAATGATATCACCTTTAGTGATTGGTTTGTCTTTGGCGATTGTTTCACGAAGACCACCACCATTTGTCACGGCAAGGTTAGACTTGTGTGTGAAGGCTGATTGTCCGTAATCTAAGAGAGCATCAGCGACCACATTACCAAGGTTAGTTTCGCGAACACGAACGTCCATACGGTCACCGCTAAGTTTAACAGGGCTATTTTCAATAACGACTTTCGAAGAATCCGCCTTGTACTTAGCTTGGATATCATCAATCATAGCTTTAACTGTTGGGTTAACTTGATAATTCTTTTTAGCTTCGTCGTGTGAAATCACGCCATGTGACAAGACACGGTCAGAATTATAAACGACGCGGCCAACATTGTTAAGGTAGCTACCAGTTTGGTTGTAAGTGACGTTATCACCGTATGTCGCTGTGTGGAGAGTGTGTGAGTGACCATCAAGGACAAGAACACGTTTTCCTTTCAGAGGTGCATAGTTTGAAAGAGCTTCTGCCAAAGTTGATCCACGCCATTCAACTGGAGTTGTTGTATCAATCCCCAAGTGACCAAGGACAACATAAGTCTTGTATTCCTTACCTTCGGCACGGGCATTTGATTCCACTTGGTCAACAACAGCCTTAACCTCAGTAATAGGATCGGTGAAAGAGACACCAGGAATATTTCGTGGGTGTGTCTTAGTAGCTGTCTCAGGTGTTGTAACACCAATAACGACTACTTCATCTCCATCAAGACCAGGTGTTTTGTCAACGATTGTAGATGGTTGGAAAAGACGTACGCCATTTACATATACGTTAGATGTGATGATTGGGAAATTGATTTGTTTGCTCAAACGACGCAATTGGTCAAGCCCAAAGTCGAACTCATGGTTACCCACTGTCATGGCATCAAAGCCAACAGCATTCATGACATTTGCCATGTCTTCACCCTTAGAACTGTTTGAAATTGGAAGACCTTGGAATGAGTCACCAGCATCAAGGACGATGGTTGTTCCTTTCGAACGAGAATCATTGACGATACCAGACAAAAGGGCATCACCAATAACCCCATTACGATCATCTTCAACCATGCGACCATGAACATCGTTGGTGTGAAGGACAGTTACAGTGTCATTGCTGGCACTTGTGCTAGCATTTGTCACGACTTCAGTTGTAGGAGTTGCGGCTACAGTGGCATTTTCGCTTGCTGTGGCAACTGGTGTTTCGCTTGTTTCAGCTGTTGAAACAGTAACAACTGATGTTGAACTAGCTACTGGTGCTGCAGACTCGCTAGATGCAGCACCAGTAGATGTCGCATTGGTAGTTGCCTCTGTAGCTACTACTTCAGTGCTTGGTGGTGTTACAGCTGCATGAGTTTCTACCTCGTCAGCTTGGACAGCATTGGTCAAGATGGCAGTTGAGACAAGTAGGGTTGATAGGGTCGTTGCAACGACTGTTTTCTTCTTCATTCCAAAATACCTTTCTGATTTTTAAATCGTTTTTATTATATCACATTTATAAGATTAGAATTAAATAAAGTTCAACATTTTATTAGATATTCAAACAATTTTTTCAAAAATCAATAGGTAGCTAAACGTTTTTCTAGATAACCTTGAAGCAGTTCAAAAGTAAAGCTCAAAGTCCAGTAAATAAGGGCGATTAGGATATACATAGACATGTAGTCATACTCACGCCCACCGATAATCTTAGCATTTTGGAAAATGTCAGGCACTGTAATCATAGCAGCTAATGACGAACTCTTAACCATATCAATAATAACATTACCAAGTGGGGCTACTGCTATACGCATGGCCTGAGGTAAGATAATTCGACGGATAATAGATTTCTGAGGAAGGCCAAGAGAACGAGCGGCTTCCCACTGCCCCTTATCTACTGCAGCTATGGATGAACGGAAAATCTCTGCCATATAAGCGGCACTGACACATGAGAAACCAATAAAGGCACAAAGAAGGGCAGGCAGCTGAACACCAATGTAAGGCAGACCAAAGTAAAGAATGAAGAGGACGACCAACATAGGGACCCCACGCATGATGGAAATATAAACACGGGCAGGATATTTCAACCAAGGTTTTTGCGACATCCGCATAAAGGCAAGGATGATGGCAAATACATTCCCCACCATAAAGCTTAAAAGGGAAATCCCCAAAGTATAGGGCAAACCTGATAGGACATAGGGAATGCTTTTTAGAATCAGTGAAAAATCAATAATCATAAGTCTATCTTTCTAAACATTTCTTTAGCAAATAAGCGATCCAATCGGATCGCTCATATTATTCAACATCAGAGATGTCAATCTCAGTGTAGTCAACTTTCGTTTTCTTTGTAACGTCTTGACCAGCAAAGAACTTCTCTGAAATCTTGGTAAGGGTACCATCTTTCTTCATATCTTTGATAGCTTTATTAACTTTTTCTTGAAGAGTTTTATTCTTCAATGAGAAAGTAAAGCTTGTTGAGTAAGGGTTACTGTAGATGCCGTCGTTGATCTTAACAGGGTACTTATCTTTGATAGCAGCTACTGCCATCTTTTGCAAATAGTAATCGTTGACGATAACGTCTGTACGACCATTTACCAAGTCTTGCATATAAACGTCATTGGTAACATTGTCATAGACGACGAGTTCAGCACCCATTTTTTTGGCAATCTTCATGTACTTAGTACTTGCAGCACCGGCTGCTTTCTTGCCTTTAAGGTCCTTCCATGAAGAAATTCCTGAGTTATCTGATTCACGAACTACCATAGAAGTGAATGAATACTTGTATGGTTCAGAACGCAAGAATTTTTTGACATTCTTGTTGTCGTCTTCGAGTGAGTAGTTGGCGATATCGACTTGACCACTATTTACAGCAGTAAGCATGCCATCCACGCCCATCTCAGTGAATTCAATTTTCAACTTAAGACGTTTTCCAACTTCTTTGAGAATCTCAACGTCATAACCAGTCAGATTATTCTTATCATCGTGGTAGGTTTGTGGGTAAAGTGTTCCAGCAGTCGCAACCTTGATGCTACCACGTTTCTCAATCTTTTCCCAGTTCTTCTCACCTGTACTCTGTGACGAGCAGGCAACCAAAAAGACCGCAGCCAAAATTAGGCTAACTACGGCGAAAAATCTCTTTTTCATCTATGTGTGTCTCCTTAAAAAATGAAGTTAAGTTAAAAACTTATAATCTTAGCCTATACTATTTGAAAGGGTTTCACAAAATATTGAACTGAAAAAAAGAATGTTTAGCTAAAAACCGAACGTTCTTCCATTTGTTGGGCCAAGTGTAACAAGAGATCCTCCCTTCCCTTGGCAGCTGTCAGTTGAACTCCGAGTGAAAGACCCTGCTTGTCCCGATAGACAGGTAAAGAAATCGATGGTTGTCCCGTCAGGTTAGCTTGTTGCGTGAAAGGTGTCCAGTCTAAGCTGTCCGCAAACATTTCCCAAATAAGTTCCTGTTGCTTTGGCCAGTCAAAATCAGCCATATGTTTGAGTTGATTTTGTAAGTTTTCAGAGAGAGCAAACTGTCCATGCTTAGGTGCCACATCAGCAACTGTTGGTGTCAGAAGAATATCGTAAGACTCATGAAATTTCGCCATCTGATGGCTATACTGATCCCACTGGGATAGAATTTTAGAGTAAATTTTAGCGGGAATCTTTTGCCCAGATTGGAAAATAGCCCAAGTCATCAACTCCATATCTTCAAAGGTCATCTTCCGTTCTAAACCAGCCTCAATGGAATCAAACATGGCTGCTGTCTCCACACTATTCATAATGTAGTAAGACCGCATAGCTTCAATCCCATTCAAGGGCTGGTCGCTGATTTCATGCACATGATGTCCGAGACTTTCCAATGCTCTAGTAGCCTTTTTTGTCGTCGCAATAGCAGATTCTGACACCTTACCACCAATAGGAGAGACAGTTGAAAAAGCAATCTTCAAAGGTCTAACTGGTTCTTCTAAAGACACTTTGCTAAGCTTCGGTAGAATAAAGGGACTTTCCATCTGACACATCTGCATGTGATAGAGCAAGCGTTTTGTATCGCGTACAGTCTTTGTCAAAGCAAACTGAACAGAGGCTCCCTGCCAGCCACGGAAAGAACTAGGACCGACTGGAATTCGTCCTCTTGTAGGTTTGAGACCAATAAGACCGTTAAAGGAAGCTGGAATACGTATAGAGCCTCCACCGTCACTAGCTGGTGCCAAGGGAGAAATGCCAGAACTCACAAGAGCTGCCGCACCACCACTTGACCCGCCAGCATTTCGTGTCACATCGTCAGGCAAATTAACAGGACCATGAATCTGAGCATCACTGATATTTTTGAAGCCAAACTCAGGAGTGCTAGAACGCCCTAAAACAATAAAGCCCAATTCCTCAAGTTTCTTAACATAATTATCGCTTTCCTTAGCATGAAAACTTGTAAATAGGCGAGAACCCGCTGTTGACGGCTCACCAGCTTGCTTTTGACCTAAATCTTTTAGAAAAATCGGAACTCCAGCAAAAGGTTTCTCTGAGAAGTCTCTAGCTTCTGCTTCTTTCAATGCTTTATCGTAGCGTTGACTGACGATAGCATTGATTTTAGGATTCGTCCTCTCTGCTTCACGAATGGTAGTCTCCACTAGTTCTCGGGGACTGACCGTCTTATTTTGCACGGCTTCAGCCATTGTAGTTGCATCTGACCACTCATTAATTGTCATCTTATACTCTCCCTGCTTATCTTTTCCTAAATTATACTAAAAAAAGCGAAACGCCTAAAACGTTCCGCCTTAAATCTTGATAATTAGTCTTGCCAAGTTTCTTGATTTTCTTTGAATTTCTTCAAAAGTTGAAGTCCATCTGCTGTGATGTAGCCTTGAACTTTAGCAACCTTGATCAACTCAGTGTAGTTTGAAAGAGTAACCAATTTCACACCAGCATCCGCGAAGTTTTTCTCAGCTTTTGGCAATTCGTAAGTGAAGATAGCCACAACACCGATAACATCAGCCCCTTCACGCTCTGCAGCTGCTACAGCATCAAGTACTGAACCACCAGTTGAAATCAAGTCTTCAACAACAACCATTTTTTCGCCTTTAACCACACGACCTTCGATTTGGTTACCAGCACCGTGATCTTTTGGTTTGCTACGGATGTAGGCAAATGGAAGGTTCATCTTGTCAGCGATAATCGCACCGTGAGGAATACCAGCAGTTGCAGTACCTGCAATCACTTCTACTTCAGGGAATTCTTCCTTAATCTTTTCCACAAAACCATTTTCAATAAGGGTACGAGTTTCTGGATAAGACAAAGTAATACGGTTGTCTGTGTAGATTGGTGATTTGATTCCTGATGCCCATGTAAATGGTTCTTCAGGTTTAAGGTAAACAGCCTTGATATCGAGCAAGTCAGATGCGATTTGTGATGCTAATGTCATAATTATTATCCTCCGTAAAGCGTTTTCTACCCTTTATTATAACCTAATTCCATCTATTTTCCTATGAAATAAGGTCTTTTTGAAAATTTATTGACCGTTCCATTGGGCCTTAATGTCGTGATAAGCTGCTACTGGATCGTCAGCTTGTGTAATTGGACGACCAACAACAATGTAATCTGAACCAATTTGACGGGCATCGGCAGGTGTCATGACACGTTTTTGGTCACCAACTGCTGCTCCTGCTGGACGGATACCAGGTGTCAAACAAACGAAATCTTCATTTGTCGCTTCTTTGATTTTTGCTACTTCGTGTGCTGAGCAGACAACACCATCAAGACCTGCTTCAGCAGTCTTCTTAGCATAATGAACCACTGATTCTTGAAGTGTGGTTTGGATATTTTGGAAATCACGCATCTGCTCTTCAGAGGTAGAGGTCAACTGTGTTACAGCAATCAAGATTGGACCATCTCCCAAGCCCTCACGCGCAGCCTTCATCATTTCCACACCACCAGCCGCATGCACATTAGTCATATCAACGCCAAGGTTAGACAAGACACGCATAGCTGATTTCACAGTATTTGGAATATCGTGAAGCTTAAGGTCAAGGAAAACACTATGGCCAAGGTCTTTAACGTAGCGCACAATCTCAGGCCCAGCAGCATAGTAGAGCTCCATACCAATCTTCACATAGAGCTTTTCATCAGCAGGAAACTTAGCAAGGAAAGCCTTCACATCCTCAAAAGTCGGGAAATCAAGGGCAATAACAGGACGATTTTCTCTCATTTCTTATATCCTTTCACACAAAAAACCTCCGCCAGTCAGTGAAGGTTGCACGAAAATAGGGCAGTTCCTACCCTTTAGTGATGCCGTAGCATCTCAGTACACCTTTCTCGCCTCTCTGGACTCGATTAAAGGTTCGGTTCAATTTGTTCTATTATAGCGCTTTTATATGGGAATGTCAAAGGGGGATGAAAGTAATTATAGCTTTGTTAAATTCCTTAAAAAGGCTATTTTTATTCTATTTCCCCAACAACTCTCTTCTAACTTCCTTACGCAAGTCTTCAAGTGTTGTGATGCCGTACTTGTCCATGACTTCAGGGAGGCGATCAATGATTTTAGGACAGGCATAGGGATCTGCGAAGTTGGCTGTTCCGACACCGATGGCTGAGGCACCAGCGATAAACATTTCGATAGCGGCTTCGGCACTGTCGACACCCCCCATTCCGATGATTGGAAGGTCTGAAGCTAGAGCAACTTGGCGAATAAGTTTAAGGGCTACTGGGAAGACAGCTGGTCCTGACATACCACCTTGACCGTTGGCAATGATAGGTTTACGAGTCGCCAAGTCATAGCGTGTTCCGACCAAGGTGTTAATCATGGTGAATCCTGTCGCACCGGCATCTTCGACTGCTTTGGCGACACTTGTGATGTCAGCCACGCTTGGTGTCAGTTTGACATAGACGGGCACATCAGAGTGAGAGACACTGGCTTTTACTGCCGCATAGGCAAGCTCTGGGACTTGTCCGATGAGGAGTCCGTTATTGCCATGGTCCACGTTTGGACACGAGATATTAAGCTCGATTGCCTTGACGTTGCTAGCTTTGGAAATCTTGTGAGAGACTTCAGCATATTCTTCGTTTGAAAATCCAGCCACATTGGCAATGATTGGAAGCTCAGGATAATGCTCCTGCAACCAAGGGAGTTTTTCAGACAAGACAGCATCAACACCTGGATTTTGCAAGCCAATGGCATTAAGCATGCCTGATGGAGTTTCTGCCACGCGGGGTGTTGGATTACCAAAACGAGGGTTGGCAGTCGTAGCCTTAATCATGATTGAACCTAGTTTATCCAAATCATAATACTTGGCATACTCTTGACCAAAACCAAAGCAACCTGAGGCTGGGATAATAGGATTTTTCAAGTCGAGCCCTGGAAGGCTAATAGCTAAACGATTTTCTGATTTAATCTCTGACATGGTAACCTCCTAGACAATGACTTTTCCGGTAGGGAAGACTGGCCCTTCTTCGCAAACACGAAGATTTTTGGCGTCCGACTCTCCTTTAACGTGAACCACACAGGCATAGCAAGCCCCCATACCACAAGCCATGCGAGCTTCCATAGAAACATAGGCATGAGGATGGTTTTCAAACTTGCTATCGACATATTTAAGCATGCCTGGAGCTCCGCAACTATACACGGCATCTGGAGTCCAGTCGAAACCATCAATAACTGTCGAAACGTAACCCTTGATACCGTATGAACCGTCATCAGTCGTCACGTAGACTTCACCACAAGCTCTGAGTTTATCCTCCAAAATGACAGCATCCTTATTGGCAAAACCAATGACTGATACAACTTCAACTCCCTTAGCCTTCAACTGCTTAGCCGTCTCAACCAAAGGCGGCACACCGATTCCTCCACCAACGAGGAGGGCTTTTTGCCCAGCCTCAATAACGGAAATATCAAAGCCATTTCCTTGAGGACCCATGGTATCAATAGTTTGACCGGCTATCATCTTAGAAAGGATAGCTGTTCCCTCGCGTTCCACTCGATAGACAATGGTTGCCTCTTTCTTGTCATAGTCAATCTCTGAAATGGAAATTGGACGACGAAGGAGCTTGCTTGGGTCTGGTACCTTGAGGTGGACAAACTGACCAACCTTCATATCTGCAACCATCTCTCCCTTAAGCACCATTTCGAAAATACGAGGTGCAATCTCACGCTGACTCACAATGGTTAAATCTTCAACTAATATCATGACAACCCTTTCTAAACTGCAAAATGTCATCAAAAAAACCTCGCCACATGGCAAGGTCGCACAAAAAATCACAGGAGAACCCTGTTTTTTCACCTGTCCGACCTTTCAAGCCTCTCTGGACTCATTTAAAGGTTATTTTGTGATTATTATAACCGTTTTCAAGACGGATGTCAAAGGAGAAAAGAAAAAACCAAAGCTTAAAAAACTAAGCTAAGGTCTCTCCAGCCTATAACTAGGTCCTCTGTTTGATACGTTCTCAATCATCTCATAGGGTAACATAAATTGTCAATATTCCTAACAATAGGTGTTAAGAATATTGGATAACAGTCTTAAAATAAGATTATTGGAACAATCTGTCGTAAATCATAGTATGAGCCAACTGTTGACCATCGCCACCCAACAAATCAACCAAGGCGTAGGCAAAGGCTAGGGCTGTTCCGGCACCACGGCTAGTGACAATATTGCCATCAACAACCACCAAGTCAGTTTGATGCTCGCCAGATGCAATTTGGTCCTCAACACCTGGGAAACATGTGAATTTACGCCCTTCGAGCAAGCCAGCACGTTCGAGAACAATTGGTGCTGCACAAATGGCAGCAACATATTTTCCAGCTTTTGCAGCCTCTTGAAGAGAGGCAATCAAAGTTTCGTTATCGCGTAGATTAGTTGAGCCAGGCATACCTCCAGGAAGGACCACCAAGTCATAATCCGCAAAATTGCCATCAAATACACCATCCATAGCGACTTGAATCCCGTGTGAGCCAGTTACTGACGCACTTTCAAGTCCTAGCATGCTACAGTCAAATCCTGCTCGGCGAAAGACATCCACTGGGCTCAAGGCTTCGATTTCTTCAAATCCGTCCGCAAATACTACTGCTACTTTTGTCATGATATACCTCCAATTGACTTATCACTTGATTCTATTACGCCTTAAATTATAGCAGTTTTAGAAGCAGGAAACAAACCATAAAAATGGCTCTTGAGCACGAAAAAAAGACAGCACAAGGACTGTCTTTGTCATCTTATCTAAGCAAACTTGCTAGGATCCACAAGAGATAAATATGGGCTGGGTAGAAAATATAGAAGAAATTCTTGTTACCACTACCACGCTCACCATTATAAAAATACATAGGAATCGCAGCAAAAACCATCATCCACTGAACTCCTGTCGGATCAAAGAGATGGGCAATCACTGAAATAACAGCTAAGACAATGATTTGAGCCATGCGATTGGTACGGAAAATATAGAATAACAACCCCAAAATAACCATGACAAAGCCACCCTCAACCATGATAATACTTGGCACAAGTGACAAGATAAAGGCTACAATCTGCACAACGATTGGGTTTGCATGTGGCGTTTCAAATATGCCTGAAAGGATTACAACCGGAATAGATGAAAGAATCGGCAGGAGAAAGACACCAATCCCTTGAATCAACTCCTTGTTCGATTTATCGCGAAGCCCCTTAGCCAACAAATCCCAAGAGCAAATAAAAATCCCAGTGATAAAGAAGGTTGAAAAGGCATTGTTGGTTAAACCGATACTACCATTATGAAAGAGACTACCAATGATGGTGTTGCCAATGGTCATGAACCAACTCATGTAAAGGAGACGTCTAAGGTAGGACATTCGGTCATGAGTATAATGGAAACTATCTGCGGCTAGAAAGAGGAAGATAGGAAAAACCAAACGCCCTAACATCGTCAACCATATAGGTGCTCCCATACTCCCGAACATCTGATAGATTTGGTCCAAAAACATAAGTGCAACAGCTAGGTATTTCAAATTAGTCGCATTGCATATCTTTTTAATATCGTTCATTTAATGCTCCTTTAATTTTCAGCATATTAAATGATACCACAAGTCAGATGTAAATTCAAAGGTATTCATGGAAATAAAAGACATAACTTTTTAACTATTTTAGCGGAACAATTTTTGTAATAAAAAAATGGTTCATAATAATAACAAACTCAATTCCGACTACCCATCCCAAGCATTTCTAGAGGCTTTATGCTATAATAGTTAGGCAATATTTACGTTCATAACGTATGCAAATTATTTAAAAATAACTAACAAAGTTCATAAACTCTTCAAGTTTTTGAAATAACTTTTTTGCGAGCAGAGCGAGCAATTAACTGAGACTTTCCGCTGTGTTAAAAGCGCCTGAAACTAGAAGGTTTCAGGCGCTCGGAATTTTTGAGACGTTAGGTAGGCTCAAAAATTAGTCATGGAACTTTGTAAAAGTTCGCTGACGTCCGCCAACACCTAAGGAAAGTCTCACAGAAAATTTTATTTTTAAAATAAAACAATTATTATCAATAACAAGAAAGGAAGTACATCATGTCTTTTGACGGCTTTTTTCTTCATCATATGACGGCTGAGTTGCGTGAGCAGGTTCTCTACGGGCGTATTCAGAAGGTTAATCAGCCTTTTGAGCGTGAGTTGGTCCTGACTATTCGTAACAATCGTCAGAATTACAAGCTTCTGCTTTCGGCTCATCCTGTTTTTGGGCGTATTCAGACGACCAAGGCTGACTTGCCAAATCCACAGAATCCAAACACCTATACCATGATTATGCGGAAATACCTTCAAGGAGCGGTTATCGAGGATATCCAACAGTTGGAAAATGACCGTGTCCTTGAGATTTCTGTATCAAACAAAAACGAAATCGGTGACAGCGTCAAGGTTACTCTAGTTATGGAAATCATGGGGAAACACTCCAATATTATCCTGATTGACAAGAACGAAAGCAAAATCATTGAGTCTATCAAGCATGTTGGTTTCTCACAAAATAGTTACCGTACTATTCTGCCTGGATCTACCTATATTGCTCCTCCTAAGACAGACGCTAAGAATCCTTTTGATATTCCAGACGAAAAACTCTTTGAAATTCTACAAACAGAGGATTTGTCAGCTAGAAACCTTCAAAAACTTTTCCAAGGTTTGGGGCGTGACACGGCCAATGAATTATCAACCTTACTTGAGACTGATAAACTCAAGAATTTCCGTTCCTTCTTCAATCGTGAAGTAAAGCCAAACTTAACGGCTAAGGCATTTTCAGCTGTAAGATTCTCAGATAGTCAGGACCAACCTGAGTTTGAAACCTTGTCAGCCCTATTGGACTACTACTATTTGGACAAGGCGGCGCGTGACCGTGTGGCTCAACAGGCGAGTGATTTGATCCATCGTGTGCAAAATGAACTGGAAAAAAACAAGAAAAAGCTTGTTAAACAGGAAAAAGAGCTTGCGGCGACTGAAAATGCTGAGGAGTTCCGTCAAAAAGGGGAACTTTTGACCACCTACCTCAGCATGGTGCCAAATGACAAGGATAGTGTCGAGTTAGACAACTACTACACTGGTGAAAAGATTACGATTCCTCTAAATGTGGCTCTGACTCCTAACCAAAATGCTCAGCGTTACTTCAAGAAATACCAGAAACTTAAGGAAGCTGTTAAGCACTTGACTGGTTTAATTGAGGAAACCAAGCAGACTATTGACTATCTGGAAAGTGTGGAGTTCAGTCTTTCTCAAGCCAACATGGATGAAATCGAGGATATTCGTGAGGAGCTTGTTCAGGCTGGCTTTATGAAGCGTCGTTCAACTGACAAGCGCCACAAACGTAAGAAACCTGAACAGTATCTAGCTTCTGATGGCAAGACCATTATCATGGTTGGTCGTAACAACCTGCAAAATGAGGAGTTGACCTTCAAGATGGCTAAAAAAGGTGAGCTCTGGTTCCACGCCAAGGATATTCCAGGGAGTCACGTGGTTATCAAGGACAATCTTAATCCAACCGACGAGGTCAAAACTGATGCGGCTGAATTGGCAGCCTACTATTCTAAGGCACGTCTGTCAAACTTGGTTCAAGTCGATATGATTGATGTTAAGAAACTCAATAAACCAACGGCAGGTAAGCCTGGATTTGTAACTTATACGGGACAAAAGACCTTACGTGTCACACCGACTGAAGAAAAAATTGATAGTATGCGGATGAAGTAATCTGCTTTATAAAATCAAACTCTCTTGTTTTAGAAACGAGAGAGTTTTTCTATGTCTTCATTAGAGCAATTTCTTTCGTTGATGAATGGGATTTTCTTTTAGTTTTCATTACATTTTTCCGATGACTGTGCTAAACTATAAGGGTAATTACCTATATTAAAGGAGACTTTCAGCATGAAGGCTCTTATGTCATATACGAGTTCTTTTTTAGAATGGTTAGGGCGCTATGTGGGGCTCTTAGTCTTTGGGCTATTATTTGTAACTACTTTGTTCATTCGCACGACCATGATGACGGGATACTTTGAGTGGGCAGAGATTAGTAGCGTTCCTTGGTATGTTTATGTTTCAGGTGGGGCCATTCTGCTTTTGACCCTTCTCTGGCCCAGAATCTTAAAGGAACTGACAACAAAGCAGATTTTCATCTTTTTTTCCGTTTACTTTGTGAGTTTTGGCCTACTGTTGATTTTTCTGACCAGTTTTGCTGGTCGAGACGATGCAGGTACTGTCTTTAAAGGGGCGGTCCAGTTCAATGCTGGCGACTTCTCTTTAATAAAACCAGGAGCCTACTTCTACCGCTATCCGCATCAGTTAGGATTGCTTAGTTTTGAACGCTTGGTTCTCTATCTGATACCTTTACCGGTTATCTCGGTATTCTATGTATTGAATCTTGGCATGGTCATTGGTATGAACTATGCTACTTGGAAAATCACGGATGAACTGTTTACGAGGCCTTTAGTTAGTCGTTTGGCTGTCATCATGAGCTTTGGTTTTTTGCCTCTAGTCTTTAACATTATGTTTGCCTATGGACTTATGTATGGGTTGTTCTTTTCTAGTTTTGCTATTCTCTTTTTTCTACGTTACTTAAGACGTGGTAAGGCTAGGAATGCGATTCTTTCGGTGGTCATGCTATCATTGGCTTACTGGGTAAGGAGCAATAATATTATTCTCATTATTGCTCTATCTGGTATTCTAATACTCTTAATGCTTAGAGAAAAACGGTATCGCTATTTGCTTTTGGTTTTGGCTTTCTTTGCCTTTCCTATGAGCTTGCATAAGGCGACGACCAGTTACTATGAGATTACCACCCATCAAAAAATTCCTGGAACGCCTCAGATTGCTTGGCTGGCCATGGGCTTACAGGACAAGCCAGATTCTAAACGCATGCCAGGATGGTATACCGGCTATGTCCGTGACATTTACGCCAAGAAAAAGGGAAATATCGAAAAGATTGAAAAAAGTGCCAATCACCTTTTTGATAAGCGTGTTCAATATCTTCTAGCACATCCCGATGAGGCCAGTTGGTTCTTCAGTACCAAGTTTATCAGTTCTTGGACAGAGGGAAGCTTCCAGTCCATCTGGAATGGCCCAAGTAAAGACAAGTTTCAGCCTTTGTGGAATAGGTTTGCGACTTCTATCTATCACGATGGGACCTTGCATCTCTTTTTCGTAACCTATATGCAAGGCTATCTCCTAGTCCTATATCTTGGTGGTGTGTTCTACTACGCTTTCACTTATAAACGAATGGGAGACGGGGCAACGTTGGGACTTTATGCCTTTCTCTATTTCTTTGGTGGCATCCTCTTTCACCTCATATCTGAGACTAAGAGTCAGTACACTTTACCTTATATCTACTTACAGATTCCAATGATTGCGGCGGGCTACAACCATATGACTCAAATACTTAGCCGCTATCTAAAAAATAGGCGAAAGTCATCCTAGGATGGCTTTTTGTCATTGTTTCACAATTACAATCTTGTTATAATAGTTCTATGAAAAATTCGTCAGTTGATCTTTTACGAGGCCCTATTTTGCGGTCTCTTTTAATCTTTGCCCTACCAATTCTGATATCCAATATTTTCCAGCAACTCTATAATACTGCGGATGTCATGATTGTAGGACGTTTTCTAGGGCCAGATGCTTTGGCTGCTGTAGGAGCTTCTTCTGCTATTTTTGACTTGGTTATCGGATTTGCCTTAGGTGTTGGAAATGGTATGGGCGTTGTTATCGCACGTTACTATGGTGCGCAAGACTATAGGAAACTTCGTCAGTCTGTCGCGGCCACAGTTGTCATCGGTCTGGGCTTAAGTGCCTTGGTTATGATTCTAGGACATTTCGGGCTCTATCCTTTGCTACGATTTTTAGGGACACCTGCTTCTATCATTGGGCAGTCCTACCAGTATATTTCTATGATTGTCTCCTGTGTTGGGGTAACTTTGGGTTATAATCTGTGTGCTGGTCTCCTCAGAGCGGTTGGTGATAGTCTGACAGCCCTCTATTTTCTGATTTTTTCAGCTCTGGTCAATATCGTTTTAGACCTTTTCTTTATTACACAACTCCATCTTGGGGTTCAATCAGCAGGCTTGGCAACGATTATTTCTCAAGGACTTTCGGCGCTTCTCTGTCTTTACTATATTAAGAAAAAAGTGACCTTCCTTCTTCCAACCAAGTCAGACTTTGTTTTGGATTCAAGTCTTTATTTGGATCTTTTTGGACAAGGAATGGCCATGGGACTCATGAACTCCATTGTTTCTATTGGGACTGTGACCTTACAGTATGCCATTAACGGCTTTGGTCCTCTCATCATTAGTGCTCAAGTGGCGGCAAGACGGATTATGTCCTTTGCTGTTCTCCCTTTGACTTCACTTGCTGCCGGGGTGACTACTTTCACCTCTCAGAACTTCGGTGCCAAACAGTTTAAGCGCATAGTAGCTGGGTTAAAGCAATCTTGTCTTGTTTCTATAACTTGGTCTGTCATTGCTTGTGCCCTCCTCTATGTAGCAAGCCCCTTCTTGGCTGGTCTTATCTCCGGTTCAGATAATGCTGTGATTATTGATAATGCTAGTCGCTACCTTCGTATCAGTTCTCTCTTTTATCCTATTTTAGGAATGCTCTTCATCTTTAGAAATAGCCTACAAGGTCTAGGTAAGAAACTGACACCTTTAACCTCAAGTTTTATTGAGCTTTTTGGAAAAATTCTTTTTGTTCTTTTGGTCATTCCTTCTATGGGCTATCTTGGCGTTATCCTATGCGAGCCCTTGATTTGGATTCCAATGACCATTCAGCTCTATTTTGCCTTAAGAAAACATATTAAACGCTTGTTTGTCAGGTAAACTTTTTTGAACATAAAAAAACGACCGTCATGGTCGTTTTTAGTTTAATTTAATCCCCATTCATCAGAAATTTGTTTCATAATAGCTTCTTGGGAGACAATCCCAAAGCCCAGCATGTAGGTTGAGTAATCAGCATAGATAACCTTGTTATTTTGAACAGCCTTAAGGCTAGTCCAGACAGGGGTATTTTTAAGTTTGTTATCTAGGAGTTCTTGAGAATCCGCTTGAACAATCAGGAGGTCCGGATTAATGTCTTTTAATTTATCTGGATCGATAACTTGGAACATATCATCTGGATTGAAGGTTTCCGCTCGATTGAAATGATAAGTATCATAGAGATAACCAAAATGCCCGTAAGCATAATAACGGATGTCATTGTCAGTCACGCGCAGATACATGAGTTTCTGGTTGCCAAACTTGGCTTTGACATTCTCTGCGAAAACGGCCTCCCTAGCATCCAATCTATCGAGGTCCTTCTTCATCTCATCACGTTTATCAAAGATTTCTGCCACCTTGAGAGAGGTTTCATGATAGTCCCAATTTTCATCGGTGTTGATTTGGTAACCAACAGTCGGTGCAATTTCAGACAGCTCCTCGTAGAGGTCTTCCTGCTCGCCTGTCATAAGGATTAAATCAGGTTTTAACTCAGCAATCTTATCCAAATCTGGATTACCCTGCCAACCAACTGAAACCACTTTAGCATCCTTGTATTGTTTCTTAAAGAGGGTTGAAAATTCTTGACTATCAGCTTGACCAGTTGTCGCTCCTACTGGAGTAATATCCAGAGGATCTAAGATTTCGCCATAGAGGTTGTCGAGGATAACGATATGTTTTGGAGCTTTTTTCAACTCTGTCGTACCAAAATCATGGACAATCGTTTTCTCCTTAAAAGTCTGACTTGCTTTATTTGACTCTGCATTATGTCTAGACGTCATGTCTGGCAAGTAATACAGTAAAAGACCAGAAATGATGGCCAGAATAGCTAATAAATAAAGAAGATTTATTTTTTTCATGGCAACTCCTCGGTAAAATCGGATTAAATCGTTACTTTAAAGTTATCTTAAAACTTCTTTAATGTCAATCACTTACTGATTTGTTCAAGCCTATATTTTTGATTCTTTTGTTTTAACCATTAAAACAATCCTTCATTAGGATTGTTCAGCCCTAATAACAACCTTTTAGTTATCTGAACTGTGTTATAATGATAGATAACATTGGAGGGAAATTATGTTAGATCAGCTTTCATTTAAGGGACAATGGCGACAGTACCAACAGCGTGTTCTCGATAAAGCCGAAAGCTTTATGGAGGATGGTAAGATTCACTTGGTGGCTGCTCCTGGTTCTGGAAAAACAACCTTGGGAATTGAATTTATTCGACGTTTTGGTAAGCCAACTTTAATTTTAGTTCCAACAGTTACCATCCGTCAACAATGGGTAGATCGGATTAAACAAGCTTTTTTAAGTGATGCTAACCAAGCAGAGCAGATTATTTCACAGGATTTAAAAAATCCAAAAGTAATTACGGTTGCGACCTATCAGGCACTGCACAGTGCTATGAACCAAGTCGTGGGCAATAGTCTTATTGAAGACACAGATGATGAGGCTCAACAAGAGCATTTCGATTTTCAAGATTTCGATATTCGAAAAACCTTTGAGGACCTAGATTTAGGGACTCTTTGTTTGGATGAGTGCCATCATTTAAGAAACGAATGGTGGAAGAGTTTAGAGATTTTTCGTAAATCCTTTCCTAAAATTAAGATGATTTCCTTGACAGCAACACCCCCATACGAGGGAGAACCTGCACTTTGGGAACGTTATATTAGCATGTGTGGTGAGATTGATGAAGAAATTACAGTGCCTGAACTGGTTAAGGAAGGGACGCTCTGTCCTCACCAAGACTATGTCTACTTCGCCTTTCCAACAAAGGAAGAACGTGCACAATTGGACCGGTTTGAAAAGCAGAAACTTAACTTTCTAACTAAACTGTCTTCAGATATAAACTTTTCGAACACTATTCAGTCTAGTCCAGCACTAAGTGGCCAAATTGACGATGATGACCTATTGGCTAATCCTAAATATCTTTCTGCTATCCTGATTTTCTTACGGTCTAAAGAATTGCCTTTTCCTCAACGTTTTCAAGAACTTCTCGCTGCAAAAGCCTTGCCAACTTTTACGCTTGATTGGTTTGAAATCTTGCTTAATGGCATTATTTTTCAGGTTCCAAATTGGTTTGGATTTACTGAGGAAGCCTTTAACCAATTGAAAAGTGATTTGAAAGCAAACGGTCTTATCGAAAGAAATCAAGTTAAACTTATCCGGAATAAGAAACAAGATGTCCTGCTTAATCAATCATTGGGAAAACTCAATGCTGTTAGAGATATTTTTAAGGCAGAATATCAAGCTCTAGGAAATAATCTCCGTCAACTTGTTTTGACAGACTTTATACGTAAGGATTTTCAAATTCATTTAGGTGATAACAATGCTCAATTTACCCAATTAGGTGTCCTCTCTTACTTTGAATCTATTCGTAGAGAATTGATTGAACAGTCTTGGACGGTGCCTGTGGCTGTATTGACAGGAAGTTTAGTGGTTATTCCAACTTCAGCTAAAGAACATCTAGAGCGACTCATTCCTAATTCTCGTTTATCCTATGATGTTATTGGACAGTTGAGCCAAGAGGACTATCTTAAGGTCAGTATTTCTGGTTCCTATCATGATTTGGTTACTGCCCTTACCCAGCTTTTCCAAGAAGGACATATCCAGGTGGTTATTGGGACAAAGTCCTTGTTAGGCGAAGGTTGGGATGCACCTTGTGTTAACTCACTTATTTTAGCTAGTTTTGTTGGAAGTTTCATGCTAAGCAATCAGATGCGAGGTCGTGCCATCCGTGTTTGGCCTGACAATCCTAATAAAACAAGTAATATCTGGCATTTGGTTTCTATTAATTTATCACCAAAGAAATGGATTGAGATTCAAAATGCCGAAGAAAAATATGACGAGACATTAGAGCTACAATTGTATGGACTTAGTCCTGACCTAGACTTGTTAGAAAGGCGTATGACACAGTTTCTAGGTCTCCATTATCAAGAGCCCACTATCGAATCAGGCATTGATCGCCTTGACCTCAATCAAATAACTTTTAGTCAAAAGGGTCTAGAAAAACTTAATCAAAATGCCATTACACTTTCTCAAAAACGTCAGGAGCTTAAGGACCGTTGGCAACAAGCTCTCCCACTATATGAAGATATGGAAGTGGTCAACCAAGTTGAGATCGACAAACAATTTCTACCGTTGGCATACCTTAATGATTGGATGAAGGCCTTTCTTATTTTCCAAGCCTTTGCTGCCACTTATTTTATCATTGATGTAACAAAATACTTTATTGTTGGAAAGCCGTTTGTTCATAGTCTACCGATACTTCTACTTGCTCTTCTTCTACTGGCTGTCTTCTGGGGAAGATATTTTATCTACAGGAGTCCTTATAAACGGTTAGAAACATTTGGTAAAGCTATCCATCAAGCCCTGCTGGATTCAGGTCAGATTGAGACTAAAGAATCTGCTCCTAGAGTGGTAAAAGTCAGTAAACAAGCGATTTATAACGCCATCTATCTCAAGGGTGCTAGCATGAGGGAAAAAGAAATCTTTGCTCAGACTATGACTGAATTTTTCGCTCCTATCGAAAATCAACGCTATATCTTAAAGGCTTGTCACAAAGTGAAGGACCAAACTGAATTTTTTGCCGTTCCAAGTATGTTTGAAAAGCGAAAGGCAGATGCAGAGTCTTTCCTCCGACATATACAAAAAAGCCTAGGAAAATATGATCTTATTTATACGCGAAGTGTTCAAGGACGTCCTATTCTCCTAGAAGCCCGCATCAAGGCACTTGGAAATAAGCAAGAACGAACAGTTACACATAAAAAAGTCATGTCAACTTTAGAATGATAAATAGCCCTAACCACTTTAACCGTTTTTATCATGATATAATAAACCAAGGACACTATATTGGAGAATTCTATGACACTCACACACATTTTTTTTCGACCTTGATGGGACTCTCGTTGATAGTTCTGAGGGAATCCACAATGGTTTTGTTCAAACCTTTGAAAGACTAGGCCTCCCTGTTCCTAGTGATCAGAAAATTCGTACCTTTATGGGACCACCTCTCGAAGTAACCTTTAAAGAAGAGATTAGTGAAGAAGGTGCTGACCAAGCTGTCAAAATTTATCGTGACTATTATGAGACTAAAGGGCAATTGGAGGCTCAGCTCTATGATGGCATAAAAGAAATCCTTCAACAACTTAGTCAAGCTTCTAGCAAGAGAATCTTTATTACAACTTCAAAAAATGAACCTATCGCTCTGGAGATGTGCCAACACCTTGGAATTACTGAATATTTTGATGGCATTTATGGATCTACTCCTAGTGCCTTTCATAAGGCTGATGTCTTGCAGCGTGCCATTACTGAAAATCAAGCACCTAAAGACCAGTCGGTCATTGTTGGTGATACCAAGTTCGACTTGATTGGTGGAAAAACGGTTGGCATCAAAACAATAGCGGTGACCTGGGGATTTGGGAAAAACGAAACCCTTTTGGCAGAAAATCCTGATTTTATAGCTGATACCACCCAAGAATTTTGTGATATTTTGAAATAATAATTTAAATCTAAAAAGAGCACGATTATATAGTCATGCTCTTTTTCTATTGAATTAGGATTACATCTGGACAATGATATCCAGACAAAGCTCTAAAGCCTTATCAAAAGCCTCTGAACCCCAATCTCGTTGATTGTAATTCTCTATATCTGCAAGGGAATCTGCAGTAAAGAGAAGTAAGCCCCAAATAGCTCCACGAAATTGAGCAACTGCTGCTAGTGCGGCACATTCCATCTCTACAACACTACAGCCCTCTTCAATACGATAGGAAATCTTGTCCGATGTCTCCCTATAAAAGCCATCTGTCGACCAGGTCATGACCTCTTCATAGGGGATTTTCTTTTGCTTTAAAGTTTTCTCAATGGCTACAAGAGCTTTTTCATTCATGTCTATATAGCGAGATGGCGCAACATAGTGGTAACTTGCACCTTCATCTCGCAAAGCTCTCGTCGGAATCAAAAAAACATTCTCTGGCATGTCTACCAAGACGCCACAAGTTCCAGTTGATATGATTTGCTTTACGCCATAACCAATTAGCCAATCAAGAAATTGTGCAGCTGCAGCTGATCCAACTGGAGCTTGAGCTAAGCAAATCTCCTCCCCGTTGTAAGTCATGACATAAACAGGATAGGTTTTGGTTGCAGAGACAAATTCACCAACTTTTTCAGCGCCAACAGAAGTCGCATAGCGATCGACTTCTTCCTCTAAAAAGCCGTAAACACACCTAGGCGGCAAGTCCAAACCTAAATCCTCATGGGTCGGCATAATCACAGCCTGAGGATTGTCATCAAACTCTAAAATTGGGATTTCATGTTTGTGTATCATCTGTTACCTCCTAAGTTTTAAGAATTATTATATCAAAAAATGCAAACTGATTATATGATTTCATAAAATCTTTTAGCTTATAATCAAGGAAAATAGATGATTAAATCATAACACCTAAAAAAAGGCATGAATCTGTTTTAGTCAGAAATATGTCTTTTTTGTGTTCTATTCAAGAAAGATTATTTCAATCAGCTTTTATTGTCTCACGAAAACCTCTGATGTTAAGTACCTATTCACGATACTCTGAAATAACCTCTCCTAGCTACTTTTTAAAAGGCTCGTGAGTAGGAGGATTCTTAAAAATAACAAGTAAATAGAATTTATAACTTGTTTTTATCTATTTCTATCTTTGATCTTCATCTTCTAATACTAGATTCTCATCCTCATAAAAAACGACTTTCCCATCTTTTACTTTAAAATTGTAATCGATTGAATCATGATCCCCATCCTTGGTATTAGAATAAAAGAAATTATATTTACCATTCGGAAGATCACTAGCATCTAACTTTTTAGCCACATCTTTCATATCTTGTTCTTTGACTGATGCATTACCATCAATAAAAATAGTCATATAAACCAACTCTTGATCTATCAAGGTTTGGTATGGAATTTGATAGTAACCTGCAAAGTCCTTCTTACCTTCCTTAAGATTTTCTGAAGCAATTGTATCTAGTATTTTCTCCTTTTCATCATGACTGAAGTTAGGTAGAAAACTAAAAAAGTTAATAGGAATACCGAGTTTTTGTTTCTTCAATTGTTTTTCAATATTCTTCTCAACTTTTTGGACAGATTTCTGCTCCAAAAAAGATTCCTTATAGTGTAAAAATTTAATACTTTCATAAGAATCAGGTGAGCTGTCTTCATGAATAGCCCGATTATTCTCTTCCAATTTTATCGTTTGGCCATCGTAGGTTTCCTCAGAATAGGTATAAGATACATGATAAGTTGGTATTTCTAAGGCTGTCCAATATAAGTCAGTGATGGTAACTTTACCATGAAGACCCACTTTATTACAATCTTCGATGATGATTCGCTTAATTTTTATGTAATCACTAGGCATCATCACCTTGCAACCCGTCAAAGCTAAAACTGATAATAGTAAGGGAACCAAGAGTAGAATGCGATAGATTTTCTTTTTCATAGTGCTACCTCCATTATGTAACCAACTAAAGAAAGATTAGTGACTGGTAAAATCCATTTTCTGAATATCTGTATAACATTACTAAATTAATGTAAACGATTACATTCTTCATCTTTATTTTAACACCCTTTTCAAGAAAAGTCAGGTAAAATAGGATTCCTACTTTCCCTTCTTTTTTCTGCCTATCCGACCATTGTCATCTCCATCGCAACTGTGATGACCATTAGCAATGGAAGTTTATTTTACGTATTTTTATATGACCCAAACCAAGAAATTTTCAAGTCCGGATTTGGATTTATATTAAAAAAATTCTAGTAGATGATTTCTACTAGAATTTTTGTTAGTCAAACACAATAATGGACTTAATAGACTTACGTTCATCCATATCTTTATAAGCCTGATTAATCTCATCCAAGCTGTAGCTATTAGTAAAGACACGACCCGGATTAATATCACCGTCAAGAACTGCTTTTAACAAAACTTGTTTATCATAAGTAGTAACTGAGGCTGCTCCACCCGCCACAGAAATATTTTGGGCAAAGGTTGAACCAAGGGCACGGTTATTGTAGTGAGGCACACCGACAAATCCCATGCGCCCGCCATTATGGAGAACACCGAGAGCTTGGTCGACGGCTGCTTCAGTACCCACACATTCGAGAGCTGCATCTGCTCCACCACCGAGAATTTCTCGCACCTTGGCAATGCCTTCTTCACCACGTTCAGCTACGACTGCTGTCGCGCCTGACTCCAAGGCCATTTGTTGACGGTCTTCGTGGCGACTCATAAGGACAATTTGAGAAGCTCCACGCATCTTAGCTGCAATCACGGCACATTGACCAACAGCACCATCCCCGATAACGACCACCTTATCACCCTTTTGCACATTAGCCACACGCGCTGCATGGTAACCGGTCGGCATGACATCAGCAAGTGTCAAAAGTGACTTAAGCATGCCTTCGCTGTAATCTGATGGTTGACCTGGAATTTTCACAAGTGCCCAATTGGCAAAGTGGAAACGGATATACTCAGCCTGGACACCACCTGACCAGTTGGTCCCGATATGGCGGTCACAAGTCCCATCATACCCTGCACGGCAGGCATCACACTCCCCACAACCATGAGTGAAAGGCGCGATAACAAAGTCACCTGGTTTTACAGTAGTGACATCCTCACCAACTTCTTCGACGATTCCGATAGCCTCATGACCGCTATTACTATGTCCTTCTTCGATTTCAGGATTACGGTAACTCCAGAGGTCGGAACCACAAACGCAGGTACGGACAATGCGGATAATAGCATCATCTGGAGCCTCAATTTGCGGTCGATCAATATCTGCTAGACCAACCTGGCCAGCTTTGGTGTAAACTGCTGATTTCATATGTTTACCTCTTTTTCTTTAGTTACTGTTAGTATACACTTTTAATTAAGCTCTGGCTCAAATCAAGCCCTCCAAATTACTTTCAAACAATAGCAACTAATGATATTTTTTCCCATACTTCTTTTCTAGCATTTTCTTGACCAGGAAAGGCATTTTGACATTTTCGCGGCCTTTCTTGGCAATTAACTTCTTCACAAAATCTGGCATTTGGATATCATTCTCTTCTTCCAAAATCTGACTCGTACTTGATGGAGCTTCTAACTCATCAAAGGTCTCCAGCTGAGGTTGATAGTCACTATAGTCACCGTCTATATGAGACTGAATTGTCGAAAGAAGTGCCTTGATTAAACGAGGATCGCTATTTGGCATAGGAGGTCTATGATAGGCTACACCTAGCTCTTGGCAAAGCTCCTTACATTCCACATCATTATCAAAAAGAACCTCAATATGCTCACTAATAAAGGCAATCGGAACAAAAATATAGTGGTTCGGGTGTTCACTCTCATCTCGCAGATATTCTAAAACATCTGGTTTAATCCAAGGAATACCTATATCACTCTCACTCTGCCAAGTATTGGTGTACTGCTCCTCTTCAAGCCCTAAAATCTCCGCAATCAAGCGACTATTGTCATAAATCTGATCGATATAAGGGTCACCAAAATCTAGTGCCAAAACTGGGACACTGTGGGCTGAAAAAATCACCTTATAACTGTCGTCTCCAATCTGATCTAAAATCTTTCGGATTTCATCAGCCCAATAGTGAAGTAGAGAAGGTTCGCGGTACCAGTCCTTGATAATTTGGAACTTAATTTGATCACTTTCTAAAAATTTTTCATAGCCCATGACTGAATAGTATGAATAATGGGGCTCTAGAATCAAACACAAACATTCTTCAATTCCGTCATTCTCCATCTCTTTAATCGCATCTATGATGAAAGGTCGGGAAAATTTATTGGCAAAGTAAACCGTCACTTGTTCTCCAAGAGCGGAAGCAACCAAGTCAACTTCTTTCTTTGTTATCCTTTGGAGCGGCGTTCCACCGATTCGTAGGTAATGGTCATATAAGGTCTGAATTTCATGTGGTTCGGGACGAACTCCACGTCGTATATTTGTGAAAAATTCTGCTACTCCTTCATAGGTAATCTCTTCTGGGGACCCAAAAGTCATCATCAATACAGCTCTTTTACTCATAATTACTCCTTGTTCCACGTTTGTTCTATTTTATCATGAAAAGGCTTACTTTAGTTAACTTAGTATCAAAAAAACTCCTAGAGACAAACTCTAAGAGTTTAAATAACGTTTCTTAATGATGGTGACCATGTCCTTGATTTTGACCCACTTCCAACTCCTCAATATTACGTTTATGGGCTCGGTGGGTTGCTAAGTCTTCATCAACCTCAATGGTAACGTTTTGAAAGCCACAATCTTTGAGCAAGGTACGAATCGCTTCTTTACAAACCTCCATGTGGTTGACATGCTCTAGACAAACATGGACAATGGCGTTCTTTTCCAAACCATCCATGGTCCAAAGATTGAGCTGATTGATACTAGCCACATGGTCCAACTGCTCCAAATCACTCTTAACTTGCTGGATATCCACTCCTTCTGGCACAGCATCGAGAAAAATCTTGAGCGTGCTCCAAAAACGTGGAATAGCTTTTGACAGAATAAAGATGGAAATAGCAAGAGATAAGAGCGGATCCAGAATATACCAATCGGTAAATCGGAGAACAATGGCCATTAAGATGACAGCCACCCAACCTAAGGTATCTTCCAGAAAGTGCAGGCTGAGAATAGATTCATTCTTGGTTTTCCCTTTGCGAACGACCAGACTCGCTAGCACATTGATGCTGACGGCTATGATTCCAAGCCAGAGAATGCCCTCATCGTTGACAGGTTGTGGGTGAAAGAGTTTCGTTATATTTTCCAAAATCACCAGAACGGACCCTGTCATGAGAATCACAGCTGTTACCATGGCCCCTAAAAGGCTAAAGCGCTTGTAGCCCAAGGTATAGTGGCTGTCTTCTTCACGATTGGAAATACTCTCCAAAAAGGCGGAGATCCCAATAGCAATCGCATCTCCCAAATCATGGACGGAATCAGCAAGAACTGCACTGGACCCAAAAATTCCTCCTGCAATAAACTCAAAAATGGCATATCCTAAATTCAAGAAAAAAGCCAGCCAGACCGCATGTTTTGTCTTCATAATCCTATTTCCTTTGTTATAATAGATTCATGAACATCATGTTCATTATCATTATCTAACATTCACAACAGAAAGGATAGGGGCAAACCGTTTAGGGTGTACGTTACTGAACAGTTTGTTCAAAGTGTCCATATGACTGCTCAGGATCGTCGTATTACTAAGACTCGAAAAGCCATCTATAATGCTTTTTTACAACTACTCAATCAAAAGGACTACGAGGCCATCACGGTTCAGGAAATCATAGACCTTGCTGATGTGGGGCGCTCGACCTTTTACAGCCATTACGAGAGTAAGGAGTTACTACTGGATGAACTCTGTCAAAAGCTCTTTCACCATCTCTTTGAGCGTGCTGAACACCTCTCACCACAAGACTATCTGGCTCATATCTTTCAGCATTTCAAGAAAAATCAAGATCATGTGACCAGTCTCTTGCTCTCTAAAAACGATTATTTTATACGGCAACTGCGAAAAGAACTAGAACACGATGTCTACCCAATGGTAGCCGACGAACTCATCCAATCGTACCCTAACATTCCTCACTCCTATCTCAAACACCTAGTCGTCAGCCATTTCATCGAAACCCTCAGCTGGTGGTTGAAAAAAGGCAAGTCCTACACCGAACAAGAAGTGATCCAATTTTATTTGGAGATTTTAAAAGTGGGGTCGAACTAGAAGGGAGTATTTTCAATGACCAGCGTGCAATTTTACTTTCTATTTCCATCACTCTTCATGCTTCACGAACTGGAAGAAATCGTTTGGACGCCATCCTTTATCAAAAAAATATCAATCCAGTATCCAAACAATCGAATCCTATCTTATTACACTCCTTTTGCTTTCAATGCCATTGTCTTGGAGCAATTTCTGATCCTAATGACGTCGCTATATCTTAGTTACCAGTTTAACAACTATAGCATTTACGCAAGCATCATAATCGCTTATATCTACCATGTCTTAGGACATTTGATTCAGACAGTCGTTATTCGAAAATATGTGCCTGGGTTGTTAACGGGCATTTTAACAAGTTTGTTTGCTCTTTGCAATCTCAAAAATGAATTTCCAATGAAACTTTATAGTTACTCTCTTTTTACCTTATTGGTTATTATTTTAAATCTTGTAGTATCATTTATGATTCTTCATAAAATCAGTCATAAAAAATAGTACTCAGGCAATCATATCATAGAAAGGAAACGTCTATGTCACTTTATCTCATCTTTAGCATCATCACAGTATTTTTAGCCCTTGCTTTTGTCCTGCTTCATCTTGTTGCTGCACTATCAGCTATTCTAAAAGGCAAAAAAAAGCTTAGGAATCGGATTTATTATAGTTGGTGCCATTGCTTGTATCTCAGCCCTTCTTCTTGTTATGGTTAATCGTACCTTGGCGTTTTATATATGGCTATTTGCTAGCTCGATAATTTGCGGGGGCGCTCTCATGAATGGTCTAAATAACCAAAAATTCAACAAATCACACCATCAAATACGTTTTATTATTGACTTAATCATCACTATTTTGCTATATGTTTGGCTGTATCTATTCCAATAATATGTGAGTCTCATTTCTACAGAGACTATACAAAAAGACTTAGAGTCCAAATCTAGGTCTTTTTAAGGATTTAGGTAAACGTACATTACTATCTTTATTCTAAATGTGATAAGCATCGTCACTAGCTTCTACATAAGAGAAATAAACTCAAAAAGAGGACCCTTCTGGATCCTCTTATTAATTGATAAACATAAGTACTAAGCTTTCTTAGCTGCCTTGCTCCATTGGTACCAACCAACCAAACTGTTGATGAGGTAAATGAAGTATTTCCCTTGAATTTGAAGGCTTTCTCCCCACCAGAGGTAGATAGAGAAAACATTAGTAGCTGCCCAGAAAATCCATTGCTCACGATAAACAGCTGTCATCAAGAGCTGACCGACTCCATTAGTCGCATCGGTAATAGAATCACGATAAGGACGATTAGCTCCAATTGACTGGTAAATAAGACCAAAGGCTAACCACCAAAGCACACTAATTGATAGGTACTTGGTCCATCCAACCGTATCCAATTTACGGGCAACAAATTCTTGTTGTTCTTTTTTGAATTGCGCTTGATAGATCCATACTAAAAGACCAATCGGCTGCATGGCTGTGAAGTAAAGTGTTGTCAAAACCTCACCGTAAAAGCCTTTTTGAAGGGCAAGCACCAAATAAATGACGGAATTGATCAAACCAAAGAGATAGTTACTGGCACGACCTTCAGATACGAAAATCACACAGATAATACCTGTTAGGCTACAGATCATCCCAGTCCAGTCCACTATGCGACCCTCGTAAAAGAGCTCCAACCACAGTGGGAAACTTCCTAAGAGTAGGAGGTAAATCCAGGCTCGAAGACTACGATTAGCAAAAAGGTCATCCCAGATAGCCTTTAGACTACCTGCTAACCCTAGCTTCTTCATCCCATTAACCATACGACGATAACCACCAGACATCTCATCAAGTGTCATTTGGATCTTAGCAAGTCTCTTTTGGATATAAGTATTCATTTTGTCTCCTTTTGTTTTTAAAGAGCCGTGTCAGGAATGACTTTCGGACGCAACGCTCTATAGAATAGTTATTAGAACCATATAGTCACTTTACCATACCATCCGTAGTCGACATGAGTTAATATAGTAAAATTACTATTTTTAAAAGTTCATAGTCTTATCATACGCTTATTTTCTAAATTGTCAAGTCTTTTCTGAAAATTCTTTAAAAAATGTTGTGAAATTTAAAATGCCTAGCTGAGCTAGACATCTTTCGACTGGGATTTTGTTTTCATTACTGTCACTAATACTTCTACGTTTTCGTAATCGACAGAAATTTAGTCCATGACATAAATTTCTCCACGACTATATAGGGCAGCCTTTCCTGCAAGGTAAATCCTATCACCCTCTATACGACAAAGGAGGATGCCACTCCTTTCAGAGGCTTGGTAAGCCCTAAATTCTGCTTGTGCCAACTTATTAGCCCACAAAGGAATGACATGACAGTGTCCTGATCCACAGACTGGATCTTCCTTGACTGATAATTTTGGAGCGAAACTTCGTGTCACAGTATCATACTTGCTTCCTTTGGCAGTGATATTCAGGAGAAGCCCATCTAAAGCTTTTACTTTATCAAAATCTGGATTTGCATTAATGACCTCATTTTCATGAGGTAAGACACATACTAGATCTCTTCCAAGCCATGCTTCAAGCGGACGGACACCGATTGCTTCTTCCATCTCACTTGTGACTGCAACCTGTTGCGTGGAGTATGCTGGAAAATTCAGCTCATAGTACTCACCTTTTTTGGTAACCAAAAGTTCCCCACTCTGTGTTGCAAAAGTTAGACTTTCAGCATTCTTTTCAAAAAATCTAAAAAGAACAAAAGCCGTTGCCAAGGTTGCATGGCCGCACAGATCGATTTCCCCACCTGGAGTAAACCAACGTAATTCGTAGTAATCATCATTTTTAACCGTAAAAGCTGTCTCAGAAAGATTATTTTCTTTAGCAATATTCTGTAAAGTATCATCTGACAACCATTTATCAAGAAGACAAACAGCCGCCGGGTTCCCTTTAAAAACAGTATCTGTAAAAGCATCGACGATAAATTGTGGGATGGTATATTGATTCATTGAAACGTTCAGCTCCTTAAATTGTTAACCTTGTTTTAAAACTACAAGTGAATGTAGAAAATTTAGTAAAAAATCAAATTAAATTATTTCTTGTCCATCTCCACCTTATCCCTTAAACCACTCCATTCCTGGAGAATCCAGTATAATTTTGGTCAATTGTTGGGGGCTTTCTTGAGTCCCATTGATAATCCAGTCGACGATAAGGCCTGTCAAACCAGAAACATACATGGTAATAGCATAGCGCTCTGGCATTTGATAAGCTGCCACAATGACTGGTCGAGAACGTGGCGTTGACTCAATCATACCCAAAATAAAAGAACGAATGTTATCTGCAAAACGAAAGCTTGGATTTTTTGCAATTTCAACAAAAAAAGCACTGTTCTCTTGAAAATGAGACAAGATGGCTTCTAAGGCTTCTTTGGGATAAAAGGTTTCTTTCCTTAAAATCATACGAACCGTCGTTATGGTTTCTTCTTTTAATTGCTCTAAAAAATCCTGTTTATCTAGGTAGTGCAGATAAAATGTCGAGCGGTTAACACCCGCTTTTTTGGTTAACTGACTAATCGTAATATCCTCTAAGTTTCTTGTCGCTAAAAGCTGAATGAAGGCTTCTTTAATATCTGACTTAGTTGTCGTTTGTCTCTGCTGCATACAAACCCCTTGTTTCTACATATTGTTGATTAAAGTATATCTTGATTTTTGTAATTGTCAACCATCATCAAGGATTTTCATTTATTAATACCATTTTCGTATCCTTATTTCAACACATTGTTGTTTTCTGTTGTAGCAATCGTATAAAAAAAATCATAAAATAACCTTCGTAATTATTCAACAGGTTGTCGTTTTAGCAGCTGATAATTTTTTAAAGGAGACAAATACACATGGCTTATATTGAAATGAAACATAGTTACAAACGTTATAAAACAGGTGATGTGGAAATCATCGCAAACAATGATATCACATTCGAGATTGAAAAAGGGGAGTTAGTGATTATACTCGGTTCTTCAGGCGCAGGAAAATCAACTGTTCTCAATATTCTTGGTGGTATGGATACCAACGATGAAGGAAAAGTCATTATCGATGGGAAAGACATCTCCAATTATAATGCGAAACAATTAACAGCTTATCGCAGAAACGATGTCGGATTCGTCTTTCAATTCTATAACTTGGTCTCAAACTTAACGGCCAAAGAAAATGTAGAGTTGGCTTCTGAAATTGTTGCGGATGCTAAAGATGCGGAACAAACTTTGATTGATGTTGGTCTTGGGAAACGCATCAACAACTTCCCTGCACAATTGTCTGGTGGTGAACAACAACGAGTAGCTATTGCTCGCGCCGTCGCAAAAAATCCTAAAATTCTCCTCTGTGACGAACCTACAGGAGCCCTGGATTACAATACTGGAAAACAGGTCTTGAAGATTCTCCAAGATAAGGCTCGCAATGAAGGAGCTACCGTTATCATTGTTACTCACAATGGGGCGCTTGCACCGATTGCAGATCGTGTGATTCGTATGCATGATGCGCGTGTTCAAAGTATTGAACTCAATGCAACTCCACAAGATATTGATAGCCTCGAGTACTAGAAAGGATGTCTCATGAATCGTAAAACTTATTGGAAAGATGTCAGAAAGTCTTTCTCTAGTTCTAAAGGACGGGTGGTTTCTATTGCTTCACTCATGGCCTTGGGTTCTTTCGCTCTTGTGGGTCTAAAGGTGACGACACCTGATATGCAACACACGGGAACAAGCTATTTCACTAAACACCAAACTGCTGACCTCACAGTTACTGGTAGCTATGGACTTAACCAGTCGGATCAAGACCTCCTAAATCAAGTCTCTTCAGAGGCAAACATTGAGTACGGTTACTTTAAAGATGTCGTTCTGAAAGACTCCACTGATGCCTTTCGACTATTTTCAAAACCAAAAGATATCTCAACTTATGAGGTTGTAAAAGGAAAACTTCCAAGTAAGCAAGGTGAAATTGCTCTTTCTTCAGTCTATCAAGACAAATATAAGATAGGTGACAAGATCTCGTTTTCTGAAAAAGAGGGTGACAATGGTAAGGATGTCTTAAAAGAACACACCTTTACCATCACTGGCTTTGTTCAGTCATCTGAAATCTTATCAAGTGTTGACCTCGGTTCATCGACAGCTGGTAGTGGGGAACTCAAAGGTTATGCGGTAGTTCCTGAATCTAGTTTTGATTCCGACGTCTACATGATTGCACGCTTAGCTTACAAAGACGTCCATAGTGCTAACCCCTATACCCAGGATTACACTGACAAGGTTTCCAAACACGAAAATGAGCTCGAAAAATTAGTAAAAAATCAACCTGCTAACCGTTTGAAAGAATTAAAAGCTGATCCACAGGCTAAGATTGACCAACAAACAAGTCAACTTCAAACGGCAGAGACTGAACTTAACAAGAAACTAGAACAAGCAAAAGCGAGCGGTCAGGATAAGAATCCTCTTGTCCAGGGACAATTGACACAAGCACAAGATGAAATCGCTGAAAAGAAGGAGCAAATAAAGGAAGCTCAAGAAAAAATCGATAGCATTACTGAACCAAGCTACGATGTCTACACACGTCGTGAAGCTCCTTGGTCAGAAGGGTACGTTTCCTACGAGACCAACGCTTCTGTTTTTCAGAACCTCAGTAATATCTTCCCTGTTATCCTCTACTTTATTGCTGCCTTGGTAACCTTCGTCACGATGGGACGCTTCGTCGAGGAAGAACGGATTAAGGCAGGGACATTCAAAGCTCTTGGTTACCAAAACAAGGACATCATCCGTAAATTTATTATTTATGGATTTGTAACCAGCATGATTGGTACTGCTATTGGGGTTGCTGCAGGTCACATTCTCCTTCCAACTATCATATACAATAGTTATAAAGAGCGGATCCTCCTCGCACCGATTGAGTTACACTTTTATCCATTTAAGACTCTTTTAGCTATTGTCCTTGGTCTTTTGTCCACAGTTCTTCCTGCCTTTATGGTAGCCAAGCGCGAATTAGGAGAAAAGCCAGCCCAACTTCTTCTTCCAAAACCTCCAACATCTGGTTCTAAGATTCTTCTGGAGCGCATCACCCCGCTTTGGAACCGGATGAACTTTACACAAAAAGTCACTGCCCGAAATATTTTCCGCTACAAGCAACGGATGTTCATGACTATTTTTGGTGTCTGCGGTTCCATCGCACTTCTCTTTGCTGGACTCGGTATTCGTTCTTCTATTGGAGACCTTAACACACGCCAATTCCCTAACATCATTCGCTATGATATGATTGTCGCAAACAAGGATCATCTGGATGAACAGGAAAAGGAAAATATCCAAAAATTAATTAACGATAGCAAGGTCAAGGAACATCTTTCTATTCATTACGAAATGCTTTCAAAAGAGGCAGGAACTAATAACGATCATCAAGATATCACAACCCTTGTGGTCAAAGACAAGGATCAAGAAACTCTACAAAATTACATCAAGCTCCATAATCGTGAAACTGGTCAAAAACTCGAATTGACCGACAAAGGGATTATTATTTCTGAGAAATTGGCAGACTTAGCTGGCGTTTCTGTAGGGGATGAGTTAACCGTTCAAAATAGTCAAGACAAGGATATCAAACTCAAAGTTGCTGGTATTTCTGAAATGTATATGGGCCACTTCATCTTTATGAATGAAACTACTTACAGAAATGCTTTTGGTAAAGAGGCGAGCCAAAACGCTACTATTCTAACACTGAAGAATCACTCAGACAAAAACGTTGAGCAAACAGCCAGTCAATTTATGGAGCTTGATGGTGTCAAAGGGGTTGTTCAAAATACTACTCTAAAGACACAAATCAAGACCATCGTCAACTCCCTTAGCCGTGTTATGGCAGTATTGATTGGGATTTCTGTTCTTCTTGCTTTAGTAGTTCTCTTTAATTTGACAAATATCAATGTGGCAGAACGTATCCGTGAGTTATCGACCATTAAGGTTCTAGGCTTCTTTAATAGAGAAGTGACACTCTACATCTATCGAGAAACCATTTATCTCTCTATCATTGGTATCTTGGTTGGATTCGGACTTGGTTGGGGATTGCATCAATACATGGTAGAGGTTATCCCTCCTGAAAATATCATGTTCAATCCAAGCCTGGGCTGGCTCATCTATGCCATTCCAACACTTGTTGTCATTGTCATTCTGACAGGTCTCGGTATCTTTGTGAACCAACACCTTAAGAAAGTCAATATGCTCGAAGCCCTAAAATCTGTTGAGTAACATACGATTTAAGCTAATAAGTAGAGCTAAAGTACAAGGATAACTTCCTTAATCTAGACAAACGTCATTGTGGGCGTTTGTCTTTTTTATTTTCGAAATGATTTACTTTATCATCTGGTATTTTCATCCAAAAATCAGATTTTGAGCAATATAAAAAGGGATATTCGCTATTTATTTCACCAATCTTTTGATATTGAACAAGGAGGCACATACTTTTGGATGACTCTTATACTCCAGTCATCTATGTCATGTAAATACAATAGCCCAGACAACGGCATGATGGAATCCTTCTTTGGCATTCTGAAGTCTGAGATGTTTTATGGTTATGAGAAGACGTTTAAGTCAATTGAGCATTTGGAACAAGCTATTGTAGACTATATTAATTATTACAACAACAAACGTATTAAGATAAAACTAAAAGGACTTAGTCCTGTGCAATACAGAACTAAATCCTTTGCTTAAAAATAAATTTTCTGACGTTTGGAATCAGTACAAAATCCGTTGCTTTTGTGGCGTCAGGGAACGACTGTCCCAGGCTCTTTTTTATCGTAACCAACTTTCGTCTAACTGGCCTTTACTTTTGCCAAAAGCTTTGCCATGTTCATCAATGACGGCATGAATCTCCTGACATTGTTTGAGAGTGAGGCCTTCCAAGACGTTACCTGTAACAGCATGCATTTCATTATAGGTATCAAAGTTTCCAAATCCTAAGCGTCGAAAAAGTCTTCTCGCATATTCATCAGAAATAAAAACTGGACGATCAAAAAGATAGAGTAAAAGTGCATCTGCAGTCTCTGGTCCAATCCCTTTTAACTCCAAAAGTTGCTTCCATAAATCTTCTGTTCCAATCTTGGACAGAACTTCAAAACCACCAACTTCTCTTAACCAGATCAGAAGTCCCCTAATCGTTTGAGATTTTTGCTTAAAAAATCCAGCAGGTCGAATACGTTCCTGTAACTCTTCTAGCGGTAAAGCCAGGATACCCTCTACTGTCATGACATCCATAAGACCAGCTAAAGCCAACTTAGCATTCTTCTCTGTTGTTCGCTGAATCAGAATAGTCGATACCAAATCTTCAATCTTGTTATCCGATTGCCACCAATTTTGCTCTCCATAGTGCTCACAAAGTCGCAAAAGAGTTTCTTGTATTTTTTCTTGCTTGATCATTTCTTCAATAGTCCCTGTTTGACCAAAAACTCACGTGCGACTTTAGCAGCAGGTTTTCCTTCTACTCCCACTTGGTAGTTCATCTGACTCATTTGGCTCTCTGTGATTTTACCAGATAACTTATTAAGAATACCTTCCAATTCTGGATGTTTCTTAAGAAGAGCTTCTTTCATGAGGGGTGCCCCTTGATAAGGTGGGAAGAGGTGTTGGTCATCCTCTAGAACAACTAAATTATATTGAGCAATTTCTGGGTCTGTTGAATAGGCATCTGTTATTTGGATATTGCCTTGTTGGATTGCCTCATAGCGAAGTGCCGGCTCCATGGTAGCCACATTAAGATTTAGTCCATAAACTGATTGAAGTCCTTTGTTTCCGTCCTCACGGTCGTTAAATTCCAACGTGAAACCAGCTTTGAGCTTGTCCTGAACTTTCTTGAGATCAGAAATCGTCTTCAGATTATACTCTTTCGCAATACTTTTCGGAACAGCAATCGCATAGGTGTTTTGATAAGCCATCGGTTTGAGTAAAGCTAGATTATCTTGTTTCTTTATACCATCACGCGCAACCTCGAAAACTTCTTTGGAGTCGTTGCTGACTTTAGGAGCTGGTTGCAAGAGAGAGCTTGTAATGGTACCTGTAAATTCTGGATAGATATCAATATCACCCTTTTTAAGCGCTTGATAAAGAAAATCTGTTTTCCCAAAGTTAGGCTTAACCGTCACCGTCATGTCACTATTTTCCTCAATGAGAAGCTTATACATATTCATGAGAATCTCTGGCTCAGGTCCCAATTTACCGGCTATGACTAAATTTTCTTTCTCTTTCTGAGGCATCATGCTTGGTGCGTAACTTGCTCCCAAACCAAGCACCATGATAGCGAAAGCTGCAAAAATCGTGCGTAACTTGGCCTTTTCCATCCATTTTAGAACAATATTGAATAAAATAGCAAGAACCGCTGAAGAAATGGCCCCAATCAGAATCAAGCTATAATTTCTTCGATCAATACCTAGAAGGATAAAAGAACCAAGTCCTCCAGCCCCAATCAAGGCTGCCAAGGTTGCTGTTCCTATAATCATTACCGCAGAAGTCCTTACCCCTGACATCACCACAGGCATGGCCAGTGGAATTTCAAACTTCTTGAGTCGCTCCCACTTGGTCATCCCAAAGGCGATCCCAGCTTCTTCCAAACTAGGGTCAATCCCACGCAATCCTGTAATAGTATTTTGCAAAATTGGGAATATCGCATAAATGACTAGAGCTGTTAAAGCAGGAAGCGTTCCAATTCCCATAATAGGGATAAAGAGTCCTAGAAGGGCCATGGAAGGAATGGTTTGAAAGACTCCAGCAATCTGTAAAATCCAGTTACTGGCACGTTCGCGCGTGCTAAGATAAATGGCCAAAGGAATTGAGAGGAAAATTGCAATAATTAAGGTCAAAAGAGACAATTGTAAGTGCTGTCCGAGGGCCGTTAACCAGTCCCCAAAACGTTCTTGAAAAGTTGAAATCAAATTAGACATGAAGGCTACCTCCAAACAAGTTCGCTACAAAGTCTGTCGCAGGCGCTTGTAAAATTGTTTCAGGTTCTGCGACCTGACGAATTTCCCCATCCTGCAAAACTGCAATTCGATCCCCTAATTTTAAGGCCTCATCCGTATCATGTGTTACGAAGATGGTCGTCATGCCGAATTCTTTATGTAAATCTTTTGTAAGAGCCTGCAACTGCTTGCGAGAGATGGCATCCAAGGCTGAAAAAGGTTCGTCCATCAATAGAATTTTTGGTTCTCCAATGATAGCGCGCACAATGCCAATCCGCTGTTGCTCCCCACCAGATAATTCACTAGGCATGCGATTTGCATACTCTGCAGCAGGGAGCCCCACCTTATCCAAGAGTTCTTCTGTTTTCAAAGTGATTTGCTCCTTGCTCCATCCCTTCATTTCAGGAATGAGAGCAATATTTTCAGCAACTGTCAAATTAGGAAATAGGGCAATGGCCTGAAGGACATAGCCGGTACTGAGACGTAGCTCCCGCTCATCATAGTCCTTAATACGTTTCCCATCCATATAGATATTGCCATCTGTCGGCTCCAAGAGACGATTGACCATCTTGAGCATGGTAGTCTTTCCAGATCCTGAAGGACCCACTAACACCATAAATTCTCCATTTTCAATGCGGAGATTGACATCTTTTAAAATATCCTTATCCGTGTAGCGCAAGGCTACATGTTTGTATTCAATCATAATTTTCCTCAATAAGTTTTCTGTCTCTAAGAATATCCAATAAGCTACTTGCTGGATGCCCTAGGACTTTTTCGACATCTGTAGAAACCCCAGCTTGTTCCCCAGCTTTAATCGCTGTATAGGTGCTGACCCAGGCATCGTACTCCCAAGTTTGTGCTGGCCATTTTTTCCGTGACTCATAGGCTTCTTCTACTGATTCATCCACATACGTGATGGTTTTACCGCTCTCTTTTGAGAGGAGCGCTACGATTTCTTCCATGGAAAGATCCTCTGGCCCTGTCAGATTCAAGCTTTGATTTTCCCACTCCTTAGGATTTAAAAGAATTTCTGCTGCAACCCTAGATGTGTCCTTGCGGGCAACAGCTGACACAAGACCACTTCCTGCCGGACCACGAATTTCTCCATTTTCAAGCGCAATATCAATCAAGAAGTCCAAGTAAAAATTATCTCTTAGAAAAGTATAGGTGAACCCTAACTCCTTGATATAGGCTTCCGTCTGGGCATGATCTCGAGACAAAGTGAACGTTGCCTTCTCATCTGCCCCATAAAAGGAGGTATAGACGATATGCTCTACCCCCGCTAGTTTTGCAGCATCTAAAAACTCCTTGTGCTCCTTGACACGCTCTGGATTTTCCCGAGCAGAGACCATCAACAAAGTATCGATCCCCTTTAAGGCCTCAACCACCTCTGGAGTATTGGCATACACCATTTTACGGATTTCCGCAGACGCGTAGACTGTTGCACGCTCTGGACTTCGTGCTAAGTGTACAGAAGCCATTCCTCTCTGATCTATAAGATCCGCCACATAGGAACCTAATTTCCCTGTTACACCTGTTATTCCAATCATAACAGTTACTCCCTTTCCCTAGATGTCATTTTCTTTATCTTTTAGATTTGTGATAATCCGCTCTTGATAAGCTTCAAATTCCTGGATTTCTTGATCCGAAAATCCTTGGTAGAAAATCTCTCCCAGTTCTTTGCTGACACGGTCACCGATTTCTTTTGCGCCCAACCGAGGTCTGTCAAAGAAATATATTTTTTCCTTTTATCCTGCGTGCAAGGTTGAATCGTAACCAAGCCTTGTTCTTCCAATTTCTTAACCATACTGGTCAATGTATTATTGGCTAGACCCGTCGCAAGAGCGATATCGGTCGCAGTAGCTCGACCATCTTCTTTTTGCCAAAGCACTGTTAAAATTTTTCCTTGTTCACTTCTATATTGAGCTTCTGGTTCTTTGCTCAAGAGTTTTTGAAAAATACGCCCGTTTAACAATCGAATCTGTAGAGCTTGGTAGCCCCCTAACATCTTGTCCATTATGTCTCCTTTTTGTTCGATATCGAAATATTAAAGTTATTGTATCACTGTCTGTTACATCCGTCAACTACTTCTATATAGAAACATTGTTTTTTAATAATGCTTGATAAATCGTATAATCAATATCTTTAAAAACATTGAATATAACTACCATATCAGGATGTTCTTTCTGGAACTGTAGAACCGTCTCTATCGCAATCTTAGCTGCCTCTTCATTTGGAAAACGAAATTCTCCTGTTGAGATACAACAAAAGGCCAAGCTTCTCAGACCTTTTTCATAAGCCAAGGTCAAACACGCTTCATAAGATGACGTTAACTGACGTTTTTCCAACTCCGTCACTTCTTCATAGATAATGGGTCCCACTGTATGAAGGACATAGCGAGAAGGTAGGTTGTAGGCCTTGGTGATTTTTGCCTGACCTGTAGTTTCATCCCTTCCTTGCTCCTGCATGAGCTCATGACAGGCTAGACGCAATTCAACCCCTGCAGCTGTGTGAATGGCATTGTCAATACACGAATGATTAGGTACAAAACAACCTAAAAGCTTACTGTTGGCCGCATTGACAATGGCATCAACCGCCAAACGAGTAGCCACAGGTAGAGATTGGGCAGAATGGGAGTCAAGTCTTTCAAGTCTACAACTCCTTTTTCTACTAGTTTTTCTTGTAAATAACGGTCTTGTTGGTAGAGAAAGTCGGCTGTCATTGGTGCCGGATAGCGGACATTTTGAAGAGCCCGATATAACACTTCTTGCTCCTCTACCTTTTCAGGAATCTCTAGTTCTGTCAATCCTTGCTCGCTTTTTAAAACATCAATCAAATATTCTAGTCTGCTAGCCATTGTCGGAGTACCTCCCTCATATCATCATTTATAGAAATTGTCTTTTCCTTTGTAGCAGCAAAACCTTCAAGATCATCACGATTGAGGCGAATCAAATGGGCCTTTGGAAATACTGCTGTCATTTTCTCAAAAGGATAGCGAATGATGGTCGGCGTATTGTATCCGACACCCAATTCTAAGAAGACAACCTTTTGATCTTCAATCCCTTCTATAAATCCTAGATAAGCTTCATAAGAAGCCTCCCAGGTCTCATCTTGGACAAAAGATTGATCAACACGTAAATGCATGGTCATTTGTGCCCCACAATTTGGACAATACGGTAGCAAGTCAGTTGGAATTTTTAAATCCTTTGTTTCTTTTAGCATCTCCATGACAGCCGCTTCATTATCAAAGACTTCCTGACGACAAGGAACTGAACACTGCCACTCTCCGTAATTGCCCTGAACTTCAAAGAAACGCTCCGGAGCAAATCCTGTCTTCATAAACTGCCCATCTACATTGGTCGTAATCACAAAATAATCCATGTCCTTAACCAAGTCGAAAAGATCTCTATAAAGCGAAAGTCCCTCTGGCTGGTAACGATTATGATAGATATGCTTAGCCCAATAACCCCAGCGCTCTTCAGCGGTCTCAAAAGGATAAAAAGCTGCAGAGTACATATCCTGCATGCCATAACGAACAATATAATCTTTAAAGAAAACCTCAAAACGTGAGCCTGAGTAGGTTAAGCCAGCTCCCGCTCCTATCACAATTTTATCTGCTTCTTCAATGATTTTCTTTGCATCTTGAATCTTTGTCATCTTATCATCCCTCAATTTCAAATCTTGCTTGATAGGGAGGCAATTGCGTCAAATAATAAAAATTGCCTACTGCATTTTTAAAACGAAAGACTTGTAGGTGACTACGTCCCTCCTCCGTCGGATAAATCTCATACATGTATGGATTGGCTTTTAACAACTCTTCTAAATGCTCTTTTCCAATCCATTCCACCTGACCGGTTAGGGAAATAGATTTACGATCCATAGTTCCGGCACCTTGAGTCATCCCTGTCACTGCTACACGTCCATCTTCCTTAAGCCGTTTGTAGAGGGGTTTAAAATCGGCAGTCAAAAAATAAACTGTTTTCCCGTCCTCCCACATCATGTCATAACAGCTGTATGCGGATGTCCCGTTTCATCAACCGTTGCCACTACAACTGAATGAATCTCTTCGACTAGCACTTTCAAATAATCCATTATAAAACACCATGTCTTTCTTTGAGTTTTAGTTCCATATCGAACTTTATAGCACGAATTGTAACACCTTTAATTACATCCGTCAACTACTTCGATATATAAGTACCTTAAAAAACAAAAAAACTTCCCTAATTATCTAGGAAAGTTCTTTCTATGATTTTTGATGTCTTAAAAAATTTTATTCAGCCTTAGTAATATCTTCACGCATCTCATCGACATTGAATTTAGCAAAGAGATACTGACGGTCTTGAACTGGGAAACGTTGATCGAGTTGGTCAACTGGTCCAACTTCGATAATACCATTTTCAATAACAAAGTCCATAACGTGACCACCGAATGTCAAGTCGTCTGAAATAAAATGAAGGTGATAACCAGCAACACTCACACCGTGAAACATTTCTGGCGTCCAAATACCAACGATGGTACCTGAAATATCATCTACCTCGTACTCAGGTTGGCGAGTGGCAACATCAGCAAACTTAATATCCGCATTTGATTTAGGAATCATGCGCACGTGCATGTGTTTAAAATGACCCTTAATTTTGATAGAACGGAAGAGATTAACCCCATCATAGTAAGATTCAATACGATCCTCAAGTTCTTTATCAGTCATTTCATAACGTTGACGGAAGATAACTTCAGCTTGGTGAGGTACGACTGCTGCATAGGGAACTTTTTCATCTGGAGAAACTTCTACCACTTCGACTTTACCTTCAGAGCCTTTAGCTTGATAGGCTTTACCATCAAGAACAATCAACTCCCCATCAATAGAATCTAATGTTCCAAGACCCAAGTCTCCATGCTCCAACAATTCACCAACTGTTAAAGTACCTCCATAAAGCCCAGCCATCAAGGCTCCCAAAGTATTATATTGAAATAATTTTATGGCTTCAGACATGTCTACACCCTCTTTTTAGTAAAATTCATCTGGCAAAATAGTTTCGCCGAGTTTAATATTATCTTTATAGTCGATTGGAACATCAATAAGGACTGGTCCATCTACAGTTTGAGCCAAGGCTTCTTGAAGCAAGCTAGCAAACTCTTCTTTACTTGTTGCACGATAACCTTTCGCTCCAAAGCTCTCAGCATATTTTACAAAATCTACAGGACCAAAGTCAACCCCTGATGAACGACCGTACTTCATTTCTTCCTGGAATTCCACCATATTGTAATGGCCATCGTTCCAGATAATATGAACAATTGGCAATTTCAATCGAACTGCTGTCTCCAATTCTTGTGCTGAGAAGAGGAAGCCACCGTCACCAGAAACAGAAATGACTTTTGTCTTAGGACGAACCAAAGCTGCAGAGATGGCCCACGGAAGAGCAACCCCTAAAGTTTGCATCCCATTTGAGAAAAGCAAATGACGTGGTTCATAAGATTTGAAATAACGAGCCATCCAGATATAGTGACTACCAACGTCAACGGTAACTGTCATATCATCATCCGTTTGTTCTTGTAAAACTTCAATTAAATCGAGTGGGTGTACGGTACCTTCTTCAGGCTGACGGTCAAATTTAACATCTTCGACGACTGTATTTTTTAACCCTTTAAGATACTCGACTGAACCTTCAGGTAATTTGTAGCCTTGAATAGCAGGCAAAAGCAAATCTAAAGTTGCTTCTACATTACCAATCAATTCACGTTCTGGCTGGAAGTAAGTATCCACCTCAGCAGGTTCAACATCAATTACGATAATACGTGCTGAAATTTCAGCATTCCAGTTACGTGCTTCATACTCAATTGGGTCATAACCAATGGCAATAATCAAGTCCGACTTCTTAAGCAACATGTCCCCCGGTTGGTTACGGAAAAGACCTACACGACCAAAGAAAGTATCCTCTTCAAGGTCACGTGACACGATACCAGCACCTTGGAAAGTTTCAACAACTGGTAATTTAACATGTTTCAAAATCTGGCGAATAGAGTAAGTTACAGCTTCTGATGAAGCACCGTTCCCTAAAAGTAAGACCGGCAATACGGCATTTTTAATCGCCTGTGCGAGATAGTTAATATCAGAAACAGATGCTGAACCAAGTTTTGGATCTGTCATAGGCTTGATAGCCTTAACACTGACCGGAGCATCGGTCACGTCTTGAGGAATTGAAATAAAGCTTGCACCCGGTTTCCCTGACTTAGCATGGCGATAGGCATTAGCAACCGTTTCAGAAAGGGTATTAGCATCATGTACTTCAGCAGCATACTTGGTAATCGGTTCAAGCATAGCAACGTTATTCATTGATTGATGGGCACGTTTCAAAAGATCTGCACGCTTAACCTGACCACCAATAGCAAGAACAGGATCTCCTTCATCTGTCGCTGTTACCAAACCAGTAGCCAAATTTGAGACACCTGGACCAGATGTTACCAATACTACACCGGGTTTCCCTGTGATACGTCCAACACCTTGAGCCATAAAAGCAGCATTTTGCTCATGACGGGCAACAATCAATTCAGGTCCCTTATCTTCCAAAGTATCAAAAACCCTATCGATTTTTGCACCTGGAATCCCAAAGACATAATCAACATCATGGTTAATCAAACTATCAACCACTAAATCCGCACCATACAATTGCTTTTCTTCTGACATGAACACAGTCCTTCTGGCCCTAAAATGATAGAGCCAATTTTCCTTTCAAGTATAAGTCACAAAGTGTCAAAGTCTGCTCATTTTTTCACAAACTTTTATCACTTCACAATTCTGTTATCATTATAACACAGTTTTCAGACAATCTTGTGAAAAAAAGATTGTGAAATTTTGAACTTCCATCACAAAAAGAAACACCTGATTACTATCAGATGTTCATGTATTTTTTACCTTAGCAAACTCTCGATTAAGATAATTTTGCAAGCCTTCAAAAATCTCTATTAACTGGAGATAATTAGACAAGCTTGAGCGACCAGGGATATCTACGACATCCAAAGAAATGCGTTCCAAGTCCTTTTCATAGAGAATGCGGAAGGATACCACTGCTTGATCAGAAAAATAATTCTCCCCTGCCAAAATGTAGCATTCATAGATGATGCCAACAGGATTAGCAACCTTCAATTCAATACGAACTGCGCCTAATCCCAAGGCCTCCACTTGCTGAAAACGCTCCAGAATAGCCTGTCGCTGACTGGGGATAAAACTCATGATATCCATAGTGGCCCTCCCAAGATTCCTTTTTGTCTATTATAGCCTAAAGCTGAGAAAAATGCTTGTGTAGGGTTTGTAGAAGACTCATTGGCATTCAAGAATACTTAGTCACCCCCTTTGTAGTCTCTAAAGTCTGACTTAATACTGGAATCATAATCATGTTTATCCACCCAATCCTTTATATCAGAAAAAGAATGAATATCTTTTTTAATACCTGCACTGTCCTCTACAGAAACCACAATCGCATTTTCTCCATTTGTTCCCAACCAATGTAAAATATCATTGGTCTGCTCTTCAGGAGAAAAATAGAGTTGTGATTGTTTGTCGTACTCTCTATCTCTATAGGACTCATATTGAGCCAATTTCTTTTTATAGGCATCATATTTCCTATCATAATCTTTTTGAGCTTTTTGACGTGCTTTTTCGTAAGCTCGATAGTCTTTCTGATAGTCTTGTTCTGCCTTTTGGTTAAGAAGCTCACTAAAACTTAAAGCTATAATAGGAAAAATAGAATCAGGAAAAACATTAAATTCTGGAACTTTCTTTGGCTCGCTTGGTTTATTAGGTAGGCTGCTTTTCACTGGCTCAGTTGGACCGACCGGAAAATCTCCCTCCTTACCTTGACGGGTCAATAGTTTAAATTTCTTTAAGGTATTACTGTTTGTTGTTGTCTGATTAACAGCTTCTTCGTAAATAGGCTTAACTTCAGAATTTTCATTAAATAGATTAATTTGATTCTCTTGTTTTGAAGTATCTACATTATCAATCTCTAGGATCACATTTAGATGAGCTGATAAATGGTTGTTTGTTTGAGCTGGTGACATTCTTAAAAGCTCATCCAAGTTTCCTTCTCTCTTTAAATATCCCCACATGTTGCTATCGTTCACCTGATTACGAGCAGAACTCTTATCACCAAAATAAAGCATTTCATCCTTACTGTAAGAATAATCTGGTAGGTCTCTAGTTAAAAATTGATTCGTATCTAAATTGTAAGCAAATTGCTTATCATTTTGAGAATTCTCCAAGAAAATATAATCATAACCATCAATCGATCTTAAAGACACAGCCAACTCCTTAATATCTTTAAAATCTTTTATTTTCTTCAAATATGGGGTCAAATTAATAATTTTCTTTTCAAAATTTTTGTTGATATCATAAACTACCAAATGAGCTTGATGGAGACTACTCATGGTGTCGTAATAGCGCACAAAATGATTTCTACCAATCATCTCAGTAGCTACGTTATCTTCAGAATTATAGTAAGTGGGTTCTTGATGACTAATGGCAACATACTGATGGCGACTGCCAAAAACCCCATTATTAGTGACCTTATCAGCTTTTAGAGCCATCTGTAACTCTTCTACAGCTTTTTCATGAAATTTGTGCTTTGTATATGTATTCCCTAAAAAGAAAAGCATTAGTATAGTCGCAGTATAAATCCTTCCACGCTTCAAGAAGGGAAACTTTAAAATCTTCTTTATCATAACTTTTTTACAAAAATAGCCAGAACATCACATTCTGACTATTACTCTTATTTCTCATCTTCGTCCATTGAAAGTACTGATAAGAAGGCTTCTTGTGGTACTTCAACCGAACCGATAGCTTTCATACGTTTCTTACCGGCTTTTTGTTTTTCGAGGAGTTTACGTTTACGTGAAACGTCACCACCGTAACATTTTGCCAAGACGTTTTTACGAAGGGCTTTGATGTCTGTACGGGCAACAATTTTTTGACCGATAGCCGCTTGGATAGGCACTTCGAATTGTTGACGTGGAATGATTTTCTTAAGTTTATCAACGATAAGTTTTCCACGCTCGTAGGCAAATTCCTTATGCACGATGAAGCTAAGGGCATCGACCTTGTCACCATTAAGGAGAATATCCATTTTCACCAATTGTGAGCGACGGTATTCTGACAATTCATAGTCAAAGCTTGCATAACCACGTGTTGATGATTTCAATTTATCAAAGAAATCAAAGACGATTTCAGCAAGTGGAATTTGATAGATAACATTCACACGATTATCATCAATGTATTCCATAGTTTCAAAATCACCACGTTTACGTTGTGCCAACTCCATAACCGCACCAACATATTCTTGAGGAACCATGATTTGAGCTTTAACATAAGGCTCTTCGATAGCATCAATGCGTGTAGGATCTGGGAACTCAGATGGGTTAGACACTTCAAGCATCTCACCGTCAGTAGTATTAACATGGTAAACTACCGATGGCGCTGTCATAATGAGGTCGATGTTAAACTCACGTTCCAAACGTTCTTGGATAACATCCATGTGAAGAAGACCCAAGAAACCACAGCGGAAACCAAAACCAAGGGCTTGAGACGTTTCAGGCTCAAATTGAAGACTGGCATCGTTCAACTGGAGTTTTTCAAGGGCTTCACGCAAGTCGTTATATTTATTTGACTCAATTGGGTAAAGACCTGCAAACACCATTGGGTTCATTTGCTTATAGCCATGGAGCGGCTCTGCAGCAGGATTGTCTGCAAGTGTTACGGTATCACCGACACGAGTATCCGCAACAGTCTTAATTGAGGCTGCGATATAACCAACATCACCTGTCGCAAGGTAATCACGTCCAACAGCTTTAGGTGTGAAGATACCAACCTCAGTAACATCAAAAGTCTTGCCATTAGACATCATTTGAATCTTATCACCTGGTTTAACCATTCCGTTAACCACACGCACTTGGAGGATAACCCCACGGTAAGCATCGTAAACGGAGTCAAAGATAAGGGCTTGGAGAGGCGCTTCAACATCACCTTGAGGTGCAGGAACTTTCTCAACGATTTGTTCGAGAATCTCTTCGATACCAATACCGGCCTTAGCTGACGCAAGCACAGCCTCAGAAGCATCTAGTCCGATAACATCTTCAACCTCTGTACGAACACGCTCAGGATCTGCAGCTGGAAGGTCGATTTTATTGATAACTGGTAAGATTTCCAAGTCATTATCTAGTGCCAAGTAAACATTGGCAAGTGTTTGCGCTTCAATTCCTTGAGCTGCATCTACCACCAAGATAGCACCCTCACAGGCAGCAAGAGAACGTGACACCTCATAAGTAAAGTCCACGTGTCCCGGGGTGTCGATAAGGTGGAAAATGTATGTTTCACCATCTTTAGCTGTATAGTTAAGCTCAATGGCATTTAGTTTAATAGTGATTCCACGTTCACGCTCAAGGTCCATGCTATCAAGGAGTTGCGCCTGCATCTCACGACTTGACACTGTTTCAGTCTTTTCCAAAATACGGTCAGCAAGGGTTGATTTCCCATGGTCAATATGGGCAATAATAGAGAAGTTACGAATCTTCTCCTGTCGTTGTTTTAATTCTTCAATATTTGGCATTTTTATCTTTCCTAGTTCTTACTTGTGATTATAAAAAAACTAATCGTTACCTTCTATTATACAAAAAAGACAGGCTTTTGCCTATCTCTAATATCTGCTTTCTGACTGCATTTAGTCCTTCTTATTTCTTAAAAGTATCGTTGTAGTGCTTATTAATAATTGCTGAGCGCTTGTTTTCTGTTGAACCACTTGAAAATGGCCCCAACCCACAGGCTAGTACAACAACTCCTAATAGAATAAGGCAATAAAATGGATGCTCAACAATATAGTGTAAAATGTCTGACATAGGAAGGCTCCTCTCAAATCATAATTAATTACGATTATATTATCAGAAATATTATGTTTTATCAAGCAAAAAAGAGAGCCTTTCGCTCTCCCTTTCAATCTTAATGGAATTGCATACCACCATCAACGATGATAGTTTGACCTGTGATGTAGTTTGAGTCAGGTCCAGCAAGGAAGCTAACTGCTGCTGCTACGTCTTCAGGTTCAGACAAACGTTTGAGGGTAATATCTTTAGCAAAAGTTTGCATACCCCATTCATCATCTTTACCAGCATTTTTACCAACTTCGTGGGCAATGTCAAACATCATTGGAGTCTTAACGATACCTGGTGCATAAGCATTGACAGTGATGCCTGAATCAGCCAAATCACGCGCCAAAGTTTGAGTAATACCACGCACTGCAAATTTAGTACCACCATATACAGTCAAGTTAGGGTTACCAACGACACCAGCCTGAGATGTTGCATTGATGATTTTACCACCATGACCGAGTGCTTTAAATTGTGCTTGTGCAGCTTGAGCACCCCAAATAACACCACCGACATTGATGTTAAATGTACGTTGGAACTGTTCTTCAGTAATTGTATCAAGAGGTGTTGTTGGAGCCACACCGGCATTATTAACAACAACATTCAAATCGCCAAAGTGATCAACAACTTTTTGGAAAGCAGCTGCTACTTCAGCTTGTTTAGATACATCAGCTACAACTGCAAATGCTTTATCTGCTGACAATTCAGCAACCGCTTTTTCTGCAGTTTCAGCATTGTAGTCCAATACTCCGACTTTAAAACCATCTTCAACCAAACGTTTTGCAATCGCAAAACCAATACCTTGACCTGCACCTGTAACAATAGCAACTTTTGACATACGAAATCCTCCTCTACCAATTAGAGTCACTAGCTTAATAAGAAGCCTTATCTCAATTGGAATACGCTAAGTTAGTCAAGTTCTGGCAAAGTCATTTTTCATAGGCTTTGTCTTAACTCAATTAAAATTCTACCCCTTTATGAAAACGTTGTCAAGTAATTATCAAACTTTTCTGAAAACAAATAAGACCACCTTGAGGTGACCTTATTTCTATTATTCTTCAAATTCAAAACCTATTGCTTCCATATCGTCCAAGCCACCTAGATTAGTCACCTTAGTATAGCCTCTCTCTTTAAGGACCGATGCAGCAAATTCTGCACGAGGCCCCATTTTACAATAGAGGTAAATGAAAGCGTCTTTTTCAGCTGGAATGTCAGCAGAGAAAAACTGGGTATGAGGTATTAAGAGGGCATCCTTAACATGTCCTTCTGCATACTCTTCTGGACTCCTGACATCAATTAACAGTCCACCCTTGGCTAGATCTGACTGAATTTGTGCTAAATCCATCCTACTCACCAAACCAAATCTTAATTTCTCGAGCCGCAGATTCTTCTGAATCAGAGCCATGAACGATATTTGGAATCATGTCACCATCTGGTGCGGTTGCAAAGTCTCCACGAATCGTTCCAGGAGCAGCATCGCCTGGATTGGTTGCTCCCATCATATCACGCCATGACTTGATAACACCTGGACCAGAAATAATACCAATCACTGATGGACCACTCATCATAAATTCTGCAATGCTAGGGAAAAAAGGTTTATCAACCAATTGAGCATAATGTTCTTTAAGACGTTCTTCGTCAAGTGTCAACATTTCCATTCGTTCAATAATGAAGCCACGACGTTCAATACGATCAATCACTTGTCCCATCAAGTGTCGTTTTACAGCATCTGGTTTAATAATAAAAAATGTTTTTTGCATGTTCCCAACCTTCATTGTTTTCTTTTCATTTTACCATAGGAAGTATCATTTTGCAGACCAAAACTTTATATAGTCTTAAACTATACCCAAAGAAAGAAAATAACTATTTTCAATCGAAATAAATAAAAAGTATCATAGATGTAAAATCTTATTTTGAGGTGAATCTTATGACAAAATCTAAATTTCAATTAGTTGGTTCTCTCCTTCGTCCTGCAGATCTCCGTAAATACAAGGACGAAATCGAGCACCGTGACGATATCCAGTATCCTTTCTACGATGCCCTCCCTGGTTATCAAGAAACTGAAACTGCAGATATTAAGCAAATCGTGGCTGACCAAAAGGCTAACGGTATTGATATTCTTACTGATGGTGAGTTCGGGCGTTCTATGTGGCACTTGGACTTTGTCTGGGGTCTCAAAGGTATCGAACGTTACATTGCTGAGCACGGTTATACATTTAAAGACCACGATGGCGGACAATATGAGACTCGTAAAGATATTGGGATTCGTATTACTGAACCACTCTCAGGTAAAAACCACCATTACCTAGATATCTATAAATTGGTTAAGGCTGAAGCTGGTGATGAAGATACCAAACAAACTATCTGGGGACCTGCTCATGCCTACACTGAACTTGCTATCTTTGACCGTTTGGCTGGTCCAGGACAAGTCTATGAAACAAATGAAGACCTCAAAAAAGGTTTGATTAATGCCTATAAAGAATTCTTGGAAGAATACAAGACAGTTGGTGGAAAAATCGTTCAATTTGACGACTGTCTCTGGGAACTCTTTGACCCATCAAACCCTGCAAGTTTCTTTGCGGAAGGTAATTCTGATTTGGCAGAATTGGCTGATGAGTTTGTATCAATCAATAATGAAGTTGTAGATTATGCTCATGAACTTGGTTTAACGGTTTGGACACACAACTGTCGTGGTAACTATGAAAGCCGTTCTGCTGCCGAAGGAACTTACGAAGCCATTGCTAAGAAGTTCTTGGCAGAGCAACACTATGATCGCTTCTTCCTTGAATGGGACAGCGATACAGCTGGTGATATCAAGGCTCTCGAAGCCCTCAAAGATAGCAAAGCTGAAGTTGTACTAGGACTTTTGTCATCTAAAACAACTGAACTTGACGACGAAGAACGTGTTCTTGACTTGCTTGAAAATGCTAGTCAAATCCTTCCTAAAGAGCGTCTCTTCCTTTCTCACCAATGTGGTTTCGCCTCATGTGACTCAGGTAATGAGTTGGCAACACCACAACAATGGGCTAAAATTAAACAAGGTCAAGATATCGCTAAGAAATTCTTTGGTTAATTGGATACTTTTAGATCTGAAAAATCCCTTACCGAATTCGGTAAGGGATTTTAATATTGTCTAAGCTTGAATAAAAGGTTGTAAATCTTTAAGAGCACGCTCAGCAATTTTTTCGTAACGCTCTTTCTTGTCACGAATACGTGGACCTTCCAACTCTTTGATAATACCAAAGTTAACATTCATTGGTTGGAAATGTTTGCTTTCAGCATGTGTCACATAATATGGGAGGCTTCCGATAGCTGTTGTATGAGGGAAGATAACTTCATCTTCACCTTTAAAGAGACGGGCTGCATTGATTCCAGCAACCAAACCTGAGGCAGCTGATTCAACATAACCTTCAACACCAGTCATTTGTCCCGCAAAGAACAAATTAGGGTTTGATTTTGATTGGAAGGTCTGTTTGAGTAAGTTTGGCGAATCCATGTACGAATTACGGTGCATAACCCCGTAACGCACAAATTCAGCATTTTCAAGACCTGGAATCATTTGGAAGACACGCTTTTGCTCGCCCCATTTGAGATGGGTTTGGAAACCAACGATGTTATAGAGACTACCAGCCGCATTGTCCTGACGAAGCTGAACAACCGCATAAGGTGTCTTGAAATCGCCGTCACGTGGTCCTTTATAATCCTCAGGATACTCCAAACCAACTGGTTTCATAGGGCCATAGAGCATTGTCTTAATGCCACGTTTAGCCATGACCTCGATAGGCATACACCCTTCGAAATACTTTTCTTTCTCAAAGGAATTCAAAGGAGCTTCTTCAGCTGTTGTCAAAGCCTCATGGAAAGCCATGAACTCTTCCTTGGTCATAGGACAGTTTAGATAAGCTGCTTCACCCTTGTCATAGCGTGACTTAAGGTAAACCTTGTTCATGTCGATAGTCGCTTTATCAACTATTGGTGCAGCGGCATCATAGAAATAGAAGCCATCTCCACCGTTAAGCTCATGAATTTTTTCAGCTAGAGCATCAGAAGTCAATGGTCCTGAGGCAATAACTGTAATGGCATCATCAGGAATTTCTGTGATTTCTTCACGGATAACTTCAATTAATGGATGATTTTCAATTTCCGCTGTAACAGCTTCTGCATAACCTTCACGGTCCACCGCCATGGCACCACCAGCTGGCACACGGTGAGCTTCTCCATTACGCATAATGATAGAGTCCAAGCGACGCATTTCTTCTTTAAGAAGCCCTACAGCATTGGTCAAGCTATCTCCACGGAAAGAGTTAGAACAAACCAATTCTGCAAAATTGGTTGTCTTATGCTGTGGTGTTGCTTTGACCCCACGCATTTCATAAAGTTTTACTGGAATACCACGTTTGGCAATCTGATAAGCCGCCTCTGATCCGGCCAAACCAGCTCCAATCACGTTAATATAATCTGCTTTTGATTGAGACATGACACTAATACCTCTTCGGGAACAAAATGAACTCCTGCTCCCACAAATCTTTCTTCATTTTTTCTCTTAGTAGTATAGCAAAAAACTCCTCATCTGGCGACTAGGAGTAATTTGTATTTAAAGGGGTAACATGATAGTCACTTTAGCACCCCCTGTGCCATTGTCATTTGAAAGAGAAAGACTACCATGGTGTAAGCGAATAATATCATTAGCAATAGTCAGACCAAGTCCACTATGATTGCGGCTCTGTCTACTTTTATCCTCTTGATAAAAGAGCTGAGTGGCCTTTTCAAGTGATTCAAGGGAAAATCCAGGGCCAGAATCAAGGCAGATAAACTTGAATTCATCATCTTCTACCCTAGCAGTTAAGAGCAACTGACTACCACTAGGCGTATGCTCTACCGCATTCGAAATGATATTCATAAAAGCTCGATTCAACAAAGACCTGTCCCAATTGCCTATGGTTTCTTTCTCAATTTCCTTCTTGTCAAATACCACATTGATTTGTTTCGTTTGAGCTAATGACAAGGTTTGATCGTAAATGTCTTCAACAAATTCCTTAACTGGAATTTCTTCAAGCGTCAAGGTTTTCTTCAAACTCATTTTATTGAGTTCGGACAACTCTTTCACATAAGCATCAACCTGTGCAATCCCTTTTTGAAAATGCTCTAACAAGTCCGTTTGATTTTCATCCAAGGACGTCATAGCTAAGAGTTCCGCATTCCCACGGGCGACTGTCAGTGGTGTCTTTAAATCATGTGTCAAAGCAGAAATCTGATTTTGTTTATCTTGCTCTGCCTTCCAATTTTCCATCAAAGACTCACGAAGTGCTACACGCATATGATCCAAACCACTTAAAACCTGGTTAAACTCAGTAATTCTAGATTTGGGCGTTTGAAAATCCAAGTCTTGCTCTGCTATTTTCTTTGTTGCCTTCAATATTGGTCTCAACTCTCGACTCAATTTACTAGCATAGTAAAAAGTTAAAGTAATAAATATGAGTAGGACAGTCACCATCATTGAGCCAATCATCAATAGATTAGCATTAGGAAAATGCTGGTTCAACCACTCATTACGATACCGAGGTGATAGTTGATAATTGACAATGACTATCCCATCTGATCGTTCAAATGACTGAAAATACCCATACTTGCCACCATGAGCATTCTTGAATTGGTAATTTAATAAGGATTCCTCTTGCAGATTAACAGGCATGTTAGACTTCTTAAGCTTAAATTCCCTAGTTAAAAAAACATAACTAGTACCATCGGGTAAGATATCGGGATTAAAGACCTTAGAAGTCTCAATATCATTTCTCACAGCAGATAAATCAATCTCTACCTGATTTGCTGGAATGACACCGAAGGTAGAAATATAAAAAATAAGAAGACTGCTGATTACAGAGAGAACTGTAAGACTGACGACATAAGATAACAAGATTGTTCTTAGAGAGTACTCTCGTTTTTTAATTAGTGCCACTTGTAACCAATCCCCCAGACTGTTTCAATAGGATTTTGCCCAACATCTTTGAGCTTTGCACGGATATTTTTAATATGTTCGGCCACTGCTGTCGGACTCCCTTTATCCTCATAGCCGTACAAATGCGTGTAGATTTGTTCTTTGGAAAAGACTTGGCCCTTATTTTCAGCCAGAAACTGACAAATACTATATTCTGACTTAGTCAAATCTAACAACTGATTCTCAACATAAAGCTCCTGAGCAGACAAATCAAACTGAATATTTCCAATTAATAACTTATGATGGCGCTCACGATGTTCACGTCTCAAGTGAGCAGCCACACGCGCTTGAAGTTCTTTAACCCCAAATGGCTTGCAAATATAATCATCAGCACCATAAGTCAAGCCTTGGACAATATCAGCCTCTTGCGTTTTGGCTGTAATAAAGAGGATGGGGCAATCCACCTGATTCCGAATCTCATGACAAAACTGGAGACCATCAACATCAGGCATCATGATATCCAGTAAAATCAAGTCAAACCGTGGCAACGAGTTCTTATCCAAATCTAAAACACTTGTAAGCCCCGTCACCTTATGATTTTGGAGCTCTAAAGCCTTTGCAACCAATTGAACAATATCTTCCTGATCATCAACAACAAGTATCTGAGCCATAACCTTTCCTTTCGTACAAAGTTACCCTTATCATATCATCTATAGAAGATAACTGACAAGGCGTAAAGTAGATAAATCTATTAATAAGATTTTGAATTTATTGGCAAAAAACAAATAAATAACAAAGTCACCCCAACAATCCATAAAGGAAGGGAATTGAGTTGGCTCCGATCATTAAGGATAAGGCTATTGATAGGTAAAGCAATAGGAAGCCAATGAGTAGACAAGAAAACTTTATTACTAGCAAAAATAATAAAAATAATTTCAACCATAGAGATAATAATATTACTAACACTGTTCAGACTCACTTGTATAAAGTAGTGAAAATGATTAAGAAAGACTATTAACATCCAACTTGATAGACTTACTACAAATCCATTCACACTATTCATAAGAAGGAGGTTTATGATAAGCCAACTAAATAAAGAAGGTAGGCTAAGGGTTAGGTCTACTATCAAAAGTTTAGCCAACCATAAACGTCTTTGCTTAGGGTAACTCGATATTTCTTGATAATGATTAGCGTGTTTTTCTTGTTCAATCCCTAAAATTGACAAAAATGATGTCAATAGTGGATAGCATAAAAAAGATAATATGGCTAAATTAGTTAGAGAAAAACCATTAGGAACGAAGCTCACATACATTGGAATTGTAATGATCTCTAAGACAGCAAAACTGAGAATAAGATAAAGACCGAAAGTATTCTTTAATTTAAGTAACTCACTCCTTAGCATTTAATTGTCTCCTTTGCAGTGAAAAAGATAAAAGCAATGTCACTACTATTGATAGCATCATCGTAAGTAACACCTGAAAAATGCTAGTATGATTCGTATTTACAATAATATCCCCCGATGGTTTAAGATTTAATAAAAATTGAGCTATTTTATAGTGATAAGTATAGGGGAAAACGAACCAAAGTGGACTCTGAGCAATAAAGGGTGCTATTAAAAGACAAACCAATGTATTAAGAGCTAATAGGATGAATTGGCTCATGTATTTAGACATCAGATAAAGTAAAGGAATGTTCCATAAAGTTGTCATCCAAATTAAGATTAAGGAAATAGCTGTTTTAGGAATATTCATCGGAATAAAACCTGTGTAAATAAATGCAACGAGACTAAGGAAAGCTAGTAAGAATAAACTAGCAATCAATGTCCTCATTCCTATAAGCACCATTTTTATCAAGCTAATTTTCCAAGTGAAATATCCATTTGTAACATTTTGAAAATGCCCAGCCTGGTCTTCTAATCGTCTATCGACTATAAACAAAAGACCATTTACAAGATATAAAAAGATAGCTTCCCACCAATAAACCGAGAAAGGAACAAAAATCTGTAACCCTCCCATTAAAAAGGCTATAAGAACAGTTAAAAATGGTATGATGATTAAGAATTTAGTCGTTCCTAAATGTCGTAATTTGAGCAATTCCGAATAGAATATCTTTTGCATATCATTAACCCCCATGAACAATTTTAAAGAAGAGTCTCTCAAGACTATCTACATTTTTGTTTTCACCATCATATTGAATCTTACCTTTATCGAGAATAAGAATATGATCAGCAACCTTACTAATTTCTAGAAGTTGATGACTGGAAACCAGAATTGTCATCCCTTTTGCTTTCAAGGAACGAATAAGGTCTAGCAATTCATTTATACCATCGGGATCAAGGCCATTAGTAGGCTCATCTAGAATTAAAAATTGGGGATCAGTTAAAATGGCCATACCAATCCCAAGTCGCTGCTTCATACCTAATGAAAATTTACCGGCTTTTTTCTTTCCAGTATTTGAAAGACCAATTATTTCCAAGGTTTCAAAAATTTTTGAATCAGGAATATCATATAACAACGCTTTTGTTTTTAGATTATCAAAAGCCGAAAGGTTGTGATAAATTGCAGGTGCTTCGATTAATGCACCTAATAAATGTTTGTTTTTGGATGATCCATCAAATCGAATTTCTCCACTACTTTTTTGGACTAAACCAAAAAGAATTTTCATCAGAGTTGACTTACCAGCCCCATTTACTCCTAATAGACCAGAAACCGTTCCAGATTCAATTGTAAATGTGATGTTGTCTAAGATAGTCTTATCTTTGTAGGATTTTGAAAGTTGTTTAACAGTTATTTGCATTTGTACACCTCTTTTAGAATAGTTCTGTTTTCAATATAAGCTTATATTTACCTAATATCAGAAAACCACTTACTCTCCTTTCTTTTCATGCTTAGTATAAAAAACAAATTTAAGGAAAGTATCAGTTTTTTTGATAAAATGCAAAAAAGCTATCTCAAGACTTAACTTGAGATAGCTTTCTTTTTATTTAACAATCGATTCTTTGTAGTCACACTCTTCGTTACTACAGATAACTTGCTTACCGCCACCACGAACTTTCTTCTCGACAAGATAATCGCCTGATTTAGGACAGTTACGTCCAACAGGGATATCCCAAGATGTAAATTCACAGTCAGGGTAGCGATCACAGCCATAAAAGACACGATTTCGTTTTGTCTTACGTTCGATGACCTGACCTTTACCACAAGTTGGACAAGTAACGCCAATTTCTTTGGTAATGGCTTTAGTATTGTGACAATCTGGGAAGTTGCTACATGCGTAGAACTTACCGTATCGACCAAGTTTGATGACCATTGGGTGACCACAGAGGTCACAATCAAAACCGGCAGGCTCATCCTTGATTTGGATTTTTTCAATACCTTCTTCAGCTTTTTCCAATTCTTTTTGGAAAGGTTTGAAGAACTCATCAATAACCTTTTGCCACTGTTCCTTACCGATTTCAACTTTATCGAGTTTCCCTTCCATCTCAGCTGTGAATTTAACATCCACGATGTCTGGGAAGAATTCGACGATTAAGCTATTAACGATTTCACCAAGTTCTGTTGGTTCAAAACGTTTAGCTACTAATTTGACATAGTAACGACGTTGAATAACATCAAGTGTCGGTGCATAAGTTGACGGACGACCAACACCATTTTCTTCCAGCGTCTTAATCAGAGTCGCTTCAGAATAGCGGGCTGGTGGTTGCGTGAAGTGTTGTTCAGGCGTTGTCACAACCTTCTTAACCGTATCACCTTCTGCCATATCAGGAAGCATTTTATTCTTATCAGAGTCGTTGTAAACGGCCATATAACCATCGAACTTGATTTGGCTACCATTTGCAGTGAAAATGACTCCGTTTTGAGACAAGGTCACCTTCATCGTATCAAATACAGCAGCTGTCATTTGACTCGCCACAAAACGATTCCAGATAAGAGTATAAAGCTTGAGCTGATCCTTATCCAAATACTTAGCAATGCTTTCGGGCGTTTGGAAAACATTTGAAGGACGGATAGCCTCATGGGCATCTTGTGCTCCCGAACTATTTTTCACCTTGCTGCCATGTTTTGAATACTTAGAACCAAAGCGTTCCGTAATAAATTCAGCAGCCTGGTTTTGTGCCACTGGACTGATACGTGTTGAGTCCGTACGCATATAAGTAATCAAACCTTGAGCGCCTGAACCCAGATTAATTCCTTCATACAACTGTTGGGCAACCATCATGGTCTTACGTGTACGGAAGTTAATCTTATTGGCAGCATCCTGTTGGAGAGATGATGTTGTATATGGCAATGGCGCATTACGACGGCGTTCTTTTTTCTCTACTTTATCTACGTTAAAGTCATCACTTGTGATACGAGAGAGAACGGCTTGAACATCGTCATTATTGTTGAGCTTAAGCTTTTTACCATCCAAACCATAGAAGCTAGCCTGAAACTTCTTAGCACCCTTCTTAAAAGCACCATCAATAGTCCAGTATTCTTCTGGTTTAAAGGCCTTAATTTCATTTTCACGGTCAATAATAAGCTTAAGCGCTACTGATTGTACACGACCTGCCGAAAGACCTTTCTTAACCTTCTTCCATAGAAGCGGTGAAATAGAGTAACCCACAATACGGTCTAAGACACGACGAGCTTGCTGGGCATCTACCAAGTCCATGTCAATGGCGCGTGGTTCTACAAAGGCATTTTTTACTGCGTCTTTAGTAATTTCGTTAAAAACAACACGATTCTTATCATCTGGCTCTAATCCAAGAATATGTGACAAATGCCATGAAATGGCTTCCCCTTCACGGTCCGGGTCACTTGCGAGAAAGACTTGCTTGGCTTTTTTAGCTTCTTTCTTCAATTCATTGATAAGAGGTCCCTTACCTCGAATATTAATGTACTGAGGTTCGTAGTTGTTTTCAAAATCAATAGACATACTTGATTTTTTCAAATCACGGATATGCCCAACAGAGGCTACAACTTTATAGTTGCGGCCAAGATACTTCTCAATCGTTTTCGCTTTAGCAGGAGACTCCACGATGACCAAATTTTTCTTTGGTGTCGCTCTCTTTTTAGTCGCCTTTTTGGCTGTCGTTTTCTTTGTTGTTTTAGTTTTCGTTTTTGTTGTCGTTGCTGTCGCCATAGACTATTTCCTTATATTGTTATAAACTGGCTGCGCCACTAATTTGTCTAAATTCTAGTCACAAGACATTAAAAAATGAAACATCTTGGACCGAGCAACTAACATGATACCGTCCTTTTCTTTAACTGTCAATAAAAAACTTTATCTCTATAGGAGAACTTTGATTTTCAAGAAAACTCTGAAAGAATGTCAAACCCTGTCGTGATGCACTTTGCACCCTCCTGAATTAGGTGATGACATCCATCTGACTTTCCATCTAAAATATTTCCTGGAATAGCAAAAACATCTCTACCTTCTTCCATGGCACGCTCACAAGTAATCAGACTTCCTGAGCGAAGCTTAGCTTCTACAACCATAACTCCTTGACACAATCCAGAAATAATCCGATTGCGTTCAGGAAAGTGGTACTTGAGAGGCTGCTCACCCGGTCCATATTCAGTAAGAACTAAATGATTTTTAGCCATATAGTCCTGCAAAGCTTTATTTTCTTTAGGATAATAAACATCAAGTCCAGTCCCGATAACTGCAATAGTGTTTCCCTTATTTTTCAAGGCCTCCATATGCGCACAAGTATCAATCCCACGCGCCAATCCACTCACAATAGTAAAGTGATTCCCAAGTTCACTAACAATTTTACGGACAGACTGTTTGCCTGTTTCAGAACACTTTCTTGCCCCAACAACTGCTAGCTTTGGTTTACTCAGTAAATCAAGATTCCCCTGATAATAAAGGAGAACAGGAGGATTATAGGCATGCTTCAGCTCAATGGGATATTCTTTATCAAAAATCGATAACGTAGGAAAACGTTCAAACTGTTCTTTGAGTTGCTTAATATCTAAACTCTTATACTTTTCCATAAAAAGAACGGCATTTTTAGACTTGGATACCACTGCCATATCACGTAAACTCAATTTTCTATCTTGAGTCTTTTGGTAGTCCAAAATATTTATGATATTCAAATTCGTCAACCCAGCGGCTTTAAGTTTAAAAAGTTCAAAATTATTCATATAGATACCTCCTTTTCATTATTCGTAACAGAAAAGAAAAAAGCTCCATTATGGAACTTTCCGTGATTACAAATCATTTTCAGAAGCAAAATAAGACGCCGCGCCTAGTAGGTTACTATCGTTATGGAAATGACAGGCTTGAATAGTTATGGGCTCAAAACCTAATTCAGGCTTATCCTTAAATAACTCCTCATAGGCATCACTTATTCCTTCTATTAAAGTACCTTGCCTACTGATACCACCACCGATAACAACTTTCTCCAGCCTAAAGAAGCTCTGCAAATTTAGCACAAGAACAGCAATTTTATGACAATAGTCTTTAAATAAAAGATTTAGCTCTTCCGATTGATTTCCCTCTATAGCTGAGAATACGGCTGGACCATCGTCTTGATCTAACCCAAGTAATTGACTGGCTTCATGAACAAAGCCTACTGCAGACCCCTTATTATCGACAAGGCTTGCTAAGCCATGCATAAACAATTCCCACTGAAAAGGTAGAGAGGTTTGACTCATGCTTTGGGAACTTGGAGCTCGCAGATATTGGGTGACTGACAGAGGTGAAAGCAAGTCCTTCTGTGAAACAAGTCCTAAACCAACACCCGTACCTAAAACCAAGGCTGCCCCACAATCTAAGTCTTGTAAGCTTCCATATCTGGCTTCTGCCAAGGCTGCTGCGTCAGCATCATTGATAACCTTTACAGGCAGTTGAAATGTTTTAGTCAATCGTGACCCAAGAGGAATAGCCGTTAAATATGGGATAAGACCGCCCTTGAACACAAAGCCGCGTTTACTATTTATTTCTCCTGGGCACGCAATGGCAATCCCAGAAATGATATCCTTGTGAGACGAGACAATATGCTCTAAAGTCAACCAAAAGTCGTCTAACGTTGGTGGTGTTGGAACTTTAGATTGATTGCTAATCTTAAAATCATCATCAACTAACCCAAACTTGATAAAGGTTCCTCCAATATCAATAGCTAAAATCACACCACTTCACCTACTTTTTATTATTGACTTTATTGGTTCGAAACTCCTTCTATGAATTGGAGTAACACCAAAATTATCTAGGCCAGACAGATGATCCTTGGTACCATAGCCTGCATTTTTGGCAAATGCGTAACCAGGAAACTCCTGATCATAATCAGCCATCATCTTATCCCGGGTTACCTTTGCTACGATAGATGCTGCCGCAATTGATAAAGAATTAGCATCCCCTTTTATAATTGATGTTTGTCCTATTGGTAAGTCCAAAGTCATGGCATCAATTAACAAATGTTCTGGTTTGGGACTAAGTTTTTCAATAGCTTCAACCATAGCAAGCTTGGTTGCTTCATAAATATTAACATCGTCAATCACATGATTGTCCTTTATACCAATCCCGACAGCTACCGCTTCCTTCATGACCTGCTTATAAATAGCTTCATGTTTTGATTTTGGTATTTTTTTACTATCATTAAGACCTTTTATTTTGCAAAGCTTTGGTAAAATAACCGCTGCAGCTACCACTGGCCCAGCCAAAGGGCCACGTCCAACTTCATCAACACCTGCAATGAGTTCAACTCCCTGAGCATAAAGCGATTTTTCATAACTGAGCATCATCTCTAAGCGTTCTTCCTCAGCAATCTCAGCTAGGATAGCTTTACGGCGTTGCTTAATGGCAGTCTGTACACCAGCTCGACTGTCTTCCTCAAAACTTGCCCATCGATGATCGTCAAGGTCTGTCAAAGTGGCCAATTGCTCTTTGACTTCTTTAATTGTCGCCATCAGTATCGACCCCAACAATATCAAGTGTGTAACGTCCTAGTTTTCCATCACGAACTTCTTTGACAAATAGATTATAGAAACGGTCATAATCTTCACGGAAGCCAAGTTTTCGAGTCATTTCCATAATGATTTCTGGTGCCTCTTCTTCAAGGTCAATCCCTTTAAAGCGTTCCTCTAAACGTTCAGGATAGTAAGTTTTAAAATAGTTGAGTCCAAAAATCGTGACTTCATCCATTGGCAAAAGCTGGTCCTTGATAGCTCCGGTCAAAGCAAGCTTCAAGCCGACTAATTCATCTTCAAACTTAGGCCACAAAATCCCAGGAGTATCCAGAATTTCCAAGTCCTTATTAGACTTCAACCACTGTTGACCTTTTGTCACACCAGGTTTATTTCCTACAACGGCAATTTTTTTACCAGCCAAACGATTCATCAAGGTAGATTTCCCTGCATTTGGAATCCCAATAATCATGGTTCGCAAGGTCTCTTTCTGAATACCACGTTCACGTAGTCGTTGAATCTTGTCAGCCATAAGACTCTTAGCAGCATCTGTCACCATTTTAACTGTAGATTGTTCCTTGGAATTGATGGCCAAGGTTTTAATCCCTTGACTCTCAAAATAGCTACGCCACTCTTTTGTACGATTACTATCAGCAAGGTCAGCCTTATTGAGAATTAAAAGTTTTGGTTTATCGCCAACAATTTTAGTTAGCATGGGATTTTGACTTGACAGTGGCAAACGTGCATCCACTAAAATTGTTACAAAATCAACATGCTTAAGATTCTCCTGAACTTGTCGACGAGCTTTGGACATGTGACCAGGAAACCATTGAATAGTAGCCATGTATATCTCTCCTCTTTATTTTCTTAGTAAAATATGATTTAAACTCTTTAAAAAAAGCCAAAGACTTGGCTTTACTTTACTTATATTATATCAGATTTAGTTTAAGATGCCCAATCGATAAAAGTTGACTAAGCCTCAACAGGCATAAAGTTACCGACAATTTTACCAATGATTCGGGGATCTTCGTCATAGGGTGCAAACTTGTCACCATAACGTTTATTAAGAGAAACTAAACGTAGACCATCTTCCTCACGATAAACTTTTTTAATATAGGTTTGACCATCCCAGTCTACAGCATAAACAGCTCCATCATAATCAAAACCTGTTTGTTTGATTAACACTACTTCACCATTTAGGTAGGTAGGTTCCATAGAGTCTCCAAATACCCATGATGCAAAATCATGATCCAATTCTTCATCATAGAAAACTTCATCATAATTGCCATCACCAAAGTAAGTGTAACCAGTTCCGGCTGATAAACGCTCGAAAACTTTGTAAGAGTAAAGCGGAACAACAGGTGCTTTTTGCTTTTCTGCTTCTTGCTCTTCTAGGAGAGCCTTAGTGAGTCGCAAAGCTTCTTGGCGATTTTCCTCATTTAATTCCAAGTAGACTTCTACAATCTCATGCTCAGAAAGAAAATAGGTCTCAGCTACACCAAAAAGTTCGGCCAAAACCGAAAGGTTCTTTTGATTAGGTTTCGTCTTACCATTTTCCCAATTAAAATAAGAGGAGCGTGAAATTCCTAGATGCTTAGCTACTGATGCTTGGCTCATTCCTTGTGCTTCTCGAATTTCCTTAAGTCTTTGTCCTGAAAACATGGCTACCTCCGTAAGTTAATAAACTAACATAAGTTTATCAAAAAAAGTAGTTGTTTTCAAGTGAAACTAACTACTTTTACATTTCTCTTTTATCTCATTCTTTAACTAAAAATCCTAGATGGTTAAGTGCCTCTTCAATATAATCTATATCTTGCTCACTATCTGCTTCGACAAGATGATAATGAACACCGTTTGTCAAATCAGATAAGGGGCGAAAGTCATTTGACGAGGCCTGGTCTAAAAAATGACTAACATCTCGACGACAAGTCAATTTCAACAAAGTCTGAATTTCTCCATAAACTGGATGATCTATCATGATATTTTGAATACGGCCTCCATTATCAACAATAGCCAAAAGCTCATCCTCCATATCGGACACTTTATGATTCACCTTAAATAGTCGATGTACATAAGAATTGTCATCGCTACTTTTATAGATATATCCCCTATTAGTTGAAATAATCTGGGCACCATCTGCACGCAAGAGGGCAATATCTTGAACAATGATTTGACGTGTCACACCAAAATGCTCCGCCAAACTCTGTCCATTCATTGACTCTTTAGCTCCCTTTAAGAGTGCCAATAATTCTTGTTTTCGATTTGAAGCCATAGACCAACCATCCCTCTTTCAATTAGCGTATTTTTCGAATACTTTTGAAAATCGTTAATGCTATAACATAGTCTATCATACTATGGACAATAGTGCCAAAACCAACTAAAACAAAGAGAACATAGAATAGTTTTTGGAAATCCTCTCCTGTTACGGAATAAAAAATCACGCAAGCAAGAACTTCACCTATGGCATGGATAAGACCTAAAACAAAGTTGAAAAGTAATGATGATTTATGGTTTTCTATCGTTTGTGGAAATTTTTTCAAATAGAGTGCGCCTAAAAAGCCAAATATAATATGTGAAAAGGCCCTAAAAACAACCACAATCGGATAGCCAGCCATAAAGTATCCCAAACTAGAGGCTAAGATAACAAAAGCAGTTACCCAGGGAGATATAAACATGGCTAGAAATATTGGAACATGACTCCCCAAAGTATACGAAGCCGGTGGGATAATCAGTTTAATTGGCATGATACTTGGGATAAGGATAGCAATTGCAGTTAATAAAGCTGCAAAGGTCATTTCTTGAATTCTCTTTTTAGGTTTCATAATCTACTCCTTTTTACTGTATATACATTAGTATATTACAGTGTATAGTTGTATAAGTCAATATTTTTCAGAAAAAAACACTAGAGCAAAATGTCCTAGCGTTCTATGTTTCTTATTTACGTTTTTTCTTAGCTTTTTTCATCTTATTAGCTTGACGCTTCATCGCATGTTTCATGGCAAATGAACCAACCTTACCTTTAAGGCCACCACCAAGCATTTGGCTAAGATCCATATTTCCAAGATCTGGCATACCAGCGCCACCCATCATGCCTTCAAGAGCAGACATGTCCATATTACCCATATCCGGCATATTTGGCATGTTTTTTGGCAAATTATTTGGGTTAAGACCCATTTGACGCATCATTTGCTCCATATCACCAGACATAACACCTTGCATCATTTGTTTTGCCTGGTTAAAGTCTTTAATAAACTTGTTTACTTCGATGAAGGTATTCCCTGAACCATTGGCAATCCGGCGACGACGACTTGGTGTCAAAAGATCTGGATTTTCACGTTCTTCAGGTGTCATAGATGATACGATAGCACGTTTGCGCGCAATTTGTTTTTCATCTACTTTAACATTAGCCAAGGCTGGATTGTTAGCCATACCTGGCAACATCTTGAGCAAATCCTCCATTGGACCCATATTTTGTACCTGGTCTAATTGGTCAATGAAGTCATTGAAGTCAAAGGTGTTTTCACGCATCTTTTCAGCCAACTCAAGAGATTTTTTCTCATCGTACTCTTGAGAAGCTTTTTCGATAAGGGTAAGAAGGTCACCCATACCCAAAATACGACTTGACATACGGTCTGGGTGGAAAGTCTCGATATCCGTAATTTTCTCACCAGTACCCGTAAATTTGATTGGCTTGCCGGTAATCTCACGAATAGAAAGAGCCGCACCACCACGTGTGTCCCCATCAATTTTAGTAAGAACAACACCAGTGATATCTAGCTGTTCGTTGAACTCCTTGGCAACGTTAGCAGCTTCCTGACCAATCATGCTATCCACAACCAAGAGAATTTCGTTTGGATGAGCAAAATCCTTAATATCATGCAATTCTTGCATGAGAGTCTCGTCAATCTGCAAACGACCAGCCGTATCAATCAAGACATAGTCATTCTTGTTGGCACGCGCTTGTTCCAAACCATTTTTGACAATCTCAACTGCTGGTGTCTCTGTTCCCATATCAAAAACAGGAACATTGATTTGTTGCCCCAAAGTCTTCAACTGATCAATGGCTGCTGGACGATAGATGTCCGCCGCAATCATCATTGGACGGGCCTCTTGTTCCTTAATCAACTTATTAGCCAATTTACCAGCAAAGGTTGTCTTACCAGCCCCTTGGAGACCAACCATCATAATGATTGTTGGAATCTTTGGAGATTTTTCAATTTCAGATGTTTCAGACCCAAGAATCTCTGTCAATTCTTCATTAACAATCTTGATAATTTGTTGTGAAGCATCAAGAGTATCAATGATTTCGTGACCTACAGCACGTTCACGAACACGTTTAATAAATGTCTTAACGACTGGTAGCGCTACGTCTGCTTCAAGAAGTGCCAAACGAATCTCTTTAGTGACTTCTTGAACTTCTTTCTCTGAAAGTTTTCCTTTACGTCTTAAATTTTTGAAAACGCCTTGCAAGCGTTCCGTTAAGCTTTCAAAAGCCATATATCATTTCCTCTCTTACTTTCTGCTTGAATCTAATCTCTATTATCAATGCTGCTGAGCACAGCAATTTGTTCCTGAAGATAGCTATCGTCTGGATATTTTTCCATGATATCATCAAAAATTTGGCTACGGACGATGTAATCTGAATACATATGTAATTTCATCTCGTAAGCTTCTAAAATCTTCTCAGTACGCTTGATGTTATCATATACTGCCTGACGACTCACACCAAATTCCTCGGCAATTTCTGCCAAACTGTAATCATCCGCATAATAGAGCTCAATATAGTTCATCTGCTTATCTGTTAACAGTGCAGCATAGAACTCAAAAAGGGCATTCATGCGATTGGTTTTTTCAATTTCCATAAGCTCCATTTTACCATAAAATCATGGTGTTAGCACGATTCTTGTGCAGAAAAAAGCAGTGACTTCTAATTATTCTCCAAATAAAATTCAAAACGGTCACCAACATAGTAACTTCGTACATATTCGAAAGCCTGACCGTCTTGGAGGAAGGAAATTTGTGTCAGACTCAGGAGAGCATCACCAGTCTTAACCTTGAGGTGCTTGGCTAGACTACTATTGGCCAAACTAGCTGATATGGTCTGCTGACTTTTCCCTATTTCATAGCCGTTATCAGTTAAGGTCTTGAAGAAATGTTCGGTAATTTCTGATTCCTTAAAACCTCGGATAATTTTCTCAGGGATACTGGCAATCTCATAGGCAACTGGAAGATCATCCGCAAAACGAACACGTTCCATACGAATGACATTAGACTGTGGTAAGACACCTAAATTCTTGATTTCAAATTCATTGGGATGCACACGTTTATATGAAATAAGCTCACTAGACGGTTTCTTGCCTTGGGATTTAACAATCTCTGTGAAACTCGTGGTTCCACGCATCTTTTCCTTAACTCGACTGCTGGCCACAAAAGTACCACTGCCTGGTTTACGTTCTAAAATACCCTCGTCTACTAAAAGCGTTATGGCCTGACGCACAGTCATACGACTCACGTCAAAAGTTTCGCAAAGATCTCGCTCGCTAGGGAGACGTTGCCCGATTTTCCAAGTACCGTCATCAACATCTGCCTTAATCTTATCATGTATGCGAATATATGCTGGTAGCATCTAATACCCCCTTCTTTACCCCTATTTTACAAAAAAACTAATAGAATTGTAAAGGTGACGACAAGACTTACAGTTTATCGTATAAATCTAGGTGCTAAGTCCTTAAAATTGTGATACAATGATTGCATAAGAGTCCATGTGTGACGTAAAAAGAAAGGGTAATAATGACTGACATTTCTACTTTGAATGATGTGCAGAAAATCATTGTTCTAGACTATGGTAGCCAATACAATCAGCTGATTGCACGTCGTATTCGTGAATTTGGCGTTTTCTCTGAATTGAAAAGCCATAAAATTACCGCTGATGAAGTCCGTGCCATCGATCCTATCGGTATCGTACTTTCAGGTGGTCCTAACTCTGTTTATGCCGAAGATGCATTTGGTATTGACGAAGAAATTTTTGAACTTGGTATTCCAATTCTTGGTATCTGTTACGGAATGCAACTATTGACCCACAAACTTGGTGGTAAAGTTGTTCCTGCTGGTGAAGCCGGTAACCGTGAGTATGGCCAATCAACACTTCGCCTTCGTGCCCAATCAGAACTCTTTGCAGGGACTCCTGAAGAACAAGTCGTTCTTATGAGCCACGGTGATGCTGTTACAGAAATTCCAGAAGGTTTCCATCTTGTTGGTGACTCAGTAGATTGCCCATTCGCCGCAATGGAAAATACTGAGAAAAACTTCTACGGTATCCAATTCCACCCAGAAGTTCGTCACTCTGTATATGGTAACGATATCTTGAAAAACTTCGCTTTCGGTATCTGTGGTGCCAAAGGTGACTGGTCAATGGCTAACTTCGTAGATATGCAAATTGCACAAATTCGTGAAACAGTCGGTGACCGTAAAGTCCTTCTTGGACTCTCAGGTGGGGTTGATTCATCTGTTGTTGGTGTCCTTTTGCAAAAAGCTATCGGAGATCAATTGACATGTATCTTCGTTGACCACGGTCTTCTCCGTAAAGGTGAAGGTGACCAAGTTATGGAGATGCTCGGAGGTAAATTTGGCCTTAACATTATCCGTGTTGACGCTTCTAAACGCTTCCTAGATCTCTTGGCTGGTGTTGATGATCCTGAGAAAAAACGTAAAATCATTGGTAACGAGTTTGTTTACGTCTTTGATGACGAAGCAAGTAAACTTAAAGGTGTAGACTTCCTAGCTCAAGGAACGCTTTATACTGATATTATTGAATCAGGTACTGAGACAGCGCAAACAATCAAATCTCACCACAACGTTGGTGGTCTTCCAGAAGATATGCAGTTTGAATTGATTGAACCACTTAATACCCTCTTTAAAGATGAAGTACGTGCCCTTGGTACTGAGATGGGAATGCCTGATGAAGTCGTTTGGCGTCAACCTTTCCCAGGACCAGGACTTGCCATCCGTGTTATGGGTGAGATTACTGAAGAGAAACTTGAAACCGTTCGTGAGTCTGATGCTATTCTTCGTGAAGAAATTGCCAAAGCTGGTCTTGATCGTGATGTATGGCAATACTTCACTGTTAACACAGGCGTACGTTCTGTCGGTGTTATGGGTGATGGCCGTACTTATGACTACACTATCGCTATCCGTGCTATCACTTCAATTGATGGTATGACAGCCGACTTTGCGAAACTTCCATGGGAAGTTCTTCAAAAGATTTCTGTACGTATCGTTAACGAAGTTGACCACGTTAACCGTATCGTCTACGATATTACAAGTAAACCACCTGCAACTGTTGAGTGGGAGTAAAATATAAACCTAATTTAAAGTGACTTGATTGATTTAACAGCATTTTGAATTGTTTTAAAGCGCTAAAATCTAATTAATTATATTTGGTTCCCCACCAAATACCCCACCAGAATTTCTTTCTGGTGGGGATTTTTTATATCTTATTTAAAAAATAAACCAATAAGCAATGATATGGGGTCAGAAAAATTTTTCCTTTTCTGATGTTCAGTATTAACTCTTACAACATACTTAGACAATGGGGAAAAATCAAAACACTCAGATAGTTCTTTATTTATAAAAATTTCACTTTAACCATTTGCTATATTGCTTTCATTGACATTTAACCCATAAATTTCAAAATCATGATAGAATCCATTATAGAACTCTAATTGGGAAATTTCACTTTCCTTTTTAAAACCTAAACTGATTGGTATAAACTTACTTTTAACATTATCAACATCTATATAAATCAAAAGCTTATCAATTTTAAATTTGGATGGAATGATTTTTATTAATTTTTTTAACCCCTGCTTTACAAAACCTTGATTTTCATATTTTTCTGATATCCAATACACAATTTCGGCTTGATGTTTTTGTAAATCAATATTATGTATATCTATCATCCCTACTGGTTTCTGATTGACACAAATTGTTAACATAAATAACTCATTGCGCTCCATTTTTTCACGTGCATACTTTATAAACGCTCTTTCATTTTCAATACTTTTCATATCTTCCACCCAAGGAAGCCACATAGCAAGACGTTCTCGTTCAGTAGAAACAATCTCATATAACCCTTCACTATGTCTATCGGATATATAAAAAAGTTGGCATCGTTTCCCACGTGATTTAAACTCTATGAATAGTTCCGAGTCCAAGTTGGTAGAATCCACTTCATTCTCCTTGTTATAAATGATAATATTCTTTAACTTCTTTATTTACGAAATCATTATATAACTTTTTTACTACTTTTCAAATGACTAAAATTTTGTCTATCTTTTTGAGTACAGTACATATTACAACTACAAACGAATTAAGGTAAAACTAAAAGGACCTAGTCCTATATAGTAGAGAACTAAATCCTTCACTTAAATTATTTGTCTAACTTTCTAGTATCAGTTCAAGTTTACACCACTAGACTCTTCACATAGTCAGGGTAGCACAGAAAGATGTTTGCTTACTTAGTGAAATCCAATACTTTACGTCCTTGAATTTCACCTTTTTCCATTTGGTCAAAGACCTCTACCGCTGTATCAACAGGAACAGTTTCAACAACTGGCACTACCAAGCCTTGTGCACCGAAGTCGAAGGCTTCTTCCAAATCCTTACGTGTACCTACAAGAGATCCAACAACACGGATACCATCTAGAACTGTTTTGACAATTGAAAGCTCCATATATTCAGATGGGAGACCAACCGCAACGACTGTTCCACCAGCACGTACACTATCGACAGCTTGATTGAAGGCAACTTTAGAAACAGCGGTTACAACAGCACTGTGTGTACCACCAGTTTTTTCTTGGATATAACCCGCTACATCTTCAACTTCTTTACCGTTCACAACTAAGTCAGCACCAGATTCTTTAGCCAAATCAAGTTTATCTTGGTTGATATCAACGGCCACTACTCGTGCATTGAAAACTTTCTTAGCATATTGAATAGCCAAATTACCTAGTCCTCCAGCACCATAAATAGCTACCCATTGACCAGGTTCAACTTTAGCTTCTTTAATAGCTTTATAGGTTGTAACTCCCGCACAAGTAATAGATGAAGCTTGAGCTGGATTAAGTCCTTCTGGAACTTTCACAGCATAGTCTGCAGTAACTAAAGCATAGTCACTCATACCACCGTCAACACTATAACCAGCATTTTTTACAGAACGGCAGAGTGTTTCGCGACCAGTCGTACAATATTCACAATGGCCACACCCTTCGAAGAACCAAGCAATTGATACACGGTCACCTTTTTTAAGTGTTTCAACACCTTCACCAACTTCTTCGACAATACCAATACCTTCGTGACCTAGTATACGACCTGGTACTTGACCAAAGTCTCCATGAGCTACGTGAAGGTCAGTATGGCAGACACCGCAATATTCAACTTTAACCAAAGCTTGACCATGACCAACTACAGATGGTTTTTCATGATCAACAACTTCAACACCTGTACTTGCTTGATTAACAACAACTGCTCTCATCTTAATTACCTCCATATGATAACTTTAACACCTTCATTATAGCACTCACACAGACAATGTCAACGCTTACATAAAGCTTTTCTTAGCTTGCGAAAACTTTCTTGAAAACTCTCTATACAAGTGGAATTGCTACTATTTCTGCTGCTGATATTGCTTTGTTTCAATCATTTCCAAGATACCTATACTGTCTCACAAGTGTCTTGGAATCCGGTAGACTGACTTCAAAATGGAAATAATGATTGCGTCCATCTCTGGCATTCTCTTTATTTAATAGAAAATAATTCTTTTGACTGATAGCCATCTCCCTCATAATATCATCCGTCAAAAAGGTTAAGGGAATATCCATGGCAGAATAGCGATAAAAGTCTTCTTCAAATTTTAAATAGCTATCAGAAAAATAGTCAATTTGAAGTTTATCATCATAAATTTTTCTCTTCCTCATCTATGTTTTCAACCCCCAAACTAATTTCTAATATATCCTTTGTTCGAATACATTTATGTCGCTTGCAAGATTTTATAGTAACTTGATTAAAATCCAAGTCAACCACATAGCCACTACATCTACAGCGCCTACCTTGATCCTTTATCTGGAAACTTCCCAATAATTGACCTGAATAAAGCTGGTTTAATAAAGTAAACTTCTCTAAATCATCCAAATGACTCCTAAGATTTTCTTTAGTCTTATCTTCATGTAGGGAGCTTGTATGTTCTGATAAGAAAAAGCCCATCCACTTCATCATTCCCCTGTCTTGATGTTCCCTAGCTGATTGAAAGGGAAGGTAACTACGGTCTATCATTTTAAGCCATCTAATCCTCCAGCAGAGTGCCCACCAATAAGCTTACTTCGAGCAAGACTCCTAGATGCCTCCTGTAAAGCAGTTGCTTTTTGAATGGTCGTAAAGCCAAATTCCTGTCGAATACTATCTATAACTGCCTGAAGTCTTTCTTCTTTATCAATGTCATCTGGATTATCAAATAAAGAAAGAATCTGAAGCCTTTCATCTACAAAATTTGCATAAGAGACACTGACACTTCGAACAGCCCCTCCTTGATATTTCTTCCTAAAGAGTTCAATGACATGGCTTATTAGTACTCTTGTATTATTAGCGGGTTCAATCTTCATCTGTGCTTGTAGCGAACGCTTGCCCTCTAACTTTGAAAATCCAATGCTGATGGAAACTTGACAAGCTTTCTTATGGGCTCGTCTTAACCTAATAGCTACCTGTTCTGCCATCTCTCTTAGAATCAATTCAATATCAGCTTGACGCTCATAGTCTCGTGGCAAGATTTGGGAATTCCCTAAGCCATGTGACTTTGGTTTATAAGGTTTATGAACATTACTCTCATCGATACCGTTGGCATGAAAAAAAAGATCTAAACCCACAATACCTAACTCCTTTTTAAGAGTATCAGGATTGCTATTAGCAAGTTCTCGAATAGAGAAAATCCCCAACTTGTTTAAACGCTTCTCCATCCGCTTTCCAATCCCCCAAAAATCGGTCATATGGGGAATATTCCAAACCTTAGTCTCGACATCTTCATAGGACCAGTTGGCTCTCATAGTAGCCGTATGTTTGGCCTCATTATCAAGAGCTAACTTGGCCAATAAGGGATTGCTGTTAGACATCCCAACTGTCGAGTAAATGCCTGTCTCCCTCCAAATATCTCTTTGAATACGCCCTGAAATCATATCTAACTTATCTTTTCTTGTAACTGTTCTATCGGGAATAAAGTAATTCAGTGACGACGTGAGATCAATGAAACCCTCATCAATGGAATAAGGAAGAATGTCTTCAACACTGGCATAATTCTGGAAAATGTGTTGAATTTGGATATTCTTTTTTATATAGAGGTCCATTCTAGGAGGAACGATAAAGGTAACCTTAGCCCAAGATTCGATGTAATCTACAAAAGCTCTATCCGTTGGAAGTCCCTGCTTTTTGGCATTATAATAATGAAACTTACGAGAATGAATGTCAAAAGGTAAGTCATAAGAACGACTAACATTTGACTTGCCAAAAACCTGCTTAAATATGGGGGAGGAGGCTAATATCAAACCATTAGCATTTTCAGCCCTGCTCATCACACATAGAGAAGTCTTAAGAGGGTGCAGCCCACGTTCAACACACTCTACACTCGCATAGAAAGATTTCATATCTACAAAAGCAATATCACTTTGCGGTTCTCTTGAATAATCAAAATATCCCATGCTCACCCTTTCGTTAGTTTATAAACTAACACTAGTATAAAATATAACTTGTTTTATTTCAAGTATTTTCCACAAAAAAATAACAACATCCCTTCTAGAATGTTGTTATCCTTCTATTTTTTCCCTTTAACTTGGTCGGTGGCAACATCTTCACCAAACCATTTGTCAGAAATCTTTTGGAATTCTCCATTTTTATAAAGGGTTCTAAATCCTTGATTGATTTTTTTGATCAGTGTCTTATCTGCCTTACGAGCACCTACAGCAAAGCTTTCACCCTCGTAACCAGCAGGCATAACGTTATACTGATTCAGAACTCCTGATTTTTCTAAGTAGTAATTAGCATATACACGGTCAATCAATAGACCATCAATACGTCCACTATCAAGGTCAATCAAGGCCTGAGTAAAGGTCGAATATTGGACTGCTTTTTGGTTGGCGACGATATCCTTCAAAATCTTCGGAGAAGCATTGAAAGCATCATAACCAGAAGAACCCGCTTGAGCACCTAAGGTCTTACCTGCCATTCCTGCAACAGAATCAATTCCCGAAGACTTTTTGGTTACCAGTACTTGTTCATTGACCATATAAGGCACTGTAAAGTCTGCAGACTGCTTACGCTCATCCGTGACCGAGTAACCATTCCAAATGAGGTCAATTGTCCCATTCTTCAGTTCTGTTTCTTTCATATCCCAGTCAATAGCCTGCCATTCGACATCAATACCATACAATTTAAAAACTGCAGTGGCAAGATCAATATCAAAACCAACATAGCTACCATCCTTTTCCTCATATCCCATAGGAACAAAGGTCGCATCAAAACCAATTTTGATTTTCTTTTCTTTGGTATAGGTTTGCCACTGATCTTTCTGAGTTGCAAAATGTGAGCGCGAGCTACAAGCTGATAGCGCAAACAAAGGCAAAATGACAAGACAGCCTAGCAAAATCGTTTTTACTATTTTTTTCATGGAAAATCCTCACTATTTTGGATTGATAGTGACAATCTCATCGGCGATGTGCTGTGCAAACTGCATATCGTGAGTGATAACGATTTGCGTAATCCCAGTCTCACGATTCTGCAAAATCAATTTCTCAACTTCTTGACGCAACTCAGGGTCAAGAGCTGATGTTGGTTCATCATAGCCGACAATTTTCGGATCAATCATCATAGCACGCGCAAATGCAACACGTTGTTTTTGTCCCCCAGAAAGAGAGTAAGGATAAGCATTTCCGTGAGCTCCAAGACCTAAACGGTCAAGTAGGGCTTGAGCTTTTTTCTGAGCATCTTCCTTAGACATTCCCATCGTCTTAATTGGTGAAAGCATTAGATTGTCTAAGACTGTCAAGTGCGGAAACAGTTGGAAATCTTGGAAGACAAAACCTAGCAAGTTACGACTTTCCATTTGATCCAAAGGAATCTCTTCATTTTCATAAATAATTTGTCCTGAATCAATGGTTTCAAGTCCTGCTAGCATACGCAAGAGAGTCGTTTTACCACCACCAGATGGTCCGACAATAGCTAAGATTTTCCCTTCTTCGACAGTTAGGTTATAGTTATCAAAGATTTTGTGTTGACCAAATTGCTTGGAAATATTTTTTAATTCTAACATAAGGTCTCCTATTTATAATAGTTGAATTTCTTTTCGATGTGTTTCGAAGCCACAGTCACCACACCCACAAGGATAAGATAGATAGCTCCAGCCACAAACATCGGTGCTAGGGTAGCATCACGGTTCGCAGCGGTACGACTTTCCAAAAGAAGGTCTCCAACCCCAAGCACATAAACCAATGATGAATCCTTAACCAAGTTAATAATCTCGTTAAAAATACTTGGCAAGACAATCTTGACCACCTGAGGAAGGATAATGTAGCGGATAGTTTGGAAAGGACTAAGTTTAAGCATTTTCGCTGCTTCATATTGTCCTTTCGGAATAGCCAAGATTCCTCCACGGAAAATCTCTGCGAAATAAGCTGCATAATTAAGCGTAAAAGCAAGAATAGCAGCTGGCAGACGGTCAAAGACAATCCCAACACTCGGAAGAACGTAATAAACAAAGATCAATTGTAAAAGGAGGGGGGTTCCACGCATAATCCAAACGTAAAGGGTTAGTAACCAATTTAAAGGTTTGAATTTAATCTGCATTAAGAAAGCAAGTACAATCCCTAATGGAATCGACAGTACGATAACAATGAAGAATACTTGAAGTGTGACTACCGCACCGTTCAAAAGGGCTGGTAATACTTCCAAAACGTATGACATATAAACTCCTATAATTATTTAGTATTGTTGAATATTATACCAAATTATTTAAAAAAAATGATATAAGATTTTGAAAATAGTAAAAAGGAGTGCGACTAGACCCATTTTTCAAAATGAGTTCATAGTCACACTCCTGAGAGACTTAAATAGTCTGTCCTGAGAAACAAACAATACTTAAGTCTAGCATCTCTAAAGCTTATTTTAGATTTTCTTAACAAATTCAGATTTAAGTTTCATAGCACCAAAACCATCAATCTTACAATCAATGTTGTGGTCACCTTCAACCAAACGAATATTTTTAACACGTGTGCCTTGTTTAATATCTTTGGGCGCACCTTTAACTTTCAAATCTTTGATAACTGTAACAGTGTCACCGTCAGCAAGACGTGTGCCATTGCTATCAAGAACCACAAGTCCTTCTTCTTCTGCAACTTCGTTTGGATTCCACTCATAGGCACATTCAGGACATACAAGCAAGATTCCATCTTCATAAACATACTCTGAGTTACATTTTGGACAATTTGGTAATGACATAATTCTCTCCTAAGATTGTGATATAGATACTATTCTACTTTAGATTTCCTAATTAAGCAAGGGTGAAAACGATAAAAACAAACAACATCCCTTACACTGTAAGAGATGTTGGTATTTTTATTCAACAGTAACTGATTTAGCCAAGTTACGTGGTTTATCGACGTCGAGTCCACGATGGAGTGTTGCAAAATAAGCAATCAATTGTGTCGGTACAACCATTGAAATTGGTGACAAGTAAGGGTGAACGTTATTAAGAACGATGTCATCACCTTCTTTAGCAACATTTTCCTCAGCAATAGTCAACACTTTCGCACCACGTGCTGCTACCTCTTGGATATTACCACGAGTGTGGCTAGCAAGAACAGCGTCAGACAAGAGGGCAATAACAGGTGTACCATCTTCGATCAAAGCGATTGTTCCGTGTTTCAACTCACCTGCTGCAAAACCTTCACATTGGATATATGAGATTTCTTTCAATTTAAGACTAGCTTCCATAGCAACGTAGTAATCTTGACCACGACCAATATAGAAAGCGTTACGTGTTTCTGCAAGGAGAGCTGCCACTTTCTCGTCAATGACTTCTTTTTCAGAGAGTGTTGATTCGATAGATTGTGCTACAAGTGACAATTCATGTACCAAGTCAAAAGCTTTAGCTTTTTCATTGCCATTAGCCTCACCAACTGCTTTAGCCAAGAAGGCAAGAGCTGCAATCTGAGCAGTATAAGCTTTAGTAGAAGCTACGGCAATTTCTGGGCCAGCATGAAGAAGCATTGTATGGTCAGCTTCACGAGAAAGAGTAGATCCCGGAACGTTTGTCACTGTCAAACTTGGAATACCCAACTCGTTAGCTTTAACAAGAACCTGACGGCTATCTGCTGTTTCACCTGATTGGCTAATAAAAACAAAGAGAGGTTTCTTGCTAAGGAGTGGCATACCATAACCCCACTCAGAAGAAATACCAAGCTCAACTGGTGTATCTGTCAACTCTTCGAGCATCTTCTTAGAAGCAAAACCAGCATGATATGATGTTCCTGCCGCAAGAATATAGATACGATCAGCCTCTTGAACAGCCTTGATAATATCAGCATCTACAGTCACTTGCCCCTTGTCATCTGTGTAGGCTTGGATAAGCTTACGCATCACTGTTGGTTGCTCATCGATTTCTTTGAGCATGTAGTAAGGGTAAGTGCCTTTACCAATATCAGATAGGTCAAGTTCAGCTGTATAGCTATCACGTTCTTTTACATTGCCATCATAATCTTGAACTTCAACACTATCAGCTTTCACGATAACTAACTCTTGATCGTGAATTTCCATGTATTGATTAGTTTCGCGAATCATAGCCATGGCATCTGAGCAGACCATGTTATAGCCATCACCAAGACCAATCAAAAGTGGTGATTTGTTTTTTGCAACGTAAATTGTTGAGGCATCTTCAGAATCCATGAGGGCAAAGGCATATGATCCACGGATAATGTGAAGAGCTTTCTTGAATGCTTCAAGAGTTGACAAACCATCTTCTTCAACGAATTTTCCAATCAAGTGAACTGCAATTTCAGTATCAGTTTGACCTTTGAAATGGTGACCAGCAAGGTATTCTTCCTTAATTTCAAGATAGTTTTCAATAACACCATTGTGAACCAAAACGAAACGTTCTGTTTCTGAGCGGTGTGGGTGAGCATTGTCCTCTGTTGGTTTACCGTGAGTTGCCCAACGAGTATGTCCAATACCGGCTGTGCCTTCTACTCCTTCAGTTTTAGCAGCAAGTTCCGCAATACGGCCAACAGCCTTAACCAATTGACTAGATGCATCGCCCGCTACAAAGATACCAGCTGAATCATAACCACGGTATTCTAGCTTTTCAAGTCCTTGAATCAAGATATCAGTTGCATTTGTGTTACCTACAACACCAACAATTCCACACATATTTTTAATAATAACCTCAGATCAAAGAGGTCATGTCTCCTTCATTTAAAATTGGTATAGTCAATAAGCTCTTTAAAAAGCTTAACGAGGACAGTATATTGCATATATTTGACATTGTCAAGTATAAAAATTGGTATAGTCCTAAAAAGACCTTTTACTTGCCTCTTATCCTAAGGAATAATCCTTAAAATATGCTATAATAAGGCTATGCGAATTCAACAATTACATTATATTATCAAAATCGTCGAAACCGGCTCAATGAATGAAGCTGCAAAACAACTTTTCATTACGCAACCAAGTCTTTCAAATGCTGTTCGTGACTTGGAAAGAGAAATGGGAATTGATATCTTTATCCGTAACCCTAAGGGAATCACCTTAACCAAGGATGGCGTTGAATTTCTCTCTTATGCCCGTCAGGTAGTGGAACAAACGAATCACTTGGAAGAACGCTACAAGAGTCACACAGAGACACGTGAATTGTTTAGTGTTTCCTCTCAACACTACGCTTTTGTTGTCAATGCCTTCGTCTCACTTCTCAAGAGAGCTGATATGACACGTTACGAGCTCTTCTTACGTGAAACACGTACTTACGAAATTATTGAGGACGTTAAAAACTTCCGTTCAGAAATTGGTGTTCTCTTCCTTAACAGCTATAACCGAGATGTCTTGACTAAGATGTTTGACGACAACCGTCTCACATATACCAGTCTCTTCAAAGCTAGACCACATATCTTTGTCAGCAAGTCAAATCCCTTGGCTAAGCATGAAGTTGTCTCTTTAGAAGATTTAGAAGACTTCCCATACCTTAGCTACGACCAAGGGATTCATAATTCCTTCTACTATTCTGAAGAAATTCTCTCTCAGATTCCCCATAAAAAATCCATCGTGGTTTCAGACCGCGCGACACTCTTCAACCTATTAATCGGTTTGGATGGTTATACCATTGCTACAGGTATTTTAAATAGTAATTTGAATGGTGATAACATTGTCTCTATCCCGCTTGATATTGATGATGAGATTGATATTGTTTACTTGAAGCATGAAAAGGCAACCCTCTCTAAAATGGGGGAAAAATTCCTAGATAACCTCGTTAAAGAAGTCACTTTTGACAACTAATAGATGTTAGTCCCCAGCATATAATGTTGGGGACTTTTTATCGCCCAAACTATTCAATTTTGGTGCACAAAAAAAGAGCCTTTCGACTCTCATCATTATTTATAATTTTTATAGCTTGCCCAAGCCTCATCTATAGATAAGGTCTCAGCATCTGTGTATGAGCCTCTATAGCTATTCCAAACAAGGCCACTTGTTGAAGCAGTTGCTTGAGTAACTGGAGCTTGATCGTAGGCAGTCAAACCATAGTATGCAATAATGCTATTTAATTTAGAAGCGTAAAGACTGTCAGTTGCATAAGTTCCTGTCAGTGCTTGAGTGGCATCTGCATAACTACTTGTATTTGATTTCCATGTACCAGCATAAGTTGATGACGTCATCAAAGCAGCATAATCGGCTAAAGAATCACTTAGACTTCCATAAGAACGGAAAGGTTCATCAATCTCATAAGTCTTCCCTGTACCATCGTCTTCCCAAGTACGCATGGTCACAGAATTCCCGTTATAAGAGCCCTTAATCCCGAAGAAGTTGTAATAAGGAGCTTGACTCAAACCTGACTGACCTGAATTTGATTCCAGAATGGCTTGAGCAATTAGAACAGAAGCATAGATATTGTAATCTTGACCAATCTGTCTAGCAGTCTCTCCGATACTATCAATAAAAGCCGTCGTAGTTTGATTGTAGGCAGCTTCAGCTTTAGCATTAACACTGTTATCATTTTTTCTATCTGTTGTGAAAGCTAGAACCAAAAAAAGTGAACACATAAAAGCTCCCACGATAAAAATCATATACTTCTTTAAATGACGATACATACAACCCTTCCTTCATAATATTTTCGATTATAATATTTTAATACTATTCTATCAGAAAAACTGACAAGTCGCAACTTTCAGACCTATTTTCCTTGATAAATAAAGCAAATGTCATCTTTACATCATATTTATAATAAGCTATAATATAGTCAAATTTTAAGGAGATAGATGAATGAAAATAAAAGAATTCTTACTCGGATTAAGTATTGCAATACTTATATCTCTCCTAGCATGGTTCCTTGGAAACTTGTTCCCTATCATTGGTGGACCTGTCCTTGGTTTATTTATAGGACTTCTGCTAGGAATAATTCTAAGAGATTCACAGAAACTTAAAGCAGGAATGCAATTCACTTCTAAAAAAGTATTACAATACGCTGTTATTCTTCTTGGATTTGGACTAAATCTTTCCCAAGTCTTTAAGGTTGGCGTAACATCACTTCCCATTATTCTAGTAACTATTACTACAGCACTGCTTACTGCTTATGTCGTCCATCGCGTGTTCAAGCTAGATAGTGAAATTGCTACTTTAGTAGGTGTTGGTTCTTCTATTTGTGGGGGATCTGCTATCGCTGCAACTGCTCCTGTAATCAAGGCTAAAGATGAATCTATTGCAACAGCAATCTCTGTAATTTTCTTTTTCAATATCTTAGCAGCTCTACTCTTCCCTCACTTGGGATCCTGGTTGGGACTTAGTAATCAAGGCTTTGCCATATTTGCTGGAACAGCTGTCAACGATACTTCTTCTGTAACTGCTACAGCCAGCTCTTGGGATAGCTTACATGGAACATCCATTCTAGAGCAGGCAACAATTGTTAAGTTGACTCGAACGCTTGCTATCATCCCTATAACTCTTGGGCTTTCTGTATGGCAGTCGCGAAAGGACAATACAAAGGAAGCATTCTCGCTAGCCAAAGCAGTGCCTAACTTTATCCTTTGGTTCCTTTTGGCCTCACTGATTACAACTGTTTCAATGTCACTCGGTGTAACACCTGCCGTCTTTTCACCTTTAAAAGACCTTTCGAAATTTATGATTGTTATGGCCATGGCAGCTATTGGTTTCCAAACAAATCTCAAACAACTAATCACTAAAGGAGGCTCAGCACTTCTAGTGGGAGGAGTTTGTTGGTTATTAATCAGTCTTGCTTCTCTTCTCATGCAAAAGCTATTAGGACTTTGGTAAAAGACATCTAAAAAAACTCACAATCTTGCTAAGTTTGTGAGTTTTTATTATAGAATCATTTTTTATACTCAAAGACATAGGTTTGAATAACCTTGTCCCCATCGTTTGTTACTTTCAAATCAACATTGTAACTCTTAGTTTCACCACTAATATCCTGAACCTTATAATCACCATCTTTTTTTACAGAAGAGGTGGTCTGCCCTGAATAATGCTTTACTTCAAGACTTGAAGTTCTGTCTAGAGAAAAAGGAATGAGCCCATTTAAAGAATATAGCCCATACAAAATAAGACATAAAAAGCTCAGTGACGCAAGGCTCACCAAATAATATTTAACAAAAGCCCCCAATTTCAACCCCTGTTTACTCACTTAGTTGTTATCTTCCTTTAACTTAACATTATTTTTATTAGAGTATTTTCAAATTTTATTTTACACACATTTGGGTATTTTGTCAAATTATTTGATATTTAAAACAGAACCTATATTTTTCTATATACTAAAAGCCGTTAGATGACTAACGGCTATTTTTTATTTCTGAAATAACGTATTCAAGACGGCTATAGAGACCAAGTAATAAGTCGTAACTTCGATTTTCATTTTCTTTCAAAACAGTGAAAACTGTTGTACTATAGGTAAATTCAAAGAAGTCATCTAATTCCTTGAGCCAGTCATCAATAACCCCTAAATTTTGATCAATGATTGCAAACAAACTTGGTTGATACCAGATTGTACCTTCGATATAAAGGTTTTTGTCAGATAATTTAGATAGGGATACTTTCAAGTCAGCAAGCTCTCGTTTAGCAAGATTTGGTTCAATCTTTAAATCAAAAAGCAAGCGTGCATCATGATTTAGAATATCGAGTTCTGCTTGAAGCAGTTGAATATAATGTATCGCTACTAAATACTGGTTCATGGGTCTCTCCTGGTCATCTGAAAATCGTACTATTATTGTACCACTAAAGAATGAAAAAATGTAGTAATTATTTAATTTTTTACAGGATTTTTTTAGAAAAAATACCATGCTTTAAATTTCTATTTAAAAATAATGACACTAGCGATTTTCTAAGAGTTTAAGAAATGAAAGATTTTTTAAAAAAAGAAAAACACTCACGAATGAGTGCATTTCTAGTATTAATGGCTGACCATTTCTTGTGCAATTTCAAAGCCACTAAGTTTTCCAGGATAGTAAGTTGGCCAATTATCCATTTCTTTTAGAATCTCATCTTGGCTACTATTTCCAAAGAAAATATGGAAATGTGCTGAAGTTGTTGGATCTATTTGATGATCTGAAAATTGGACATACTGGTAAGGGTTATCTGCTGCTTGACTATCAGTTGCTGTAAAGAGATAACGAACACCTTTTTTACCAGAAGCATAGGTCAAAATCTTATACCCATCATAACGATAAGTGTGTGTCACACTGCTTCCATCATTCTTTGTGAAAGTCATGGTCATCTTTTTACCATCAATAGCAATTTTAGAAACGTCTGTTTGATAGCCCTTAGTGTAGTATTCTTTGTACTCTTGTGCAGTTTTATCTTTATTTAATAGAGATTTGTATTCAAATACTTGATCTAAAGTACCATCTTGAAGATAAGGATAAACCGATTGCCACTCACCAGACCAATCCGAAAGTTCTCTATCTTTAACATCTTTGTCATCGAAGTAACCATTTTGAACCGTTTTATTGTCATCACTTCCCGTTTCAGGTTGGATAGCTTTACCTTCAACGTCCGTTGTTAAACGAAGATTTTTTAGGTTCTCAGTCATAACACTGACATAGTCTTCACCTTTTTTCAACTGTTCCTTAGTTAGTGATTCAATTGGATTTAAAACTGCTGTCTTAACTCCTACTTCGTTAGCTAAGGTTTTAGCAACACTACTTGAAGCATTTTCCTCAAAATAGATATAGTTAATATCATATTCTTTGACATACTTAGAAAGGCTAGCGATACGTTTTGCAGAAGGGTCGGACTCAGCTGAAACACCTAAAATTGGTACCTGTGTCAAACCGTAATCTAAAGCAAGGTAGGCAAAAGCTGCGTGCTGAGTAACAAAACTTTTCTGTTTTGCTTGACTAAAGGCTTCAGTATACTCCTTATCCAAAGTCTTTAATTTTTTAAGGTATTTCTCGGCATTGGTTGTAAAGACTGCTTTTTTATCTGGATGCTGAGCAATCAAACCGTCTCTAATAGTTTCAACTAATTTTTGAGAACGTTTAGGTGAGAGCCAAACATGGGGATCATATTCGTGGTGATGTTCTTCTCCACCATGATCATGATCTTCTTCCTCTGTTCCAGGTAAAAGAACCATGCCTTGACTTGCCTTAATGACTTTTGTATTTTTTGTGTTGATAGACTTTTCAACTTTTGGAACCCAGGTTTCCATATTTTCATTTAGGTAGACAAAAGTGTCTGCTTTTTCAATGTCAGCGACATTCTTAGTAGATGGTTGGAAATCGTGGGCTTCACTTCCAGCAGGAATGAGATAAGACACCTCTCCCTCATCTCCTACAACCTGCTTGGTAAATTCATAAACAGGGTAAAAGCTCGTCACAACTTTCAAATCACCATTTCCTTTTGAACCGTGGTGACTAGTCGTATAATAAATACCTGCACCAGCAGCTAAAACAACTGCTGCTAATCCTGCTAGGCCAAAAATGCGTTTCTTCTTCATGATATTCCTTTCAAAATACTTAACCAGTTAATAGTTTACTGGTTAAGTATATCACACTTCATTTATTTTGCAAGTCCTAAAATAAAAAAATTGAAATATTTCGACGAGAAAGAATTATTTGATATACTGGAAATATCATTTGGAAAGTAGGTTATACATGTTTCGAAAATTAATCCTATATCTTTTTTTATTGCTTTCAGCCATAGGCCTGACTTATGATACGCAATCATACACCTCAGGTGCCTTGTCTGGTTCAGCATACGGTATTATTGGACTATCAACACTAATTGCCTTATGTTATATCCTACCAGGAATATTTCTGATTCTGTACTTAGGCAAGAGATGGCAGGTGAAACCACTTGTTCTCATATTTGCTCTAATTGGTGGAGTCTTTATCACAGGATGGATAGCTGGTTATGCCAATACCATTTCTCACGACTGGGTGACTGCTCATCTTTCTTCAAAGAGCTTCTTCTACCGCTTTGAGGATGCCCTTATGGCTCCCCTAGTTGAAGAACCCCTAAAACTGGCAGCTTTTCTCTTTGCTATCTATATGGTACCAACGAAAAGTTACAAGGGGATCTTGCTTGTTGCTATTACGGCAGGTCTTGGCTTCCAGATTAGTGAAGACTTCTCCTATATTCTTTCAGATTTGCCTGATGGTTTTTCTTATACGATTTCAGGTATTCTTGGTCGAACTATTGGTGCCGTATCGTCTCACTGGCTTTACACATCCTTCCTTGCTATGGGGCTAGTCCTTATATGGCGTTCCCGTCAAAAACTCATTAATTCTAAATACAGTCTTATTGGTATACTTTATGCTTGCGGTGCTTTTGCTGCTCACTTTGCTTGGAATTCACCTCTTCGAAATTTAGAAAGCGATTTGCCATGGGCATCAGGCCTTCTCATTTCACTCAATCTTTTCTTCTTTATTACGCTTTATCAGCTCCTCTCGAAACTGGATAAAGAAAACAAGTAATGTTTACAATACTAAAAAACCTTTCCAATTTTATGGAAAGGCTTTTTTATGACTTTAATCACTCATAGAAAAACGATTGGTCATCAAATTACTTGCATCATCTAAGACTTTTGCCAATAGTTTATCTGTTTCTGACTGAATCTTATCACTAATTTTTTGATTTTCAGCTTCAAAATCAATACTCTCACCATTTGCTAAAGCAGTATCTACATGATTAATCATAGCATGGCCAAGAGCCATAGTTGTTTCTACATAAGCATCCAAATCAGCTTCATGCCGTTGGAAATGAGGATCACAGATAGCAGCAATCAAGCGATTACTCCAGTAGAAATTACCTGTATCCACTTTATCAGTTGTTTGACGGAAATAAGCAGGTGTTGTTCCGACTTGAGTCCAGAATGGCACCATTGTACCAAATGGCATTGATCCATAGGCTAACCACTGAATTCCTGTCGTTTCTGATGGTTTGTTAGGACGCATTTGCAAGAGAGCTGTTTGACTAGTACGGTTGATACCGATTGGACGGAATTGGCGTTGACTCACCGCATCTCCTTGAGGTCCATAAGGATCGTAAGGTGTATCTTGGTAATGAAGACTCAAAACGTATTTAACATCTTCAACTGTAATTTTGCGGTATGGTTTTTGGCACCATGGAATAAAGAATGATTTTGGATCATAGTCTTTTTCTGGGTTCAAAAATTTCTGCATAGCCCAGGCGCGTGGTGTATTATAATGACGATCCTTATCTCGTTGGCTACCAAAAGCATAACGTGGATTAAAGTGTTCATTAGAATAAGTCAAATCCAAGTGATGTTTATTAATAAAATTTCGAATGTCTGGTGAGGCAAGATAGTCGTCTGGATTTTCAAACTCATAGTGATCGATACCTAGTTGGTTTGGATTAGTAACATAGGCATCGTCTGGAACACGTCTTGCAATCCAATGGTGACCACCAATTGTTTCCAACCACCAAATTTCTTCAGTGTCTGAAAAAGCAATCCCATTAGACTCGTAAGTTCCGTAAGTTTCAAGGAGTTGTCCCAAACGAAGGACACCTTCACGCGCCGTCTTGATATATGGCAAGACCAAAGTCAACATATCCTCTTCTCCAAAACCATCTTTAACAAGAGGATCAGCGCCGAGAACACGCGCATTAGTCGTGATTGTTTCTGTTGCACTCATGGCAACATTAGCTGAGTTAATACCAGCTTCACCCCAAATACCGTCTTTCCCAAGCGCATCTGGGACAGAGGTATAACGTAGAGGATTATCTGGCAAATCAATTGAAAAATTGCTAAGCACAGACTGGTAATGACGCGGTTGGTCTTCTGGGGTCACGACGAGAAATTCTTTGGGCGTAAAAACGCCTGATTGAGAATCCTCAGTACGTGCAATCATGGTAGAGCCGTCATATGAGGCTTTCTTACCTACTAAAATCGTTGTACAAGCCATAAAAGCTTCCTTTCTACTTACAAATCGTCGGCAATCTTATTGATTTTTCTGAGACGATGGTTAACACCACTCTTGGTCAGAGGAGGTTCTATACTATCTGCGATCTGCTGGATAGAGTAATCTGGGTTGGCAATACGAAGTTGGGCAATTTGGCGTAGCTCTACCGGTAAAATCTCCAAGCCAACCGTATCCATAATCTTGATAATATTATTAATTGTTTTCATACTAGCACTAATCGTTCTAGCAATATTGGCTGTTTCCGCATTATTGGCACGATTCAGATCATTTCTGGTTTCTCGCATAATTTTGACCTCTTCGAAGGCATCTTTAGAGTTCATTGCGCCGATAACAAGGAGAAAATCCATAATGTCCTCAGCTTTTTGAAGATAGGTCACAAACCCATTTTTATGACTCAAAACCTTAGCATCGAGCATAAATTTTTTCATGAGAGAAGCTAAATCCTCTGCGTGGTCTTGGTAAACGGAAAAAATTTCTAATTGATAACGTCCCTTTTCAGGATCACGTACCGTTCCGGTTGCCAAAAAAGCGCCTCGTAAATAGGATCTTCCAGCTTCGTCATCTTCCATTACTGATGTTTCAATGCCTGTTTCAAAGCCAAAGAAAGAATCCGCCAATTGTAAATCGGACAAAATATCATTGACATGGTCAGCGACAAAAACCGTGTAAACACGATTTTTCTTGAGATTGGTCTTGTTGTGATGTCTCAATTCAGGATTACTCTGATAACGACTTTCCATTAATTGGTAGATATGTCGCGCAATCTTTGCATTTTCTGTTGAGATGGAAAGAGTCAAGCCTTGATTAGTCAATCCAACCGAACCAGACATCTTAATCAATGCTGACAACTCAGCCTTGTCTTTGCTTGAAGCAGCAATTATCTCTTCTTTAACCTTAATTGTGAAACTCATGACTTGTTCCTCACTAGATGCATGAGCTCATCCACTACCAAGTCACCATGGTGGAAGGCACCACCATTTTCAAGTCGCAAAAAATTAGAAGACACAACTGTTTTAGCTTCACGACGTAAGCCCTCAAAATCATGCTCAACCTGAACAAGGTATTCATCAAATTTATTACTAGCCATGTATTCCTTAGGCACTTTCTTGATGTTAACTAAGACATTGTCAATCACATCAGAGCCAAGATGACGATTAAGAACAGCCACATGGTCGGCATCTGAGAATTGTTCCGTTTCTCCGTACTGAGTCATAATATTACAAATGTAAGTCACATCAGCCTTGGTCTCAATAAGGGCCTGACGAATCTCTGGTATAACTAGGTTGGGCAAAATCGATGTATAAAGAGATCCAGGACCCAAAACAATCATATCACTATTCATAATAGCATCAACAACCTTACGACTGGCCTTAGGCTCTTCGTCATTATAGGTATTGGTCACATAAACGCGTTCAATCATGCCATCATACTGGGCAATACTACTCTCCCCTGCTACTTCATGACCATCTTGAAAAACGGCATGAAGCGTCAAAGCTGTCTCACTAGCAGGATAAATTTTTCCTGTAACGTGGAAGAACTTCGTCAGAAGCTGCATGGCATTATAGGTAGAGCCCTGCATTTCTGAAATTCCAGCGATGATTAGGTTTCCGAGTGGATGACCAGCCAAAGCACCATCGGTTTTATCAAAACGATATTGGAAAACTCTTTCATAAAGTTTAGGCATATCACTCATAGCTACCAAAACATTACGCAAATCCCCTGGAGGTGTCAGTTGCATGATATCACGCAAATCTCCCGAAGAACCGCCATCATCAGCTACAGTTACCACAGCAGTGATATCAACATCCTTATGACGCAAACTACGAAGAATGACTGGGATACCAGTTCCCCCACCTATTACTGTAATTCTTGGTTTTTTCATGAACGATTCACTGTCTCCTTACGTCGATCCTTATCACGATGTGTTTCATTGACTGTCCAATCATTTTTCAAATCTTGAGCCAAACGATGTGCAAAGGCTACACTACGGTGTTGACCACCTGTGCAGCCAACAGCAATGGTAAGAACAGACTTACCTTCTTTTTTGTAACCAGGTAAGATTGGTTTAATAAGCTGTGTCAAATGATTGTAAAAGTCTTCCGATTCCTTATGGTTCATGACGTAATCAAAAACCTCTTTATCCAAACCTGTGAGGTTACGAAGTGCAGGATCATAATAAGGGTTTGGCAAGAAACGGACATCAAAAACTAGATCTGCATCTAATGGCAATCCATATTTAAAACCAAAACTCAAAACTTCAATACGGAAAGAAGATTGGTCTTGTTCAGATGAGAACTGTTCAGAAATAGCCTTACGCAACTGGCGTGGAGTTAATTCTGTCGTATCAACCACGTTTTGACTTAAGCTCTTAAGCGGTGACAAAAGCTCACGCTCAAGCTTAATGCCATCCAAAACACGACCATCTGCCGCCAATGGGTGGCTACGACGTGTCTCTTTATAACGAGAAACCAATTCACCATCAGTGGCATCCAAGAATAGAATCTTGAAATTAAGTTCCTCATTACTTTCCAATTTATCCAGAATATCGTTAATCTCATCGAAAAACAAGCGACTACGCATGTCAACAACAAGAGCAATCTTGTCTGTCTCTTCACTATGTTTTACCAATTCGATAACCTTAGGTACCAAAGAGGGGGGCATATTATCAATGGTGAAGTATCCAATATCCTCAAAGGATTGAATTGCTACAGTCTTACCTGCACCACTCATCCCTGTTACAACAACTAAATTAATTTTTTTCGTTCCCATGAGACTCCCTTTCTAATCTTTCTTCTTTCAAGACACGAATAACGTCTGACATCTTCTCAACTTGTTGGCTAACCCCCATAATCATTTCTGTCTGCAATTTTTGAATTGTCAGAAGATCTGATTGGTCTTGTTGAACCAAGTGGTCTATTTTTTCATGCAAAAGTCGGATTTCTTCCTTAGACTGGGTATTGACATGATAGTCGTTACGCGCTTGTAAACGGTCGTAATCCGATGCTCGATTCTGACTCATCATAATCAAAGGTGCCTGAACAGCTGCTAGAGTAGACAAGGCCAGATTCAACAGAATAAATGGATACTTATCAAAGGCAATCCCAAAGGGTTGTACAACATTCAGCCCCATCCAAATAGCCATAAAAGCAACGAAAGACAAGATAAAAGTCCAAGATCCACCAAATCGGGCCACTTCATCCGCCACTTTTTGACCAAAAGTAATCCTACTATCCAACTGTTCCTGGATGTCTTGATCCTCGTACAATAAACTCTTGGTCACATCGTGAACGGTTTCCCGAACATGTTCGTTTTTCTCATTAGCATTAGCAATAACTTCATCTAGAAAAACTAACCTATAATCCAAAAGGCTGATATTACTAATAAAATCATGTCCTTGTAAATCAGGGTAATCTTTTTTCAAAAGCACCTGCAAACGACTATTTAGACGTTCGAAATAAGAGCCATCGGTTTCATCGAACCACTCTTTAGAGATATAATCCTGAACTCTCTTAACCTGTATATTTTCGCCTTCTTTCTAGGCTCTATTATACCATATTGAAAGCTTAAACGTTCAATAGATAAAGGAAAAGAGTCCAAGACTAACCTCAGACTCCTCAATTATTGGGACAATTAATTTAAACTCTTCTTATTGGTAATTTAAAGTCCAGTAGTAAGTACCGTCACCAGCGACAACACAAGCTACTGCTGCTTGAGTAGCATCTGGACTCATGAGAAGTTCACGAATACCACTACTCAACCATTTATTGGCTACAACTGAACCATCAGATTCACGACGGTAAACAATACCATCACTGTTGTAAGTGTGTGAAATATCTTTGGCATGTGGAAGGGTTGTGCTATTGTAAAGATCATCAGACCATGTAAGTGCTGGCAAACCAGCAGCTGTACGTTGCGCATTGATTTCATTAAAGGCAGCCTTAGCTGAGTCAACTTCAACATAATCAGAGTTTTCAGTTGGTTCTACATGATAAACAAATTTAACATAACCAAATTCAACATCACTATATTTTTTGTCGTCAACACCGCTCTTGAGATTAGCTGTAATAACATAGTCACGTGCCCAAGCACTGCCCTTAGAAGCGTTGAAGTTGTCAACATCTTCAATTTCCCAAGTTACATTACAATCCCAGCCAGCATTATCTAAGAATTTTGGAGCAAAATTCTTAATAACATAATCTTTGAATTCATCCACATTTTGGAATGGAAGAGCTTCACCAGCTTTACCAGTACCAACTACATTTTCAGAATACAACTTAACACTTGATGCATTATCATCGTACATGTATTCGTCGTTTCCTGCTGGTTTATGGAAATCTGGATCAAGCTCAGGGTCATCATTGGCAGTACCATTGTAGAGTTTCCATTTACCATCAACCCATTTGTAGTAACCATCGATACCACGCGCATTATCTTCATCTGTCAATGCCACACGGTAGTAATAGGTACCGTTGTCATCTACAAATCGTGGATCTGAATACATGCGATAATCTGTTGGTGGCAATGTTGGTTTTGGCAACTTGTCATAGTCAATGTTGGTTTCAGGTGCATATGGTGGTTTTTCAAGTTCAGGAGCTTCTGAACTTGTTTCTGATGTAGAACCTGTTTCTGAACTTGCAACTGAGTCTGAGGTGATTCCTGAAGTTGAATTACCTGTTGAAGCAGCATCTGAAGTTGTGGCTGAGGTTGAATTACCTGTTGATGGTGCTTCTGAAGTTGCTGATGACGTTGAATCTACAGTTGATGGTGCTTCTGAAGTTGCTGATGACGTTGAATCTACAGTTGATGGTGCTTCTGAAGTTGCTGATGACGTTGAATCAACCATCGATGGTGACTCTGAAGTTGCTGATGATGTTGAATCAACTGTTGATGGTGCTTCTGAAGTTGCTGATGACGTTGAATCTACAGTTGATGGTGCTTCTGAAGTTGCTGATGACGTTGAATCAACCATCGATGGTGACTCTGAAGTTGCAGACGAAGTTGAATCAACCATTGATGGTGCTTCTGAAGTTGCTGATGACGTTGAATCAACCATTGATGGTGCTTCTGAGCTTGCTGATGACGTTGAATCTACAGTTGAAGTTGTTGGAGCTTCAGAATCTGTGCTTGAAGCCTTAACAAGCACCCACTTACCATTTGAATAATAGTAATAATCGCCATTATCTTTCAAATAATAGTGAGTACCATTTTCATAACGGTAGTGAGGGTCATTTCTCAAAACCTCATAACCTGTCGTTGGTGTATTGTTAGAACCACTATTGTTGTTATTATAGTCACCACCACGAACCCAACGACCGTTATAGTTAACATAGTAGCTACCATCACTCAAAATGTAGTACAAATAACCATTGCTATAGCGGTAAGTACCTGATTCGTTGTAGTTGTTGTAACCAGGATTATAGTTGTTATAGCCATAATTATAGTTATAATTATAGCCATAGTTATAGTTTGGATAGTAATTATTGTAACCGTAGTTATAGCCATAATTGTAAGTATAGCCTGGATAATAGCCATTGTAGCCGTAGTTATAACCATAGTTTGGATAATAGTTGTTATACCATGAGTTATAACTATAGTTATTAGAATAACCACGTCCATAATAACTATCGGCCTGTGCATGATTGTTGCCAACTACCGTTGGTGCTAAAATAGCTGCCCCTAGGACAGCACATGAAAATAATCGTAAACTCTTTCTCATTGTCTTTTCCCCTTTTAAAAAAATATACCTTTTATAAGCAATCGCTTACATTTCCATTTACACTTTAATTGTAAGAAATAAAACTTCTATTGTCAAATTATTTTAATAATAGAAGTTTCTCAGACTAAACCAATAGAAGACTAACAAAGACCTAACTTTCTTTGTGAAAAACGGTTAGGCGGACCTCTTTTAGGGCTTAAAGGCAAGTGTTTAAACAAAAAAGCCCTCTATTTGTATAAGGACTTTTAGCGTAACATTAACGATTATCAATATTTTCTGGGTAAAGATCGTGATTAAAGAGACGTTGCTCGGCCATCTTCTCATACTTTGTTTCAGGACGACCGTAATTATAATAAGGGTCAATCGAAATACCACCACGAGGTGTAAATTTACCCCAAACTTCTAAGTAACGAGGGTTCAAAAGTTTCACTAAATCTTTACCAATGGTATTAATACAGTTTTCATGGAAGTCTCCGTGATTACGGTAACTAAAGAGATAAAGCTTTAGAGATTTAGACTCAACGCAGAGCTGGTCTGGAATATAAGAAATATAAATACTTGCAAAATCAGGTTGCCCAGTAATAGGACAAAGTGATGTAAATTCTGGACAGTTGAATTTGATAAAGTAATCATTATCAGTATGACGATTATCAAAAGACTCCAAGACTTGTGGAGAGTATTCAAAAATATAAGGTGTCTCCTTATTACCAAGGAGAGTGAGGTTTTTCATTTCTTCTTGTTGTGACATTTTTCTTCCTTTGTTGTTAATTTTTCTAGACCTTTATATGGTCAATTTTTAATCTAAATTTCTAATGTTAATCATTAAAAAAGTAAAAATACTATCAATTCTAAGCTTATAGAATGTGAAGATTAGACACCGCGCTCATTATCGTAGAGTAGGGTATGAAGCTGAGGGAGAACACGCACATTTCCCCACGAGTCATCAGCAGCTACTGTCTCCCAGAGCTCTTTGAGGCGATCTAATTGATGTTGGACAATATTACCTTCTGCTTTCGGTTCAGGATTACCAGCCGAAAGAAACATGACATCTGGCTGATAACGTTCCTGAATCATTTTAGCAAAGGCTAAATCATCATCGTCAAAAACAGGAACTTTGAAGGTAACTTTATCAGGATCAAGTTGTGAAACAATAAAGTCAAGGGTTTCCATATTGACTTCCATCTTGGATGATGGTGGTTTAGGACTTAAGGTTACTTGATCAATATCCTTGAGCCACTCCTGCCAGCGAGAACCCTGAGTTTCAACGGCCAAAGTCACTCCTCTAGCCTTGAGTTTTGAAACGAGTTCAGCCATATTTGCCGCTAAAAGAGCTGGGTTTCCTCCAGACAGAGTAACATAGTCATAAGTTCCTAGCGCATCTAAAGCCTCAATAACTTCATCAGCTGTCATACGTGTTGGCTTCTCTGACCCATCCCAAGTAAAGGCAGAATCACACCAATCACAATGGTAATCACATCCTGCTGTCCTTACAAACATGGTCTTTTGACCGATAGCTCGGCCTTCCCCTTGAAAAGTCGGTCCGAAAATTTCAAGCACTGGCAGTTTGAGTACACGTTCTCTAGTCATCCAACCACTCCCGTCTAAACTCTGCGAAGGCTGTTGGTGTTTCATAAAGACGCACATATTCCAAACGAAGTCCTCTCTCCTCTGGCAGATGTTGACTCGTCGTCTGGAAAATCCAGAAAACCATATTTTCCGCAGTTGTATTCATATAAGGCAGAGTCTCATTGAGATAACGGTGATCTAACTGAGGTTCCAAATGATCCTTATAAATGCGCTTAAGGTCACCAAAATCGTAGGTCATGCCACGCTCATCCAAGTAGCCACTAACTGCAATTTGAAGATGATAGGTATGGCCATGAAGTGACTTGCATTTTCCTTCGTAATTAAAGAGATGGTGGGCAGCATCAAAAGTAAACTCTTTAGAAACCATTGTACGGTGAGGATTATAAACCAAGGACTCACCTGTTTCTTTCTTGATTTCTTTCGGTGCAAAGAACATTAAGCTTCTCCTCTTTCTGCTAGATATTTTTCAAGACCTTTTTGACGCAAGTGACAGGCAGGGCATTCCCCGCAACCAGTTCCAATAATACCGTTATAGCAAGTTAGCGTTTTTTCACGAACATAGTCAAAAGCTCCAAGTTGGTCAGCCAAAGCCCAAGTCTCAGCCTTATCTAACCACATGAGAGGGGTTTGGATAACAAAATCATAGGCCATGGCAAGATTAAGTGTGACATTAAGCGATTTGACAAAAACATCACGACAGTCTGGATAACCAGAAAAGTCTGTCTCACAAACACCCGTAACAATATCAGTAATACCACGTTGCTTAGCTAGAATAGCTGCAAAAGAAAGGAAAAGATGATTACGCCCGTCCACAAAGGTATTAGGAACTTCACCTTCTTCTGCCTCAATCTCAATATCAGATGTTAACGCATTTTCAGTGATTTGACCAAGCAAAGACATATCCAAAACATGGTGTTTAAGCCCTTGCTCTTGCGCAATCTCTTTAGCTACTTCAATTTCCAAGCTATGACGTTGGCCATAAGCAAAAGTAACTAATTCAACTGTTTCATAATGTTTAAGAGCCCAAAATAGGCAAGTAGTAGAATCTTGACCGCCACTAAAGACGACCAAAGCTGATTGACGTTTCATAATATTCCTCTTTATTCGTGATGTCTGAGACACATAAAAAGGCCCCTTGGGGGAGCCAAAAAACGCCAGTAATGGTTTTTTTTAGCGATGGTGTCTCCCAAACATCGAAAATGATTTATCCTTAATAGTCTATCATAGTTGAGAAAAAAAGAAAAGAGCCAAGGCTCTCTTCATTAATCAATCTCAGCGATAACTTCGATTTCAATTTTAACATCTTTTGGCAAACGTGCCACTTCTACCGCAGAACGTGCAGGGAAATCAGATGTAAAGGCAGTTGCATACACTTCATTAAATGGAACGAAATCGTTAATGTCACTTAGGAAGCAAGTTGTTTTAACAACGTGATCAAAGTCTGTACCTGCTTCTGCCAAAATAGCACCAACATTTTTAAGAACTTGTTCTGTTTGTTCTTGAATTGTTTCACCAATGATTTTACCTGTTTCTGGTGACAATGGCACTTGACCAGAAGCAAACAAAAGATTGCCTACGATTTTACCTTGAACATAAGGTCCGATTGCTGCTGGTGCTTTATCAGTATGAATAGTTTTTGCCATGATAGTTCTCCTTTGACTAATATGTTGCTATTATAACAAAATATTCTGAAAATTGAAACATATAATTCTAAAAAGAAAAGAATCAGCGCTAGGCTAATTCTTCTCCTACTATTTCAGATACTTTTTGACATAGCTATAATAGTCTGGTTTGTCTTTTTTATTAAGTGCAAAGAGCATTTGACCCTTAATGGGTTCTTTCTCATCATTTGGTTGTAGAAAAAGAGCAACCTCTTTGGATTTAGTTGGGAAAAATAATGTATAAGACGTTTCTTTTCCCTGATCTTTTACTTTTAGCGAATAATAGGTAAAGTCATCTTTAGACTTGGGACCATCCACTGTATAGTTATAATCCTGCTCACCAATCTTGACCTTATCTTTCTTGAAGACAATCGTATAATCCTTCTTTAAGGCATCTTGTGCCTGCCATTCACCCTCTAGTGAGGGAGCAGACTTGCTGCAAGCTACCATTGAAACCATACAAAGCAAGACCAACAGACCAAGTAACCATCTTTTCATACTTTTGCACTCCTAAAGAATTTTTCTTATGGTTTGATACGGTGCAACATACGTGGGAATGGAATAGCTTCACGGATGTGTTTTGTTCCAGCTACGAAAGTAACCATACGTTCAATACCGATACCAAAACCACCGTGTGGTACTGAACCATATTTACGAAGGTCAAGGTAGAATTCGTATTCTGAACGGTCCATTCCGAGTTCATCCATTTTAGCTACAAGAGCATCGTAGTCATCTTCACGCATTGAACCACCGATGATTTCACCATAACCTTCTGGAGCCAAAAGGTCTGCACAAAGAACGCGCTCAGGATTACCAGGAACTGGTTTCATGTAGAAGGCCTTGAATCTTGCTGGATAATTAACAACGAATGTTGGAACACCAAAATAGTTTGAAATCCAAGTTTCGTGTGGAGAACCAAAGTCATCTCCATGTTCGAGGTGCTCGTAGTCTGTATCTTCATCATTTTCATGTGCTTGAAGAAGGTCGATAGCTTCATCATATGACACGCGCTTGAATGGCTCAGCAATGTATTTCTTAAGAAGATCTACATCACGTTCAAGGATTTCAAGAGCTTGTGGCGCACGATCAATAACACCTTGAATAAGAGCCTTAACATAAGCTTCTTGCAAATCAAGTGACTCATCATGTGACAAGAATGAATACTCAGCATCCATCATCCAGAACTCAGTCAAGTGACGGCGTGTTTTAGATTTTTCGGCACGGAAAACAGGACCAAAGTCAAATACACGACCAAGAGCCATAGCACCAGCTTCAAGGTAAAGCTGACCAGATTGGCTTAGGTAAGCAGGTGTACCAAAGTAATCCGTTTCAAACAATTCTGTTGAATCTTCAGCTGCATTTCCTGACAAAATTGGACTATCAAATTTGATGAAACCATTTTTATCAAAGAATTCGTATGTTGCGTAAATAATCGCATTACGAATTTGTTGAACAGCCATTTGTTTACGTGAACGCAACCAAAGGTGACGATTATCCATCAAGAAGTCAGTTCCGTGTTCTTTTGGTGTGATTGGGTAATCATGTGATTCACCGATGACTTCTACTGCTGTCACATCCAACTCGTAACCAAATTTTGAACGTTCGTCTTCTTTGACCACACCAGTCACATAAACTGATGTTTCTTGGCTAAGGCGTTTAACAGTATCAAATTTTTCAGTACCTTCTTCTTCACCGTATTTTTCGATGAAGTTAGGTTTGAAAGCTACCGCTTGGAAGAAGGCAGTTCCATCACGCAATTGAAGAAAGGCCAATTTCCCTTTACCTGATTTGTTAGCTACCCATGCACCGATAGTGATTTCTTCGCCCACGTGTTTAGGCACATCAATAATTGAAACTAATTGTTTAGACATGTAATTACTTCTCTTTTCTTTTGATCTATATTAATTCTATTTTTCCATAAAGGCTTTGATTCGGCGGACTGCTTCTTTCAAAGTATCCAAGTCTGTTGCATAGCTAAGTCGAATATTTTCAGGCGCGCCGAATCCTGCACCTGTTACCAAAGCGACTTCAGCCTCCTCAAGAATAGCGTTTGTAAAATCATTAACATTTGTGTAGCCTTTGATTTCCATCGCTTTTTTAACATTAGGGAAGAGGTAAAAGGCACCTTGAGGTTTGATGACTTCAAAGCCAGGCACTTCAGCTAGGAGTGGATAAATCGTATTCAAACGTTCCTCAAAGGCCTGACGCATTTCTTCGATAGAAGATTGATCACCTGTTAAGGCTTCAATAGCAGCATATTGAGAAACTGCTGTAAGATTTGATGTCGTTTGACTGATAATCTTAGCCATACCTGAAATAATTTCTGGATCTCCGACAGCAAAACCAACACGCCAACCTGTCATAGCATAGGTCTTGGAAACACCATTAATCACAATTGTTTGCTTACGAATGGCATCTGAAAGACTTGAAATTGGAGTAAAGGTATTGCCATTATAGACCAAACGGCCATAGATATCATCTGCTAAAATCAAAATATCGTGCTCAACCGCCCAGTCACCGATTGCTTGCAATTCTTCCTTGCTGTAAATCATTCCTGTTGGATTTGATGGAGAATTAAGCAAGACAACTTTAGTTTTTTCAGTGCGAGCAGCTTCAAGTTGTTCAACTGTTGCTTTAAAGTGATTAGCTTCAGTCGTTTGGAAAGTGACTGGAACACCCTCAACCATTTTAACTTGGTCTACATACGAAACCCAGCAGGGTGTTGGAATAATGACTTCATCACCAGGATTGATGACCGTAGCAAAGAAAGCATATAAGATAAACTTCGCACCAGTGCCGACAACAACCTCATTTGGTTTTACAGCATAGCCATAGAAGTTTTCCATGTAAGTGCTAATCGCATCCTTAAGTTCTGGAAGTCCAGAAGCTACGGTATAGAAACTTGCCTTACCATTTTCAATAGAGGCAATGGCAGCATCTTGAATGTTCTTAGGTGTTACAAAATCTGGTTCACCAAGTGTCAAACTCAAGATATCACGTCCTTGAGCTTTAAGAGCTTTAGCACGCGCACTGGCAGCTAAAGTAACACTTTCTTCCATTTGTAATACACGATTTGATAATTTTGTCATTTCATTATAGTCCTTCCACTTTAATAACCTGACCTGAGATAAAATCAACCAGATAATACTGGGTTCCTGACTTCACTTCCCAAATAGGAGTTTTGCCATACTTTCCTAGGTGGACATAGGATATATCCTTAGCACCATAGGCTTTAGCAGCTTTCTTAGCCACTGACTTACTAATACCATCCGATTGCTTGTAGATATCAACCTCACCTGAATCATGACTCACGATAACAGCCAGTTTCTCACCTTGACCAGACTTTCCAAGAAGTCCGTAATAGGTAGCCTCACCATGGTAGATATCAAATTCAGTAACAGTCTTAATATCTGCTTTGCTCTCTGCTATGGCAATAACCTTCTTTTCAGCGTCTACGTAAGGCTTAGTCGCTACAATAAGAATAGCAGTCAAAGAGGCAATTAAGGTCACAACGATTACAATTATTCCAAAAATGAACTGTTGCTTTTTGGTCCAGGGTGAACGTTGTTTACGCATAATGCCTCCTAAAAAAAGTTTCTGAATTTATTATATCAGAAAATGATAAATCTTTACATAGCAATATAGCTAGTATTGAGCAATTAAGTCTATCTTTTTTATAAGTCAGTAAAATTTATAAAACCTAAGTAATCTTAGAAAAGGTTGGTTTTAAAAAGTTAACTTTCTTGTTCTAAGAAATCCTGAATATCCTCTTTGACTTCCTCGAACTTAGCGGGCTTAAGCGCAACTTCTTGTGTCACTTCTTTTAGAAATAGTTTTCCATAACTCTTAACGAGCGGGCGATTATCCATAAGAAGAATAGCCGAGCGCTGTTCTGGACGTCTTTGAGCACGTCCAATAGCTTGTTTAAAACGTAAAACCGTCATGGGAAGACTGTAACTATCAAAGGTGCTCTTTCCTTGCTTAGAAAACCAAGATTCAATCTTTTGATAGAATGGATCCTTAGGATTGTCAAACGGCAGACGTGCAATAACCTCAATTACCCTATCTTGTTGGGCAAAGTCAACACCTTCCCAGAACGACCCCATACCAAGAAGGAGATTGGTCTCACCTCTATCAAAACGTTTTTTGACATTAAAAGCAGTCCCATTTTTCTCTTGAGTTAGGTGACGAACTTCCCTATGATCCAATAAATCTGAAACAGCCATCATACTCTTTCGAGACGTGAATAGTACTAAAATTGGATATTCCATTTCAGATAGCTTCTGGAGACGTTTTGCAAGAGCAACTTCATACTCTTCCTCAGAAGAAACACCAATCATAGGCATACTTTGATCAATCCAAATAGCTTGATTGGGTAAAGTGTCCATTGGGAGGCTAACCTTGCGTACCTGATCTAAGCCCAACAAATCAGCCACATCTACATCAGGTCCCACATCAATAGTTGCTGAAACAATTATCACTTTTTGGGCACTTGGTAGATAAGCAGAAAGCTCTAAGAGCTCTTTGCGTGACGCCTTTAAATAAGTCACACGATGTTCTTGATAATAATCTGTTTCAAGCCAGAAATGGCTGTAAAGCGGTGTCTTCAGTGGAGACAACATCTCCATAAAATCACTTTCACCTTCCAGTTCAGAAATGGTTTGTAGCAAACGATCTAATTGCTGGCGATTATACTGCTTCTGAGGAAATTGTTGATGTTCTTGGATTAGATGGCTAACTTCAAACTGCAGATTTTCGAGCAATCGTTGTTGAAGCAAGCTTTGACTACCACTATCAAGAATTCGATGAATATGTTGCAACAGGACAGTAAGATTGACTTGATGACGTGAAAATTGTTCCAAAGCCAGAACCATCTTTTGCCCCTCATCAATCACAAGAGTTTTTCCTCGAACAAAATCATGATCATCTTCCATACGCGTCAACAGATAAGCATGGTTGGTCACAACTACCCTAGCTTCCTGGGCTTTTTGGTAGGACTGTTGCCAAAAATCATATTCAGCAAAAAGACTATCAGCTTTTAACTTACCATCGTGCTTAATCTCATCAAAATAAGCCATATAGCGCTGTTTTTGTCTGATTTCGTCAAGATCCCCTGTCTCTGTTTCAGTCAACCACACCAAAAGTTGCATTTTGTAACGATTAATCAAACGGTTACTATCCTGACGAAGTAAGGTTTGGTAGAAGGCATCTAACTTGATATAATTCTGAGGTCCTTTGAGACTATGGAAGTTAATATTAAAGACATCCGATAAGGCTGTAGCTTCCTGATTCATAATCTGATTTTGAAGGAGCTTGGTCGGAACAGCCACTACCACTTTATCTACATCAGATTGCGCCAACAAAGGAAGCAAATAGCCATAAGTTTTTCCGATTCCAGTCTGCGCCTGAATCATGGAAATATCAGTATTATCAAGCTCCCTTCTTACTGCCTCAGCAAACTCTTTTTGTTTAGGCCTTGATTCCAAATCTAAGAGTGCAATATTGGTATCAAAATCTTGAGACAGTTTTCGTTCAGACTTATAAGTCAAAGGTCTACGAAGAACAATTCCAGATTCTTCAAGCATGACATATTCTTTTGAAAGGCCTAAATTTTGACCTCTTATAGCATCACGAATAACCAACTCAGTCTCAAAAAGAAGATTATCTGAAAAGGTCAAAAGCATCTCAATGGTCTGTCTAGGTAAGCTGGCAATCTTATCCATCAAATGAAATAAAAGCTGTCCGGTCGCTCTCGCATCTTCAATAGCGGTATGGGCCTGAGCTAGGTCAAGATTAAGAACCTTGGATAAATGGGAGAGTTTATATTGTTCCAGTGTCGGATAAAAGACCTGAGCCAATTCGACAGTATCCACACGAGGAGTCCTTAGTTCGAAGCCCTCCATGAAAAGTGCCTCTGCAAGCAAATTGGCATCAAATTTAACATTATGGGCAACAAAAATACAGTCCTCAATCAGTTCAAAAATGGTTCTAGCAATTTCTGAGAAATCTGGGGCTTGAGCCAACTGCTGATCAGTAATCCCTGTTAAATGAATAATGTGATCATCTAGTTCTTGGTGTGGGTTAACATCACTCGCAAATTCGTCAAACACCTGACCATTTTGCATGATGACAATTCCCACCTGTATAATACTAGCCGTTGACGAAGCGGAGGTCGCTTCCAAGTCAACAATAGCATATTTATTCGTGTTTTTTTCACTCATAGTGACCTTATTATAGCATATCCAAAGCCCCAAAAAAAGACAAAGCCATCATTCTGATATTGGAAAAAGCCTGAAATTCGTGCTACACTAGAGCTATGAAAATAAGACGAATTTTAAATCCTGTTGCCCAGGAAAACACCTATATTTTAGAAAACGATACAGCCTGTCTAGTCATTGATCCAGGAAGTGATACTTCTGCTATCTTAGCTGAGCTTAAAGCAAGTGATAAACCTGTTGCTGCTATCCTCTTGACACATACACACTACGATCACATTATGAGTGTTGAGGCAGTCCGTCAAGCTTATAATTACCCTCCTGTTTATGTTGCAGAGGCTGAAAAAGACTGGTTGATGAATCCTATTGATAATTTATCGGGACTTCCACGTCATGACGATATGGAAGACGTTATTGTCAATCCAGCAGAATACTACTTCGATTTCACTCAGGACTATAACATCGAGGATTTCCAGTTTAAAGTTGTTCCAACCCCAGGACATTCTATCGGGGGCATTTCTTTAATTTTCGATGAAGAAGAAATCGTCTTTTCTGGTGATGCCCTCTTTAAAGAAACAATTGGACGCTGGGACCTCCCAACAGGAAACCACGATCAGTTACTCACTAGTATTCGAGAGCAACTCTTCACCCTTCCTAACCACTACAAGGTATTCCCCGGACACGGTTGGGACACTACTATAGGCCACGAAAAAAACTTTAACCCACATTTTTCATAAGAATAAAAGCTCAGCAAACTATAAAGCTGGGCTTTTTACATGCATAAAAAAGAAGGTCTAAAGACCTTCTTACTTGAAATACTAGATTGTATTTATTTAGATTTGATATAGTTAACACCATCAGCTTTTGGTGCTACTGCTTTACCAAAGAATGCAGCCAAGACAATAATTGTCAAGACATATGGTGCAATTTGCAAGTAGACGTTTGGTACATGTGAAATAAGCGGAAGTTGTTTCCCGATAATTGCCAATGATTGTGACAAACCGAAGAATAAACTTGAGAGCATAGCTCCAACTGGATTCCAACGACCAAAAATCATAGCAGCCAAGGCGATGAAACCAGGACCTGCAATCGTCGTAATAGCAAAGTTGTTAGAGATGGATTGAGCATAAACTGCACCACCAACACCACCAAGGAATCCTGAAATCATGACACCATAGTAGCGCATACGGTAAACATTAATACCAAGTGTATCCGCTGCCTGTGGGTGCTCACCTACTGAGCGAAGACGCAAACCAAAGCGAGTCTTGAAGATAACCCACCAAGACACAACTGAAACCAAAATCGCTACATATGCAATCAAGGAAACGTTCGTAAAGAAGACTTTACCCAAGACTGGAATGTGGCTCAAAATTGGAAATGATACAGTTTTAAAGTTATGGCTAATAGCTGGTGTTTGGCCGGCACCAAAGATAACACGTGTCAGAAAGACTGCTAAAGATGGAGCAATCAAGTTCAATACCGTACCAGAGACAACATGATCCGCACGGAAATTAATGGTCGCAACCGCGTGGAGCAATGAGTAAACAAGACCAATAAGACCTGCTACAATTGCGGCAATCCAAGGAGTTGCATCACCAAAACTATCTGCAAAATTCAAGTTAAAGAGAACACCTGCGAAGGCTCCAATAACCATGATTCCCTCAAGACCGACATTTACGATACCGCCTCGTTCAGAGAAAGTACCACCGATACTTGTGAAAATCAATGGTGCTGAGTATTTTAGCATAGAGGCAACAATCAAGGCTAAAATTGTAATGAAGTCCATATTAGTTTTGTCCTCCTTTAGCTTTCACTGACTTTTGACGAGGGCGAACCCAATATCTAATAATATAGTTAGCACCGACAAAGAAGATAATCAAAGCAGATACAACGTCGATAACTTCAGGAGGCACACCAATCATACCACTCTTACCTACAGACAAGACACCATAAAGAAGGGCAGCAAACGGAATACCAATAGGTGAATTAGTAGCCAAAAGAGCAACCGCCATACCGTTCCAACCAATTGCCAATGAAGAGTTTTGAACAAAGGCATTTTGGAAGGTACCAAGTCCTTCTACTGTTCCTCCAAGTCCACAAAGGGCACCTGAAATAATCATAGACATGATAATAACACGTTTTGATGACATCCCTGCATATTCAGATGCATGAGGGTTAAGACCTACAGATGTAATTTCAAAACCAGTTGTTGTTTTCTTGAGCATGAACCAAACAAGGAAAACTGCTGCAAGAGCAAGGAAGAAACCAATATTAAAACGTGAGCCACCGGTTAGAGAGGATAAGAATTCTGTTTGATAGCTTGCAGAGGCTGCGACCTTATTAGATGCTTCTGATGAACGTAACATGTCGGCTGTAAAACCAAATCGAACAATATTGTTTGCTACATACAAAATGATGTAGTTCATCATGATGGTAACAATGACCTCACTAGTTCCCAAGTAAGCACGAAGAATACCCGGAATTGCACCAGCGATACCACCAGCTACTAGACCGATGATTACTGTACAGAAAACTGAAACTACTTTTGGTAATTCTGGAAATGATAATGCAAACCATACAGCCGAAGTCCAACCTGCTAAAGCCTGACCAGGCAAACCAACGTTAAAGAAACCAGCTTTAGATGCTACAGAAAATCCGAGTGCGATAAGAATCAAGGGACTCATGGCACGAAGAATTTCACCAATATTTTTCAAAGAACCGAAGGCTGTACTGAAGAGATCATAGTAAGCCCAGAATGGATCGTAACCAAAGATTAACATCAATACAGCCCCGATCAACATTCCCAAGAGGACAGCAATCAAAGGAACTGCCCAATTTTGTGTTTTCTTAGACATTTGCTTCCTCCTTATTCAATTGTCCACCAGCCATTAGGATACCAAGATCTTGCTTATTCGTTTCAGCAGGATCTAGGATACCTTGAATTGCACCATCGTAGATAACTGCAATTCTGTCTGACATATCAAGAATTTCATCCAATTCAAAGCTGACTACAATAACAGCCTTACCTTTATCACGCTCAGCGATAATACGTTTACGAATGTATTCAATGGCACCTACGTCAAGACCACGAGTTGGTTGACTGACAATAAGAAGCTCTGGGTCACGGTCAATTTCACGGGCGATAACAGCTTTTTGTTGGTTACCACCAGACAAGTCACCACCAGCAATCAACTCTCCAGCACCACGAACGTCAAATTCTTCCATCAATTCTCGAGCTTTAGCATTGATAACATTATAGTTCAAGATACCATTTTTCGAATTTGGCTCCTTGTAGTAGGTTTGAAGGGCAATATTTTCAGCTACTGTCATTTCAAGAACCATACCGTCACGGTGACGGTCTTCAGGAATATGACCAACACTCATCTCTGTAATCTGACGAGTTGTCTTATGAATAATAGATTCACCCTTGATAGTAATGTCACCAGACTTAACTTTACGTAGTCCAGTAATCGCTTGAACAAGCTCTGTTTGACCGTTACCATCAATACCGGCAATACCGATGATTTCACCCGCACGAACATCTAAAGATAAGTTCTTAACGGCAGGAACACCACGGTTCTCATTAACCACCAAATCTTTAATAGAAAGAACAACTTCTTTTGGATTTGAAGGAATTTTTTCTGTTTTAAAGGAGACATGACGACCAACCATCATTTCGGCCAAGTCAGCATTTGTTGATCCTTCAATTGTCACTGTATCAATTGATTTACCACGACGGATAACTGTGACACGGTCAGAAACCGCACGAATCTCATCCAATTTATGGGTGATAAGGATAATTGACTTGCCTTCTTTGACCAAGGTTTTCATGATGTTTAGAAGTTCAGTAATTTCAGACGGAGTCAATACCGCAGTCGGTTCATCGAAAATCAAAATATCAGCACCACGATACAGAGTCTTAAGGATTTCAACACGCTGTTGAGCACCAACAGAAATATCTGCCACCTTAGCTGTTGGATCTACCGCAAGACCATATCTTTCAGAGAGCTCAGTAATTTCCTTAATAGCCTTCTTCATATCAAGGACACCACCAGCTTTGGTTACCTCACTACCCAGGATGATATTCTCAGCAACTGTAAAAGCTTCAACCAACATAAAGTGTTGGTGAACCATCCCAATCCCCAATTTCGTTGCTTTCGAAGGTGAATCAATCGTCACCTCTTGTCCATTAACCTTAATAATCCCGCTTGTTGGCTGTAAAAGACCTGCAAGCATGTTCATTAAGGTTGACTTACCAGCACCATTTTCACCGAGGAGGGCATGGATTTCTCCTGGTCTCACATCAAGATTGATATGATCATTTGCCACAAATTCACCAAATTTTTTGGTAATATCGTGCATCTCAATGACATTTGGCTTCGTCATACAATCTCCTTTCAAGAATTATTTTTATATCAGCAAAGGGAAATATAAACTGCTTCCCTTTGCTGAGACAAAAATTGTCCCAGTTTAGATATTATGGATTATTTGCTAAGACCATCAGTTGGTTTCAATTCACCATTCTTGATTTGTTCTTTAGCTTTTTCTACTGCATCCTTGATATCAGAAGGAAGCTTAGATGTTACGATGTCAACACCACCATCTTTGATACCATAAGTCTTAGTAGAACCACCTTCAAATTTATCGCCTTTAAGTTGTCCGTTAGCGATATCTTTAACAACTGTACCAACTTTTTTGATTGTTGAAGTCAAAACAAAGTTAGATTTTTTCTTGTCTGAAGATGTATAGTTACCTTCTGCATTTTGGTCACGGTCAACACCGATTACCCAAACTTTCTTATCGCTGTCAGCATCAAGTTTTTCGTTAACTTCTTTAGCTGCTGTGAAGACACCAGTACCAGTACCACCAGCTGCTTGATAGATTACGTCAACGCCTGAAGCGTACATAGTTGAAGCAATTGTTGTACCTTTAGCAGCGTCTGAGAATGATTCAGCATATTGAACTTGTACATCGATGTCTGGTTTTACAGATTTAGCACCTGCTGTGAAACCAGCTTCAAAACGTGTAATTGTATCTGATGTTTGACCACCAATGAAACCAACTTTATTTGTTTTTGATTGCATTGCTGCTGCGATACCTGCAAGGTAAGCACCTTCGTTATCAGCAAACAAAACGCTCTCAACATTCTTTTGGTCTTTGATGACATCATCAATGATTACGTAGTTAACATCTTCATGTTCCTTAGCAGCATCTGAAACAGCATCATGAAGGGCAAAACCAACACCAAAGATGAGGTTGTAACCTTGGCTTTGAGCAGCTGACATATTGTTTGCAAAGTCAGACTCTGAGTTTGATTGGAAGTAAGTAAAGCCAGAATCTTTTTTAAGTTTGTTAGCTTTACCCCACTCTTGGAGTCCTTCCCATGCTGATTGGTTAAATGATTTATCATCTACCCCACCAGTATCTGTAACGATAGCAGCTTTAACTTTAGAATCAGCTGATGATCCACCGCGTCCGCCACGAGCACATGCTGCAAGACCAAGTGCTGCTACAGCAACAAGGCCAAGACCGATAATTTTCTTGTTCAATTTCATCTTGAACACTCCTCCTATAACTTGCAAGAAAACTTGCTTAATAAAGAATAAAACAACTAGACTATTGTAAGTCTGTAAAAGAGTATGGTAACAACTCTCCGACTGTCATCTCGACTGTCGATTTATCTTCAGCGATAAGAATCACTTTAGAATCGGATTTAAAAAACTCAGCCATCACTTGGCGACATGCACCGCATGGTGATATAGGCTCTTTGGTATCACCGTAAACAGCGAGACACTCAAAATCACGGTGTCCTTCAGATACCGCTTTAAAAATAGCCGTTCTTTCTGCACAATTGGTCAATCCAAAAGAGGCATTTTCTATATTGCAGCCTTGAAAGATTTCTCCATTTTTTGTAATCAAAGCCGCACCAACTCTAAACTTAGAGTAGGGAACATAGGCATTTTCTGCTGCCAATCGAGCTGCTTCTATCACTTTCTCTTTGTTAGTAACTGTCATGGCTTTATTGACCTTTCATAATGGCCACTCCTGACGAAGTACCAATACGGGTTGCACCAGCTTTGATAAAGGCTTTAGCCGCCTCAAGTGTACGTGCTCCACCAGATGCCTTGACTCCCATAATAGGACCAACAGCTTCTCGCATAAGTTCAATATCTTCAATGGTAGCACCACCAGTAGAAAACCCTGTAGATGTCTTCACAAAATCTGCACCTGCCAGTTTTGCTAATTGGCAAGCTTCGACCTTTTCTTCATCAGTCAATAGACAAGTTTCAATAATAACCTTCACAAGTTTTCTTCCACTAGCTTCAACAACAGCTTTAATATCGTCTTCAACTAATTTAAGATTTCTAGATTTAAGAGCACCGATATTGATTACCATATCAATTTCATCCGCCCCATTGGCAATAGCATCCTTGGCTTCAAAAGCCTTAACTGCAGAAGTCGATGCTCCCAAAGGAAAACCGATAACCGTACAAACTTTAACAGAACTATCTTTTAGCAATTCAGCTGCCGTTTTGACCCAAGTTGGATTAACACAGACGCTGGCAAACTCATACTTCTTAGCCTCATCAATTAAGGAAAGAATCTGTTCTTTATTAGCATCAGCTTTTAGTAAGGTATGGTCAATATAGCTATTAACAGACATAAACAAACTCCTTGATTAGGATTAAATTAAGTGTTAGCGAATTATTTTTAATATTTCTGTCGTTTCTTTACATTCACTACCCATAATAACATTTTTTTCGAATTCAGTCAGCATTTTTTCAGATAAAATTTCTTGGCTATAGACCTTGGCAATAAGGTCTCCCTGAGTCACAGAATCGCCAACTTTCTTTTCAAATACAATTCCTGTTTCATAATTAAGACTATCTGACTTCGTAGCTCGACCTGCTCCTAATTGCATAGCAAATTTTCCAAATGCCATTGCAGGTAACTCTTTAATGTAACCTGTTTCATGAGCATGAATATCTGTCACGACAGGAGCACTGCTATGACGATAAAGATCAGTCAAATCACCACCTTGAGCTTGAATGAGTTCTTCAAACTTAGCAAGGGCTTTTCCACCCACTAAGTGCTGACGAATCTCTTCCTGACTAGCTTCAACCTGAGCCAAATCTAATAGAATCTCAGCCAACTCACAGATAAAGTCAGTGATATCTTCACGTCCCTTACCTTGCATAATTTCAATAGCCTCTGTGATTTCTAAACGGTTACCAATAGCCTTACCTAGTGGCTGGCTCATATCTGTAATAACTGCAATCGTTTCACGATTGACCTCATGACCTAGTGCAACCATGGTTTCAGACAACTTCTCAGCGTCAGACATATTTTTCATAAAAGCGCCTTGACCAACAGTAACATCCAGTAAAATCTTATCAGCGCCTGCTGCAATCTTTTTGGACATAACAGAGCTTGCGATTAGAGGAATGGAATCTACTGTTGCAGTGACATCACGCAAGGCATAAAGAAGTTTATCAGCCTTAACCAAATGCTCAGACTGACCAATAAGGGAAATCCCAATGTCTTTAACTTGCTGAATGAATTCTTTCTTACTACGCTCAACCTGATAGCCTTTGATAGACTCTAATTTGTCAATCGTTCCACCTGTGTGTCCGAGACCACGACCACTCATCTTAGCCACTGGAACACCAAAGCTAGCTACAAGCGGCATCAGAATGATGGTTACCTTATCACCAACACCTCCGGTCGAATGTTTATCTACCTTAACACCTGGAATTTCTGACAAATCATATTGTTCACCTGAAGCAACCATATCAGTGGTCAAATCATGGATTTCACGAATAGACATACCTTGATAATAAATCGCCATCGCCAAAGCAGCTATCTGATAGTCTGGTATTTCCCCAGACACATAGCCATTAATGAGATATGAAATTTCCTCTGTGCTTAACTCGCCACCATCTCTTTTCTTTTCAATTAAATCAACTGTTCTCATAATTTCTCACTTCTAAGGATATAATATCCTTTAGCCTTTTTAACGACTTCAGCATTACCAAACACATCCTCCATCTTAGCCTTAGCTGACGGAGCACCTTGTTTTTTCTGAATAACAATAGTTAGGTTACCACCTTGATTGAGATAATCATATGCCTCCTCGATAACTTGATGAACCACCTTCTTGCCCGCACGGATAGGTGGATTAGAAATAATATAGTCAAAACTTCCAGTGACATTTTCATAGATATTTGATTGGAAGATAGTAGCTTCAACCTTATTTCGTTGAGCATTTTGTCTAGCTAAATCAATCGCCCTACTATTGATGTCGATCATAGTGACTTTAACTCCTTGGACCTTGGCTAAACTGATACCGAGAGGACCATAGCCACAACCCACATCTAAAAGCGTTTTGCCAGCTTCCAAATCCAATGCACTCAAAAGCACTTGACTCCCAAAATCAATCATTTTTTTAGAGAAAACCCCAGCATCTGTATAAAACTGAAAACTTTCTCCTAATAAATTAACCTTTAAATCATGAATATCATGAGCCGCATCTGGCGTCTCAGCATAATACATTTTTGACATTATTTTTTCCTTCTAGATAGTACTTTTTCTTTATCGTATCATAAATAGCAAAGTAAGGCTAGTGAAATGACAAGGCTTACATTCGACCTTTTTTTTCTGCTATAATATTATTTATGCTAAATGAATTTATCAATTTCGAAACGATATCACGCAAGGAATGGCAACGCCTTCATAAAGAGGACAATGCCCCATTGACTGCAGAAGAACTGGATTCCATTCGAAGCCTTAATGATAAGATTGATGTGCAAGAAGTTAGTGACATTTATCTTCCCCTTATCAATCTCATTCGTATCTATCAGAAAACTGCCAACGATCTAACCTTTTCTAAGAGTATCTTTTTACAAAAATCACAGACTAACCGTCCATTTATTATTGGGGTATCTGGTTCAGTTGCTGTTGGCAAATCCACTACCAGTCGTTTGCTTCAACTCTTGTTGCAGCGTACCTTTCCCCAATCTAATGTTGAACTTGTGACAACTGATGGCTTTCTCTATCCTAACCAAACCTTGAAAGAAAAAGGCATCCTTAATCGTAAGGGCTTCCCTGAGTCCTACGATATGCCACTTCTTCTCAACTTTTTAGATACTATAAAAAATGGTGGTGATGTCAATATTCCTGTTTACTCTCATGAAATTTATGATATTGTACCAGGACTTACCCAAGAAATCAGACAGCCTAATTTTTTAATTGTCGAAGGGATTAATGTTTTCCAGAACCCTATTAACCAACGGCTCTACATGAGTGACTATTTCGATTTTTCTCTCTTCATTGACGCTGAAGTTAATAATATCGAATCCTGGTATCTCGAACGTTTTCAAACCCTTCTTGAGCTCGCCAAAAAAGATGAAAACAACTACTACCATCGTTTCACTAAATTTAGTAAGGATGAAGCTTTATCTTTAGCACAAAAAACCTGGCGTGATATCAATTTGGTTAACCTGGAAAATTATATCGAACCTACACGAAGTCGAGCTGAACTGATTCTTCACAAGGGAGACAATCATAAAATCGACTTCATCCACTTAAAAAAATAGAAAAAGCTTGCCAAGGGGCCTAAAATAACGTATAATGACATAGTTAGATAAATTTTGGAGGTGAAAACATTGGCAAATATTAAATCAGCTATCAAACGCGCTGAACTTAACGTTAAACAAAACGAAAAAAACTCAGCTCAAAAATCAGCTTTGCGTACTGCTATTAAAGCATTCAACGCTAACCCAACTGAAGAAGCTTACCGTGCTGCATCAGCTAGCATCGATAAAGCCGCTTCTAAAGGTTTGATTCATAAAAACAAAGCAAGCCGCGATAAATCACGTCTTGCAGCTAAATTGGCTAACTAATTGAAAGCTCCATTTAGGAGTTTTTTTATTACCTAAAAAACCTGCTAGATTATCGTCTAGCAGGTTTTCTTTATTAATTAAACTCCGGTGATCTTAACTTCAAAAATCGTTCCCTTTGGTTGATTATCTTTAACAACAATTGTTCCTTTAAGGGCTAAAACAATTTGTTGCGCTAGGGATAAGCCAAGTCCAAACCCACCTTTTTGTCTGGTTCTAGCCTTATCTACGCGATAAAATCGATCAAAGATTTTTTTCTTATCACTATCTGATATTCCAGGACCATTATCAGCTACAGAAATATAAAGATGCCGGTCATTAGTGCGGACAGTAAAGGTAACATGTCCGTCATCTTCCGTATATTTAATCGCATTATCAAATAAGATGGTCATTAACTGTTTCAATAACGTTTTATCAGTCTGGATTGGACGACCAACTTGGTTTTGAGCCGTGAAACCTTTCTCATTTTCTTCTGCAATCATGGCATAGTTGGTAAAGACTGTATCAAAGAAAGCAGGTTCTAAGGTTTCGATTTCTGGTTTAATACCATCGTCACGACGAGCCAAGTTCAAAAGATTAGTCGTCAAAAGACGCATGTTGCGTACTTCATCAAGACTTGAAGCAATATTCTCTGAATTATCTAGAATGGTGCTCTCAGGCTTGCGGAAAAGAACTTCTAATCTGTTTTGAATCACAGCAAGCGGTGTCCGTAACTCATGGCTAGCATTCTCAACAAAAGCCTTCTGCTTCTCCAAGCTTTCCTGGATAGGACGTCTTGACCACTTAGCCAAATACATACTAGCCGCAACAGATAAAAGCCAGAAGAAACTCATCATGATGACAATTAGCTTAACATAACGTTCAGTGGCTTCTTCCAATTGAGTTGTATTAATCGCAATAACAAGGTACTTAGCATCAGGATAGAGGCTATTATCTACTTTTTCAGTAATCAGACGGTACTTTTCCGTTTGATCGAAATAATTCTGAGCACTTCCCTTGCTGATAACATCAATGTTATTTTTGTCTATTGGTAAATTGGATAAGCTTGAAAATTTATCAACAACATTAAGGACTTTTCCATTCTTATCAAGTACCAAGACACTAGTATTTGCCGCAACAGATAAATCGTGAGGGGTATCTTCAATTTTTGATTTCTTCTTAGGCTCTTTCTTAGAGCCACTCGAGTCAGGTGTTTCAGCTGTCGACTCTTTAGTATCATAGGCTTGGTAAATGGTTGTCGTATTATTTTGATCTACCTCAGAAGTCAGAAAAAGTTCCCGTTTTAGCATTTCCATTTCTAAATAAGAATTGGTTTTAGTGGCTGCCATTTTCAGACTAGAGTCCACATTGGAATAAACGCCGTAACTCAGAATCTGCAAAATCATGACAGTCATGATAAGGAAAATACCAGAAAAAGTGGCAAAGAAATGAATGAACGACTTAAATCCGTCTGACTTGATTCTCCTAAAGAGATAATTGAAAAATTTAGTCAGCATTCTTCAAAATATACCCCACACTTCTCAAGGTTTGGAGATTGGCAGCAAAGTCTGTTCCTTTAAGTTTCTTACGAATTTTAGAAACATAAACCTCAACAACTGATACTGTGGTATCACTATCAAATCCCCAAAGACGGTCAAAAATTTGTGACTTAGGCAAAATTACGTTTTGATTTTGTAAGAAGTAAACTAATAAATCAAACTCTTTACCAAGAAGTTCTACTTCTTTATCCCCCACAAAGGTTGAATTTGTAGCAAGATTGACACGAACATCACCAAAAGAAAGTGTGTTTTGGTCAAATTTACCAGATCGTTTCAAAAGTGCTTGAATACGCATCTTCAACTCTTCTAAATAGAAAGGTTTGGTTAGATAGTCGTCTGCACCCAGTTCAAAGCCATGACCCTTATCATCTAGACTTTCCTTAGCCGTCATGATAAGTACAGGAGTTGTTACACCTTTTTCACGTAATTCTCTAAGAACCGTGAAACCATCTTTTTCAGGTAACATAAGGTCTAAAAGAATCAAATCATAGACGCCACTTTCAGCTTCGTAGAGACCTTCATCTCCATCAAAGACTTGCATCACATCAGCAAAGTCATCTAAAAAATCAAAAACTGAGTTCGACAAACTCAAATCATCTTCTACTAGTAGTATTTTAATCATAGTTATCTCCCTTGTTAGGTGTCAAAGATACAAATAACACTTTGACTAAGTTTTATCATTATATCTAAAATAGACGTAATCATCTAGTGCTTTGATCTTATTTTATTTAGATTTAGTCTACTAAACTTTCCTTAAGTTTTTCATAACTCTAACAAAAAAACAGCACCAATAGGTACTGTTTATATCGATATTTCTTCTTAGAACAAACCAACAGCTGTTCCGTCTTCAGCTACGTCCATCTTGAGGGCTGCTGGTGCTTTTGGAAGACCAGGCATTGTCATGACGTCTCCTGTAAGAGCTACGATAAATCCAGCACCTGTTTTAGGAACAAATTCACGGATAGTGATATCAAAACCTTCTGGTGCTCCAAGTAAGAATTGGTTATCTGAGAAGCTATATTGTGTTTTAGCCATACATACTGGCAATTTATCCCAACCGAATTCTGCAAATTGTTTGAGTTGGTTCTTAGCTTTTTTCTCGAAGACAACTGATTTACCACCATAGATTTCAGTAACAATCTTAGTGATTTTTTCTTCCAAGCTATCATCATCAGAATAAAGACGTTTATAGTCGGCATTACCATTTTCAACAGCATCAACTACTGCGTTGGCAAGGTCAATACCACCATCAGCACCATTAGCCCAAACGCTAGCCAATTCAACAGGAACATCGATTTCTGCACAAAGTTCTTTAAGGGCTGCAATTTCAGCTTCTGTATCAGCAACAAACTCGTTAATAGCAACGACTGCTGGAAGACCAAATTTACGAACGTTTTCTACATGACGTTTCAAGTTTGCGAAGCCATCACGAACGGCCTGAACATTTTCTTCAGAGAGGTCAGTTTTGGCTACCCCACCGTGCATTTTGAGAGCACGAAGTGTTGCAACAATAACAACGGCATCAGGAGTTGTTGGGAGGTTTGGAGTCTTGATATCAAGGAATTTTTCAGCACCAAGGTCAGCACCGAAACCTGCTTCAGTAATCGTATAATCAGCCAAACGAAGAGCTGTAGCTGTAGCTAGAACTGAGTTACATCCGTGAGCGATGTTGGCAAATGGACCACCGTGTACCAAGGCTGGTGTCCCATAAATTGTCTGTACCAAGTTTGGTTTGATGGCATCTTTAAGAATAAGGGTAAGCGCACCTTCAATTTCAAGATCACGTACATAAACTGGTGTACGATCATAACGGTAGGCAACTACAATATTTGCCAAACGTTCTTTAAGGTCATTAATATCAGTAGCCAAGCAAAGAATCGCCATGATTTCAGACGCAACAGTAATATCAAAACCATCTTCACGTGGAATACCATTAAGTGGTCCGCCAAGACCAACGTTTACATGACGAAGCGCACGGTCATTAAGGTCAACCACACGTTTCCAAATGATACGGCGTTGGTCAATGCCGAGAGCATTTCCTTGATGAATATGGTTGTCAAGAAGGGCTGACAAAGCATTATTCGCTGTAGTAATAGCGTGCATATCCCCTGTGAAGTGGAGGTTGATATCTTCCATCGGAAGCACTTGAGCGTAACCACCACCTGCAGCACCACCTTTGATTCCCATAACCGGACCAAGTGATGGTTCACGAAGGGCAATCATTGTTTTCTTACCAATTTTGTTAAGAGCATCTGCAAGACCAATTGACATGGTTGATTTCCCTTCACCAGCTGGTGTTGGGTTGATAGCTGTCACCAAAATCAATTTTCCTGGCTTATTGTCTTTGACAGCATTGATTTTATCAAATGACAATTTTGCCTTATATTTTCCGTAGAGTTCCAAATCGTCAAAGCCGATTCCAACTTTTTCAACTACTTCTGTGATTGGTTTTAATTCTACACTTTGAGCAATTTCGATATCTGTTTTCATGAGACACTCCTCTATATTTTTCTAGAATCTATTATATCAGAGTTTGATAAAAAACGCATTATTTTTGGTTAATTACTTTTCAATGTTCGGTTTTTGTTTTGTTATAAATCGTTATAACTTTAATTTATAGGGGTACGCCTCAAAAATACTTACTTTTTATTTACTAAAGACCCAATTTTTAGTACAATACTACTATGAAAATTTTGATTACATCGGGTGGTACCACTGAAAAGATTGATGCTGTACGTGGAATCACAAACCATTCAACAGGTTATCTAGGAAAGGAAATCGCTGAACTTTTCTTGGCTAAGGGTCACCAAGTAACCTTAGTAACGACCAAGACAGCGGTTAAACCAGAACCGAAAGAAAATCTAAAGATTACAGAAATTACGAACGTAGAAAGTCTTCTCAAAAAGATGGAGCCACTCGTCAAAGAGCACGATGTTCTTATACATAGTATGGCAGTCTCTGATTATACTCCTATTTATATGACGGATTTTGCTGAACTGGAGGACACCGAAGATCTCGCTCAATTCTTGCATAAATCTAACACTGAAAGCAAGATATCATCGGCTTCTGATTATCAGGTTCTTTTTCTTAAAAAAACACCGAAGGTCATTAGCCTCGTCAAACAATGGAATCCTGATATTCAATTGATTGGCTTCAAACTTTTGGTTAATGTAAGTAAAGAAGAGCTTTTTGAGGTTGCTCGTGCAAGTCTGAAACACAACAAAGCTGATATTATTGTTGCCAACGACTTGAGTGACATTACTCCAAATCAGCATATTGCCTATCTTGTTGACGAAAAAAACGAGGAGAAAGTTACGACTAAATCTGCGATTGCTCGAGCCTTATTTGAAAGGATATGCCATGACTAAACGTATCATCCTTGCTGTTTCAGGATCAATATCTGCCTATAAAGCAGCTGATCTAACAAGTAGGTTAAAGAAAAAAGGTTATGACGTTCACGTCATTATGACTGAAGCTGCTCAAGCCTTTATCACCCCTCTGACACTTCAAGTCCTTTCGAAGAACCCTGTTCACACTGATGTCATGGAAGAAAAATTGGCTGAACGTATTAATCATATTGACTTAGGTAAAGAAGCTGACCTCTTTGTTGTAGCTCCAGCTTCAGCAAATACCATTGCCAAATTAGCATATGGTCTAGCCGATAATATGCTTACTGCTACTGCTTTAGCTTTACCTAGCACCACCCCAAAACTAATTGCCCCTGCAATGAATACGAAAATGTATGAAAATCCACTGACTAAGAAGAATCTAAATACTTTGCATGACCTTGGCTACCAAGAAATTCTTCCAAAATCAGGTTTACTGGCTTGTGGAGATACAGGACGTGGTGCCTTAGCTGATATTGATGACATTATTGAATCCATTGACAATGCTTTAACAAAATAGCCTTGCAGAGAATAAAAAGGAGTTTATGATGAATAAGAAAAATAAAGCAAACCAAACGGCTCAGTTATCCCTCTTGATAGCTACAATGGTTGTAATCGAAGTACTCAGTCAAACCATCTTTGCTGCTTTTGTACTTCCAATCAAACCAACCCTAACCCATATCCCAGTTATTATCGCTAGCATCGTCTACGGTCCTAAAATTGGAGCTTATTTGGGTGGCTTCATGGGAATTATGAGTATTATTCGAAACACTGTTATCTATACGGTTAGTAGCTATCTCTTTAGTCCTTTTGTTGAAGGGGGAACTTGGGCATCTGCAGTCATTGCCATCGTTCCTCGTATCCTGATCGGTATTTTCCCTTACTTTGTCTACAAATTACTTCAAAACCGTCTAGGTCTGATGCTATCTGGGGTTTTAGGTGCTTTCACAAATACATTTTTCGTACTTCTCGGCATCTATTTCCTAATCCCTAACTTCTACACAGCAGGTGGCAAAACACTGATGGCAACCATTTTCACAACAAATTCGATTGCTGAAATGATTATCGCCGGTCTGTTAACTCTAAGTATCACACCAGTGTTACTGCGATTGAAAAAATAAAGAAAAAACATGGTAATTACCATGTTTTTTTTCTTTAATTATGGTATAATGTAAGCGTTTAAAAATATAAAGGAGATTGCTATGTCTTACACTGAAAATTATCAAAAATGGCTCGACTTTGCTGAATTGCCTGCTTACCTTCGTGATGAGTTGGTCGCAATGGATGAAAAAACGAAAGAAGATGCCTTCTATACCAACCTTGAATTCGGTACAGCTGGTATGCGTGGATTGATTGGTGCCGGTACTAACCGCATTAACATTTACGTTGTTCGCCAAGCAACTGAAGGTTTGGCCCAATTGATTGACTCAAAAGGGGAAGAAGCTAAAAAACGTGGTGTTGCTATTGCTTACGATAGCCGTCACTTCTCTCCTGAGTTTGCTTTTGAATCTGCTCAAGTTTTGGCTGCTCATGGTATCAAATCTTATGTATTTGAAAGCCTACGTCCAACACCTGAATTGTCATTTGCTGTTCGTCATCTCCACACATTTGCTGGTATCATGGTAACAGCTAGCCACAACCCTGCTCCATTTAATGGTTACAAGGTATACGGTGAAGACGGTGGACAAATGCCACCTGCAGATGCCGATGCTTTGACAGATTACATCCGCGCTATCGAAAATCCATTCACTGTCCAATTGGCTGACCTTGAAGAAAGCAAAGCTAGCGGCTTGATTGAAGTTATCGGTGAAAACGTCGACGCTGAATACTTGAAAGAAGTCAAAGGCGTTAACATCAACCAAGACTTGATCAATGAATACGGTCGCGACATGAAGATTGTCTACACACCACTTCATGGTACCGGCGAAATGTTGGCTCGTCGTGCCCTTGCCCAAGCTGGATTTGAAGCAGTTCAAGTTGTTGAAGCTCAAGCCGTTCCAGATGCTGACTTCTCAACCGTTAAATCTCCAAACCCTGAAAGCCAAGCTGCCTTTGCTCTTGCTGAAGAACTTGGTCGCAAAGTAGACGCTGATGTATTGGTTGCAACTGACCCAGATGCTGACCGCCTTGGTGTTGAAATCCGCCAACCAGATGGTTCTTACCTCAACCTTTCTGGTAACCAAATCGGAGCTATCATTGCTAAATATATTCTTGAAGCTCACAAAACAGCTGGTACCCTTCCTGCCAATGCTGCCCTCTGTAAATCAATCGTATCAACTGAGTTGGTTACTAAGATTGCAGAAAGCTACGGCGCAACTATGTTTAACGTCTTGACTGGTTTCAAATTTATCGGTGAAAAAATTCATGAATTTGAAACACAACACAACCACACTTACATGCTTGGTTTCGAAGAAAGCTTCGGTTACCTCATCAAACCATTCGTACGTGACAAAGACGCTATCCAAGCTGTTCTTATCGTTGCTGAAATCGCTGCTTACTACCGTTCACGTGGCATGACTTTGGCAGACGGTATCGAAGAAATCTACAAACAATATGGTTACTTCGCAGAAAAAACTATCTCTGTTACCCTTTCAGGTGTTGACGGAGCTGCTGAAATCAAGAAAATCATGGATAAATTCCGTGACAATGCTCCTAAACAATTCAACAACACAGACATTGCTAAGACAGAAGACTTCTTGGAACAAACAGCTACTACTGCTGACGGCGTTGAAAAATTAACAACTCCTCCAAGTAACGTACTTAAATACATCTTGGCTGATGATTCATGGTTTGCCGTTCGTCCTTCAGGTACAGAACCAAAAATCAAATTCTACATTGCTACAGTTGGTGAATCTGAAGCAGATGCTAAAGAAAAAATTGCTAACATCGAAGCAGAAATCAATGCTTTCGTAGGCGAATAATACTTAAGACTTAGAGCTAAGCTCTAAGTCTTTTTTATACATGACAATACTAGGATTACGTAAGCAAGTCACCTTTTTCATACTAAAACTACGAAACCCCCTATAGATTGATCTATAGGGGGTATTTTTATGATTCAATTATAGAGCGCCAACTTGTGAATGATGCTTAAACAAGGAATGAGTAGCTTCATGAATATGACGAGCAGTTTCTGCATTATTCATGGTATAGAGGTGAACGCCTGCAACATCTTGAGTAACAAGGTCGACAATCTGGTCAATAGCATAGGCAAGACCTGCCGCTCTAAGTGACTCAGGATCATGTTCATACTTATCCAAAATGGCACGGAACTTACGTGGCAAATGGATATTTTCACAAGTCTTAAGCAAACGTAGAGCTTGGTTACGATTCAAGATAGGCATAATTCCAGCATGAATTGGTACGTCAATGCCAGCCAAGGTACATTTATCTTGAAAATCATAGAAACGCTCATTATCAAAGAAGAGTTGGGTTACAAGGCTAGAACAACCTGCATCAACCTTTTTCTTGAGGTTTTGGATATCAGAGATTTGATTTGCTGAATCGGGATGCCCTTCAGGATAGCAGGCACCGATGATATCAAATTGAGGAGCTTGGTCCTTGATAAACTCAATCAAATCAGTTGCATATCTAAAATCTTTAAGAGGTTCAACACCTGGGATAATATCGCCACGTAGGGCTAAGATACGGTGTACACCAACAGCATCCAAGTCACGTAAGGTATCAGCAACCTTTTCTTTACTCAAATAGATAGCTGGAAGGTGAGCAATCGTTGGGATAGCTAGGTCATTTTGAATATGATCTGCCAAAGGAACCGTCGTCTCTTTGATATTATATTTGTTATTACTAGCTGTCACACTGATAAAGTGTGGGGCCAATCCTTGCATATCCTCGAGGGCACGTAGAATTTTTTCATTACCCACTGCTGGGTTGGGTGGAAATACTTCAAAAGAGAGTGATGGTGTTTGGCTTGTCATATTTTATACCTTCTTCTTTTTAGATTTTTGTTAAGACAAAAGCAGTTTTAAGTGCCTACTGACTTCATAAGTAGCGTACACTTGTTAATCATAGCCTGCTTGCAAAAATCTTTAGAATATTATTAGCTATTGAAAACCTTCTACACTTAAGGAAGAAGGTCTTCAACGTATGATAACTTCTGCTTACAAGTTTTCGCGAGCTGCTTTTGCAGCTTCTACAAGCTTGATTAAGCTTTCTTTAGTTTCTTTGATTCCGCGAGTCTTCAAACCACAGTCAGGGTTAATCCAGACTTTACCACTTGGTACTTTAGCCAAGATTGCTTCGATAGTGTGGTCAATTTCACCGTCTTGTGGGACACGTGGTGAGTGGATATCGTAAACCCCAGGTCCAACTTCTGTTTGGAAGTTTTGTGCTTTAAGTTCATCCAAGATTTCAAGATTTGAACGACTAGCTTCAAATGAGATAACGTCAGCATCCAAGTTGTCGATGGCTGGAATGATATCTGTAAATTCTGAGTAACACATGTGAGTGTGGATTTGTGTGTCTGGTGCTACAGTTGAGTGTACCAAACGG